>JAEWFC010000024.1 GCA_023389035.1 Acidobacteriota bacterium
GTCCGCATGACTCGCTCGGAGGCATGCCTCCGAGCGAGTCATGCGGACAAGTTCTCCTTAACCCGAGGACTCCAATTTAACTTGGTAACAATGTGGGGAGGTTTACACCGGAATCCAAAAATTGCCCGATGGGAGCGCCCAAGATCCCGAACGGGTCGAAACGTTCTATTCCGGTAATGGTGACTTTTCTGCCCGGCTGGGCAGATACAGTTGAGATAGATAATACGAGGGAGATTACGAGCAACGTTACAATTCTTACTTTCATGACTACCTCCACTTTCTTTGAAACGATCTGCTTTCTCGTCATCAACCTATGGAGGTAGACTTTGTCCGACCTCCAGCTGATCGTGACACGTACATTCCGAGTACTTTTAATTGCACCCGGACCCGGATTCGCCAATCATAGGCAAATAGAGTTCGAATGGCATTCTCGTCTGGAGTTTGTCTCGCAAGCCATATGCCGTAAAAATGCAATAGTTTTTATACCTAGCCGATCGTTTATGCGAGGGCTTTCGCGAAGTACTGTGTAAATGACCGCGATTTCGTGAGTATTGTAAACTCGTTACAACATAGACAAGGTTGCGAATATCTTTGCTAATGCGGAAACTCTCGATATATGGAACTACATACACCCTGGCGTTGAGGCTTTGAATCAAAATGGCAGCCATATAACACGTGGAAAAATTTCGGTGTTTTTAAATGATGTCGATCGATAAGAGTTTCAGGACGCTTTCTTATGCTGCGGTGCTTTGCGGGTTCGCGGCTTTGGTGCTTGCGGGTACTTTCGGCCCGGTCGGCGTTTTGTTGTTTCTTGCGGTATTTGGACTTTCTATCTGGTTGGAACGAACCGGCTGGCAGATGTCAGAGTTTATCGGCACCGGCCTCACAGTGCTTGCGATCCCGGTTTACTACCTTCTGTGGCGGTCCGGCATTTTCGCGAATGGGCCTGTTGAGACGATGCTTCCGGGTATCCTTGCTCGCCTGATCCTGACTCTTACCGCGATCAAACTGCTCCAGCGTAAAGGCGTTCGTGACTGGATCTTCCTTTACGTGATGGCATTTTTCCAGATACTGCTGGCCGCGGGTTTGAGCATCAGTCCGCTTTATTTTGGGTCATTTGTAGCATTTATTCTGGTGATGGCCGCGGCCGTTATACTGCTTGATATACGCCGTACTCAAGACGCTCTCAGAAGCCGGGCAAAGCTAAACGCGGCGCCGGTAGCGTCTAGCAACACAGGATCCATCTCGATGCGGCGGCTGCCTGCGACGGCGATAAGCCTTGTCGTGCTGATCGTTATCTTTGCGGTGCCGCTGTTTTTTATGCTGCCGCGTGTCGGCGGCGCAGGTATTGGTGGCAGCCTTGGCGGTGTGTCAACGTTTTCTGGATTCTCTGATCAGGTCCGTCTTGGCGGCATCGGGAGGATTCAAGAGAATGACGCGGTCGTGATGCGAGTGCGGATCGAGAATCGTGAGAACCTTACCCAGCCGGTACGTTGGCGCGGCATTGCCCTGGATACTTTCGATAATCGATCGTGGAGCCGATCGCGGCCGGGCGTGCGTGAACCGCGTGCCCGCGGCGATCGCGATCTTATTCAAGTTGACTACGCGACCGGGCGAGACAGCCTTGTAGTCCAGACAGTTTATCTTGAACCGCTCGATACGCAGGTGCTTTTTGCTCTGACGCGTCCTGTTGCCGTTCAGGCGAATTTCCCGCATCTTAATCTGGACTCGCTAGGATCGATTACTTTCCCGCGGTCCGGCGAGCGGTCGACGTACAAAGTACTTTCCGATCCGCAGCTGCCGCCGGCGAATGATCTGCACCGCGATAGGTCGCCGTATCCAAAGTCGTTGTCGAATTACCTGCAGCTTCCCGAAGATCTCGATCCGCGAATAGTCGAACGGGCCGAACAGCTTACTGAGACCGCACGAAGCCGGTTGGAAGCAGCCGAGCTCGTTGAGTTTCACCTGAAGAATGATTTTGGTTATACCCTTGAGCAAAAGGCGGGCGGTGATCAGCCTCTGTCCGACTTTCTTTTCAACGTACGCGAAGGTCACTGTGAATACTTCGCGACCGCGATGGCGGTAATGTTACGCACGCAGGGGATCGCGACGCGAGTAGTGAACGGCTTTCAGCAGGGTGAATATAACGAAACGGCCGATGTTTATGTAGTTCGGCAGCGGGAGGCTCATTCGTGGGTCGAAGTTTATTTTCCTGGCGAGGATGCATGGGTGCCGTTCGATCCTACGCCGGCAGCGGGCCAGAATCTTGGAGTAAGCTCGGGCGGCTTCTATGGCACGGTGACAAAGTATCTTGAGGCGATGGAGATGATCTGGATCCAGTACTTCGTCGCTTTCGATAACCAAGAGCAGCGGTCACTGTTTACTTCGATACGTCGCGGAATATCGGATTACAACGAGAAAACGGCCGATCGGCTTGGTGATGCCAGAGCTTTCTTGTCGGAATGGTGGGCCCAATTGCGGGGAGATGCCGGATCGGCAGCAAGCCTGAGGGCGATCGGTTGGGCCGCCGGAACTGCAGCGATCTTCGGACTATTGATAATCGCGTTTGTTGCGGGGTATCGATGGGCGTTAAAATGGAAAGTTTGGGCAAGGCTGCGTAACTCGCTCCTTCCGAGCAAGCACGCGTCGATCGTAGAGTTTTACGAACGGATGCAGGAGGCTCTCGCGTCTAAAGGATTTGTCCGAGAACCGCATCAGACGCCGCTGGAATTTGCCTACGCCGTAGGAATGCCTGAAGCAGTAAAGCTTACTGAGCGATATAACCGTGTACGGTTTGGAGCGGCCGGATTAAGCAGAGCAGAGGCGCAAGAGATAGATGAATGGCTGCGTGCAGTCGCAGACACATCGCGAGATCAGAAATGAAGAAAGTTGGATTTGTCAGTCTTGGATGTCCTAAGAATCTCGTCGACAGCGAGGTGATGATGGGCACGCTTGCCGAGGCAGGCTATGAAATTACGAATAATGCCGACGATGCTGATACGGTGGTGGTGAACACGTGCGGCTTTATTGAATCGGCAAAGCAGGAATCGATCGACGCGATCCTCGAGGCGACGTCGATGAAGGCTGACGGTAAAGCAAAACGCGTCGTTGTCGCCGGGTGTCTTGTCGAACGCTATCGAGACGAACTGGTAAAGGAACTGCCGGATGTCGATGCTTTCATCGGAACATCTCAGGTCGGCGAAATACTCAAGGCCGCCGATAATCGATTTGACGCGGAGCAGCTTACCCTTACGCCGGTCGGCAATAAGACCGCAACATATCTTTACGATTTCGATACGCCGCGTTTCCGTGCTACCGAATCGCACACGGCATTTATCAAGATCGCCGAAGGCTGCGACCGTCCGTGTGCTTTCTGTTCGATTCCCGGGATGCGTGGTTCGTTCCGATCGCGTCGATTTGGATCGATAATCGAAGAGGCCCGTAATCTTGGGAAGCAGGGCGTGAAAGAGGTCGTGCTGATAGCACAGGATTCGTCGCGGTACGGCGAAGATCTCGGACAGGTCGATGGGCTCGCTGCGCTGGTGCGTGCTCTGGGTGAGATCGACGAACTGGGATGGGTGCGCGTGATGTACGCGTATCCGACACACATATCGGACGCATTTCTCGCGGCGATCGCAGAGACGCCGAAGGCGGTGAAGTACCTCGATATGCCGCTGCAGCACGCTTCGCGTAACGTATTGAAACTAATGAAACGCGGCGGCACGCGACAGTCGCTCGAAAAGCTGATCACCCGTGTGCGTGAAAGCGTTCCGGGTATCACGATCCGCACAACGTTCATCACAGGATTCCCGGGCGAAACGGAAGAGGATTTTGAAGAGCTGATGCAGTTCGTCCGCAATTGCAGGTTCGATAACGTCGGCGTGTTCACCTACTCGGATGAAGAGGGAACTCCTGCTTTTGACCTGCCGAATAAGGTCGATCCGAAGATCGCGAAACGGCGGCGAAGTATCTTGATGAAGGAACAAGCCAAGATCAGCCGGCAGATCAATAAGGCAAAGGTCGGTCGGACGTTTCCCGTCCTGTTCGAAGGCCTGTCGCGGGAATCGGACCTGCTATTTCAGGGCCGCCTACAGGGACAAGCCCAGGAGATCGACGGTTACATTCTTATCAACGACATGCCGCAGGACCTGCAGCCGGAGATCGGTGCCGTTTACAACGTGCGGATCACCGCGGCTCACGATTACGATCTCATCGGTGAGATCGTGAGCTGCGATCGATCGGTTCCTGTCCTTTCGTAATCTGTCAAAAGCCGGGTTTTACATGAAATCCGATTATCGATTCGCCTGCAACACCCGCTGATAATCGCATCTCTTTCAAAGCCCTATCGAAAACGTCATTGGTCAAATTTAGCTCATTCGCTGATTTGGTATCGCTATCGACCGAGGCGAATTGAACGGAGCGAAAGACTAGTTCTTTCAGAAAGGCTTGTGTTACCCCGTCGGTTTTTGCTACAACTCGATCTAGATCCAACTGTGATAGATTATACGCCTTCAAAAGGTTCGCGAGGTACCGCCGCCGCAGATCGACTCCCGGGGCCCCGAAAAATATGCATTGGCTGATACGCCCCGGCCGCTCCTTGATCGCGCTCTCGACTCGTTCGATCGAATTAGTCGTAAGAACAAAGATGATCTGATCGTCGGGTTTGAAACCGTCAAGTTCGTTCATCATCTCACCAAGGGCAGTGTTATTGAAATTCGTCTCCCGGGTAGAGTAAACAAGATCCACGTCCTCGAGAACGACCATCGAGGGTTGAAGCATCCGTGCCAGATTGCAAAGGGAGCGGATCTGAAGCAAGGCATTGCCGGAGGCGACGATCGTTGTCGCATCTCGGAGACGATATGCTAGATATCTCGATGTGTACGTTTTTCCCGTTCCCGGTGGGCCATAAAACATGACGCCACGTCTCGCGGGAAGGCCGAGAGCTCTTAGTTGCTCACGCCGCTCATGAAAATCTACGATCGTACGGTTAAGCACCTCCGCAGTCTCCTCATCGGTCACGATATCGTGTTCAGTGACGGGCGGCTGAGAAAGAAACTGGGGATCAATCCTTTCCCGGATCTCGACACCGCCGAATTCGTCGCGAACTTCCGGCTGAAACGAAACTTCGAACACTTGGTTCTTGTAGATACTGTTTGATGAGGCATTGTCCAGAATGCTTGTGATTGCGGTCTCTGCATCTGCAGCTTCCCTTGCAGCGATCTCAATGATCACTTCGTTCGTATAGTCCAGAGTCCGAACCCTGACTACTCCGACAGTTGTGCTTAAGACCTGGGGCACAAGCCAAAAATTATCTGCGGCAAAGAACGCCTCGGTGTCAGGACCTATCTGTCGAGATCTAAATTCCGGCGTACGAATCCTTCTGTTCGCCTCGGTATAGAATTCGCCATTGAGCACCTGACCCAGAGCTTCGTTATGCTGGGTGTCGAGTTTTGCTGCCGACAGGGTTTCCGCATATTTCGCCGCGGCATTATGAATGTCAACAAAGCGATAGCCGGGCAACTGTCTGGAGAACACGAAGAGATCACCCGGGTCGCCAATAATGTCCGCGATCTGCTTATCGACAAATGTCTTCGCCGTCTGGATACGCACCCACAGGTAAGTAGCAGGAACCGCGGTGAGAAGGATCACAATATAGCGCTGAGGGAACTGGGCAAAAAAGTAAACGATGGCGATCGCTATGAATGCGAAAGAGAGTACGAGACCAAGGTTTAGGTAAAGCGGATGGTTTCTCATTGCTTGATCAATATGCGGAGACGAAGGGAATTGAAATCAAAATGTCTTCCTGCAAGTGCCTGCTAACGATCGGCCACATGTATTTTGCTAGCCACAATTGTGAGGCCGAAAGCGAGGAGAGCTGGCAATGCCTGTGTAAATACGATAGAAGTTTTCGCGGTGACCCCGCCGACGATGCCGGCAAGGACGACACATCCGAGAAAGAACGACTTGATGTCGCGTCGATCAGCTACGAGGCCCCAGATCAATCCGGCGGCGAGAAAGCCGTTGTACAATCCTTGATTTGCTGCAAGAGTTGCAGATGCGGCCGAGACCTCAGGGGTCATCCCGAAGATCCGGCGGCCGATCGGGTGGTCCCAGAAGAACATCTCGAGCACCATTATTCCGAGATGTTCGATAGCGACGAACCAGGTCAAAACGATGGCGGCAATTCGTATCACGTTATTCGTATATGGATGCGGAATCTTCCGTTGGCTCTACAATTACTGCGGTGCCATAGGCAAGGACCTCCGCAGCTCCTGCGGCGATCTCGGTCGCGTCATAGCGTGCGCCGATTATCGCGTTAGCGCCGATCTCAGACGCGTGCTGCACCATTATCTCGAACGCTTCTGCACGGGTCTGTTCGCAGAGTCGTGTCCAGGCTCCAATATTTCCCCCAACAAGCGTCTGAAGCGACGCTCCGATATTCGCAACGATCGATCGTGACCGGACAACTATGCCGCGGACGACGCCGAGGTTTTGCGTAACGCGAAACCCGGGAAGCTCGAACGCCGTCGTGACCATTTGCGATGAAACGGAATAGCGGGGTTCTGAGACGCGATAGGGCGTACTCAGCTTGTTTTCGTTTTGCATTTGCCGATGATATTACAGATGCGGCGAACGCATCAATGATCCCGGCCATTCGATGAACTCTTGTCGAGAAGTTCGCGGACCTTTTTGGCGAGTTGGGAAGGCGTGAACGGCTTTTGCAGAAATGCCAGCTTTGCGTCGAGTATCCCTTGTTTCAGCACTGACTCTTCCGTGTAGCCTGAAACAAGAAGGATCTCACACGACGGTATAAGCTCACGGACCTGTGCCGCGAGCTCGTGGCCCCTGAGCCGCGGCATCACTTCGTCTGACACCATCAGACGCAATTTGTCGCCGAGCTCGGTCGCTAGGTCCAGAGCTTCGCGGCCGTCCTGCGCCTCGTAGATCTTATATCCGCATTCCTCGAGCGAATCACGCAGCAGTGCACGAACGGCCGGAGCGTCCTCGACAAGCAAAATACATTCGTCGCCGCTAGGCATATCGAATACGTGCATTCCGTGTGCAGGTTCTGAGGCAGTGTCAGCGGGCAATGCGGGAAGGTAGATCTTGAATGTGGTGCCCACACCGATCTCGCTGTAGACCGTGATATGTCCGCCGGATTGTTTTACGATACCGAACACCGTGGCGAGCCCCAGGCCGGTGCCTTTGCCAACTTTCTTGGTGGTAAAGAATGGTTCAAAAATGCGTTCGATCAGCTCCTTCGACATTCCGATCCCGGTATCAGATACGGAGGTCTCAACGTAGCGGCCGGGAATGACCTCCGGATATATCTCGCGATAGGTGTCGTCGAGCAGGATGTTTCGCGTTTCGATCAGCAGGAGGCCGCCGTCCGGCATCGCATCGCGCGCGTTTACAGCGAGGTTGATAAGGACCTGTTCGTACTGTCCGGCATCGACCTTTACACGCGCGACATCATCAGCAAATTTTGCGTCAAGCTCGATGTCATCGCCTATCAGACGGTCAAGCATCTTCCAGAGACTGCCAAGCAAGCCATTTAGATCCACCACGCTTGGGTTTAGTGGCTGCCGGCGGCTGAACGCAAGCAGCTGTCGCGTCAGCGATTCCGCGCGCTTTCCTGCTTCATGAACGCCCGTCAAAGCCGAGCGAGCACGCTCATCGCCGAAGTCACGGCGAAGCAGCATCTCACTGTAGCCGTTGATAACGGTAAGCAGATTGTTGAAATCGTGAGCGATACCGCCGGCGAGTTGGCCGATCGCTTCCATCTTTTGGCTCTGCCGCAGCTGCTCCTCCAGCGAGCGTCTTTCGGTTAGGTCGGTCATCCCGCCGACCATTCTAACTGGCGTACCGTCGTCGTCACGGATCACATATCCGCGGTCGAGAACGAACGCATAAGTGCCATCGCTCTTTCCGAAGCGATATTCGCCGGACCATGATTCATGGCCGGACCGTACGGTTTCCTCGACCTCGGCGACGATACGGTCCCTATCTTCGGGATGTATGTTGTTGCCCCACCACTCGATCGAGGCCTCGATGTGGGCACGGGCAAAACCGGTGATGGATTCGAAGCCGTCGTTCCACCACAAGTTATTTGTCTTGAGGTCCCAATCCCAAATAGCATCGTTCGTTGCTTTTGCAAGCAGCCTGAACCGCTCCTCGCTTTCGTACATGCCTTTCTGAGCTTTGATCCGTTCCGTGACATCATTGGCTAGCTCGAGCCGGGCACGCCGGCCGTCGAAGTTTACGTCGTGCGTCGTAACTTCTACGTCGATGTGGGATCCGTCCTTCCGAACGTGCCGCCAAATGCCGGGCTTTCTTATCGGGCCTGAGACCTTCTTGATCGTCGCAAGAAGCGACTCACGGTCCTCTTCGCGGTGAAGTCCGATCAGGTCAAGTTCTCTAAACTCCGCCAGGGAATAACCGTAACTCGAAACCGCAGCGTCGTTAGCATCAAGTATCTTGTAGCTCTCACAGTCATAGACGAACATCGGAAGCGGATTTGAGATGAACAACGTTCGATACCGTTGCTCACTCGCAACCATCTGAGCTTCAGCGATCTTCTTCTCAGTAACGTCCGTTACGATACCGGCGTTGCGGATCCTTTCGCCGGTTGCCGGATCTTTAACAGCAAAGCCTCTAGATCGAACCCATTTGATCTCGCCGTCCGAACGAACGATCCGGTACTCGACGTCGATCTGTTCTTCGAACTCGATCAGACGAGCAAAGGATTTTTTCACCCGTTCACGGTCTTCGGGGAGGACGAAGTCGAGCCAGCGGTCTGGGCTTTCGGCGTTATCAGAGACGGGCCGTCCCCAAATGCGCTCATATCCGGGGCTGATATATAGGACCTGCTGCATGTCTGCAGACCTTATCCAAAATACGTCGTCGATGTTGCTGGCGAGCTGCCGGAACTTTTCATCGCTCTCACGAAGTGCCTTATCGGCCTTCTTCCGCTCGGTCACGTCTGTCGCGAATACAAGTGCACCGGGCTGGCCCTGATAGACGAACGGCATCGGTGTAACGTTCGCATACCGGATATCACCGGCGAGAGTGACCAAAGCCTGTTCGAGCATCGGCAAAGCCTGGCGCTCTTCGGTAAGGAAGCGTATCCGTTCACCGACGATCTTTCGAAAATCAGGATGGCATCGGTCGATGATCGGCTGACCGATCAGTTCGTCCGGATCCTTGGCTCCGTAAAGGGTCAAAGCCGCCGGATTTGCATAAGCGAACTTGCCGTCAACCTCGATAAAGACAGCCTGCGGTGTATTTTCGACGACGCTGCGGAAACGCTCTTCGCTCTCTTTCAGTGCCTCGCCGGCGGCTCGCTTTTCAGTGATGTCATGGAAATAGATCGCGAGCCCTTCGTCGGTCGGGTACGCGCGCACGTCGAGCCAGATATTCAGCGGGGTCAGCAATTCCTCAAATGCGACCGGTACTTGTTCGCGGAGAGCACGCTGGTACTCGGCATGGAATTTCTGGTCAAGAGCGGCGGGAAAGAGATCCCATAAATTCTTATTGAGCACGTCTTCGCGCTTTACCCCGATCACATTCTCGGCTTCGCGATTCCAATAGGTGATGTTCCAGTCGGCGTCGAGAATGACGAATGCCTCGGTCATGCTCTCGAGCGTCGTGTTCAGACGATGTGCGATCGCCGCCATTTTACGCTCTGCTGTTTTCAGGTGCGTAATATCTTGGATCGCACCGCGCGCGCCCGTGATCTCACCGTTCGAGCCACGCACTGCCTCACCGATCACTCTGACCCATCGATCGTTGCCTTTGACAGTAGTGAGGCCCGCCTCTATATCAAAGGGAGTTCCGTCATTCAGGCATTGATTGAACATGTACTCGACCAGCCCGCGTGTCGACGGCGTATAACGCCCGAGAGCTTCCTCGACGGAGGGGAAATCGTCGGGTTCGAGCTCGTAGATCGCCCGGGTTTCATCCGACCACGTCACATTCAGATCAGGCAGGGTGACATCCCATGCTCCAAGGCTGCTCGCTCGTGATGCAAACTTCGCGACCGCCTCGCTGCGCTTGAGAGCGTCTTCGGCCTCGATCTGTTTCGTTATGTCCTCAGTTATTCCGATCAGGCCCGAAGGCGTGCCGTCGAGATCATATTGCAGCGAGACACTTAGCCGGACCCAAACGCTGCGGCCGTCCCTGGCTATATACCTTTTGACCAGGTCGAGCTTTGATCGGGTGCCCTGGATGACTTCCCGAACCTGCGTGAGATTTTGATCCAGATCGTCGGGATGCGTAATATCAGCAAATGACAGGTGCCGCAACTCGTCGGCCGTATACCCGAGCATTTCGAGGTACGCGTCGTTGGCCTCCAGAAACCTACCGTCGAGCGAAGTGATCGCGATCCCAGTCGCCGCGTTCGCGAAAATGCGTCTGAACTGGCCTTCGCTTTCCGTTAGTTCCTTTTGCCGGCGGTCCCGGTCGATCGCAATGCTTGCCAGTTTAGCTGCACGTTCGATCGTTTCAAGATCTTCGGGGAACGGGGAATGAGGCTCTGGGTGATAGATAGCGAATGTCGCGAGCAGGCGGCCATTCGCGTCAATGACCGGGGTGGACCAACACGCTTTCAGTTCTGCCGCAACGGCAAGATGAGCGTAGTCCTTCCACAGCGGGTCCGAAGTTATATCTGACGAGACAACCCGCTCGCGCCGAAAGGCGGCCGTTCCACACGAAGCGACCTTCGGGCCGATGGATACATCTTTCGTCACGTTGCGAAGATCGGCAGACAGGCTTGGCCCGATCGTCGTAAGGAGCTTGGTCTCAGTGGAGTCAACAATAGTGATCGAAGCAACCGAGCTTGTGATGATCGATTCGATACCTAAACAGATCGATCGAAGCACGTCTTCGAGTGCGTCTCCAGCAGAGATCTGTTCGAGCGCGGCAGACTCGACATCGCGGAGCAATTCATTACGCTTGCGGTCGGTGATGTCTACGATCATCCCTATCCGGCGGCGCGCGTTGCCGGCGTCGTCAAATTCGGTCTTTGCTCGTGAATAGATCCACTGGATGCGCCCATCACCCCGTCTGATCCGGTACTCATAAGCCGTTTCCGGGTCGTCCGGTGTGGCCGAGCTATCGGCTGCCAAGACTCGCTCGTGATCTTCATCGAGTATCAGTCGGAAAAGCGCTTCTTTCGATGGAACATACGTCTCACGATCCAAGCCGAAGATCTCGTAGGTCTCATCAGACCAGTCAAGTCGGTCGACGGCCAGATCCATTTGCCACGCGCCCATATTACCGATGCGCTGGGCCGTTTTGATCAGGGTCTGCTGCTCATTTATCTCTTTCTCAGCCCTAACGCGTTCGGTGATGTCGCGAAAACTTATGACAGCGCCCCGGATCGGTCCTTTTCCGGCAACCAGCGGGGAAACGCTGTACGATACCGGGAACGAGGAACCGTCGGGTCGGAAGAATAATTCGTTTTCTACTGAGCGGGGAACTCCGTCTTGTAGCGTCTTATGGATCGGACACTCCGCGAGTGGGTACTTGCTGCCATCGGCCCTGTGGTGGTGAATGGTGGAATGCGAGTTCCGTCCGATAAGATCGTGCGACTCGTCACCGAAGATCGCGGCCGCCGCTGCATTCTGCCCGAGAATGTTTCCGGCGGCATCGATACTGTGTATCCCATCGGCGACCGAATCGAGCGTGGTCCGCACGCGTCTCTCACTCTCGGTCTTTTCCCGCTGAGCGACCATCATCGAAACGAGACTAGCGATCGAGACAACAAAAGTTTGTTCGGCGAGCGTCCATTCTCGCCGTTCGCCGACGTGTTCACAGCAAACGACGCCGCGGAGTGAGCCGTGCACAATGACGGGTGCGTCGAGCATCGACGAGATGCCCTGTGGCCTGAGGTAAGGGTCTGCGAATTCGCACGTTCGCGGATCCGAGATGGCATCGCTCGCGGCAATTACTTCGTTTTCGCCGATCGCGGCGAAGTATGCAGGATAATCACTCTCTAAGAGTTTCTGGCCCGAAGTATGTTTTTGTTCGGAGCTTTGGTAAAGGTCGTTAGCGATTATCGCCGTGTTGTCGTCCGACAACCACCAGATGCTCACACGGTCAACGTCCATGGCAGCAGACACCGTTTCGGTTACCTTAGTGAGCGATAACGACGAATCTTCACTTTGCCAGATGTTGGCGTGGGTGAGCTCGCGAAGCGCGTCATTCTGTTTCCCTAAACGATCCTGGCCGGTTCGAATATGGTCGACCGCATTCCTCCGCAGAAGATATGAACGCAAAATCTCGACTACCGATTCGAGCATCTTTCGCTCTTCCGGCAGGAACAGCTCTCCGACGACATTTTTCGGCACGTCAGTATAGCCGATCTCGAGACGCCCGGACCCGATGAACTTTTCGTCAAAGGCCGCAGATGCAGATACCTTTATGTTCGGAAAGTCTCTGTGCATCACGACCGAATTGCCAATTGTCAACCGGGCGGCGGCATGGCGCGCAAAGCGCATTGCGGGCGGCAGCAGATCGATCAGATCCTGAAAAAGGCGTTCGTCCGGTATGGGGTCGAGGCCCAACAGTTCCGCGGTCCGATGCAGGACGTCGAGCTCCTTTACACGTTCAGCGAGGTCCGAGAGCGTAGAAAGCTGCAGTTCGCTAGTTCGCCGTTGATCCGTAATGTCAGTGTGCATTACGACGGCCATCGCTTCGGGCCCGTTTCCGATAGGTGACACGTCCAGTCGAAACCACCTATCAGCGTCCGGTGGATGGCATGGGTACTCGAGGGAAAATCGCTCTTCCGCATTGCTTAAGACCGACCGGATCCCATCGATCGCCTTAGCCGCATGCTCATCGCCATCTGAGGCAGCATCTATTGAGGCCGCAAAATAATTGTCGCCAACCGCTGCACCGCTCACGCAGTCGTTATCGAAGCCAAACTGCTCCCAACGCTTGTTTACCGCAACTATATTTCCGGAACCGTCCAGCAGAGCAATGTGAGCCGGAAGAGCGTCTAGTATCGCCTGATCGAATCGCGAGTCTGCAATTTCGGAAGTATGCGTTGTTGATCGCGGATGTGGGCTTTTCGAGATCCGTGGGCGGCTCTCATTGTTATCACGCATAGATCTCTGGATTTCGGAAACAGTCGTACTGAGGGCCCGTCGGCGGAAACGACGGAGTACGGTCCGGATCGGGATGACTTTCTAAGATGGCGAGAAGTGTCAAACTATTCGCGGGGCTGAACGAGAAGCCCTTATAAATCATAGATGAGAGGGTTGGTAGGGTCAATGTTTTCAACTGAAAATGTCCCTCGGGATGAAACATTTCAGGACGTTTCGAGTATTATTAGAACAAATCAAGGATCGAGGATGCTCGTCAACGCCTTTCCGTTCGTCCCGATCGACATCCGAATGCAGATCCACGGTCAAAACTAGAACTGCCGTTACGGCAATACACAAGAAAAACAAACATGAAAACTAGGAAAGCTTTTAGATCGGCAGCAGTATTTCTGCTTCTGAACGCATTGATACTGCCGACCGCGGCTATCGGCCAGCTCGCCGGCCCGGCAGACATTTACGATCGCATACGCGAAGAAGGAACAAAGAACTCACAGGTAATGAAAACCCTGCAGGTCCTGACAGATGTTTACGGACCGCGGCTTACGGGCTCACCGCAGCTCAAGGCTTCGGGCGAATGGGCCGCAAAGCAAATGACCGAATGGGGAATGGAAAACGCGGCGCTCGAGCCGTGGGATTTCGGCCGCCCCGGCTGGGTTAACGAACGAGCTTCCGGGTTTATCACGTCGCCCGTTCAAGATTCACTTGTTTTCGAGGTGCTCGCTTGGACGCCCAGCACAGCCGGCGTTGTGAAAGGGAAAGCAGTTAACTTCGTGCTGCCGGAGCGCCCCACGCAGGAAGAGCTGACGGCATACTTTAACAGCGTGCGTGGCGACCTTCGCGGCAGCGTGGTCTTTTACGGGAATCCGAATTCCGTTCCGGTGAACATCAACCCGCCCGCAAAGCGTCTTTCGGACGAGGAAGCGAAGCGCCGCGTCACGCCTGACGCTCCTGCACCGCAGTTTCAGGGCCCGCAGTTCACACCGCCCGCACCAAAACCGGGAGCATTACCTTTTCCAGAGGTAAATAATCAGGTGAATCAATTCTTGATCGACAGTGGTGTCGCCGTTCGCGTGAACGACGCAGGACGCGAGCACGGCCAGATCCGAGCTTTCAGCAACAACACTTACGATCCGACGAAGGTAGTGCCAACCGTGGTGATGCGTAACGAAGATTTCGGACGCGTGCACCGTCTGGTAAAGAGCGGCCGCACGGTCGAACTCGAGTTCGATATTCGGAACAAACTGTATCCGGAGGGTGCGACGTCGTACAACACGGTCGCGGAGATCGTCGGAACCGAAAAGCCGGACGAAGTGATAATGCTCGGCGGCCACCTTGATTCGTGGCACTCAGCAACCGGTGCGACCGACAACGCGACAGGCTGTTCCGTGATGATGGAAGCGGCACGCATCCTGAAAGCTCTTGGCGTGAAGCCCCGGCGCACGATCCGCGTCGCGCTTTGGAGCGGCGAGGAGCAGGGATTGCTCGGTTCGCAGGCTTATGTCGCGAAACATTTCGGCTCGGCAGAGAATCCGAAGCCTGCTTGGGCAAAGTTTGGCGGTTATTTCAATCACGACACGGGAACCGGCCGCATCCGCACGATGACGGTCTTCGGCCCGCCGGAAACTGCGAGCGTGCTAAGGCAGATCGTCGGCCCGTACTCGTTCATGGGAATCGAAGGAGCGAGCACGACACGCAGCCGCAACATTGGCGGTTCGGATCACACCGCGTTCAACAATGCCGGACTGCCGGGGATCGGAACCGGCCTTGACCCGATCGAATACGGCACACACACATGGCACACGAACCTCGACACGTTCGAACGCGTTATCGAGGCCGACCTGCAGCAGAGTGCTATCGTCATCGCCGCAGCGGTTTACCAGCTCGCAATGCGTGACGAATTGCTGCCGCGTTTCCCGGCCGCTCAGATGCCGCCGGCACCGCCCGCTCGCAATTAAACTAACGAACGCTCAGAAAAAAGGCGTGGCTGAAGTTTCGGCCACGCCTTTTTTGCGTTGGTCGAATGTTTCGGCGGCTTTGTACGAAGATCTATTCGAATTCGGCGATCTTTCGCCCCTAGGACGCGATCCATCGCACTGAGAAGTTTTCATCAGCCGTGAAGCGTTTGATCTTGCTCGAGGAACGAATATTTTCGGACGAGAAAACCGTAACTTAGAGCGAGAGATCAGTATTTTTGAAGGAGAAATCAGTATTTCAGAGACAGAAGTAAGTATTTTTGAAAGAGAAATTAGTAGTTTTGAAAGAGAAATCAGTAGTTTTGAGAGAGAAATCAGTATTTTTGACGGAGAAATCAGTAGTTTTGAGAGACAAATCAGTATTTTGAAGAGAGAAAATAGTATCTCCGGCGGAAAAATGGATCTCGAAGGCTCTCAACTCAGGCTTTTGCCGCGTCAGGAGACATTTCGGGATAGAAAAGCGGACGACTCGGGCAGATATTTGCGAGCACGCATTCGGGGCACTTGGGTTTCCGGGCGATGCAGACCTGGCGGCCATGAAAGATCATCCAGTGCGGGAACATTATCCAATGTTTTTTCGGGACAAGCTGTTCGAGATCGCGTTCGATCTTTTCCGGCGTTGTCTGTTCAGTGAGACCCAATCGCTGCGATAGCCGCGAAACATGCGTATCGACGACGACGCCCGAGGCTATGCCAAAAGCATTGCCGAGCACGACGTTCGCTGTCTTTCGTGCCACGCCGCCCAGCGTCAATATCTCGTCCATCGTCTGCGGTATCTCGCCGCCATACACCTCAACCAATCGTTGGCTCGCCGCCTTTATGTTCTTTGCCTTGTTTCGAAAGAATCCTGTCGAATGGATGTCCTTCTCGAGCTCTTCAGGTGACACATCAATGTAATCCTGCGGCCCTCGATACTTACGAAAGAGGTTTGCGGTCACGATATTCACGCGTTCGTCGGTGCATTGGGCGGAAAGGATCGTCGCGACCAGCAGCTCGAACGCGTTCGTGTGGTTCAGCGCACAATGAGCGTCAGGGTATGCCTTTTTCAGGCGTTTGATTACCTCGGCGGTGTGCGTCTTCTTGTCGGGGATCACGCGTTCAGCCTAAAAAACGCGGCCCCAAAATGCAAATGGCGGCGGGTTTCGGTAATATCTTGATTTACTGCTCGCAGCTATTCGTTGGGATGAACGTACCTTTACTCGATATCAAGGAACAGAATGCAGCCCTGCGGCCCGAGATCGAAGCCGCTCTGGGACGAGTGCTCGATTCGAACGGCTTTATTCTCGGGAACGAGGTTGCCGAACTCGAAAAGGAGCTCGCTTTATATTGCGGCACCAAATACGCGATCGGCTGTGCGTCGGGAAGTGATGCTTTGCTGCTTGCGATGATGGCGCTCGATGTAAAAGCGGGCGACGAAGTGATCACCACACCGTACAGCTTTTTTGCAACGGTCAGTGCGATCACACGGCTCGGTGCACTGCCGGTATTTGTCGATATTGATCCGGAAACGTATAACCTCGATGTTTCGCAGGTCGCGGCGAAGATCACGGAAAAGACGAAAGCTATCCAGCCCGTTCATCTCTATGGGCAATGTACGGATATGACAGCGCTGCGGGAGATCGCCGCGAAACACAACGTTCCGATAGTTGAAGATGCGGCACAGGCGATCGGTGCAGAAGAGAACGGCGTGCGTGCGGGAGCGATGGGCGAGATCGGATGCTTTTCGTTCTATCCATCAAAGAACCTCGGCGGAATGGGCGACGGCGGTTTTATGACGACCGACGACGACGAGCTCGCGGAAAAGCTATTCGCGCTGCGAGTTCACGGCTCTAAGGAGCGCTATTACCATAAATGGGTCGGGTTGAATTCGCGGCTTGACGGTTTTCAGGGTGCGGTGCTTCGGGTAAAACTGCCGCACCTCGACGAATGGTCTAACAAGCGAAAAGCGAATGCAGACCGCTACCGTGAGCTGTTCTCTGCGGCGGGATTGGACGATTCAGTTATTCTCCCTAAGGAACGCGAAAATTGCAGACATATCTATAACCAGTTTGTGATCCGCGTGCGCGAAGGCCGTGATGAGCTTCGAGCCTTCCTCACAAAAAAGGGCGTTGGGACCGATATTTACTACCCGCTGCCGCTGCATCTGCAAGAATGCTTTGCCTATCTCGACGGTAAAGAGGGCGATATGCCCGAATCAGAACGTGCAGGCCGCGAGACGATAGCTCTCCCTATCTTCCCTGAACTCACTGCCGAGCAGCAGGAATATGTGGTCTCGTCGATAGCTGAGTATTTCGGATCTTCACACGCTAACGAAACCGCTGCCAGCAACGGATGAACGAGCCTCTAATAATCATCGAATCAGGAAATACCCGGGGCCGGCTGATAGCAGCCGCGGCGATAGTTGCCGCGCTCATCTTTGGATGGTTCGCTATCCGCTGGCAGCTGGGAAATATGTTCTCTGAGCTGACGCTCCCGACCGATCCGAACGCCGCACAAGTAGCGAACCTTGCTGCCTCTCTTGCACCTTCCGATCCGATGCCCAAATGGCTTGCTGCGAGCAAGGCACGTGAGGATTTCACGGAAGAAGGTTCGCAAAAGGCGGTCGAGTTGCTTGAAACTGCAGTTCGTCTCGGGCCGGAAGATTACCGCTGGTGGATCGAACTCGGGCGTGCCTATGAACAAGCAGATCGTCCGCAGGACGCGGAAACTGCCTTTCGCCGTGCTATCGACGTCGCTCCGGAGTACACCTTTCCACGTTGGCAGTTCGGGAATTTTCTCATTCGCCAGGACCGCGCCGACGATGCGTTCGTCGAGCTAAAGGAAGCGACGCGAAAAAGTGCGATCTATCGTGAGCAGGTCTTTTCTCTCGCCTGGGACTATTTCGGCAAAGACCCGCAACGGGTCGAGCAGCTCGCGGCAGACACACCGGAAGTTAGAGCAAACCTCGCGCTTTTTTATGCGGTTCGCGGAGCGTCAGAAGATTCGCTGCGAATGTGGAACTCGCTTTCCGACGAAATGAAGGCGGAGCACGTCGCGACCGCAAAGGTCATTGCACAAGGCCTTCACGACAAAAGGCGCTTTCGACAGGCGATCGAATTCGCACGGCAGACAGGGATCGATCCTGAGGCCCAACAAGAAAAGATCACGAACGGAGGTTTCGAGTCGGCATTGGGAAAACCGGAAGATACGCTATTCGGCTGGCGAGTGATGCGGACCGATAGCCGTGTTGACGTTTCTACCGATCCGTCGGTCAAGCGGGAAGGGAATCGAAGCCTGAAAATAAATTTTCGCGGTTACGATAAACGCGACTTTGCAAACGTCACCCAGATCGTCGCTGTTCAGCCGAGTGCCAGATATCGGCTATCGTTTATGCTGCGGACAGAGAACCTGAAGAGTGGCGGGCCGCCTTTCCTCGAGGTACTGAATACCGCTGACGACAGCGTGATCGCTGCCACGCAGCCGTTCGCGACCGGCACATCAGACTGGCAGCAGATCAATCTCGAATTCACGGTACCCGACAATGCTGAAGGCATCAGTCTTCGGACCGTTCGCGCATATTGCGGAGAAGAATGCCCGCTGCTCGGGATAATCTGGTACGACGATTTTAAGCTGGAGCGGATTTAGAGCCTCGCACGGATATGACGATCGCTAACAAAGCTTCATTTGTACTGATCTGCGTCGCGATGGCGTTTATGACGCTTGCGTACGGCGGTGTGCATCAGCCGGTGATCGCAGTGTTTTATCTTATCGTCGCGGTGCTGGCGATACTTTGGTCTATCGACGCTTTGCGAAGCGGGGTTATTCGAAAGAGCCTGAGTCCGCTCCAAATTCCCTTATATCTAGCGGCCCTTTACGGGCTGATACAGGTAATTCCTTTTGGGTACATCGATAACGTTGGAGGTATCGGATCGGTGGCTCGAACGATATCGCACGATCCTTTCTGGACGCAGGTCGCGGCCCTGCATTTTCTAGCCCTCGGATTCTTTTTTTCCACTACGCTTGTCGTTCTGGATTCCGCAAAGCGAATTTCAAAGCTGGCGGCGTTCATTACCATCTTCGGTTTCGGCTACGCTTTTTACGCCATCCTGCAGTCGGTCTTAAGCCCTGACAGGATATACGGGATCTACGACGCACTTGCACCGTTCGGGTCATTCGTGAACCGACATAACTTCGCCGCGGTGATGGAAATGTTCATCGCGATCCCGCTTGGAATGCTTTTCGCAGGTTCGATCAGGCCTGACAAACGGCTGCTGTATGTCACGGCGATCGCCTTAATGGGAGCCTCGCTCTTGTTGAGCGGCTCAAGGGGCGGACTGGTAGCGCTATTAGCGACGGTCATCTTTCTGGTGATCGTGACGGCACGCGGCTCCGGAACCAAAAAGCTTGTATTGCGTGGAGCGATGAGCTTGCTGCTGCTCGCCGCGGTCGTCGGTGGCGCGATCTTTGTGGGAGGCGACACTTCGCTTACGCGGATCGTCGACACCGCAGGGTCAAAGGACGTCACAACCGGCCGGTTCGAGATCTGGGGCGTTACTCTGAAAATGATCGCGGCCGACATGCCGTTGGGCTCGGGTCTGGGAGCTTTTGGGGTTGCCTACACGCGGTTTGATGAAGGCAGCGGCCTGGCTCGTGTTGAGCAGGCACATAACGATTATCTTCAGGTCTTATCTGACGCCGGCATCCCTGGCCTGCTGATCGGAGCGGCGTTCCTTTATTTTCTTTATCTCGCCGGGCGGCGCGGTTTGCGTGCCCGCAATCTTATCCGCCGCGGGATCGCCACCGGTGCACTTGCCGGCATTTTTGCGATCCTCATCCATAGCGTTTTTGATTTTGTATTGCACACCAGTGCTGTGTCGATCACGTTTGTCCTTCTTCTCTCGCTACTTGTTGCCGCCGGATTCGAGTATCCGGACGACTTCGCAGACGGCCCGGACCA
This sequence comes from Acidobacteriota bacterium, assembly GCA_023389035.1. GTDB lineage: Bacteria > Acidobacteriota > Blastocatellia > Pyrinomonadales > Pyrinomonadaceae > OLB17. The sequence continues at coordinate 20,016 of JAEWFC010000024.1, forward strand.
ATCTCGCCTTAAACGTCGCGACCGGTCTAAAGCTAAGGTCGCCCCGTTCCCTCGATAGGCCGCCAGGCGACTGTCGTTTCATCCGCCGATTTTTAGTAGAATGCATTCATGTCGTTAAAATTTGAACTTCCTCCCTTGGAGATCGAAGAGTTTTCCCTCGATAACGGATTACGAGTCGTTTTGAATCGCGACCCGGCCGTCCCGGTCGTGGCTGTCGCTGTTTACTATGACGTCGGTTCGCGAAATGAGCGGGAAGGACGCACGGGTTTTGCTCATCTTTTTGAGCATATGATGTTCCAGGGCTCGGAAAACGTTCCGAAGGCCGGACACTTTCAGTACATAATGAAAGCCGGCGGCACGATGAACGGCACGACCTCTAGCGAGCGAACAAATTATTTTGAAACGATGCCCGCGGATCAGCTGCCGCTTGCACTGTGGCTCGAGTCTGACCGAATGCGTTCACTCGCAGTAACGCAGGAGAATCTCGACAACCAACGTGAGGCTGTAAAGGAAGAGAAGCGGCTGAGATACGACAACCAGCCTTACGGACAGATCTTCGACCTGATGAGTTCGATGATCTATAAGAACTTCGCGAACGCTCATTCGACGATCGGTTCGATGGAAGACCTGGACGATGCAACTGTAGAGGACGTGCAGGAATTTTTCCGTGTATTTTACGCTCCTAATAATGCCGTTCTTGTGATCTCAGGCTCTTTTGATCCGGCGACCGCAAGGGAATTGGTTACTACCTATTTCGGCGATATTCCTTCGCAGCCTAAGCCGGCCGCGATCGACGTCACGGAGCCGCCGGAGGTCGCAGAAAATTATCGCGAGTGGCATGACCAGCACGCACCGCTGCCCGCATTTTTGCTTGGCTGGAAGATACCGCCTCGGCGAACTCCGGAATTTCACGCACTCTATTTAGCAGGCAAGCTGCTGTACGACGGCGAAAGCTCGCGACTTTATCAGAAACTAGTTAAGGGCGAAGAATCGGTCGTTCAGCTTTTTGGTTTTACTGACGAACGCCGCGGGCCTTCGAGTATATTCGTCGGTGCGATCCCCAAACCCGAACAGGACCTGAGCAAGATCCGCGCGACGATCATGGCCGAGATCGACGCCATCGCTGCACATGGGCCGACCGCCGATGAAATGATGAAACTGCAGAACCAGCTCATCAACGACGCCGTCAGAATGCGGCAGTCGTCTATGTCGCGTGCACAGCAGATAGCGGAATACGCCCTTTATGACGGCGATCCGAATCTAATAAACACCGAACTCGATGAGCTGCTCGCCGTGCGGCCCGAACAGATCCGAAAGGTCGTGTCTGAGAATATGGATACCGAGAACAGATCGCTGCTGGACGTGATCCCGGGCGGAGCAAACTAATGACAGAAGCAATAAGAATAACATCGCCCGGGCCGTTAGATCCCGTACCATTTAATATTCCGCACGCGTTTCGAACGACACTGCCGAACGGGCTGCGTGTCGTGATATTCGACGATGAGCGCTTGCCGCTGGTCTCGTACCGGCTTGCATTTCTTTCGGGCGATGCTAACGATCCTGCAGAGCACGTCGGCCTTACTTCGGCGATGACGTCGATGCTGACCGAAGGTACCGAGAATTATTCAAGCAGAGAACTCGCCGAGAAGATCGAACGTCTCGGTGCCAGCCTTCATGCGAACTCGTCCGAGGATTTCACGATCGCGTCTGCATCTGCGTTGACGATATATGCACCCGAGATGCTGCAGCTGCTGGCCGAGGTGGTTTTCGCTCCGACGTTCCCCGAAAGCGAGCTTAGCCTGTACAAGCGGAATGCTTTAGAGAATCTAAAGTTCAACCGTTCACAGCCGAATTTTCTTGCGAACGAACAGGTGGGCAAGTTGGTCTACGGCAAGCATCCGTATGGCGTTATCTCACCAAAGCCCGACGATATCGAGAAGTTGACACGAAGCCAGCTGGAGCACGCACGAAAGCTGGCGTTCCTACCGAATAACGCAGTTTTCATCGCCGTGGGAGACGTAAGGAAAGACGAGCTGCTACTGGAGATAGAAGAGCATTTTGGCGATTGGGAAGCCGGCGACCGTCATCTGCACGATATGCCCGCCATCCCTGAACGGACCGAACGAACACTGACGATCGTCGACCGCCCCGGATCTGCACAGTCGAACATAGTTCTGGCAAATGCCGCGATCCGACGCGATCACCCGGATTATTTCCCGCTGATCGTGATGAATCAGATACTCGGTGCCGGTGCGTCGTCCCGCGTATTCATGAATTTGCGCGAGGAGAAAGGATATACCTACGGAGCCTACACGCGGCTCGATACGAAGCGGCTTGCCGGTGACTTCGAAGCGACCGCCGAGGTGCGAACAGCTGTTACCGGTGATTCTATCAAGGAATTTTTCTACGAGCTGGATCGCATTCGAAACGAGATCGTGCTCGATGGGGAACTCGACGATGCGAAGAATTTCCTGACGGGCGTCTTTCCGATCCGTGCAGAGACCCAGGAAGGCCTGACGAACTTGATCGTGAATCAGGAACTCTACGGGCTCCCGCACGATTATTTGCAGACCTACCGCGATCATGTTAGTGCCGTCTCGGCGGCCGACGTACAACGGGTGGCTAACGAATACATCCACCCGGAAAAAATGGCCATGGTCGTCGTCGGAGATGCTCGGGAGATATTGGAACAGGCACGCGGCTACGCAAGCAATGTAGAGATCTTTGATAAGGACGGGAAAGGGAAAGATATGTCAGATTATGAAGATTCGGACGCAGAGCCTGTAAATCTTGCGGGCGACTGGACCCTGACGCTGAACTTTATGGGCAGCGATGTTTCGATCAAGATGTCGCTCGAGCAGGAAGGGAACTCAGTGAACGGGAATCTCACAACAATGCTTGGCGAGGGTGAGATCAAAGGCGGACGTATAAGCGGTTCCGATGTAACAGCTACTGCCGTTACCGAGATCCAGGGTCAGACCGTCGATTTCATCATCAACGGAAAGGCGGATGGTCATTCGATGACTGGAACGATCGAATCGGCAATGATCCCCGAGGCACTGGAATTCAGCGGCACACGCGAAGTTGCGGCGATGAATACTAAATGAGTTCTAGCGGCAGCGACTATTCTATAAAGGGCGTGAAGAGTTTCACGCCCTTTCGAATTCTGTCTCGACTGCCCATTCTTCGACCCCGTCCGGCGTAACATTGAACATCAAATAACGGAAAGAATCGTCACCGGGTATTATCTCCGTTCGCCAGCCCCAATCAGGATGGTCGGGTACAGAATAGCTGCCGCTTACATTCAACCTGCCGCTCGCGTCCAGCGTCCCTGAGCAAATCATTAAAACGTTCGCAGAATGCCATGAATCCGTCCAAACCGCATGTGCGGTGTCGGATCCGGGTGTCGCATTGATGATCAGTAAACCTTCACGCCGAGTCGCTTCATATTCCCACGTATATGCGATCTCAAGGCATTGACCTGCGACCCGCGGGGTTACAACAGCAGTCGATGCAGATTCCTTGATCGGATCCGGCATCCATGAAAGATTCAATCGGTTAGTGCCCAGCCAACGGCCTTCGAGCTTCATCAATGCTTCGTTGATACTCATTATTTTACGGTTTGCGACCAGCGGTGAAGAATATCACGATGCGGAACACCTGCAAAGGTTTGAGTTGTGAGTGTGGATAACTTCAGCCGTAGGGTCAAGACAGGACGGCCGCTCACAACTCAAAACCAAGGCAGCATGGGAGATATCTTAGCCGGCCTTCTTGAATGGCACAGCTGTCGGTTCACTCTGAAGCCGATCGATCAGTGACGACGCCGCTCGGCGTGAAAGTTCACTGACCCGGCATTTCATCTGCTGTTTGCAGATCTCATCGGCATCGACGCCGCGTTCACGCGCAATAGCACGGATCATCGCTAGTTGCTTCGTCGTGATCAATTCTGCGATCGATCGAGCCACCGGCTCGGTCGATGCGGCATCATCGCCAGCCGCTGCGGGCTCGTCTGTTTCTCTTTTATAAAGATCACGAGCGATACCAAATTTTACGGCAGCACGTTTCAGGGCGTCGTGTTCTGCCTTTTTGATCCCCATCTCGCTGCGGGCGGATCCCGTGCCGATACCCTCACGCGTCACGCCGTCGATGGTGATCGCAACCGTAACGATGACGAATTCGCCGACCGTGCGAATATCCTTGACACTGTGGCCCCAATTCGGGGCGGTGCGGTCTAATACGTCTGCTACGCTGTGCCACTCTATATACCCGATAGTACGCATCTTACCTTCGCGATCACGCCAACCGCTGCGGTGCCGGACCATTTCCGGTTCTACGTTGTTTCGCAGTTCCTTCAGCGTTGCGGTGAAGTTAAAAACATTGTTTCGGTCGATCTCGGTCTCAAAGATCTCCGGCTGCTCGATCTTGTTTTTTGTCAGCGTCTCTTGATTATTCATTTCCTTGTCCTCGATTTTCGTGAAAACGAACGGCGTCGGACGGTTTCTTGTTCCGGTGCCTGTTCTCGGAACGTCCTTTGTACGGATGCCGAGCCCTGTTCGCTGCATGCAGGCAGTTAGCAGCTCAGATCTCTATATGACAATTTTCAAACAGACGGCCTATCTTGAAGCCGTCCCATCTGTGAAACATCGTACCATACACCTTTTATTCGTTGCAAGAGTGAAACGAGGTGTTGCAATTAAAATTTTCATGTGTTATGTTTTACCCATGAAATGCGTAGTGCACCTATGACACTCACGACTCATGGAGGCAAATAGCAAATATGGCTTATAAGAACGACAACTTTGTAAACACAGTGGAGCTCGGACGAGCGATCAAGAGGAGACGCGAGGAACTCGGGCTGAGTCTTCGAGATGTTGCTGACGTAACTAACGTTTCGGCATCGACCTTATCGCGTATTGAGAATGGGACCGGGAAGCCTGACGCGGACAATATCGCAAGGCTGACGGGTTGGCTGAGGATGCCTATCGACCGGGTGATGAGCAAATCAGGCTCGGGATCTGAGGTTGAACCTGTGGTTTATTATCCGCACGAAGCAACGCCGGAGATCGTTGAGGCCCACTTGAGAGCAGATAAAAATCTTTCTCCTGAAACAGCAAAGGCTCTTTCAGAACTCTTCCGTGTTGCTTATAAGCAGTTTAGCGGACCGGGCGAGAGCAAGTAGTTTCACCAACAAAACGAGGATAGTATGTTCAACGCAAGTTACGCCGCAATCGAAGATGCTCGGCTTATGCCGGCAACGGCCGTGTCGAAAACAGATACGAAAGGTTCGTTATTTGCCCTTGATACAACCTTTGTCTTGGTTTTTCTGGCAATGGATCTCGGACGCTCATGGTCGATCGGTCTTGACACTTTATTGATGGCGACGACGTTGATTGCGTTCACGGTGTTGCCTTACTTTCTGCCGTCTTCAGGAGATCGGCCTGAATTTGGGCGGTGGGTGATGGGGCGAAGCCTTTTGGCCGCTTTTGGCGTGACCCTAGGACTTATTCTGAACCAGGCAGTTGGCACACTTTTGCCCGAGTGGACGGCGTTTATGCCGATGACACTATTGATAATCGCGGCAGTGCTGAGCCTCTATTTCCAACTGTATGTTATACTTAAGCTTCGTTTGGCGAGATAGGCAAAAGGCGTTAAACGAAATAAAAGAGGTCCGCGTATCGTTTCGGGAACGTACGCGGGCCTTTTTCTTTCCATCTTGTGGTTAATTCACTAGAGCTTTATTAGCATCGGCGTGAACAGTAAGAGGCGATACAGCTAAGCTGTTGTGAAGAGCATTGAGGCGGGTGACGAGCTCAGCATACTGCACCAGAGTCAGGGCTTGTGCTCCATCACATTTAGCCGCTTCGGGCTGTGGATGAACTTCGATGATGAGTCCGTCGGCTCCAACGGCGGCTCCAGCCATCGCCATCGGTCCAACCATATAGTTGTGCCCGGTGCCGTGTGACGGATCGACGATTATCGGAAGATGTGAGACTCGGCGAACCGCCGGAACGATCGAAAGGTCCAGTGTGTTTCTCGCGTGATCGGCGAAGGTGCGAATCCCGCGTTCGCACAATATTACGTCGTAATTGCCCTCGGACATGATGTACTCGGCTGCCAACAAAAATTCATCGAGCGTGGCTGACAACCCGCGTTTCAGGAGGATCGGCTTTCGAGTCTTTCCCGCATATTTGAGCAACGCGAAGTTCTGCATGTTGCGGGCGCCTATCTGGATGCAGTCACCGTATTTCTCGACCAGATCGATGCCGTGCTCGTCCATCGCTTCAGTAACGATGTTTAGGCCAAAACGCTCGCGTACCTCGCCGAGTATTTTCAGTCCGTCTTCGCCCATTCCCTGAAAGGCGTACGGGGAAGTTCTTGGTTTAAATGCGCCGCCGCGGAAAAATTTCGCACCGCTGGCCGCAACCGCTTCGGCGGCCGCAAACACCTGCTCCGGGTTTTCAACCGCACATGGCCCGGCGATCATCGCTAGTTCACCGTCACCGATAGCCGCATTGCCGACGCGTATCACCGATTTCTCGGGCCTCAAGTCGGTTGAGATCAACTTATACGGCTTTGTGACACGGATCGCATCCGCAACGCCGGGGAGATTCTCAAAATGCGTCGGATCTACAGATCCTTTATTACCGGTGATGCCGATCGCCGTGCGGTTTTCGCCGGGCAGTTCATGCCCGCGGTACCCGAGGCTCTCGATAACTTCCATGACGCGTTCCACATCGACCGCGGTTGCGTCCGGTCTCATTACAATAAGCATAAAATAAGCTGGTTTACGATAACTGCAGTAAACCTTTAACTTTAGGATTCACCGATTGGTTTTGCAACCGCCGGCACCAGCGACCGGGCGAACTTCCCAACAAGATCGACCAGGTCCGGTCGGCCGATCGAGCGTTCGATCTCATTAACTATCGCAGAACCCACGACCGCTGCATCCGCGTATTCCCATACTTCCGCTACCTGTTCCTGCGAAGAGATCCCGAAACCGACTGCGATGGGAAGGTCCGTTACCGCCCGAGTTCGTCGTACGAGTTCTGCTGCCGAGCCCGGGCTTTCTGAACCCGTGCCAGTAACACCTGCTCTCGATACAGCGTAAATAAATCCCTCTGCATTTGCCGCGATCGAACGTAAACGTTCATCAGAAGTAGTCGGTGCGACAAGCGATATCAGATCAACACCTCTTTGTGCAAGAGCTGAAGAGATAGCCGCAACATCGTCTTCGATGGCGTCGACCACCAACATCCCATCAATTCCAGCGCGTGCGGCATCATCGGCTAGGCGATCGACCCCGTACCGCAGCAGCGGATTGACATAGCTAAAGAGCACGATCGGGACCTCAGAGCTTTTCCGGATCTCCTTGACCATTCCCACGATCATTTGTAGGTCCGCACCGTTTTTGAGAGCTCGCATCGATGACGCCTGGATAGACGGGCCGTCAGCCATAGGATCGGAGAAAGGCACACCGAGCTCAACAATGTCCGCGGGACCGTCAGCAAGTTCGAGGGCGAGCTTCAGTGACGTATTCATCTCCGGGTCACCGGCCGTGATGAACGGAATGAAGCCGCCGCGGCCTTTACTTCTCAGGCGTTCGAATGCCTCCCCGATCCGGCTCATGCTTCGCTCCTCGTCGCGTTGACAGTCGCGATGTCTTTGTCGCCGCGGCCTGACAGATTCACCAGGATGATGCTGTCTTTGGGCATATCGCCGGCGACCTTCAATGCGTGAGCGACGGCGTGAGCGGATTCAAGTGCGGGAATGATGCCTTCCGTTCTCGATAGCATTTCGAAAGCTTGCAAAGCCTCGCTGTCGCTCGCGGTCGTATACTCGATCCGTCCCATGTCGTGCAGAAATGCATGTTCGGGGCCGACCGATGCATAATCGAGTCCGGCGGAGATCGAATGTGTCGTCGCGATCTGTCCGGCATCGTCCTGCAATAAATAGCTCTTTGTTCCATGAAGCACGCCGGCGACGCTGCCGCGAAGAAATCGGGCGGCGTGATCTCCGATATCCGTTCCAATTCCGCCCGCTTCGACTCCGCACATTCGAACTTCTTCATTGCCGAGGAAGTCATGAAAAAGACCGATCGCATTGGAGCCGCCGCCAACGCAAGCTATCAGCAGATCAGGCAGCTGGCCTTCCATATCGAGGATCTGTTTGCGAGCTTCGCGGCCAATGACCCGTTGAAATTCCCGCACCATTAACGGATACGGGTGCGGGCCGAGAGCGGATCCGATCAGGTAATAGGTAGATTCGAAATTCGTCACCCAATCCCGAAGAGCTTCATTGATCGCGTCCTTTAACGTCCGCGAACCAGATTCCACGCCGCGGACCTCGGCCCCGAGCATCTCCATTTGTGTCACGTTTGCCTGCTGTCGCCGCATATCCTCGGTGCCCATGTAAACAACGCATTCGATACCGAAATTGGCACAAACGGTAGCGGTCGCGACGCCATGCTGTCCGGCACCTGTTTCCGCGATCACACGTTTTTTCCCCATCCGCCGCGCGATCAGGATCTGCCCGATACAGTTATTGATCTTGTGGGCTCCGGTGTGATTCAGGTCTTCGCGTTTCAGATAGATCTTTGCACCGCCCGCGATCTCCGTGAGCCGCCGGGCGAAATAGAGCGGTGATGGCCGGCCGACAAAGTGCTTGAGGATGTGGTCATATTCCGCCCAAAAATCAGGGTCCTGACGGCACTGAAAAAAGCACTCCCTTAGCTCGTCGACCGGCGCAGCAAGTGTCTCGGGGATATAGCGTCCACCGTACTCACCCCAATGTCCTCGTTCATTTGGTTCGTAATTCATGCGTTCTTTGCGTTCTTGATGAACGACTCCATTAATGCAAGGTCTTTTTTCCCCGGCCGTGATTCTACGCCGCTTGCTACGTCGACTGCATATGGCTCAACGCTGCGAATCGCTTTGGCCACATTCTCCGGCGTCAGACCTCCTGCCAGATAAAGTTGTTTGACGACGGCCTTGACCGTTCGAGCCATGGCCCAATTGACTACAGTGCCCGTCCCGCCTCTGGCGGCCGGGGAGTATCCATCCAGCAGTATTGCGTCCGAGCCGGTTTCGGCAGCCGCTCCCGGATCGAAATGATCTGAAACCCTCAATGCCTTGATCACTCGCACGCAGCTGGCCGATCGGAACTTGCTGACATATTCCGGGGATTCGTCACCGTGAAACTGAACGGTGTTGATACCAGAGATCTCTACTGTCGATGCCACGTCTTCGTTCGAAGAATTTACAAATACTCCAACGAGTTCCATTCGTCCGAGCTTGTTTACGATCGTCCGAACTTTTCGTGGCTCCACATACCGAGGACTGTTGACGTAGAAATTGAATCCCAGCGAATCCGCGCCGAAGTCCTTTGCTGCCATCGCATCATCGAAATTTGTGATCCCGCAGATCTTAACCACTGTCACTCTTCACCTCCAATTAGGTGTCGAACCGCCGCCTCAGGGTCCAAACTTTGCATCAGAGACTCGCCGATCAAAAATGCGGAGTACCCTGAGGCTGACAGCTCTGCGATCTGTTCCGGCGAATCGATGCCGCTTTCTGAGATCATGATCACACCATCCGGACGGTCTGCGATCAGTTCGCGCGAGACGTCCATCGATATCGAAAACGTTCGGAGATCACGGTTGTTTACCCCTATCAGCTTGGCGCCGAGTTCAGTCGCGATCGCAAGTTCGCTTCGATCGTGGACCTCAACTACCGTATCTATACAAAGCCTGGATGCGGTCGCCAACAGTTTGCCGAGCTGTCGCGTCTCGAGAGCGGCAACGATCAGCAGCACCGCATCCGCCCCGGCCGCCGCCGATTCGAACAGTTGATATTCATCGACGATAAAGTCTTTTCGAAGCAGCGGAATATCGACGTGTTGTCTGACTGAGACCAGGTCATCTAGAGATCCGCAAAAGTGATCATGCTCCGTCAAGATCGACATTGCCGCCGCGCCGCCTGAACGGTAGGCGGCGGCCGCATCCACCGGCGACAACGAAACGTTGATCGGACCTTTCGACGGAGATGAACGCTTAAATTCGGCAATGATTCGGGGACCCGGCAGGGAAGCGAGTGCGGTTGAGAATCGGTTGGCACGACGGTCGGAATTGTCGAGACGCTCTTCAAGTTCGGCCTGCGGCAGAAGCTCCTTTTCTCGACGCAACCTAGCCTGCCGGAGACTGATGATCTTATCCAAATATGTTGCGCTCACCTGGCTGCCTCCGCCGCGAGTTCTTTCAGCTTCCACTTCGCACGCCCTGCCCGCAGCCCGTCTCGCACTTCATCCGCACTTGAGGTCGAGCCGTTTTCGCTTACCAACCGCAAGGCCGCCACAGCGTTCAACAATACCAAGTCTTCGGCCTCGGCGATCTCTCGCTGACCTGACAAAACGCCACGGATCATCGCTGCACTTTTCCTTGAACTTTCCACATTGAGGTGTTCGTCCTTTCCGGCTGTGATACCGAAATGTTCAGGCTCGATCTCGAACTGCCGGACCATGTCGCCCGTGACCTCGGCAACAAATGTCTTTCCGCTAAGTGAGATCTCGTCGAGGCCGTTCTCGCCATGCACCACCCACGAGCGGACCGTCCCGAGACTGGCGAGTGCGTTCCCCATCTTTGATACGAGTTTCCGGTCCCAGACACCGATGAGCTGGTGGCCGGCCGATGCCGGATTGCTCAACGGGCCGATACAGTTAAAGATCGTTGGAAAACCAAGGCCGCGCCGAACCTTAGCGAGTGTCGGCGAAAGGCCGTGGTAGTTGGGAGCATACATAAAACAGATGCCCGTTTTCTCCAGACATCGTTCTGCGGCGGATGCATCTATCGCGGGCTCGATGCCGAGTTCCGCGAGCACATCCGAACTTCCCGAAGCGCTCGTTGCGGCCTTATTCCCATGTTTTGCCACAGCGAACCCTTCACCCGCGACAACAAATGACGCTGCGGTGGAAACATTAAATGTCTTAGACTGGCTGCCGCCTGTCCCGACTATATCAACCAGAGCTTCCCGGTCCGACGTGACTCGCTTCATCCGTGAACGCATGACGGCAGCTAGACAGAATATCTCGTCTTCCTCTATTCCTTTTTTGTTCCACGCTTGCAGCACTTCGGCGATCAATGCCTCATCTGCGGACGAGATCAGCGCATCGAGAAGCGATTCAGCATCGGCGACATCGAGACCGCGTCGCGAGTGAAATCTTCCGGCATATTTTTTCAACAGTGAGCTCATCGCTGTTCAGCTGCCTCGATGGCCCGGATCAATGCCGAGGCCTTGTTTATCGTTTCCCGGTATTCGGAATCGGGATCCGAATCGGCGACGATACCCGCACCCGCCTGAATATGTGCGATGCCGTTCTCAACGACCATCGTCCTTATCGCGATACAAGTGTCCATATTGCCTGCATAATCGAAATATCCGACTGCGCCTGAATACAGGCCACGCGGTGTCGGTTCGAGTCGACATATCATCTTGATCGCGTTGACTTTCGGAGCACCCGATACAGTGCCGGCCGGAAAGCACGCTGCAAGAGCGTCGAACCGATCGCGACCTTTACTTAGTTTCGCCGTGAGACGCGTCACCAGATGCTGAACATGCGAGTATTTCTCGACGCTCATTACATCGGATGCCGAAACGGTACCGAAATCCGCCACGCGGCCGAGGTCGTTTCGGCCGAGATCGACCAACATCATATGCTCGGCGACCTCCTTCGCGTCGGCCCGCATTTCCTCAGAAAAAGAATCATCCTCATCAGGTGTCAAGCCTCGCGGCCGAGTTCCGGCGATCGGCCTATATTCGAGACTCGGACCGCTTGCGCGTACGAGCATTTCAGGAGATGAACCGATAACAGAACGGTCCCCGAAGTTAATAAGGAACATATACGGCGAAGGGTTTATCGAACGCATTGCACGGTAGATAGCGACGGGTGACGCGGCTGTCCGACGTGTAAATCGCTGCGACAGCACTACCTGATAAGCATCGCCTGCGAAGATAGCAGACTTAATTTCTCCGACGGCGTCGGTGAACTCTTTCCGTGAGAGATTAGACGTAACGCTCGCATCTTTCATTGGCGCATGTTCGTCGGGCAGCTCCACCGGTGCAGTTTCTAAACGTCTGCGGATCGAGGCGTTAGTCGCCTTTGCGTTTTCAATGAGATCGCGTAGCTGTTCGTCGTTGCCCTCTGCATCTTGGCTATAGACCAGCGAGATGATACTAATCAGTTGCTTTGCGTGATCGAACGCGACGACGGTCCGGCAAAACAAGAAAGCGGCCTCGTCTTCTGACCCGCTCAAGGATGTTTCCAATGACGGCTCGAACCATCTGGCACATGAAAAGTTCATCGTGCCGATCGCACCCCCGGCAAAGCTGGGAAGTCCGGGATCGGGAGTAAGCCGATTCTCGGAAAAATGCCGGCGAAGGAAGTCGATCGTCGAAACTGAGAGATTGGTAGTGCCTCCCGCGTCTGATATCGATACCGACCGGTCATTTCCGGTAAGAGTAAATTCCGGCCTCACGCCGATGAATGAAAATCTTCCTAGCGATTCGCCGCCCTCGACCGATTCCAACAAGAATGACCGTGTCTCTCCCGAAGCCAATTTCAAGTAGACCGCGAGCGGCGTTAGTAGATCGGCACTGATCGTCTCAACCACGGGCAGAACCGTCGCTATCGAGGGCGTTGTAAGAAATTCTTGTATATCGTGCATAAAAAAACCGCCGATCTTTTTGGATCGGCGGTATTGCTCGGAAACGGAGAATCTGACTTTGACCTAGGAGTCGTGGACAGAAACGATCGTTGGAGGATAGACCGCGCGCAAAAGCCAGCTATGCCAGCTCATTAGGGCGATCTCGATGTTTCGGTTCATAGTCATGCACGAAATTAGTAACAAAATTTGGGTGCGTTTGTCAATTACATTCGGTCAGGAACGCTGATTCCCATTGTTTTTAGTGCTGCAGTGAGTGAACCGCGGACGATATCAGCAACGGCAATAAGCGTCGCCCGCTTTATTGCGTACGGTTCGGGCAATATCTTGTGGTGGTGATAGAACAAGTTAAAGGCTTTGGCGAGATTGAATGTATATTTCGCCAAAATTGCCGGTTCATTGGCCCGGGCCGCTTGATGCACCGTATCCTCCAGGCGTGAAGCAAGAGTGAGCATCGACCAAATTTCGCTGCCGGCTTCGGACGAAAAGACCGCGTTCAACGCCTCGGGGTTTGTCAGCGAACCTTTGATCGCGTCGAGCGATTCACCGCGCTCTTCAAGTTTTCGAAAAATGGAGTTGGCTCGAACGGCCGAATATTGACAGAAACAGCCTGTCTCGCCTTCAAACGACAGAGCTTCCTTGAAATCGAACACTATCACGGTGGTCCGTGTGAACTTGAGCAAGAAATAACGTAGGGCGCCGACCGCGATCTGATGAGCAATGATCGTCTTTTCGGCTTGCGGCGCATCCGGATGTCTCGATTCCACCTCAGCGAGAGCGTTTTGCTCAAGGCGATCAAGCAGGTCATCTGCTTTTACACCAAGGCCCTTCCTGCCGCTCATTTCTATAAAACTGCGCGAGCGGTCTTCGTCGCTCAGTGCGAATCCGAGTTGCTCCGCGGCAGAGGGCGACAGAGCGACCATTTCGTAAGAAAGGTGCACGCTCGCGGCCTCGCCTTTTTCAGGATAGATCGCCGCAACGCCCTGTTTAACAATATCTTGCGGGTACGATTGCCGAGTGTCGATGACGTTATAGACAGTTTCGCCATGCCCGAATTCGGGTTTGCCTGCGTCAGCTTCCTTTGGGTTAGCGGTCGTTATCCAAACTTCCTGACCGTCTGCGTACGTGTGAAACCGCTTGTAGTGGAAATCCATTCCCAGGATACCAAGCTTCCACATCTGATAAGCGATGTCCTTGCCGGTGTAGGTTACCGTGCCGTTCGACCGAACAAGGATCTTGTCAGACTCGTGTTCATCGGTGCCCGCATGATCTTCAAAAGGCATTACCCAGCAACCGGCGTTCTTGCCTTCGGTCTCCAGATGGATAACCCCGAGCTGCTTCATCTGCTCGAATGCCTTATCCCAAAACTTGAGGTGCAGGATCTCTGATTCGCGAGGCAGCAGGTCATAGCGAATCCCGAACCGTTCCATCGTATCGACGATGCATTCGACGTTGCGGGTAGCAACGAAATCAGCAAGTTCGGCAGTTTCGTTGTCACCGGCCTCGATCAAGTGAAGGACCTCGGGTCGTTTGGCCTTTAGGTCTTCATCAACTTGGTATGCCTGACCGACGCGCGCGTATAGGTCCCAGCAATAGTAGTCGAACGTTTTACCGACAGATCTAAGCTCATTATCTAGAGCTTTTATCTGTTCTAAATTCATGTTCTCGATGAACATGAAACCAACGACAACGTCCGCTACCTGAACGCCGGTGTTATCAATGTAATTTTGAACCTCGACCCGCTTACCGGTGGCCTTTAGTATTCGCTGAAACGTGTCGCCGAGAACCGAATTCCGTACGTGGCCAATGTGTGCGGCCTTATTTGGATTAACTGAAGTGTGTTCGACGCAAACCTTTGCCGAATTATCGGTCGCGCTGGCCGGGAGCGGAGGATTGTTGAGGTTACGGACGAGAAAATCAGCCCGAGAATAGAAGATGTTCAGATAGCCGGGCCCGGCGATCTCGACGCGGTCGACAAATTCGTGCTTTTCTATCTCGGCTTTGATCGTTTCGGCGATCGCACGCGGATTTTGCTTCTCGCCAGTTGATTGCTTGATCAGCTTTGCGAGTTCGAATGCGACCGGGAATGCCAGATCGCCTAGCTCGGTCTTGGGCGGGATCTCAGAAGCTATCTGGTCCAGATCAATGCCGAATTTTTCTGATGCTGCGGTTCGCACCGCGTCACGCAATTGTTGCTGCAGCTCGATTATTGTCATCTGTTATCGTCACGACGCGTCGCGCGGCGGAAACAGAGATTATACGAGCCGCGAGCGGCAATTCAAAAACTAACGGATCGCAACCGTCAGAGAATAACGTGTGGCATTGCCGATATTATCGACGCAGATCGACTGATCACCGGTGACCTCGACCTGATATGTATAGCTTGTCTCGCCGCTTTCCAAGATCTGCACTTTGCCAGATCGCGAACTGATGGTCGCGGTCAGCGTTTGCCCGCTCCTCGCACCGGCAAAATAGCAGACGCGGCCGCCCGTCGCGACAGTTCCGCTAACGGTCGCCGAGGTTCGGCCTTTCGCAAAACGGATCCGTATGTCGCCGGCCGCATTAAGGTTGCCGAATAGCATTAAGAGAGCGGCGACGACGCCGATGAAAGCCGGGAATTTGCGTAATGTCATATTCTAGGTCCTCCGACAACAATCTACGCGGAATAAGTTGCGTTTTCGTATCGCGGGTGGTGAGTCCGATGGATCTTAAGCATTTTAATCTATGAATTGGCGATCTTTCGTTTGGTGGCCCACCGATATCCACCCGAAATTAGGAGTGAACGCTAGGAAACTTCCGCCGTTCAGTACACGATCTCTCAAATTCTTTAACTAACTTTTTCTGTTTGTTGCGTAACTTTGCCTTTTTGTCACGAGACTTTTGTCTTTTGTCACGAGACTTTTTACTTTTGTCGCGAGACTATTGTCTTTTGTCACGAGACTTTTTACTTTTGTCACGAGACTTTTCCTTTTTGTCACGAGACTTTTGTCTTTTGTCACGTGACATTTCTCTTTTGTTACGTGACATTTCTCTTTTGTCACGAGACTTTTCTGTTTTGTTATCTGCCTTTCCCATCATTTTTTACGCATTCAGAGCGCTCGTCTTTATGGAAGTAGCGGGAGCGGTGTTTTTTGTTTTACGGCAAAAGGGCTAGAATTTTACTTTTATGAAAACGCTTTACTTTGACTGTTTCGCTGGTGCCAGCGGAAACATGATCCTTGCCGCTTTGATCGCGGCAGGTGTCGATTCGAAGTTGCTGACGAACGAACTCCAAAAGCTCGGAATACCTGACTTCGATCTTAAGCTTGAGACCGTCGACCGATCCGGGATCTCGGCCAAGCACCTCGATGTTGTGGTCCCGGACGAAAAGGCTCATCGCCATCTGCATCACATCGAGTCGATCATCAGCGGTTCTGATCTATCCGAAACGGTCAAAGAGCGTTCGGTCCTGATCTTTCGTCGACTTGCCGAAGCCGAAGCCGCAGTTCATGGCATCCAGGTCGAGAAGGTCCACTTTCACGAGGTCGGTGCTTTAGACGCAGTGATCGATATCGTTGGGTCGTGCATCGGTTTCGAGATGCTCGGTATCGAGCAGTTCGTCTGTTCCCGGATACACGTCGGCAGCGGTTTTGTGGAAATGGAACACGGTAAGTTTCCGGTGCCGCCGCCCGCAGTCGCTGATCTGCTTAGGGAGATTCCGATATATTCGACAGAGATAATCGGTGAACTTATAACGCCAACAGGTGCCGCGATAATCTCAACGCTTAGTAGCAGTTACGGCTCTTTGCCTAAGATGGAACTTGAGCAAACGGCGTACGGAGCGGGCACCAGAACATACGACAAATTCCCGAATGTCCTCCGGATAATGATCGGCCGCACCACGGAACAGCATGTCGGTGCGGCCAACGAACGCTTATCGCTGCTTGAGACAAACATCGACGATATGTCGCCGCAGTTCATCGGACACACGATGGAAAAGGCTTTCGAGGCCGGTGCTCTGGATTGCTGGTTCACGCCCATTCAGATGAAGAAGAACCGCCCGGCGACGATGATCTCGGTCCTGGTAAACGCTGCGGATGAGCAGAGGATGTTGGATCTTCTTTATGCTGAGACCACGACGCTCGGCGTGCGCATTCAGCGGATCGAAAGAAATGCGGTTGAACGGAGTTTTAGAACCGTCACGACGGAATACGGCGATATTTCCGTCAAGGTCGCCGGAGCCGGTGGCTCAACCGGAAACATCCAGCCCGAGTTCGAAGATCTTAAAGCGGCCGCGGCGGCTCATGGAGTCCCGTTGAAGGTGGTGGCTGATTCCGTTCGGGCAAAGAGCTTCGATATCGAGGAAAAGGCGGTGAACATTGGCTGAAATAAAATCAAAAGTTGACAGGGAAAAGATCGCGCAGGGCGTAAGGCTGATGCTTGAAGGCATGGGCGAGGATCCCGATCGCGACGGGTTGGTGAAAACGCCGGAACGCGTTGCGGATTTCTACGCTGAACTAACCGAGGGCATGTGGCAAGACGCCAAAGAACATATCGTTCCGCTGCCGGGTGATTCACATGACGAAATGGTGCTGGTGAAAGACATATCGATCGCATCTGTTTGCGAGCACCATCTTGCCCCGTTCGTCGGGAAATGCCACATCGCGTATATTCCAAAAGGCGGCCGGATCGTGGGGCTTTCCAAACTCGCTCGAATAGCTGAAATATTCTCGCGGCGTCTGCAGGTGCAGGAACGATTGACCCAGCAGATAGCAGGAACTCTTTTCGACGAGCTCGACCCGATCGGCGTGATGGTCGTCGTCGAGGCTGAACACACGTGCATGACGCTCCGCGGCGTCAAAAAGCCCGGTGCTGTTACTATCACATCTGCCGTTCTCGGAGGTTTCCGTAAGGATCCGCGCACCCGAGCAGAAGCGATGGCCTTGATAAAAGGCTGATCACGGTGAAGTAAAACCTGAGGTGTCGCTAGGCGACAGTTAAATCACAACTTTAAATTATGAAACGATATATCTCGGCTTTTCTTTTAATAGCTTTCGCACTTTCGACCGGCGTAGCCCAGGACCTCAGCTCGCGGCTGAATGGTTCTAAGATACGGGAACGCGTGAAACGTCTCTCCGCTGACGAATTTGAAGGCCGCGGTCCCGGTAACGAGGGAAGCAAAAAGGCTGCCGACTATATCGCTGCCGAGATGAGAAAGGCGGGCATCAAGCCGGGTAACGGCGATAGCTATTTCCAGAACGTTAAGCTCGTTGGTGTGAAAGTCGATCCGGCGACGGGCCTGACGGCGACCGGGCCCGGGGACAAGACACACACTTTCAAGTTTGGCGATGAATTCGTGGCAACCACCGGTGCGCAAACGCCGAATGTATCTGTGGACGCAGAGTTGGTATTCATGGGGTACGGTATCGACGCACCGCTCTATAAATGGAACGATTACAGCGGCCCGGCCGAAGATTACCGCGGAAAAGTGCTGATGATAATGGTCAATGATCCGCCCGCGACCACCGATGAGCCGGACCTGTTTGGCGGCAAGGCACTCACATATTACGGCCGTTGGACATACAAGTACGAAGAAGCTGCTCGCCGCGGCGCTGCCGGTGTGATCCTGGTGCATACCGATCAGTCTGCGGGATATGGCTGGAATGTTGTCCGCACATCCTTCGGCGGTCCGCGTTCCGAGATCGCTCGCGGATCTAACGATAAAACGCCGTTCCTAAACCTGATGTCATGGATGACAGATTCCGCGGCGAACGCGCTGATGCGGCAGGCGGGAATTGATTTCGACGGGCTGAGATCAAAGGCGGCAACACGAAACTTTCGTCCCGTTAAGACAAATCTCCGCGTGAAGATCGACATGAAGACCGATATGCGGACATTCGAATCGCCGAATATCGTTGGAAAGATCGAAGGCTCTGATAAAAATTTACGGGATGAGTACGTGCTATATACGGCTCATTGGGACCACCTCGGAATTGGCGAACCTGATGCGGGCGGCGACCGCATTTATAACGGAGCATATGATAATGCCTCGGGCGTTGCTGCCGTCCTCGGCATTGGTGAGGCCATCAAAAAGCTGCCGCGGGCTCAGCGTCCGAAGCGCTCGATCTACTTTCTTTTCCCGACAGCCGAGGAGCAGGGCCTCTTAGGTGCCGAGTATTTCGCCGCAAATCCGCTAATTCCGCTAAATAAGATCGCCGGGAACGTGAACATCGACGGTGTTAACTTTTTTGGCCGCACGAAAGATTTCTCGGCCCTTGGATCGGAACGCTCCACGCTGGGAGATCTCGTTACATCTGTCGCTTCCGAACGAAATATGACGCTCGAGGGTGACATGCGTCCGGAACAGGGATTCTTTTTCCGCTCGGACCATTTTCCTTTCGCGAAGGTTGGTGTTCCTGCCGTTTCGCTGCGACATGGCGACGATTTTGTGACCCCGCTAACTGGGCAGGCGCTCAATTTCTTCAGTAATTACACTGCGAAGTATTACCATCAGGCCTCCGATCAGTATTACGATTGGTGGGACGCGGGAGCAATGGTCCAGAATGCGGAACTCGGGCTGGCGATAGGCCTGAAGATCGCAAACGCCCCGGCGATGCCGCGATATAAAGACACGGACGAGTTCTCAGGAGCGGATAAAAAACGCATGGGAAACTAGCTGCAGCGGCAGTTTAGGCAGAGTGCAGCGTGTGGATTAAATCCAGCCGAAACGCTACACTCTTTCTTTTTTCATCAATGGAAACGTTCTACATAACAACGCCGATCTACTACGCGAACAGCCTTCCGCACTTGGGCCATTTGTACACGACGATAGTTGCCGATGTGGTCCATAGGTATAAGAAGCAGCGCGGTTACGACGTATATTTCCTGACCGGCACCGACGAGCACGGTATTAACATCCAACGTGCTGCGAATGCGGCTGGCCGAACGCCTCAAGAGCAGGTGGACCATATTTCCTCGGAGCTGAAGCGGATGTTTCGCGATTTTTCGCTCGACCCGGAAAGCGGTGGATACGACATTTTCATGCGAACGACTGAGGCGTTCCACTATTCGGGTGTTCAGCAGTTATGGAAGACGATCGCATCCGGCAGGTCGGCCAAAGGGAACGACAACATTTACAAAGGGTTTTACGAGGGCTGGTTCTGTGCCCCATGTGCCGCATATAAGCTTGAGGATGAGTATTACACGCCTGAGGGTTCGGACGTGCCGTATTGTTCAACCCATGAACGTCCGCTCGACAAAGTTTCGGAGGAGAGCTACTTTTTCCGCCTTTCGGACTATCAGGAATTCCTCATCGAATTGATCGAGAATGATCCCGGCCTAGTACGCCCCGACGCGCGCCGCAATGAGGTCCTGTCGTTCATTCGCGGTGGCTTACAGGATCTCTCGATTAGCCGCGAACGAAAGTCGGTCGCGTGGGGCGTGCCGGTGCCTGACGACGAGAACCACGTGATGTACGTGTGGCTCGACGCCCTGTCGAACTACATCACAGCGTTAGGCTACGGAAACGATCGCCGCGAGGCTCCCGGATTCGAGAAATACTGGAACAATAGTGTTCACCTCGTAGGAAAGGATATTCTCCGGTTCCATACCGTCTACTGGTTCTCGTTCCTGAAAGCCGCCGGCTTGCCGCTGCCGAAAATGGTGTACGCCCACGGGATGTGGTTAGACGCCGAAGGTAGAAAGATGGGCAAAACACTGGGGAATGCGATAGAAGTTGATGTATTACATCAGCATTTTCAAACCGATGCGGTGCGTTATTTCGTTCTTCGCGAAATGGTTTTCGGGCAGGATGGGAAATTCGGTTACGAGAACCTGATCGAGCGGGCAAACTCGGACCTCGCGAGCGGCCTCGGTAATCTCCTCAGCCGTACGGTGTCAATGGTTCAAAAATACCGGGGCGGAGTTATACCGAGCGGAAAGATCGCCGAAGAGAATTACCTTCTTGCGAAACGTGCCGGCCTCGAACCCGACGGCGGCGAGATCGTCTCGGTGATCGAGCACGCTCGCGACGAATTTCTTCGCCGGATGGACAATTACGAATTCAGCCAGGCTCTTGAAACCCTATGGACGCTTATCGCCCGGACCGACAAGATGATCTCGGATGCAAAGCCATGGGTGCTTGCGAAAGATGAGAGTCAGGCTGAAACGCTTAACGCTGTACTCTATCGCTCGATGGAGACACTTCGTTGGCTGGCGGTGATGCTTTACCCGGTCATGCCGGATTCATCGCGAAGGATCTTTTCGCAGATCGGTTTGAATGATGACGTTTCGCTGATCGATCCGACAACGCTCGCGTGGGGCGGCCTTGCGCAAGGAACAAAGATCGGTGTGGCCGAAGGAATATTTCCCCGCGTCGAAAAAGCTAAAGTTATGAGTGAGATAAAAACAGACGCGGCCAAAGACGCCGCTGTGACAGAGCCATCAGCAACTCCAACCGCTCCGGATGCGGCCGCTCATCCCGCCGACGAATTCATTACCATCGATGACTTTCTAAAGGTCGACCTTCGAGTGGGCGAGATCAAAGTCGCAGAGCCCGTGCCGAACGCAGATAAGCTTCTTCGTTTTGAGGTCGATCTCGGTGAAGGCCAGCCGCGGCAGATACTCGCGGGGCTTGCCGAGTATTACGAGCCCGAAAAGTTGATCGGCCGCAAGGTCGTAGTTGTCGCCAACCTAAAGCCGCGTAAAATGCGTGGTCTCGAATCCCAAGGTATGATTTGCGCCGCCTCTCTCGAAGACGGCACCGGCGAAAAACCGGCACTGGCCGCATTTATTGAGAACGTTGATATCGGTGCGAGATTAAAATAGTTTATTTCAGCGATGGAATTCGACTGGGACGGACAAAAGGCTGAGAACAATCTGAAGAAGCATGGAGTTAGCTTTGATGAGGCCGCATCCGTCTGGGAGGATTATTTCAACATCGAGTTTTTCGATGAGGGACACTCGGTTGAAGAAAATCGCTTCCTGATAATTGGCGAATCCAATGCGCAGCGATTGCTGATTATTTCCTTCGTTGAGCGCGAAAACAGGATTAGAATAATTTAGTGCGCGTGAACTTACACCATCGGAACGAAAAGACTATGAGCAGGGACACTTTGAATGACGATCTGAAACCGGAATACGACCTTAAGGCACTCAAAGTCAGACGGATTGGTGAAGGCCGGCGTTTGATGAATCAGATCCAGTTGGACGTTGATGTCGCGCGCGTCTTTCCTAATTCCCAGTCTGTGAACGAAGCGCTTCGTTTTCTTATTCGCATCACGCGAGAGAGTCAGACAGATCTTCCCACTAAGTGATACTCGTAGATTCCCATTGCCACATCGACGGCGAGGCTTTCGATGACGACCGGGATGCAGTCGTGCAGCGGGCTCGTGAAGCGGGCGTTATCGCGATGCTGAACGTCGGTACCGGCGACCCGCACTCGGACGATTTTCGAAAGGCCGTCGCGGTGGCCGAGAGATACGAAAATGTGTTCGCAAGCGTCGGTGTTCATCCGCACGATGCAAAGCTATATAACGATAAGGCCGAGCAGCATCTGATCGACCTCGCAAACTCAGCTAAGGTGATCGCTTGGGGCGAGATCGGTCTCGACTATTACTACGACCACAGCCCGCGTGACGTTCAGCAAGATGTCTTTCGCCGCCAGATCCGCGTCGCACGCGAGCTTGCCTTACCGGTGATAATTCACAGCCGTGATGCCGATGATGATACGGTCCAGATCCTATCGGAAGAATTTTCCGCTCCGTCCGGCAGCGACGAACTGAGTGACGAGAGACCGATCGGCGTTATGCACTGTTTTGGCGGATCTGCCGAAATGGCAAAAACTCTGATGCAGCTGGGGTTTATGATCTCGTTTGCGGGAAACGTCACGTTCAAAAAAGCTGAGAATTTACGCGAGGCGGCCCGTGCAGTTCCGCTTGAAAGGCTGCTCGTCGAAACCGATTGCCCGTTTCTCACGCCGATCCCATTTCGCGGTAAGAGAAACGAACCGGCATACGTTTGGCACACCGCGCGATTTCTGGCAGAGATGTACGCTGTTGACGCTGACGTGCTCGCAGAACGTACGACCGAGAATTTCGCAAAGCTGTTCGGGCTGAACATTCCCGAGCTACAAAGTCATCAACAAAGCGAAGCAGCCGACAACGATAAGCACTAAGACCGAGATCCCGGCAACAACTCTCCAAAGGCTCCAGACAAGCGTGCTGCAGAAAGGGCAAAACACATCCCGGCGTTTAACGCGTATCTGACAGCGATAGCAAACGTTTGACGAGCCCTTCGTACGTCCAGCCCGCGGTCTGATCATTCGTTGATCGTGTGATATCATTTGCTCAATATGGCGAAGGAAAATTCATTCGATATCGTATCCAAAACGGATTACGCTGAAGTTACAAACGCGATAAATCAAACGACCAAAGAGGTGTCGCAGCGGTTCGATTTTAAAGGCAGCAAGGCGACGGTCGAGCTGCAGGACAAAGATCTGCTGCTCTCGGCGGAAGACGAGACGAAACTTCGGAACATGAACGACATTTTGCAGGGCAAGCTCGTGAAGCGGGGAATTTCGTTGAAGGCACTCGATTATCAAAAGATCGAGCCTGCAGCTGGCGGAACGGTTCGCCAGACAGTAAAGGTCCAACAGGGAATTCCGATCGAAAAGGCGAAAGAGGTCGTAAAGTTCATCAAGGATGCCAAGCTCAAGGTGCAGGCTTCAATTCAGGGTGAGACCGTCCGCGTCTCCGGCAAGGACCGCGACACGCTGCAGGACACCATCGCAAAGCTCAAGGCAAACGATTTCGGTATCGATATGCAGTTCGATAATTATCGGAGTAACTAGATTTGATCTGCTCTATAAAAATCCCGGGTTTTGCCAGTGTACTTTTGTTAGGACTTATTGCGACGTCCTGTGTTGCACCGGTCAAATTCCAAGGGATGTCGATGCGGCCGGCCATCAGCGACGGAGACAGCATATTTGTATCGACTGGTATAAGCGAGATCGAGCGCGGCGATATAATATACTTCCGATATCCAAGAGACCCGGAGGAGTTTTATATGAAACGCGTCATTGGCTTGCCGGGTGAGACAATCGAAATAGTCGACGGTATCACCATGATCAACGGTGTGAAATTGCAAGAATCGTACGTCGATTCAAAGTTCAACCAAACCGGGAGCTCCCATCCTAGAACCGCGATTCTTCCTGATCAATATTTTGTGATGGGCGATAACCGCGACAACTCCTCTGATTCTCGTTACTGGGGAGCTGTGGAGCGGGAACTCATTGTGGGTAAGTACATCTGGAAATATGCCTCCGCCGATCCAAATTGATTCGACATGCAGACCTTCGCCACCGCAAAACAAGAACTGCTTCCGCAGATCGCCGCCAGGAAGATCTTCGGCAAAATCAAGGGTGAATTGGCTCTTGTCGAGGAAGAGTTTGAACGGCAAGCGGCCTCAAATATCCAGGTCATCAGCTTTCTGGGCGATTACCTGCGTGCTTCCGGCGGGAAGCGCGTGCGGCCGGCGTTGCTAGTGCTTTCAGCTTACGCGGTCGGCGGCCACGGTTCGGATGACAATGTCATCCGGCTTGCGACCGTGATGGAGATGCTCCACACGGCGACCCTTGTGCATGACGACATCATCGACAATGCGGACACCCGACGCAGCCGCCCATCGGTAAATGCACGGTTCGGCAACCACGCTGCTGTTTTGATGGGCGACTGGCTGTATATGTCTGCTTTCGAGGCGTCGCTGAAAGAACGGTCGCTGCCGATCCTCGATATCCTCACGAAGCTCACGCGAAAGATGACCGAGGGCGAGATCATTCAGCTTACGACCGTTGGCGATTCGGCTATCGCGCGCGAGGAGTATTTCGATATTCTGCGCCGAAAGACAGCATACCTTTTTTCGGGATGCTGTGAGATCGGAGCGATCGTCGGTGGGGCCGATCCTGCTCGACAGGCCGCCCTTCGCGATTATGGAATGAATCTAGGCATCGCGTTCCAACTGGCTGACGACCTGCTCGATTTCACTGCCGACGAAGCAACACTAGGCAAAGCTTCCGGGGCCGACCTTCTCGAAGGGAAACTAACTCTGCCAGTGATACTTCTCACCGAACGCGATGGTGCGATCAGGGGAATGCTTGAAGAGGTGATGGATAGCGGCGAATATCAGAACGGTCAGCGTGAAGAGATCTACGAGCGGCTGATCACTTCCGGGGCTATGAAAGATGCCCGCGAGATAGCTGATTCCTACGCCATAGCGGCCCGAAAAAGTCTTGAAGTTTTGCCTAAAACCGAGTATCTTCAAGCTTTAGATGGGATACCGGGTTATGTCATCGCTCGCAGCAATTGATCAAAGCTACTGCCGTTAGGTCCAATGTTTCGCTAAAACCTTTAATTCCAGCATGTTAGACGCAACTCTTATCACGACGCTTGAAAAAAGCCTTCACGAGACGCGCAACGCACAAAATCGCTTGATGGGACGTCTCCGTGAGGTGGAACTTGAATCCGAAAGGCTTCGCGAGGAGATACAGGCCCTTGAGAACAGTGCATCGCAGACCGAATCCGCGATCGACAGCCTGCTCGTGGCGATGCGTTCCAGCAGCCGGGCAATGACTCCCGAGTTCCTGCGAAGCTTTGCGAATCTCGACGAAGAGGAATATAGGGCCGCGGAACGAAGGCCGACGACCGTAAAGCGGCGTACGAATGCTAAACGTATCTCCGAGCATTCACAGGATGGCAAGGTCGCTTACCTGGATACGAGCCGATCAGTCCCGCTTCGGACAAATAATTTCGAACCCATAAGCCATCGATTCGCGGACCGCACGATAACGCAGGCATGCACGTTGCTGCTGCGCGAGGCCGGCAAACCGCTTCATGTCAATGAGCTTTATAACCTGCTTGTTGCGGGAGGAATGGAGTTCAAGGGCAACAATCCGACGATATCCGTGGCCGTTTCGCTTAACCGCAACCGACGATTCCGCAAAGTCGAGCCCGGAACCTTTGACCTGGTCATGCGAGATGCCTCGAGAGCGGCTTCATAGCTGGCCCTGCAGCATCGACAATCGACATTAGCGGCTATATAATTTCTCGAATCTTTTAATTGGATCGTCGTGTTGGCGTTCTATCGCCGGATCACGCAGAGTTTGCCCCCTTGCACCAATGAATATGAACCTTTTGCGATACATCTTCGCGATCGTCCTTGTGACCGGTTGCCTCGCTACCAGCAGCTACGCAGTCAAGACGTACCGTCTGCGTTCAAACATCAATCCCGGCTGTGCTACGAGCTCAGCGTTGAAGTACGCAGATATTCACGCAGACGGCAACTTGGCCGTAATGGGCAGCTATAACTGCCGCGGCGCATTTATCTTCGACATTTCGAATCCCGACGCTCCTGTGCTGCGATCGTGGTACAACCCCGGTGCGAATATTCAGTTCCTGGAAGCGATAGTCATTGGAAACCGCGGCTATTTTGGTGCGGGAAATGGGACCACGAACGGTGTTCATATTGTGGACCTGACGAACCCGGCAAGCCCGCAGCTGCTGGGTATCGTCAACGCCGCGAACGGCGGGCACGCGACCATCCACGAGATGATGGTCTTCGACCAGGCTGGCCAACGTTACCTGTTGATAAATTCGAATTCGACGGCGACTCGTTCGCTCAAGATCCTTAACGTAACGAATCCCGCGGTCCCGGTGCTGAAATATACGTTCAACTCGACCGATAATGGTTGGGTTCACGCGATGCATATCCGCGGAAACAGGATGTTCCTCTCGGGATTCAGCTCGAGCACTCGTGTAGACATTTACGATATATCAAATCTCGCAGCGACCGGCCCGGCTCACATCGGCACTGTTCCGGTCGGCCTAGGTTCAAACCACAGCACCTGGACGAGCGAGGACGGCAATTTTCTATATAGTGCCCGCGAGATCAGCAACAGTGATGTTACAAATCCGGGGGACATCCGTGTTTATGACATCTCCGAGCCGTCTACGCCGCTGCTGGTGAAACGTGTTTCGATGAACGACCTAGGTATCGTTGCGGTTACGCCGCATAATCCGGTCGTGATGGGCGATAAACTTTACGTTTCCTGGTATCAGGCCGGAACACAGGTTTTCGATATCAGTGAGCCCTGGAACCCGGTGCGGATCGGCGAGTATGATACTTGGCCCGCGCAGTTCACCGAGGAAGACCTCGAGAATGTTAAGAAAACCCAACCGGACGACGTGGTGTGCGGTGTGGATCAGTTGACCAATACGATGATCTCGGGCTACAACGGCAACTGGGCCGTTTATCCGTTCCTCGGCGAGGACAAGGTCCTTCTCGGCGATCTGACCACAGGCCTTTACGTGATCGACGTGTCAGGTTCAGGGAATCCGATATCCGATTTCGACGGCGACGGCCGGACGGACCTTTCGATGTTCAATCCCGCATCAGGAAACTGGTCGGTGGAACGCAGCTCGGATAGCGGAGCTTCCACGCTGTGGTGGGGCCAGACCGAAGACATTCCGGTCGCTTCCGATTATGATGGCGACGGGAAAGCGGATTACGCGATCTTTCGCCCCAGCACCGGGACGTGGTGGTTCGTAATGAGCTCCAACGGTTCACGGCCGGCGGTAAGTTTCGGAATGCAGGGTGACATCCCGATCACCGGAGACTACGACGGCGACGGAAAGACCGATATTGCTGTCTTCAGGCCTTCGACCGGCGTTTGGTACATATTGAAGAGCTCGGGCGGCGTGTCATACGTTTCCTGGGGGCTCGCAGGCGACAAGCCGATCCCGATGGATCACGACGGTGACGGCAAGACCGACATCGCTGTTTGGCGTCCATCGACCGGTGTTTGGTACGTTGTTCGAAGTTCTGACAACGGCTTCGTATTCTTTGCGTTCGGTACCGAGGGAGATCGGCCGCTCGTTGCCGACCTCAATGGCGATGGACGCAGCGAGTTTACGGTGTTCCGTCCGTCAGAAGGTATCTGGTATTTCTGGGATCCGTCCAATAGTTCGTATTTCGGCTTCAATTTCGGATTAGGTTCTGACATTCCGGTGCCGGCCGATTACGACGGCGATGGAAAAACGGATGTTGCCGTCGTCAGGCCTGAGAGCAATACCTGGTACCGGCTTAACAGCTCAAATCAAGCGTTCATCGTTCGCAGTTTCGGGAATGCCGGTGACATACCGTCGCCCTCATCCGTACAGCCGAACTGATCGAATTAGCAGATCCCAACGAGGCCCAAAGTCAGATGCGTTTGACTTTGGGTTTTTTGTTCCTATTATTGCTGTATGAAATTGCGGCTCACGGTCAACGAAGGCACATTAGCGGGGCAGACGTTCGACCTCGAGACCGGATTTATTTGGATCGGTCGCGGTGAGAACTGCAGTGTCCGCTTCGACCCAGCCGGCGAACGGATCGCCTCTAAACAGCATGCTTTCATCGAAGCCCGGCCCGACGGCTATCACATTACTGACAATCAAAGCACGAACGGCACCATCGTAAACGGAACGCGGGTAACGACCCAACTTCTGAACGACGGCGATGTGATCCAGTTTGGACGCAATGGCGTCACTGCGACCGTTGCGATCGATCGGGCGGCGGTCAATGAATCGACGCCCGCCGAGAGCTTTCGTCAGGAGCAGTTTGAGAACTTTCAGCAAGTTGCCGGCAGTGTCCCGACCGGCTTTCAAAATTCGATATCCAATATCGGGCTCGGCCACATCGAAGCCGTACCGCCGCCTCCGCCCAAGCGGGTTTGGCCGATCATATTAATATCGCTCGCGTTTCTGGTTATCATTCCCTTGGGGATACTCGTGATGGCCTTCATCACGGCGCAACTCGGGCTGTTTGCGGGTTTGCTCGCGACCGTGATCGCGTTCACGCCCGCCGTGATCTACGCCTTTCCGCTGATCTGGCTTGACCGCTTCGATCCGGAGCCGCCGTGGTTGGTGGCTCTTGCGTTCTCTTGGGGAGCGTGCGTCGCCGTATTCGTTTCGCTGATCGTCAACACGGTATTCGGGGCGGTGGTTTATGCCGGGACCGGCGTGCCTGAACTCGCGGATATCGCTGGTGCCGTTATCTCTGCCCCGGTCATCGAAGAGGCGTCAAAGGGCGTCGGCCTGTTGCTGCTTCTAGTTTTGTTTCGACGCTATTTCGATGACATTCTGGATGGCATAGTATTCGGCGGGATCATCGCATTAGGTTTCGCCACGGTCGAGAACGTGCTTTATTACGGCAGCGGTATCGATCGAGCGATAACCGAATACGGCCTGACGTCGACGGCAGCTTTAAGCTTTCTTTTCTTGTTCGCCCTGCGCGGCATCTTGTCGCCGTGGGCACACGTGACGTTCACAGCGATGATCGGCATCGGCTGCGGCGTTTCTCGTGAATCGCATAATTGGTTCGTTCGCATTGCAGCACCTATCGCGGGATACATCGTAGCGGTAGTTTTGCATGCGATCTGGAACGGCATGGGGATCGCGATAACCGTCGCACTGATCAGCTTCGGGTTTGCACCTGTTTGCGATTCGATCGGGCTGGGCGGTCAAATGATAGGCCTTTGTGGATTTTTGACGCTGTACCTGTTATTCGAGATCCCCCTGTTCCTGCTATTTCTGGGATTTGCGTTCTGGGTGATGCGGCGGCAGCGTAGGATCTTGGATGAAATGCTCGCGATCGACATCGCTCGCGGACTACTAACAAAAGAGGATCTCGCCCGCACGTGCACGTTCTTTAAGAGCTTTTTCTGGATGCTCGGAGGTGCCTTTTCGGGCAAATTCTTCGCCCGCTATCGATACTCGCGAGCGGTTTCCAAACTCGGCCTCAGCTATTGGCACATACAGCGGGCGACAAAGGCACAAGGGCATACCGCGAGCTTTCAGCAGAATCCGCTGCTTCGCGATGAGGTGCTTCGCTGGCGGGATAAGATCTAGGCGCGAAAAGGCCCTCGCAGTAACTGCGAAGGCCTTTTCGAGCGAAAAATGGTAGGCCGAGCAGGGATCGAACCTGCGACCCACGGATTAAGAGTCCGTTGCTCTACCGACTGAGCTATCGACCCATTTGACTCTCGGATTATAGCAACCGCCCTCGGGCACTGTAAAGCGTGCCGCGATCAGGGCATCTCTTTCCCAAATTCCATTTTATCCCGTAATATTATTAGCATCTGATCCCTGTGCGACCCTTATAAAATTCATTCAGCAGATGAAAGAGTGCCCAAAATGTGAAGCCTGTTACCCGGACGAGATACCGACGTGTCCGGTCGATAACACGCCCACACGCTTTTCGCAGCCGGGCTCGCAGCTGCTTGCCGGCCGCTATCTGCTCGTGCGGCGGCTGGGAAAAGGCGCGATGGGTCAGGTCTATCTCGCAAACGATAATAAGTTTGCAGCACGAAAGGTCGCCGTAAAAACTGTCCGGCAGGATATCCTCAGCAGTGACGACCTGCAGGAAGGCGAAGCGATCGCACGTTTTGAACGCGAGGCACAGGCTGCAGCCTCGATCCAGCATCCAAACACGGTCAGCGTCACGGATTTCGGCGAGTCAGAGGACGGCGTATTTTTCCTCGTGATGGAATACGTCGAAGGCGAAACGCTCCACCGCCTGCTCAGACGCGAAGGAACACTCACTGTAAAACGTGCCGTCCGGCTATTGCGGCAGATCGCCGATGGTGTTGATGCCGCTCACGAGATCGGTATTCTTCACCGCGATCTGAAGCCCGCAAATATTTTCATTCTTCAGAAAGGGAAGGGCGACGGGTTCATCAAGGTCGGAGATTTCGGCCTTGCCAAGATCGTCACGCAGACCGTAACCGATTTCAATTCGAACGCAACCCCTTCGTCTCGCGGCATCATCGGCACACCCGAGTTTATGTCGCCGGAGCAAATGCAGCCCGAGGTCGGTGTCGATGTTCGAACAGATATTTACGCCCTAGGCACGATCGCATATCTGATGCTGGGCGGAAAAACGCCATTTGCAGGTGACATGATGCAGCTGGTAATGCAGAAGATAATGCACAAACCGGCGCCGCTCTCGACCATTCGAACGGATATTCCCGCTGACGTTGAACGCGTGATCATGCGCTCGCTCGAGATCGATGTTGCCGAACGACCTGCTACCGTTACCGAATGGATCGACGAACTCGAGGAAGCGGCGGCTGACGTCGATGACTCAAAAAGCAAGGGCATTTCGCGGCTGGTCGTTCTTGGGCCAAACGGTGCGGAGGTTTACGTTAATGACGAGCGCAAGGGCAGCATCGGCAGCTCGGGCCGGGTCGTGCTGAGCGATGTTCCGGCCGGCCAGCATATTTTGCGGGTCTCAAAGGCCGGCGAACGCGATGATGAGCGTGTCATAGAGATCCGCGAAGGGGCGAATGAGCAGGTGATACAGGCACAGCTGCGTACCATCAATGAATCGGCCAGTCAGCCGTCGCCCTCGCAGGGAAGCAGCAGCAGCGGAGTTCGTTCGAGCGTAATGCCGGGAATTGTTGCGTGTACGAACTGCCATTCGCGCTTTGCCGAGGGAGCAAAATTTTGCGGACGCTGCGGCAATCGATCGTTTGTCCTTGTTAGTCCGGGCGAATCGGACGCAAACACATTCCCGTGCCCGAGGTGTGCGACTCGGCTTCTGCTAAACGCACGATTTTGTGGCCGCTGCGGACTAAGCATCGCTCCCGGCACTGCCCAAAGGGCTGCGTTCGTACAAAATATACAGCAGTTTCCGGACCGTTCACTGCCTCAACAGGCCGAGCGAATATGTCGCAAATGCGGCGGCAGTTTTCCTCCCCACATTAAGTATTGCGGCCGCTGCGGCAGCCCGATGCTCTGAATCGCTTCGCCGCGTCCTGCCGGAACTTTCCCTATCGAGCTTCGTTTATAGTAATTGTCGTTTATAATGTTAAATCATTGGCGTTCCTGCCAATGGTTTTTCACGCTTATACATTCAGGGACTTGTACTTAATGAAGATCTGTCCGACCTGTAGAAGAACATATACCGACGCGGGGCTTAATTTCTGTCTCGACGATGGAACGGTCCTGACGGTCGCGGGTTCTGATCTGCCGGAAACGGTGATGATGAGCACACCGCCCCCGACGAGCCCTGGCTCCGCTCCGGGACCGACTCAGCCGGGACCTTTTGGGGCGCCGCAACCAACGCCGCAAACGTGGCAGCAGCCTCAGTTTTCGATGCAGCCGCCGGTGAAGAAAAGCCGTACCGGTTTGTGGATACTCGGAATTGCGGCACTCGGCTTGCTGCTTTGCGGCGGTGGTGCTGTGCTTTTTGTTGGCCTTGCGGTGTACAACGCTCCGGCGGACGACGTTAGATCTGGTCCGACGCCCGCTGAAAAAAGTCCGACGCCGGCCCCGACTGGATCGCCGTTTGCCGGTACGACTAAGGTTGACCTGTCAGCATGGGTGAGTGAATCTCCGTACGGGACCACGTCGTACTCGGCTGGCGAGTTCATGATGGGTTCGAAGCAGAAAGATTATTACTACGTGCTGGTTGCGGGTGAGGAGTTTCAGTCCGACTTGGCTACCGTCCGGGTAACGCTTCGAAATGTTGAGAACGGCAATACTAACCTCGGTTACGGAATAGTCTTTCACAGCAAGCAGGTGCCGCTTCAGCAGGGATACGCTTTTCTTATCGACACCAAGCTCAAGCGCTATCGCGTCGTAAGGCATCAACCGGGCAAAGAACTTTCGGTAAAGGCGTGGACGACGTCAGATGCGATCAATCCGGGTACGGAATCGAATAAATTGGAAGTCCGTCACAAACGGAACACGAACGAGCTCTTCATAAACGACAAATCGGTGACAAGCATCCCGAATACATATGGTTTCAAGGGTGGCGTTGTCGGACTTTACACCGGTGACGCCTTGAAGATCGGGTTCAAAGACCTCGAGATCGTAAAATAGCTTATGAAGCGTTGCCCGGTCTGCGGCCAAACTTACACCGACCCGAACATTAATTTCTGCCTTAGCGACGGCGAGCTTTTGTCCCGGCTTACCGAACCGACTCCATTTGCAACGGACGATCCGCCTCCGACGCGCTTCGCGGACGACGCTCCGCCGACCCTGATGATGGGGTCGACCCGCGTTACAAATCAAAATTGGCAGCCGGCTCAACCCCCTGTTCCGTGGCAATCGCAGAGGCCCGCAGGAGCGGCCGGATTCGCCTCGATGATGCCGCACCTGCAGCCGAAGAATCACACCTTGCCCACGGTATCGCTGATCCTAGGTATTTCATCCCTGATCTTTGTGTGCTGTTTCGGCGGCATTTGGCTCGGAATACCAGCGGCGATAGTTGGCTTCCTAGGGATGCGCAATGCGGACCGCGAACCGGACAAATTCGGCGGCCGGGGAATGGCGATCGGTGGGATGGTGATCGGCGTTATCGCTCTCATCATGTCAATAATGTACTTCCTATTGGCCGTTATAGGCGGCTAGGTCATCGAAGTGGCACGCACCCGCTAAATCTTTTATAATCTTTCCGATGCGTGTAACACTGCATGTCGTAGCCGGGCCGCAAACCGGCCGCGATTTTACATTCGATCAGCACGATACATTCATGATCGGCCGGAGCGAAGACGCACAGTTCTGTCTTCCGCACGACCGCTTTTTTTCACGTCATCACTGCATTCTCGAGATCGCTCCGCCGCAATGTTTTCTTCGCGATCTGGGTTCGACCAACGGAACATTCGTCAATGGCATTCGCGTCGAGACCGCTCATCTAAAACATGGGGACCGCATACAGGGCGGCGAGACCGTGCTAGAGGTGAAGGTCGAATCGGATCGCCAGGATTTCACCTCGTCAGGCCGCATCAGCGAAAAGACCGAGCCTTCGGTAATTACGGTCGCTTGTCTGAACTGCGGACTGCCTTCGAAGGCGGAAGCCTCTCTCCCCGACGCAAAACTCTCGTATGTGTGTGATGCGTGTCGCGAGCAGCTTCGGAAAAATCCTCAGCCGATCCCGAATTACCAGATGATCCGCGTGCTCGGTCAGGGCGGAATGGGCAGCGTGATGCTTGCGCGGTCGGTCCGCGATGGCCGGGCGGTAGCTATCAAAACGCTCTTGCCTGAGGTTGCCGTTAGCGAACAGTCGCTTAAGCGTTTCATGCGGGAGATCGAGGTTGCGTCATCCCTGCAGCACCCAAACGTCGTCAGCTATATTGAGCACGGGACGCACAATGGAATCGTTTATCTGGTCACTGAGTATGTAAGCGGGATGGACGCATCGAAGCTCGCGAAAAAGCGTGGCGGCAAGCTGAGCTATCAGGAAGTGGTCAAGATAATCGAACAGACACTCGCCGCTCTCGATTTCGCTCATGGCAAAGGCTTCGTTCACCGTGACATTAAGGAACAAAACATACTGGTGGACGGAACCTTCCCGAATTACCTGGCAAAGCTTACCGATTTTGGCCTTTCAAAGAGCTACAAGCAAACCGGGATGAGCGGAGTGACGATGGTCGGCGATGTTGCCGGAACGATCGCTTATATGCCGCCAGAACAGGTTAGGGATTTCAAAGAGGTAAGGCCGCCGTCCGATATTTATGCCGTCGGCATGACCGCTTACAGCCTGCTAACCGGAGCCCATGCGCTCGACATAAGCCCGAAGGCGGGCATATCGGAGACAGTAAAGGCCATCTTCGAGAAGCCGATAGTCCCCATCGCCCGACGCGTGCCTGAAGTTCCGATACGGATTGCTGCGGTATTCGAAACCGCCCTTGCCAAGCAGGTCGAATTACGCTGGCGTACCGCCGGCGAGATGCGCGATGCACTGTTGCGAGCGGGATCCCAATTTTAGCCGTCGCTTGTCGTGGGATTTGAGACCGCGATCATCATACCAACTGCCGCCCAGATGTGCCGGGCATCCTCAAACGACCCGGTCAAGCCCTGATAAACAAACCCGCCGAGAAATCCGCAGCTCAACGCAAGATGCACCGGCCCCAAGCTTCCGTTCCCGGAGCGATCAAAATATGTCCGTCGGTACAGATGGACCAACAGCAAGCAGAGAGCAACGAGTCCGATTGTTCCCGCCTGAGCCCATACAGACAGCCACATCTGATGAGCATCAGTTAGCATTTGCGGCGGACCCGCGATCGGACGATATGGCACACGC
Source organism: Acidobacteriota bacterium (assembly GCA_023389035.1). Taxonomy (GTDB): domain Bacteria; phylum Acidobacteriota; class Blastocatellia; order Pyrinomonadales; family Pyrinomonadaceae; genus OLB17. Next base: position 54,826 of record JAEWFC010000024.1, read on the forward strand.
GCCGTCGGTAGTCCCGTACCTCGACCGGTAACTGGATGCGCAGCTACTACCTCTAGCGAGCTTTCCCAGGTCATCACTCTTACAGACGGTTCGATAACGAACGCGGTTCCGGGAATTCGAAGATCTCGATCGCTATTTGCCGAATCGGGCGCGATGGTGGCCACTGCGAAAAAACCGATCGCGATCACCGCGATACTGCCGGCTAAAGCGACCCGTCGCCAATCAACTAGCCATTCACGATTCGCAAAGAAGTACCACAGTCCTACAGAAAGAACTACGCCGCCGATTCCCGGTGAAAAGGTTAGAGCCACCAGCAACGCCGAATGGGCAGTGAGAAATACCCCGACCTTTCGCGAGATCCATTCCATCTGCATAGCTGCTAACACCATTGGGATCGTAAAGGCGAGATAGCTGCACAGCATATTCGGGTTAGCGAATAGCCCGATCATCCGGGGGATCTTTTCAGATGGAAGAGTCCCCGGATGGAACATAAAGTAATTTTCGATGTACGTATTATAGCCGGCCGCGTACAGCCCGATCCCGACCCAAACTGTCACTATCGTGATCGCAAGCCCGACGAGCCACGCGATAACGAGCCTGCGAACAAACTCGCCATTTACTGCATGCTGAAAAACGAACACGGCAAGGGTGAGGAGGTAGAGATTTCCGACGAGCTTTACCGCTGAGCGGCTGGGATCTTGCGAGAAGCCGGCCGCGAGTGCAATCGTTGCTGCGAAGGCCGCAATGTATATGAAAGATCTGTCGGTACGGAAGCGAAGCTCTCGCCGGCCTATAGCGATCACAAATGAGCCGGCGGCGAGGCAGAAAAGTAGGTCAGTTAACGGAACAGGGAATCCGTAGAGCCTGAATACCGGCGGCCTGAAAATAGTGATGGAGGCGACGAGAACGAGCAGGAGGAATTGTGAGATCCTGTTTGCCATTCGTCCCAACGCCTAAAGCGTCTGCGTAACTTTTGCGAGCGACCTGGGCGAATCCGGATCGAGCCCTTTTGCTTCAGAAAGATACGCAGCGAAGAGCTGGCCCGGTACGATGAACGGGATCGGCGATAGGAACTCGTCCATTTCGGGTAGAACGATCGATCGCGACGCTCGGCTGACGATCTCCTGGTCGTTAGTAAAAGCGAGAGAATCAGCATGGAGCTCTTTTAGTCGCTCGAGTAGGTCGATATTGCTCTGTCGTGTAACGCCGCTCGGCCCGAACATGATCACCGGGAAGCGGCGTTCCACCATCGCCAGCGGGCCGTGAAAGAAATCGGCAGAAGAAAATCGTTCGGCGACCACGTAACATGTCTCCATTAGCTTCAAGGCAAGCTCATATGAGTTACCGTAGTTCATGCCGCGCCCGACAACGACACAATTCTCCATGAAAACATAACGCTGAACTTCAAGTGATACTTGATCTTGCAGTTCAAGTGCTTTCGAGGTCAGCTCCGGTATCTTAAAGTATTCAATTCGTTTATCTCCTATTGCCGCTGCAAGCAAGTAGAAGTGAAGCATTTGGCCGGTGAAAGTCTTCGTTGCAGCAACCGAACGCTCGCGGCCGGCGTGTATCTGCAGAGTCTCATCTGCTATTCGAGCCATTGTCGAACCTGCTTCGTTAGTGATCGCGAGGGTAAAGGCTCCCGATGCCTTCGCACTTTCCAGCACCTCATTGATATCAGTGCCTTCCCCGGACTGCGACACTCCGATCACAAGAGCACGCTTTAGCCGCAATTTAGCGTTATAGAGCGTATACACAGAGGGCGCTGACAGGGAAACTGGAACACCGGTCGTCACTTCGAGCAAATAGCGGCCGAAGAGCGATGCGTTATCAGAACTCCCGCGGGCGACGATTATGATCACGTCGACTTCCTTTTGCCTGATAAAATCGCCGATCCGTATGATCTTTTCCCGTTCGGCATTCATCGTGCGTTCCAAAACTGCAGGCTGTTCTGCTATTTCCTGAAGCATCAACGACATAGGCTAATAATCCTTAGATGTTTCCTCAAGTTTAATGTCGGTTTCCTTGCCAGATTCTTTTTCACTGATAATTGCGTCATGCACCGCATTAATGACACCGCCGACGAGTAATGCGACACCGGTAAGATAGAGCCAGAGCATCAGAATAATGACTGCTCCAAGCGAACCGTACGCCCGGTTATACGAATTGAAAAAGCTCAGGTACGTCCGAAATCCCCCGGTCATCAGCAGCCACAAGAGGATAGCGATAATGGAACCCGGTGTCACCCACAGCCAAACGCGTCTCTTAAAATCCGGTACCAGGTTATAAAAGACCTCGCACGCGAAAAGCATCAGCAAAAGGACCGTCACCCACTGTATGGAAACGAGCACCAGCGGTGATGATACCCGCAGTCCCATACCCGCGAGCCCGAGCTGTACCATCTGCCAGCCGTAAAACACGACGCTGAGTACGAGAAGTATTAAGAGGATCAAGACCAGCGTTAAAGCGAGCGAATGGAGTTTTGTTCTCCACCATGGTCTTGTTTCCCGCAGCTTGTAGATCGCGTTCAGGGCACTTCGTACCGTATCGATTCCCGCGGATGCAGACCAGAGCGTTACAGCAAGGCCGACGGTCAGCTTACCAGTTGAACTGCTTTCCGTTATCTCGTCGACCGTCTTTCGCACCAGGTCGAATGCCGACCAAGGCATGATCTGCCTCAGATACTCAAATAGCTCCGCCTTCAGGACGGTGGTCGACTCCAGGATCAACCCAAAGAGGCTAACGAGAAAAAAGAGCAGCGGGAACAGGGAGAACGCAAAGTAAAACGCGACCTGCGCCGCACGGCTGAAAATGTCGGCCTCCGATGCCTCGTCGTAGAGCCCCTTAAAAAAGCGCTTCCAGGGATAGTTCAGTAGGGAAGTCATTCAATATCAACGCAGTGCCCTACCATTGTAGACTTTTTTGACCCGTGCGTTCATCCCGCATGTGATCTCGTACGAGATAGTGCCGGTCGCTGCCGCGATGTCCTCGGCCTTCATGCTTTCCTGGCCGGAGATCCCGATGATTACCACTGGTGTACCGACCGTAACGCCCGGAACGTCCGTAACGTCAACCGTCGTCCAATCCATCGATACGCGCCCGACGATCGGGGCTCGCACGCCTTCGACCAGGACGTGGCCAATGTTGGAAAGTGCACGCGGCAGACCATCGTGATACCCGATCGGAATAGTCGCGATCAATGACTCACGGCCGGTCACGAACGTCCCGCCATAACCGATCGGCGTTCCCGCGGGTACCTGCTTTATAAACGAGATCCTGGTATGGACGCTCATCACTGGCCGCAACTCGGGTCCCGGAAATCCTTTCGGCAGGACGTCGCCGCCCAGTCCATACAGTAAACCGCCTATCCGAACCATCGTGCTCCGCGATTCCGGATAGACGATGGCACCAGGCGAGTTGGCCAGGTCGAGCAGCTTTGGCCGTATTCCGGCTGCGTGGAACGCCGCCACGGCATCGGCAAACTGCGATATCTGCCGTTTGGTCGCGTCGCTATCGATCCTGTCAGCCGATGCGAAATGGGTCATCAGCCCCTCCACCTGTAGGTGTTTGAAGCCAGCCAATTCACCAGCGAACTCGGCAGCGTCTGCGGCCCTAATACCGATCCTTCCCATTCCGGTGTCGATCTTAATATGCACCGTAGCCACAGTTTGCTGCTCTGCAGCGGCTGCGTCGAGTCGGGCAAGCGTATCGATCTGATATGCTACGGGCGTCAGTCTCCGTGCCAGCATCAGAGCTTCTTGGCCGGACCAGTTCCCGAAGCTGAGAATCGGTGTTTCGATCCCGGAGTCGCGGAGCTCCACGCCTTCTTCCGGTAGGGCAACCGCCAGCCAGTCGACGCCCTCAGCTTCGAGGCGTTTTGAACATTCAATGGCTCCATGCCCATAGGCGTCAGCCTTTACGACCGCCATGGTTTTCGCCGATCCGCCAATGAAACGTCGGATCGATGACAAATTGAAGGCGAGTGCATCTAGGTCTATCTCGGACCATGTTGGGCGGCTCTCAGAGGGCGGGTTCATGCGATTCGATCCGGCTGATGTAATGGTTGAACTGTTGCGCGTCGACGTTTCACGTTATACGTGAATTGATGTAATCCATTAAGCGTTGGTTTGCGACACCTAAGGTTGTTTCTAGAGGGGTATATTCCCATGCTTGCGTGGCGGATTCGTATCTCTCTTATTCTGCAAAAGGGAAAGGGCCCGGATGAGCTTTGACCGCGTCTGCGACGGCTCTATAACTTCATCGATAAACCCACGTTCGGCAGCAACGTATGGATTTGCAAACTTCTCGTTGAACTCATCGACGAGCTCCTCTCGCTTTACGGCCGGGTCGGCAGCTGCGGCAAGTTCCTTCTTGTAAAGCACGCCGACAGCACCCTCTGACCCCATGACCGCGATCTCCGCTGTCGGATACGCAAAGTTGATGTCCGTTCGTATATGTTTTGACGCCATCACACAGTATGCTCCGCCATACGCTTTTCTTGTGATCACGGTTATTTTCGGTACGGTCGCTTCGGCAAATGCATATAGCAGCTTCGCTCCGTGGCGAATTATGCCGAAATGCTCCTGATTTACGCCCGGTAGGAATCCGGGCACGTCCTCAAAGGTGATCAGCGGTATATTGAAACAGTCACAGAATCGAACGAATCGAGCTGCCTTGACCGACGCATCAATATCAAGCACGCCGGCCAGGAACGCGGGCTGGTTGGCGACGATCCCCACCGACCGTCCTCCCAGACGCCCAAAACCGATAACGATGTTAGGAGCGAAATGCTCTTGAACCTCAAAGAAATAGCCGTCATCAACCACGCGATTCACGATATCGCGAATGTCGTACGGCTGATTCGACGATTCCGGGACTATTGAGTTTAACTCGGCATCCGCGCGATCCGCGGGATCACTCGACGGCACGATCGGCGGATCCTCCATATTGTTCGACGGCATGAACGAGAGCAATTCACGCGTGATCCTTAGGGCGTGTTCGTCGGAATCTGCGGCAAAGTGGGCGACACCCGACTTCGAATTGTGCGTCATTGGCCCGCCCAGCTCGTCTTTGGTTACGTCCTCATGCGTTACGGTTTTGATCACGTCGGGACCCGTGATGAACATATAAGACGTATCCTTCACCATCACGTTGAAATCCGTTATCGCGGGCGAATACACGGCTCCGCCGGCACACGGTCCCATGATGCAGCTGATCTGGGGGACGACGCCGCTTGCAAGCGTGTTACGCAGAAAGATGTCCGCGTAGCCGCCTAGGCTTACCACGCCCTCCTGGATCCTTGCCCCGCCGGAATCATTCAGCCCGATTACCGGGGCGCCCACCTTCATCGCCATGTCCATCACCTTGCAAATCTTTTGGGCATGAGTCTCGGAAAGCGAGCCGCCAAAAACCGTGAAATCTTGAGCAAATACAAATACCTCGCGACCGTCAACCAGCCCGTGGCCGGTCACTACGCCATCGCCCGGAAACCGCTGCTTATCCAGTCCAAAATCGTTCGAACGATGCACTACGAGCTTGTCGAATTCCTCGAACGTACCATCATCCAGAAAGAAATCGATGCGCTCGCGTGCGGTCATTTTGCCAGCCGCACGCTGCTTCTCGATGCGTGCTTCGCCGCCGCCTAGCTCCGCCAGCTGCGAGCGTTCCTTCATCTCGTCGATCTTGCTCATAATTCGGGATTCGGGTTTCATCTCGACAAGTTTAGCCTGTTTATTAGCGCGTGCAAATTGCGGAAGGTCGTGACCGCATAGGCTCCGAACGCCAGATGACGTAAGATTGTCAATTACCAATGATAGAGATCACAAGCCGCGACAACCAAAAACTAAAATTTGCTCGTGCGGTCCGGGACGGTCGAGAGCGTGACTCCATCTTTATCGAAGGTCGCCGCCTGGTCGGGGAAGCGGTCATTTCACAACTATCTATCCAAATGATGTTCGTCTCGGACGCGTTTCCGTCGGACGAGGCCGAGCGTTTGATACCGGAGTTCGCGGGACGTCTGTATTTACTGCCGGAGCGCGTTTTTCGTTCGATATCCGATACGGAAACACCGCAGGGCATCGCCGCCATCGCTGATCGGCCAAGCGAGGGAAGAATAGCGATCGAACATCGTCTATCGGATCGCGGCTTAGATCCAGCGCTGGCACTCGTACTGCAGCGAGTAAATAATCCCTCAAATCTCGGGGCGGTGATTCGTGTGGCAGAGGCAGCAGGAGTCGCCGGCGTGGTAACCACGGTGGGCTCGGCGGACGCATATTCTCCGCGTTCGTTAAGGGCTGCGATGGGTTCGGCTTTTCGGCTTCCGGTCTGGGAAAATGCTGACCTTAGCGAGCTAATATCGTGGTCTCAAGAGAACGGGATAAACGTGGCGGCGCTCGATATCAAGGCAAATCAAACTATCTATGAGCTCGATTGGAAACCGCCACGACTATTGATCTTCGGATCCGAGGCGCACGGCCTTGATCAAGACCTGCTCGGATCTGTCGACGAAATTGTGAAAATACCGATGTCCGGTTCGGCCGAAAGCCTCAACCTAGCGGTATCGTGCGGAATTACGCTGTTCGAAGCGAAAAGGGCGATCGGCGGCTAGGGCGTTGTATCTGCACTCGCCGGCGCTGTATTCGTATTTGTATTTGCTGCTGTATTTGTATTCGCTGCGTTACCGCCCGCCGTTCTAACCGCTCCGTATTCGTTCTTGAACCGCACGTCAGCCGGGCCGGAATTCATGATCGCCCGCATCATCGCGATGTCTGCAAGAATCGAGACGGCCGCCTGTGCCGGCAAGATCTCGTCCTTGCGGCCGACAACTATCTTGAACTGCTGCTCCGCTTCCCACTGCTTTCCGTCAAGAAACAGAGCTCGCCCGAGCAGGTAAAAGTCCGTCGCGTCCTGCGGACTCGCCGACCGAGCCTGCGCGTAAGCTGCAGGATCACGATCGACGCTCCAACGAAGTTCCTCTAAGGTTGACGCCGGGACGTTATTCGAACGGGGAGCAATGTTCTCGACTGCGACCGGGGTGGGTTCCGGAGGCGGCGGCTGAGATTGCCATAAATAGTAGACAGCGGCGGCGCCGATCGCTCCGCCGACAAGCAGATAGACGATCGACCTAAGCACACTGCCTGCACCATTTCCAGACGATACTTCAGGTTGGTCGTAAATAGTTGTAGGACGTCTCTCCGGTACGAGTTCCGGTTTTGGCTCAAGCTGGCCTTCAGACGCGGGAACCACAACACGTTCGGATTCGTAATCGCGATCGTCGGGCGTAAGATCCGAAAGATCGACGCCGGCATTGGAATCGACTTCGTCCCCGTCCATCAAATATGAATCGTCGTCGCCACCGCTAACATTTGATATATCATCAGTTACTGGTGGCAGGTTAAGGTCGTCCAGTAGATGTCCTCCCGTCGTGCGGGCGGAGGCAATGGTCGGTTCTTCGTCGGACGCGGTGATGGCCGGTTCCGAGAGAACGCCTGGTGTGACGCTCTCATCGTTAGGCAGTCGGACGACGACGGCGGTCAAATTGTCTTCCGCACCACGGCTGTAACATAGCTCCTTCATGCGATCGCAGACAACATTCACGTCACTGACAGCGTTTAACAGATCTGCGATCTCCTGATCATTAATGTGGCGGGTGATTCCGTCAGAGCAGATCAGGAAAGTGGTGCCGGGTTCAAGAATGATCGAACGCACGTCGACGTCGACGGTCACGTCCGCACCTACTGCACGGCTGATGACGTTGCGGCTTGGGTGGTTCGCAGCCTGCTCGGCCGACATTCTGCCCGCCCGCACCTCTTCTTCAACTACGGAGTGATCCTGTGTCTCGCGAAACAGCCGACCTTCGCGGTCGAGCCGGTACAATCTGGAATCTCCGACGTGTGCGATCGTCGCCGTATAACCTGAAATATGCAATGCGACGATGGTTGTCGCCATCGATGCGAGCTGTGGAAGCTCGCTGGCCATTTGGTTGATCGCAGTGTTCGCGCGATCGATCGCGACGGTCATGATCTCTTCAGGGTCGATCGACCCAGAGTAGTTGGCGAACGCCTCGCCGATTATCTCAACGGCCATTTGCGAGGCCACGTCGCCGGCCATCGCACCGCCGACGCCGTCTGCCACAGCAAAGATGCCGTATTCAGGCATCGAAAGGTACGAATCTTCGTTTTGCGGGCGCTTGTCGCTGAGACCGCGGTCGCTGACCGCTGCGGTTACAAGATTTAGGGTTGGGTCCATCATTAGTTGTTGGGGGAAAATCGTCAACGTTGGCAATAAGTTCAAATGATCGTGTAGCTTAGCCGGCTACGCCTGATGTGTTAGCTGAATGTCATCATTCTGCCGATCGACCGCGTTACTATGTGAAAATGCCATCAGCATACCGAGCATTGCAAAGCTCGTGATCAGTGAAAAGCCGCCATGGCTGACAAACGGCAGCGTGATCCCGGTCATTGGAAGAGCGCGTGTAATGCCGCCGATGTTTACCAGTGCCTGAAATCCGATGAACGCCGCGAGACCGATCGAACAGAGCTTTGTGAACATGTCGCGCGAGTCTAAAGCCGTTCTAACACCTGCACTTACGAGCACGATCAGGGCAAAGGTTATCAACAAACCCCCAAAAAGTCCAAGTTCTTCTGCTAGTGCCGCGAAGATGTAATCTGAATCCGCGACCGGTATCAGTTCGGGATAACCCAATCCAAGGCCGCGGCCCGTCATTCCGCCCGACGCAAGCCCGTAAGTTGCCTGTGCCGGTTGGAATGCTAGCACGTCGAACCACGCATCAACATTGATCGTCCGCATTAGATCGGGATTTTGCTCCACCATTGCCGGCAGGCCCGGATCGCGTTCCACGAGCCGCTTGTAATAGCCGTCAAAATCGTCCTTCCACCAGATGGTTTCGGGCGGCGGCGGGTTAAAGCCATCGAGCCAAAGATGAAACCGCTGTTGAATGCGGTCCGGCAGCACGGCCTTGACGGGTTTCGCCAGCGTCGGCAGCAGGGGTATGCGGTCCTGGGTCGAGACGGGCAGGGCACCGACGACCAATATACCCACCATCAGCAAAACGCTGCCAACCAGCACGAACCGCTGCGAAAAACGCCTGACCGCGATCAGGTAAAGCGTCGCATATACCGAGCTGAAGACCATCATCTGCCCGAAGTCTTTCAGCACAAAGAACGGGAAGAACGGCAGTGTCGCCATAAACAGCAGCGGTACCACATCTCTCGCACGGGGCAATCCCCAATAGGTTCTGGCGAGATTCTTGTAAAGCACGGCCAGTACCGCAGCGAAGCCGATGAGGAAAGGGATCTTCGCGAGTTCCCACGGCGTCATATTTCCGACGGATTTTCCGGCTCGAGATGTCACGGCAGCGATCACGAGCGGCACGAGTGTCAGTAACACGATCAGAAAACCGTTTTTCTGCAAGATCTCGAGCACGCGTTCGCGTCGCAACAGGAAAAACGCACCGATCAAACCGAGCAGCCCTAGCAGCGGGTTGATCGTTTTTCCCGAAAGCAGCACGCCCGACATGGTCTCTTCTGAAGGCCTTGGCGTCTCGGCCGACAGATCTACCGGCGAAGGCGGCGTCGCGGGCAGTCCCATGATCTGCTTTTTCTCGGCCGAATAGTTTTCTTGAATGTAATGCAGTTGCAGCGTCTTGATCTTTGCCTGCCGTGCTTCCGCCTTGTCGCGTCGCGAGATATATTCGGGGTCGCTGAAGAGCCGGTACTGCACCGTGAGGCCCACCGAAAAAAGAAGTATCGCGGTCGTATACAGCGTCCAGCTGCCTGCGTACTTGCCAAATTTCTTGAGGAATATCGGCACCACCGCAAGCACCGCGATCAGGAAAACGTTGCGGTAACCCGTGATCCACGACGCCTCATAACCGCGGATCAATCCGCCGTAATAGATGGAATAGTGCGAGATCGCCGTTGTCAGGACGATCAGTGCAAGGATGAAGAAATGTGATGATGTGCGGTTCTTCAAACTCTTTTAGCGACCCCGTGCTTTTGGTTTTGCGGGCGGTGCTTTTGCCGGCAAAGGCTTCGGTTTATATTGCTCGCCGAGCAGACCTAGTTCGCGAGCTTTCAATATCACGTTCGCGGCGATCGGTGCGGCGGTGCGCGAACCGTATCCGCCGCCCTCTACGACCACGGCGATCGCGAAGGTCGGCCGTTCGATCGGAGCGAGGCTTATGAACCAGCTGTCCGAACGCTCGACCATTACGGGCACTTCGTAATCTTCCCATTCGCCGGCATCATTTCGGCGTTTCTTCTTGATAGTGTTAAGCTTTCCGGTCTTCGCGTCATAAGAGGGAACTTGCTTCTCAGCCGTACCGGTCTTGCCGCCGGTCCGGATGCCCGTTCCCGCGAGTTTCCCGGCGATCACCACGCCCGTTCCGCCCGGTTCTTCGGTAACGGTGGACATTACCTCGCGAACTACGGCGGCTTGCTGCGGCGTCAAGACCTGCGAATAAGGCTCGGGCGGCTGGTCGAGCTCGATCCGCGGCTTCATCAACTTGCCTTCCATGTTTCCGGCCGCGGCGGTGATCAGGGCCATTTGAAAAGGCGTCATTTGTCCGGCGTAGCCCTGGCCCATTCCTTCCAGCCCAAGATCGAAAAGCGATATTTCCTTACCGGTCACTATCGTCGACTGCTGCGGTGCTATCGAATTGGCTATCGCGGGCGTGCTCGCGTTAAGCACCTGCGGGAAAAACTTCGACATCACGGCTTCCTGCGGTGTGTCGACCGGCGAAATGCCCAGTGCGAGAGCCGTTTCGCGAATACGTTCGCGACCCAGAGCGATGGCGAGCTGTGCGAAATACTGATTGCTCGAAACCTTGAATGCCGTGCGGATATCCTTTTCCTGACAGCCGCCGCTGCAGGCACCGCTTACGTTCATTCCCTCGCGGTTCTGCGTCGAATCGACGATCGGGAGTGAACTCCGAGTCGGGCGGAATCCATCCGCAAAGCTTGGGAACGTCAGGTTCTGCTTTCCTGCACGAAACGCAGAGATCATCGTGAAAAGCTTGAAGGTCGAGCCCGGTACGTAAAACTCTCTCGTCGCACGATTGAGCAAAGGCTTATCGCGCCGGTCGCCCTCGAGCTTAAGGTATTCCTCGAGGTTTTGTGCCTGGGCCAGGTTAAATGAAGGGTTCGAGTAAGATGCGAGAATGTCGCCGTTCTGCGGATTGAGGATGACGATGGCGCCTTTCTTTCCTTCAAGCTGTTGCGCGATAAAGGCCTGCAGGTCACGATCGATCGTCACCTTTACGTCCTTGTTCTCCTCTTCGGGCCGCTTGATGCGTGTGAGTACTTCCCAAGCCTCGGGCATCGGATCGACATTACGTCGATACAGCGTCCTTTCGAGTCCCGGCGTGCCGCGTTCGGTCCCGAGCATGTGCGCCATCTCTTTTTCGAGAGCGAATGTGCGCACGATGTCGCCGTTGGCGTCCAGTTTGTAATAGGCTAGGGAACTCGCCAGGTTGCCGTTGCGGTCGAGCATCCAACCGCGAAGATTCGCCGCCGTCGTGCGACGGTTTCTCAGGTCCTTGTAGGCCAATGCCTGAAACTGTTCATTCGCATCGTCCGCAAAATACGTCCAGTAAACCTGAAACCCGAACACCGTAAATGCAAGCAGGATAAAGACTACCTGCCACACGCGTATGCTGCGGTTCGCAATGGTCTGCGTTAAGTTTTTCTTGACCTCACGCGGAAGATCGAGTTCGAAGAGGAACTTCGGGCGGCTAAAGTTATCGTAAAAGGTGAGCACCAGGAAGCCGAGCAAGATGCCGACCGAGATAATGTAGAGTATCGAAAGGCCGGCGGGCGTACGTTCGAGCACCTGACTGCCGAACCAGGCCTCAGGCCGGAAGTAATCCCAGAAACTTTGAAGGAAGATCATAAACATCATTGATCGTCTTTCCCGGCTGTGCCCTCGATATCGATCGCGGCCTGTGTTGCGGGCAGCGGCTGGGGTTCGGCTGCATTTTCACGGGCCGTGGCGACATGGACCGCAGGTTCGGTCTTTGGAAGTGCGGGCATGTCCTGCGGCGTAAGGACCTCGGTCTTTTTCGTAAAGCTGAAATCGCCGACCTTATATACGTCCGTCTTTGCCTCGGTAGCCGGCTCGGCGGCTGCCGGCGGCGGGTCGGCCGCGAATTCGAACATTACCTCGACCGTCCCGAACCCGACCTTTTCACCCGAAAGCACCTCGACCGCCTTTCCATATTCGATACGCTCGCCGCGGACGAATGTTCCATTCGTCGAGCCCGTATCGGCCACGACGACGCGTGATTCGCCATTCAGCACGAGTGCGGCGTGGTATTTTGAAACACTGGTGTCGTCAATGGCGACGTCGTTCTCTTTAGTTCGGCCGACCGCGACCCTGACGCCTTGCCTGAGCGTGATCCGCCGCTCGTGAGTCTCCCCGTTCAAGCTGTAACTTATCCGAACCTCTTTCTCCGAGGGCAGCGTTTCTGCCGTGGTTTCGGCTGCGGCGGCCGTTGCCGTTCCCGGCATTGATACGTCGATCTCGCGTTCGGCGTCCTCGCCGGTCATCTTTTCAAAGCTCACGTAAAGCTTTACCCCTTCGGTGAAATAGTCAGGTTTTACTTCAATTGAGAGAGGTGCGTACGTGTAAAAATGCCGGTCGTTTATGTGATCGACGACCGCGGTGAGCATTTCGTTCTCGAGCGCTTTCAGCGATGTTTCCGAATCGGTCGAGAACTTGTCCCACTGCATCTTGAGCTTGATGTTGTGCGGGACAAATCCGCGGCCTGCGGCGTCGGTCCTGACCTCGGCGTCGAGCAGCTTTTTCAGGCGTTCGATCACCTCGCTCGTCGCAAGGCTGCTTCCGGGCTTCCATCCGCGGCCTGTGAGCCTGTCGAAAAGATCACCGATCTTTGTCAGCACGCCCTGGACGAACCAATCCGCCGAAACGTCTCTCTTAATTGTCTGCGGGCTTTCTGCCATCAACGGGATAAACGAAATGCGGGAAAAATTTGTTGCCATTCTAGCGAAAACGCGTCGAAATTGGAAAAGCCGAGCCTCACGACCCGACAGACGAGGACACAGGCAGAAACACGACCGGTAGGGAGTGTGTTTCTTAGATCTCAGGTCAATCAGCGATGGTAAAGGCAAAAACACCCTTGCTACCGCGCGGGTTTCCGCCTGTGTCGCCAATATTATTTTGTTAAGGGCTAGATGAACGTGATCTCGCCCGAGTTGACGGTAATCAAGGGGGAGATCAGCGTCATCACGGCCGTTGTAAGCGTAATGAGACGTCGAACGCGGCAAATGAGGTCTGAGATGGTGTGAGATCACGTCGCGTCGCGACGCTTGATGGTAGCCGTGGGTGATAACCCACGGAATGTTGGACGCGCGGCCCCGTCGCATAGCGACGATTCACCCGAGATCAACGTCGGTCGTGGTTTTACGGCGATCAATCGTCGCTGACGCGACGCCGATGTTTGGCCGCCTGACCGTGGGTTGTCACCCACGGCTACAATGACCGGGTCGCTACGCGACGTAAGAACACATTCGCCTGCGATCGCGGGGTCGCTTCGCGACAAAAACGCTCCACGGAAACAAATAAAGGAATTCTATACGCGCATAGAACACGCACGGCTACAATCACCGCGTCGCTACGCGACACTAGACTCGTGCGACGATGAACTGTCGCGTGCCCGCGTGACGAAGTGTTCGCATTTCCGAACTTTGACATTAAAATGTCGTAAACTGTTCTAGGGCGGCTCTCTTCCTCTGCCCGATGTAATGCGCGAGCTTTCACTTAACAATTGCCGGCTGGACAAGCGGTACGACATCGTCAAGGAACTTGGCCGCGGCAGCTATGCCGAGATCTTTGTCGCACGCGATAATCTTGCGTATAGCGAATCTCCGCACAAGCTGGTGGTGATCAAGGCCCTGAACGTCTTTTTGCAGGACGATCTGGACCCGGATCTCGAGCGCACGCTGGTCGAAAACTTTCAGAACGAGGCTGTCGCACTTGATCGCGTCCGCCATCCGAATATCATCAGCAGGCTCGGCCACGGCACGGCCCGCGATCTCGACGGGCTCACGTTCCATTACCTTGTGCTTGAGTATATGCAGGGCGGCGATCTGCAAAAGGCAGCACGAGATAGCCGGCTTACGTTAAAGCAATCTCTTAAGTATATAGAGCAGGTCTGTGCCGGGCTACGCCACGCGCATGAGCACGGTGTGATCCATCGCGATATAAAGCCGCAGAACCTGCTTTTATCTAAAGATCACGACGTCGTAAAGATAGCCGACTTTGGCGTGGCCCGTGTTCACCAGACCGACGCTCCGATCACGCGGGTCGGCACGAACATATACGCGCCGCCCGAGCACAGCCCGTTGGCGGCAGGCCCCGAAGGCGTGATGACGGTCGCTTCGCTCACTCCGGCGGCAGATATCTATTCGCTCGCAAAATCATTTTACACAATAGTTACAGGCGAATCCCCAAGGTTTTACGCGAACCAGCCGATCACCGAACTTCCGATGTCCGTTCGCGATGAGGAGTGGGCCGATGAGCTGAAACGAGTCTTGCGGCTCGCCACCGCGACCGATCCGTCTGCAAGGCCGCAAACGGTGGACGATCTGTGGATCGAGCTGACGGAGCTTCGGAAATTGGCGCTGGAATACGAGACCTCGACAACCGTCAGGGCGAAGTTTCACGCGACGCCGCAGCCTCAAGTGGCAAAAGGCTACACGCCGCTCGCACCGCAGCAGCCGAAGTTTGACACGACACGCGACCTGAGGAAGCGGCATCCGCTCATCGATGGCCGGCCCGAGAAGATGGCGGAGCGATTGCCGGACGTTCCTGTCGCCGCAGCGATCACCACCGAACGTGTGGAGGACCATTGGCCGAACGCCAAGCCCGTTCCGCAGAAACCAAAGCTGGAGGTCTTGCTCGAACAGCCTGCGCCCAAGCCGCGGCGGAGCCGTGCGGCGTACAAAAGGGCGGCTTCGTACATGCTGCTGTTCGTGATATTTGTCGCGGGGCTTTACGGGACCTCTGTTTTTCTGAGGAATTCGGGCATGATCCCTTCGGTCTCAAATCCTTTTGCCAGTGAGACCGGAGTTGCGACCACGGACGTTAACCTGCGACCCGAACCGAGCCCGAACAATGAGCCGCTCGGCGTCGTCACGCGAAATTCGCGGCTTACGATCGTTAAGAAGCAGGACAGCTGGTATCAGGTGGACGTCGTCGAACAGGGCCGGCAGCTCGATCCGCCGCTCGCTGTCACAAGGGGCTGGCTGCACGGCCGATATGTTACTCTTGACCCGTAAAGAACGAAGAGTTGGAGATAAACATTGAGCGTACTCGATAAAGTAAGGCGTTGGATCGACGGTGAAACGGCCGAGCTCGTGCTCGAGCAGGCCGCCAAAGACGCGCAGGTAAAGCCGCGCAGCCAGGCCGAGGAGTTCATCGTAAAGATCGCACGCGCCGTGGAAAGCGTTATGCAGGCAGAACTGCTGCCTTTGCCCCAAGGCACCGCGATAATCCCGACCGAATACGCGATCTTTCTTTCAAACGACGACGACAAGGAATGGCAGGGCGTAAAACGACGCGGCCTGGAGCAGGGCCTTTACCACATTCTCGCCGAACGCGCCCGTGAGATCGCCGGCAAGAAAAAGCTTGAGACAAAGTCGTTCGTTATCGAACTCCGCGTGGACGGAACGCTCGAAAAGGGCAACGTTCGCGTGCAGCACAGCTGGGAAGATTCGTCATCAGGGAAGACCGGCGTGCTCGCAAGGCCCAAATCGATGCCCGCAAACCCCACGGGCGCCCAAAAGCAGCCCTCGCTGCCGTCATCGAGGCCCGTCGCTTACGCACCGCCGCCTCCGTCGGCACCGGTCGCACGCAGCGGGCAGCTAAACCCGCAAGAGGCGCAGCGGACGACACCCAACTTTACGCACCAGCAACTTCGCGCACCCACGCCCTCGCAGCCGCTGACGAACGTTTCGCGTGCCGTGCCGCTGCCGTCAGAAGACGCTGAGGTGATGACGAACGTCAGGCCGCGGGCAAAGGCTCTGTTTCAGCTCGAGATATGGCTTGGCGGCGTGAAACAGAATGTGGTGCCGATATTCAATAAGGAAACGACCATAGGCCGCGGTTCGAAGTCGAAACCCGTGGATATTCCGCTCTCCGGCGATCCTGAGATCAGCCGTCGGCACGTTACGCTTTCGACGGATGGAGCCGGGAATTATTGGGTCACGAACGAAGGCCGCAATCCCGCGATGATACAGAACTACGACCTGCCGATGAATCAGCGTGTGCCGCTCAAACCTGGCGTGAGCTTAGCCGTCGGAGCGTATGTTTTAAGGATCCAGCCGCAAACTTAGTTATTCGCTTCGTAAAGTTCACGCTCGACCTGCGGCAGAAACGTCCGCCGCAGCCTGAACGCAAGCTCCTGCGATTCCCTTAGAGCGTCGTTCGCCTCGCTAAGAGATCGTTCGATCTGCGACATCAACGCCGTCAGGCTCTGACGTTCCGCGAGCAGTATCCCTCGACGGTTATCGCGCATCTCATCGGTACGCGTCGTGCCCTGATAGGTCAGCGAACGCTCGATCCGGTCCGGCCGCAGCTCATTTTCGACACCCGCGAGCTTCGCACGCGTCTCGCCCTGTTTCTCAACAAGCTCGATCTGATATTTCTGCCATGCGGCGATACGCTGTTCTGCCCGGACCAGCATCTCCATTCCCAAAACGAGCCGCTGCTGCTTCTGATCGAACGTAATACCGCCGACCTTTTCAAATTTATCGACGAACTCGCGCATGCGATTCGCAAGGTCCTGGACATTTGCCGACATACGCGAAACCTCGGCGGAGATATTCGCCATCGGATCGACATGCGCCGGCGGATTCGCCTGAGATACGGCGGAAACGGAAGAAAAAGCTAACAGACACGCGACGGCCGACAAACGCATTAGCATTGGATCTCTCCTGAGAATTGTAAATTTACGAAGGAACCTGGACGTTTGAACGCCGAAAGTCGCCAAAGGTTGCAGCACCGAGGTCAAAAGGGGATTCACGCCGTTCGATCAGGCCGAGCAATTCGGTCCGTGCAGCGGCGGCATTGGTCCGAACGTCGTCACCAAAACCGTAGGCGGCGGCATTCTCTTCGAACTCATCTTCATCCAGAACGATCACGCGGCCGTCCGGCCAAATGAGGATGTCGATATCAAGGTCTACGTAGTCGAGCGTCATGTCGTTGAAGACAGGCGGCATGTTGATGTTGCAATACCAGTTGCGAAAGGTGCCGTCGGGCTCTGTAAATCGAAAAACGTTGTACCAGCGGTCGAGCCAATAGTATTCGTGGGAAATAGTGCCTGCTGATATCAGGCCGAGGTCGGGATGGGTGACGCTCGCCTCAAATTCACCTACCAAAGTTAACGCGTTACCTTCAATATCGGTGAGCCGACAGTTCCAGCTACGCTTTAACTTGCCGTCATAGAACCGAGAATTTACGGTGATCTCCTGATCGACTGGCATCAATCCTTCGGTGCGCGCACGACAAGGACCGAACACGGTGCATGATGAACGACCGAATCGGACACAGAACCCAGCAGCAGACGCTCCCAGCGGCTGTATCCGTGCGAACCAACGATGATCAGGTCTGCGCCGAACTGTTCCGCACTCTCGACGATGCGGCTTTCCGGCGATCCGAACAGAACGTCGCTGGTCACGGTCAGGTTGTCGTTCCCGCAAATGCCTTCCAGCCGTTCGCAGGTCTCCGTCAGGATCTTTGAGGCATGCTCGCGTGCGGTCTTTTCCATCTCGCCCGTGTCGGGCAGGTATCCGCCGTAGATATCGATCGCCATGGGTACGGCCATATCGACCACGCTGATTATCTTGATCTCATCGCCTTCCTTGAATGAGATAGTTTTCAGAGCATTGATCGCGGCATCGCTTTCTTTCGAGCCGTCAGTTGCAACCAGAATCTTCATATTGTTCCTCCCGGGCAGGTTGACTTGCAGGTCTGCTTTGCGAACATTCTACCCCGAAACTTCCGCGAATCAAACGGCCTCGTTTCCCGCTATTCGGGCTCAGTTCCGAAGTAAAAGTGTTTGAGTTTCGTCAGCAGCTCCGCGAGCACCATCCGCTCGGTCTCGGTCAGTTCGGTAAGGATCTCTTCCTCGATCTCAAGCCACTGAGCCTCGACCGTGTCGCGGGCGTCGCGGCCCGCTTCGGTCAAAAAGATCCGCGTCGAGCGTGCGTCGTCCTCGACCCGCGTGCGTACGACGAATCCGCCATCGATGAGTCCGAGCAGTGTCTTGTTGATCGTCGGCGGTGCGATGTTCAGCTCGGCCGCCAGGTCCACCTGTCGGCGTCCGTCACGCTTCCACAGTTCCATCAGCAGGAACGCTTGGCCGCTGTGCAGCCCCGTGTCGATCAGCCGCTTCTCCAGATGGCTGCGGTGTGCCGTGGCGACAGCAGCTAGCAGGTGGCTGACGGTTCTGTGGAAATTCATCGGTTAAGCGGTTCTGAGTTGTGTTTTAAGTAAACAATTAGCCGGCGAATAAAGGTTTATTAGCAGGCTAATAATATATCGTTAGCAGGCTAATAATCAAAGATTAGCACGGTATGTTTTATTTCAAAACTGGTGTAGCATTTCTTTATGCAAAAGGCTCAAACCTTAAAAGACGCACGCGATCTGCTGCTTAAACTTCACAAGAACCTTATCGATCACGAACGCTCGATCTACGAGGAAATGAACGGCACGCAGACTCCCGGACAGTTTCTCAACGTACTGCTCGAGGATCCGGATTTCGCCTGGCTTCGTAAGTTCTCCACTTTGATAGTCGATATAGACGAGATGTTCGCACAGAAGGACGGCTATACAGAAGAGGCGGTCGAGGTGCACATCACCAAGCTTCAGGAACTCGTGCGGATGGACGACGAGGATGAGGCGTTTCGTGCGAAATATCAGAGTGCGTTGCAAAGAGACCTTGATGCGGCGGCACACCAAGGTGCTCTGAAAGACCTGCTCGGATAAACGAAAAGGCCCGCGAGTTTGACTGCGGGCCATCACCTACCAATCTCGCGGCAGTCTTACGCTCGGCCGCTCTTTTTCCAATCATCCAGAAACGATTCGAGTCCCTTGTCCGTCAGCGGATGATGGACCAGCTGCTTGATCACCTTGAACGGAATGGTCGCGACGTCAGCACGTGCCAGGGCTGAATCGACGATGTGCATCGGATGGCGTATCGATGCGGCCAGCACCTGCGTGTCGAAATCGTAGTTGTCGTAGATCTGAACGATGTCCGCGATCAGTTGCATACCGTTCGTCGCAATATCATCGAGGCGTCCGATAAAAGGTGAGATATACTTCGCACCGGCTTTCGCCGCTAGTATCGCCTGTGCCGCTGAGAAGCACAGCGTTACGTTCACGCCAGTTCCTTCGTCGGTAAAAATGCGGGTCGCCTTTAGGCCGTCGATCGTCAGCGGGCATTTCACGACGACGTTCGGTGCGATCTTAGCGAGTTCGCGGCCTTCCCTCAGCATTCCTTCGGTGTCGAGAGCGGTGACCTCGGCCGAGACGTCGCCCTTTACCATCGAGCATATCTTCGCGATGTGCTCCTTAAAATCGATGTCGCCTTCCTTTGCGATCAGCGAAGGATTTGTCGTTACGCCGTCGATCATGCCAAGCTCATTCGCTTCGCGTATCTCGTCGAGATTTGCGGTGTCAATAAAGAATTTCATTAGTTCGTTCCTTGAAAGATGTGTATCCGAAGCTGTTCGATACCTCAATTCTATTTCACTTCGCGGCCGATAACCAACCGACGAAGTGCAACAGGTCAGGCCGCCAGGCTTACGGTGTTTCGCAGCGTCCCGATGCCATCGATCGTCACCTCGCAGACGTCACCGTCGCTGAGCTTCGAGACGCCCGACGGTGTTCCGGTCGCGATCACGTCGCCTGGCATTAGCGTCATCTGCTGCGAAATGTAGCGGATCAGAAAGGGAACCGGGAAGACCATTTGTGTCGTCCGCCCGTCCTGCTTCACCTCACCGTTCACCGAGCATGTGACGCGAACATCTGAAACGTCCAGCTCCGTCTCGATCACGGGCCCGATAGGACAGAACGTGTCGAACGACTTACCGCGTGTAAACTGTACATCTGCACGCTGTATATCTCTCGCCGTGACATCATTTAGACACGTACAGCCGAGAACGTACTTTAATGGATCTTCGTCGTCCCCAATGTCTTTTGCACGCCGTCCGATGATGACAGCCAGCTCGCCCTCGTGCTCGACCTGGTCTGCTTGGGGCGGTATAAATATCGGCTCATCCGGCCCGATGATCGACGATGGTGCCTTGAGGAACAGCAGCGGTGCTTTCGGCACCTCGTTTCCCAGCTCCGCAGCGTGTTCCGCGTAGTTCCTGCCGACACAGACGATCTTAGACGGGTTTGCGGGAGCGACCAGTTTAACCTCGTCGCGATACCATAACTCCTCCGTCTTATTGAGGTTTTCGTCGCAAACCCAGATCTCATCGCCCTCGAGTATGCCGATACCGACCTTTCCGCTCCGTTCAAACCGACAGATCTTCATAATGTGGTATAAATCTTAGCGTAACCCGACCCGAATATCCCGTTCAGGCCGATGATGAGTAAGAGGACAAAGCGAGAATGTTTTAACGCAAAGTCGCAAAGCACGCAAAGTTCGGATTCGGGACATTAACGGATCTCAGCCCCATCTTTGCGATCTTAGCGTCTTTGCGAGGGAACGACGGTTGACTTAGTAGATCTAGCATATATGAAACTCAATCGAACAGCAGCGGTGATATTAGCCATCTTCGTGATTCATTTTCCCATTCTTTGCACAGCCGTCCGAGTGCGTCCCGCCAGCTCAGAAAACTAGTTATAGGGTGCTGTTTTCCACCGAGACCGTTGTGGAACCGAAAACCACAGTAGTTAAGGTTTATATTGATCGCAAGCGTTTCACCACTGAAGAGATGATATGGCTCCGTGAGCAGCTACGATAATGACTTCTGCAAAGCAGATAAACTCAGCGTGTTTCTTTACGATACGAAGCGGCCTCGGCTCGTCAGGTCGATGGACGAGGTCGGCACGCGCGAGGAAGAGATAAGGGCATTTTTGAATTTGAGCGGGACGGAAAGGACGAACTGTCTTTCGTGAGCTTTGACAAACAGGTGTAGCGGATCGAATTCAAAGGCTCAGAGTACTGCGTTTACGAGGAGAATTGAAGGTTTTGTCTCCAATGTCTATCCCGCACTCTCGGTGATCCAACCATGTGTCACGCAGAGTGCAACGCCCGCAAAGGTTGGATATTCGGGATGCTAATTGGATCACAGCCTGCTCAGCGATCTTAGCGTCTTTGCGTGGAAAAGACTTTCGCGAATGAAGCTCGAAAGGCGCACTTTGCACTACCTATTGACGGCATAAACGCAATATACACACCATCTTCTGGCACTCGCGAAAAAAGATTGCTAACGGGGTGAAAAAAATGTTGACTTTGGCAGGGAAGTGGGCTACTATTTTCTCACTGAACGCGTTTTGTTAATAGGAGTTTGATTAGTCAGATTCCGGCTTGAATCCGCCTTTGCATGAAATCCGGCTCGGAAAGTAAACAAAGGACTTACGGACTTCAGGAACACTTTTGAGGATCCTGTCGGCGCTTGCTCTTGATCCGAGACAAAGTAGATAACTAAGAGTTAAAAAGGCTCGTTGCCGGCATGCAGCGGGCCTTTTCTCTTTACCCTTACTCATAGAACGCGAAAGCCGTTCGGTTTTTGCATCAATTTACCAAAGTTTTTTACGGTACGGTCTCGCTGACCTTTTCGCTCGGCTCGCTGATGTTGCCGAAAATGTCGGTCGCAGTGATGTAATAGTGATAGGTGGTCGCGGGTTTAACGGCTTCGTCCAGGTACGTGGTGCGGGTGAGCAGCTCCGGCGTCAGCTTTTCCCACTGATCGATCGGGACATCCGCGTCCTCCGACCGGTAGATCGTGTACCCGGCGATATCCTTTTCCGGGTTCGACGGGAAGAATATCGAGATCGATGTCGGCGTAGCCGCAAGCGTTATCGCCCGCGGTGCGCTCGGGGCGAATGTATCGATCGGCGCGACCTCTTCGATATTGGACTCAAGGCTCTCGACGGCGACGCCCTCGGAATTTGTCGAGACCGCCCGAACGAAGTAGAAATACTTCTTGCCGAATTCAAAGAACCCGTCGGCAAACTCGGCCGCTCCGATCGGGTCTTTGTTCAACAGCCGCCCGGGCTGTGTAGCTGATTCTGAACGGTAGACGTTGTAACCTCGAAGGTTCAATGGCGTCGTCCCGTCCACGTTGGCGGTCGGCTCCTGCCACCGGAGCGTCACCGCATCCTGGGAGATCTCCGCCGACAGGGAAGTCGGGGCTGCGGCGACTGCCGCCGCTGGCTCAAGCAGTACAACGTTAGAGAATGCCGCACGCTGCCCTGACGCATTCACGAATCTGATCGCGTATCGCAACCTTACCGGCTGCCCCGCGAACTGCAGCGTGTCGCGATAAGTGATCGTCTTCAGAGCAAAATCATCCGGCCCGAATTTCTGCGAGCCTATCACCGTCGCACGATTCGAAAAATCAGCCTCGGTGATCTGCTGCGGCGAGGTCACGGGCTCAGCCAAGCGATAGATCTCGGCACGGTCGATGAACAGCACGCTGCCCTCATCAGCGTTGCGTGCAGGCATCTTCCACGAGAGCACGACCGTATTGCCACGTTGAAACGCGGCAAGCTCGGCACGTTGCTGCACGCGTTCACGCGGCGGCTCGGGCGGTTTGCGTTTGCCGCACTGAAACTGAAAACCGGAAACGAAAATAAGCGCTAAAAGCACCAGTGGTACTTTGACCCAAAAGTGCTTAACGGCTTTGTTTAAATATTCAGCCGGCCGGTTTCCCTTTCCCATGTGCTTAATGCTTAAAGTATGTATTGACGCAGGTCCTGGTCCTGGATCAACCCGCTTAACTTCGTCTCGACGTAAGCGGCGTCGATCGTCTGCACCTTTTCATCGAGCTCGTTGCCGAGGAAGCTGATCTCTTCGAGCAGCTTCTCAAGCAGCGTGTGAAGCCGGCGAGCACCAATGTTTTCGGTCGCTCGATTCATTTCGGCGGTCATTTCGGCAAGCTTCGCTACCGCGTCCTCGGTAAATTCGAGCGTAATTCCCTCGGTGCTTAAGAGCGCCTGATACTGTTTAATGAGTGAATTCTTCGGCTGCGTGAGGATGCGCTTAAGGTCGTCGATCGTGAGCGCCTCAAGCTCGACGCGGATCGGAAAGCGGCCCTGCAACTCGGGTATCAGGTCCGACGGCTTTGCCACGTGAAAGGCACCGGCAGCGATGAACAAAATATGTTCCGTGCTGACCATTCCATACCTCGTGTTCACGTTCGTACCCTCAACTATCGGCAGCAGGTCTCGTTGCACGCCCTCGCGTGAGACGTCCGGATTTCCGCCGGATTCGCGGCCGGCTATCTTATCCACCTCATCCAGAAAGATAATGCCCGAATTCTGCACCTTGTCGATCGCGATACGGTTGATCTGTTCGGCATCGACGAGACGTTCTTGTTCGTCGCGGACCAGATAGTTAAGAGCATCCGCAACCCGCATTTTCCGCCGAACCGTCTTTGTGGGAAACAGGTTCCCAAACATATCGCGGAGATTTACGCCCATCTCCTCCATTCCCTGGCCGCCGACAAAATCGATGGTCGCCGGGCCGCGGTCCTGCGTGTCGATCTCGATCATCCGATCGTCCAGGTCGCCGCGTTTTAGCTGTTCACGCAGCTTCTCACGGGTGCGATTCGGCGGCGTCTCGCCATCTGCTGTATCGCCGTCAGGCTGATAATGCAGGGCCGTGGGTGGCAGCAGAATATCGAGAACGGCGTCTTCGGCATTCTGCTCGGCACGCTCGCGAACTTCCTCGTGAGCCGACTGCTTCGCCATATCGACCGCAACGTCTGCAAGCTCGCGGATCATGCTTTCCACATCGCGGCCGACGTAGCCGACTTCCGTAAACTTCGAAGCTTCGATCTTGATAAAAGGAGAATCTGCGACGCGTGCGAGACGGCGTGCGATCTCGGTCTTACCGACACCGGTCGAGCCGATCATCAATATATTCTTCGGCAAAACGTCCTGAGCGATCTCTTCGGGAAGCTTCTGCCGGCGAATGCGATTGCGAAGAGCGACTGCCACCGCACGCTTCGCATCCGTCTGGCCGACCACGTACTTATCGAGCTCTGCCACGATCTGCCGCGGCGTCAAATCATCAAGTTTAGGTTTTGCTGCAGCGGTCTCACCGCCCAAATAAATTGCCATTTAGTTAGAGCTTTCAAGCTCCTCGACAACGATGTCGGAATTCGTATATATGCAGATATCGGCCGCGATCTTGAGCGATTCCTCGGCTATCTCACGTGCGGAAAGCTCGGTATGCCGCATCATCGCACGTGCCGCCGCGACTGCGTACATACTGCCCGAACCGACCGAAAGCAACCCGTCATCCGATGCAATGACGTCGCCCTTGCCCGAGATAAGGAACGCATCTTTGGCATCGGCGACGATCAGCAAGGCCTCAAGGCTGCGAAGATATTTGTCCATTCGCCAGTCCTTGCTGAGCTCGATCGCGGCTCGCTCAAGCTGTCCCTGATATTCCGACAGCTTCTTTTCAAACCTACTCAATAGTGCGAAGGCGTCGGCGGTAGACCCCGCAAAGCCTGCGATTATCCGGCCGTCAGCGAGCCTGCGGATCTTTCGCGCACTTCCCTTTATCACCGTTTCGCCGAGCGTGACCTGGCCATCGCCGGCCATCGCAACTCGGCCATTCCGCTGGACGAGCAGCACGGTCGTCGACCGAATTCTCGGTGTATTCTCGCCGTTATGCATAAAAATTCAATCATAAGTCTTTAATTTCAAATGCTCAAATTGACACTCCCCGCAAATTCGCCGACCATTTAACTTTATGTCGAAGCGGCCGCTAATCGGGATCACAATGCGTATCGAGCTGGAAACACGACGTTTCTATCTCGGCCGCGACTACAGCGAGGCCGTACAGGCCGCCGGTGGCGTGCCGGTACACATACCGCTGAACCCTGATGCTGACCATATCCGTGAGGTCGTGAGCCGGCTCGACGGCGTGCTGCTTCCGGGTAGCGATACCGATCCCGACCCGCATCTTTACGGCGAAGATCCGCACCCAAGGCTGAAGAAGGTCGTGCCGGAAAAAGACGCGACCGATCTCGCGGTTTTAAGGGCGGCCGAAGAGTTGAATCTGCCCGTCCTGGGAATTTGCTTTGGAATGCAGATTCTCAACGTGGCTCGCGGTGGCAGCCTGATTCAGGACATCGGCTCGCAGGTCGAATCCCCGCTTAAGCACGACCAGGGACTGCCGCTCGAACGAAATTCGCACCGAATACGTATTGAGGACGGGACACTGCTTAAGCGATTAGCCAATTTCGATGAGGCGTTCGTGAATTCGCATCATCATCAGTCGATCCGCGAGATAGGCAAAGATCTACGGCCGACAGCTATGACGTCCGACGGCGTGATCGAAGCCGTCGAAGATGTGCGGGATGGCCGGTTCGTCCTCGGAGTGCAATGGCATCCCGAGCTTTCATGGCGGACGGATCCGCTCTCTGAGTCGATATTTCGAGAGTTTCTAACGGTATGCGCGGCTCGAAACGTTGACAGCAAGGTTGTTGTGAGCGAGGGTTGAAGTTATTTGTAGATATTAGCTAAAGCACTGCGTTAGGCTCAGAGGTAACGTGAACCTCGTACGCAACACACGTATTCACAGGATTTAGCGACATTTGCTAACGAGGTTTCTCGAGGTCGGATCTCGACCGCTAAAGTAATACTGAAACTGGATGGACAACCCAATTTTGATCGGTATCGCGTCTTGGCTCTTTCCCGGAGCGGGACATTTCTTGCAGGGCAAGCTCGTCCGTGGCCTGGTGATCAGCGGAACGATATGGACGATGTTCATTATCGCTGTGTTGAGCGGCGGTGCGTATTATCCCGGCTTTGAGTTCAAAGACGGCCAGTTGCTTTACTTGCTCAACGTCTTTGCAACGTTCGGCCTTGGACTGGGTGACCTGATCAGCTTTTTGCTTTCTGTAACACCCGACCCCGATGTTGCAGCTCGTGCAAGCTTTGAATACGGCGGCCGCTTTCTTGAGGTCGCAGGCCTGCTTAACTACCTAGCCATTATCGACGCGATCGACATCAATCTGGAGCGTAAGAAATGAGCCACTTTCTTTACCTGGTCGGGTTCGCACTTTTCGTTTCCATCGCCTTCGCGATCTTTGTGGACGGCACTCCGCAAGAGCGGTTCATTTATGGCCTCAAGACATTTCTGCAGTTCGTGGGCATTAGTCTTCTGATCGCGTGGGTGCTCTACTTCATCCCGTGGTAAATTGAGGCTTAATGCCTGTAATCGATACCGAAAGCATTGTCCTCAAAAGCTACGATCTGGCCGAAGCCGACCGGATCGTTGTTTTTTTTGCACGTCACCACGGTGTCGTCCGCGGCGTTGCAAAGGGCATCAAACGGCTGACCAGCCGATACGGCAGCGCCTTTGAACCTTTCAATAGCGTTCAGTTGACTTACTTTCAAAAAGAAGACCGGGAGCTCGTCACGATCCAAAGCGCCGAGATCTCGAGCTCAAATTTCGTGGCCGCCAGCGATCCTGACGTGCTTTCCGCGTTCTCTTACATCGCCGACCTGTTGCTCGCGTTCGCTCCGCCTAATGATCCGAACGACCTCGTCTTCCGTATGCTTCGTGCGTGCTTCGAAACTCGTGGGCTCGATCCCGAACGTCTTCCGGCGGTCCGCGTCTATTTCGAGCTATGGCTGCTAAAGCTGGGAGGCTTCCTTCCCGATTGGAGCCGATGTCACATCTGTCGCCGTGAGTTTCATTCCATCGAACGCCCGGGCATTGACCACGCCGAACATCTTGTTTGTGCCGATTGTCATAAAGGCCGGCTTGCCGACCCCGTTCCCCAACATCTGCTTACGGTTTTCCACAATGTGCAAAAAATGACTCCCGGCGATTTTGCGCAATGCGATGTAGACAACGATGCGGTGAGGGAAGTCTCGGCCGTTCTGCGCCGTATCATCGAGAGCGTTCTCGACCGCCCTCTCGCGTCCGCTGCCGATGCCGCGATACAATCACGCTGAAACGATGAGCGTTCCGATCAAAATCTCGGTGTATCTTCTGCGGTCCGTCGTGCCGTATTTTTTCTTTGCGTGGATACTGCTCAGTGTCATCCTTTTCGTCCAGCAGGCGGGACGTTTCGCCGATATCTTCTTTAGTGCAAATATCCCTACGTCCCTTGTATGGCAGCTCGCGATTGCTTTGATCCCAAACGTCATCGCGTTCACATGCCCGATGGCGGTGCTCGTCGGCGTCATCATCGGCCTTTCAAAAATGCAGGGCGACAGCGAACTGGTCGCGATCCGTGCCGCGGGGCTCGGAAATATGCAGATCGCGGCGCCGATCGCTCTTCTCGGCATCGTGCTCTCCGCTTTTACCTTGCTCATCAATCTGTACGGTGTGCCGCTTGCCGCTCGGATCGTCCGCACTGTGGCGATTCAGACAGCTATCTATAAGCTCGAATCGCCGATCGAGCCGGGCGTATTCAATTCAGAGATCGCCGGCTACACTGCCTACGTCAAAGATGGCGATATCGCGACAGGGAAATGGAAGAACATCTTCATCCATACCGAAGATCCGAAGAATAAAACCGTACGTCTGATAACGAGTAGCGATGGTCGCATCGATAGTTCAGGCGAGCGGTCGGAGCTTGTCCTGTCGAATGCGGTTTCGTCGACCTTTACGACCACCGAAAAAGGAGAAAAATTCGTTTCCGAAAAACTCGGAGAGATCCGGTTTGCCATCCAAACGCGCCGAGGCGAATTGATCGAAACGCTTGGAAACAGGGAACTTAGCGTTGACGAGCTGGGCCTAGCAGAGCTTTCTGCGTTTGCGAACACAAAGGACGGTGCCGAGCGGATAGAGGCAAACATTCTCTGGCAGCGTAGGCTAGTCCTGTCGCTCTCGCCGTTTTTGTTCTCTATCCTGGGCACCGTTCTGGTGCTTCGCTTCAATCGCGGCGGTCGCGGATTCGGCATCTTCCTCGCCCTTGCGTCCCTTGTTATCTTTTACCTGCTGGCATTCCTCGGCGAACAGCTCATCCGCACCGGTGCGATACCGCCGCTCGCGGGAATGCTGCTGCCCATCGTATCGCTATTGTTGGCGGTCGCTTGGTTTTCTTCGCGAACCAGGTTCGATCTTTTTGGCCGTGCGGTCGCGTCCGTCAGCGCTGCGATACCCGAATTTAAAGCTCGGGAAGGGAAGTCGGGCCGCCGAAATGCATTGGTCGACCTGACCACGGGGCTCCGAGACCTCGACCTGTTGTTCGATCTCGGCCGCTACTACCTGATCACCCTCGCGTTCCTTTCGGCAGTGTTTGTCGTCTTTACCGCGTTCGAGCTGTGGAAATTTGCCGGCACTACTGAGGGCGGCACGTGGATGCTGCTTAAGTATCTATTCTTCCTGCTGCCGTTCATCTACGTAAGCCTCGCACCATCTGCGGCTATGATCGCGACTCTCGCGACCTACGTGATCAAATCCCGCCAGAATGAGATCGTCACATGGATCGCCGCCGGGCAAAGCATTTATCGTCTATTACTTCCGTGCTTTATCTTAATGTGTTTTCTAGGAATGGCGAACTACCTGGTCGCAGACCGCATCGCTCCCGTCGCCAACATTTACCAAGAAAACCTGAGAAATCAGATCAGGTCGCGAGGCAAGCCGACCGGGATCGCCGGGAAGCTTTGGGTCGCGAACGACGTACGGATCTACTCATTCCGGCTTGACCGGTCGATGGGAGATAACTCAGCTGCGTCTGATAACGAAATAGCCGGGTTGGCGCAGTGTACGACGGCTGCATGCGCAGTTACTGATCTAACTATCTATGAATTTGGTGGTCAGGGGCAGGAATTGCAAACCTTGTACCGCGGCGAACGGGCGGTATGGGAAGCGGATCGTGTGAGATTTTCAGGGCCGGTGCGTGTCAGCACACTTGGTTCGGGTACTGTCGAAACGCGGGTCGTCGAAGAGGGAACTGTGGTTGAGGAATCGAATCCCTTCACGGCATACGTTAAACGGCCCGGCCAGCTGACCGCATCTGAACTGCGGACCCAGGCTGACGCTACCCAATCCGAGGTCGAACGCCGAAGTTTTCGCGTCGCTCTTGAGAAGCGTTACAGCCAGCTGTTTCTTCCGCTGATCATCGCTCTCTTTACGGCACCTTTCGCTCTGTCGCTCAGCCGAAAAGGGAAGGTGGTGACCGTTGGCTACGCCGTCGGATTATGGCTGCTTTTCATGGGTGTCACCGCCGGCTTCGAGCAACTCGGCCTCAGCGGAACGCTCCCGCCGCTCATCGCCGTTTGGTCCCCGATCGCGATCTTCGCACTGATCGGCATTTATCTGCTGTCCCGCGTGCGTACCTAACTCTCGTCATCCTCTGAAATCTGTTCGACAGAGTTCGCGAGATTTCCTTCACGGCCTTTATTTCTACACTGCGAGTGAGCCTTTGGCGAGATGCGGACATTTTTTAAGTTGAGGACAAGGCGACCTTCGTCGTCGATCACCGGCGATATGAACTCGACGGTATCGCTTGGGCGGATCGCGAACTCGGTCACCAAACGATAGGCCCGAATGATCCGCGAACCACGCTTGCCGTATTTCCGTGCCGGATACGCGTCGGGGTCTTTAAGCTTGGCTGGCCGCAGGGCGAGCCTGGTATTTACCGGGTCGAACATTATCAGGAAAGCCTCCGGCGACCCGAGACGCTCGTGCGTTACGCGGGTGATGACCAGCGACCCGGCACGGTTAAGTGTTGCATACAGGCCCGACCAGTGAGGAGCAACATCGCCCCTCGGCAGGATCGTCCATTTTTCGAATAAACCACGTTCAACTGATTCCATGACATGAGCGTATCATAGCTGCAACAGTGTTGCAAGGAAAAAAAAGTGAAGCCTGTCGAGCTCGAGGCGTCAGCGGTTTCGACCACGATCAAACGGACTGCATCAGAGCTGCGGTTGGCTCGCGGCCGCGCGTAAAGTGGCCTCGGGTCTCCAGCCGTCAGAGGTTTCGTCCGCGATCAAACGGCTACCATCAAAGATGCGGTCAGATCCGGAGCGGCTCCGGGAAAGTGGGTCTCGCTGCCGTCAGAGGTTACGTCCGCGATCGATTGGCTTCCATTAAAGATGGGGTCAGATCCGTGCGGACTGGGATCTTATACGCACTCGCTGATGTAAGTTATCGCCTTTTTGACACCAAATTCTTACGATCGGACGCAAGAAATTTTCGCCGACGCCACCGCCGACATAAAAAAGCCCCGCCGGAAGCGAGGCTTAATAACGTTGGACTTAATACTAGCAACCCGGAAGTGTTAGTTTAGGTGCCGGTTTCCCAGCTCGACATATACTCAAGCATTTCCGGGGTTAGTTCGTCGATGTTGATGCCCATCGCACGAAGCTTGAGGCCTGCGATCTCCTGGTCAACCTCGGTCGGCAGGACATGGACGCCCGCACCAAGCTTGCCTTTCTGCTTGACGAGGTACTCTGCCGAAAGCGCCTGGTTGGCGAACGACATATCCATCACAGATGCCGGGTGGCCTTCGGCTGCTGCGAGATTGATCAGGCGGCCTTCGCCGAGTACGATCACGCTCTTGCCGCCGTTGCGGCCGATGTATTCCTCAACGAACGGGCGGCGTTTGACGGCCGGCTCCGACATTTCACGCAGGGCGTCGAGGTTCAGCTCGAGGTCGAAGTGACCGCTGTTGCAGACGATCGCTCCGTCTTTCATAGCCTCGAAATGTTCCTTGTCGATGACGTGGCGGTTGCCGGTGACGGTGATGAAAAAGTCACCGATCTTGGCGGCTTCCTTCATCGGGAGCACACGCATACCGTCCATAACAGCCTCGATCGCCTTGATCGGATCGATTTCGCAGACGATAACGTTGCCGCCCATTCCGCGGGCACGCATCGCGACGCCTTTACCGCACCATCCGTAGCCGACCACGACGATCGTCTTTCCGGCGAGCAGGATGTTGGTCGCACGGATAACGCCGTCAAGCGTTGACTGGCCTGTGCCGTAGCGATTGTCGAAGAAATGCTTGGTCTGAGCGTCGTTTACCGCGATCGAAGGGAAGGTAAGCACGCCGGCAGCGACCATCGCTTTGAGGCGGACGATTCCGGTCGTCGTCTCTTCGGTGGTGCCGATGAGGTTGCCGATCAGTTCCGGCTTTTCCTTGATCATCGTCGCCACAACGTCCGATCCGTCATCGATTATCAAGTTCGGATTTGTTTCAAGTGCGGCTTTAACGTGGCTGACGTAAGTGTCTGTAGATTCACCCTTTATCGCCATGACCGGGATGCCCCAATCGGCAACCAGCGAGGCAGCGACATCATCCTGGGTCGAAAGCGGGTTCGACGCGATCAGCAGCGATTCAGCACCGCCGGCCTGCAGCGTACGTGCCAGGTTTGCGGTCTCGGTCGTGATGTGTGCACAAGCGACAAGTTTGACGCCCTCGAGCGGCTTTTCCTTTTCAAAACGCTCGCGGATCAGGCGAAGCACCGGCATTTCGCGGTCGGCCCACTCGATACGTTGCTTGCCCTCTGGGGCCAAATTGATGTCTTTGATATCGTACTGAATTGAAGGTTGTTCGGTTGCCATATTGTATTAAAAGAGTCTAGGAAGTCTAGGAAGTCTTGGAAATAAATAGTCTGTTAGTCTGGAAAGTCTCGTTGATCCGGCGTCAATGCTATTCGCTGAGACTTCCTAGACTTCCGAGACTGTCCAGACTTACCGCTTATACAGTTGCTGCG
Source organism: Acidobacteriota bacterium (assembly GCA_023389035.1). Lineage (GTDB taxonomy): Bacteria > Acidobacteriota > Blastocatellia > Pyrinomonadales > Pyrinomonadaceae > OLB17. The sequence continues at coordinate 86,740 of JAEWFC010000024.1, forward strand.
TCACTTAGTGAACCGAGCAAGGCATCGGCCTTGTCGGTCTTTTCCCAACTAAAGCCATCGCGGCCGAAGTGGCCGAAACGTGCTGTTTCCTTGAAGATAGGTTTGCGGAGATCGAGCGCCTCGATGATTCCGGCCGGCGTTAGAGCGAAATTCTTGCGAACCGCCTCTGAAAGCTTGGTCTCGTCGACCTTGCCGGTGCCGTGGGTATCGACATAGACCGATACCGGATCAGCGACTCCGATCGCGTAAGCCAATTGAACAGTGCATTTATCGGCAAGCCCAGCGGAGACGATGTTCTTTGCGATGTAGCGGGCCATGTACGCTGCCGAACGGTCGACCTTTGTCGGATCCTTGCCCGAAAAGGCACCGCCGCCGTGCGGAGCGTATCCGCCGTAGGTATCAACGATGATCTTACGGCCGGTGACGCCGGCATCGCCCATCGGTCCGCCGATCACGAAACGGCCGGTCGGGTTGATGTGAAATTTGGTGTCGTCGTCGAGCAGGTCTGCCGGAACGGTGGTCTTTATTATCTTTTCTTCAACGTCTTTGCGGAGCTGCTCGGTCGTAACGTCGTCAGCGTGCTGCGTCGAGATAACTACGGCCTCGACGCGGAAGGGCTTTCCATCGCGATATTCCACCGTAACCTGCGATTTTCCGTCCGGACGCAGGTAGGGAAGCGTGCCGTCACGGCGAAGTTCGGACAACTTCATCGTCAGATCGTGTGCGAGCTTGATCGGCAGCGGCATGAGCTCCGGCGTTTCATTACAAGCAAAGCCAAACATGAGCCCCTGATCGCCGGCACCACCGGTATCGACGCCCTGAGCGATGTCCGGCGACTGCGTTCCCATCGCGTCCACGACGGAACAGGTATTCGCATCGTAGCCATAGGAAGCGTCGTTATAGCCGATCTCATGGATCGTATCGCGAACGATCTGCTTGTAATCAACACGTGCGTTGGTCGTGATCTCACCAGCGATAACCGCAAGTCCAGTAGTGACAAGCGTTTCGCACGCGACCCGGGCCATCGGGTCTTTAGCTAGTATAGAATCTAGTACGGCGTCCGATATCTGGTCCGCAATCTTGTCCGGATGCCCCTCGGTTACAGACTCCGACGTGAATAAAAAGTTTCCGTTACTCAAATGTTTGTCGACTCCTAATTTCTTAGTACTTAATGCGATAGTGTGGTTGCAAACCTAAAATTCTAGCCCCTAACGCATCTGGTGTCAATGTCCAATAGGCCACGCGGAAACGGCACCTTTATATAAAAGCACACGGCAGAGAAGATATCCTGCGTCTGATAATAGAGATTATGTAATATCGGGTCGCGTTGTACGATCGGAGGGCGTGTCTATTGCCGTAAAAGTGAGGTCGCCTGGACACAATATGGCGTCAATAGTTCCGTCAAGCGATCGAAACATCGCGTCAAGCGCCCGGAAAGTGCCGTCGGAGGTTGGGTCAAAATCCTCAAAGTTTCATCAGAGATGCCGTCAGCAGTTGGTTGTATCAAACGACTGGAACCGCGAGCCAAGCGCCCGGAAAATGCCGTCGGAGGTTTGGTCAAAATGCAAAAACTTTGATCAGTGGTAGCGTCTAAGGTTAGGATCGGGCCAGCCGAAAGCCGCCACGGTCAGAGATGCGACCAGAGGTTTTGTCTATTGACCCTTCCGCGTTTGTTTCATTGAACTCGATGACCTACCAAGACGACATCGTCCAGCTGCTCGTTTACGGTGATCATTTGATCGTCGAACGAATAACCTTTCGATCTGACATTGATAATGTAAGCCCGGCCTGCGCGAACGTCCGGCACGTTGAAATAGCCAAAGTGGTTCGTGGTTCCGTAGTATGTGTTTCCACTCATATCCGTGAGAGTGATCACGCTCCTCCGGATGGCTCGACCTTCGGTATCTACGGCGCGGCCGGATACATTTACGCCTCCGGCTGTCGGCGTCACGTTGACGACCTGGATCGTATACGTCCTGCTGACCGCACAGCCGCCCGGTGACGCTCCCGGGTCTAATGGCGTCCCGACCGTGAATGTGAACGATCCCGCTTGTGTTGGCGTGCCTGAGATCGTCCCGCCCGTGAGTGTCAGTCCAGGTGGTAGCGTGCCGCTGTAAAGCGTAACGGCTGACGGCGTTAGATTCGCAGTATATGGCAAACCGCGGTCGCCAAGAGGTAAAGAATTTGGCGAGATCGAGATATAAGGACCGCAGTTATATAGAGGCGCGAACGACCCTTCTGTCACCGCTATCTCGCATATTGGGCCAAGTTCCAGGGCAGCCCGAGCCTGGGTCGAGTTCCCTGTTTCGTCAATGAAACGTGCTCGGGTTCCGTTCCCGGACGTTGGCCCGGCGGTGATTGGGATCCTTTGTGAAGCTGATGTCGGGGTAACACTCACGTTATAGATCAGAACAACCGTGTCGCCGGCGGCGACGATTCCAGGATTCCAAGCGATATCGCCAGTTCCTCCGATCGTTGGTTGTGAAGTGATAGTTCCCTGGCTCACCTGTGCCATGCCACCGTAAACAGTCCCTGAGCCCGGCACGTTCGCCCGAACAAGATCGTTTGGCGACGAAAAGGTCAGAGGATGTGCCGTCGGATTTACGAGCCGGATGACCATTCTAAAGCTGGAGGTCTCGGAGACGACCGGCGGATTTGGCCCGCCGAAGTGAATAAAGTCCTGTTCCAGGTACGGTTTGACCGGAGCCGATCCGCTATCCGATGCCAGGTAAATGCGAAAGGCGTTCGCTAATGGATTTGTAGTGGGCGGATTTGCAGCGGCGGCGAAATTGGTGAAGCTGAGATTAGCGTAATTGCCGTTCTGTTGACCGTTCAAGATGTACGAACCGATCGTATGCGTCGTGCTCCAGATCCCGTAATCACGTGAGCGAGAGTCAGACGTCCAACCACTTATTGTATTTCGAACCCATGAATTGTCGCCGGATAGCGACGAGCTGGCGATGGAATGAGTAAAATGCCCGGTCCGGCTGGCGAATGAGGCCGATCCTACATTTCCGCGATCGGAATCGTAATCGAAATCGTTGCATCCGAAGCCGCAGCCCGAGGTGATGTATGGATAAAGGTCGTATGTGCGGAGCGTTTGGCCGCTAGTCGGCGGGTTGGCCCCGATCGTATAAAACGAATCGGCGTAAATGTTCAGTTCGGTTCCGCCGGAGCCTGCTGTTCCGTCATGGGCGCGCAGCCCCAGGGCGTTCAGGTCATCTCCGCTTGTTACGGCAGATGACATATCCACGCGAATCTCCCAATGCCCGGGCTCAACCGTCGCGGCAGCGAATCTGACATTATCGACCCAGAAGGTATCTGTCATCGCATAGCCCGAGACGTGAGCAAATCGTACTACGGTATTTGCCGACTTATAGGGCGTGATGTCATACGTGCTCGTCCCGGCAGCTACTGTCCCGGTAAAGGTGGCAAGTGTGGTCCATGAACTACCTCCATTGCTCGAGATATCGACGCGCATCTCGTCGCCAGCCTCGACGTTTTCGGTGCGCCGGGTAAAGGACAATGATACGTTTCCGGAAAACGCTGCTCCGGAAAGATTCGCCTCTCTCCGGATCGAAACAGCATTGTTGCCTGGCCGAATTCTAAGTTCCCCACTGTTGATCTGGATCGAACCGTTTCCGGGATTATTATTGTCGTTCGTCTCGACCCAAGAGGTGGACCACGGTGCCACGCCATTGCTCGCTGAATACGAGTTTGTCGAGAATGTGTCGAGATAATCGTCACCGGTTGAATCGTAGAACGAAAGCCATGCGTTGTCGGCTCCGGTTGGTAATGACGTCGTACCGCTCGTGAATTGAGGCGTTCGAGCCTGGCCGCTTGGATTTACCAGCGAATAGTTAACTGACGAGTTGAATGTTGAGCGAGCACGGTCCCTGCCCGCATTTGCTTCGGCTGCTCCGCCTGCACCCAGGTCTGCGTCGAACATCTCAATATTCAGACGCGGCAACCCTGCCGGAACCTCGACGAAGAAACGGTAATAGGTGTCGAGGCCGGATCCGTCGGAGACATAGTCGCCATTTGCGGTGCCGGCACCTCCACCGCCTAGCATAAGCAGCTGAGATGTCCCGGTCGATGCTCTCGGAGCTGAGCTGGATGAAACGGTGAAGAATGAGGATACACACAGGCCCACAACCACGATAAGCGCAGCAACTGCGGTCGCTGCGACACGGCGCAATACGGTCATAAATTTTTCCAGAAAGAACTATTTGGGATCTGTGGAAGGTGGGAATGCCGGCAAATTTCACCGACTCTCTGAGTATGGCCGATAACACCGACGACCGTCAAGGTTTTTCAGCGTGTAACGAAGCGTAATTTCCGAACTACGTCTGAAGTCTTTACCGTTTCGAGCGACGATCCTATTGACCCTTAAGTGAGTCGAAGGCCTGCTTTAGAGCACGCAAGACATCGCCTTTCGAAACATTGTCCGAAGAACCGAACCTAATGGAAAGCTCGAACGCAGGATCCTTGCCTGTGTAGTTGAACGTGGCCGCGTCGGGCTTGGTTGCAGATGCGGCCTGCTTGCCCGGTGAAGCATGGGCCGTTTGTTCAGTCTTACGCGGCTTTGTTCCCGGGGTTACGGTCCCCGAGGCTACACCGTCGAGATACTGATGCATTGCAGCGTCATCAAATTGACGAGCGATCTCGAGCAAGGCCGACTTCGTATTGATCTTATTCTCGGCGGCTCGCTGGCGGACCGATTCGGGAAGGCCGGCGATCGTCATCAACTCGGTGACGGTCGAACGGCTCTTGCTTATTTTTTTTGCGATCTCTTCCTGCGTGTAGCCGAATTTGTCGGCGAGCGCTTTAAGGCCGTCTGCCTCTTCCCAGATGTTGAGGTCCTTGCGTTGGAGATTTTCGATCAGAGCGATCTCTGCGACGCCCTGTTCATCGAGGTCCATTTCGATACATGGCACCTCGGTCAATCCGGCAAGCTTTGACGATCGCCAACGGCGTTCGCCGGCGATGATCATATATGTACCGTCCGGGCGAGGTTTCACGAGCAGGGGCTCGAGCACGCCCTTTTCGCGGATCGACTCAGTAAGCTCGGTCAGGTCGCCGAATTCGGAACGCGGCTGCTCAGGATTTGGCTCGATGCGGTCGATGGGGATCGTTTTTCCGATCGCCCGGCTGGCGGTGGCAAGGTTTTCTACGTAATGCGCATCATGCCGCATTTGCACGCCGGTTGGCAGACCTCTTTTGGACACGTTTAAGCACCTCCTTTGCTAACTGCTCATACTCAGCTGATCCTGAGGAACGCGGAGCGTATTCAAATATAGATTTCTTATGTGCCGGTGCCTCTTCAAGCCGAACACTGCGGGTTATGACGGTATCGAACGCTTTATCGCCAAAGACCTGGCGTATGTGGGCATCGACGTCACGCGAGAGAGCCGTGCGGCGGTCGAATAGCGTGACCAATACACCGAGCAGCTCAAGCTCCGGATTTGGCCTTGAACGCACCTTTTCGATCGTTTCCAGCAGATCGTCCGTTCCTTCCAACGCGAAGTACGACGACTGGATCGGTATCATCACGTGCTGGGCGGCGACGAGCGCATTGACAGTGATCAGGCCAAGCGTAGGCGGTGTATCGATGAAGATAAGGTCATAATCCTCGGTCGCCTTTTGCAGCCGGTCGCGAAGCCTGTATGCCGCGTCGAAATCGCCGATCAGCTTCGCCTCAAGTTTCGCAAGGCTGATCCTCGCCGGAATGAGATCAAGATTCTCAACCTTTGTCTTGTGAACGAGCTCGGCAAGCGGCATGTCAGGCTCGGTGAAAAGCTCGTATGAGCCGGCCGTCGAACCGCCGGGTTCGAGGAACGACAGCGTGCTATTGCTTTGCGGGTCGAGGTCGATCAGAAGCGTGCGTTTTCCACGGCCTGCACACGCGGCTGAAAGATTTATCGCTGTAGTCGTCTTGCCGACGCCACCTTTCTGATTGGCGATTACGATGATCATTTACTTCTGTGCGGACCTTACGAAAAACTCTGCTGTTGCTAACCGATGAGCTCCGGCCATTCATCGCCTGTCGATGGCGGTTCGTCTCCCGCAACGTCAGTTTCGGGCTGATTCGTCGTTGCCGAAAGTTCAAGAACACGCTGCTGAACAAATATCGGGCAATCCAGCCTTAACGCGACAGCGATAGCGTCCGACGGGCGGGCGTCGAGCGTGACGAGCTCGCCGATATCATCTTTTAATTCAACGATCGCGTAGAAAGTGTTGTCCTGCAGATCTGTAACAATTACCCGCGATGCGGTCAGGCCGCACTCGATGATCACGTTTCGAAGCAGGTCATGCGTCATCGGTCGCTGCGGGACGATCTTTTCGATCTCGAGAGCGATCGCATTCGCTTCGAAAGCTCCGACCCATATGGGCAGAACCGTCTCAGAATCGACACCTTTAAGCACGACGATCGGGGTATTTGTATTCGGGTCCATTATTAGGGCCCCGATCTTTACTTCGACTAGTGTGTCGTTCTCGCTCATCGAATAATTAATTCATCTCGCCGAACAGCGAATTTGATTTGACCTCGGTGATCTTGACGTTAACGATCTTTCCAAGCATATCACCGCCGGCGGCAAAATTCACAACACGATGACAAGTTGAGTGCCCCGTGAGGTGATCGAGTGATTTCGACGATACCTTTTCGGCGAGAACACTAACTTCCCTTCCCAAATAGCGCTGCAAATAGCTTGTTTGCTGCGACCGTTGAATTCGATCAAGCTCTTCGAACCGGGCCGATTTCACTTCAAAAGGCACGCTGTCAGGCATCTCGAATGCGGGAGTTCCGGGCCTCGGCGAGTATTTAAATATATACGCCGCGTCATAATTGCAGTATTCGACGAGTTTCACGGTGTCCCTGAAATCCTCGTCGGTCTCTCCGGGAAACCCGACGATGATATCGGTCGTTAGCGATATATCCCGGCCCGATGACCGAAGCTTGTCGATACGTCGCAAGTAGTTTTCGACGGTATGCAGCCGACGCATCGCTTTCAGCACGCGATCGCTACCGGACTGCACGGGCAAATGGACCCAGTTACAGAGACTCGGGTGTTCATCTATCGCGTCGACGATATCAGGATGGAAATCTCTTGGGAACGATGTATTGAACTTGATCCGTTCGATGCCGGTCGCCGCAACCGCACGCAGCAGCCTCGAAAAAGGTGTCGCGCCGGTGAACACTTCCAAGCCGGAATCGGTCGTCGGCCGATAACTGTTAACGTTCTGCCCGATCAGATGTATCTCTTTAACGCCCTGTCTCCTGAGCTCGAGAACCTGGCGGATTATATCGGACGCCGGAAGACTGCGTTCCCTGCCGCGTGAGAACGGCACGATGCAGTATGTGCAGAACTTGTTACAGCCCTCGATGATCGGGATAAAGGCGACATACGGTGAGTGACGCTGGACGTCTGAAACGGTCCAATCGTACTCGCTCTCACGCTCACCGAGATCGGTAAAACCGGGTCCGTCATCCAGCACATTCCGGATAGCTTCGGTGACGCGTCCGACGGCCCTTGTACCAACAACGAAGTCAACACCTTCGATCTTTTTGAAGAGCGTTTCGCCCTCAAGCTGAGCGACGCAGCCCATTACGCCGATGACCGGTTTGACCGCCCGATCGTGCCTTAGGCGGCCGACGCGGGTGTATAATTTTTGTTCAGCTTTTTCACGTACAGAGCACGTATTTATTAGGATAATGTCCGCGTTTTCCTCGACAGGAGTGATCTCAAATCCCTGTTTTGCAAGCGACGTCGCGACGCGTTCCGAATCCGAAACGTTCATTTGACAGCCATAGGTTTCGAGATAGACTCTCTTCATACGGAAGTAAAAAATGGATCAGCCGAAGTTCAAAGACCGCGATTTCGTCCATCTGCATTTGCACTCGGATTATAGCCTGTTGCAGAGCACAATCCAACTGAAACCGCTTGTAAAGCGGTTGGGCGAATTGGGCATGCAGGCATGCGCGCTTACGGACTACGCGAACATGTACGGAGCGGTCAGTTTTTACCTCGCAATGAAGTACGCGGGGCTCAAACCGATCCTGGGATATGAGGCATTTGTCGCGAGCGGGAGTCGTTCGGACCGCTCCTCTTCGGTCGCAGGCGGCGAACGGCCCTATTATAATCTCGTTCTTCTGGCGAAAGATCTCGAAGGCTACCGTAATCTCGTCAGATTGTCTTCCGCGGCGTTTACCGAAGGGTTCCACCACAAGCCGCGGATCGATCTGGACATTCTCAGCGAGCATTCAAAAGGGCTGATCGCACTATCGGGAGGCGGCGACGGTGCGTTTAATCACTACCTTCGCAACGATGCCGAAGATTCGGCGTTATCGTACGGCAGACGGCTGACCGATATTTTTGGCAGTGACGATCTGTTTGTCGAGATTCAAGATCATTGGCGAAAGCGTGAGCCCGAAATGAATCGGCGGCTTGCCGATCTCGCTGACAAACTTGGTGTGGGGCTGGTAGCGACAAATGATGCACATTATCTTTCGCCTGAAGATGCGCGCGCTCGCCAGGTATTGCTGTGTATCGGAGAAGGCCGGACGTTGACTGAAGGCACGGAATTCGCTGCGGAGCGGTATCTTCGCACTCCGGAAGAGATGTGGCAGATATTCGGAGACGAATACCCCGAAGCTCTCCGCAACACAGTTAGAATCGCCGAACGCTGCGATGTGGATCTCGGCATCGGCAAGACCGCGTTGACTCTGCCAAGCTTTCCTATCCCTTCTGATTCGGGCTGTTCAAACTTAGATGAATATTTCGAAAAGGTCGTTCGCGAAGGATTGGACGAACGCCGCCGCGAGGTGCTCGAGCCGATGCACCGTGCGGGCACGCTCAAGTACCCGCTCGAAGATTACGACAAACGTCTCGACCTTGAGATCTCGATCATCGAGAGAATGGGTTACTCGGGTTACTTCCTGATCGTCTGGGAGTTCATCAAGTACGCCGTTGATCAAGGAATACCTGTCGGGCCGGGCCGCGGTTCAGCTGCGGGTTCGCTCGTTGCCTATTCACTTGGGATCACAGGTGTCGATCCGCTGCAGTACGACCTGTTCTTCGAGCGTTTTCTTAATCCCGAACGCATCTCGATGCCTGATATCGATATCGATTTCTGCATCCGGGGCCGCGGTGAGGTGATTAGCCATGTTTCCGAGCTTTACGGGCGCGAATCCGTTTGTCAGATCGTTACATTCGGAACGATGGCCTCGAAGGCCGCGATCAAAGACGTCGGTCGTGCTCTCAATATGCCCTACGGCGACGTCGAAAAGATCGCGAAGCTGATCCCGCCGCCGTTTCGCGGACGCAATATTTCGATAAGCCAGGCGATCAACGACGTCCCCGAGCTTAAACAGCTCAAAGAATCCGACGCTAAGGTAAATGAGCTGATCGAGCTCGCACTGCGTGTAGAGGGCTGCTCTCGGCACACATCGGTTCATGCTGCCGGCGTCGTCATCTCGCCAAAGCCGCTGCATGAGATAGTCCCCGTCGCCATTTCCGCGAAGAACGAATTCACGAGCCAGTATCCGATGGGCGATCTCGAAAAGGTCGGAATGCTCAAGATGGATTTTCTTGGGCTGACCACGCTCACCATCATTGCCGACTGCCTCAGATCGCTAAAAGACAAAGCAGGTGTGGAGATCGATTGGAGCGAGATCCCGCTCAATGACGAAAAAACAATGCAGCTCTTTTCCGAAGGGAAAACGGACGCTGTGTTCCAGTTTGAATCGTCAGGCATGCAGGACATCTGCCGCCGGCTGAAGCCCAAAGAACTCGAAGACCTTTCTGCTTTGAACGCGCTCTACCGTCCCGGGCCGCTGGACGGCGGCATGGTCGAGGAATTCATCCTTCGCCACCGCGGCGAGAAAGAGGTTTCGTACATTGTCCCACAAATGGAGGACATCCTTCGCAACACGTTCGGTGTGCTCGTTTATCAGGAACAGATCATGCAGATCGCTCAAAGGCTCGCGGGCTATAGCCTCGGCGATGCTGATCTGATGCGCCGGGCGATGGGTAAGAAAAAGCGTGAAGAAATGGAACCGCACGAGGTAAAGTTCATCGGCGGCGCTGTCGAACGGGGCATTCCGAAAAAGACCGCTAAAGAGATCTTTGACCTGATGGCAAAGTTCGCCGACTACGGCTTTAATCGCAGCCACAGTATCGCCTACGCTTACCTGGCTTTTCAGACCGGCTATCTAAAAGCCCATTATCCCGCGTTCTTTTACGCTGCCGTTCTTTCGCATGAAGCGGACGACAGTGCGAAGGTTTACAAATACTCTAACGAGCTGCGCTCACTTGGGCTCGAGCTGCTTCCGCCGGATGTAAACGAAAGTGATGAAGGCTTCACACCCTCAAAGGGCGCCGTGCGTTTCGGGCTGAGTGCGATCAAAGGGATGGGAGCTGCGGCCTCAAAGGCGATCATCAACGCACGCGACGGCAAGCCCTTCACTTCCCTGTTCGACTTTGTATCACGCGTCGATCAGGGAGCTCTAAATAAACGAAGCCTTGAAAGCCTTATCACGGCTGGTGCGTTCGATTCGCTGAATCCGAACGGACAACCGGCCAATCATTGGAGAGCGCGGCTCTTCGCTGCGATCGACGGTGCACTTGCCTATGGGCAGAATGCCTGGAACGATCGTCAGCGAGGGCAGAGCGGGCTTTTCGGCGGCGAAGCGGCCTTTGTTGCCTCCGCGGACGAGCAGCTTCCGGACGCCGCTCCATGGACCCAGGCCGAGATCTCAGCAAAGGAAAAGGCCGCGGTCGGATTTTATCTTTCGGCACATCCGCTTGATGAGTTCGTTCAGACGCTGAAAGACCTGGGCATTCGTAACATTGCCGATTACGACGAGATCCGCCCCGGTTCGACTCTTACGCTCGCAGGGATCGTCTCTGCATTGCAGGTGCGTTGGAGCAAGAAAGGCAACCGCTTTGCTACCTTCCGAATCGAGGACCAATCGACCGGCATAAAGTGTGTGATGTGGGCTGAGGCTTACGGAAAGGCCGCGCCGCTGATGGAAAACGACTCGCTGCTGATCGTAGAGGGCAAGGTCGAATCCGCTGAGGGGCAGGAGACGACGCTAATCGTCAGCGATGTGCGTTCATTGCACGATGCGGTCTCGAAAAATGCACGAGCTGTAACGATCTCGCTGCCCGAAAAAGAGTCTGCTGAGGACTCGCTCGAAGATATTTACGCCCTGCTAAACGACGAACTCGGCCGCACCGACGTTTTTCTCGAGATGAAGCTGGACGGCCGCGTGGTCAAGCTCCAATCGCCCGGACTTCGCATTCAAGGGTCGCGCAAGCTCGAGACCGAGTTGACGAATCGAGGCTGCAGCGTAAACTGGGTCTTATAACTCGATCATGGAAACAGCAGCAATAGCACGAACACCCTTCGAACGCGTTCAGAACGCTCGCCATCCGGACCGTCCGTACGCACTCGATCTATTCAATTCGATGTTCACGGATTTCGTAGAGATACACGGCGATCGCCGCTACGCCGATGACGCAGCGCTTGTCTGTGGCTTTGCACGCCTGGATGGGAAAGAGGTGCTGGTGGTCGGACAGCAAAAGGGCCGCGACACCAAGCAGCGTCAGGTGCGTAATTTCGGTATGCCGAAACCCGAAGGTTATCGAAAAGCTCTGCGTGCAATGCAGCTTGCGGCAAAATTCGGCCGTCCGATCGTGACCTTTATCGACACTCCGGGAGCCTATCCCGGCATCGACGCCGAAGAGCGCGGCCAGGCGGAAGCTATCGCCTTCAACCTGCGCGAAATGGCGGGCCTTCGTGTACCGATCGTTGTTGTTGTGGTTGGCGAAGGCGGTTCCGGCGGAGCCCTGGCGATCGGCATCGGCGATCGCGTGCTGATGATGGAAAATGCGGTCTATTCTGTGATCTCGCCTGAGGGCTGTGCGGCGATACTATGGAAGGACGCCGCAAAGGCTGCTGATGCCGCCGCGTGTCTTCGCCTGACCGCTGAGGATCTAAAGTCCTTCGGGCTGGTCGACGAGATCATTCCCGAGCCAAAGTCATGGGCGATCGAAGGCGATGAGGACAAGGACTCAAAGACAGCGTTCGATGCCATTAACACATCGCTGAAGGCCGCGATTCTGCGGAACCTGAACGAACTTTCGAAGCTTACCCCTGAACAGTTGCCTCTCGAACGATTCAAGAAATTCCGGCAGATGGGAAGCTGGATCTGACCCGGTAAAGCTTCCGCAGATCAATTAGCAGCGGTTCGAAATATAAAAGCCCGAGCGTTGTATCGCTCGGGCTTTTCTAGTGCAAGACCTGCACCGCCATTAGAACGGAATATCGTCATCCGCGACGCCGGCTGCGGGTTTGGACGAAGGTGCCGCGGCTGAACGTTCCGAAGCGGGACCTGCAAATTCGGGTTCCGATCCGGAATGATCGGAACCGCCGCCCGAATCGGCACGCGAACCGAGGAAGCGCATATCAGTTCCCTGAACCTGAAGGGTCTGACGGGTATTGCCGTCGCGGTCCGTCCATTCTTCTAGGCCGAGGCGGCCCTCGATGTAGACCTGCGATCCCTTCTTCAAGTATTTCGCAGCATTCTCAGCAAGATTTCGCCAAAGCGTGACACGAAACCAGGTCGGGACGTCTTGATATTCGCCCGATTTATCGCGTTTTCGTTCGTTGGTCGCCATCGAAAAATCACAGACCGCATCGCCCTGCGGCGTGTAACGAAGTTCGGGATCTCTTCCCAGATTTCCGACAAGTATGATTTTATTGAAAGACATTTTGTGTAGCCGTCTCCGTAGGTAAAATAGAAATGAGCAAACGTTCTCGGATGTTACATTCATCCATCAAGAGTGGTCAAGTTTCCACCCGTGATTCGCGAGTTTCGGCAGGCAGGTTGCCCTTTGCGAGACGTTTCAAGCTTTATCGATGCAGCACCGCTTGCCATATTTATCTCGCAGATCTTTTCTGCCGTTCGTGATCTTTGCGGCACTAGCGGGCATTTTTAGCATTTTTGCACCTCTCGCCTCCGCAGCCGCGCCTAAAGTACAACTCTGCTGGCAGTACCCGATGTCCGACGTCGTTATGACGGCGATGGCCGTGGATACGGAGCGCGTTCTCGTACAGCTCGACGCAGGCGTCCTTAGGTCCCTGAGAATTTCTGACGGAAGTGAAGAATGGACCGCGGAGCTTGGCGGCGAGATCATTTCTGATGTAGTTGCCGCGGACGGCCGATACTATCTGGTGACGCGTTCTATACCGTTAAATGGTACGGGCGAACCCGTTGCCTACCTGCGCTCAGTGAGCGCTGAGACAGGCTTGCCCGGTATTTCGATAAAAGTGCCGGCCGCGGACGATGTATCACTAGTTACAACCGCGTCCAGCGTGATCGTGATCGGATCCGATGGGGCGTTCTCGGCATTTGATCAGGCCGGCGGCAAGATCTGGAATTTCACGGTCGGTGGTTCGGTTTCTGCTGCACCGCGATCTAATGCCGAAAACTTTACTGTAGGAACAAGCGATAAGGCTGTTTACAGGATCGCGCTTGCGACCGGCGAGACCGTTGCACGAATTTCCGGCCCCAGCATCCCGACCTCGGTGTCATTTGGCTCAGACGGTATTATGTACGTGGGTGACGATCGAGGGCGGATACATTACATCGATGCCGCAAGCGGCGGCGTGAAGTGGACCTTTAAATCCGGCGGCAGGATAGAGCGACTCTCCAGGCAGCGAGACTCATTGCTAGCGGTTTCGGTGGATAACTTTATTTACTCGATCGACGGAAATTCCGGCAGAGTGGAGTGGAAACGTCGTCTGGCAGGGCGGATACTCGGGGATCTTGCGGCCGGCACTGACTTTATCGTCGGTATCACGAACTCGTCCCCGCAGGTGCTTTTTATGGATCCGCGGAACGGCAATACCCTCGAAACGCTGACCCTGGAAGGCGAGGAGCGGCCTGTGAAGGCGGCCCTGCTGAACCCGAACGGCACGGTCGTTCTGACCACGACGCGCGGTGTCGCTGCGTACCGTCTGGGAACTTGCGAAATTGAAAAGGCGACGTCTTAGACATCGCCTTTGCTGTATTAATTAGTTTTTAATGCGAGACCTGATAATCGTGCATCATTGCATAGATCTCGTCTTTTACCAGAAGCTTTTTCCTTTTAAGTGCGGATTCTTCGGCCTGTTCGTCATCATTAGGATAGGTAAGGCCTGACAACTGTGAGAGCCTGTCTTCGTAGCTCTGATGCCGGTTAACCAAATCGCGAAAGGCCGGATTGGTTTTCATCAATTCGTCCCTGACCGGATCAGCCGTTGACATGTCCATGATATTTTTTTTCCTCACTTTTCAAATATTACACCTGTCTCGCTCAGGTTCTGCAGGTGTAACCCAATCTTAACCGATGCTATTTTCCAATTCAAGCAATATTACGGAAATGTGACGAGAAATAGTCGGAAACGGACAGCTTCATCGTAATACCGTCCTCGACCGGGTCACGGTAAAACGCCTGCCTTCGACCTGCTTTTACAAACCCGAAGCGGGTATAGAACGCGATCGCACTGTCATTTGAGGCACGCACCTCAAGCCAAATATTAGCGATATCGTCGCGTGCACACAGCCGCAGCGTCTCGCTCATTAACAGCGATCCAACGCTGCGCCGCTGTACCGAAGGTTCGACGCCGATGTTATAGATCTCAAGATCGCTGTCGGTTCCGTTGCCCGGTACGCGTCGTGCAACGATGAAACCGGCAAACGCGAGATCCTCGGTCGAAGCTTTTAGGAGAATCGAGTCAGTCCGTACAAGCTCGTCGAGGTAGTCGCGATGAGACCAAGGGCTGAGCTCGCAAATTTCGGCAACCTCAATAGCGGACCGGACATCCGACGGCCGCATTTTCGAGATGCTTATCGTTTCCACAAAGCCATTCTAGAACAGACTTCCCCGTTTTGCAGGATGTTGAAGATAAATGGGAGAAAGAGAAGATCCCGGTGAGGCGAGTGCGTATCGGCCCAAAAAACTCGCCAGGTCGTAACCGATGCTAACGACGCGGGGAGTGCGATCGGCCGCGGCCAGCGAATCGAAGATCGATCCGTGCACTATTACCCGCGTCTCGGCTTTTTCGTTGATGATCGCCGTGAGTCGCGCCAGATCAGCGATCTCCGCTGATACGGAGCTGTCTGCCGATGAAGTCCGCCCGATAGCAATATCGCTGCGGCTAATTGGAACAGCGATGAAGATATCGGGTTCCGCAAACGAGTGCTTTATCGCGTCGAATATAGATACGCCAATGCATGGCACATCTAGCGATCGTGCGAGCCCGATCGATGTCGACATTCCGATCCGTATCCCGGTAAAACTCCCGGGACCACGGGAAACGGCGATGCTTGTTATAGACGAGATCGGTGTTTGTGCTTCACCGAGGAGCCGTTCGATCGCGGGAAGCAGTTCCTCAGCACGGGAGACCAGACCATCACCGACTGCAGTCGCCACCACATCAGCACCCGACAGCAAAGCAACGCTGCCGCCTGCGATTCCTGATTCGATCGCGAGGATCAATGGGCGCGGCTCCATCATTTCGACTTTCGCTGCATTCGGCCGCGAAGCACAGATGAGATACGCTCGACCGATGGCCCGGCTCGCCTGATCACATTTCGGACCTGGAGCATCGCGCGTCCGCGGTCATCGATCGGCGCTTCCATCTGTATCGTTGCCTGTATAGGATTTGGAGGGATCCTGCGTCTCAGCTGCCGCAGAAATAGCTTTGGGTCGCGTGTGCAGGTTTGTAAAGGCCGGATCGGTTCCCCGATGGCCCATTCGCGCTCGAGCGTATCAGTTACCCATTTCGGGATCCGCAAAGCCTCGTCCTTAAAGGGGAGATCGTTAATATTTAGGCCAAGATATTTATGGGCAAGCCCAATAGTAGTGATCACCCAACCCCGCCTGGTCTCGCTAACGCAATCCAAGCACTTCGACCAATCAAAATCTTCAGGCCGATTCTCTACCGAATAATATATGTCCCAAAGCCGCTCCTTGTTCACACCGCCATCATTCAACCAGTGAGTAGAGACGACGCGAAGGTGATCCTCTGAAGACAAAGTTCGAACCCGCGTGCCATCCAAAACGACGTAATCGGAGCGTCGCATAAGTATATCCCATGGTAGCAAATCAAGATGACGTAGACCGTTGTGGAGGTCAACCGGAAATTTCGGATTGCTTTGCTGTAGGATCTCGGACGCAAGCGGAAAACATTCCTCTGCCACGGCGATGTCAATATCATTGAATGGACGGAAAAAGGTTGGTGGGTATCGGAGCGACACAACTATGCCTTTAATTATCAGCAGATCTATATCATGCTTTCGAAAATCAAACGCGATAATTTTAATCGACTCCGAAACCAATTTTCTGTGCAAAGCCATCCATCTGCGTTCATCGTTCATAATAAAAAGCTCTACGGATTACATCCGTAGAGCTTCTCCGAGGTAGCTAAGTTCGTTAACAGCAACCAGTTGGACAGTCCTTGTCGGAGCCCGTAGGTGGTGCGCAAACACCATCTATGTTGCAACATATATCTGACAAGCACCCCTTGGTTGATCCACACTGGCTAGATGCCGTACACCCGCAAGACTGCGACGCCAAAGCCGCCGATGGAGCAACCAAGCTAGCAACGATCGGCAATGCGACAACTGTCGCCAGTCCAAGCTTTTTCAGCACATCGCGTCGTGACTGTCCGCCGAAGTCGGCTTTGATTTCATTTTCGAGGAGATTATTTTCGTTGAGCTGGTCGATGGCGAGCCATACGATCTCGTCGCTGACCTTTGCGCCGGTGGTCGTCTCGAGTACGCCCACGATATCGTTGATCGAGCGGGTGCCGTCGCATGACTGCCAGACGGCAGCTGCGGTCTTGTTCAAACAGTGAGCTTTGTTTGTATCAAGGTCGTATATCAGGACCTCATCAGGTACTTCCTGAACGACCAAACCCGATTTGCGGGCAGTTGGGAATTGCGAATTGTTCATGTCTCCTCCAGTCTCCTGCTCGGTAATAAAATGGTGCCGAGCCGCAAAAATAGTGCCAAAATTTCAATAAGCCACGGGGAACGGTAACTATCATGCCGACGTCACAGACGGCCACGTGGAGTCAGTATTACACATTTCGAAGCCCAATTACAAGCAATTCATTTCGATAAATCACTGTAAACAAGCAGCTTTCACTCTGTCCGGTCCGGATAAGCAGATTCGGCGCAGATCCGAATGTGAAAGCACCGCGTTGCATCCGTCAAACAGAATTCCTGCAAACTTATCACTTTCATCTGCCGCAGGTCAATAGAATTTCTCTCTTCCGAGCACGCTTTTATAGGCGGTAACGGCAGTTTCTAATGAATATTTAGATAGTGCGGCCGATCGGGCGTTCACGCATTTGGAACGCAGATCATGCTTATCGGCGCATATCTCGTTAACCAGATCGACCATCGAGCGAACGTCGCCGGGTTCAACGCGCCAACCGGCTTTCTCTTCATCCAGAACCAGATCAACCTCGGAACCGGACTCTGCGAGTGCAAGGATAGGTTTGCCTGCCGCTAATGCATTATATGTCCGGCTCGGCATTGACACTGAACGCATCCCTTTCACCAGCGACACCAGTGCCACGTCGCACGCATTCAAGAATGTTGTCTGCTCGGAGCGCGGCTTTGGATCCAAGATCGTCACATTTTCTGATCCGTGGCGAAGCTTTTCACCCTCAAGCCATTTTCGCTTTGCTCCCGTGCCTAGGAAGACAAAATGTGCCCTCGGGTCTATCTCCGGATCGTTCGCGGTATCGATAATGGTCTCGAGATCGTTAGGATGCCCCATATTGCCCGCGTACAGAAACACGCATTTATCTGATAATCCCAGCTCCGCAAGCAAGGGATTTTCGGAGCGAGGCCGAGGTTCTACAGTTTCTAATTCGGCCCAATTTGGGATCACAGCAATTGGAATGTCGAGGCCGCCTGTCTTTTTACGGGCAAGTTCCGCCATATCACGGCCGACAACGATGATCTTTGAAGCGTGCTTGTACAGCAAACGGTTCGCAAATTTCGCTGCTTTGACGACAAAAGAACCGGGCTTGGCCTTTCCGGCCGCGATCGCCAGCTCCGGGTAGTTATCGTGGATCAGCAATGTGTACGCACTTCCCTTTAACAAGGCTGCGATCGCGATGACGAACGGCATGCTCGGCGGATTTGTAACGACCAGGACATCGTCGCCTTTCTGAAAGTGTCTGAGGGCCGCGAATAGCACAGATACTCCTAGCGTCACCATATTGATGACGCGATATGGTATGACGTCTTTGTCGAGCGTCGTTCCGGCGACACGAAAGATCTCCACGTTTTCGTGAATCTCGTGTTTCGGTGCCCGCGTTCCTCGCATTGAATACGTCGGCTGCCCGCACAGTACCTTTACCTCAAAGTCGTCAGCCAGGCCCTCGGCGATGCGCGTTAGATAATATCCGGTCGATGTCTCTTCCGGATAGTAAAGCTCCGAGACCACCCATAGTCTTTGTTTCCTGATATTTGTCGGCTCTTTGCTCATCTATGACTTTAGGAGGTGGAAATTGCATAGCTCAGCAGTTTTGCAGTGTCTTCCTCAATGCCCCGATCAGAAAGCCATCCCAATGCAAATGCCCGCGAAGCTGCCGCCATTCTTTGAAACTCTTCATTCTCCATCGCCAAGGACCTCTCGATCATTGAGCCCCACGCGGTACCGTCATTCAAGTCCAGATCCCAACCGACCCCCTTTTCTTCCAGGTCGCGCCAGACTGTCTGATCGCTGATAATGAGCGGGCACCCGGCCGCCAAAGCTTCGATGAAAACATAGCCGAAATTCTCGTTAAGAGTCGGCAGCACGAAAAAATGCGAAGCCGCCATTAGTTCCAACGCAGCCTCATTGCCGACAGGGCCATGCCAATATACAGAAATATTGCTGCCGAGGGATTCCGCTAAAGCCTTGCATTCAGAAAGATAAACAGGGTCTTCTTCCGCTCCGGCGATATCGAGGCTGACCGTCCCGCTCGAGATCGTGCTTAAAACCTTCAACAAGAACGCGAGATTTTTCTTGCGAGCGATTCTCGAGACGAACGCGAGCCGAACCGAGCCCCCGTCTTTTCGCGGCTTATTGTCGATATTGAAATGAGGCAAGATCGAGGCCGGTGTAAGGTCCGGAGCGATCATTATCCTGGCTTTTTCGCCCATTACACGCTGAATATCTTGTCTCTCTTCGTCGAACGACGCACGGAAGATCAGGCCATTGAAAAGCCCTGCGCTCTTTGCGGCGGACAAATACACATTCTTCTTAGTGGATTTTAAGGCAAGTGCTGCCGGTGCAAGTTCGCCGCATACCGCAAGGATCGTTGGGATACGTTTTAACAAGCCCAGACGCCGTGCGGTCAGGTACATTACCGTTGGCCGGCTAAAAACGCTATTGAGAAAGATCGCGTCAGGTTCGAGCTCGTTGGTGATCTGTGCGAGCGTCCGCGGCGTTATATCTCTCGGACTCAAATAATAGACTTCGGCCGGACCAACGGAATTCCAGCAATTTGTCTTCACGTCTGAATACGGAGACCGGTCATCGCGGCCATCGTGATTCCGGGTAACTATCTTGAATTCGTACCGATCCGAAAACCGATCAACCAGGTTTTTCACCGCCCACATTCCGCCGCCGCCTTTAATACCGGGCAGGTAATAGTCGCAGAAGACAAGAATGCGGGGTTTCATTTTGCTAAGCGTGGCGTTTGATGCTGAGGTGGCCTAGCACGATCCGGCTGACGGTCTGAGCGACATTCGTGGCTGTGTATTCACGCGGAGCGAACCAATTTGCAGGCTGGGAAACCGCCAGCTCAACCGACCGTGCGATCTGATCCGGATCGGAGCCCGCGATTATGTTGCTCCCGCATTCGAGTGTCTCGGGCCGTTCGGTCACGTCGCGCAATGTGACGTTGGGCACACCGAATATCGAGCATTCTTCCTGAACCGTTCCGCTGTCGGAAAGCACGCATAATGCGTTCTTTTCGAGCTTTACGAAATCGAAAAAGCCCAACGGCTCCAGCAAGGTCATCGCGGATGAATTGATCTTGAAATCGTTTAACCGCTGTCGGGTTCGCGGATGGACGCTTACAAGCATCTTTTTCGAATACTTTTCCGCGATCGAAGAAAGAGCTCCGACGACCCTTTCCAGCCGCTCTTGCAGGTCTACGTTCTCGGCACGATGCAGCGTTACGAGAAAATATTCGAAGGGACGCACCGACATGTTGTCGAGGGCCGTGCTCTCCTCGATCGGGTCGTTAAAGTGCTCCAGAACCTCGAATATCGGGTTCCCTGTAACAAAGATCCGTTCGCGTTCTATGCCCTCACGCACGAGATTCTCCGCACTTCGAGCAGTGTACGGAAGCAGAATCGTGCTCGAATGGTCCACTAAGCGGCGATTGATCTCCTCCGGGACGCGGTCATCGTAACAGCGATTCCCGGCTTCCATATGAAAGACCGGCACTCCGCGGCGGGCAGCGACGACCGATGAAAGAGCACTATTGGTGTCGCCAAGTATCAATACCCGATCAGGTTTTCGCTCACTGATAGCGTCGTCGATCTTCGAGAGGATCTGTCCCGCCTGTTCGCCAAAGCTTTTGGAGCGGATGCCTAGATTGATGTCAGGCTGCCGGACCTCCAGGTCTCGTATAAAAATATCGCTCAAGCTTTCGTCATAGTTCTGTCCGGTATGAACTGTGACGTGCTCGCAGTATTGATCAAGGATCTTCATCACGAGACTCAGCCTGATGATCTCAGGTCGCGTGCCGAAGATGGTCATTACTCGCATAATCTGATGTCCTATGTCGTGGCTGTAAGAAAACTCGCGATCTCGCTGTTGGAACCGGCAAGGAGCTCGCGAAGTTGAGGGATAGGTAAATTGTTATCTTTCGACGAATATTCACCCGTTAATGCAGGTGTCGTGTCAGACGTGCCCCGCAGCTCGGGCAACACGGGGAGTATCGCATAGTAATCGCCGCGTTCGACCGTGCGGAAACACTCTTCTTCGGAGACCATTATCTCGTGGATCTTTTCACCGGGCCGTATGCCAGTGAAGTTTATCTCGACGTCATCGCGGCCGGCGATCGCCTTTGCGAGGTCGACGATGTTAGCTGATGCGACCTTGGGGACGAATGTCTCGCCACGCTCACCATCGCTGATCGCTGCAAATACCGTATCGACAGCTTTGTCGAGACTCAGCAAAAAGCGTGTCATTTCGGGCAATGTGACCGTCATCGGCTTTCCGGAACGGGCCTGCTCGACGAATAACGGGACGATCGACCCACGCGATGCGATCACATTCCCGTATCGCACGCACATAAATCGCGTATCGGTAAGGTCGCGATTAGCTTCGATCAGAATACGCTCCTGCAGAGCCTTGGTCATTCCCATCACGTTGATCGGTTTGCAGGCCTTATCTGTTGAAATGCCGACCACGGTCTCGACCTCGCCGCCCGTTTCGATGATCGCACGTGCAAGGTTCTGGGCACCGATAATGTTGGTTTGAACGGCCTCGAACGGAAAATACTCGCAAGATGGGACCTGCTTCAACGCTGCGGCATTGAAAACGACATCACTTTCACGAACCGCCGCCTTTAATGCCGCGAGATCGCGTACGTCGCCGATCCTGAAATTCAAACGATCGCGGGAATTCTGGTAAATGATGTCGTCGGTCGCGGTCTCACGATGCATGTAGTCGAGCCGCATATAGTGCTGCTTGGCTTCATCGCGCGAATAGACAGTGATCTTTGCCGGGACCCCCATCTCGCCCGAAAGCAGGCGACGCACCAGCGTCTGCCCGAGCGAGCCTGTGCCTCCCGTGACTAAGATCCTTTTTCCCTCAAGTGGTCTCATTTATAAAATTGTGCGTTCCTCTGGAAGTCGGCGTGCATCGCCTCGATCATTTCCTGCCAAGTAAGCGGCGAAAAACCCGCGATCCCTCGGAATCTGTCCGAATTCAAACTGCGATCGATCACAAGTTCATCGGACGGTGTGATCTCGATGCATGAGTCGTACTGCCGGTCGATCATCTGCAGCAGCTCGAACTTATTTATCGGCTCACTCGACACGTGATAAATGCCCGATAACAAAGCCTGCCGCTCGATCAAATCCCCAATTATATCTGCAAATACGACCGTTGGAAAGCCGCTGTATATCGCCTTTGTAAAGCCTTTGACGCGGCCGCCGCGGTTGCTCAGGAACCAATCTACGAGGCTATGATGGCTGCCCAGCTCGTGACCGATGATCGAGGTCCGCAAGGTCAGCGAAGTACCTTCGGAAACCTCACCCCAACGTTTGCTCTGGCCATACAGGTCGAGAGCGTTAGGTGTGTGAGCCTCGGTGTACATCCCCGAAACGCCGTCAAAAACGCAGTCTGTGCTGACAGTGATCAGCCGGAAGCCTCGGCCCTGCGAGAGGCCTGCGAGAAACTGTGGGAACAGGGCGTTTACCTTAAGGGCTGTCGTCACGTCCTTGGCCGAAGGCAGCTGTTTGATCACGCCGGAAGCATTGATAACGACGTCCGGTCGAACGGACTCCAGTGCTCGCACGACATCAACTTCCGACGTGACGTCGACAGAAGAGATTACCTGTGTGGCGGGCAACCAAGGAAAATCGGGTTCGGCCGTCCGACGCGCCGTTCCAAATACCTCGAAACGGCTCGACAGCACTTGAGCTAGCTTATGGCCCAGCATTCCGGTGACGCCAAAGATGAGCACCTTCATAATAAATCTTCAAGTAACACGTGAAAGGTCGCCTGCCGACCGCTCAAGTTATGGTTTAATTCTCCTCCATCACGCGGCGATAAACCTTCGCATATTCAAGGGCGATCTTTTCGGGCGCAAATCTTTTCAGATTCATTCTGCCCTCCTCAATGAGCGTTGATCGCATCGACGCGTCACCGACAACTGCCTTGACAGCCTCCGCGATCGCCACCGGATCGCCGGGATCGACGAGCATCGCACCTCGGCCGGCCACGTCCTTCATCGGGCTGAGATCGCTGGTTATTACAGGCGTGTCGGCGGCCTGAGCCTCGATGATCGGCAAACCGAAGCCTTCGAATGTGGAGCAAAAGACGACCAGGTCAGCGAGGAAATATTGTTCCGCGATCTCCGCGTCCCCTAGCGACGGATGATTGGAATACCGGATGTTGTGCCGTTCTAACGTTTCCACCTGCTCGGAACTGAGTTTACCAACTATTACCAATTCGCACGCGAGATCCCTAACGGCCTCGATAGTTCGCTCGAGGTTTTTGTGCGGTGCCGTTCCGATATGGAGTATCCGGGGGCGATCGACATTGAACGCCGGTTTGGCGTCGCTCCGACGAACGGTCATTAACGGATTTTCGATCACCGTAATGCGATCCGGAGCCACACCGCACGAATTTACGATGTCCGTCTTGGTCGCATCCGAGATGGCGGTAACTGCGGTGGCCCTCTTTATCGGCCAGTCGAAATAGAGCTTCTTGATCAGGGCTTTTCGCAGGCCGGAACGATTTTTCAAGATCCCAAGATCATGGATCGTCAGCACCGTCCGTCTATTTCGCAGCGCGAGCACGATATAGTGGACGTGGCCCGTGATGTGGTAGATATCTGAATCCTGAGGGCGGAAAGATAAAAGATTTCTCAGAAGATCGAGAAAGCCGTTCCCGTACGGCAGTTTTTGGAAAGCTGGAACGACGCCGAACGTTGTGATCGTTTCCGCCACTTGTCTGAATACCCGCTCGATACTTGCTGTGTCAGCGTCACGGCGTTCGATATAGGCCACACGAAGAGCCATCTCGTGTTCGTTAGGCGGCGGCATTTGTGGTCTGGCGAAGGCGTTCTGCCAACGCGTCCAAGGTGATCGAGCTTGTACCAACCTGTGCGACGACAATGCCCGCCGCGGTATTAGCTAGTTTCGCGGCCTGGATCAGGCTAAATCCGGCGGCCATCGCTACGGCTATGCAGGCGATGACCGTGTCGCCTGCACCCGTTACGTCATATGTTTCGACTGCTTCGGCGGCAAGTCGCTGCGGCTCATTATTGCCTTCAAACACCGCCATTCCATGCTCGCTTAGGGTGATCAGAACATTCGCAATATCGAAGGTCCGTGAGATGAACCTCCCTGCAGATTCGATCGCCTCATCGTCTGTTCCGTCGATGCCGCTGGCATCCAGGGCCTCGCGTTTATTGGGAGTAATTACCGAAGCCCCGGCGTATTTCCTGAAATCGCGGCCCTTTGGATCGACCGCGATGGGCTTGCCTGCTGCCTTTGCAGCTCCAATCAGATGATCCAGAATGGCGGGCGTCAAAAAGCCTTTTCCATAGTCAGAAATGAGCACAATATCGGATCCAGCGACCGCCGATTCAAGACGTTCGATCACCTGCGATTCCGTCTCAGACGGCAACGAACGCGGGGCTTCCTGATCCACCCGAACAACGTGCTGGCCATGTGCAACGATGCGGGTCTTAACCGTGGTGTGTCGCTCGGGCACGACCACAAGGTTCTCCGACGCGAGCCCAAGCTTTCCCAGAGACGCCGCGAGAGCCTGCCCGTCAGCATCGGCACCGATCGCGCCGATGAGCTTAGCGGTCGCCCCGAGACCTGAGACATTTCTTGCGACGTTCGCAGCGCCGCCCGGAACCTCAGAGCGGTGAGTGACCTCGACAACAGGGACCGGCGCCTCTGGCGAAATACGGCTGACATCGCCCCACCAATATCGGTCGAGCATAATGTCGCCGACGACGAGTACGTTGACCCCGCTGAATTTGTTAAAGAGTTCCATCAGCTTTGAACGCAGATTCGACCATTTCGCACCATATGTGAGCGACAGTAATATGGGCTTCCTGAACCCTAGCTGTACGCCCCGACGGAACCATCAGACATTGATCGCACAACGACGCGAGCTTTTTTCCGCCCGAGCCCGTCATCCCCAAGACTTTCATCCCCATCTTCCTTGCCGTCATCACCGCGGCGATGACATTCGGCGAGTTTCCGCTTGTGCTTATCGCGATCAGACAATCATCCTTAGATCCCAGCGCCTCAACCTGACGGGCGAAGATGCGGTCAAAATCATAATCGTTGGCAAGTGCCGTAAGTGCTGATGTATCAGTCGTTAACGCGATCGCAGGTAAAGCTTTACGTTCAACCTCATATCGCCCCACAAACTCGGCAGCTATGTGTTGTGCATCAGCGGCACTGCCGCCATTTCCGCAGATCAGAACTTTTCCACCGGCTCGAAACGTCCGTAGCAAAAGCTCGCCGCAGTCTCGAATCACGTCGCCGTGTGATCGTTCCAGCGCAGCGATTACACCGATATGCTCCTGAAGTTGGGACACTGAGTTTCGGGGCGTACCGTTCCGGGCCTCTTCACCTGTCCCCATTCGTTCGACGATCGACGTAGACGAAAAGCCCTCGACCAGCGGTAACGAGACCACCCTTCCGCCTGTCGCCTGGACGTGATCTGCTCCGATTATCTCGTTCGGTGCCCAATCGCCGCCTTTTACCAAAATGTCAGGGTTAAGGTCCTTTATCAGCTGCTCAGGGGTAAGTTCATCAAAAATAACGACTTCGTCTACCGACCGAAGAGACTCCAATACCGTCTTACGATCTTGCTGGGAATTGATCGGGCGTCCGGTACCTTTTATTTGCCTGACCGATCGATCGCTGTTCAGGCCCACGGTGAGATGATCGCCCAGTTCCCTCGCTCGGCGGAGCAGATCAACATGGCCGGGATGAAGGATATCAAAGCACCCGTTTGTGAATACTCGAACGGTCATTTTTGAGCGGTGGAAAATATCAAGCCGGCTCCGGCTCAGCTGTCTTGCTTCCGGGACCGGCGAGCACCCTAATGATCAGCACGCCGAGCAGGCCGATAAATAGGACCTTGATCATATACGGAATGATCAATCCGTACGATCCTTCGTACGACACTGCGGTCAACAGCATAAAGAACATCGCGGCACGCCAGAACGAAAATGGGCGATTCTCGCGGAAGGCGGCAAATATGATGCGGAGGAAAATACCCAGAACCATCATCCCGAAAAGAACTCCCCACGGCCCGAAGTTCCGTAGCAGATCGCCCATCGGCGTAAGGGTAAACGCATTTTCGGAGTAGTTAAAATACAGATCGCCGTACTTTGACGCCTCGATCGTGACAGGTTTATCAGGCCAGATCACTCGCGGTATCAGAAAGGTGACGGTCTCATTCCAGATGTTGTTTGCCAAACCGTATGCCTCTTCGTGGGGAGCTAGTCGTTCATAATTTGAGACGACGACCGCCAGCGGACTGATCGAATCAAGACGGTCGGCCAATGCGCCAAAGCCGCGGCCCAGATTCTCGCTCATATCCTGGGTCGAGATCGATACGAACGTCTCGCTGATCACGCCGGCATACTCGCTCATCTCCATCGCATCGTGCGTACCCTTGATTCCGCGAAATGTCGTGCCGTAGATCATCCCGACAAGAAGAGCTGCGACGATGATCACGCCGCCAGCAAAAGATTGCTTCAAACCTATCCTTTTACCTGAAAGAACATAGGCGAAAGCTATCATTATAAAGATAGTTATCAGACTACCTCGATTGCCCTGGAATGCGGATCGGGTGAACGACGTCGCCAGCAATATAGCGAGGACAGCGTAATGCAGGACTGAGAATTTCTTAGACCGGAAGATGTAAAGCCAAAGCAAAAAGCTCGCTTCTAGCCAAAACAGCGATAGAAGGAAGATCAATCCGTCGAACTGGCCGATCACCTCGACCCTTTGGTATCCGAGAAATCCCCAGGCGAATCCGATGGCGGTATTGGCAAGGCCTAGAGCCAGCAGAAACAGAGCAGGCTTTGCGATCTGGTCCGAAGTCCAATTCCAATCGGGGCCGTAGTTCCCCAACACCGTCCCGATCTTACGACCTAGAGGCAGCAAGAATCCCGCCCACAATCCTGCAAATCCGAGCATTACATAGGCGAACGAAAGCGGCAGATTATACTGCTCATCCAGCACGTAGGCCAGATAGTACGGCTGAGAGATACCCAGAGCGAGGGTCATTCCGCCTATGAAAAACCCTGGAATAAAGAACGACCATGCAGCGAAGATAACAGGATGAAACGGGTCGAAGCTCTGCTTGTAAACTGAATATGCGATAGGCATACCGAGCACGATCCCCGTCGCGATGCACCACGGCAGCAGGTAAAAATAACCGACCGTGTCTTCGAAATAGCCTGTCAGCCAGGCGAACGAGACCAGCACGACGAGAAGAGCACCCCAGAGGACGCCCACGCCGTAGATCAGGTTCATTCGGCCGTCGTCCGGAATCCCGGAAAAACCCGACTGTCGGCGCCCGATATGTGTAAAACCAGGTGTCATGTTTTGGCGGATCGCCGCAAATTATAATTCTACCAAAATTTAGTGAGCGGCGCCCTTGCTCATTCCGCCATTTTCATCAACCAGCAAGGCTTAGCTATACTCTCCGAATGGACCGATACCGGGAATTCGTCACGCCCGCACTAATTTTCATTTTGATCGTCGCGATCGCTATGAGCCCGGTCTGGCTTGTCACCCACTTCATAAATCAGGACGGAGTTGCTCACGCAAACAACGCTTGGATAATGCTTAAGCTGCTTGAGGGCGACCCGCTATACATATCGCTGTACCAGTTCAACACGCTCGCATTGCCAAATTCAATAGTCCACTGGCTGCTCGTGGTGATGCTGCCGATCTTGTCGCCTTTCACTGCGACGAAGCTGGTCGTCACGATCATCTTCGCCTTGACAGTCTTAGCGGCAGGTTTTCTACGCTATCGGACACATGGCAACGATGGCCTCGTGACCGCAATGCTGATCGGTGCAGTGGTCAGCCTTAACTGGCTGTGGCTTGTAGGCTTTTACAATTTTTCTCTTGGCGTCGCGATCGTTGTTTTCGCGGTCGCTTTGTTCTCCGGATGGACTGATGGCATCAGCTATCGGCGGATGATCGTCTTGAGCCTCCTATTGCTGCTTGCGTACTTTAGTCACCTGATCGCGGTTGCGACACTTGCCGGGGTGATCGGTGTGCTGTCTATCGGTTACGTCGTCCGCCGAGATATACCGAGCATTTTGAGGCTTGCGGCGGCATTTATTCCGCTCGTGCCGCTCGTTCTTGTCTTCCGCAGCGTATCGGCGTCGAGCGATATGGGCGTTTCGCCGACTTGGCGATCCTTGGAGAATGCATCCTCGGTTATGAACTGGATCACCCAGGTTCGTTTTGCTGACCCCTTCATTTTCATCAGCCGCAAGACATTTCCGTTCAGTGCGGACGAATCAGGTCTGTACGCGATATTTTCCCCGATCATCTGGATCGTCGCTGCAGTTTTGGTATTGATCGCGGGTTCGCTCATTGCGAAACGCGAAGAAAGTTCGACGTCCTTCCCTGCTGTCGCAAAAGCGTTCGTCCTTGTCTTCATACTACTGATAGGTTTCGCGGCGTTTGGCCCGGACGATTTCGGCTCGGAGCACGGTGGTGTTCTCAGGCAGCGGCTTACGATCTTCGCCTTTCTCTTTTTCATTCCGGTATTTCATCTGGGGGCGAACAGATGGTTCGAACGGGCGGCCCAACTGGCTCTCATCATCGCGGTCGGATTTCAAACGTTGGCATTGTGGGACTACGCCCGCTTCTCTGACCGCATCGGAGCGGAATATGCCGCCGCGGCGCGATCGCTGCCGAACGACGGAGGTATCGCACAGATCACGGTCGTCACTGAGGCCAAGCGCTTCTATGCCCAACCGACTACGATGGTCAACAATTTCAGCGGAATTGGACGAAATCTTCTCGTGTGGGATAATTACGAACTTGGCCATTACCTCTTCCCTGTGATCATGCGACGCGCGGAAGATAAGGAATTCATTTACGACCTGACACGAAATAGTGCTCTTCGTAAAGACATTCCCGGAGACGGCGTCGCCGAAAAGATCGCGGCTTTGGACACGGTACTGGCTAATGACGGCGGCAGGATCACGACGTTGATGGTCTGGGGAAATGATCCTGATCTTGAAACGGTGATCGGCAGATATTTCGTGGCGGAACCGACGCACCGGACTGCGAATTTCCGTATCTTTAGGCGGGCGACGAACTCTTATGGACCTGGTGGCCAATGAAACAACAGACCGCTGTTTATCGGTGGTGATGCCCGTTTATAACGAAGAAAAGACTCTTCGCCGGGTGGTTGAAAAGGTCTTGCAGCTTTCCATCCTGCACGAGATCGTCATCGTTGACGACTGCTCGACCGACAACACACGATCGATAATCGAATCGTTAGCAGGCGAAAGCCCGCGTATCAAGCCGATCTATCAGGACCGCAATCAGGGCAAGACAGCCGCACTTCGGAGCGGATTTGCGGCAACTACCGGCGACATCGTGATCGTCCAGGACGCCGATCTTGAGTACGATCCGACCGAGATCCCTGAGGTCGTCTACCCGATCCTCGGCGGTTTCGCCGATGTGGTTTACGGCTCGCGGTTTATGATCAAGCGTGCCGCTCGCGTTCTCTACTTTTATCATTACCTGGCGAACAAAGGGCTGACATTTATGTCGAACGCCCTCACCAATCTCAACATCACTGATGTCGAGACATGCTACAAGGCGTTCCGCGGCGACATCATTCGTAACATGGTGATCAAGTCGTCGGGCTTTGGTTTCGAGATCGAGGTGACCGCAAAGATCGCAAAGCTGAAATGTGCGCTCTACGAGGTGCCGATCAGCTATTACGGACGCACCTACGAAGAGGGCAAAAAGATCACTTACTTCGATGGGCTGGCCGCGTTCTATTACATAATTCGCTATAACCTTTTCTGCAGCCGCAAGGCTTCATTTACCGCATTGCCGGATTTTTCTCCCAAACCTCTGCCGGCGATCGGTTCTGAATTTAATGAAGGAAACTGAGGTCGAATACGTCGGCCACGACCTCGAATCGATGGATCAGGCGGTGAACTACCACGCCTGGATCCTCGACCTTTTTCGCCCGTATCTTGGACGCCACATCGTCGAGGTAGGTGCCGGTACGGGATCTTTCTCACGAATGCTCTACGGCTGCGAACCGGAACGGCTGGATCTGGTCGAACCGTCGGCAATGTTCGACAAGCTCTCTGATTCAATGGGCAGCGAGCCGAACGTTCGCCTTTTTCATGGCACTTTCCCGACCGTCGCCGGCGATGTTATCGGCGAACCGAAACCGGATACGTTTGTGTACATCAACGTCCTGGAACACATCGAGGACGATGTTGCCGAGCTAAAGCTCGTACACCGTTCGTTGAGCAGCGGCGGCCGCATCTGCATCTTTGTCCCCGCGGTTCCCTTTCTACTCAGCGACTTTGATCGGCAGATCGGACATTTCCGCCGCTACTCGCGAAACGAACTCATCACAAAGTGCGAGGCCGCCGGATTTCGCATAAATTTCGTTCGCGGCTTTGACTTCCCCGGCATCCTGCCCTGGCTCGTCAAATACCGAATTCTCCGTTCGCTAACGATCGGAAACGGCGCCGTAAAACTTTACGACCGAGCACTAGTCCCGCTCATCCGTCCGTTCGAAAATCTCCTGAAACCACCCATCGGCAAAAACCTCGTCCTGGTCGCCGAGGC
This sequence comes from Acidobacteriota bacterium, assembly GCA_023389035.1. GTDB lineage: Bacteria > Acidobacteriota > Blastocatellia > Pyrinomonadales > Pyrinomonadaceae > OLB17. Next base: position 117,371 of record JAEWFC010000024.1, read on the forward strand.
CTAATTGGCTGAAGCCCGCGCATGCGCAAGGCCCTTGCTCACGCGCGGGATTCTGCATTTCCCCTTTGCGAACTTCGCGTCTTTGCGTGAGACGGCTCCGACCTTTCATATCATGCAAATCGCGCATATCGCGCAAAACGCCATCGGAATCGCACTACAAACAATTCATAATCTACCGGGACCGATACATCAGCCAGATCTTTGATAACTCGATAGCGGCACCAAAGTGCGTCACCAAGTGTAGTCACCAAAAATGCGGCACCAAGTGTGGTCACCAAATGCGTCACCACTCGAACGGCATTTTCGCCCGTTCGGAACACCACGCGATCACAAACGCATTCTTCGACTGCAGTTTGAAACGGTATTTGGCACGCTTTGCCGAAAAATCGCCAAAAACGCCGATGCTTGTTCCGCACTGTTCCGCTCGCGCGCGCACGCAGCGGAACAAAAATTGGCAAAAAGCCTATTTTTGTCCCACGGTGTCCCAGCTGAACGCGTTCACGCTGGGACAAACATCGCGGTTTTTAAGGAAAAGGTGCGAAAAAGCCTATTTTTGTTCCACTCTGTCCCACTTGCGCACGCGCAAATTGGAACAAACATCGCGTTTTGAGCTTAGGTGAGCTTACAGACCGCGATCACGCCGTCTGCGAGCTGAGGCGAGATCTTGACCGCTATGTCGTTTATCAGGTTGTAAATACGTCGGCTGTGAGGTCGATGTTCATCGCCGAGGTCGTAGAACATGAACTCCTCGACGGCAAAATCGTGGCGTTCCAAAAGGAGCTTGAGGGTTGAATATGAATAGTAGGCAACGTGGTCGGGATGAACAGGTTCGTTAGCACCACCTTTGCCACGAAGCCCGTAAACAGCGAACCGCAATGCGCAATATGCATTTATCGTGGTGATCACGAGGCGGGTTTGGGCATTCATAAATCGCTTGATGCCGTCCAGGAAAAGGCCCGGATTATTGAGATGCTCGATCATTTCGCCGGCAACGATCACGTCGAATGTGTCAGTGCAGTCGACCTCTTCGAGTTTTTCGAGGTCGGCCTTAAAGAGGTTCGTCGAGCCGTGGCGGGCCAGAATATCGAGCCCGGCCTGATCGTAGTCAAAGCCCGTGACCTCTGTAGCGATCTTTTCGAGCTCAAAATGCAGCAGCATATTCTTCTCGATCGCGTCCTCGGTATACGGGTAATTTGTGCAGCCGAGATGGAGCACACGCTTTCCGCGGCATGCGTCACGGATAAAGTCGAGCCTTTGAACAAGTTTGAAGTCAGATGCCATATTCACTTGATCCCGAAACCTGTGAAGCGACGAAAGTACGATCGCACGGTCTCAATTTCATCTTCGGCGAAGTAACCGGAAAGATAAAGTGCCGCAGCATATACCGCAATGCCCCCAGCGACCGCGCCGATCAGGCCGACCCAGTTGGCCGGCAGCACAAACAATACGGCGAGTTGCACCGCGGCCATCAAAAGCGAACCAAATGCGACGCGGGAAAGCAGCTTCAGCCAATGACCCACCATTACGCCGCCGAGGAATCTGCGTTCGATGAAGACGATAACAGGCATGGTTGCGATCGCCGCGACGAGCCGCGAAAGAGCGATGCCTTCAAGCCCGTACGCAGAGCCGACGATGAGCATCAGACCGCCGCCGAGGGTCATCCAGATGAACGTCACCGTCACATTAATACCCGGCGAACGAAAGGCCTCTGCGATATTCCAGACTACGACTATCGAAGCGATGAGGCCAAAGGTTGTTACATGGATAACCAGCAAGCTGTACGATCGCTCGCCAAAATCGGGCCCGACCCACAAGGAAAGGAAAAGTTCGCCGGTGACTATCAGGGTGGCAATGATCGCAACGATGACCGCGACGACGATGCGGTTAGCCTTTTGATAAAGTGCGACCAATGCGTCCTGGTCGGCAAGCAATTCGTTGAGGCGCGGAAACAGGACTTGAGCAAAGCTGGTGACAAGCCCATGAAGGTAGATCCCGAGCAGCATCGGCACGAAATAAAACGTCAGGGCCTCGGACCCGAACTTTCGCACGACCCATGTACGTTCAAAGATGAAGAAAACATTAGCGAATATCTGATAAAGAATAATGCTGGACCCGTACCGCAAGACCGCTGTGAGCATCTCGGGGCCTATCCGCAATGTCGGGCGAAAATCGGGCAGCGCGTTCGCGGCGGTTACGAAGAACAGTGTTCCGGTCGTCAAAACGGAAAAGAGGTTCCATCCGATCAGTACCGGAATACCATAACCTGCGATCGCAAGCATGATGTTTCCGCCGCTGAGCATTACAGCACCGAGATTGGTCAGGATCAGATATGTTCCAAATTTATGAACTCCCTGGAGCGTATTTTGAAAGACCTGACTGATCATCACCATCAGACCGGTAACGCTGGCGATGTAAAGCCCGGTCTCAGCGGCGGCCCTGGAAGTTTCAGGAAGCAGAAGCACTTCCCTGACGAGATATGGAGTAAGCAAGGCAAGGGCAACGGCGCCTGCGGCACCAACCAATATGCTGAAGATAAGCGTTGCAGAGACAGCCTGCGAGATCTTTTCGCGGTCTCCCGTGGCGGTAAATTCAGAGACGTATTTCGAGGCCACACGCCCGATACCGAACGTGAACGAATAACTCAGGAACCCGAGTATGATCGCGTAAACCCCGTATATTTCGTGGCCAAGGCCGCGAACAAGAACCGGTGTAGAAACAAACCCAAGCACGATCGGAAGAAACCAGGAGAGCACGCCCATCACCGAATTGGCGTACATGCTCCGTCGTTTCTTGTTTCCGTGCTCAGTCATCGAAGCAAGCTCGATAAGATGCGAGAACCTCGGCTGCCGCTACTCGCTCGTCAAAATTCTCGAGAACGTGTTCCCTGCCGGCCGAAGCCAATGATTTTCGCAGTTCAGGTTCAGCGGCGAGGCGATGGATCGCGGTGTACAACGATCCACCGTCACCCGGCTCGATCAGCAGACCAGTTTTGCCGTCAATAATGGCTTCCGGTATAGCAAACACATTCGTCGAAATGCTAGGCAGACCGATGGCCATCGCCTCGAGCAATGCTATCGGAAGGCCCTCAATGAAACTGGACAAAGCGAATGCATCAGCTATGTTGAAAAATTGGAGCACGCCCAACCGATCCTTCGCGATCTCGGGTGAAACGAAAAAACGAAATCGATCGCCGAGACCGTACCCCTTGATCCGTTGCATTGCTTCGGCATCTGGCGGCTGCGGCATTAGCCAAACGAACATAAGGCTTTCATCACCGCGAGCCGCCGCTTGTTTCGCGGCGTCGAGAAATACCCATCGGCCCTTACGATCGACGAACTGGCCGACGCACAAGACAATGAACTTGTCTTCCGGTAGTGAGTATTGGTTACGAAGATGCTGTTGATCGGCTTTACGAGCCTGCTCGATCTCTTCGGGGTTAACGCTTGTATATGTGACCTTGATGCGATCGTGGAATTCATCAGTAAACCAACCGCGAAAACGATCTTTGCAATCGCGATTAGAGGCGAAAACGTGTACACCTTTAAGCCTTGAAACGAACCGCAGCCGGCGTTTCCAGATAAGCTGTCTCGCTTTCCCGCCGCCGGTAAGAAAGTTGTGGAGAGTTATGAAGATGTTCGCTCCTCGCCGATCAAGAAGCGCTAGCAGAAGCCACGACTGCCAAGGAGCGATCTCGATATGGAGGATGTTGTTACGAAGATCGATCGATGAAAGCCGACGATATATCTCACGCTCGCTGCGGATCCTTGAACGCTGTCGAGCGAGCTTTTCCGCGAACGTAACGGCGGGTGCGTTTTCCAGAGCATGTTCGAGAAACTCATACGGCACGCCGACTTTTTCAAGAAATCCGAGCAGTTCCGAAGACGAACCACGGGGTAGAAGTACCAGCATATCCCAATCGGGTTTTGCCAGTTTCATTACGGCAAGAAGATAGATCTGTGCTCCGCCCCAATTGAGATAGTTCCAGACAAAGTAGATCGTCCGCCGTTTTCTCGATGCGTTCATGGTCAGATGGATTTATTGACGGAGATCACGAAGCCTTTCCACGGCTGGCCACTTTGGATATGGCATTTGCCGCGAGCTGCGAGCAGTATACGGCAAAACTCGCAGCAGCTTGAGCGTGCGTTGGAGCCGATTCCCAGCGAGCGACAAATTGACGTTTCAGGTTAAGCGGATGCCGATCGTCTTTGAAAAGTACTCGAACGGTGTGTTTTATCCCTTTTTTATGCAAAGGCTCCGGATAAGTGTTCGGCTCACACCAGACGTATGCTTTCGGGTCCACGAGAAGCCGCCAACCGGCCTTTCTCATCCGCATCAGGTACTGCGCATCACCCCAGCCGTGCGGAAACTTCGTCTCATCCATCACACCGTTCTCTTCGATCGCTTCGCGTGGAAACATCACGCAGTTTCCTACGATACACTCGACTTCGAACGGCTGCTGAGGCACGGAAAAGGCGGTAAGATCCTCCGGGATGACCCATCCGCCGCTGAGCGTGTTCCAACGCTGTCCCACTTGGAATACCCGATGAGGTTCATCCCATAGTAAAAGGAGTGCGCCGACGATAGAACGTGGGTTTTCAGCTGCTGTTCTCATCATTCTTTGTAAGAACTGAGGATGAAAAACAGCGTCGTCGTTCATCGTAACTATGAAATCGGGCGAACGCTCAAGAGCACGCTCGATCCCACGATTTGTACCGGCGGCGTAGTGTAGATCGCCGGTTCCGTGTACGAGTTCGACCTGAGGAAATTCGCCTGCGACCGCCTCGGCCGTTCCGTCTGGCGAAGCATCGTCGACCACGACGACGCGGGCATCAATTCCTGTGGTGTCGATCTTGAAGAGGCTGCGTAAACCTTTCAGCGTCGTTTCGCGCCGATTGTAGACCGGAATGACCAGATCGATCTTTGTCATCGCCGATCAATTAGCGGTAGCGTGCACAGTGTGGCCGTTTGCAGCGAGCTTAACCTGATCTTCGATCCAAGCGTAAGTTCGCTTCAAACCGTCCTCGAGCGAGATCGCCGGTTCCCAACCGAGTACTTCCCGGAGAAGTGTGTTATCAGAGTTTCGGCCGCGAACGCCCTGAGGCCCATCGATGTGTTTCTTGTCGATCTGCACCCCGGCGATCCCGGCAATGATATCGGCGAGCTCATTTATCGTGACCATCCGATCCTGGCCGAGATTTAACGGCTCTGCAAAATCGGACCGCATTAATCGATAAATTCCCTCAACACAATCGTCGATGTAGCAGAATGAACGCGTCTGTTCGCCATCGCCCCAAATGTCGATAGAGTGCTCGCCGGAAAGTTTCGCTTGTGCGATCTTGCGGCACATTGCTGCGGGAGCTTTTTCTCTGCCTCCGTCCCAGGTACCCTTTTCACCAAAAATATTATGAAACCGAACGGTCCGCGTTTCGATGCCGTAATCCTCGCGGTAGTGCATACATAGCCGCTCAGAAATAAGTTTTTCCCACCCGTAAGCATCTTGCGGAAATGCGGGATAGGCGTCTTGTTCCTTCAGCGGCTTGACGTTCGCGTCTTCTTGGAGATGCTCAGGATAGATACAGGCCGAGCTTGTGTACAGATAGCGTGAGACGTCATTCAGCCGAGCAGCTTCCAACGTATGAAGATTGATCAACGAGTTATTGTAAAGGATCTGAGCATGATGAGCTGAGATGAAACCCATTCCACCCATATCGGCCGCTAAAGCGTAGACCTCTTCAACCCCACGCGTCGCCTGAAGGCAATTGTCCCAACGGCGAAGGTCGAGGATCTCGAATTCGTCGGCGTCAGTCGGTGCAAACTCAGGGTATTTGAGGTCAACGCCGCGGACCCAATATCCTTTACCCTTTAGATATGTAACCAAATGACTTCCGATGAAGCCGCCGGCTCCGGTGACTAAAACCCTGCTTTTTCCTGTCATAAAGTGATAGATCGTTACGAGTCCTGCTGGTCTGAGGCACGGTAACTATCGCGGTGATAATAACTCTGGTAGTAGTAGTAGTTATCCTGTGATCGCAGATTTACGTTATTGAGTACGACGCCAAAGATCTTTGCCCCAACATCGTGCAGCAATTGCTTTGCACGTCTGACAACCTGGCGTGAGCTCTTACCCGAGTGAACCACCAGGATCACTCCGTCAACCATCGATGCGATTAGTACGCCGTCAGTGAACGACGTGATTGGTGGAGAATCAACAACGACATGTGTAAAGTTGTTCTGCAGCAGCTTCATCAAGTGAGCCATCTGCTCAGAGCCTATGAGCTCAGCCGGATTCGGCGGGATCGGACCGGAAGTAAGAAGGTTCAGTTTTGTTCCCTCATCTGTCTTGATCACATTCAAGATCTCCTGCTCCGTCATGTCGCTGGAGAGCAGCGTGCTCAAACCGTCACCGTTCTCGATTCCAAACACAGAGTGCAACCGGGGACGTCTCATATCGGCGTCGATGATGAGAACCTTTGCTCCGGTCTGGGCGAGACTGATCGCAGTATTCGTGGCAGTCGTCGTTTTACCCTCTGACGGTAAGCTCGAAGTGATCAAAAGCGATTTCGGAGCGTGGCCAGCTGTTGAAAGCAAGATCGAAGTACGCAGCTGTCGGTACGCTTCCGCAAGCGACGATCGCGAATCCGCGTATATAAGTAGTTCGGATTTCGCCCGCTCGTCTTCCTCTTCCCCTTCGTTTTTTCCAACGAGCAGAAGCTTTCGTTTAGGGATCGAATCAATGGTTGGTATAACTGCGAGAGCCGGCAGCTGCAGATAGTTCTCGATCTCCTCAGAGGTCTTGATCGTATCATCAAGATACTCGAGGAACAGAGCTAGGCCCATTCCAAACAAAGTCGATAAGAACAATGCAGCAAGTACGGTAGCGGTGCGTCGTGGAGCAACCGCCTGGTCCGGCGGAATAGCGAACGCCGCTACACTAATGTTGTTGTCCGATCCCTGCGAGGCGATGTCGTTAGAGCTTTGCTGTTTCCTAAGGTTATCTAGAAAGCCTTTGTTCGTCTCGATGTTCTGCTCGAGCAAACGGATCTGGACGTCACCGATATTCTGCCCTTGGGCTTCATTATATTTCTGGTTATACGAATCTCGGATCTTGTCCTCGCGTTCTTTTGTTTGAACAAACTTCGTCCGGACCGTATCAACTAAAACCGTCGACGACCGCTTTCGAAAATCTTCCAGCTCTGCCCGGTTTCGTGCTAAAGCCTGGTCGAGCGATTTTTCTAGACTCTCGATCTGTCGATCGATCTCCTTGATCTCGGGAGCGGTTTCCTTGAACACCTCGAGCAGCTTGGCCTTGGTCGCGTTCAACTCGCCCGTACGTTTTTGGACGTCGGCCCGGAGTTCCCGGACGCTGTTTTCTTGCTCGGTAATGAAGCGCGCCATCCGGTCTTCCACCAGTGCACGACTGCTTTCGGGGCTTCGAGTGACGGCATTGAGCTCTGCTTCCGCCAGTTTTCGATCATTCTCAGCTTCGAGCAGTTGCTTGTTCAGCTGTGATAGTTGAGCCAGAACGAGTGTCGACTCACCGTCGGTCTTTAAGATTCCTTCGCTCTTTTTAAGCTCGACTAACTTCAACTCGTCGCTCGCGATCTCGGTCTGGAGATCGGCGATACGCTGCTGAAGGAAATCGCTTGTCTTCCGGCTGGTGCCGGAACGACGTTCCTGGTTGTAGCGGGTAAAGGATTCGCCGATGCCATTGACGACAAACGCCGCCAGGTCGGGATCCGTATGCCGAAATGAAACATCGATGAGCCTCGTATCTTTAAAGGTGGTTCGCGGATCGCGGATCGGCTCAACAGCGAGATTTCGCTTGATGATCGTTACGTACGGTGCGAGCCGTATCGCCTCGGCGATCTCATCGGCTGAGGCAAGGTTTGACGCAGCCAGCTCGGTTTCCGAAGGCTGGCTGCGGTCCTTTTCCGAGCTCGCAAGGCCAATGGCCCGCAGCATTCCCCGCCATGCCGACACTGACCCCTCGTTCTTGGCATCCTGAAAATCTTTATTGACGTCGAGGTTGTGATCTTTGATGACGCGTCGAAGAAGCGTGTCGCTGCTCAACAACTGCAGTTGGGTGTTAAAATACGACGGGTCAGGTGCTGAAACCGGGCGTTGGCGATCTGAGGTCACGAGGTCCGGGTTCGCCTGCTCTAAGTCGACTTGGACGACCGCGTTCGCCTGATAAACGTTCGGCCGGCGAGCCATATAAATAGCCGTCGCCGTTGTCACTAAGACCGCAAGCCCGACCACAAGCCACAATCTCTTGCGGATCGCACGCCAGTAGTCCAAAAGCTGGAAACCTTCAGGAGCATCAGTGCCTCGGTAAGCGGGATACCGCTCGACACCCGCAACTACCTGCGGCGAAAACGGACGCTCGATCTCGACCGATTCGCTCAAAGGCCGCTGAATCAATTCACGACTCTCTTTCATTAATTATTTATCAACCGCGGATCCGAGACTACGGCCCGACCCTATAGAAAATTGTACCGACGCCCTGCGTCAGCGAACGTCCGATAGCGTTCATTATACTCTTTGCCTTATCTTCACTGACTGCAACGATATCATTCGGTTCCAGATAAGGATCGTCGATCTTTCTCTTTTCGATATCGCCCAAACTATAAACGAACTCTTCCCTTTCAGTGCTTCCCTGCTTTTGCCGAAAGACACGGACCGAATCTTTTTTGGTCGCAGGCCTTAGGCCTTCGGCGGATGCGATCGCTTGCGTCAGGGTCAGAGGTTCGTTCATCGTGACCTGTCCCTGCTTGTTGACGTTCCCGTAAACAAAGATGACGTCTGACTCAAGCACCGAGACGATATCACCGGGCTTCATAACCATGTCAACCTTATTTTCAAGCACCTCGCGAAGCTTTAAGTCGACGAGCGTCATCTCCGCGTCATCATCCGTGACGTTCCTGGTCGCATCGCAATTCGAGCGGCTTCCTGTCCGTGCCACGATCAAGCGCGATCCGGCTTCCTTTGACGGCCCGCCGGCAAACGCTAAAAGCTCGAGCAGCCGGAGACGGCGATTGATGTAGTAATTCGCCGGCTTTTCAACCGCGCCGATCACTGCGAACGATTGCGACATCTGTTCGACCGCGGTCACGTTGACCTCAGGATTTCTAAGATAGCTCTCGCGATAGGCATCGGCGATGTGATCTGCCAACTCCCTTTCGGTCTTACAGACAGCAACGATCGGCTTGTCGTAGCGAAACAGACTGATGGTACCGTTGGGATTAACACGAAGACGCTGCGTTAACTGAGGCTGCCCGAAGACTTGAACCTCGATCGTATCCTGGAAGCCGATCCGGTAACGCTCGTCGTTATTCGCGGTTTGTGGAACACTTGCTGACGTCGGAACGACCGGCACCTGAGCGGAGGCACCGGCAACCGAGACCAACGTTATTAACATCGCTGAACGCAGACTGCGTAATATCATTATTTAATACTCCAAAGGCTTTGAATAAAACGTAAGTTCAGCGGTTCAGATTGTCCACGGACCGTTAGCGTTGTTCGTAAAGTTCCGGCCACCGTGGCCGTTAGTGATTCAAAAACGGTAGTTTAACAAAACCAAAAGCCTTTGGAAACCTCGAATTGTAAATCCGCAGCGATTTTCGTTACACTCTTTTCAACCTCAAAACGGCTCCTCTGACGTTATGGACAACGCGACGCCGATGCTTCGGCAGTACCTCGATATCAAGAAGAACTATCCCGGAACGATCCTCTTCTTTCGGCTTGGTGATTTCTACGAGATGTTCAATGAAGACGCGATCGTCGGCTCGCGAGAACTTCAGATCACCTTGACCGCGCGACAAAAGGATTCTGCCAACCCGATCCCGATGTGCGGAGTTCCCCATCACGCCGCCGCAGGTTATATCGCGAAATTGGTTCATAAGGGCTATCGCGTCGCGATCTGCGAACAGTCGGAACCGGCGGCAAAGGGTACGAAGCTAGTGAAACGCGATGTGGTCCGGGTCATTACGCCGGGAACATCTTTCGACGAACAGTTAGCAGAGCCCGGTGATTCGGTCTTTCTGGCCGCAATTTCGTTGACCGACGATGTTGTCGGGGCCGCGTTTCTCGAGCTTTCTACAGGCGAATTCTTTGCAGCTGAGGCCGGGGGAGCCGAAGCGTGGAATACGATCAAGGGCCACATCGAACGTTTTAGTCCAAAAGAGATCATTGTTCCTGCATCACTTCAACTTACTGTCTGTAAGTCATTGCAAATACAAGATGATAGTGAATCAGCTTCTCTTCCGGGTTTTGGCTCTCCGGATAATCGAAGTTTAGCTTCACCGCTTATTACACCGGTTGAAGCAACGGATGAGCGCGGTGAATCCGCTAGCGATATTCTTTGTCAGCAGTTCGGCGTGAAGGAGTTGGCCGGTTATGGTATCGCGGATCGCGCATCGGCGATATCGGCTGCTGCAATGTGTCTATCCTATGCACGCTCAACACAGCGGACCGCCGCGGGCCACATATCGGAGATCAAGTTCCTAGCGAGCAATGAGTTCCTGATCCTCGACAGCGTGACCTTGAGCAATCTTGAGGTGGTAAGATCGCGAAGCGAGGGACGCAACCGGACACTTTTATCGGTCATTGACGAAACCGTGACCGGAATGGGCAAGCGATTATTGAACGCATGGCTGATCCGCCCGTCGATCAAGCGAACCGAAATACAAACGCGCCAGGCGGCTGTCACCGAACTCACTGACAGCATACTTCGGCAGGAGCTGCGGCATTCCCTTCGCGGAGTGTCCGATCTTGAGAGACTGGTCGGCAAGCTCAATCTGGGTCATATGACCCCGCGTGATCTTCTCGCTCTGGCGCAATCGATAGGCCAAACACCCGCGATCGTCGATCGTCTGACCGGCTCAAGATCACTTTTACTTCAGGTACTTGCCGAGAACATATTTCAGCTTCCAGATACGTGCGACCTCGTCGCTAGAGCGATCGTGGAGGAACCGCCTGCAAACCTGAGTGAAGGCGGATATATTCGGGCGGGATTTGATACCGAACTGGACGACCTCCGATCGATCTCTTCTTCCGTAAAGGCGTCGATCGCCGGATTTGAAGACCAGGAACGCGAGCGTTCCGGCATCCCGACGTTGAAGGTCCGGTTCAACAATGTCTTCGGCTATTATATTGAGGTATCGAAGGCTCAGCTTGCCCGAGTGCCCGAGAATTATGAGCGACGCCAGACCTTGGCAAACGCCGAGCGTTTTACGACGCCGCAGCTTAAGGAATGGGAAACCAAGGTCCTGGGTGCCGAGGAAAAGATGGCGGCCCTTGAAGCCCGACTCTACCAATCTGTACTGGATCAAGTTAAGGAGCAAACGCATTCGCTGCAGGCAACCGCTCGAGCATTGGCGACGCTCGACGCACTTGCATCGCTTGCTGAAACCGCGTCCAAGCGAAACTATATTGCCCCGGTTCTTCATGACGGCGACGAGATCGCAATAGTAAAGGGCCGCCATCCCGTCGTGGAGACACATCTTCGAGAAGCTTTCGTTCCGAACGACATCTATTTAAACAATTCTACGGATCGCCTCGCGATCGTAACGGGCGCGAATATGGGCGGAAAATCAACGATATTGCGTCAGATCGCGTTGATACAGATACTCGCCCAGATCGGATCGTATGTTCCGGCCGCTTCCGCAAGATTGCCGGTTGTTGACCGCATATGGACGCGGGTCGGTGCCTCGGATGACCTTGCATCGGGACGATCGACGTTCATGGTAGAAATGACCGAGACCGCCGCGATCTTGCATAATGCCACGCCGAAAAGTTTGGTGCTTCTGGACGAGATAGGCCGCGGAACCTCAACGTTCGATGGGCTTTCGATAGCGTGGGCTGTTGCCGAATATCTGCATAATTCGCCGGACCATTCAGCAAAGACGGTTTTTGCCACCCATTATCACGAATTGACCGAACTTGCCGAGAACCTGCCGGGCGCAAAAAACTATCAGATCACAGCCACGGAACGCGATGGCGAGGTCGTGTTCCTGCACAAGCTTGAAAAGGGCAAAGCTTCGAAGTCTTACGGTATTTCGGTCGCCCGGCTTGCCGGACTTCCCCAGTCGGTCATCGAACGCGCTAGAGACGTGCTCGGGAAGCTCGAGCAGTATGAGCTCGCCGTTTTTTCGAACGAGAAACCGGCAGGGCTTGCGGTCGCGGCTGGCCGAGCGAATGCAGCACAGTTTTCGCTGTTCGCGATCTCTAATGAATCGGCGATCGACGAACTTCGCAAGATCGATCTTTCGACTCTCTCGCCCGACGAAAGTAAGGCATTGCTGGAAAACCTTAAACAGCGGATCGTGTGATCGGATGATTCATCCGCTACTTTAAATGTCACAAAAGGACACCTCAACAAACACATTAATGCCCGCGACCGAATCAATTGGATCGCTGAGTCTGGAAGAGAAAGTAGGCCGGCTATTTTTCATCGGCATCGGCGGAACCGCGGTCGACGCCGGGACCGCGTCACTTCTGGACGAAATAAAGCCGGGCGGCGTGTGTCTCTTTTCCCGGAACATAAAGGATGCTGCAGAAACACGCAGGCTGCTCGACGGGATACGGTCACACTTGTCGTTCGAACCGCTTTTAAGCATCGATCAGGAAGGCGGGCTGGTCGATAGATTGCGTCGTGTTGTAACGCCCATGCCCGCAGCGTCGGAATTCAAGACCGTACAAGACGTTCAACGGTCGGCACAGATAGCTGCAGAGACGTTGAGGATCCTGGGCTTCAATATGAACTTCGCTCCGGTCGTTGATGTGATCGATGGCGAGAGGTCGGAGGCGGATAATGGCCTGCGGTCGCGAGCTTTTGGTCACAGCGTCGAACAGGTTGTCGATCTTGCCGGAGCATTTCTCAATATTCTGCAGCACGACGGCTGCCTCGGATGTATAAAGCATTTCCCCGGCCTCGGAGCGGCTCGTGTAGATTCTCATGAGGAGTTGCCGCTTGTTGATATCGCTGAGCAGGAATTCTTTGACAAAGACATTTCGCCTTACAAAGACCTCATGCGGCGCTCCGACGTTTACGCAGTGATGGTCGCACATGCTGCCTATCCGCAACTAGGTTTGCAGGAATCATCTCAAGATGGCAGACTTTTACCTGCATCGCTCAGCCGTGCGATGATCACAGGATTATTACGGAATGAATTTGGCTTCGACGGGGTCGTGATAACCGACGATCTTGAAATGGGAGCGATCATTCGCAATTACGGCATCGGCGAGGGGTGCAAAATGGCAGTTTCAGCCGGAGCTGACATGCTCGCCATATGTGCCGGCGAGGGCAATATCCGCGAAGGCTTTCGAGCGGTCATCGATGCAGTTAACGCCGGCGAGATAACGGAAGAGCGGATCGATGAATCCGTAAGACGCATCAGTAATTTACAGGCCCTTGCCGCAAAGCCTCTCCCTTTAGATATCGAACGGCTCTCCCGGATCTCTGACGAGATCGCTCAGTTGAAAGAATCGCTTAAATAGTTTTTGGAGGGATTATACTTTTGTATAGATCACTACTTGTAATTTCGCTCTTATCATTATTGATCGCCGGCGCCTGCCGCCGGTCAAATACAGAATTCGTTACCGTTGCTCTCTCGGACAAGATCACGGGCCTTGATACCCTTTCGGTGAGCGTCGCCGGTGCGTCGGCCGAACGTATACGAAACTTGCTCTTTGATTCACTTGTAAAAAAGAATGAGGCTTTCGACTATGTCGGTGATATGGCTGAAACGATCGAAACGCTCGAGGGAGGGACAGTTATTAAATTCACGTTACGTGAAGGCATTACCTTCCACAACGGGCAAACATTTACATCCGCGGATGTGAAATACACGTTCGACACCCTTTTTGACAGCAATGGATACAAATCGCGGGCCTTCTTTGATACTGTCAACAAGCGGCCGGAGGCGCATATTCTTTCGATTGAGACGCCAGATCCAAGAACAGTTCTATTTCGTATCGCCAAACCGAGCTTGCGTACACAGTTGCTGTCAAATCTAGTCGCGATCCCTATAATCCCCCAGGGCACGGCTGCTCAGCAAAATGACTCGCCGATCGGCTCGGGACCATTCAAGTTCACCGTCTACGATGCTTCGCAAAATACTGTTGACCTGGAACGTTTTCCGGAATATTGGAATGGGCCCGCGAACATCGAGAAGCTTCGCGTTAAGACTGTTACCGATGCCGGAGCTCTTCAGAGTGAGTTGACCACAGGTGGCGTGGACATTGCCCCGAATCCGAATAATTTGCCGCCTGACGTAATTACCTCGTTGGAAACCCAAGGTAGCCTTGCCGTTCACAAGTCACCTGGCTCAAATGTCCAGTACCTCGGTTTCAATACAAATGTACCGCCACTTGATAACGCGAAAGTGCGGCAGGCATTTGGCTATGCGGTCGATAGAAATAGGATCATTTCGCAGTTACTGCTTGACCAGGCGTCCAGCGCAAATTCCGTCCTCCCTGAAGCCTCTTGGGCGTATGCTCCCGGAACGGTTTACACTTTTGATCCTGCGAAAGCGAGACAATTGCTTTCGGAAGCAAACTATAAGAACGAACCGATCGTTTTCAAGTATTCGTCCGGGAATACTGCTGTCAATCAATACGCTCAGGCGATAATGGCAAATCTTTCGGAAGTGGGGTTCAACATTCAGGTTGAGCCGTTGGAACTTGCGACGTTGTTATCTCAAGTAGCACAGGGGCAATTCCAAATGACTACTGGGGTGTGGATCGGCGGAAATCAAGATCCGATATTCTTGCGAGATCTATTCACTACGGGAAAGATCCCGGGAGAAGGTGTTAGCTGTTGCAACCGTTGGAGGTATTCAAACCCTGAGGTTGACCGTATGCTTGAGGAGGCCTACAACGAGCAGGATCGCGAAAAGGCGAAGTTGCTTTATCAGGGAGCTTGGGGGCAAGTCAGTAACGATCTGCCGTTGATGCCGCTATGGTATCCGGCGAACATGGTCGTCTCTAACGTTCGGATAAGTAATGTAAAGATCAGTCCGAGCGGCGATTGGAGCTTTATAAAAGATGTTAATGTAAATTAAACGGCCGCGTCTTGACAACGTCCCGCGGGACGGTAAAATAGTGGTTTGCTATGCGGGAGTAGCTCAGTGGTAGAGCGCGACCTTGCCAAGGTCGAAGTCGCGAGTTCGACCCTCGTCTCCCGCTCCAGTTCTAACGGCAAAGGCTGAACGATAAAGGATAGAATCTCACCTTTATCCTTTGGCCTTTCTCGTTTCAGCTAAAAAAACGGCGGCGTAGCCAAGTGGTAAGGCAGAGGTCTGCAAAACCTTTATTCATCGGTTCGATTCCGATCGCCGCCTCCAACAAGAAAGTAAACTTTAGGGCGACCAGTTTGGGTTGCCCTTTTTCGTTTGTTCGGGCCGCGAAAGTTGCGACTATAAATTTCGAAAGATGCGTTCCCTTCTGCCGGGATCGCTTAGGACGCTGTGGACAAAATAAAAGAAATCAAAATCTTCGTATTGAACGGATGGTGTGGGATCAAGTTCAGGCGGGACCGGAAGTTCCGGAGGCTCATAAGCAAACCGTATTAGCGTCTCGGACCCGCGAAGTAACGCAATAACGTGACGGCCCTTCTCTTTCCTAAAGATCGAAGATACGTCGGGTGTAATTGAAAACTCTCGATCCCCGATCCTTAGAGATAAGTCCGCATTTATACGGAAGATCGAACACATCTCGCCCGCAACATTCGCAAAAAAGCCATCGATCCGATCTGCGGTGATACGATCAGGATCGGCCGCCCGAGAATATACTTTCATCTCTCGATCAGCCTCGTTCATCAACCCAAACGCGTCATATGTGTCGTGTGACTGAAGAAGCATATCGATTCTATATCGGGCGTGTCCTCGACGTACTAATAAGTTTATATCAGTTAGTTACCTACGTGCTGGCGGACGACAGCGTTGAACTATGCAATCATTTGATTGTTGCAATTAACTCTGAGAGAATCCGCTGATGATCAAGGTTCAAGGGCTTTCTTACCGGTATCCGGGATCGGACCATATGGTTCTTGAAGGTCTGGAGTTTGAGATCGGCAGGGGCGAGATCTTTGGCTTTCTTGGCCCGTCGGGAGCAGGAAAGAGCACGACGCAAAAGGTCCTTTATAAAAATCTTCACGGCTTTACCGGCGAGGTCATTGTAGATAATAAACCGCTTTCCGAATGGGGCAGCGAATACTACGAAAAGATCGGCGTCGGCTTTGAACTTCCTAATCATTATTTAAAGCTTACGGCCCGGGAGAATCTGCAGCTTTTCGCGTCATTTTATCCTTCGGAAAGACTTCACAGCATTGAATCACTTCTCGACCAGTTCGGGCTTACTGCAGATAGCAATAAAAGGGTCGCGGATTTTTCCAAGGGGATGAAGATGCGGCTCAATTTTATCCGGGCGATCATGCATGACCCGGATATTTTGTTTCTGGATGAACCTACATCCGGGCTCGATCCGATCAACGCCCAGAAAATAAAGCAATACATCAGAAAGCTGCGTGACGATGGCAAGGCCATATTTGTGACGACGCATGATATGACGACCGCGGACGAGATCTGCGACCGCGTTTCATTTATCGCCGACGGCAGGATCCGCCTTACGGCCGAGCCTGCAAAATTAAAGCGCGAGCATGGCAAACGCAGTGTCCTTGTCGAACTGGAAAACGGAGAAAGTGCGGAATTCGAATTGGCAGGCTTGGCCTTGAATAAAGGTTTTCTCGATCTTATTTCGCAGGGAGAGATACTTCGAATAAATTCCCAGGAAGCCACGCTCGAAGAGGTATTTATAAAGGTTACCGGGACGAGGCTATCGGATTGACTCAGCTGATAAAACAGATAAAAGCTCAGTTTCTGATCTTTCGGCGCAACAATCTCGTGACGATGATCGCCGGCATTACGGCGTTTTACGTTCTTATTATCTTTCTGATCAGGGACCGGGCCGATGTGGAAAAGTTGATCACGCTCTTGATCTATAACGATCCCGCGTTGATCGGCTTTATCTTTATCGGTATCTCGATCATCCTCGAAAAGGATCAGCAAGTACTTCCCGCTCTTTTCGTCACGCCGCTAAATCTTCACGTTTATTTAATAGCAAAGATCCTGACGCTCTCGACCATTGCTTACCTTGGCGCACTGGCAATGGTGATAACGGCGATGGGCCTTTCGTTTAATTTCGTGCTTTTTACGATAGGCGCTTTTTCTACCTGTGTGCTGTTCTGTCTGGTGGGATTATTTGTTGTCAGCTATACGCAAGAGGTTCTTCATGTTCTGCTGCGGGCGATCCCTTTGCTGATATTTATGAGCCTGCCTCTTTTAAACTATTTCGAACTTACCGATCTCGCCTTCCTTCGAATCATGCCGGTGCAGGCAGGCCTTGATCTTATGGTCAATTCCTATCGCGAACAGGCAGATCTCTCCGAAATAGTTTTCGCGTTTCTATCTGTCGCGTTCTGGACGCCGGTGCTTTATCTTGCGGTCTTTCGTGTCTTTAATAAAAAGGTCGTCGAGATCTGAAATGCTCAAAAAGTTAATAAAGGTCACGGCCAATGATTTCCGGCTTATCTTTCGCGACAATTCGCTAAAGATCTTTATCATCCTGCCTCTTCTGACGCTGGCAGTCGTCAGATATGCCGTTCCTTATGTCGTCGGCATCTTTGAACCTCTGCAGGCGTACATTCCCGTGATAATAATGCTCGCGACCACACAGGGCAGCACCGCGTTCGGATTTATTTATTCGATGGTGCTTGTGGATGAAAAAGACACGAGCGTCGCAAAGGTCTACGGAGTTCTTCCGATCTCAAAATTTGCATTCGTCGCGTTTCGCCTTATACCGCCCTTCGCTTTAGCTTCCGCAACTACGTTTCTATTGCTTCTGGTCGAACCTTTCTACGGTTTCCCCATGCTGCATATCTTTTTTTATTCGATCCTGAGCGGCCTTTTTGCTCCGGTGATGGTGATTTTCGTCGCCCTGCTTGCAAACAACAAGATAGAGGCAATGACCTGGCAAAAGCTTTTCAATCTGCCGCTCGTCCTGCCCGTCCTTTCGCTCTTTATCGCTTTTCCGCTCTCTTTTCTTTTTGCTCTCTCGCCGACCTTCTGGGCCTACCGATCAATTGACGCCCTCATCAACGGCGGAAACTTCTGGCTCAACCTCTCAATAGGATATCTCCACACCACCGCCTTCCTAATCCCCATGATCAAACGCCTCACAAAAACTCATTTCCGTTAACACCGACGCTTCCCTGTACCCAACAATATCGAGCATCGCAGACCTGACACCTGACTTTTCCGTCACATAAGAGCTCGATGCATCCGCAGTTCCCTAAAGCTTACCGTTGAGCGACAGGTCTGCATACGCAAGTTATTCAATAACTATCGTTTCCATCTGTTCATCGTTAGGAGTTTTTAGATATCTTATCGTTTTATTCTTACCGTGTCGGTTAAAAACTCCCCAGTGGAACGCATTTTTATCAGGCCTTTCGCCTCCCCCCGATATACCAGAGACTTTGCATGAGGGAAGATCGAGTTGAGACCAGTCAGTATAAGCTACGACAGTCAACAGTTTTGGAGTTGGAAACTTATCTGAAAAATATAACGACAGATCCTTGAGGTTCTCTGCCGAGAATTCGCTGTTCGGCATAAACACTTGAATGTGCCGAAGATTCTCGGATCGAAGTTCATTTGAAACAACCAAAAAGGGCGTTCCCGGCATTTTACACTCCGTTGAATTCCCGTTTGACCCATTCACAACAACATTCGTGACATTCTGTTTTAGGAGAGCGTCCGATTGTGAACAGCTGAAAATATTAAGTACTATAACACCGCAAATAAAAAGACGAACCACTATCATCCCTCCGCAATACCTCCGAATTTTGAATCGCATCCACTGTTGAAGAATCTGCTAACGGCATCAGAATCACTCATGCCAGGATCTTTTTTAATATTTAGGTCTGAAACTAAAGCAGCGTCCAAATCTACTCCCAGAGAATTCAGCGTACCCGGGTAAACCAGATGTAAGACCTCATGCAAAAGAAAGTTCTTGTTCCCGAAATTAGTTTGGGAACTCCGATAGTAAATACCATCGGTTATACCCCCGCCACGTACAGTTAAGGCCGCTCCACCTTTTCTCAAACGATCAAATGCGCTACTTACAGCGATCTTTGCTGCATCTAGAACATTGCCTCCAAATGGATCTAGTCAGGCTTGTTCTGGTGCTTATATTCGATCCAAAGTTCTTTGGCAACTTCAAACGCTCTGGCTTCGCTACCGCCTATAAGCATTGCTATGGCACTCCATGGGTACTGTCCGGTCTTTCGTTGAACAATTACCCATTGCCCGAACCCATCGTAAAGAGGGTCTCTCTTTCTTTCCTCATTATTTACGAACGCGAATGCAAAGCCCTCAACGAACGACTGCATTTTTATTACGGAAGCAGTACCTAAATACATAGCCGGTCGCTCAAAAATTAAGTCCATCAGTTCACTTGTCGTCAGCGAGTTCATATCGTTTATCTCGGAAGTTGAACCGAGCCCACCCACCTTATCCATTTCGTAAATATTATCACCGACTTGAACACCTCCGACTATGAAGATCGTCCAACTGAAGCGCTTCTTTCATAAACAAAAAAAGACGGAAACTGTTCCGCCGTCCTCACCGGTGCTTTCGCTCTTTATCGCTTTTCCGCTTTCTTTTCTTTTTTCTCTCTCGCCAAGCCTCTGGGACTACTCCTCGGACTCTTTCTCTAAGACACCCACCTCAAAGACATCTTCAATTGGCCCGTAACCAATTAATTTCATCGCCGCTGCTAAATGATTGGGAACATGTGCAAGGAATTGGTGAAGGATGGAACTCACCTCCTCGTCAGATAAGGTATTGCTTTCGTCATATATTCTAATCAAACTTTCCAAATCACTTTGCCAGTCAGTAATATGAAACGCTATCTCGTTTGCATTTTGTTCGCTAGTAAGCGAATCCTGCATCGTCCTCGCAATTTGTTGAAAAACTATTTCTGTATTCTTGAATCTCATTGAGGGACGCTCGCATGTTTCTGTTTGGATGACGGGAAAGGCTGTCCCTATTGTACTATTATCTCTGCCTGCTATCGCCAAGTCGCGGTAGCGGAATTATATGTTACCGACTCACCAAGCCCAGTTCCGTACCAGATCTCGTATGTCGAGTCTGTCAGCCGTCGGTAATAGATCGGTCCTTCCTCAGATTCTGGCACTCCAAGTTCCCTGAGCGAATCCGGTAATCTCCTATTCGCACGGCTGAAAGTTTCAACCTTACTTATGTATTGTTCGGCCGCCTTTTGTTTGTCATAGTTCTGTGAAACAGAACAGGAAACTAATCCTAGCGACAATAACAAAATGAGCAAGGTTTTTCGCATATGTGAAGGTCCTTCAAGTCGAACCATTTCAAACTGACCCACCACCCGCGAGCCTACCGTCGTAATATGGATCCATTCCCGTCAAAGCTGATCCACGGAACCGATCAACTGTTCTGTAACTGCAAATAAAACAGGCCGGGCAGAACACACCGTTCTGATCCGGCCTTAGCTGGAAGCGTGTCCTCACATTTACGCTTAAAGCCTGCCCGGAAGACAATGGCGGGGAGCCGCTGCCGACCGTGCTTTGGCAAATACTATAAAGGGAGCGTTAATTGACCGCCAGGTCCGTGAAATAACTTTCACACCGCCGGCGGCTTATGACCTTTTCGAGTCTTCCTAAGACCCAAAGCATCGATCCACTCTCTTCACTTCCCGCTCACTCTCTCACAATAGAATATTCCCAAACCACCGCCTTCCTCATCCCCACGCTCAAACGCCCCTACCCGGCGTTGCCTTTCCGAAATTCGTTCTGCATGAATAGTACGCCGTCTGGTTTACATTGAGCAAAGAAAAACAATAACGCCGGCTTAAACTCAATGATTTTCAAAGCTGTCTCGAGACACGGGTTTGATAAGTATTCATCAAAGAGATCTGCAAGCCCATTCTCGATTACGCCGTCTTGATACTGATCGATTAAACACCTTCCAGCAAAATGAAAATCGAGGTCGCGGAGAAGTTTCTTGCACTTTCGTTTTTCGAAGAAATTCATTATATAAGGTCTCCTATTCGTTAATCGGCACAATGCTGAAATGACGCTCCATCAAAAGGACGAGGTATCCGATACGTGCTGGTAATTCCCGTCGAGAGCAGACCTCGAAATTCGTCCGCTGGAGAAAGACTATAGCATTTGTAAATCGTGGTTATAGCTGTTAGTGTACACCGAAAAAGGACTTAGCCATTTTTATGAGTAGACTTTCAGAAAATACCGTTTTCGGTTACCGAGACAATGTTTACCTTATCGGTAGTAATGTTTCGGGGGATTTCGTTGTAGGGAATATCGGCGCGGATGACGATTTTTTTCTTATTGCCGCTCGCCCGCCGTTTGAGTCTAACTATCCAATAATAACCGGCAATTTTTTAGACTCAGAAGGAAATATATTATTTAAGCTCGTGCAGAATGTGCTAGTTGTTAACCCTGGACATTGTTCAAAGGTGAAAAGTGATCGAATAGGGTATGAGATCTACGATTCTGACGAGAATTTAATATTGAGAGTGCGAACTGAGTTTAAGAATTTGCCAGGGCAAACTGCCGAATTGTGGGTAACCACTATCGAGGGGAGATTCTACGACAAGAACGGGGAGTTGGTAGTAGAAGCTTATGATGAATTAGGGTTTATTGAGACCAAGATAGGCTGCGCGATGGGATTTAATGGCGCAGGATTCGCGTTCACTTTAGGTATGTCAGACGATCAAACGCAGTTGGCAGGGATTGCATTAACCAATCTCGGGCAGGTCTTCGTCCCCTTAAGCGGAACTCACCGCAACGAAACACTTCATCTTAGTGGGAAAGTTCTTATGCCCGATACAGTTATCGAAGATTGTGATGTAATCGTCGAAGATGGGAAATTTTTTCCAATGGGGAATGTTCGTTTCGCCAACAATCGTATAAACGTAATGGGTGAAGCAGCAAATCTGGCCAATTTCTTCGGAGTAAAACTAGAATCCCATACAGAGCCGCCGAAGGGCGAGACATCAGAATAGTCGGAATTCAGCACTTAAGCGATTTCTAAAAGCCGGGCGATCTCGTTTGTCCCGAGCGTTAAAGGCCGAATCTGTGAGGAGCCATGCCAGAGTTTAAGGGAGAGCGGACCTTTAAGAATACTCTCACGAAGGAAGTTTTCCAATACATTGATGAAGCTCAGAAGATTGAATGTCTATCTCGTGAGGTCTTTAAGAAGCGCGATGAAATAATCCATTATCCTTTTGATGCGCGTAATGGATTAGTCAAACCGAAATATGACCATATCAGACGTATTCGGTTCATCGGTCTAAATGGAAAGATTCCAGTCGGGTTAATAAAATCTCCTGCAAAAGGTTATGGTTTCACTCGCGTGCTATCACGGTTAATCTACCACCTAGATGAAACCTACGAGTTAACTGAGGTTCTGATTGAAAAGTATGCCACCACCGAGCTAGATCTTACCGCGAAGCGACTCAAGCTCTCACTGAAATCCCTTTCTGATCTCCACACCTCGTTTAACTCCGCTTTCGACCGTCAACGTTCTGAGATAAAGATTCTCATCGCTCAGAACCTTTATAGCCTTTTCAAGGGTCAGTGCCCAAAACCGAAAGCAACTTATACAAGAGGAACCGTTGCCGCATCACTTGCCGGATGGGGAAATTCGCTCAATGAGTTCTCTGACGCAGACCGGGATGCGATTTACCAACTTTTCGAGAAGCTGTCGTTAACACCAGATTTTCTTTCGTCAGCGGCTCTCGCGAAGACCAAAGTGCTCATCGACAGTAAATACATTCAGGATGCTCTGACCGAATATGGAAAGTTGATGGCGTACTCCACCGATACCCCCACCTTGGAAAAGAAATGGCAGAAATTTCTGAAGGACAACAGCTGGATGTTCTCGTCGATTTTCGCGCAGCCGGTGATCCTTCACAAGGATGAGGCATTCGTCGGCGGAAAAAATATCGATAACAAGGATGGGAAATTAAGTGATTTCCTGCTCAAGAATGCTCTAAGTGGCAATGTTGCGTTTTTGGAGATCAAGACTCATAAAACACCGCTCCTCGACAAGAAGGCATACCGCGGTCTGAATGTGTTCAGTACTACGAAAGAGTTGAGCGGATGCATTTCGCAGGTCCTCAACCAGCGTGACACGTTTCAAAAAGAATTCTATCAATTGCGATATAAGAGCAACGGGGCGCTAGAGACCCTCAACTCAAAGTGCGTCGTCATAATCGGCAATATTTCCGAAGCCACTCCAGAACAACGAGAGAGTTTCGAACTCATACGTAGCAATAGCAAGGATGTCGAAATCATTACGTTTGATGAACTTCGTGAAAAGGTCGAGGCTCTCCAGACACTCATGACAAAATAGGAGAAAGATATGATGTCAATTAAATATCCGGAGTCCCGCGCGAATGCGACAAATTGTAAACTTTGCAAAAATAACGGACAGATGGTCGACAATGGGTATATTTCCCTCGATTCTGTAGGAGGAAACGGTCACCGTTTGCTGAAACGGACGTGTCAGTACTGCGGATATACAATATTCTTTGACCCAAGCGTAGCAAAGAGGGCGGGATACCTCGGATCGCATGAGGAAATTTTTCCGGAGGTATGATCAAAGGGAAAGCAGGCCGGAGAGAATCCCATTCTTTCCGGCCTTAGCGTTGGCGGTCCCTTACCGACCGCCGAGCCTGCTCGAAGGGTTAGAAGGCAGGGAGCCTTCGCCGATCGTGCTTAGGCCGTAGTTATAAGGAATCGGTTTCGGCCTGAAGGGTTCCGGCACTGAACGTATGAACGAGACCTTTTGCGACGCGCTTATCTGGCATCGGTTCGATGGGTCGATGAGTGACGACGATCGGACGAAGGTACCGAAACGAAGACATCGCGTGAATGGGGCGTGAAGGTGTTGGTGGCTGCGGTGGGTTTTGTGGGAATCGGGTCGGTTGGGTGCGGGTTGTGCGAGGTCGGTGTGTTGAGATCGGTGGAAGGCCCGTGTTTATTGGGTGATATTGCGTTTCGGGTGTTTTGGATTAGCTCAAAGGTTCGATCTGTCACGCGGAAAAGCTCTTTTGTTAGCCGGAAAATTAAGTTTGTTACGCAGAAAAGCTATTTTGTTAGCTGGAAAATTCAATTTGTTACGCAGAAAAGTCCTTTTGTTAGCTCAAAAATTCAGTTAGTTATATAGAAAAACCTCTTTGCTGCGTAAAAGAACTTCTTTACTGCAAAGAAAAGTGTCTGTTTTGTATAAAAGAGGCCTTGTTTTAGATGAAATGGCGTCTTTTTTATATAACGGAGCTGCTTTTTTGCGCGGGGTTGTCGGTGTTCTGTAGAAAAGCGGGCCGGGGCGAGCGGATATGTAAACCTCCCCACATTGTTACCAAGTTAAATTGGAGTCCTCGGGTTAAGGAGAACTTGTCCGCATGACTCGCTCGGAGGCATGCCTCCGAGCGAGTCATGCGGACGGCGGTGGTTGTAGAAATCGATCCACCTGGCCGTTAGTTCTCTCACCTCGTCCAAACTTTCAAAGGTGTACATATCGAGGATCGCCTGCCGATATGTTCTGTTGAACCTTTCGATAAAGCCGT
>JAEWFC010000040.1 GCA_023389035.1 Acidobacteriota bacterium
GTCGGCGCAGTCGCGCGGGCCATCGCAGTCGTTGTCTCGACCGTCGGTGCAGAGCGCGATCGTGCCCTCGGCCACCGTACAGACGCCGGCGTCGAGGGGCGGCGGCGGGCCCGCGTCGATCCCCGCGTCGAAGGGCGGCAGCCCACTGTCGCCCGGGTCGCAGGCCGGCGAGCCGGCGCAGTCGGGGTCGACACAGTCGACCCGGCGATCACAGTCGTTGTCGACGCCGTCGAAGCAGATCTCGCGCGAGGGCACGCAGCAGCTCGGATCGCTCGCGCAGCTCGGATCCGCGCAGTCCGGGAGGCCGTCGCAGTCGTTGTCGATCCCGTCGAAGCAGAGCTCCCGCGAGGGCACGCAGCAGCTCGGGTTGCCCGCGCAGCTCGGATCGGCGCAGTCCGGGAGGCCGTCGCAGTCGTTGTCGACCCCATCGAAGCAGAGCTCCGGCGAGGGCACGCAGCAGCTCGGGTCGCTGCCGCAGTCCGGGTCGAGGCAGTCGACGCGGCCGTCGCAGTCCTCGTCGAAGCCGTTGTCGCACTGGGTCTCGGACGGCGAGCACCCGCCGCACTCGGGGGTGACCGCGCAGGTCGGGTCGTCGCAGTCGACGAGTCCGTCGCAGTCCTCGTCGAAGCCGGTGCCGCAGATCTCGAAGGGCAAGCACACCAAGCAGATCGGCGTGCCGGCGCACTCGGTGTCCATGCAGTCGGTGCGGCCGTCGCAGTCGTCGTCGCGGCCGTTTCGGCAGCTCGGGCCGGTCTCGCTCGGCGAGCAGCCGGTGCGGCAGAACGGGTCGAAGAAGCAGACCGGATCGTCGCAGTCGGCGAGGCCGTTGCAGTCCTCGTCGATCCCGTTGTTGCAGCTCAGCTCGAGCGGGAGGCACACCGCGCAGAGGGGCGAGCCGGCGCAGTCCGAGTCGTCGCAGTCGAGCGCGCCGTCGCAGTCGTCGTCCCGACCGTTCCGGCAGGTCTCCACGGGCGCGCACTCGACGCAGCGCGGATCGCGCGCGCAGTCGCTGTCCGCGCAGTCGACGAGGCCGTCGCAGTCGTCGTCGCCGCCGTTGCCGCAGAGCTCGGGGCGGCACGTCCGGCAGGCAGGGTGCGTGGCGCAGTCGCTGTCGCTGCAGTCGCTCCGGTTGTCGCAGTCGTTGTCGATGCCGTCGGTGCAGACCTCGGGCGAGCACACCCGGCAGGCCGGATCGAGCGCGCACTCGGGGTCCATGCAGTCGGCGCGCAGGTCGCAGTCGTCGTCGCGCCCGTTGTCGCAGATCTCGAGCGTCGGGATGCACATCACGCACGCGGGGTCGCGCGCGCAGCTCGGATCCGCGCAGTCGATGAGGCCGTCGCAGTCCTCGTCGATCCCGCCGCGGCACACCTCGGGGCGCGGCACGCAGACCGCGCAGTCCGGATCGGCGAAGCAGTCGGGGTCGTCGCAGTCGAGCGCGCCATCGCAGTCCTCGTCGATCCCGCCGCTGCAGAGCTCGGGCGTGCACATCCGGCAGGAAGGATCGAGGCTGCAGCTCAGGGAGTCGCTGCAGTCGGCGAGGCCGTCGCAGTCGTCGTCCACGCCGTTGTTGCAGATCTCCGCGCGCGGCATGCAGCAGCGCGGATGGCGCGCGCAGTCCGGATCGGCGCAGTCGGTGCGGCGGTCGCAGTCGTTGTCGACTCCGTCGAAGCAGATCTCGGGGGACGGAACGCAGCAGGAGGGGCTCCCGCCGCACTCCGGGTCGGCGCAGTCGGTGAGGCCATCGCAGTCGTCGTCACGCCCATTGGCGCAGTCGACCTCGAAGCGGGTGCAGGGGCCGACGCAGAGCGGGTGGCGGGCGCACTCGCTGTCGTCGCAGTCGGTCAGGCCGTCGCAGTCGTCGTCGCGCCCGTCGTCGCACGAGAGCTCGAGCGGCAGGCAGGGCCCGACGCAGAGCGGGTCGCCGAAGCACTCGGGATCCGCGCAGTCGCGCGCGCCGTCGCAGTCGTCGTCGCGGAAGTTGCCGCAGTCGAATTCGAAGGGGGCGCAGGGGCCGACGCAGAGCGGATCGCCGAAGCAGTCCGGATCCTCGCAGTCGAGGCGGCCGTCGCAGTCCTCGTCGCGGAGGTCGCCGCACGCGAATTCGAAGGGCGTGCACGGCCCGACGCAGGACGGATCGCCGAAGCAGTCGGGGTCCATGCAGTCGATGATTCCGTCGCAGTCGTTGTCGGCGCCGTCGAAGCAGAGCTCGGGGAAGCAGACGTCGCAGCCCGGCACGTCCCTGCAGTCGGGGTCGCGACAGTCGACCTGGCCATCGCAGTCGTTGTCGCGGCCATCGCGGCAGCTCTCGCGCACGGCCGGAGAGACGAGCCGGTTCGTGTCGTCGCAGTCGTCGCCGCCGCAGCGGATGTCGATGAAGCCGTCGCCGTCGCGATCGAGCGGGCTGTGGGCGCATGCGCGGGTGCGCTCGTCACAGCGGTCGAGCGTGCACGAGAGGCCGTCGTCGCAGCCCACCGGGCGGCCCGGGAGGCAGCCGCGGCCGACCACGCACTGCTCGGTGCCGTTGCAGAAGAGGCCGTCGTTGCAGAGAGCATGCAGCGGTGTCGTCGTGCAGCCGCCCGCCGCCTCGCTGCACTCCTCGAGCGAGCACATCACGCCGTCGTCCGGACAGACCAGCGGCGCGCCCGGCGCGCAGAAGCCGTCGGGGGTGCAGCGCTCGGTCCCGTTGCAGACGGAGCCGTCGTCGCACTCGAAGTCCGAGGCGCAGCGCACCACGGTGCAGCCGACGCCGGGGACGCACATCGCGTCCGGCGGGCAGCGGCTCGAGTCCGGCGTGATCTCGCAGCTCCGGGTGGCCTCGACGCACCGGTCGGCCGTGCAGTCGATTCCGTCGGCGCAGTCGATCGGCGCGCCGGAGACGCAGCGGTTGCTCTCGCAGCGCTCCTGCCCGTTGCAGAAGAGGCCGTCACTGCACTCCCCGTCGTTCGTGCACGGCACGCTGCCGTCGACGCCTCCGTCGAAGTCGGGCGGCGCTCCGTCTCGGAACGTGTCGAGCTGCGTGCGACCGCAGCCGGCGATCGTGAGCGCGGTGGCGAAGAGCAAGCAAGCGCGGGAGGTCATGGGCGAGAATTCCCTGAACGCATGGGTGGCCGGACGGCGCGCGTTCCTTCACATCGTAGTCGGCCTCGGGGGCCGCTGTCAGTTTGCGGGCGGATCGAGCCCGTCACGCAAGCCACGTGCCCGGATTTGCTTGCCGATCCGTGCCACTCGCACTCAGCGCACGTAAGACCAGGAGACGTCGGGCACGAGCTCGAGGTGCACGTGGTTCTGGTGCGCGCGGTCGTGGTGCGGCGTGAGCACGATCTGGAAGAGGCCCGCCT
>JAEWFC010000002.1 GCA_023389035.1 Acidobacteriota bacterium
TTTAATATCCCTAAAACCTGCCTCTCACTAAACTTCGATCGCTTCATTCCCAGCCTCCTTTCGTATCTTATCTCAAAGGCCGAAAACTCCACTTATCAGTGGTACCATTCTAGGGGATGCTTACAGGTTGATAACTGTCCATGCGAATCCTATAATTAACGGTTCGTCCATTGTACTTAGTTACAGCATTTATTTGGAACAGCTCTGTATCTTTATCGAGGTTCCGCTTCTTAATTCGCAGGTATGCCAAAGGCAAGCAGTTTTAGCAGATTCACACGCGGGGTTCGCCACACAGTAAGGGCGTTCGCCTCTACGAAGCATCCCGTGCTGGTGCACATCGTGCCCATGCGGCGGTGTAACCTTGCGTGTACGTATTGCAACGAGTTCGATAAGACCAGCGATCCGGTGCCGATCGAGATAATGCTCGAACGCATCGACAAGCTTGCGGAATTCGGTTCGTCCGTCATCACGATCTCCGGCGGCGAGCCGATGATGCACCCGAATATCTATGACATAATCGCGCGCATCCGTCATCATGGAATGATCGCCGGACTGATATCTAACGGTTACTATTTTCAAGTCGATAAGATCAGGAAACTGAATGACGCTGGTCTCGACTATCTGCAAATATCTATTGATAACGTTACACCGGATGATGTCTCGAAGAAGAGCCTGAAAGTTCTCGATTCCAAGCTTGTGAACCTTAGCGAACATGCGCGGTTCAAAGTAAACATAAACTCCGTCGTGGGCGGCGGGGTTGCGAATCCGGACGAGGCGTTGGTGATCGCGAATCGGGCTCGGGAGTTGGGATTTTCGTCAACGGTCGGCGTGATCCACGATGATATGGGCCTCAATAAGGGACTCACGCCGCGTGAGAAGGAAGTATATAAAGAGATCAAATCGAAAGGAACGCGTTCATACGCCAGGTGGAACTGGTTTCAGGATAAACTCGTCGAAGGTGAGCAGTACGATTGGCGGTGCAGAGCTGGCGCTCGCTATTTGTATATCGATGAATTTGGCATGGTCAACTGGTGCTCGCAACAAAGGGGGACGCCTGGGATCTCGCTTTTGGAGTACACGCCTGCCGATATGGAGCGGGAGTACATCACGGAAAAGTGGTGTGCCCCAACCTGCACTATCCAATGTGTTCACCAGGTGGGACATCTCGACGCGTGGCGTGATCCACAGATATCCTTGAACGATTTCAATAACCGAAAAGGGAGCGGCCTGAGCAAAGAAACGGTTGCCCAGGTCCTTAACGCCGAATGAACGATCGTGAGCTTTCAATTCCGATACTGCTAGGCACTAACCGAAGCGATCGGGAGAGTGAGAATGTCGCAAGATGGGTATTTTCACGAATGCAAAAGCGGTCGGACATCACGGGGGCGTTCTTTGATGTTCGGGATTTTATACTGCCCTCAGACGACTATGGGACGGATCTCGCCCGATTGTATCCAGAGTGGCGGGACGCGGTAATTAATGCTGACGGGATTGTGATCGTTGCTCCTGAGTACAATCATGGTTACCCGGGAGTGCTGAAAAGCGTGCTCGATACTCTTCTAAAGGAGTATATTCACAAAGCAGTTGGTATCGTTGGCGTCTCGGCCGGCCCGTTCGGCGGCACGCGGGTGATAGAGTCACTACTGCCTGTTGTGCGCGAGCTCGGCCTGGCCGTTACCTTCACAGATCTGCATTTCCCCCGTGTCAAGACACTGTTCGCCAAGGATGGAAAAATCACCGACGAGAAATTCGAAAAACGTTGTGATAAATTTCTGGGCGAGTTGGTCTGGATGTCCTCAGCACTTCGCTGGGGACGCGAAAACTTGCTAGCGGTGCAATGAAGGTCATTAATGCGGTCGCAATCTTGCGATGACAGGGTTTTTGTCTTAACGATGTGGGATCTCGTTACCGATCGTCCAAACGACAACAGAACTCGAAAGCCCCAGCCCGGAAAGCCGTCCGGCCATCATTATGATCGTCTCGCCGTGCGCCACAACGCTGGTTTCTAGCAACTTCTGCTCACCGATCTTAAGCATCTCGTCCGTCGCCTGAGGAACCTTGTGCACGAATGGCTGTACGCCCCAGATCAACGCGAGTTGGTTGCATACATCTTCCATCGTCGTAAGGCCAAAAGTCTGTAAACCTGAGCGCACGCTGGATAGTCTCCGGGCCATCAACCCCGATTCCGTAAAGACCGCAACCTTGTCGGTTTTGACCTCCTTCGCAGCATATGCCGCTGCTTTGCAAAGTGCTTGACTTGTCCGACCCGTGGGAGGAAGCGAAAACTTCACGGGTTTCTTGAGTTCACCGGGCTCGATAGTCTCAGCTGCGTCGATTATGCGGGCCATAGTACGCACTGCTTCTACGGGAAAGCGTCCAGCGGCAGTTTCGGCAGAAAGCATAACTGCATCAGTCCCGTCCCAGACTGCGTTTGCTACATCCGACGCTTCGGCCCGAGTGGGATTTGGACTGTCGATCATCGATTGCAGCATTTGCGTTGCGGTTATAACGAACTTGTCGTTCGCAACTGCCTTCGCTATTATGCGCCGCTGATACACCGGCACCAGTTCAACGCTGGTTTCAACGCCAAGGTCACCGCGGGCGACCATTAGACCGTCAGTCGCGTCAATTATCTCGTCAAGATTAGCTATGGCTTCGGCCTTCTCGATCTTAGCGACGAGGAGTGCACGGCCGACTGCTCGTTTGTTGAGTTCTTTGATGCGGGCTTTTACTTCGCGGCAGTCGGCAGCCGTACGTACAAATGAAAGGGCTACGTAATCGACGTTCTGTTCCATAGCCCACTCAAGGTCTGCGTGATCCTTTTCTGTCATCGACGGGATCGGAAGCGGTGTATCGGGAAGATTGATACCTTTTCGCTCGCTAAGTAGTCCGCCAACAACGACCTCAGTAATGACATCATTTCCTCTAATTGCTTTGACCCTGAGAGCTAATGAGCCGTCATCGAGAAGAATCGAAGCCCCGACAGTAACCACACGGGGCAAATCTTTATAGTTGGTTGCGACACGATCCGCATTACCTGCGACCTCGTCCGCGGTGATCACAAATTCGTTTCCAACAACTAGTTCGACCGGCGTACTTCCTTCGAGGTGTCGCGTTCGGATCTTGGGACCGGAAAGGTCAACGAGAATCGAGATAGGCACGCCGCGTTTCTGAGCGACTCGTCGAACCTTCTGTATAGTTTCGGCGTGCTCTTCGCGGGTGCCGTGCGACATATTGATGCGTGCCGCATTAAGCCCGGCATCCACCATTGCATCGATTGCGGTTTCTGTATTAGACGAAGGGCCAAGAGTTCCGAGTATTTTCGCTTTTCGCATTTATAAAATTCTAACGCAATGTGCAGCATAGGCGGTAAAAGCTAGCTGTAGGTACGCAACTTCTGAAGGTACTTTTGTACCACGCCGACGTATGTCGAGTGGGACCACGTAAGCGGCGAGACCGAGGCGGGTTGACCGGTAGCCGGATCAAACTGTTCGGCCAGCACGCCGGAATCAAGGGAACGGTCAGTCACCCATTGGATCAGCTCGACACATTTACCTAATTCCGAAACGTCTCTCGCCACCGCGACATAGAACTCAGCGAGCCATAACGTGCAGATAAACCACGCATTCCCAGGGAAGTCGCCGTTGCCCCGCATATAGTTATCGCGTTCGAATCGGGCGAGGCCTCCGCCGGCCTGCAATCCTGATTCAACCTGATTCATAGTGCTTACGACCCTCTCGTCATGCACGTCAAAACAGCCGAAGAAGAAAACCGCGAACAGGGAGGCGTCGAGGGTATGGTCTGGAATCACAGATCCGTCTGGGCGGTACTCAAGCGATCGCAGAAAACGCCCATGTTCCTTGCTATAAAGTTGCGAACCCATTGCCTCGACCATTTTGGCGGCCGCCCCGCGGTAGCGCTCGGCTCTATCCGGTTCAGCAAAGAGATCGGCGAAGTTGGCCGCAGCTCGCAAGCCAGCGACGACCGTTGCACACGTAAATGTATGGACGCCACGTCGGTCTTCCCACAAGTTCCAGCTCGGAAGCGGTAAACCGCTATCAAGTTCGCGGTACTTCAGCATGAAGTCAGCGCATTTAATGGTCATTCGCCGATAGAGGCGATGAGCGAATTCTATGTCTCGGTAGAGCAAATAGTGTTCCCATAAGGCCCATAAGACGACTGCAGTCTCATCTTCTTGGATTGGGATCAGTTCCTCGTTTCGATGCGGGTCCCAAGCCGCATGCCAGCCTGACGCCACCGTGCCGTCCGCATTGTATTTCTGCAGGAAATACCCTTCCGGGTGCACGATGTCACCACAAAACCGGAAAAACTTACGTGTAATATGCGAAAAACCCGCGAGGTCCAAGGCGTTGGCCACAAAAGCTCCATCGCGAGTCCATAGATAGCTGTAATGATCGGTCGCACGTTCTGTTACGTCGTGATCGTTCGCTGCCAATATCGCACCGTCGTTGTCGATCTGCGTGTGGACGATGAGCAAAGACCGCTTGTAAAGCGACCTGATATCGCTCGGTAAATTGCTAAGGTCGTCATCGTTCTTGTTCACCCACGATCGCCAGTAATTTGCAGTGTATTCGAGAAACACTTCCGGGTGTTGCTCTCGAGCAAGAGCATTCAGACGCTGAACCTCATCGAGGTTTGTTCCTGCCGCGATCCAGTAGAAAAACTCAAACGTTCCATTTGCTTCAAGACCAAAGTGGACACCAATGGTCGAATCGACGGAACCCTCGGTCTGTGGCCCGCCCTGCAGTTCGCCGTCTTCGGCGTCGCGCCATGTGCCTTCTTGTTCCCGGAATGCCTTCCTGCCTGTGGCGAATGAATCGAAATGTGGCGAAGAATTGATCAGAAAATACCGATGCTTTTTGTAATGGACAATCCCTCGGGTTTCCGGCTCAAACATTGCCGTGTCACCAAACTTGTTTTCGTAGATACGTAGGTCCTGGTGCAAATAAACTCGGACGTGTCTGTGCTCTGGCGATAAGTTCCTGACAGTTATGCGTTTGAGAAAGATGTTGTCGTGGCTCGCAACGGTATCGTTGCAGACCAGTTCCAACCGCAGATGTGAGTTGACGAGCTGAACGTCTGTCACGAGCGTTTCCTTCAGGTAACGGATCGAACGCTTCCAGCCGTCGTCTGCTATCCACGAAAACTGTCCATCAATCCATACACCGAGCCGACAGGGGCGGCCGGCCGTGTGATTTTCCTGCCCGACATGCGGAAAATAGATGTCCCGAAGCTGATACTTATCGTCGAAATTGACGAGCAACGAACCGTTGCCGACAGGTAGGTCGCGCATACTTTAACTGAGGATCATCAGCGCCTTCTCTGTGACTCCGCGTTCACTCGCAAATGCCAGCATTTGGCGGGCGGTAGCAGGTTTCACCCAGCGTGCTTCCGCAACCTCGTGGTCATGGTCCTCGACATTGCCCGATAGATATTCCATCAGAAAGAAATGGACAAATTTGTGTATGCGGGTCCGCACCCCGTCGCGATCTACGGAAAACCAGTACTCGATTCTCTCGATCGGTTGGAGCAACTTACACTCGATACCAGCTTCCTCTCGTACTTCGCGTAACGCGGCGATCTCAGGCGTCTCGCCCGGATCGATCATCCCTTTTGGAAGCTGCCACTTCAGATCGGGAAGCATATGGACGATGGCGATCTCGATCTCATCACCGATTCGTCTGTACGCTACGCCCCCGGCAGATGTCTGTACGGCGACGGAGCCGTCGCGTCTGGCTGATGTTCTATCTTGGATAAGTCCTCCGATCCGCGTTATTCAGCGGCGACGGTCTTTGCGACCGCTTCGTCCAGTTCGACGCGGATCTTGTCGTTGAAGCCGACGATCTTTTTTATTAATTTACCGTTTCGATCAAAGATCGCAGTTTGCGGAATGGCCGAATCAGACCCAAAAATGTAAGCAGTCAAGGCGTCCTCAGGTGTTCCCAGCGGGTAGGTGATCTTCAGCTTTTCGACAAATTCAGGGACCTTAGGTTTATCTTCTTCGCCCCCGACATGGAGTCCGATTATCTCGAGGTCCGACGCGTACCGAGCCTTCAACTCCATAAGGTGAGGTATTTCTTCGATACAAGGCGGACAGTAAGTCGCCCAGAAATCAAGGATCACAACCTTTCCATTCAGGTCTTTCAGCTTCATCACGTTTCCTTCAAATCCAGTCCAGCTCATCTCCGTGACGGGTTTAAGGGGCCGTGACTGAGCGTCTTTCATCTGAACGCCATTCACTGATATCGGCTTTTCGCCCATTGCGACCGGCGCTGCTGCCGGGCGACAACCCGCTGTGAGCACAGCGATAAAGATCGAGGTCAAAACAACGTAACGGTTCATTTCAGGCATTTTACACGATATCTGGCGGCAATGTGAAAGTCCGTCTACTTTACATTCACGACCGATGAATCTAGCTTTAATCTGTGTCCTACTATCCGCTGACAATTTTGGAGGTTCTCAGGAGAATCGAACATTCTGGTCCGTCTTTAGAGAATGAGTGTGTCGGGCGCGATGTTAGGCTTGACTGTGGTTGCTTTGTCGAGGCCTCAATGAACATCTCGGAGTCGGGGTCCATCGACGCCGCCCGCTTTCGAACCAACGGCTGCGGTTACATGGTCGCTGCCGCGGAAACCACCTGTCGAGCAGTAGAGAATTCAAACGTTCGGACTCTAAGCGGCGGCCAGGAGTTGGAGCTCCACTGGATATGTCCGACCGAAAGGATCGGATGCATTGATGCTGTACGCGCTGCTTTCCGTATGAGCCTTGCGGTTCACCGGAAAAAGTCCCTCAATGAGTTTCGCGGAGACTCGCCCCTTTTTTGTTCCTGTTTCGGTATCACCGAGGACATATTAGTTGCCGCGATCAGATCTTCGAATGCTGAGAATATCGAAACGCTATGGTCCGTCTGCAACGCCGGGAGAGGGTGCGGGTCGTGCCAAATGTTGATCATTGAAACGATCGACGCAGAGCGGTTCTTACGGGATTGAGGCTTTGCTAACGAACAGCTCGAATATGTTATAATTCGACACTTCGGGCGTATTGCTTAGACTTTCTTAAAGGAGATATATGTCGGCCCAAGTTCCGGCCGCTGATCATTACGATCAAAAGAATGGACGACCCTGCTAGTTTACCTTTTCTGTTTCTCTTTGCTGATGCATCGGCAACCTTCGAATCGCCAGATCCGGTATTAAGCCTGTTTGGGCTGATCATAGTGATCTCACTCGTGCTCGCAAATGGCTTTTTTGTGGCGAGTGAGTTTGCTCTCGTGGCGCTGCGAAAGTCCCGGATCGAGACCCAAGCGGCGGAAGGCAGCAAGCCTGCAGAGCGTCTGCTCGGCATGCTCAACAACTTGAATGCGTACATCTCCGCGACCCAGCTGGGAATCACGCTTTCATCGTTAGGTTTGGGATGGATCGGAGAACCATTCGTCGCGTCTTTGCTAGATCCTTTGTTCATGTGGGCTGCGACGGCCTCGGGGGTCGAACTGCTTTCGTCCCCAACTCTCGTTCACACCGTCTCCTTCATTGTCGCGTTCTCTTTCATTACATTCTTACACATCGTTTTCGGCGAACTCGCTCCCAAAACCGCGGCCCTAGAGATCTCCGAAAAGGTTTCGTACTTCATTGCGGTGCCGCTTCAGGTCTTTTATAGGGTCTTCTATTATCCGATCCGGCTTCTTGATTGGGCCGGTACAAAGACTGCGAGAATGTTCGGCCTTGAGCCGACCGGGGAACACGGCGCGAGCTATTCCGAAGATGAGATCAGGCAGCTCATTAATGCGTCGCAAGAGAAAGGCCTCTTGAATGAGGACGAGCGGCGACTGATCAACCAGGTCTTCGAGTTCTCGGAGACCACGGTGAAGGAGGCAATGATCCCTCGTACCGAGATCATTGCGATACCGGAGAACAGTGGGCTCGAAGAGGTCGTTCGAATGTTCCGACAGCACGGTTATTCACGTTTGCCGGTCTATCGCGAATCGCTCGATGATATGCTGGGGTTTATCCACAGCAAAGACGTGATCTCGTTCGTCCTCCGTCCGAAGACCTTCAAGCTCGAACGAATATTGCAGAAACCGATCTATGTCGTTGACACAGCCCGCCTTGAGGACGTGCTTCGACAGATGCAACGTGAGAAATTTCATTTCGGCTTTGTCGTTGATGAACACGGTGGCGTCGAGGGCATTATCACTCTTGAAGACCTCCTCGAAGAGATCGTTGGCGAGATCTCCGATGAGCATGATGAGGAGGTGAATGAACAGATCCACCCGCAAGAGGACGGATCGGTTTTGCTCGACGGCGGTGTCGCGGTTCGCGACGTTAATAGACGACTCGAGATGAATGTGCCGATATCCGAAGGGTACACTACGATCGCGGGATTCCTGATGTCCGTATCCGGCCAGATTCTCACCGAAGGAGATACGGTCCCTTTCAACGGCCATATCTTCAAGATAGAAAAGACCGCGAAGCGCCGCATCCTGAGGGTCCGAATGGAAAAGACAAGTCCAAACGAACAACCCGACGCTACCGATCATAGGATCGCATGATCATCGTGACATGATCGTTCGGCTGCTCGATATCGGGTCAATGCGCGAAAACGAAAACGCCCTGGCGAGCGTTATATTCGCCAGGGCTGTCAAATATCGGGGAGATGGACAGTCGTTAATAACGGTCTAGGTCCATTACCATGGTCCATGCCTTAACGAAGTCATTTACGAACTTCTCCTTGGCGTCATCGGCAGCGTAAAACTCTGCGACTGCCCGCAGTTCGGAATTCGAGCCGAAGATCAGATCGACGGGTGACGCCTTCCACTTGAGCTCGCCTGTTTTCCTGTCACGGCCTTCATATACGCCTTCTAAGGTTGTCGACTTCGACCACTTGGTGGACATATCCAGCAGATTCACGAAGAAATCGTTGCTCAGCGTACCCGGGCGTCCGGTAAAGACTCCCAGTTCCGACCCGCCGGCATTCGCGTTCAAAGAACGCATTCCTCCGACGAGCACCGTCATTTCCGGAACCGTCAGCGAAAGAAGGCTCGCCCTGTCCACCAGCATAACTGCGGGCGGCACACGGTTGCCTTTTGCGTAATAATTCCGGAAACCGTCGGCAGTTGGCCTTAGCAGTTCAAAGCTCTCGACATTCGTTTCTTCCTGTGTGGCGTCTGCCCTACCGGGCGTGAAGGGCACCGAGATGGCTACTCCTCCGTTCTTTGCCGCTTGTTCTACAGCGGCAACACCGCCCAGGATCACAGTATCTGCGAAAGATATTCGCTTCCGACCTTGCTGGCTTCCGTTGAACTCGGTCTGGATCCGTTCCAAAGCTTTCAGAACGCCTTCCAGTTCCTTGGGATCATTCGCTTCCCAATTCTTTTGGGGTGCAAGCCTCAACCTGCCTCCGTTTGCTCCGCCGCGCATATCCGTTGCGCGGAACGAGGACGCTGCAGCCCAGGCCGCACGGATCAATGCCGCATTGGTAATGCCGGAACTGAGGATCTTGGTTTTTAGGCCTGCGATGTCATTGGCTTCGATCAATTGGTATTCGAACTTCGGTATCGGGTCCTGCCAGATAAGCGTAACGTTAGGAACGTCCGTGCCGACATATCTCGATTTCGGGCCCATATCCCTGTGTGTCAGCTTGAACCATGCTTTCGCAAACGCATCGTCAAACTCTCTCGGATTTTCAAGGAAACGCCTTGAGATCTTTTCATATACCGGGTCGAACCTCATCGAAAGGTCGGTCGTCAGCATGACCGGTGCGTTTCGTTTGCCCTTGATATGAGCATCCGGCACCATGTCTTTGCCAGCGCCGTCTTTTGGAATCCACTGCGTTGCTCCGGCCGGACTCTTGGTCTGGACCCATTCAAAGCCGAAAAGATTCTCGAAATAATTAAGACTCCATTTCACCGGAGTGCTTGTCCATGCGCCTTCCAGGCCGCTAGTGACGGTATCTTCGGCATTGCCTTTTCCGCACTTATTGTTCCAGCCGAATCCCTGGTCCTCCAGGCTTCCGCCCGCCGGATCGGCGCCGACACAATCGGCCTTTTGGCCGCCGTGGGTCTTTCCGAGCGTGTGCCCGCCGGCTATCAGGGCGACCGTTTCTTCGTCATCCATTCCCATTCTGCCGAACGTTTCGCGGATATCCTTGGCCGCAAGGACCGGATCCGGATTGCCGCCCGGGCCTTCAGGATTAACGTAGATCAATCCCATCTGAACCGCTGCGAGCGGGTTTTCAAGTTTGCGCTCGACATCGTATCGCTTGTCTCCGGCAAGCCACTTTGTTTCGGCTCCCCAGTAAACGAGATCCGCTTCCCAATCGTCCTCGCGACCGCCCGCAAACCCGAGGGTCCTAAAGCCCATGTCCTCAAGCGCGACATTGCCGGCAAGGACCATCAGG
This sequence comes from Acidobacteriota bacterium, assembly GCA_023389035.1. Classification (GTDB taxonomy): domain Bacteria; phylum Acidobacteriota; class Blastocatellia; order Pyrinomonadales; family Pyrinomonadaceae; genus OLB17. The sequence continues at coordinate 10,414 of JAEWFC010000002.1, forward strand.
TCCGCCCATGAGATCTGCCGGCCATATTTCTTCTTTACCGGCCACAGAATTCGCCTCGCCTTGTCCAGGTTCGCGTTGTCCGGCCAACTATTCAAGGGTTCAAATCGCTGCTGTCCACCGCCTGCGCCGCCTCGTCCGTCCATCGAGCGGTAGGTTCCGGCACTGTGCCACGCCATTCTTATGATGAGCGGGCCGTAATTACCATAGTCTGCCGGCCACCAATCCTGAGATGTTCTCAGCGTTTTCTGAATATCCGCTTTGACTGCCGAAAGGTTCAGTTTCTTGAGTTCTTCGGCGTATTTGAAATCCTTGTCCATCGGATTCGACCTGGGAGATTGCTGTCGAAGCGGTGAAAGGTCAAGTAGCTCCGGCCACCAAAATGAGTTTGGCGACGGTTTTGTTTGTGATAAGACGGGCATTGAAAGCAATAGCATCAATACCAGTAGGCCCGTCAGTGACGGCATTATTGGTCTCGACATAAGTCATCTCCTATCTCTGACCGTTAATTTTGAGGGAATACCGATCAGCCCTGCGAAAAACGACGAAGGCGTTTCGCCCCGGTTCTCCTCGGCCGGACCGCGAAATAATCGCGTATTTCCTTCGCCCGTAATTTCGGGATCATCTACCTGCGATCACTCCGGCAACTCTGATCTTTGTCCACATTAAAGAGCGGCTTTCTTTACAATGACGAGACTCAGTAAGGAACGGTCTTATTTATGCACAAAGGCAGTCTCGATTACTTTTCTTCATCGAGGTCGGACCATATCGCGTATTCAACAAGTAAATTCTAGGACCGAATTCGAGAAAAGCGCCGTGACCCACGTCACAGCTAAAGGATGAAGGATGGAGGATAAGGGAGAAAGTGAGAAAGGGCTTACCGGACTCGGGTTTCCGATGACGCTTTTCTGTTCAAAGTCGGGAAATTTGGGACACATGGGACAGTGGGACAAACTGGAAAGTAGACACTTGGGACAGGGGGACTGTGAAGCTTTCTAGCGAAGAGCTGATCGCTGAAAGCTAAGAATCCCGTGGTGCAAGCGTCCGGGTGTAATTTTGTGTTTACGCCGGTGAGGGGTTAAATTAGGTGTTATCGTTATATTCCATCCTACCGGAGATAAATATTAAATGAGCCTAATTGAACAAGTCTGGGCACGCGAGATCATGGATTCGCGCGGCAATCCTACTATTGAAGCTGAAGTCATTCTCGAAGACGGCACGACCGGCCGTGCGGCCGTGCCGAGCGGTGCATCGACGGGCGAGAACGAAGCTGTCGAGTTGCGTGACGGGGATAAACTGCGTTACCTCGGAAAGGGGGTTCTTGATGCAGTTGAAAACGTCAACGGTAAGATCAACGACGAGATCCAGGGCCTCGATTGTCTTGATCAGACGCTTATCGATGAAACGATGATCGGTCTTGACGGCAGTTCAAACAAGGCGAATCTGGGTGCGAACGCGATCCTTGCAGTGTCTCTTGCGAATGCACGAGCGGCAGCGGCGGCGCTTGAAATGCCGTTATACCGGTATATCGGGGGTGCGAACGCCAAAACGCTCCCCGTGCCGATGATGAACATATTAAACGGCGGGGCTCATGCCGATAACAATGTAGACTTTCAAGAATTCATGGTAATGCCGGTTGGGGCGGAAACCTTTGCTCACGCTCTTCGCATGGGGGCTGAGATCTTTCACAACTTAAAGGGGGTTTTGAAGGCTCGCGGCTACTCGACTTCCGTTGGCGATGAAGGTGGATTCGCACCTAACTTAAAGTCCAATGAAGAGGCGATCGAAACGATCCTTGAAGCTATCGACAAAGCTGGTTACGCTGCCGGCGACAATGTTATGCTGGCACTCGACCCTGCAGCCAGCGAGTTTTATCGAGACGGCAAGTACGTGTTCAAGAAATCTGACAAGCGGGAATTGAGCTCTGCCGAAATGGCAGCGTTTTGGACTGATTGGTGCGATAGGTACCCGATCATCTCGATCGAAGACGGAATGGCTGAAAACGACTGGGAAGGCTGGAAGGAATTGACGGACTCGGTCGGAAATCGGGTTCAATTGGTCGGCGACGATCTTTTCGTCACGAACGTGAAGTTCCTACAACAAGGTATTGATGAAAATGCCGCGAATTCTATCCTAATTAAGGTCAACCAGATCGGCACGTTAACTGAGACGCTCGACGCTATCGAGCTAGCGCGCACGAACAACATGACCGCAGTCATTTCGCACCGGTCAGGTGAGACCGAGGACACGTTCATTGCCGACCTTGCGGTTGCGACCAATGCAGGCCAGATCAAGACAGGCAGCCTCTGCCGTTCGGACCGCATTGCAAAGTATAACCAGCTATTACGGATCGAAGTGGACCTCGGCGATTCGTCGAGATATCCGGGACGACGAGCTTTTTATCAACTTAAAGGTCAATGACGGACCTCCAGGGATTTGAGATCTTGACCGATATGGATCGTGTGGATGTGGAATTCGTCCACAAGTTTCTTGCAGAAGAATCCTATTGGGCACGCGAGCGTTCGATGGAGCAAACCCGCACGGCGATCGCAAACTCCATATGTTTTAGTGTGTTCATCGACGGGCATCAAGTTGCATTTGCTCGCGTGGTAAGTGATAGGGCGACCTTCGCGTATTTAGGTGACGTTTTTGTCGATGCGACTTACCGTGGGACAGGAATTGGGAAGCTGCTGATGAGGGCGATCGTGGAGCACCCGGAACTTCAAGGCCTTCGACGATGGTTGCTTGCTACGCGCGACGCTCACGGACTTTATGAGCAGTTTGGCTTTTCCTCGCTCAGATTTCCGGACCGGTGGATGGAGAAGACCGCTCCAAACGCTTATTAGAAAAAATTTGCGTTTCGCCGCTTCAAATCGGTTATAATACCGTTCAACGGACCCCTCAAATCCGTTCCTCGATCTGCTTCCCGATTAGGACTTCCAGGAAAAAACTTATATGAAAACGCCCTTGAAAAGGCCTGTGGCCCTGATACTGCTTGACGGCTGGGGCTGTTCGCCATCGATCGCCGGTAATGCGATCGCCCTTGCATATACTCCTAACTACGACGCGATCCTTCAAACATCGCGGTCGACCCGGTTGGCCGCATCCGGAACTGCGGTCGGACTGCCCGAGGGATCGCCGGGAAATGCCGAGATCGGCCATGTGAATATCGGGGCGGGCAGAATCGTGAAAACCGATGCTGCACGCATCTCAGACGCGATACGAAGCGGAGAATTCGATTCTAATCCTCAGCTTACGTCAGCCTTGTCACTTGCAGCCGCTCAAGGCAAGCCTGTTCACCTGATCGGCCTTTTAGGCGACGGTGGAGTGAATTCGTCCTCGGCCACACTTTATGCACTCCTGCGAATGGCGAAGCGGCACGGTGTTTCCGAAGCATACGTTCATGGCATTCTCGACGGACGCGACGTGCCTCCGAGAACTGCGGATATCTATGTCGAAGCTCTTGAGATAAAGATGGCGGACATTGGGCTAGGCAAGATCGCCACCCTCTGCGGTAGGTTCTTTGCGATGGACAACGGCGAGAATTGGGAACGAACTGCGAGGGCCTTCACGATGCTTTTCCACGCAGAGGGCGAACGCCAGGGCGACGCTGTCAATGCGGTACGAAGCAGTTTTCTACGCGGCATCTCTGATGAATTTATAGCTCCGATCGTCCTGGAGGGTATTCCTGGGAAACCGGTCGCAACGATCCGTGAAGGAGACACGGTGATATTTTTTAACCATCGTGCGGATACTAGCCGTCAGCTCGTACGATCGCTAGCCGTGCCGGAACCGGGTCAATTGCTGCCGGTAAAACCACAGATCGAGACCGTCTGTTTAACTGAGTATGATCGTAGCTTTGATCTGCCCGTCGCGTTCCCGCCGGAATCTCGCGATAACAATCTTGCCGAGGTGCTCGCTCAGCAAGAAATACACAATTACCGCATCACAGAGGCAGACCGTTTCGCTCACATAACTACCTTTCTAAACGGAGGTGCCGAATTTGCTGGGCTGAACGAAATGCATATACAGGTGCCCGCGGCTCCGCGGCCTTCCGATCGTGAGTCCGAGCCTGAGATGCGTAGTTTCAAGATAACCGATTCATTTATCCGAGCTATCGACGGTGATCCTACTGGGTTGTTTATAGTCAATATTCCTGCACCGGGAATGGTAGCGGAGACCGGAAACCTCGACCGCACAGTCGAAGCGGTTCAGTATGTTGACACTTGCCTTGGAGGGATGATCGCCAAGGTTAAGGAGTTCAACGGAATCGCGGTGATCACTTCAACACACGGCAACTGCGAATCGATGGTGCTCCCCACCAGCGAGCCGGATCGGTACTCGACAACGAACAGCGTACCGCTGCATTTGATCGGAGACAATGTTGAGTCTAGACTTCGCTCGGACGGCTCACTCTGCGACGTCGCACCTACGTTACTTGGTCTTCTTGGTGTTGAAAAACCAACTTCGATGACGGGGACGGATCTCCGGATTTGATCGCTACGATCTTCAAACACCAAAACGCGGCTGCATAGGCCTCACTCGCCTTTGCAGCTATTCGCGTGTTACCATTCTCTTCCCGACAAACGCACAATTCATGAGTTTATGGTTGAAGAACTGGCATTCGACAATAGTGAGGAACGCCGCAAAAACCGGCAGAACGGAACCGGTTGGATCGAGGTCATCGTAGGGTCAATGTTCTCGGGGAAGTCGGAAGAACTGATCCGTAGGCTCAACCGAGCACGCATCGCCCGGCAGCGCGTGCAGGTGTTCAAACCACGTATAGACGATCGATACCATGTAGAAGAGATCGCATCGCATTCCGGCCGAAAACATGGATCAAAGCCTGTTTCGTCGACCTCTGAGATGCTCGAATTGATCGAACGCGACACAGAGGTCATTGGGATCGACGAGGGACAGTTTTTTGATGTTGAACTGGTTGACGCGGTAAATCGCCTGGCGTCTGAGGGGAAGCGTGTCATCGTGGCGGGGCTCGACCAAGATTACACTGGGAAGCCATTTGAACCCATGCCTCAGCTGCTATGCGTAGCCGAGTTTATTACGAAGACCCATGCGATATGCGTAAAATGTGGGAGTACCGCCAACTATTCACAGCGTACTGTCGAGTCAGAATCGCGCGTCGAGGTCGGAGCGGATGATAAATATGAGGCTCGATGCCGAAAGTGTTTTGTCCCGCATTCAGACAAACCGACTCTGCACGAGTAGGGAGGCCTTAGCGACGCACTAACAACGCTCTAACCCTTCGCTATCTTCATCGAGTATAAGATCGCTCCGAACGTGTCCTTTTGTTTGCCAAAGTTATCACCGTTCGTGGAGATTATGATATTGATCTGTTGATTTTGGCCTTGGTAGTTTCTAAAGGCGATCCACTGGTGACGCCTGATGCCGTCCTTTTGTTCCGGCGGAGATTCGACCCACTCCACTCCTTTGACTCCATCGATCTCCAGCCAACGAACGGTTTCATATTTCCCCTGCTTCAACTGCTCAAGAGCGCTATCGTACGTCGCATTTATACTTGATTCTGAAGGGAACGTGCTTGGCATGACCGAGATGGAGGCGATCAGAAATCCGTTTGCGGGCGAACCGTAATTAAACGATTCTTTTGCCACCGACATCTTAGGCCAACCTGACGGCAGCTTCCACGACATATTTTGCTCAGTCCATTGGACCTCTGTGGCTGCGTCAGAGATCGATCTCTGGGCGGAAGTCATCTCTGCGGTCTCGACATCAGAATCATCTGAACTTGATCCCGGCGACCCGGTTGGTCTCGATGTATTTGAGGAGTTTGACCCAGACTGACCTGTTAGGCTTTGCAGCCGCTCCCCGATACCGCAAAACGTCAATACGGCACCAAGGACCACGAACCCGAATAGTTTCATTGCTTATCCTCCTGAAGATTAGGAAACGCGAACATTGTTACCGTAATTTCTAAGAAAATCAAAGACGTGGCGACGTTACTCGTTCTTGGATATGATTTCTGTGAATCGATGCACACCCCGCAACTCTTTATTGACATCGTTGATAATCATACTGGCGCTCTTCCCGTCGTTTTACCTCTGCTTTAGGTTAACGCTGGCCCATATAGCCTTGCACGAATAAAAAAGAGGCGTCCCAGGAGGAACGCCTTAACAGGAGATATTCGGTTACCTAAAAAGTAAACCGGAAACCTATCTGAGCAGTCAGCGGCCGCCCGACCGGCGGACCGAAGCCCGGGCCGTACAAAGCTGTCGGCTGCATAAAGGTTGGTCCTGAGGTCGCTACGGTCAGACCGAGCCGCGGGTTTGACCCGAATGCAAGGTTGTCCGTGTTGAACAGGTTGTACAGATCCAAGTACGCAGAAAGCTTGAACCGTTCGCCAAAGGTAAAGCTCTTGGCGGCACGAAGATCGACGTTGAAGAACCGATGGCTCAGTTCTTTGATCTGTCCGTTGTCGACGAAGAAACCGCTGCGGTACTGGTTGATCGACTGCTGACGGCAGCCGCGTGGGTTAAGGGCCTGCAGAGCTGCGAGATTACCGCGGGCTGCAAACGCTTGCTGAATGGTCACGCCCTCGCAGAGCCGGTCGACCGTCGTCAGACCGTCACCATCAATGTCAAACCCTGTGTTTGCCGAGAATGGCCTGGCTGATGCGTACTGCAGAATGGGAGACAACTGGATATCCCACGGGAGCATGAATACTCCGCTTAGTACGATGCGGTGACGCTCGTCCATGCGAGTCGGGCCGAACTCTCCTTCCGCGAACTGTTGTTCGGGTGTCACCACGATGCCATTACCGGAATACGATGCAGTCGGCTGTCCGCCCCACGAGCGTGAGCTCGCGAGTACGTAGCTTGCGTTTAGCACCATGTCGCTCGAGCGATATTTGAACGTCGTTGTCCAGCTATCAAAGAGCGAACGGTTAGTGGTCGCAAACATGTTTATTTGCTCGAGCCGGTTTGCCGGCAGCCCCGCACCTACAAATGCCTGATCCAATACTCGGCTGGCCGCACCGCGTACGCAACGAGTGTCGGCTGGGTTAGAGTTTGGATAGAGCGGATCGCAAATCTGGCGGATCTGCGGGTTAATGTTCAGGAACCGGGGCTCGTCGATGCCAAGAGTATGGACGTAGTCGCTCGAGATCGACATCCGCGAGTTCAACTCACGCTGAATGCCTATCGAGAACTTCTGAACATACGGTTCCGTAGCATCCGGATCATTAATTCGGCCCACGGCTCCGTTCACAAGATTCGAGAAAGTCGTTCCCGGCGGCAGGGTTGGCAGCGGATCAACACCATAGCGGAACGTCGCCAGTTGGGCCTGCGTTAAACTGATGGCCGTTTGAAATACCTCCGGCTCGGCCTGCGTTGCCGAAAAGAGTGAAAGGTTCTGGAATATCTGATCGTAGAAAACCCCGTAACCGCCGCGGATCACCGTTTTTGCGTCTCCCCATGGATCCCACGCAAAACCAACACGCGGCTGAAACTCCTTCCAGCTCGGTGTCGTCCTAGCAAGCTTCTTCGGGTCGCCGGTGATAGCCTGTGCCAACGGGTGATTCAGCTGGCTGAGGATGATCATCGTGCGGTTATTCGTCTGATCCGGCAGGTTGCCGATATTCGCGTCCCAACGCAGTCCGAGATTCAGCGTTAGATTAGGCGTGATCTTCCAGTCGTCCTGGCCATAAAAAGCAAGCTGGTCGATCACCTGGTAGTGCGAGCTCGCACCGTCGGAATATGTTAACCCAGTCAGGATTCCCGGGGTCGAGAAGCCCTGAGGCAGGGCGGCGATCGCCGTCGGCGACTGTCCGAACGTTAGCGAATAGCCGCGAGTGCCGAAGTAGAAATACCCATCAAGGATCGTGTGGATGTAGTTCACGCCGAACTTCATCGTGTGGTTGCCTGATACGACGCTCGTATCGTTGCGGAACTGGTACTTCCGTTCCTTAGTGGACTGTGGTGTATTCGCATTTTGCCCAATGGATATACCACCGGGGAAGTTCAGTGTCAGGCCTTCTTCATTCGGGAGGATCTCGTTTACAAAATCCTGGAAATGGAAGGTGAACTGGTTAAGAACATTGCTATTGATGTTGTACGTGTAGTTGCCGAGCAAACTGTAAAGTGTGTTGTTCGTTTGATTTCCGCCGCTGAGATCGGTCCGGGCCGGGTTTGCGACCTGGTCGTTCGGCGACTTATTTCCCTGATATGAGAAACGGACGAACATGTTGTGCTTATCGTTGAACCGATGATCGATCTTTGTCGAAAACAGCGTGTCGTCGTATGGCGTTGGGATAAGTGGTACGAAGTCTACTCCAGGGATCGCCTGCAGGTCCGCGACGGCGCCGGGGAAGACAGCAACGTTCTGCCTCTCACGAAATCGCTCAAGGGCGAAGAAATAAAACGTGCGGTCCTTGATGATCGGTCCGCCGATGCTGCCGCCAAACTCTTGCCTGTTAAACTCGGGTTTTTCGTAATTGGGATTTGTCGAGCGTGCGATGTCATCGAAGAAGTCGAAGGCCCGCCATTTCTCATCACGGAAATTGACGAATGCCGATCCGCGGAGACGATTCGTGCCGCTCTTAGTGATCACATTCACCACGCCGCCGACCGACCGACCCTGATCTGCGGACCAGCGATGCTGCACGATCTGGAATTCCTGGATCGATTCGTAGGAGAAGTTCTGCAAAAGGCTGCCGACAACGTTGTCTTTGTTATCGCCGCCGTCGATATTAACGTTGACCTGACGTCCGTCGCCGCCATTAAACGCAACGTTTCCGACTCGTGTCTTTGTCGGGTCAAAGTTTCCAACCGGCCGAGCCTCCGGAGCAATGACCGAAAGTCCTGCGAACGTTCGGTTCAGCAGCGGAAGGTTTTCGATCTCCTGCGGGGTGATCGTCGTATCGAGTTCAGACTTTGTGGTCTCAACCAATGGCGGATTCGTGGTGACCGTGACCGTTTCCGCAATGTTGCCCGGTTGAAGTTCAAAATTGACGTCCTGCCTTGCGCCGACATTGAGCTCGATCTCTTCGACTAGAGCTCTGCTAAAGGATGCTGCCTCGGCCGCGATGCTGTAACGGCCCGGGACGAGCTGCGGCACAGTGTATTCGCCGCTGCTGTTTGTTACTACGGAGCGTTCAGCGCCGGTGCCGCGATTAGTGATTACGATGCGGGCCCCCGGAACGACATTACCGTTTCCGTCGACCACCCTGCCCGTGATGGTTCCCGTCGTCGCCTGTGCAAAGGAAGCGATCGAGAACAATGCGATGGCACAAAGCGAGAGGGCGCTTTTTATTATTAAGCTAGTTTTTCCCATACGATTGGGACCTCCGATTTTCCTAAAGGTTAAGAATGTGAACCAGTGAACCATTGTGGATCCGGGTCCAGAATTTGCGAACGAACAAGGATCTTTGGATTCCTTAGCCCGCGGAATGCAAATCATATTCCAGATTACGGACTGACTATTTAGTCCGAAAAGTCAGTAGGCCGGTCAAATCGACCGACCCGAATTCAAAAAAATCGTCCAAAAAATTGGATACTTCGTGACAAATATGGATAATTACCTGCGAGAAGACATCGTCCTAAATACATTAGCGTGAGCGATTTAAGCCGAATCCAGTGAATGATCCATGTCTAAGAACTCTCGAGACGAATCGATGCACCATTTGTTGGCCGCAGCGATCATTTTTTTGATCTTGACTGTGCCCGGCACCGCGCAGGTCCGAACGCTGAAGTGGGCCGACGATCTTTGTGAATATTCGGGAAGCTATGACTCGAAAAAGCACTCGGAATCGAAGCTCTTAAACACCTTGAAACTCAAAGATCAGCAGTTCACGAGAATTTCTAATTTCCCGTCCGTTTGGAAGTGGGAAGACATAGATTCGATCGATATCCAAGCTCTCGAATCTGAATATCGGCAAAAAAAGGACTCGCTACACAGCCTCCAGATCGTCAACATACCTTATTGGCAGCGCGTTAAAGAAACGCAGATCAAGGAGCTCGATCAGGTCTACACCTTCTATCGAACCAAGGCCGAGGCGTATAAAAACCCTGAGGTCTTGCGAAAATATCCCGCAGCACCCGCTTGTACGGCGAAATATGCTGAGCCGCTGATCGCACGCGACGACAGCCTCCTTAAGGTCTGGCTTGAGGTCAATATGCATTCCCGCTCGCAAAATGCGGACCCCGATCGTCTCAAGCGTCGCTTCGATGAGCAGATGGCTTCAGCCGATCGGATCAAATACGCCATCGTCGAAGTGATGGGATTCGGCTGGGGCAACTGTGCTGTTCGCGAGATACAGCGTGACGAGGGGAATATGGACGACACGCATATGAACGAGATCCGCAAGCTTTTTCTCCGTGTTCGTGAGGAATGTGAGATGCCCTAATCCTCACTTTGACCTCCCAACGCACGCTGACGTTCGAAGTGCTCACTGAGCTCTTTGGCAGCCCGTGCACCGACAAAGGGTTTGAGCGCGTCGATCGGCGCTTTCGCGATCCGTTCGATGGAGCCAAAATTTCGGAGCAGCTTCATCTTCCGTTTTTCGCCGATGCCTGGAATGGCAGATAGTTCCGAAGTGAAGTCGCGTTTCTCGCGCCGTTTCCGATGAAACTCTATCGCCGTCTTATGAGTTTCCTCGCGGATGTTCAAGACGAGACGGAATGCCAGCGAGTTTCGGTCGAAAGGTATCGGCCTTTCCTCACGTCCATGGACCAGCAGGTGCGAGATCTCGTTATGGCGTTTCGGCGGTTTCACCAAGCCGACCAGCATTATTTGCTCCAGGTCCAACTCACGCATGGCCGCCGCTGCGGCTGAAAGCTGGCCTTTGCCTCCATCGATAAATATCAGCTCGGGGAGCTGGCCGCCCTCGGTCAGGATCCGCTTATACCGCCGGAACACAGCCTCGTGCATTGATGCAAAATCATTCGCACCGTCAACGCTCTTGATTATGAACCTGCGATAAAGGGAGCGTGCGGGCTTGCCGTTCTCAAATACCACGATACCTGCGACATTCTCTGAACCTGAGATGTTCGAAATGTCGAACGATTCGATCCGCTGCGGAAAATACGAGAGCTCCAATATCTCCTGCAATTCATCGAGCACCTTTTCCGAATCCGGTTTTAGAACACGGAAACGCTGCTCGAACGCGACCTTTGCATTTGTCTCGACGAGCATTACGAGTTCCCGCATTCGGCCGCGCTTCGGATCGAGAATGCGAACGCGCCGGCCGCGGCGTTCGGTGAGCAGTGCCTCGAGCGTGGCACGATCTTCAAAATCGTTCGGCACGTGTATCTCGAGCGGCACGTAGTCGGTTGAGTAATACTGCACCAGCACCTCGCCGAGGAAGACAGACGCGTCGAACTCATCGTCATCCTCGGGCATGTCTTCCCAAAAGAACTCACGCCGCCCAACGATCCTGCCCTCGCGCATAGTGAAAAGCTGCAGGGCCAGCCGTGGGCCTTCGCGGTAGAAACCAAAGATGTCGATGTCGCGTTCGGCGGTCATCGCCATCTTCTGCTGATCGCCCAACTGCAGCACCGTGCGATGCAGATCACGATATTTTGCCGCGAGCTCAAATTTGTTGGCTTCAGCGAACTTCCACATTCGCTGCTCCAGGTCTGCGGCAAGCTCTTTGTTCTTACCCTCGAGCAGCGTTTTCACGTCACGTGCGGCCTCGACGTATTCGTCCTGCGTGCAAAGCCCTTTAACGCACGGCCCGAGACAACGCTTCAGGTGATATTCCAGGCATGGCCTCGGCAGCTTTCCGTCGATCTCTATCTCGCACGTTCGTAACTGGAACGTCCGATTTATCAGGCTCAAAGTCTTTCTCGCGAGCGTGACGGGTAGAAAAGGGCCGTAGTAACTGCTGCCGTCACGTACGACCCGCCGCGTCATCACGACCTTTGGGAACGGCTCATTGGTCAGCTTTAAGTGAGGATACTGCTTGTCATCCTTCAGCATCACGTTGAATCGCGGCTTGTGCTTTTTGATCAGGTTCGATTCGAGCACCAACGCCTCGACCTCGTTATCGACGACGATGTACTCAAAATCCGCGATCAGCTTTTTCAGCTGCTGTGTCTTGAAATCGACGTTTCGGCTCGCCTGAAAATACGACCGCACGCGGTTGCGAAGGTTTTTCGCCTTGCCCACGTAAATTATCTTGCCGGCGGCATTCTTATGAATGTAAATGCCCGGCTCGGTCGTCAGATTCTTAAGCTTCTCTTCTATCGTCACTTAGTTAAATTTTATCCTATCGCCCTTCAAATAGATAAAATCCTCAAAATCCGCGATGTTTGTCCCAGCGTGAGAGCATTCGCCTGGGACAGGCTGGGACAAAAATAGGCTTTTTTGCCCGTTTTTTTCGCTGCGTGCGCGTGCGAGCGGAACAGAGCGGAACAAACATTGGCGTTTTTGGCGATTTTCGTCCGGAAACCCTGATAAGTGCGCCACTTTGGTAGTTGTGTCCGCGATCGTGTCCACGTGCATCCTTTCCGTCTAACTTTCGAGTGTGTGGGCGCGCCTTGGCACCGGTGCAGTTGGTGCCGCATTCTTGGTGCCGCATTCTTGGTGCCGCATTCTGGTGCCGCATTCTGGTGCAGCGATATCGATCGTGATCGAGTTATCAAAGATCTGGCTGGGGTAGATCGGTCCCGGTAGATTATGACTCTTTGGGCAGCGGATTCAGACGATGCTTTGCGTGATATGCGCGATATGCACGATTTGCAGGGTTAGAGAGGTCTCACGCAAAGACGCGAAGTTCGCAAAGGGGAAATGCAGAAGCCCGCGCGTTAGCAAGTTGAGGTTGAGAGAATCTGTGGCTGAAGCCGGTTTTTGGTAAGGATGTTATAAACGCCCTTGGGATCGTGTGGACGCTGACCAGGCCCTAAAGGACGTGGCTAATTGCCGACTTCGTCGGGAAGACGGCTCCGCCGCCTGCGAATGTGTTGAGGCCGAGTCGTTTCAGAGAATCTGTGCCGCGTTATAAGCCCTTGCTAACTCGCGGACTTCTGCAGGTGTGTCACTCCTACGGAGTTTGTGCAGGCGTGCTGTTCGTTCTACAAACATGTCGCTCCTACGGAGTTGAGAAGCGTACACACTCTTCAAAGCGTTGCTAGCGAGCGGTCTCGAGAATGCTCGCTTCGGTGTTATAGAAAAGCCCGGAGGACTCTTTCGAGCCTTCCGGGCTTTTTGGGTGCCTGGGGGAATTGGCACTACCTTTGTACGGCCGGCAGCAGCAGGCCGATCAGGATCGCTATGATGCCGACTGTTGATGTAATTACGTTTACGGGTGTCATTTTATTATTGCTCCTGGTTTATATATCAGCGGATCGCCCGCGGTAATGGGTGGACGTGCGGCTGCCGGGTTTTTGCGTAAATATGTCGCCTCAAGTAAAAATAATTTGTGAAGACCATTCTGACTGACGATCCGATCGAGGCGGCGGCGATCATCCGTGCCGGCGGATCGGTCGCGTTTCCGACCGAAACGGTCTATGGCCTGGGGGCCGATGCGTTGAATGCGGAAGCGGTCGCAAAGATCTTTGAGGCAAAAAAGCGGCCGCCCGATAATCCGCTGATCGCGCATATCGGCAGCCTAGATCAGGTCAGTTCGCTGGCTGCCGAGATCACACCCGCTGCCGAAATTCTTATCGAACGATTCTTTCCCGGACCGCTTACCGTCGTCCTCAAGCGTTCGGCGCGGGTGCCGCTGATCGCGACCGCCGGGCTCGATACTATCGGTATCAGAATGCCGAGGCATCCGCTCGCCTCAGCGTTTCTCGCGGCATGTGCGACGCCGGTCGCGGCGCCTTCGGCAAATCTCTCGGGGCGGCCGAGCCCGACGACCTGGCAAGCTGTTCAGGAGGATCTGGAAGGACGGATCGACTGTATCCTGCAGGGCTCAGCGACGGAGATAGGTCTCGAATCGACCGTGGTTGACTGCAGCGGGTCGCGGCCGATCCTTTTGCGTTCAGGAGCGATCTCCATGGAAGAGCTTTTGGACGTTTGCCCGGACGTGCAGATGGCCGACGACGACCTTGCCGAAACGCCCCGAAGCCCGGGGATGCGTCATCGGCATTATTCGCCGCGTGCGACGATCGAGCTTACCGATGATGTGCGGACGATCGATGCGTCGGCCGGCATGGCTTTTATTGGCGTGAGCCAGCCACCGGAAGGCTTCGGGCTGGTAAAAGTCTGTTCCGGAGCGGAAGAGTACGCACGAGAGCTGTTCGAGTTTTTCCGGGCTTGCGACCGCTTCGGTATCCGCACCATCTACTGCGAAGCGGCGCCGGAAACGGGCATCGGTGCGGCACTGATGGATCGTATCCGGCGGGCTGCAGAACAATAACTATTGTTTCAGGACCGCGATCGTGAGATCTCCATTGCTCGCGATCCGTTCGGCTGAAACGTCGGGGATCTGATCAAGCTCGTGCTCCCATTCGACCGGCACTAGAACCAGCAGCTTACCGCCCGAGTTGATCACAGCTTCGCGGGCTTCGAGCGGGCCGGATAGACGACGCTGTTTGCCGTCGTCGGAACGAATCAGACGGCCGCTTGCGTAGAATTCCGCATTGTGTGAAACGCCGTGCAGTCCTGCGACCCGCAACTGGCTATAGCCGGCTGCATCAGCTTTAGCAATAAGGGTTCGCACTGAATCGCGTTCGGCGAACTGTGGCACAACGAATACCAAAAGTGAGATGATCACCGCGAAGGTCGCTACTGCGAGCCCTTTTACCATCACGTCTTTTGAACCGGACGAATTCCGCCAGCGATATACGAACGCTGCGGTGATGATCATCGCCGGCGGAACCGCGGGCATAATGTAGCCCGGCAGTTTTGAACCGGAGAACGAAAAGAACACAAGCGGGACCAGCAGCCACGCCCAGGCGAATCGCAGCAAACTGGCTTCGTCATTGATGCCAGCCGTATCGTCATCGACCGAACGCGAAAATAGTGTTCGAACGCGTCGCCAAATTGCCGCGAAAAAGAACGGCAGCCACGGTATAGTCATCAGCGGCAGCACCCAGAAAAAGAAGTGAAAGGGCTGCGGATGCAGATATTTATTCGACGTGTACCGCTGGAAGTGATGCTGAATGAAAAATTCATCGATGAACTCCCAGCCGTTAGTGAGGTACTTCGGCAGGTACCACGTGGCCGCGACGAGAGCGGTTAGAGGCAACCCCCAGAGAAGGCTTAGGAGGAACGCGCGCGACGGAAGACGACGGCTCAGCAGCAGGTAAAAAGTTATGATCGCGAACGGAAACACTATGCCCACCAAACCTTTTGCAAGCAGCGAAACGCCGACGAAGAAATAGAATCCGGCGAGAGCTGCCATGCCCTTTGCCCCATTCGCCTTTCGTGATGCGTGATCGTATAGAAAGAAAGCAACGCAGGCCGCGGTGATCGGGAAAGTGAGGATGATGTCGAAACTTGCGCCGCGAGCGAATACGATGATGCCGAGCGTGGTGGCCGCGATCAGGCCAAGATAATTCCCGAAGCTGTTCAAGCCGTCGCTGTCGACAGCCGAAACCCTTCGGCCGAGCAGCCAAAGACTCGTGATGGTTCCGAGTCCGAACAGTGCCGATCCGAAACGTGCGGCGAATTCGTTGACGCCGAAAAGATTGTAAGACGCGATCTGCAGCCAGTAGAGGAGTGCCGGTTTTTCAAACCAGTTGTGCCCGCCGAGCGTGGTCGTGACCCAGTCTTCGCGGTAGTACATCTCGCGGGCGACCTGTGCATAGCGCGGTTCGTCGGGGCCGAGCAGCGGTATCGTCAGCCCGAAAAGATAAACAAAAACCGTCAACGCCGCGAAACCAAGCCAGAAATAGCGTGACCGCAGAAACCGCGAAATACCTTCCATCGTTGTCATTTAGTATTGGGTAACCGAAAATAAAAGTATTACCGATAAGGCTACACGGTTCAAACGATGCATAACGCGAAAAAATTGAGAGCGGCCGCGATCGGCGTTGGCTCGCTTGGCCGTCACCATGCCCGGAACTATGCGGAACTCGATCGCGAAGGCCGCATAGAATACGTCGGTGCCTGCGACTCAGACCCGGACACGGCCGCGAAGATCGCGTCGGAGCACGGCGGAATTGCGGTGACGGATTGGCGGGACCTGCTGGACAAGGTCGACGTCGTATCGATCGCGACGCCGACGGAGACGCATTGCGAGATCGCGTGTGCGTTTCTGGAAAAGGGAATTCACGCACTTGTAGAAAAGCCGATCGCGATGTCGCTGGACGAAGCCGACCGGATAATCGCTGCCTCAAAAGCCGGCGGAGCAAAGCTCATGGTCGGGCAGCTTGAGCGGTACAATCCCGCGATGGCCGCTCTGCGGCCTCATGTTACGAAGCCTCTGTATTTCGAGATACATCGCGTGTCCCCGTTCCCAAATCGATCGCTGGATGTGGACGTCGTACTCGATGTAATGATCCACGATCTCGACGCCGTGCAGTGGCTGGTCGGCGAGGATGTGAAGGTCATCGGCATTCACGCGGTCGGCATTCCGGTGATCTCTGACAAGGTTGACGCGGCGAATGCACGGATCGAATTCGAGAACGGGGCCGTTGCAAACATTACGGCGTCGCGTATCGGGACAGAGAAGATCCGCAAGACACGCTTCTATCAGACCAACGCCTATGTGGTGCTGGATTATGCGACAAAGTTTGCGTCTCTGACGTCGCTGGATCCCGCGGCCGCACATCCGCTGCTCGGTATCTCGATCAATCGGTTGGAGATAAACGATATCGAACCGCTCCGTGCAGAAATAACGGCTTTCTTGGACGCGATCGAAAGGGATTCAGAGCCGCCGGTAACAGGAGAGGACGGGCGTCGGGCTCTGTCGCTCGCCGTCGGCGTGCTTGAGAAGATCGATGCCCATCGCAGTATGCTGAACGTTTAGGCTGCTGAGCCTGGAATATGAAAACGCCCGGCCATCGAGATGATGCCGGGCGTTTTGGTTTTGCGTTCAGCTTGAGTTTACGGAACGTCGATGGTCATGTCCTTGCCTGAGAAGCTGAAATTCGGGCGTTTGCGGCCCTTCATGAACTTCGCTGCCGTTTGGGACAAGGCGGTGATGATCATCGGCAATGCGATCGAGGGATCAGCCGGGACGTATGCGGTCGTCGCACCCTTGCCGAGCTTGCCGAACATGCTCGTATGCGTGCCGCTGTATGACGGCGTGCGTGTTTCGAGCGGGCATGAATCGGTAGCAATAGAGATCGCGTATTTGTGTCCGCGGGGATTGGTCCGCGTGATGTATGACGAGATCTCCGCGACGTTGATCATGCTCTGGCTGGCAGTGCTGCCGAGCGTGATGACGCCGGATACGCGCGTTTTCTGAGCGATGGTCATCATGTCCATGGTGTCCTGCGTGTTGTCGAAGTTGAACTGCGATTTTTTCTCAAAACGTGCACGCGCGATGCCGACCGAGAGCTCGCTCGCGAGCATGTCAGGGCAGAAGATCGGTATGCGTGCCTTAAATGCTGAGGTCATCACGCCATCTTCGTGCGCGATCTCGGCAAGCTCACGGCCCATCAGGTGCAGGAACTCACGCATCGAGTATCCGCGGGTATGGTCGAGCTGATTGATCACGCTGCCGATCCACTCGTCCGCTTCCTGATATTCTTCGCGATTGCCGAGAATGTCGCCGACGCGGCGTATGTCAGCTGCCTCGAGCTCTTCGTCGCTCATGCTCGGATGAGCCTGATAATGATTGCGGCCGAGCGTCTCATGAATGTCCTGATAAAGCACAGAACCGGACATAACCAGAACGTCGACGAACCGGTTCTTGATCACATATGAAAGAAGACGCCGCATGCCGGACGAGATAAGGTTTCCCGAGCCGCAGATGTAGATCGTCGAGTTGTCATCCAGCATGTCGAGCCAGATGCGATGTGCCTCAGCAAGTTGCCTCGCCCCAAAACCGGCTCCTTCCATCTTTTCGAGCAGGCCCGCAACAGAGCGGTCGCGATCGATCGGGACCGAACGAGTCGGCACCGTTAGGAATTTCGAAGCCTTAGTTTTCTTTTGAGCTACCATAATTTCTCCAGAACCATTGATTTAACTGATATCTACTCACCGACCCAAAAGCAGAAATCCGTCGCCGCACGCGTGCGGTAAACGTCGGGGGCCGTGATGCATCAGGCAACGCACGCATCTTAGGTGCCGTTAGGCGATAGATAGGTGTAACTCTCTGCCTGATTTTCGTAAAACTCTATTAATTGATTGCCTTCCTTAGTAGAAAGTTCGCCTTCCTTTATCCGTTTCATGACGGAGCGGCGGAATTGGTCGTGCAGCTGATCGGTATCGAACCGCACGGTCGAAAGGGAATCGGAGAGCGTTGCTCCGTAGATCACCTTCTTAATAATGTGCCCATCCTCGCCGATGAATATATGGGCCTCGTGTGGTACGCCAAAAAGGTTATGATTGTTTCCCATCACTTCCTGATACGCACCCACCAGCATCATTGCCAGATAATAGGGCTCGCGGTCAACGAGCTTGTGCAGTTCCAAAACCGGTTTGACGTCGTGAAGGTCCACGAACTTATCCACAATGCCGTCAGAATCGCACGTTATATCACATAGCGTAGCATATTCAGTCGGCTTTTTGTTGAGTTTATGTATTGGAATGATTGGGAATAGCTGTTCGAGAGCCCAATTGTCCGGCATCGAACGGAAGACCGAGAAATTGGCGAGATATTTGGCGCACATCAGGCGGCGGAGTTCGTCAAATTCCTCGGACACGTACTTTTTCTGTTGTGCGAACTGGTCAGCCTTTTCACAAATATCCCAGAAAAGCACCTCGCCCTTACCTTTGTCCTCAAGAGTGATCAGACCGAGGTTGAACATCGTGAAGAGCTCTTCGCGATGCTCGAGTGCGTCGTGGTAATACTCACGATAGTTCTTGCCATTAATGGTCTCGCGTACGTCGTGAAGCTCTTTTACGACCTGCGGATCGTCTTCATCGATGACCATCGGCGTGATGTCCTCAACGACCGTTTCGATCTCGTCCTGAATGTTGGTGACGAGTAGTGCGTGATATGCGGACAAATATCGCCCGGATTCCTGGATGATCGTCGGATGCGGGACGTTCTCATCGTCGCAGACGGTCTTGATCACGTAGATAACGTCGTTGGCAAATTCCTGTGCGTTATAGTTCGCGGACGATTCGTAGGAAGTGCGTGAACCGTCGTAATCGACCGCCATACCGCCGCCCACGTCGAGGTAATCGATCGGGATCTTCATCTGGCGGATCTTCGCGTAGGTGCGGGCCGCCTCTTTCATCGCATTCTTGATGCGTTTTATATCGGTAAGCTGCGACCCGATGTGGAAGTGGAGGAGTCGAAGCATGTCGATGCGTCCCGCTTCCTGAAGCTGGCGTATCACGTCAAGGATCTCGGTCGTCGTGAGGCCGAACTTCGCGGCCTCGCCGCCTGATTTTTCCCACTTGCCCGAGCCTTTCGAGTAGAGCTTGACACGGACGCCCAGCAACGGAAGTTTCGTGTCGGGGTTTTCTTCCGTCGCCTCGGCGGCTAGAGCGAGCGTATGCGTAAGCTCGCTCATCTTTTCGATAACGATGACGACGTTCTTGCCTGCGGCGGCACCTGCGAACGCGAGCTTGACGAAGTCGCGGTCCTTGAAACCATTCAGTACCAGAAGGCTATCGTTGCTCTGTTCGAGTGCGAGGGCGGCGTAAAGCTCAGCCTTGGAACCCGCTTCGAGGCCGAAGTTGTATCGCGAGCCCTCACGGAGATATTCCTCGATCACCGCCCGGTTCTGGTTAACCTTCATCGGATAAACACAGAGGTGACCGCCTTCGTAGTCGAATTCCTTGATCGATTTCTTGAATGCCGTCTGAAGCTTCCGGATCTGGCCGACAAGAAGCTGTGGAAAACGCAGCAAGATCGGGGTATTCACGCCGCGCTTTCTGAGATCATCGATGATCTCCTTGACGTCGGCGGTCAGATTCTCATTCTCCGGTGCGGTGACTATGAGATTGCCTTTCTTATTTATTCCGAAATAACCGGCTCCCCAGTTGCCGATACCGTACGTCTCAGACGTTTGCTCGATGATTGAACTCAATCCCTTTACCCCGCTACTCAAGTCGAATCTGCGGCTACCGCAAAAACTCAAAGTTTATAAAAAAACGGCGAAAAAATAAAGCGGGTCGGAATTAGCTCATTTGTGCGGTTTGCCGGTGATGGCACATCCTTTGCGATGGAAAGGGCAGGATCACCAGGCCGCGAACGATCCGAATCTGTAACTAGTTGAAAAGACATGGTTTAATCCCGTCACAGAAAAGCGGTCGAGGCCTCAGTGGCAAATTTTGGTGGCAAATTCTGTCACTTTGACCGATTCCTCCGAAGAGCGAAGCGAAAGTTATGCATATCAAAGAGCAAAAAGGGTTTTCATTGATCGAACTGCTTCTAGTTGTCGTCATCATCGGAATCGTGGCCGCTATGGCCATTCCAGCTTTTCAAAAAGGGATCTGGGCAGCCGAAAACGGAACTGCGTTCTCGGCCCTAAGAACGATCAATTCAAGCCAGGCATCATTCTTCACCCAAAACGGGCGCTTTGGAACGCTCGTTGAGATCAATAGTCAGTTGGGTAACGGTATCGGATCGGTCGCAGGTGACAAACTGGTCAGAGGAAAGTACGTTTTCGAGATGGTGCCAGTTTCTCCGACGCCTGAGGAACTCCGCAATGAATTTACGATCACTGCAACCCGAGCGGTTCCGGGTGAACTGACCTATGTATTCGAACTCACCCAAACGGGCGAGATCCAACAACTGCTTCCCTAAAATATTGCCCCGCGCCGCCGCGAAGATGCGGGACGTTTTGGTATGCCGCCAAAGCGTCCCGCGTTCCCCCAAGCAAAGCTCTCCAACACTCCACTCCGGTTAAAACGAACATGAATGTTTTTGAAGATCTGCTCGAGGAATTAAAGGACGAGAACCTGATCGAAGACTCGATCTTCGAGCTGTCGTCCCAATCAAAAGGCCAGAACAGCTCCGATCCGTTGTCCGCCGAGGTTATTACAAGCAATGAGGATGCTGACGGGGCGGAGGAAGACGACTCCGAAGGTCCGGATTTTTTCAAGAAGCGAGCGATGGATGACGTGAAGGGACTGCAAATGGTCGAACACGTCTTCACCGGTGTCGAGCGGGAGCACATGAAGGTCTCGCCTTCGTCATACGACGACCTGAAGGTAAAGAGGACGCTGCAGCTTTTCATCCAGGTTGCCGACCAGCCGGAAACGGATCAGTTTCGTGAATCACACGCTGAATTCATGCAGGAAGTTGAAGCATGGATGGCAGCGCTCGTCGAACGTGATGAAGAGATATCGGTCTCGAATCTAAGACGCTTTTGCGAGACGTCGAAACCGGTGCTCAGCTCACAGGCATTGATCTCGCTTGCGAATTTCTATCGTAACTCGCCGTTCACGGAGACGGTCCGCGGGAAATTCGATTATGTGATGACGCGTTTGTTTTCCCGCGAGATCGGCGGTGAAAAGCGAAGACTCTTGTGCGGCCGTATAGAAATGGTCGGTCACATCAACACTCTTTATTCGAAATGGTCGAGCCTGGAGATGTATTCAGGTGAAGAATATGCCGGGCTGATCCGCGAGCAGGTCGCATCGTTTCTTGTCTTTGCCGCGGAAGCCGAAGCCGCCGAATCGCTCGATTCGATGCTTCGAAGCGACATTTTCCAGCGGATCCGCCAGGCGAAAGAAGAGATCGCCGAACTGTTCTTCGCTCCCGAGATAACGGCTGTAGTTATTGAGTGTAACCTGCGAATCGGGAACCGTTTCGTCGATCTGGTCGCGGAGGCGAGAGATCATACGGAAATGGAGTCGCTTGATGATATTTACGGCCCGATCGATCACCTTGTATCGGATGCGGCCGGAAAAACTATCAACCTGATAGAGCTGCTCAAAGCGGAACCCGAAGTAGTTGAGGTTGAAGAGTTTGACGAGACCGACGATCGACCAGTACGGAAGCCTGCAAAATCGGTTCCGAGCTTCGATCATGCTGATCGCTCCGAAGGCCGCCGGTCGTCACTATTCAATGTCAACAAATGGCTGCTGGCAGCGACCGTTCTCATCGTGATCGCGAGTACGGGACTCTATTTCTGGGCTGAACAGTACGAAAGCAACCAGACGGTGAAGAATGTCGCTCCCGAATTCAACGTTGTAGGATCAGGTTTTGAGCAATATGTGACCAAAACACGAAAGAGCGGGGAAACGGTGTACGGCGTCGTCTCGCCGGATTGGGGAATTCTCGATGACTACGGTCGGAAGAACGTTCTTCGGGTAGCTCTCAAGTTTAGCAGCACATCAGGCACAAAACGCGTTCAGTTCGTAGATCAGAACGGCCGAACGGTTGGATTCGCCTCCGCAAATCGCATCGAGGTCTATAACGAATAATCCTACACTTTTGTAGTTAGCTAGGATGGGCGACAACAAATATGTAGGATTATCGCGGCAAGTACGCAAAAGATACGGTTTTTTAGGTGGCACGGTAATTGAAATATACGGTTCGTGGCTTGCCGCAAGATATAGACGAATTCGCAAGACCGGCATAACGCCGGTCTTGTTGTACTTTAAACGGCTTACTAAAACATCTACTCAAACGGAGAGAAAATGAACGCTAAGAATGTTTTGAATTTTGCTGCTGACCAAGGGGCGAAGTTCGTATCTGTACGATTTACAGATCTGCCGGGTGCGTGGCACCACCTCACTTATCCGATCGAGATGCTAACCGAAGATTCGTTCGAGGATGGTTTCGGCTTTGACGCCTCGAGTCTTCGCGGTTGGGCGGCGATCAACGAGTCAGACATGCTGTTGATACCCGATCCGGGCCGCTTTTGGATAGATCCGTTTTCCGACGAGACTACGATGTGTCTGATCGCAAACGTGGTCGACCCGATAACAAAGGACGGATACGGACTGGATCCGCGTTCGGTTGCCGTGCGTGCGGAAAGCTATCTTCGCTTTACGGGCGTCGCGGATACGATATTTGTTGGCCCTGAAGCTGAGTTCTTTGTATTTGACGATGTGTCGTTTCGCAACGAGCAGCATACAGCCGGGTTTTCGGTGAATTCGGAAGAAGGGCACTGGAATACTGGCCGCACGGGAAATGAGATGTTCCCGAACAATGGTTTTCATATACGTGCCAAAGAAGGTTATGTCCCAGTCGCACCGCTGGATACGCTGATCGATCTGAGAAACACCATCTCGAATCTGCTCGGGGAAGTTGGGATAAACGTTGAGTGTCACCATCACGAGGTCGCTACGGCAGGCCAATGCGAGATCGATTTTCGCTTTGCGAACATGCTGCACACGGCCGATAACGTGATGCTCTTTAAGTACATAGTGAAGAACACGGCGGTCGCACACGGCAAGACGGCCACGTTCATGCCGAAGCCGCTTTACGGTGACAATGGCTCTGGCATGCATGTCCATCAGTCGCTGTGGAAGGACGGCGAGCCGCTGTTTGCGGGCGATCAATACGCAGGTCTGTCGGAGATGGCAAAGTTTTACATCGGCGGCCTCCTGAAGCATGCACCGGCGCTAGTGGCTTTCGCGGCACCTACGACAAATAGCTACAAGCGGCTGGTCCCTGGCTTCGAAGCACCGGTGAATCTGGCTTATTCAGCTCGAAACCGTTCGGCGGCGGTCCGCATCCCGATGTTCTCGTCATCGCCGAAGGCCAAGCGGCTCGAATTCAGGCCGCCGGACCCAAGCTGCAATCCGTATATAACTTTTGCGGCATTATTAATGGCCGGGCTCGACGGCGTTCAGAACCGGATCGATCCGGGCGAACCGCTCGACAAGGACATTTACGATCTTCCGCCCGAGGAATTGAAGAATGTCCCGTCATTGCCGGGAACGCTTGATGAAGCACTCAAGGCACTTGAGGACGATCACGAATTCCTACTTAAAGGTGATGTTTTCTCGGAATTGATGATCGAGAGGTGGATACAGACGAAACGTGATAAAGAGATCACGCCGCTCCGGCTCCGTCCGCATCCGTATGAATTCGGTATGTACTACGATATTTGATCGTAGTTAAGATCTATAGCCCGCGATCTGTGCAGATCAGAGTCGCGGGCTTTTTCTATGGCCGAGACACCGCGAAGGCATCAAACTTCACGAAAGCGAGTTTATCAAGTAATATTTACCGTTGGATATCAAGAGTTTTTATGAGATCAGCAGTAACACTTCTTTCTTTGGTCGGGATGGCTTGTTTCGCGGTTTCCTGTGGGGGAAGCGTCGAACAGGCTCAGGTAAATTCGAATTCCGCGAACGTAATGGTAGTGAACGCCAACGTTCCCGCAGCCGTGAACGATGCAAATTTGTCGGTCGTGAATGGTGCACCGTTGCGTGCAGATAACAGCGACGTGACGGTGTCGTCGCCGGTAGCCCGCCCTGCGGTTCAGACCGCACCGGAAGATTCCGAATTCACCATCCAACTCACTGACGTCGGAATCGAAACGCGGACGTTCAAAAACCATCCGCAATTAGCGAAGGTCGAAAAAAGGATCGAACCGGGAAAAGAGGTGATCAAGATCTACCTGAAAAACGGTAAGGTCGTCGAGGTGCCGGGTGATAAACTCGGCCCCATCAAAACGGAGACGAGCTCTAACATACTCGCCGCCGCGGGAGTGAAACCGCCGACTGCAGCCGCCCCGCAGAGTACGAGCAAGGAAGAGGCGATGCGCAAGGAAAAATCCCAGGGCCAGTAGGCTTTGAACCCGAAAGATGGAAAAGTTCTCAATAAAATGTCCGTGCTGCGAAGCCGCGATCCTCGTCGACGCAAAGACGGGAGCTATAATTTCGTTTGAGGAGAAGAAAAAGGTCCTCGGCAGCTTCGAAGACCTTAAAGGAGAGCTTTCAAAGCAGGCGGAGCAGCGTGATCAGATATTTGCTCAGGAAATGTCTTCGATGAAAGACCGCGAGCGCCTGCTGGAGGAAAAATTTCAGGAAGCTCTGAAACGTGCCGAGGGCGACACCGGCAAGCCTTTCCGAAATCCGCTCGACATGGATTGAATCCCGCCAGCATCAATGACGCAAGCCTCGGTAAGACAGCAACTTACGGCGAATGAGCGCATCTTCGTCGCACTCGATCTAAGCACGACTGATGCCGCTCGTGAGGCGATGGCGGCGTTATCCGGCACCGGCGTCGGTTTCAAGGTCGGTTTGCAGCTTTTTACTGCGGCTGGCCCTGATATTGTACGGGAGATATCAGAGGCAGGCCATCGGGTCTTCTTGGATCTAAAGTTTCACGACATTCCAAACACTGTGGCATCTGCGGTCGCTGAAGCTGCGAATCTCGGCGTTTGGATGATGAATGTACACGCGCTTGGCGGCAGGGAAATGCTGACAAGGGCATCCGGACACTTGGGGGAAGTTTGCGACCGCCACGGTATCGATCGCCCCCGGCTGATCGGCGTGACGGTTTTAACCAGCTCCGACGACGATACGCTCTCTGCCGTCGGGGTCACTGGCGGTGTCGACGAGACGGTGATCAGGCTGGCATCGCTCGCTTCAGAGTGCGGGCTTGACGGCGTGGTCGCATCGGCCCGCGAAAGTCGAGGTATTCGGGAAGCTATCGCAGACCGTGATTTCCTCATCGTAACTCCGGGAATTAGGCCGGCGGTCGCAACAAAGGACGATCAAAGACGTGTAACAACACCGGCGGACGCTCTTGCTGCCGGATCTGACTATCTCGTCATCGGCAGGCCCATACTAGGAGCTCCGGATCCCGCAAAAGCTTTGGCCCAGATATTGGATGAGATCGGTGCTGCTTAACGCATGACCGCAAAACGATGATATTCCTGACGCGATCGCGAAATATAAGAATGGCAGGCTGCATTTACTCGTTTTTCCTGCTGGTAGTCCTTAGCTCAGCTGTCATCGGGCAGGTTGCATTGCTGCCCGCTCCTACGATGTTTCGGGTTGGCGAGCGGGTTACGTACGCGATCTCATTCGATAATTATCCGACCGCGGGCACGGCTGAAATACAGGTCGTTTCGCGTGGCAGGCTCGGGACGAAGGACGCTGTCGAGATATCCGGCCGATTCCGTACACAAGACCTATTTAGTGCAGCTATTCTGCTTGTGGACGAGACCGCAACGACGATCGTTGCTGCAGATTCCGGGATGCCGCTTTTCGTCAAGCGGACGAACCTCGCGTCGGGGCTTGCAAAGGAACGCACTGAGAATTACACGCTTACGCCGGCGACCGGTTACGATATGCTTTCGATGATCTACCGGATCAGGTACTCCGATACTGCCGGAGCCTTTACGCTGGTAGAAAATGGCCGTTCCTATGCCGTGACCTATGGGCCGCTGGGTGCGGAGCGAATTCAGACCGCGGCGGGAGATTTTGACAGCACGATCATCTCGCTGCAGAGTGATTATTTTACAGAGCAGGGAATGCGGGATGTGCGGGTCAACATCGAATCCGGCGGCGACCGCGTACCGCTGATGTTTCGTGCAAAATTGCAGAATGGCGAACTAAAAGCTGCTGCCTCAAGCATTCAGAATATCGCCGCGCAAGCTGAGAACGTCCCCGTACCGGTCGTCAGCCCAACGCCTTTACCGACGCCAGTTGCAACGCCGATCCCGACCCCGGAGCCTTATATCGATAACGCCCCGTTGTCGCCGGACTTGGCTTTTGAACTCGGTGAAGTGCTGCAGTATCGGGTCACGAGCGGTGGCGTGACGGTCGGTAGTTTGGTACTTAACGCCAAAGAACGTAAGCAGATAAACGGGCTTGATACGCTGGTACTCTCGGCGGATCTTTCGGAAACCAACGCTGCGTCCGGACTAGGAAAAAACAATAAGATCACGGCCCATGTCGACCCGTTGACGCTGTTGCCGAGGCAGGTGGATATTGGATTTACGGGGCAGCTGGCCCGTTTTTCTAGCTCGGCTATGTTCGATCCGAACAAGGGCAGCGTTACGGTCATGGGAACGCCGCCGGTCGAGGTTCCGGCAGGGACACACAGCGTTATATCGCTGATATATGCGATGCGTTCGTTCAAGATCGCACCGAGTCCTGATCCGAATAGCCCCGTAAATGATACCCGTGTGGCTGTGTTCTGGGACGGCCGTTCCCACGTGTTTTATATTCGTCCGTCGGCAGTCGAGATCCCTGACGCCACCGGCCGTGTTAAGCCTGCGGTACTTGCAACTATCACCACTGAGAACTCGCAACTAAACCAGCTAAACTTAAAGACTTGGATCGACATTACAGACCGAAGACGGCTGCCGGTTCGGTTCACCATCGGGCCGTTTACGTTCGATCTTGAGGCGAGATCCGTCGTTCGCCCAAGCTGAAAAATCTCATTACAAAAATCGATCTCAGGAATTTCTCCTGATGTATTAATATGAAATTGGTTTTCAATATCAATTCGATTACACTAGAGCTGTGTTCACGGGGCAATCTCGGGTACGCACATCTCTAAACTCAAGGGAAAATAGACTTTAACGTGTTAATGGGGAACCAAACGACCAGAATAATTACGCTGGACCATCTGCCTGTCGGCCAGTCGGCATTGGTCGAATCGATCGTTGATGACGGCCCGGTGACGAAGCGGCTGATGGAGATGGGTGTGGTGCCAGGCGTGAAGGTCCGCGTGATCAAGTCGGCACCGTTCGGCGATCCGATCGAGGTTCGTCTCATGGGATACAATCTCGCACTCAGGCGTCAGGAGGCCGCTTCGGTCGGTGTCGCTGTAAGCGAGATCGCAGAGACCGCCGCTATTTAAGTTATGACCGAAGCGACAACGTTCGCTCTTGCGGGAAACCCGAACGCCGGTAAGACGACGCTCTTTAATACGCTTACGGGCCTTCGCCAAAAGGTCGCGAATTATCCGGGCGTTACGGTCGAACGCAAGTCCGGTTACTGGCATTCCGGCGACAGAACGGCGGAGCTGATCGATCTGCCGGGGCTGTACAGTCTCGACGCGACGTCGATCGACGAAGAGATCGCACGCCAAGTGCTTACCGGCGACACCACGCTGGAACACGAACCGCCTGCCGCAGTCGTTGCCGTAGTGGACGCGACAAATCTCGAACGAAATCTTTACCTCGTAACACAACTTCTCGAGCAGGAAGTGCCCGTGGTCGTTGCTCTGACGATGGTCGATCTGTTCGACAAGAGCGGGCACCAGGTCGATATTCGGCGACTTTCTGAGCGGCTTGGCGTCGCCGTGATCCCGGTAGATGCACGTACGGGCCGCGGGATCGACGAACTCGGGGCGGCTGCCTGGGAAGCCGCTGGCAAGGGAAAAATGCAGCAGGCGGATCGACCCGTGAGTAGATTTGCGGTGCTGGATACCGATAGTGCAGGCAATCCGATCTTCCGCCGCTACAAGTTCATCTCCGACATAATTCAGGCCACCGTAAAGCATAGCGACCGCGACGCCCATCGCCGGTCTGACAAGATCGACAGCGTGCTGACGCATCCGTTCTTCGGATTGCTGATCTTGCTCTTGATACTGCTTGTGGTGTTTCAGGCGATATTTTCCTGGGCAGCGGTGCCGATGGACCTGCTAGATCAAGGCTTTGAGGCGCTCGGCTCGTCAGTACGAGACCTCCTGCCGGAAGGCATCGTGGCAGACCTCATTGTGGATGGCGTGATCGCAGGCGTCGGCGGCATTTTGATCTTTCTGCCGCAGATATTGCTGCTTTTTCTTTTTATTTCGATACTCGAGGATTCGGGTTATATGTCGCGGGCGGCGTTTTTGCTTGACAGGCTGATGAGCCGCGTAGGGCTGCACGGAAAGGCGTTTTTGCCGCTGATCAGCAGCTTTGCGTGTGCGATCCCGGGGATAATGGCCACGAGGACGATCGAGGACCGCCGCGACCGTTTTGCGACGATAATGATCGCTCCGCTGATGAGCTGTTCGGCACGACTGCCGGTCTATACGCTGATGATCGCGGCGTTCTTCACGGGCCAGACGGTCTTGGGATTCATCTCGCTCGGTGCGGTCCTGATGCTCGGAATGTACCTGCTCGGGATCGTCGCTGCGGTTGTCGTAGCCTTCGTTTTGAAGCGGACATTGCTTAAGGCACCCCCGCCGCCTTTCATCATGGAAATGCCGCCGTACCGAATGCCAAACGTGCGTTCCGTACTGCAAAATATGTTCGAGCGGTCGTGGCTTTTTGTTAAGCGTGCGGGTACGGTCATCCTCGCCATCTCTATCATTCTATGGGCTTTAGCGTATTTCCCGATGACCGAGCCGATCGATCCGGCCGCGGCCGAAGCGGCACGCGAAGAAGCCGCCTCCGTCAAGCTGCAAAACAGCTATGCGGGACGGCTTGGGCAGGCGATCGAGCCCGTGATCGCACCGCTAGGCTTTGATTGGAAGATCGGTGTCGCCCTGATCGCAAGCTTTGCGGCACGCGAGGTATTGGTCTCGACCTTAAGTATAATTTACAATGTCGGCGGTGATGCGGACGAAGAAAGCGAGGGCCTGATCGGTGCGATCCGCGGAGCCACGCGGCCTGACGGCAGCACGGTCTGGACGCCTTTGACGGCCGTGACGCTGATGGTTTTCTTTGTCTTGGCGATGCAGTGTATGTCGACGGTCGCGATCGTCAGGCGTGAGACCAACTCGTGGCGGTGGACGCTGTTCATGGTCGGATATATGACCGTGCTTGCCTACGCTGCGGCGTTTCTGACGTATCAGGGTGGACGTCTGCTGGGCTTTGGTTAGGTTAATTATGGACCTTCAGTTTTTATTCATCGCGGCGGTAATTGTTGCAGCCGCTGTATTTGTCGGCAGGATGATCTTCCGGCAGGTCAGGGCATTTCGGCCGCGAGGGGCTTGCAGCACTGATTGCGGATGCTCCGCTTCGCATAGTTCAAAGCCAACCACTTGAGCACCGACCGCCAATTCCTCACCGCCGGCGTTCGGGCGATGTTCATGTCCACGCTTTCATTCGCACTCGCGAATGTTTTCGTCAAGCAAGTAAGCCATATTCCGGCGATGGAGGTCGTCTTTTTCCGGTGTGTGCTGGCGGCGACGTTCTGCTTGATCGGGCTTCATCGTGCGGGTGCGGATTGGAAGGGAAATAACCACGGCCTGCTGCTGATGCGTGGGATATTCGGCACGACGGCCCTCTATCTATTCTTTGTAACTGTTCAGAACATTCCGCTTGCGTCGGCGATGACTATCCAATACCTGTCGCCGATCTTCACTACGATCATCGCCATCTTCGTGCTGAAAGAGGGCGTGAAACGGCTGCAGTGGGTATTTTACGCGGTGGCGTTCGGCGGTGTTCTGCTGATCGAGAGGTTCGATCCGCGGATCTCGCTTTTCTTTCTGACACTGGGAGTTATATCGGCATTTTGCTCGGGCGTGGCATATAATCTTGTCCGTTCAATGAAGGGCAAAGAGCATCCGCTGACGGTCGTGCTGCATTTTCAGCTGGTCGGTGTGCTGGCCGGAACTATCAGCCTTTTCTTTGATTTTCGAATGCCGATGGGCTGGGATTGGCTGTGGCTATTTCTGATCGGCGTGTTCTCGCAGCTCGGGCAAATGTTCCTGACGAACGCCCTGCAGCGAGAGGCTGTGGCGGGCGTCGCGATCGTTAATTATACGGGCCTGGTTTACGGCGTGGCGATCGGCTGGATAATCTTTGGCGAGGCACAGGGCGGCTGGGCATTTGTCGGGATGGGCCTTGTAATTATTGGGGTTGCGGCAAGCGTGCTCTACACAAAACGCGTGCAGCGGCTGGCCGCGACGCATATGACGGAAGCCTGAAATGAAACGAATTATCCGAGCTGTAGTGATCACCGCCAGCGATACGCGGACGCCTGAGAACGACCTTTCCGGTGACGCTCTGGCTGAGCTGTTAGAAGAATTCGGGGCGATGGTAATTGACCGCCGGGTGGTGGCGGACGACCGCGAATCGCTGGGAGCGCTGCTCGCAGGATTTGCCGACAGCGGCGAGGTCGATCTGATAATCACGACCGGTGGGACGGGTCTTGGGCCACGTGATGTGACGCCTGAAGCGACGCTTGATGTGATAGATCGTGAGGCTCCGGGCATCGCTGAGGCGATCCGCCGTGAGACCTCTGAGCAGGCGCCCGGTGCAATGCTTTCCCGAGGCGTTGCCGGCGTCTCAGGAGCCACGCTGATCATCAATTTCCCCGGCTCACCAAAGGCCGTAGCCCAATGTTTCCAAGTAATTAGACCCGTTCTGCAGCACGCCGTCGACCTAGTCGCAGGCGACACCGCACACTGAACGCCGCGGGGCTGAAAATTTCCAAAATTCGCATCCAGCCCCGCGTGTGGACGCTGATTTCTGCACGTTTAACGGCCCAGCCCTGCAATATTCAAGATCCAGCCCCGCATCAACCGGCAGCATTCACCTGCATCATAATTTCGTGCCCGATCCCTGCGAATTCCGCAGTATCCGCCGCGTACCGTTGTTTCCAGAACTTCTGTAATGTCCGGACATTATTCGGTCATTCCATCCGTGCCGATGATCACGGTCGCCTCGACCGGGTCAGTGATGTCGGTAAACTCGCGCGTGGCGATAATGCCGACCAACTCGACGGGGCCATTGGCCGATCGGAAAATTCGTTTGAATGCCACCGTCTTAGACGGTTTTATGCTCGCGGAACGCGGTAGCCCATATCTTGCGATATGGGCTATACATATTGCGTCGTCATCGACGACTATCTCGCACCTGTCACCGTGTGGTTGCGGTGGTGACGAAGGTTGAGATGTCTCGTTTTAGTTTTGCGAGCGAGTTCTTTTCGATGTACATCATGTGGCCGGCTTCGTAGTATTCGGTGGTGATGTTGCGACGAAGCTCGGGGGTGAGGTTCATCGAAGAGATGGTGTAATCGGCGGCGAAATAGGGCGTCGCCATATCGTAATAGCCGCTGGCGAGAAAGACCTTCATATACGGATTTTTCCGCATCGCTGAGGAAAGGGCGGCGGTCGTATCGGCGTACTGATTGTTGGTGTTCCAGTTCCAGGGGCTGGTGATGCCGCCGCCGAGAATGTAGTACTCGAGGTCGGTCTTAAAGCCAAGATCGCGGCGGACGTAGTCGTTGAACGTCGAGGTGTAAGGCGGACGGATCGCCGTCATGCTCGGGTCGAATTCAGGGCCGGAGCCGCCCGAATCGCGGTCGTAACCGAGGAAGCGGCTGTCGAGCCGGCCGGTCGTGCGTTTGCGGCTGCGAAGCAGCTCTTTGTTAAACTCGCCGAGCTCGATGCGGAAGTTCTGATTGTCGATGAACGTTTTCGAAAGTCCGGTGTAGGACGCGAACTTGGTCAGCAGTGCGTCGCGTTCCTGAGCGGTCAACCGGTCGATGCGAAGCAGCGCGGGTGCAAATTCGGTCGCCGTGAAATTCTCGACCTCGCGAAGAAACGTCGTCAGCGGTTTCGCCTGCATTTCCGGCGAGAGAGCCTTGTGATACCAGGCGGTCGCGGCATACGACGGCAGGATCAGTATCAGCGGATAGTCGTTGTTGTCGGCAAAGCGGATCGAGAGGAAGTTGGTCACCATCGAAACGAGTGCGACGCCGTTCAGGCCGACACCGCGTTCGAAAAGGTGATTTGCCAGGCCCGCGACACGCGTCGTGCCGTAGCTCTCGCCGACGAGATAGACAGGCGACGACCAGCGTTCGCCGCGGCCGAGATACATTCGGATGAATTCGCCATTCGCCTCGATGTCGCCGTTGACGGAAAAATATTTTGAAGCGAGCTCGGGCTTTGCCGCACGCGAGTAACCGGTGCCGACGGGGTCGACGAAGACGAGGTCCGTCAGGTCGAGCCAGCTGTGTTCGTTATCGACCAATTGGTACGGCGGTGGCGGCATCATGCCGTCATCGAGCATTCGCACACGCTTCGGGCCGAGAGCTCCGAGATGCAGCCAGACCGACGCCGAGCCGGGACCGCCGTTGAACGAGAACATCAGCGGACGCGTTTTCGGGTCGGCTCCGTCGAGCGTGTACGCCATGTAGAAAATGCGTGCTTCGGTCTCTTGCGAGACGGCATTCTTTAGCGGCATGTAGCCGGTCGTGACGGTGTAGTTAAATTGCCGGCCGCCAACGCGTGCGGAATGTTTCGTGACGGTCGGTGGCTGATCCGCGATCGCTGCCGCGGCCGCGGGCGTTGCGGTCGGCGTCGGCCGTGGCGTGTCTTGGGCGGCGGCCGATGCGAACATCGCCGCGCAGAACAAAAAGGCTGCGAGGGTCTGAGTCAGTTTCATATGAAAGAAAGGATAAACGAGATAGCTGAAACGTTAAAGTTCGGGAACGCTCGCGGCACAGTTGAGGCGCAAAAAAACGAGCCGAAGAGTAAATCTTTTCGGCCCGTCTACCTTATCGATCACGGCAGCAACTTTTAATAAATGATTGCGTTTTAGCCGCCGGTGATCCTGATCGATCGTGCTTAGTTGTCTCTGTGCTGGCTGCGCGACCGAGTGTCGGTGCGTGGAAACCGCTTCGTTACGAAACGCGCCTCGACGCTGCGTAAGAATTCCTCGGGAATATCTTCCTGCGGCTTGGCTATCGGTTTATCGCTAACCGCGATAGTCTGCGTTCTCTGCTTTTCTCGCTGGTTCATCATTTCAGTTCCTCCATTCATCCGGTACGGTGACCGGGCAGTTGCGGTCTCTGATTGCAAGCCGCATACCAACGGAGGCCAAAATGCGAAAAAGGGCCTCCGAGAATATCGGAAGCCCTTGATTATGAACAGTTAGCGGTGAAACTAAATTCTTACCGAACTACTGTACTCACCACGACGCCGTTGATCATCGTACCGGTGCAGTGTGTCGTGTACTCAAATGGATCGCCGTCGTACATTGCGATGTCAGCGTCCTTGCCGACAGCCAGCGAACCGACGCGGTTGTCGATGCCGAGGATCTTCGCGGCGTCGATCGTGATCATCGCCATTGCATCGCGCGGCGTCATACCGTTCGCAGCGGCGAGCGCGGCTTCAAAGAGGACGACTCGCGTCTTGGGAACGTAACCCTCGAATCCGCTTTGGAGAGCGACGGGAATTCCGGCTGCGCGGAGCTTCGAGGCATTCTCCATCGACAGGTTCTCTCGGTCGCCGCCGGGGCGAGCCATCGTCGGGTGAACGATGACGGGGAAGCCCGACGCCTTGATCTCACTCAAGAGCATATGGCCGTCGGACGCGCCTTCGAGCACGATGCGGATGTTGAACTCCTTGGCGATGCGAAGAGCGGTCATGATGTCGACCGCGGCTTCGGCATTAACGAGCAGCGGCATCTCGCGTTTGATGACACGGTCCATTATCAGGGACTTCAGGTCGGTCGCGGGCTCTTTCTTCTTTGAGTTTTCCTGAGCCTTGATCAGCTCGGCACGCAGCATGGCCGCTTGCTTCGCACGCGAACCGGGCGAACGGCCGGAACCGGCGTTTGCGGCATTTCCGAGCGTTACTGAGATCATCGCTGCAGGCACGATGGTCGCCTGATCGACGTTCTTGCCGGTCGTCTTCGCGATCATGGTCTGGCCCGAGATCAGTGCCGACGGCTGATGGCCCGTGTGCACGGTGGTGACACCGAATTCGCGGACCCATTCGATCAGACGCTCTTCGGCGTTGTAGGCGTCGATCGCACGCAGCTCAGGCTGCACGCTGCCGCCGCCGTCGAGAGCCATCTGGTCGTGCGGCTGATTAAGGTAGCCGTTGAGGCCAATCACGGAACGAGCGTCGATGAGCCCGGGAGTGACGACCTTTGCATTAATTACGCGGTAGTTCGCCGGGATGGTCACCTGGGCTGCTGCGCCGACAGCCTCGATCTTGCCGTTATTAACAAGGACGACGCCGTTTGTGATGGGGTCACCTGCCATCGTCCAGACAGTCTCGCCTTTTACGGCGATCTGTGCGGACGCGGTCAGGGCCGCAAAATGGATGGCAAAGAGGGCGATCGAGAGGGACGCTGCCAATGGCAGAAGTTTTTTCATAGTTGCGTGGTTCATTAGTTCTCACCTCCCAGATCACCGTCGAAGCAGTGAATGTGCTCGGAAGGCTCGTTGCCAGCGCCAAATCCGCCGGTCGCGGTAAGGCGGTCTTTCGGATCGGAACGGTCAAAGACTCGTTTGCCATCGACCCAGGTTTCCAGAACGTGCGTGTAAACGCTGAGCGGATCGCCTGACAGCACGACCAGGTCTGCGTCCTTGCCGACCTCGATCGAACCGACGCGGTCCTGCATATCGAGCATTATCGCGTTCGCCATCGTGAGGGCGTAAAGGGCTTTTTCACGCGACATTCCTGCACGAACCGCGAGGCCTGCCGAACGTAGGAACCAACGCGAATCGGTGATGCTGTCGTCAGTGTGGAAGCCGACCAACGCACCGGCTTTTTCAAGAGCGACGCCGTTCTCAAACTTGATGTCCATCGTCTCGAGCTTGCCGCCGGGCGAATCGATAAAGATGATCGAAGCCGGGGCCTTTGCGGCCGCTATCTCGTCGGCGACCTTCCAGGCCTCGGAGACGTGCTGCAGGACGATGCGAAAGCCGAACTCTTTCTGCAGACGAAGGGCGGTCAGCACGTCATCGTGACGGTGCGTATGAAAGTGCACGACGCGCTTGCCGTCGAGGACCTCGACCAGAGATTCCATCGCGAGGTCACGCGGCGGCAGTTTGGTCGTGTCACTGCCGGCCTTTTTCACCTTGTCGCGGTATTCCTGGGCTTTGATGAATTGAGCACGGACAAGCGCGGCGGCCTTTGCACGCGTTCCAGGGAACGTTCCGCCGCCGGCACGGATGGAGTTGGTGCCGTTGGCGAACTTGATGCCGCCCATATAATTGCCGCTCTTATCGTAAATGAGCAGGTCGTCGATCTTCACGGCGTTGTCGCGAAGCTTGAGATAAAGCGTCTGTCCGCTGTCCAGTTGTCCCGAACCGGGCATTACGTTCACGGTGGTGATGCCGCCCGACTGAGCACGCTGAATGCTCGCGGAACGTGCGTTTATACCGTCGAGAATGCGGACGTCCGGCTGGATCGGTGACGAGGCGTCACCGCCCGAACCGCCGCCGATATGGCTGTGCGTGTCGACCAGGCCGGGCATTATCGTTTTGCCGTTGGCATCGATGACCTGTGCACCTGACGGCGGCTGAACATTGGCACCGACAGCTGTGATCTTGCCATTGTGAACGACGACCGTGCCGCGAGCTATTTCGGGGCCGGAGATCGGAATTATCCGGGCGTTGGTGAACGAGACGGGTTGCTGTTGTCCGAAGGCCGAACAGACTAGCAGCATGCATGCAATGCTGCATAACAAGAATTTATTCATTTGAAGTTCCTCATTAAAGGTTTAAGAGCGGAGTGTATTGATAAGTTGCAACGAAATGGTGTCACTGTCAAGATTCGGCAAACCAAATCGGTTAAACTGGGAAAACGAAGCATGATGTGATTTGAGGTCGATCTATTTAAATCGTTCAGTTTGAACGAGTTAGTTCGAACTGCGGCTGCGGCGCCGTTTATGGCACACGTCTTGAAAGGGAACTGGCACGTATTGCTATTTTTCGGGGGAACAAACCATGAAGAAAATTTTTGTTTTTGCACTATTGTTCGTATTCGCGGTTTCGACTGCGGTACCTGAGGCTTTTGGACAGACCCGTCGTAAGAAGAAAAAATATCCGGGTCTGGCGACCAACATCGCTATCGTTGCGGGTGCTACGGCAGCCGGTGCTCTGATCGGCCGCGGCCGTAACGGAGCAATGATCGGTGCTGGTGCAGGTTTGCTTTATGCGTCGAGCCGTAAGGGCACGAAGCGTCGGGCATATAATTCGAAGTATCGCCGCGGTGCTAAGATCGCCGGTGGTACGCTGCTCGGTGCCGGTACCGGTGCCTGGGTTGGCGGTAAGACGGGTATGCTGGTCGGCGGACTTGCTGGTGCAGGTGCTACGTATCTCTACACCAAGAATGGCCGACGTTACTATCGTGCACGCAATGGCCGCGTTTACTATAGATAGTTTCGGTTAGAAATGAATAGAGTTTGGGCTGCTGGAGCTTATGGTTCCGGCAGCCTTTTCTATTTGTCTGAGTCTTTCGGAATAGGGAACTTGAGGTCGAACGTGGTTCCGGAGCCGTTGGTGCTGAGCTCGATCGTACCGCCGTGAGCGGTCACGATCGCGTAGCAAACGGCGAGGCCGAGGCCGGTGCCCTTGCCGGGAGATTTGGTCGTGAAGAAGGGATCGAAGATCTGTTTGGCGGTGAGTTCGTCGATGCCCGAACCGGAATCGGTCACGCGAACGGTCAGGTGGTCGACGCTCGCGTCGCTGGTGATCAGGATCGAGCCGCCCGTCGTCATCGCGTCTTTTGCGTTCAAAAGCAGATTCAAAAATACCTGCTGAAGCTGGTCGGGGTCGGCGAGGATCGCCGGAGATTCGGCGTGTTCGCGAGTGACCCTTATACTGCGGAAATCGGTATCGAAATTAGCGAGCCTGATGCTGGAATCTATGACACTTCGGATGTCCACGAGCACTTTGGCGGCGGGACGCACGCGAGCGAAATCGGTAAGGTCTTTTGTGACGCGTTTGATACGCCCGATCTGATCGGCGATGAGCTTGAGCTGCTCGGCGGTCTCCGGATCCTGATGCTCCTGTTTCTGGATCATCTGAATGAGCGACGAGATCGAGGCGAGCGGATTATTGACCTCGTGGGCTACACCGGCAGCCATCGTTCCCATCGCGGCCAGGCGATCGCTCCGCTGCAGCTGCTCGTTCATGCGTTTGAGCTGATCGATGTCGGACGCCATCTTGCGGCTCATTTCATTGAACGTATCTGCGAGCAGGCCGATCTCGTCGTTGCTTTTACGCAGGTCGACCTCGGTCCCGTAGGCTCCTTCGGTCACTTTTACTGCCGCCAGAGCAATGCGTTCGAGCGGCCGGGAGATCGTCCGAACAACAAGCAGCAGAAGCAGCAGGTTTGGGACGAGCGCACTGATCACGCTGAAAACCAGGTACTTGCGCCAAGCCTCAGCGTCCATTCCGTAGCGAAACGCCCACCAGACGATCGGTATCTGAAATATCGCGAAACTCACGATCGCGACCGACGCGATGCTCAATGCGACCTTGTAAGTTAAAGGGAAGAGCCGGAACTGGTCGAGCGCGGTCTGGAGCGAGAAGAGCTTAAAGTTCGAGATCGCGTATGCGTATATCAGCACGCCGGGAAGGACGAAGATCGAGCTGAACGGGAGAAATTCGTATATCCCGAAGTACGGAAAGACGATGTTCGCGAGCGTCTTAAAGACGCCGGTTATGATCAGGGCCCAGAATATCGCTCCGACCTGCTGGCCGCGCTGAGTGCCGGCATATCGCCGGTGCTTCCGGTAAAGAATGTACGCACCGTAAGTGAATACGACATAGACGTAAAGCACGAAGACGTAAGCCGTCGGGGCAAGGCTGATGCTGAACTCGCCGTCTGTGAGGTTTACATCATTCCAGAGAAAACCGAACAGCGCCGCGGGAATGAGGACGATGCCGGGCGAAAGAATGATCGCGGCACGTTTCTTCGGCGTTCTCGCGTTTTCGGGAAAGACCCAGGCGAATACCACCAACGCGTACTGCATCAGCAGCGCGATGACAAAGCTCGCGGCGACCCACCAGCCTGCTCCGAAGTCAGGGTCGTAGAAGTTCCAAAAAACTAGATCTTTTGTCGTGAAGAGAGCGAGGAATGCGATGAATGCAGCGAATGTCTGATTCGCACGGCTTCGCGGGTCGGCCACAAAGACGTAAAAGCCGAGCAGCACGAGCAGAAACAGCGCGAACAGATGCAGCAGCACCAGCATGCGTAAATAGTAATTGCCTGCCGGAGATTAACAAAGCTGGTCGCCGGTCAATCGAGAGTTATCTTAAAGTTCGCACCGAAGCCGTTAATGTGTTTCAGCGTGTTTCCACGGTTGTTGCGATGCAGATAAAAGAACTCCGCACTGACGTTGTTTGAGAGCTTCTTGGCGATGCCGGCCGAAAACTCGTTGCTCGTCCACTGTTTCGCGGAGAAGTCGTAGTAGGGCTCGGTCGCAACAAACGGCGTAAAGATCTCTTTGCCTTCGTCGCGTACCGGGACAAGGAATGTGAACTTATTGCGGAATCGGACGGTGTCCGATCTCGAATTGCGGGCGCGATATTCAACGCGATCGCGGTTCTTGATCGCGAAATTCTTCCACTTCTTCTGGTAGGTCAGATCGAAGCGGATTCGGTGCTCGTATTCTTTGATATTGCGGCCGGGATTTCCCGAGCGGTAAAGATAGGTCGGTGTGAGCGTGAAGTTATTGTTCAGCCGGAGCTCGAATCCCGCACCGACCCTTTTATCCACGGGTACAGCACGGTTCTGGCCGAGCCGGAGCGTCCCGAAGAACAGGACGGAAAGACGGTCAACCTCTTTGCCGTTCTTGTCAGTGGTCTTTGAGATCGGTTTGACGAGCGTGGTCTCATTCCAGATCTGGAAATCGTTAGCGGGAGCCTGTGCCGATACGTCATTGGCGACGGAGATCACGGCGATGAGGGTTAAGATCCCGCCAAAAACGGTCGAACGTCGTGTTTTGATCATAGACTTTTTGTTGTCAGGTCAAAGGCACAGTCTATGACCAAAATGTTACGGCAATGTTACGTGCGTAACATTAATTTTGCGGGAAACTGACGGAGTTAATATCAGTTACCAAACTGTCACGGAGATGTTACAGCTGCAATCCGAGAACGAACGCCGCGAACGTGAATACGATCCCGAAAGCGAGCGGCAGAAAATGCTTCAGTTCGATCAGGTTGCCGTGTGAAAGCAAGCGGTAGCCGGTCGCGAATGCGGGCAGAGCCACAGCTCCGGCCAATCCGCCGATGACGGCTCCGAAAAGGCCGCCGATGACGAAGATGAACACGCCGCCAAGCCCGCCGGCGATCGAGCCCCAAGCAAATCCCGTTAGTACTGTCAGCGTCAGGAACGAGCTCCAACGTGTCGCTTTAATATTATCGACAATGTGACCGACGGCACGGCCGGTAAAGTAGCCCGCGACAGAGGTCACGACGTTAGCGACGGTCATCACACAAAGAAGCCAGAAATCC
Source organism: Acidobacteriota bacterium (assembly GCA_023389035.1). Taxonomy (GTDB): domain Bacteria; phylum Acidobacteriota; class Blastocatellia; order Pyrinomonadales; family Pyrinomonadaceae; genus OLB17. The sequence goes on from JAEWFC010000002.1 coordinate 50,461, forward strand.
GCAGCCGAGGGATTCGGGTCCGAGAGGAAGATCTTGAGCGTGATGGCGAACGGCCCGAAGGCTCCGAGGATAAGGCCGAGACGTGCAAAAGCACTTTCAGAAGTTATGGGATTGGACATCGCCGAAGCGAGGTATTCGTCGCGGTCAGTGGAGAAGAATCGTTTGCGGCGGGCGATCTTGGCATTTTCGGCCAAGAGTGTGTTCAGACCGCTGAAGTCATAGCCGTCGTTCAGGTCAGGACTGTACGACCTTCGGGTTTCAGTTCTCTCCATTTTAATTCCTCCGCACCGCCTTGTTCATCAAATAAATGCTTCGACCGGATCCCATTAACCGATTCAAGCATGCGTGCGTCATTCAGATCGTGGGCGATCTTTTCCAGGTATCCGTTGACAAGCGAGGCCTCCTCAGGGAAGTTTGCGAGTTCGCGGGCGACCGTTGCGTACGCAAGTTTGTGATGCCGCCGCACCTTAGCGAGGTTGCGTCTTTGTATACATTTAGTTCCGATCCGCTCGTTTCCGCGGCCTGCGACCTCAAGAAATGACGAAGGGTGTCCGTTTGCGGTGCCGGATTCCGTCATGAGGATCGCGGAGAGCTCGATATATGAATCTATATGGCTGATCAGAGCGCGAAACCTTCGGCGGTCGATCGCGAGCAGGGACTTGCGAAGATGTTGGGCTGAATCACGCGCACTTTCGACAGCAATTGAATCTGAATCGCCCGCATGACCGAAAACCGGTCTTCCTGCACTTTTCTGTTTTCGGGTAAACGAGAGTCTGGCAGCGTACACGGGCCAACCGAGAAAGGCGGCAGATACGGCAGCAAATGTCTGCAGGCTCTTCTTTCGCTCGAGCCGAAAAAGGGCGAATGTTCCGAACGGGGCACCGAGCGAAAGATAAACGATAAGTGCTTCAGCGAGTGTCATCGCGATATTTCCGGCAAGGCATGTGCCGATAGGCGGAAAAAGTTTTTTTTGTGCAGGTGATAGGAATCGCGCAGGTTTTACGCCTATTAGGTAGGATCGCCCGGAACTTTTTGATCGGCCCGGACGTTCTTACATATGCAGAATGCAAATTCATGCACCGATCCCTTTGCAAAACGCAAAACGTATAGTGGCCCGATAGGCGTGTTCGAAATCATTACGCAAAAACCGTCAAACGGCTCGTCTACACTTCGGCACACCGATTGCAGATGAGTTAAGACGTAGTAGATCGGTAATCTAAATACATACATACAAGAACAAGGAGGAGTGGCTATAATGGCTGGAAAGATCAAGGTAATAAAGAAAGGCGAGATCAACGCGGTCGCAGACCCGGTAAAGAAGGTTAAGATCTCAAAACGCGAGGCCGCTCGTGACATGGTTTCGACCGTGTCGAGCTGGGTGAGCGATCTGCAGCAAAAGAAACGCAATAGTACTAAACTCGCCATCGAGCAGCTTTTCGGCCAACAGCCGCGTGCAACCGAGGGCTAGTGACAGCATACGACATTATTGAACGGGCCGCCTTTTTTGGGCGGCTCTTTTTATTTTGTATGGGCTTTTTGATGGTTGCGATAACGGGTTTGGGATTGTATGCTTTTTCGAACTGTCACCCTTTAGAACCAGATAAATACAAATATGAAAGACCAGGTTGCTTTAATTACGGGAGCAAGCAGCGGTATCGGTCGGGCTACGGCACTTTTGTTCGCCCAAAACGGTGCGAACGTGGTCGCGGTCGGACGGAATGAAGGCGAGCTGCAGAAACTCGTAGACGAATCCAGAGAGACGGCCGGCACCATCAAGGTCCAGCTGGCGGACGTCACTGAACGATCACAGACCGATCGGGTGATATCTGACACGGTCTCGCAGTTCGGCGGGCTCAATGTCCTGGTAAACGCAGCCGGGATCCTAAAGAACGGAACTATCGAAAATACGGGTCTCGATGACTGGGACCGGATGATGGATATTAATGTCCGCTCGGTCTTTTCACTGATGCAGAAATGTCTGCCTCATTTAGAGCAGAGTTCGGGTAATATTGTGAATGTTTCGAGTGTAACGGGCCTGCGAGCGTTTCCCGGCGTCCTCAGCTATTGCGTCTCGAAAGCCGCGGTCGACCAGCTGACACGCTGTGCCGCTCTCGAGCTTGCCCCCAAAGGCATTCGTGTGAATGCTGTGAATCCCGGAGTTGTCGTCACAAATTTGCATAAACGCGGCGGTATGGCAGATGACGCTTACGAAAAGTTTCTCGAGAACGCGAAAAATACGCACCCTATCGGCAGGGCCGGCGAGCCCGAAGAGGTTGCCGAACTTATATATTTTCTCGCATCAGACAAGGCGAAATGGATCACGGGCGTGACGTATTCGATAGATGGCGGGCGAGCCCAAACGTGCGCACGGTGAGAAATAGAACCTGCGCTGCAGTAAACGGATGAAGATCAAGCTGCTTCCAAGCTCCTTCGAAAGTGACGGGTCGGCTTCACCCCGACAGCACACTACCTGCTTCGTGATCGACGACGTGGTCGCCATCGACGCCGGCAGCCTCGGGCAGGCCGCGTCAGATGTTCATCGAGCACGTCTTCGTGACGTCGTCCTGACACATGCACACCTTGATCACATCGGCGGCCTGCCGCTTTTCATTGATGACCTTTTCGCCGGGCTGGAATCGCCGGTTCGAATTCACGCCTCAGAAGAGGTCATTGAAGTTCTGGAGAGGGACATCTTCAATTGGTCGGTGTACCCGAAGTTCTCGGAGCTGAGGAATAGTTCGGGGCCGGTCGTGGAGTATCGGGCTCTGGAGCCGGGACGGAATGATATTGGGCACCTAAAGGTCCTACCGATCGCTGTAAATCACAAAGTACCTTCGAATGGATATTTGATCGAGGACGGGAATTCCAGAGTTGCTATCACGGGCGATACCGCGATGATGGACGGTTTCTGGGGACGGCTCGGCGATCCCGCCGGGCTTAGTGCTCTCTTGATCGAGTGTGCCTTTCCCGATGAGCTCGCGGACCTAGCGGACGTCTCGCACCACCTGACGCCGTCGCGGTTGGCCGAAGAGCTTGAAAACTTCTCGGCATTCAACTGCCCGATCTACGTGATCAATATTAAACCGATGTACAGAGATCAGGTCATCGGCGAGCTTGAGAAGCTAGCGATACCGGGACTGGAACTGTTTGAAATAGGGCGAGAGTACAGCTTCTAATGTGCTATTTCGTGACGTTTCGGAGAAAATTTACCGGTTCGAATGAGCTTTCGCGGTGTTCGTCCGGAAAATCGTAGAGCGTCACGCGCCCATTTCGCAGGACGGTTTGAACGCGAAACGTTCGCGATTCGCGGTCGCGGCCGGGCATAATTTCTGCCCGAAACGTGACGAGCATTTCCGGACGCGCCCAAATGCGGACCGACTTTGCGGGCTTTGCTGCAGATCTTCGCCTAAATATCCCCATCGTTTGTTTCCCGATCCGGCCGCTTGTGCTTGACGTGCCGTTCTGACGGATGAACCTTCTCCTCGGGACGCCTCTTTCCTATCTTTCGGCTCGGCGGTGCCGTCGGCTTTCTTACTGCATCAAAGATCGGCCGCTCGTCCTTTTTCTTCTTCTTTCCGGGCACGCGGGAATTGTATCAGAGTTCCTTAAAGTAGCTAACTCGGACGTGGTGCTACATTCTAGGGCGAAAATATTGATTTTCTGTTACATTAAGAGCTTGTAGCGTGGCGAGAATCCCTCGAAAACCTTTAAGAAGGCGAGTGCCGATGCGACGGCACGGGCCGCCGCTTTGGTTTTCGGCGGCTAGTTACTACAGTTTATCGGCTGCGATCTCGACCGCTCTTTTCTTTATTCTATGGGGCGTTTTGCTGGATTCCGGCGAAGAGACACCGTGGATCGGGGCCGGGATCGCGGCAAGCGTGGCGTTCGCGGCGTTCGTAGTACTTCGTGAGGTCGTCATTCGAAGGCGGTTTGCTCGAATGGCGATGGAGCAGGAAAGGCTGGACAGCACGCTGCGGATAGCGGCGGCAGCGGCGGCGGTAAAACAACGGTCGAAGATCACGCTGGAACGGAACAAGTCGCTGCTCGGACACATACGGCTCAAATCGGATGCGGCAAAGGTCCTGAATCACGTATCGGAAGCGCACAAAGAGGTCTATGAGCTGTGTGACCTCTATCTTTCCGAGATAGCTCGCGAGATGGTGACAGTTTCGCCCGGCTCGCCGAGGATCGCGGCGTTCCGGACAGGCACGAGATGGGTTCAGAAAGTTCATAGATTTCACGTTTTTCGCTGGGCTGAGATCGAATCGAAGCAAATTGCTCCGGGCATGAACGCTCATGCAGAGATCGGCGAGCGGCTCACTGCCGCACGGCGTGCATCAAAGGTCCTGGGAACCGCGCTGAGCTATTACCCCAACGACGTTGACCTAAGAGAATCGGCGGCCGCGATAGAGGAACTGTTGAAAAAGGCCGTAATAGTCGAGCTCACGGGCAAAGGTGACGATGTCGCGAAACACGATCATTTTGCGGCTTTAGAGTTTTACCGGCAGGCACTTGACGAGATACCAAGCTTCGACGGCCGTGCGGAACAAGAGTATCGCTCGATAAGAGAAGATATCGAAGCAAAGATCACCGGACTCTTCCCGGAAGAAGATGTGATGGGCGAGGAAATTTCAGACGATGATCTCCCAAAAATGTCCTAAATGCCGCAGCAGCCGTATCAGAAAGGGCTATCGGCCGACGCCGATCTGGTCAAAGGCGGTCTTTCGCTACAACCTGCTCTGCGACGCGTGCAACCTCGAGTTCTGGGGGTTCGCAGTACCGGGCACGACCAGCAGTTCTAGAAGGAAGCCAAAGAAATCCGAACGCGATGTTGTTGGATAAACTGATCTCGTGCTTCTTTCGCAGCGTCAGATCGCACACCGTTAAAATAATCTTTGTTTTTGCTGCCGCAGCCTTGCTCGGGTCGGTGCCCGTGTTTGCCCAGGACGGGGCCGGCCAAACTGCTCGCAGGATACACCTCGGCGACTTGATTGACGTTGATCTGGTGGGCAGTGTCGAATACGACTGGAGAGGCAGCCTGACACCCGAGGGCTTCCTTGACGGACTCGACCAGATACCGAAGCAGATCTACGCTCTTTGCCGAACCGAAGACGAGGTCGCTGCTGAGATATCGGCCGAGTACAGCCGAATACTTCGCAACCCGAACGTCGTCGTCAGGGTGCTCGACACTTCGAATCGTGCCGTTACACTGCTGAACGGAGCGATCCGCACGCCGCACCGGTTTCGGGTCCAGCGGCCGGTGCGTTTGAACGAGCTTATTATCCTCGCCGGCGGACTGACCGATGCTGCCAGCGGCGAGATACGGATACAGCGTCCCGTCGGTCTCAGCTGTTCGGCAGCCGATATCGAGAAAGCCTCGCAAGGGCCGAATGTTACCACCGTAAAGATCGCGGACCTGATCAAAGGCATTCCGGAGGCGAATCCGCGTATTTTGAGCGGCGACATTGTTACGGTCCTGGAAGCATATCCGATTTATGTGATCGGCGGTGTGCGTCGTCCCGGTTCGATAGATGCTCGCTCGACGCTCACCTTATCTAGGGCGGTAGCGATCTCGGGCGGGCTGGCTGATGGAGCCCGGCGAGAGGATGTGACCATATACCGACGAGCATCGGGCGTTTCGACGGTTATTAAGGCGAACCTTCGTTCCATCGAATCGGACCCTGAAACCGACCCGGAGCTGCAGCCATTTGACATTGTCGATGTCGGGGAAAAAGGGCGGGCAGAGAGGCGGTTTCCGCCAGATATCGACTCGATCGGAAGACGCGTTGCGAGCGGGGCCAACCCGCCGCTTAAGATAGTTGACTGAATAACACGCGTAAAATAATTGTCCGAACGTGCAAAATTTGGTTCAATAGGAAAATATGCCCTCGCGATCGCGCGGGCTTGGCAATAAAAATATGGCGAATTCAAAAGGTTTGGGCCGTCGGTCGATGGCCCTGTTGTGGCTGGCGGGAACGGCGGTTCTGGTCGGCATCCTTGTTTATCTCGAGCAGATCGCACTTCTATATGCGGTTGCGACGGTTGCTCTTGTGGTGCTTCTTTTGGTCGTGGCTTTCGCTGATCTCGAGAACGTCGGCCGCGACGGTTCAGGGTTTGGTACGCAGTCAGAATAGTAGTTTCCTGATGATTCAGAACGGCCGAAAACCAGTAAAGCTCCTAATAGCGGTCTGTACAGTCCTTGCTGTCGCAGTCGCGGGGTTCGGTTCGGCCGCTGACGTTCGGTCCGGAATGAAGTGGCCCGGATCAACGATCAAGATCGCGGTATCAGAGTCGTTCCTGGCCGAGAATCGAGCGATCAAGAACGGTTCGGATACGCAGAGCACCATCCTGCGTAGTATCGCGACATGGGAAAAGGCTGCGAACGTAAAGTTTGAAGTGGTCGATTCCGAAGCCGAGAGCGTTAGCCCGCAGGGTCCGGCAGGCGATGGCATCAGCCTAATAACCATCGCCGGTACCGCTGAGAACGTTCTGATGTTTCAAGGCGATGCGGTCCATTCTCCGGCAACGACACGCATTTTTCGCGACCGCGACGGGACGATAACCGAGGCCGACATCGTTCTGAATCCAACCCAGCAATTCTCGACGGACGGCACATTTGGAACGTATGACCTGGAGTCGGTGGTGACACACGAGATCGGGCATATGCTCGGACTTGAGCATTCGACGATGCCGTCATCGACGATGTTCTATGGCATCCCGAAGAACGGGCTGTTCGGCGACGCCTCAACGTTTATGCGATCGCTATCGGTCGCAGACATTTCGGCGGTCCGATCGATGTACGGTATCGCTGATGAAAAATCGATCGACTGCTGCGGATCGTTGAGCGGCCGCCTAATAGCGGCGACTGCGAAAGCCTCGGCAGGGAAGACCGTCTTGATCGAGGATCAGCGAAGCGGACGCGTCGTCTCGAAGGTCCTGACCGATGCCTCGGGGCGATTTCGTGCTGAAGGACTCGAACCGGGACGTTTTAATGTCAGGTTCCTGGAATCTGACGGAAGAGAGATGCCTGGTCAAGCAGAACCTTCGGCCGTCGATATTGAGTTCGGAAACGATACGAAATTGACCGCCCGCCGCTCGTCGGTAAAACCGCAGGATCTGACGGTCGCCGTGGGCCTCAACGGACAGCTGACAGACGCAGCCGTCTCACTCTCGCCGCAGACGACGCGACGCGTTTACCTCGGATTTCCCGTTAAGCCCGGTGCCGAGCCTACTTTCAATATCGCCTCGCCATTCCTTTCGGTAGACCGCAATTCCGTTGCTATTCATAGCGATTACGACGGGATGTGGGTCGTCAGTTTTGATGTCACGTCGCATCCTGACACGCCTGCCGGCGAATATTCGATCTCGGTTAACCTCGCGTCCGGCCAGACCATCTACCTTCCGGGTGTTATCTCCCTCGACCGCTAGGAGCTCCAACAGTTTCTTTCCGAGTTACGGCAATGTTAAATGCAAAAAGGAAGTGTTGCATTTTCGTGCACCTTGTGCATAATCTTTAGTGTTCACCTCCCCGGTGAACACCAAGGTCACGAGGGGTGAGGACTTGTGACCATAGGGGCGGCGGTGTGGGAGACGCCGCCCCGCTTATTTTTGAAAGCTCGCTTTTTTGGTCCTTAAGGGGTTGAGCCGGCGAGTAAAGTATGAATTTTCGTGGTATCGCACCTCGGCATAGGCTGTAGGAGCGGTTTTTTTTGTTTCGCGATGAAGCGATCAGGAAATAGTCGGCTCCGAAAATGGCTTTTTAACGAAGTCGCTGAGATCGAAGGCCCTCACGAACACGTCGGCCGTCACAAGCAGCACAGCTGGTGGCAAGTGATGTGTCTCACCGGTGTCGACTACTTCTCAACTCTCGGTTACCAGCCCGGTATCGCACTGATCGCAGCCGGAGCCCTTTCGCCATTTGCCACGCTCGTACTCGTTCTTTTGACGCTGTTCGGTGCGCTGCCAATGTATCGTCGTGTGGCAGAAGAAAGCCCGCATGGCGACGGATCGATCTCGATGCTCGAAAAACTTCTTTCCCGGTGGAAGGGAAAGATGTTCGTGCTGATCCTCTTAGGATTCGTTGCGACCAGCTTCATCATCACCATCACCCTCTCAGCCGCTGACGCTACCGCGCATATACTCGAGAATCCGTTCGTCGAAGAGAATCTTCACTTTCTCGACCATCCGATAATCGTAACGGTCGTACTGATCGGCGTGCTCGGCCTGGTTTTTCTCCGCGGCTTTAATGAGGTGATCGGTATCGCAGTGGTGATCGTTGCGGTTTTTCTTTTCTTGAATCTTGTGACCATTGCCGTCGGGATGCACCAGATCTTCGTCGTGCAGCCTGAGAGGATCGCGTTATGGCAGGCAAATGTCTGGAGCCATCCGGACGTGGGCGGAAGTATACTCTTCCTCGTGATCGCGTCACTGTTGGTTTTCCCAAAGCTTGCTCTCGGATTGTCGGGCTTTGAGACCGGAGTGGTCGTGATGCCGCTGGTCAGGAGCGATGTGCCGCCACCAACCGGAAACGGCCGAGCGATACACCTATCGTCAATAGCGCCGGAGACAGCCTCCGACGAGATGCGTGAACACATTGCCGGGCGGATCCGCAATGGAAAAAAGCTATTGACCGGTGCGGCATTGATAATGAGCTTTTACCTGATCGGCAGCAGTATCATTACGTCAATGCTCGTGCCGTTCACTGAGATCCAGCCGGGCGGGAAGGCGTACGGTCGTGCTATCTCGTTTCTCGCCCACCAATATCTAGGGGCGGCCTTCGGAACTGTTTACGATATATCAACGATAACGATCCTGTGGTTCGCAGGAGCGTCCGCGATGGCCGGCCTGTTGAACATCGTGCCTCGATATCTGCCGCGTTACGGCATGGCCCCGGACTGGGCCAAGGCGACAAGGCCGCTTGTGCTTGTCTTCACGGCGATCTGCTTTGTGGTCACTGTGCTGTTTCAGGCAGAGGTAAACGCTCAGGGCGGAGCCTATGCGACGGGTGTCCTGATGCTGATGACGTCCGCGGCTGTAGCCGTGACGATCTCGGCGCGCCGTCAGCGACAGTCTCGTTGGATCGCATTCATGCTGATAACGCTCGTCTTTGCTTTTACGACCGTCGTCAACATGATCGCCCAACCGAGCGGGATCCAGATCGCTTCGCTATTTATCTTCGGGATCATCGCGACTTCTTTCATCTCCAGAGCGTTGAGGACCACAGAGGTCCGCGTCGACAAGATCGATTTCGATCAAAAAGCGCTCGAATTTATCGACGACCTTGCCGAGGGCGAGATACGCATCGTGACCAACCGCCGCGAGACTGGTGACGTTTCAGAATACAGATTCAAGGAACACGAGAAGCGGATCGACAATCACATTCCGTCGACCGACCCGGTGCTTTTTTACGAAGTGGAGCTTGGCGACGCGTCGGAATTTACCGGCGGTCTCACGATACGCGGCGTGGATGTCGACGGTTACAAGATATTGCGAACGGAATCACCGGCAGTTCCAAATGCGATCGCGGCTTTGCTGCTGGAACTGCGTGACCGAACGGGCAAGATCCCGCATGTCTATTTTGGCTGGAGCGAGGGAAATCCGATCATGTACCTTGCCCGCTACATTCTGTTTGGCGAAGGCGATACGGCGCCGGTGACGCGTGAGATACTGCGGCAGGCGGAAGAAGATCCGGAGCTAAGGCCGAACGTACACGTCGGCGGCTAATCGCTTGGCGGAGCAGCCCCCAGAATTGACGGATTCATAGCAAGGAAGCACGAACGGCAGAAGACCGGCCGTCCCTGCGACGGGTAAAAGGGCACCGTTGTAGGTTCACTGCACTGAGCACATTTCACCGAGACCTCGATCCGCTGCCGGACACCTGATTCCTGAGCAGCTGCGATCGCAGCGAGCCGGGCATTTTTTGCCTGCTTACATTCCTTGCAGCGTTTCGGCGGGTTTTGGAGATTCTTGTCGCGGAAGAAGGTCTGCTCACCGGCGGTCCAAATGAAGTCGGTATCGCAATCGATGCAATGGATCGTTTTGTCCTCGAATTCGGAATCCGTTTCGGCCTGTGAAGTCGCCGGAACGCCGTTATGCTCAAAAGTACTCAACGACATCAATGCCCCTCCCAGTTCAGTTCTTCCGAGATCCGTAATTCCGCAAATTGAATAACGGCCTCGGTAGCCCATCGGTCGTCCGCTAATGCCTAAAACTCGCGAACAGTGGAAGTGTGTAGTAAATTCTAACTGTGTGATTTACCGATCGATGGGCGTCGGAAACAATTTCTGACCTTATAACTAACCGTTAGTACTGTCAAGTTTTCGGCTTTCGCTCGAGGTTGAAGGACGATCGAGAATATGAACATATGAGGATTCTGGTCATCGGTTCCGGAGGACGCGAACACGCGATCTGCCACGCTTTCGCTCGTTCGGCGCGCGTTTCAAAGATCTATTGTGCACCCGGGAATGCGGGCATCGCGGAGCTGGCTGAGCTAGTCGACATCGACCCGACTCGCATCACCGAACTTGCTGACCATGCAGCCGAGCACTCGATCGATCTCACCTTTGTCGGCGGCGAGACGTCGCTGGCGCTGGGGATCGTTGACGAATTTGAAGGGCGCGGCCTAAAGGTGATCGGACCTACGAAAGCGGCCGCTCGGCTGGAGGCGAGCAAAGCTTTCGCGAAAGAGTTTATGAAACGCCACGGCGTTCCGACCGGCGAGTTCGCAACTGCGGGCTCAGTGCGGGAGGCCAGATCGGTCCTCGAGTCCGGAGCGTTCGGTGACGAAAATTCCCCGGTCGTGATCAAGGCCGACGGCCTTGCAGCCGGCAAGGGAGTCGTCGTTGCGGCGAATCGAAGCGACGCTCTGTCGGCAATCGATGGTATGGCCGAATTGGTCGGAGAGGAGGCGGCTTCGACGATCGTGATCGAAGAATACCTAGAGGGCCGCGAAGTTTCACTTCTGTTGTTTTGCGACGGAAAAGGCTACGCCCTAATGCCGCCGACCCGCGACCATAAACGCATCGGTGAGGGCGACACGGGACCGAACACGGGCGGAATGGGAACCATCACTGATTCGGCCTTGCTGAGCGACGAAGAGATCCGCCAGATCGTTGACGATATTATCGAGCCGACACTCGCCGGTTGCCGTGATGAGGGATTTCCGTTTCACGGCGTGCTTTTTCTCGGACTGATGATGACCGCGAGCGGGCCGAAATTGCTTGAGTACAATGTGCGGTTTGGCGATCCGGAAACGCAGGCGATCCTGGTGCGACTCGAGAGCGACCTCGTCGAGATCTGCGAAGCGATCACCGATGGGTGGCTTGCTGAACTTCCGATCCATTGGCGTGAAGGGAATTCGGCTTGCGTAATTCTCGCGTCAGAAGGCTATCCGGGACGGCCGCGAACGGGCGACGCGATCGCAGGACTTGAAGATGCGAGAATGAAGGACATCGAGATCTTCCATTCGGGCACGAAATTAGACGGTCAAGGGAAGTTGGTTACCGCGGGCGGACGCGTTTTGGGCATTACATCGGTTGGTGCGGATCTCGAGACGGCGATCGCATGGGCATATCATTCGGCGGGAAAGATCTCATGGCCGGGAATGCAGATGCGACGCGACATTGGCAAATAGAAAAGCGGCCGAATGACCGCTTTCCCGTAGTGAATAGTTTTGGTGATCCTAACCGCTTATCTCGGTCACACGCGCCGGTGCGAGATCAAGAACATTTTCTCCCGCGATCACTGAGACCGGCGAACTCCACATCGCAAATCCCTTGCCCGTTTTCGTTATACCGAACAAATAATAACTGCCCGGTTCGACTCCGCTGAGTTTGGCTTCGCCCGTAGAATCGGTTGTGCCTGAATATTCGATCTTTGAGTTGATCGCGGCCATCGCTTTTGAGCGGAAATCGCCGTATCTTTCCGGGAACATAACGGCAAGCCCGAGGCTTGCGGTCAATGTGTTGCCCTCGATCGGCGTAAGCCGTGCCTCATCCAAGATCTCTTCGAGGCTCTTATCGAGTAAATAAAACTTTTCGTTCCGAACCGCGGTCGGAGAACCGCTTTGTGACACTACCTTTGCCGCGATGCGCACGCTGCCCTTATCGGGTGGCAAGTTGATCTCGGTCTGTGATCCCGGAACCGAAGTTCGTGATTCCGGCATCGGTGCCGAATCGACGGTCGTTGAGCTGGACGGAATTGACGTAGTTACGGTGCTATCTGAGTCCGTCGAAGCAGATCGTGTCGCACGGTCGCGATCCATGCTGACTCGTACGTTGGTGTTTGCCTCGTCTTCAGAGTTGTTAAAAACAACGAACGCGAGAAGCAGAAGCCCTACGGCCGCGACGCCCATGACGGCGAACGCCCAAGCGGGAATACCTTCTTCTCTAACGGGCTCCGTCACGACCACAGGTCGCGGCGGTGTATCAATTCGAAGCGGCTTTCCGCAGCTAGGACAAGCGACCGCCGCAGTTGAGACGTCGTGTCCGCATTCAGGACAGTTTGCTAATGGCATGTTATAAAAATCCCCCTTCTTTTATTACCGAAGAGGGATGAGCAAAAGACGTGCCATCATTCGCTATCAATAGGCATCGAGGGAGCTTTGATAGCCCTGGAAATTTCGCCGCATCTCTGCGAGTGAATCACCGCCGAATTTCTCGCGCATCTCATTGGCGAGGACAACTGCCAGCATTGCCTCACCGATCACTCCGGCCGCCGGCACCGCTGTGATATCGGAACGCTCAAATGCCGCCGGGCTATCTTCTTTAGTGTCGATATCGACAGAGTTCAGTGACTTGCGGAGCGTCGAGATCGGTTTCATATAACCGCGTACGCGCAATTCTTCGCCGTTGGTTATCCCGCCTTCGATCCCGCCTGCACGATTCGTTCGACGTGTGAAAGATGTTGCCGATTCGGCGCCTGCAAAGATCTCATCGTGAACTTCGGAGCCACGTCTCGCCGCGTTCGCGATGCCCGTGCCGATCTCGACGGCCTTTACAGCGTGTATCGACATTATTGCCCTGGCAATGCGTCCGTCGAGCTTGTCTTCCCAGCTGGTGTGCGAACCAAGCCCGATAGGCACGTTCCTGGCAACCAGCTCAAAAATTCCGCCGAGTGTATCACCGTCGGCCTTTGCATTATCGATAGCAGCGATCATGTCGGATTCGACATTTCGATCGACACAGTTCAGCAGCGAGCTATCATCGATCGACGCGATGGCATCCCCATCGGCCGCGGTCGGCTCAGCCGGGACGCCGCCGAGCTGTGCAACGTGGCTTTTGACCTCAATGCCGAATGCCGCGAGGAGCTGCTTTGCGACGGCACCGGCGGCTACGCGTGCTGCCGTTTCACGGGCCGACGCTCGTTCGAGAATGTCGCGCAGGTCTCGCGTCTGATATTTTTGGCCTCCCGCAAGGTCGGCATGTCCGGGGCGAGGCCTGGTCACGGTGCGCGGATTCTTTGGCGGTTCTGCGATCTCCTCGGCGGACATCACGTCCTGCCAGTGAACGAAGTCGCGGTTCTCGATCATTAGTGCGATCGGCGAGCCGAGCGTCTTCCCATGCCGTATTCCCGAAAGCACTTTGACAGAATCGGACTCGATCTTCATTCGACCGCCTCGGCCGTAACCTTGCTGACGCCGCCATAGTTCGCGATCTATTAAAGAGGTGTCGATGGTCAACCCGGATGGAACGCCTTCGATGATGGCGACCAGTGCGGGGCCGTGTGACTCTCCGGCGGTTGTGAACCTGAAATGCATAATCTGGATCAGTCGGTATTGATACTATTCTTACGAAACACGATCAATGAAATGCTGGCAAGAATGAGCAAGCCGCCAAAGATCGTCTGAGCAGGCAGAGACTCGCCCAGGAAGATCGCCCCGAGTACCACTGCTATCAATGGCGTAACCAGCGAGATCATCATTGCCTTGGTCGATTCGATTCTAGCCAAGAGCCAATAGTAAAGCCAAAAGGCGGCGATCGTGCCGGCGATACTAAGATAGACGACCGATAATATCGCCCGCCATGTCCAGTTGTGGCTTAAAGGGTTGCCTTCGGCCGCCAAGGCGTAAATAACGATCGGCGGCAGGCCGCACAGCATCTGAGCACAGAGCAGGCTCGCGGGGTGAAGGTCGGTTCCTTTAGCCTTGATCAGGATCGAAGCCTGTGCAGCCGCGTATGCACCCGCGACGATCGCGACGGAACCTGCAAATGCCCAAATACTTTCGACCCGCAGCTGGTCGATAAAGATCACGCCTACGCCGGCGATACCGATCAGCACCGCCGCGATCTTGAGCTTAGTAATTCGTTCGGCCGGAAGAAAGATCCACGCAAGAGCGAGTCCGAAGACCGTGATCATTGCCTGCAAGACCGCAGCTAGGCCCGACGTGATATATTGCTCAGCCCAAAATACGGTGCTGTAGTTAATGGTGAACTGCAGCAGGCCGGTGATAACTATCAGCCGCCACTCGCTGCTTGTTTTGGGCAACGGAAGCTTCTGCAGAAAGATGATCGGAAGCAGAATGCCGACCGCCAACACAAAGCGCGTGACCGCGAACGTGATCGGCGGCAGGTCCTCGAGGCCGATCTTGATAAATATCCAGGTCGAGCCCCAGATCAGGCACAGTATCAGCCAGACTAAAACGCTCATCGCTCAGCTCCGTTCATAGAAACTCAGCGAGGTTTCGCCCTGCTTCAGTAATCGCCACCTTCGAAGCTCGCCGAGCAGATCGGGAAGCGGATGTTTCGTGCGGTGCTCAGCAATAAACACAGCGCCCGGATTCAGAAGCGTGCTTTCCGGCGTTCCAAATTCGAGCAGCACAACGGAATAGTCAGTGTCATACGGCGGGTCGAAGAAGGCTATATCCCAACCCAGCGGATGCTTGCGGCCGGTAAAGTTTTGCGCGGATAGCGCTTGAACGTCCGTTTGCTCCTCGGGTATCCCTAGCATATCCAAGTTTTCTTCGATCAGAGCACATGCGCGACGAGACTTGTCGACGAAGGTCGCGTGAGCGGCACCGCGTGAAATAGCCTCAATACCGATCGCGCCGCTGCCCGCGCATAGGTCGAGGAATCGCGTCGTATCACCGATCTGCGGAGCCAGAATATTGAATAGTGTTTCACGGAGACGGTCGGAGGTGGGCCGCGTTCGGTGGTCCGCAGGGCTTTTTAGGATCCGCCCGCCATATTTACCCCCGATCACACGCATATGTTTTATCCTATACCAGCCAGACGTGATCGTGCATCGGAGCGTACACGTTCGATCAGCTCGCGGATCTCCTTAGTACGGTTTTCCTTGAACAGCAGACGCTCCGCCTCGCGGCGGGCGACCTCGAGTATTTCGATGTCGCGGACCAGATTCGCGATCTTGAACAGCTGAATGCCGGATTGCCGGGTTCCGAGTATCTCGCCTTCACCTCTGATCTCGAGGTCTTTCTCAGCGATCTTGAACCCGTCATTGGTCTCTTCCATTATGCCGAGACGCTCCTTCGCAACCGTCGTTTTTTTGTCGCCGGTTAATAGAACGCAGTAGCTTTGTTCCGCACCTCGGCCAACGCGGCCGCGAAGCTGATGCAGCTGTGACAGGCCGAAACGTTCCGCATGTTCGATGACCATCGTTGATGCATTGGGCACGTCGACGCCGACCTCGATAACGGTGGTCGATACGAGAATATCCAGCTCGCCGGCGACGAAGCCCCGCATTATCTCGTCCTTCTCGGCGGCTTTCATTTTTCCGTGCAGGAGACCGATCCGGCGTTGCGGAAAGATACGGTCGCGAAGCTCCTCGTACATTTCAGTCGCGGCCTTCAGGTCGAGCTTCTCCGATTCTTCGACCAGCGGATACACGACGTAAGCCTGGCGGCCGAGTTTTAGTTCGCGTTCGACACCGGCGTAAACGCCTTTGCGCTTGTCTTCGGCGACGACTACGGTCTTGATCGGGGTTCTGCCGGGTGGCAGTTCATCGATGACCGAAACGTCAAGATCGCCATAGACCGTCATTGCGAGCGAACGCGGGATCGGCGTTGCCGTCATCACGAGAACGTCGGGGTTTGTGCCGAGCTTTTTCAAAGCGGCCCGCTGCAGCACGCCGAATCGATGCTGCTCGTCGATGACCGCCAGCCCAAGCTGGTCGAACGCGACGGCGTCCTGGATCACAGCGTGAGTCCCGACGACCACTTGCGCCTCGCCGCTTGCGACCGCAGCTTGTGCCTTTCGCTTTTCTGCGGCCCTTAACCCGCCCGTCAATTTGGTCACGCTGTATCCCGCGGGCTCGAAAAATCGTTTAGCGTTTTCGAAATGCTGAGCTGCGAGAATCTCGGTCGGGGCCATCAACGCAGCTTGATAGCCATTCTCGATCGCCGCGAACATCGCGATGAACGCCACGATCGTCTTACCGCTGCCGACGTCGCCCTGGATCAGTCGATTCATCGGATGGTCGGATCCCATGTCCGCGAATATTTGCTTTACGACGCGCCGCTGAGCGGCCGTGAGCTTAAAAGGCAGGAGCTCAGCAATGCGGTTCTTGACCACATCATTGATCTCGATAACTGTGCCCTTCGGCTCTTTCTGCCGCTCGCCGCGTACGATCTGCAACGCAACGGATAGCCAAAAAAACTCCTCGAATATCAAGCGCCGCTGAGCGTCGCTTCGAAACATCTCGTAATCGGCGATGCGAGAATCCTCAGGGGGGAAGTGAACTCCGGCGATCGCACGGCCGCGTGATATCAGGCCGGCATTTTCGATCACCGAGCGTGGGATGTTTTCGCGAACGGAGTCGATCTCCAGGTGCTCGAGCACGTCGTAGATGATCTCGCGGAGCCTTTTCGTTTGAAACGGCCCAAGTTTTCGGTAGACCGGAACGCGGCGGGCTGTGTGGATCGTGACGAATTCGGGTGACTCGCGATCCTCTTCGATATCATCGGCCGCCGGCGCGGATTCGTCCGATCCGGCAGATGGGCCAAGAAGGCCATATGTTTCCGGATCATTTTCTGGCGGTAAAACTTCCAACAGCTCGGGCCTCTGTACCTTAAGGGCGAAAGTGTTTCGCCGTCCGTCCCATTCCCATTTGCCGTGTGCCACAACACGGACGCCGCGAGCAAAACGCTTTTTGTAATACTCTATTATTTCCCCGGCAGCCTTGCCGGAGATGAACCACATCACGATGACCGGTTTTCGGGTCCTTTCCCGGTCGCCGCCGCTGAATTCGAAAAGGTACAGCGGAGGTTGTCTCGGTCCGCGGTTCTTGCCAACGCGTATCGCACCGGACACACGGATGTAAAGTTCGACCGAGGCTTCGAGCCCGTCAAACAGCTGATCGATCCCGATCAGGTTTGAACGGTCCTCATAACGCGAGGGGAAGTATGCGAGCAGATCTTCGACCAGAGCATCGGTTGGCTCCGTTTTCGCGGCGTAGTTTGCGACCGCGATCGCGAGCTTTCTCGACATGCCTGACGACAGGTTCGCGATCTTGCCGGTGTATAGATCGACTATTGGAGTGTCGAGTTTGACCTTCACAACTCGGGGGCTAGCCTTGTGCGACGGAGATCGCATTTTCGATCAACCGCTTTTGGGCGATCGACAACGGTGCGAAACGCACACCAAAGCCGATCTCAAAGACATGGTTAACGACGACGCCTTCAAACTCCGCCCTCATACCGTCGCCCAAGGGGAAAAACAGCTTTATAGATTCGCCGTCCGTAATGTCGCCGCCTGAAAGCACGAAGCAGCCCGTCATGCTGATGTCGCTGATCGTGCCGTTGAGACGCCCGCCCTTGCCTGACCATTCGATCTCGATCGTCACAGGTATTCTTGGGTGTACCCTTCGTTCCCGCCCGCTGCGTCTATCCATGTTCGCCATCGGCAACACCTCCGTTGGTGGGCCCGCCGCC
Organism: Acidobacteriota bacterium; assembly: GCA_023389035.1. GTDB lineage: Bacteria > Acidobacteriota > Blastocatellia > Pyrinomonadales > Pyrinomonadaceae > OLB17. Next base: position 68,345 of record JAEWFC010000002.1, read on the forward strand.
GCCATTGTTACGGCTAATGAGGTAATAGTAAACGGGCAATCCGAGAACTATCAATCCGATGCCGATGAACGACTGCAGCGTGTCCGAGATGATCGTAGTGATCAACAGCCACGCAACCACTAAAAGAAACACCGCCGGAGCGACCGGGTAACCGAATGCCTTATAGGGGCGTTCAGCATCAGGATACTTTCGCCGATAAAGGAATATTGAAGACGTCACCAAGGCGTAAAAGATCCATGATCCGAACACGACGTAATTTGTCAGAGTGTCGAATGATCCGGTCAAAGCCAACAGGCATGCCAGGAATCCTTGAAAGAGCAATGCCGGGATCGGCACACCGGTCACGGAGAGACGGCCGAATATCCGGAACATCAAACCATCTCCCGCCATCGCGTAGCCGACACGCGACCCTGAAAGGATCGACGTGTGAAGCGTTCCTAACGACGAAAGCATCAATCCCACAGTAAAGAGCGAGACTGCGAGGCCGACGGCGAACGATGCCGGATCGCCGCCGAAGAACATACTTACGACGACCTTAGCCACAGACGACTTGTCGCTGACTGATGCGATGGTCGTGGGGTCGAGTGCATAAAAATAGGCAAAGTGTGCAAAGACATAAACGATGATGATCAGAACCGTGCTGCCTATGATAGCGAGTGGTATATTTCGGCCCGGTTCTTTGACCTCACCCGCGACGAACGTAAGGTTGTTCCAGCCGTCGTAGCCCCAAAGAGCACCGAGCATTGCGGCTGCGAAGCCTGCGGCGAATGAGTATCCTGCTGCTCCGTACCTGACCGATTCATTTACGCCGGTGCAGGTGCCTCCGCTCTCAACCATCGAAAAATGGGCGAAATCACCCGTTACCCAAAGAAAAGCTCCGATCGCGACGAAGGCTATTAAAGCGATCTTAACGAAGGTAAGCGCTGTCGCGATCTGGCCGCTGATCGCGACCGATGCGCAATTGAGCGTGGTGAATATGATGATCACCATTATCGCGACGATCGTCACGAGCGACAGTTCAAATGGATAGCCGGCAATGGTCGTTTCCATGAAAACCACGTTCTCAAGGGCTCCATTACCGAGAAAGTCATTCAGGCCGATGGCGAACGCCATTCCCACCGCTGCCTGCGAACCGGGCTTCGCGATAAACATCTGCATCCAGCCGTAGAGAAAGCTCGATACGCGGCCATATGCATCCCGCAGGAATACATATTCAGCTCCGGCCCGCGGCTTCATAGCAGTCAGCTCGGCATACGTAAGTGCACCCGCTAGTGATAGCAGGCCCGCAGCGATCCATGCAGCGATCACCCAGCCGGGCGTTCCAACGTTGCAGGTCATCACGCGCGCCTTTAGAAAGACGCCGGTGCCGATCACGTTTCCGACAATCACGGAAACCGCTGCGAGAAGGCCGAGGCCGCGAACTAGCTTATACTGGCCGTCATTATTGATCGTCATAGGTTGGAGGATCGGGGAAAGTGCTCAAGTTCTGGAACATATTACGCGAAAAGCATGATTTAGTGAAATTCGTGGGCGACGGGCGGGCTTCGATCGAGCGGGAACCTGCTGTGCGCTAATTGGCGTGTTAATATCAACGCCGTGCGTATGTTACAGCTAAGTGCGGATCGGCTGGTGGAAAGCCTTTTAGGCTTGTCCCGATCGCATGCTGTGTGTCTTTTGGACAGCTGCGGTGTCGGCCATTTAGGCTCTCATCTGCTGATCGCCGGTGTGCAGACTGTTCGCACGTCGGAATTCAGCGGCGACGCCAACTCTGCTTTGGCGGGTCTCGAACGGGAACTGAGTGACACGTCGACCGTCACGTTCTTCACACTGTCATATGAATTCGGTTCGGAGCTGCTCGGACTGAAAAACGTATTCGACAGCGTTGAGCCTAAGATATTCGCCGCATCGTTTAACTGTCTTGTGGTGCATGACTACCGATCCCGTGAAACATATATCACGGGGAATGAGTCCGGCTTTGACGAGCTCGAGAAATTGCTCCGCGAGCACAGCTTTGCTGTCGCTGCTGCTGCTGAACCCGACGCGGTTTCCTCAAACTTTTCACGCAACTCGTACTTGGCGGCGATCGAAGCGATAAAAGAACACATCCGCTGCGGCGATACATATCAGACGAACCTAACGCAGCAGATAGCTGTGAATCTGGCTGACACGACAACCGCTGCCGATCTGTTTTATAGGCTGCGGCGAGACCATCCAGCTCCATTTTCCGCGTTTATCGTGCGGGATGGTTCCACCGTCGTATCAGCGTCACCTGAACGTTTCTTTCGCGTTAACTCCGATCGCACGATCGAGGCTTCGCCGATCAAGGGAACCCGCCGGCGTGGAGATACACCCGAGGAGGACGAACGTCTACGTGGCGAGCTGCTTGCGAGCCCAAAAGATCGAGCGGAAAACACGATGATCGTTGACCTGTTGCGAAACGATCTTGGGCGAGTTTCCGAGTTTGGGACTGTATTGGTCGAAAAGCTGTGCGATCTGGAGGAGCATCCGACGCTTTTTCACCTGGTTTCGACCGTCAGGGGAAAGCTTCGGGAAACAGCCGGCTTTGCGGAGGTCATTCGGGCTGTATTCCCATGCGGTTCCATCACCGGGGCACCAAAGATCAGGACGATGCAGCTAATATCGGAGATCGAGTCGCGTGCCCGCGAACTATCAATGGGCACTATTGGTTATGCTGTGCCCGAAGGCTTCCCGGGACTCGAGAGCGGCATCGATACGAGCGTCGCTATTCGCACGATCGTGGTTCGTGATGGGGTCGCAACGTTCAATGTCGGCGGCGGGATCGTTATCGACAGTGATCCGAATTCGGAATACGACGAGTCGCTGCTGAAAGCAAAGGCGTTGCTCGCCGCACTCGGAAGCAAGCGTGACGTCGGCGACAGCGGGAACATTTGACGGGCCGCGGTGTCAAATGAATGACATGAAGGCAAAAGGGAAATGCGGCTGCGTCCGCTAAACTCAACACTTGCGAACGCTAACCGATCTCATGTTATAATTTTGTTAACAAAAGCGGTGATCATTCGAGGCACCGCCATTTTTCTCTCCGACATCAAAATTTCGTCAATGGTGAATTACTACGACACCTTAAAGGTTTCACCAAAAGCTTCGCGGGCCGAGATCAAATCGGCGTATCGGCGGCTTGCACGAAAACTACATCCGGATAAGAACAACGGCTCCGAGGAAACGGCCCGAGCCTTTGCCGCGATAGCGGAAGCGTACGAGGTGCTGGGAAACCCCAAGGACCGTGCGAACTACGACAAGATGCTGCTTTCGATGAGCTATAACGGCTCGTTGAGTGCGGAATCCGTATTTGATACTAACAACGCTCACGCACGCCGGTGGCGGCAGCTCGTATACGAGCATCGCTACAACGAAATAATCGATCGCATGATCGCTGAAGAGCGGAGCGAATCGATGGCGCTGCAAAAGATCATATTCCCGACGGTCGCCCTATTCCTATCGACGATCGCCGTAGCGATCCTAAAGCCGCAGTTCTTTTCTGAATCGCCCATCGTCGTGAAGATCCTGCTCCTTACGCTCTTTTTGGTCGGCGTCATTCACCTGATCGGACGCATTCGCGAGGGGCTCGAGCGGTACACGTATTCGGGCGACGAGATACACGAGTCGATCCTGGACGAACGCGACCTGGCCGTAAAGCCGCATTCACGCTTTCTGGCCGGCAGCTTTTTAGTCGTCGGGCTTTTGGTGAGCTTTGCATTAGGTCTCGTCATAGGACAGTACGCGGAAGTTTCGTTTATCCCCAAATTGCAGGACGGCTTGCAGGCGTTGAATCCGGAATTCCTGTTTTACCCGCCGATATTTGTTCTTATCGTCGATGTAATGCATACATTCGCACTGCGAGTGGAATCGTAGCCGCGGCTTGACTTGAGACTCCGCTGTCGGTAAAATCCAAAGTTTGTCCCGATAGGGCAGTTCAATAAGTTTAAGGTAAAAGATAGATGGCAAATCATAAATCAGCTGAAAAGCGGATCCGTCAGAACGCACGCCGCAACGAGATCAACAGAAGCAATCGCAGCAAACTGCGTACGCAGATCAAGAAGCTTCGGTCCGCGATTGCGGGTTCGGATAAGAATGCGAGCGGCGAATTGCTGAGCCCGACGATCTCCGTGATCGATAAAGCAGTGAACAAAGGACTGATCCATCGCAACACTGCCGCCAGGTACAAATCACGTTTGTCTAAGCACGTTGCTGAGCTCTCATAAATTCTCTCGACAAAAAATAGTTTTCTCCTTTTCGGAAGCAGGCATTGTTGCCCGCTTCCGTTTTTTATTGTTAAAGAATTCGTTGCGTCGGCGTCCGCGTCCACTTCTACGATAACCCGTCAAAGATGGTTATGCAGCAAAAAGACGGGAGCCCGAACGGTAAAGCCTGAGTCGCTGCATCCTTAGACCTTTTCTTCCTTCTCACTGATCGCCTCTAGTGCAACTTCGCGATCGTCAAAGTGAAACTTTTCGTTCCCGATTATCTGATAGGTCTCGTGTCCCTTGCCTGCGATGATCACGACGTCGCCGGGCTGCGCGAGCATTATTGCCTGATGTATCGCCTGACGTCGGTCGGAGATGGAAAGGTACTCGGTCTCGGATGCCTTCACGCCGGTTTCTATTTGGGAGATTATCTGAAGCGGGTCTTCAGTTCGCGGGTTATCCGAGGTGATTATCGCAACGTCGCTGAGATCGCCCGCAATTCGGCCCATCGGCTCGCGTTTGGTCTTGTCGCGGTCTCCGCCGCAGCCAAACACCGTGATGATCCGACCGGTAGCTAGATCCTTCGCAGTTTTGAGTGTATTGAGCAGAGCGTCGTCCGTGTGAGCGTAATCTACAACGACAGCGAATTCGCCGTCATGCTGAACGCGTTCGAATCTGCCGGGAGCACCGACACACGTGGATAGGCCGTTCGCGATACTGTCCAGGTCATAACCTAGTTCGATCGCGGCTGCGGTAGCCGAAAGCATGTTGTACACGTGCGGTTTCCCGACAAGGGGCGACGTGATCTGCCGGTCGCCGGCTTGGGTTCTGAGCACAAACGACGTGCCCGTGAGCAGTGAGACCTCGATATTCTCGGCCCAAAGGTCGGCACGGTCATTCGAGTCCGAGTTCTGAGAAAAGGTCACGACCCGCTGCCCGCGAGCCTTTAATTCCGTGGCAAGCTTCGTCCCCCATTCGTCATCGATATTGATAACACTGCTGCCCGGTACCTCGCCTAATCTCCCATCGAAGATCTTCTTCTTTGCGTCGAAATAGTTCTCCATCGTGTGATGGTAGTCAAGGTGATCGCGAGTCAGGTTCGTGAAGATCGCAACTCGAAACCGCAGCCAATCACAGCGATGCAGATCGATCGCCTGCGACGATGCTTCCATGGCCGCAAATCCGCAGCCTTCATCGACCGCCTGTTTGAGAAAGCGGTTGGTATCGCTGGCCTCAGGTGTTGTGCGTACAGCTTCTTCGCTTTTCTTTCCGATCCGGTATTCGACGGTCGTCAGCATTGCCGGCTTTATGCCCGCTGCCTCGGCGAGAGCGAAGCATAGATAGGTCGTTGTCGTCTTGCCGTTGGTTCCGGTCACGCCGATCAGATCGAGTTTGTGTGACGGTTCGCCGTTGATCAGCGAGGCAGCTCTAGCCAGTGCAACTCTGGCATCCGCCACTTGCAGCCATGAGCCTGTGAAGACCGGCGGCGGCTCTTGTTCCGAGATCACACCCGCCGCACCGCGTCGCAAAACGTCGTCAACGAATCGATGGCCGTCAACGGTCGCTCCTTTGATCGCAACGAAAAGCGTTCCCTCGCGGACCTGGCGAGAGTCATGCGTCACGTCCGTGACAGCGATGCCGGCGGTGCCGAAAAGAGTGCCTTCGAGTGCTTCGGAGAGCGTGTTGATCGTATGGGTTTGCAATGTAATAGGACCGTCCCGATTCGCGATATGTGTTTGGCTGACGTTCTGGATTATACGACAGTGAAAAAAATCTAACGAACATCGACGCCGTATTTTCGTATAGTAAAAGGAACGGAGGTTACCGAATGAATTTTATTAAGATCATACTCGCCCTGCTTGGCCTGATATTCGGCGTGATGCTGTTTTTCTGGGTTTTCGGGCTTGTCACGTCGCTGCTGTGGTATGGCCTATGGATCGCGGTGATCGGCGGTGTCGGTTATGGAGCTTGGCGGCTGTTTCGCAGGGCCGAAGACAAACTTGTCGGCCCCGGCTCCGCACGAACCGAGCTTGGCGACCGCGATTTCAATATGTCGTGGGACGAGTACGAGAAGAAGTATCTTCACAAGTGATCGGCTAGACATTTCGCCGCCCTTTGGCTAAATTGATTATTTGCCGAGCCGATGCAGCGGCATGCCGAGGTGGCGAAATTGGCAGACGCACTAGACTTAGGATCTAGCGTCGAAAGACGTGCGAGTTCGAGTCTCGCCCTCGGCACCAATTTGAACATGTAGTGGCCGGTTGTGATCGCCAGTTAGTCGATCGCTCCGGCCATACGCTTTTTGAGCAGCGGTAAACTGACAACAGCCCCGCGACTTGGTATTCTTTTTACATAAATGAAGACGGAACTCCACGAAATTTCACCGACTCAAAAAGAGTTGAAGATCGAGATACCCGGCGAAGAGCTTCGGGATGCTTACAACAAGATCAGCCAGCGATATGCCAAGGGTGCTAACGTTCCCGGGTTTCGCAAGGGATATGCGCCGCTAGATGTTATCCGACTGCGTTACAAGGAAGAGATCAAAAGCGAGGTGCTGCAGCTGCTGCTTCCGGAAAAGGTGACCGCTGCGATCGAAGAGCACGGCCTGCAGCCGTTGTCAGAACCGCATCTGCACATCGATGGTGTCGAAAAGGTAAAGGTAAACGGTTCCGAACCGATCAAGCTGCATGCACACGTCGAGGTAATGCCTGAGATCCCCGAACCCAATTACATGGGCCTTGAGCTGGTTCGCCGTGTCAAACCGGTCGAAGACGGTGAGATCGAAGACCTTATCGCAAACCGTCTGTCGCAGGAATCGGCATTGATACCTGTCGAGGGGCGTGCGTCTGAACTAGGCGATACCGTTATCGCCGATCTTACGGGCAAATTTGATGACGATCCCGACGGTGACCCGATCGAAGCCAATGACCTTGAGGTGGTTCTTGGCGATGAGGTGATCGAGAAATCGTTTACCGAGAATCTTGTAGGCGTCAATGAGGATGATGAAAAAGAGTTCACGGTATCTTACCCTGAGGATTTTTCGTCGGAGGCACTTGCCGGCAAGACCGTCCATTACAAGGCAAAGATCAAATCGATCGGCCGCACGGAAACTCCGGAACTGAACGACGAATGGGCCAAGAGCCTCGACGAAGGTTATGAATCGCTCGAAGACCTTCGTAAGAAGCTTCGTGCCGACCTTGAGACGTATGCAAAATCTGATGCAGACGCACGGATGCGTAACAACGCGATCGCAAAGCTGATCGAGGACAACTCATTCGAGGTGCCGAATACGCTGATCGAGAATCAAGCACGCAATCTTCTTAACAATTTCGCGCAGGACCTGCAGCAGCGTGGTGTCGATCTTAACAAGGTCGAGAATCAGTTCATCGAGATGGCTTTCCATCAGATGCGGACGCAGGCTGAGCGCGACGTTCGCGGTGCGATGCTGCTTGATAAGATCGCGATCGCCGAAGGGCTGGACGTCGAGCAGTCCGAGATCGATGAGGAGATCGGCAAGATGGCCGAGATGTACCGCTCGACACCTGACGAGATCAGGTCTACCCTCGAAAAGCAGGGAGGCTTGAATGCGATCGGCAACAACTTACGCACGCGAAAGTCCATCGAAGCTATCGTCGAACATGCGAAGGTGACCGACGGACCCTGGGTTGATGAGAGCCTTGCGGAACCGGCTGCCGAAGCTGCTGAGGCCGATGAGGAAAAGCCGAAAAAGCCTGCTAAGAAAAAGGCACCGGCGAAGAAGACCGCTAAGTCGAAAGCGGCTGAATAACTTATTGCCTTGCGAGATGGCCCGATATTCGGGCCTTTCGCGGCTTGCAATATTTTGACATCGTAGTAAAATCTGCAATCGGTCACGCTACCAACGACTTAACGTCACCCGGTTCATCTTTTACTCAAACTTTTAGCTACTTGGTCAGACGAGGATTTATATGGCATTAGTCCCAATGGTTGTCGAGCAAACGTCTCGCGGCGAGCGTGCGTTCGATATCTACTCGCGTCTTCTGAAAGACAGCATTATCTTTATCGGTACGCCGATCGATGACCAGATCGCGAACCTTCTTGTCGCACAGCTGCTTTTCCTCGAGGCCGAGGATCCTGAACGCGACATTAACCTGTACATCAACTCGCCGGGCGGTTCGATCACCGCCGGAATGGCGATCTACGACACGATGCAGTTCATCAAGAACGACGTCACGACCATCTGCGTCGGACAGTGTGCATCGATGGGAGCGTTGCTGCTTACCGCAGGTACGAAAGGAAAGCGTTTCGCACTGCCGCATTCACGTGTCTTGATCCATCAGCCGTCAGGCGGTGCTTCGGGACAGGCGACCGACGTTCGTATCATGGCTGAGGAGATACTCAGAATGCGTGAGATGACCTCGCGACTGATCGCTTTCCACAGCGGCCAGGACTTTGACCAGGTCGAGAAGGACGTAGAACGCGATCGTATCCTCACGCCTCAGCAGGCAAAGGAATACGGCTTGATCGACGAAGTGATCGAGCATCGCGACAAAACAAAATAAGACCAGTTAGCTGACAGAGCCGGACGTTGTAACTTATGGCAAATTTCAGACGACCTGAAGAACTTCTATGCTGTTCGTTTTGCGGAAAATCGCAGAACGATGTGAAGAAACTGATAGCGGGGCCCGGAGTGTACGTCTGCAATGAGTGCATTGATATCTGCAACGAGATCATCAATGACGACGAGCAGAACGAAACGGCATCGACTCGCGTCAATTTGCCAAAGCCTCATGAGATAAAGGCCCATCTCGACCAATACGTCATCGGCCAGGAAGAATCGAAAAAACGCCTCTCAGTAGCGGTCTATCAGCACTACAAACGTCTCGAGCTTGCGAAACGCAGATCTGACGTCGAGCTTCAGAAATCGAACGTCCTGCTTATCGGGCCGACCGGTACCGGTAAGACGCTTCTAGCCCAAACTCTTGCCAAGACACTCAGTGTTCCGTTCTGCATAGTCGATGCGACCAGCCTTACTGAGGCAGGATATGTCGGCGAAGATGTCGAGAACATCCTTCTCAGGCTATTACAGGCAGCAGGGAACGATGTTGACCGTGCACAGCAGGGAATCATTTATATCGACGAGATAGACAAGATCTGCCGAAAGGATGACAACCCTTCGATCACGCGTGACGTTTCGGGTGAAGGCGTTCAGCAGGCCCTTTTGAAGATACTAGAGGGAACTGTGGCGAACATTCCGACAGGTGGCGGACGTAAGCATCCGCAGCAGGAATTCACCCAGCTTGATACCACTAACATTCTCTTTATCTGCGGCGGTGCTTTCATCGGGCTTGAAAAGGTCATCGAGAAACGTTTCCGCAACAAGTCGCTCGGCTTCCAGGCTGACGTCAAGACCAGCAAACAGCGACAGGACGAGATGATCGGCAAGCTCGAGCCGGAAGATCTGATCCACTACGGCCTGATCCCGGAATTCGTCGGCCGTCTTCCCGTTATCGGCAGTCTGCAGCCTTTGGATGAGGCAGCTTTGATCACGATCCTGACTGAACCCAAGAACGCCCTGATAAAGCAGTATCAGCGTAAGTTCGAGTTTGACAACATCAGCCTTCGATTCACTGACGACGCACTGCAGGCTATCGCCCAGCAGGCTCACAAGCGAAAGGTAGGTGCTCGCGGATTGATGATGATCCTGGAGGAAGTTCTGCTCGACTCGATGTACGAACTGCCCTCGGACAAGCGTGTGAAGGAGCTTGTGATCACACGTGAAATGATCGAGCGGAGAGCACCGGTTTTCGATGTCGTCCGCCCGATCGAAGAAGCTGCAGCTTGATCGCTGCTTTGGCGTAACTGTAACAGGACAAGGTGTTGTTTTCTGTTACGTTGTTACGCCTTTCGTGTTACACCTTCAGCCTCATTGCTTCACTCCGGTAAAGGCCAGCACTCCGAATCCCGGAACATTCATAGTTCCGGTCATCTTGCTGCCGTCTACTTTGCCTTCGAGAGCGATTACGGTCGGGCTTCCCTGAACGTCCGCGTTCAGCGTAGCTGTGAACGTCGAACCGCTGATCTTGCCCTTTTCAAACGAACCGCCTCCGACCATTGACGACATCGTTCCCGTAAATTCCGACCCGGTCTGCTTTATCTCTGAGACCAGATCGATGACCTGTCCGCCTGCATCGACCGACAGGGTCCATTTGCCGTCAAGGCTTGCCGTTGCACCGCCATTCGTTCCGCCGTCGCTCTTAGGAGCGTTCGGATCGATGATCTTGACCGTCTTCGGGTCGACTGTGATCTCAGCCAGACGCTTCGAAACTTCCGGTGTCATCGATTCCTGATAGCGGCCTCCGAGATACTTCGCAAGGAACTTCTCAGCTGCTGCAAACATCGCCATGTTGTTGACCGGACGTGCGAATCCATGTCCTTCGTCGGGTGCCAGGATGTATTCGACCGGATAATTGCGGTCTCTGAGAGCCACGACGATCTGGTCTGACTCACGCTGCTTCACACGCGGGTCATTCGCTCCCTGCACGACCATCAAAGGCGTCTTGATCTTGTCGGCATGTGCATGCGGCGACTGACGCTTCATCTGTGCGATGCCTTCCGGGGTTCTCGGGTCGCCCATTCGCTTGTAGAACGTCTCACGTATCGCTTCCCAGTAAGGCGGAATGGAATCCAGCAGCGTCTGCAGGTTTGACGGGGGCACGATAGCGACCGATGCCGCATAGACGTCAGGCGTGAATGTAACACCGGCAAGTGCAGCATAGCCGCCGTAGCTTCCGCCCATGATCCCGACACGCTTACCGTCAACGATGCCCTGATCGACCAGATGCTTTACGCCCCAGGTTATGTCGTCCTGCATCTTTTGGCCCCATTCGTTGTTGCCGGCGTTCAGGAACTTTTTGCCGTAACCGGTCGAACCGCGGAAGTTCGGCTGCAGGACCGCGTAGCCGCGATTTGCAAGGAACTGGGCTATCGAGTTGTAGCCCCACATATCTCTCGCCCAGGGCCCGCCATGCGGATTTACGACCAGCGGCAGATTCTTTGCCTCGACGCCTTTCGGCAGCGTCAGATATGCCGGAACTTCGAGCCCGTCAGACGATTTGAACCTGATCGGCTTCATTTCAGCGAGTGATTTCCTGTCAAGCTTTTCCCGTACCTGATAGAGCGTGGAAAGGTTCTTAGTCTTACGGTCCCAGAGCCAGACCGTCCCCGGATCCGTATCGCTTGATGTGACGACCACGAACTTCGTCTCATCCTTTGTTGAGGATTGAAAGTTGATCGACCGGTCGCCGAGACGTTTCTTGATGGTCTCGTAATCGTTCTGGAACTTCTTGTTCTTCCAGTAGATGCGCTCACGGTCGTCGTAATAAACGGTTGCGATGAGCTCTTTATTGAGGCCTGAGAAATTGACGCCGCTCAGGTCGACCTTTTTCATCGGATCGCCCTCGACGCGTTCGACCGCACCTGTCGCAGCGTCCATCAGGAAAAGCTCGATCAGGTCGAGATCGCCTTTGTTCGTCTGCAGATAGACCCGCTTATTGTCCTTATGAAAGACGACCGGGCTGCAGGTCTCAAATGAATTGCAGTCGTAGATCTTTGTCGCCTTTCCGTCCGGATCGATGCGAAGTATCTCGGTATCGCCGTTCTGTGCCGACCTGACCGCAAGCCGCAGCTTGTCCGTGTGGTCAAAGATCATCTGCTGGTAACGGTCACGATTCTCGCTGATCAAGGTCCGCTCGCCGGTCGAGATCTTAACCTTGTAAAGGTCATGCCAAGCCTTGTCACGCTCGTTGATGCCGACGTAGATGGCGTCAGGATCGGATTCAGGAACGTGCTGGATCATCGCGCGAACGCCCGAGGCATCCGTCAGGTTCCTCGCTGCGGGAACAGGCGAACCCTCGGCTGCCTTTGCCGACGGATCGACCGCATAGACGTTGAAGTTCTCATCACCGCCTTTGTCCTGAACAAAGAGGATGTACTTGCCGTCCTCTGACCAGAAATAGTTGCGGACCGGCCGCGTCTGGTCGTTTGTCATCGGACGAGCTGCGTCAAAAGGCTCGTTCACGCCCTTGACCCATATATTCATCGTGCCGTTCAGGGGCTTTACGAATGAGATGTACTTACCGTCAGGTGAGATCTGTGCACCGGCGTATTCGGGATTGCCGAAAAAGACCTCACGGTCGATCAAGGCCGGAAGCTGGCCCGAGACCGCGGCCGTTGACGATGCAACGATCATCAATAGAGCGACTAGGAATAATTTGTTTTTCATAAGTGTTTTCGGTTGTTCGTCTGCCTTACGGAGCAGGCGGTCAAAAAGTTCGGGTCGTTTGCCACGTCCCGTCATTCCAACGGCGTTTGGCAAACTTCGCATCGGTCCAGAACGAGCGGTGAAGCTCGATCACCGGGTCATCAATGCCGTCCAGAACGACGCTCACCACGTCATACCTGTGCGGTACATTTTCGACCTCAAATAGCTGCTTGTAGATCCTGGCCGTTCGGGTGATCTGTCGCTGTTTCCTAAGGTCGACCGCCTTGTCCGGGGTCGCCAGTCCGATGCTGCTGCGGGTCTTTATCTCAATGAAGCACAGCGTGTCGCCTTCGAGTGCGACGAGGTCGATCTCGCCTGTGATCTCAGCACCATTTCGATTACGGCCGACCGGGACCGTGAAGTTGGACATCACGATACGATAGCCGTTCGCCTCGAGAAACTCCGCAGCGATAGCCTCGCCGGCCTGACCGACCCAGCTCGAGAAAGCGGTGATCGGGCGTTCATCTGGGCTACTGAACTGTACACCTTCAGCCATCGCGTTTCTGTGTTCAAAAAGGGTAAGAATTGAAAAGGATTATAACAGAGTAGCGTTCGGGGTTGTAGCGATCTTTATTGAGCGAGCAGCCCGCAGGAGTGTAACAGATAAGGTACCTACAACTGTTACAGTACACCACGGCGGACGAAAGACGCCCTTTCCAGAACTCTTCTGTGTAACACTTCTAACGGGTCAAACTGTTACGTTACGGTCTTAAGCAACATTACGTCATTCATTCTCGAGATCAAGAGGCGACCCGGAGAATAATACCGTTACTCACTCAACAGAAGAGATCGTATTACGTAAAAATAAAAATAGATCCATTACGTAATGCTGATGAAAGTGCGAAGCGATTCATGACACACCTTTCCCAACCCTTCTCCCTTAAGAGAAAGAATTAAGAAGTAATGTGCGTTGTAGATAGTAAAACATATGCTATATTCTCGTGTCAAGGACTTTTTTGTCTATCGCGAAATATTTATTTTGCGAGAGATGTAACGTAACACTGGCAGGTGCGACGGAATGTTACACGGCTGGCGGTAAAAACCTAAAGATCTGAGGGCCGTCGAGTGGAGTTTAACAGCGAGAGATGTTACCAACTGTTAAACCTTCCAGCCAGCCGAAACTCGGAACACGGCAGGGCTTTTAAAGGTTACTAGCGGAATGTAACAGTTGCGGGACCAGAAACTGTTACACTCTCAGTCGCAAAAAGCTTTTACAATATCGGTCAAGGCGAAGGAGGTTCGAAAATGTCTGCTTATTTGGAAATTCCTGACCTGTCGCTAAAGGTTGAGTTGTTGAGTGTGAATTTGCCGGTCAATTCGGCGGTCGGTGGCGGATCAACCGGACGTTCGGGAGAGCTAAAGCCATCTGACATAGTGATCACTCGGCCCGTCGACAAATATTCACCGACGCTGTACCGCGAAGCGATGCAGGGCCACGGGAAGCAAATGATCATCTATCTGACAGATAAGGTCGAGAATACCGTCAAAACTTACCTGACCATCAAACTGGAAAATTGCATGATCACGAGCTACAGCGTGAGCAGCGGCGAGCGACAAACGGAGCAGATGTCGCTCAACTTTACAAAGGCCGAGTTTAGCTACGATCCGATCTAGAACTCGCTTTGATTAAAACGCCGGTTCTTCATAGATGCCGTAGACGTCACGCAGGGCGACGCAGATCTCTTCGACGGTCGCGTAAGCGGCGACTGCCTCGATGATCGAGGGCATCGTGTTCTCGTCTGTTTCGGCAGCCTTCTTTAGTTTTTCAAGAGCGTTGGCAACGGCCCCGTTGTCACGCGTTGACCGAACCTTTGCGAGCCTCTCCAGCTGATGATCTCGAACGGTCTCGTCGATCTGCAGGATATCGGTCTTGTGGCTCTCCGATTCCATCGCGTATTTGTTCACTCCGACGATGACCTGTTCATTTCGTTCGACGGCCTTCTGATATTGATACGCCGATTCCTGGATCTCACGCTGCGGGAAACCCGCCTCAACAGCTTCTACCATTCCTCCGAAACCGTCGATCTTGTCAAAGTAATCGAAGCAGCCGTCGATCATCTTCTGTGTGAGCGATTCGATGTAATAGCTGCCGCCAAGCGGGTCAACTGTATTCGCAACGCCGGTCTCCTCGGCGATGATCTGCTGCGTGCGGAGAGCGATAAGCGCCGCCTGATCGGTCGGCAGAGCGAGAGCCTCATCGTATGAGTCGGTATGCAGCGACTGTGTGCCGCCAAGAACGCCTGCGAGTGCCTGAATGGCCACACGGGCGATGTTGTTGAGCGGCTGCTGAACGGTCAGCGAGACGCCTGCGGTCTGCGTATGGAAACGCATCTGCATCGTCCGGGGATTCTTCGCTCCGAAGCGTTCCTTCATCGTCTTAGCCCAGACGACTCGTGCCGCGCGGTACTTTGCGATCTCCTCGAAAAAGTCGTTGTGAGCGTTAAAGAAGAACGAGAGACGCGGCACGAAATCGTCCACGTCCATACCGCGATCGACGCCGTACTGCACGTATTCGACGCCATCACGCAGCGTGAACGCCAGCTCCTGCAGAGCGGTCGCACCTGCCTCACGAATGTGGTAGCCGCTGATCGATATCGGATTGTATTTGGGAACGTGCTTGGTCGTGTATTCGAACGTGTCGATCACGAGCTTCATCGCCGGCTTGATCGGGTAGATCCATTCTTTCTGGGCGATATATTCCTTGAGGATGTCGTTCTGCAGCGTGCCCGAGATCTTCTTGAAATCAGCCTTCTGCTTTTCCGCGACGACCAGGTACATCGCAAGGAAGATCGGGGCCGGGGCGTTGATGGTCTGCGAGACCGTTACCTCATCAAGCGGAATTCCGTCGAAGAGCACCTCAAAATCAGCAAGCGACGACACGGCAACACCGCATTTGCCGACCTCGCCTTCGCTCAAGGGAGAATCGGCGTCAAGTCCCATCAGTGCCGGAAGATCATAGGCGACCGAAAGGCCGGTCTGGCCGTGTTCCATCAGATATTTGAAGCGTGCGTTGGTATTCTCGGGCGAAGAGAACCCCGCGAACTGACGCATCGTCCAGAGCTTCCCGCGGTAACCTGTCGGGTGTATTCCGCGTTTGTAGGGGTATTCACCGGGAAACCCGACATCGATGCCTTCGCTGTCGCTCTCGGTGTAGAGACGCTCGACAGGCTCAAGCGAAACGCCCTCGAACGACTTCTTTCGCTCAGCGGTCTTGTCCAGTACCTTCTGCAGCGTCTCAGCTTCCCAACGTGCCTTATCAGTCAATGCTTCTTTGATCTCGGTTGCCATAATTTATACGTGTATAAGCGAGATTTTAGCACAGGACGGGCGGGAAGTGCCGAGTGACGAGTGATGAGTGACGGGAAGTGACAAGTGGCGAGTGACGGGTGTCAGGCGGAAACATGACCGGTAGGGAGTGTGCGCTAACCGTCGTACCGGTTCTTGACGGTCAGACCTAGTTTCAGACCGGGGTGTAACAGTAATCGTGTACCAATGTATCAATTTGTCTACCCCTTTACTGTTACAGTGTCAGGCTTCAGCGAACGGGCGGCTGCGAACATTACGACAGCAAGCACGATGCAGAGTGCAGGTACGACGTACATTGCGGACTGAAGGCCTGCGGCACGGAAGGGTTCGAGCGACGAGGCTGACTGATCGATCACGCCTGCGGCAGTTGCGGCAGCACGTGTGAAATGATCGCTCATCATTCCAACCACGTAAGGCCCGAGTGCACCCCCGAACAGGTACATTGCCATGAAATAGATCGCCATCGCGGTGCCTCGGTGTTCGGGAGGCGTGATGTCTGCGATCGTTGCGTAGGTCACAGAATAATAGAAGTACATCAGTGCGAAGGCACCGCCCATCGCTAACAGAAATAGCTGCGTGCTGCCGCTTTCGGCCATGATCGCTGCAACAAAGAGTGGTACCGAAAGCAGCGTGGCAGCTGCGACGACAAGCAAACCGCCATTCGCACGCCAACGCTTTGCGTAGTCACCGACGAGGCCTCCGAGCAGCAGCCCGGGAATGGTGAAAATGCCGTTTACGAGCATTGCAATGATGTTCGCATCCCGAATATCAAGCTCGTGATGCCGCATCAAATAAGGCGTCATGAACGACGAAAGGGCATAAAGGCTGAAGTTGTGGAGTGCACCCGAAAGTATCAGCCAGAGCATCGTGCTCGAAGAGAGAATGCGTTTTGCGGAAGGGAGAAAGCGGTCTGCTTGAGATGCAGTTGGCCCTGTATTCGAACGTGCAGGCTCTGCGATCAATAGTGCCAGAACTGCAAGGGCCAACCCCGGAACACCGGCAACAAAAAAGGCATATCTCCAGCCGTATTCCCGTGCGACGGTACCGCTCACATAAAAGCTCAAGGCGATGCCGATCGGC
Source organism: Acidobacteriota bacterium (assembly GCA_023389035.1). Classification (GTDB taxonomy): domain Bacteria; phylum Acidobacteriota; class Blastocatellia; order Pyrinomonadales; family Pyrinomonadaceae; genus OLB17. Next base: position 85,256 of record JAEWFC010000002.1, read on the forward strand.
AGCCCGAGCATAAAAATGCTCATCGCTCTCGCACGCTTTTCAGCAGGGAAGAGGTCGCTGATCAGAGACGCAGCCGCAGGAGCACACGAGGCCTCACCGACTCCTACTCCGAGACGCAAAAGAAATATCTGCGAGAAGCTCCGTGCAAACCCTGATGCGAACGTGAACAGGCTCCAGAGAAAGACGCCGCCTGCGAGGATGTATTTTCTCGGCGTTCGGTCAGCAAGTCTTCCAAGCGGCAAACCGACGAAGGCGTACAAAAGCGTGAACGCCGTTGCGAGCAATCCGAGCGACGTATCCGACAGCTCAAACTCACGGCGTATAGGCTCACCGACCGCTCCGATGATCAGCCGGTCAAAGAAGTTCATCAGGTTGATCGCAAATAGAATGATCAACGCATACCATGCTGAGCTTCTTCGAATGCCTGTGGCCTCAGTCATATAGGGTGGAGCGGTCAGCTAAAACATTGCCAAGCCGTTCATCAGTGAAATACAATTGGCAGGTGAAAATCAAACTGCTTTTTACGCTCTCGCTTTGCTTCCTGCTGACGGGATGTGTCGGTCCGGCAGAAAATGCCAACCGTGCGAACACCTCGCAAGCCAACCAGGCAAATGCCGCTAACAAGGCAAAGGACAATGCCGACGAGCTTGCCCTGATGATCCCGTTGAGCGTTGAACCCGAGGATGCGGTTTGGCGGGACGAAACGGTTGCAGGCCAACGCAAGCTGACCGCGGTCCTGCTTTACACCTCAGCTAATGCAGATCAGATCGCGGAAAGAGCAGCCGCACATGGTCCCAAACAGCCGTCATCGATCGAACCCGCGGAATGGTTTCCTGCCGAATTGATCTCACAAAGCGAGCTTTCGACCGACTCCACTGCACTGCCTGCCGAGGCAATGCCCGCCAACGATTTTGTTCAGGCACCGTTCACCGAAGGAAAGCTGACACGCGTAAACGGCACGGACTATTTCGTGCTTGAGCTGTTCGTCAAATAAGCATCCGGCTCGCCGTAGCGTTTGAGCTTGCGGTAGAGCGTCGAGAGATCTATACCGAGCGTGCGAGCTGCGGCCACCTTATCACCGTCATTCTCTGCAAGTATTGAATTGATGTAATTCCGTTCGACCTCTTCAAGCGTGAGGGCTGCACGGTCCTCTTCCGGATCGTGTGCAGCAGCCCGAAGCCGAGGCGGCAGATCGCCGACGTCTATCACATCGCTGCTCAAAATAAACGCACGTTCGATGACGTTCTCAAGCTCACGCACATTGCCCGGCCAATCGTAACCGGTCAGCAACTGCATCGCTTCGGGAGTGATCGGACGATCTGGCAAGTTCTGGTCACGAGCAGCTTTCGCAGCGAAATGCTTGATCAGCAGAGGCACATCATCACGGCGTTCGCGGAGAGGCGGGATCGTGATCTCAATGACGTTGATCCGATAAAACAGATCCTCGCGAAAACGCCCCTCGGCCACTTCATTCTGCAGGTCCCGATTCGTAGCAGCGATCACACGGGCGTCAAAGCTGAGCGGAACCGATGCACCGACGGGCGTGACCTCGTGTTCCTGCAATGTTCTCAACAGCTTTACCTGCAGCGGCATAGGCATCTCGCCGATCTCATCCAAAAACACGGTTCCGCCTTCAGCAGCACGGAAAAGCCCCAGCCGATCAGCCGAAGCTCCCGTAAACGAGCCTTTCACATGACCGAACAGCTCGCTTTCTAGCAGCGATTCCGTCAGTGCACCGCAATTTACGGCGAGGAAAGGCTTGGCGGAACGGTTGCCGTTGAAATGGATGGCACGAGCGATAAGTTCCTTTCCGGTACCGCTTTCACCCTGGATCAGAACGTTGGCATTCGTGTCAGCCACACGTCTGACGATCTCGAAGATCTGATTCAGCTCGTCACTTTTCCCGATGATCTCTGTGAAGTTGTAGTGTTTGTTCAGCTCTCGCCGGAGTGCACGATTTTGCTGGAACAGGTCATGCTGGGCCGCTGCATTTCGGATCGTCTGCAGCAGGTCGTCGTTTACAAAAGGTTTTGTTATGTAATCGTATGCACCTTTCCGCAAGGCGGCGATCGCTGAATCGACCGACGAGTACGCGGTCATGATAATTACCATTGCCTCTTCGTCGATCGACTTGATGCGGTCAAGCAGCTCGATGCCGTCGATACCAGCCATTTTTATGTCAGTCAGGACAACGGCAAAGCGATCCGCAGCGAAAAGCTCCAGGGCATTTTCAGCACTGTCAGCGGTCACGACCCGATAGCCTTCGCTCTCCAAAAGACGTCGAAGTATCGACCGCATCAGTTCTTCATCTTCGACGACAAGGACGCTTTGTTTGGGCATAGGAATGCGTGACGTTAAGCGTGATATCTCAGTCTAGCACAAGGCTTTAATGTTTATTCAGTTTCGTGTTAGCATCGAAATATTGGCACGTAAAACTCAATGCGGTTCAAATTCCTACCTATTGCCCTTGTGCTCGTTGTACTCCTTTCCACACAAGGCAGTTCACAGCAGACGAACCCAGTTGACCGTCAGGTAGCCAATCCGATAACCGACACGCCTAACATCAATCCGGTCTCTGCCGAGCAAAGCATCGCCGCACCAAAACAGTTAAAAGACGATACCGAACAGGAAGGCGGTGACGGTGAGGTCGTCGTGTATTCCGAACGCCAGACCGTCGAGGGCGAAGAGGGTAAACGCATCATTATTTACACCGGCAATGTCGATGTGAAATACGGCATATATCGTCTGCAGGCCGACAAGATCACGCTTTATGAAGCCGAAGACAAAATGGATGCCGAGGGCAGCGTCATCTTTGACCAGGGCGACGATCAGCGCATAACCGGTGCACGCGGTATCTGGAACCTGCGGACGAAGCTGGGTTCATTTGAGGATTCGACAGGCTTCACAAATCAGACCGACGACGGCACGGTGCTTTACTTTTCCGCGGACAGGGTTGAACGCGTCTCGCTGACGGAGGTGGTCGTCACAAAAGGGAAGTTCACCGCCTGCGACGAGGCCGTTCCGAAGTGGTCATTTACGGCAGACGAAGCACGCATCCGGATCAACGACCGCGTCAGGCTAAAAGGAGCAAAGTTCAGGATCAAGGACGTGCCGGTCGCCGTTCTCCCGTTTGCCTCTATCCCGATCAAGCAGCAGGACCGCGCGAGCGGTTTCCTTACGCCGACGGTCGGCTATTCACGCAATAAGGGCGTTCGGTTGTCAGGTGCGTATTACCAGACATTAGGACGTTCGGCAGATGTGACGTTCCGTGGTGATCTCTACACATCGCGAGGCATCGGTTACGGCCTGGACTTTCGTTCGCGGGCCAACTCTCGCTCATATTTCAATGCAGGCTTCTACGCTGTTCAGGATCGGGTTCTGGGAAAGAGTGCGAGTCGCGAATACCCTGACCAGGGCGGTTCGATCGTGTATGCGGAAGGCGTTCAATTCTTCCCGAACGGGTTCACTGCCGCAGCCGATGTGCGTTTGACATCGAACTTGGCATTCCGCCAGGTGTTCTCCGACGGCATTCAGCAGATCATCTCGCCGATCGAGGTCTCGCAGGTCTTTATCAATAAGAGTTGGGACAACTACACGCTCAATCTTTTGGCACGTTCGCAGACGATCACGATCCCGAACGTCACCATCAAAACCCGAAATCTTCCGAGCGTCAACTTCGAGAAACGTCCCTCGATGATCTCGTTTTTGAAGCCGATCTACTTTTCATTCAAGGCAGCTCTCGAAGGAGTGTCGCGTCGCGAATCGGTTGCCGACATCGGCCTTTATCGCCAGCAGACCGGTACCGAACCGGTCGTTTCACCGGCCGTAGGCCAGCGTCTCGACTTTTACCCGCAGTTCACGCTGCCGATCAATACCAAGTACTTTAATTTCACAGCCACCGCAGGCGGACGGGTCACATACTATTCCAACTCCTTCAACGATATGCGACGGGTGGTCGGCGACACTGTCATCAGGCGGTACGGCGAGTTCGAATTCGACGTCCGGCCAGTCGCCCTGGCTCGAAACTTTTACGGCAAGAATGACACGTTCAAGTTTCGGCACGTCATCGAGCCTTACGCGACGTATCGGTTCGTAAAGGGCGTTAACAATTTCAACCGGATAATCCGGTTCGATCACGTCGACACGATCACCGACACTAACGAGATCGAATTCGGCGTTATCAATCGTATCTACACACGCCGCTACGCCGAGGCGGTCACCAGTGAAGCCCAGCGTCGCCTCGCCGAAGAAGCTAAGGCGGATTTCGACATTGAAGATCCGGCCGTCGGTGACAAGGACGCACTAAAAGCCCAGCCGTACGAAATATTCAATCTCACCGTCCGCGGGAAGTACTTCTTCGACAAGACGTTCGGCGGTGCACTCGTGCCCGGCCGCAGAAACCAGATCGCACCGATCACGGCACTAAGCTTTTACACATTCGGCGGCGTTCCTCGCCGGTTCTCGCCGCTTAGCATCGACATGACCTACAGGCCGCAGCGTACGATCTTTGTAAATTCGCGGGCGGACGTGGGTTTTCAGGGAGATGGTCTGCGTGCCGTCTCGGCGACCGTCGGTTACGATACGTCTTTCGTCAAATTCTTCCAGACCTTTTACTACACACGGGCGGTCACTCTCGTCCCGTCGCTGTTCCAGCATTCAGATCAGAACGGAAAAGAGCCCGGCACGCTGCGAGGTTCGCAGTGGAGCCCGTCAATCTTTGTTGGGAACCGTGACAAAGGTTTGTACGGCGGAGCGTCGGTGTTTTTTGATTTCGAGAATCGCCGCGCTACAAGGCTCTCGCCGCTTATCAGCTCTCTATACACGCTAGGTTACGCCTACGACTGCTGTTCCCTCGCCGTGCAGTACTACACGTTCAACGTCGGTGCCCGCAACGAGAACCGCATCGTCTTTAGCTTTCGCTTGAACGGTATCGGAACGTTCGGTACCGAACAATTCGGGCAGGGCCTGCGTTAAACGGCTTCGGCTCGTTCCATTTTCAACGTGTGCAGGAATATCGCTGAGATCACGATCGCGGCACCGATCATCGCCCAGCCGGTCGGTGCTTCGCCAACGAAAATATAGACCCAGACAGGATTCAGAAGCGGCTCGATAAAACCGATCAGGCTTGCATCCAGCGGACGCGTGCCGCCGCGAACGCCCCGGATGAACAGGATGTACGAGATCCCGATCTGCAGCACTCCAAGAAATATAACCGCGAACCAGTCCAGCGGAACCATCGACGGAATGGCTGATATCCCGGTCGGGGCGGTAAGTACCGCGAGGATCAGATTGCCGTAGATAACGGCGATCACGGGATTAAAGCCCTCGCCTCGCGGATGCCGCAGCAGCATTATGTACAGACCGAGAAATACGCCTGAAAGCAGGGCCGCAATGTTCCCCTGATAGTCGCTGACCTCGAGCTTGCCGACAAAGAAAAGACTCATACCGGCGAGCACAATTACGACGGTCACGAGATCGCGAAGCTTAAACTTTTCGCCAATGATGAACGGCGCGAGTATTAAAATATAGATCGGGGCCGTGTACTGAAGAAAAATGGCGTTTGCGGCGGTAGTCTTCTTGGTCGCCCAGACGAATAGGAACAGCAGCAGGGCATAGATCACCGACGTCAAAACCCCGAATCCATTGATCTTCAGCCCGTTTTGCCGGGTCAATAAAAAGACCGTGATAGCCGCGAACAGCGAACGAAAGAACGTTACCTGATAGGCATCCAGCGTAGTCAGCTTTATGAAAAGCCCGCCTGTGCTCCACAGAAATACCGCGATCAGGACGTAGATCACCGGGCTGGTCGTGTTTGCTTGCTGATCGCTCATATCGGTAATATTAAGCTTGAATTGTCACCCAAATCAGGTGTCATTATCAACAACCATCCCCCGACAAAAGTTCTTGGCAACCTGATATTGATGCAGTTCTTCAAATGTTCGTACGAAAAACAAGACGCGGGAGCGTTCCGCCGTTCACCTCGAGACGGTGCCCATAAAAGCTCTCGACCCTTATTTCTTTCACTCAGGACAAATTAGCAGTATATGAAAAACTCGTTCTTTCGCAGTGCCGCGGCAATGGTTCTTGCCGCGATCGTCGGACTCTCCGCTGTCTCAGCCCAAACCGAACAAGTGCAGGACCTCTCGCAGATCAAAATTGGTAACTTTGGCCAAATGGACGAACGCCTCTATCGCGGTGCTCAACCCGAACCGGGCGATTACGCGTCTCTTGCCGCACTCGGCATTAAGACGATCGTCGATCTTCGCAACGACCCCACGGATTATGAAAAAGCAGCCGCCGAAGCTCAGGGCATGAAGTACGTGAATATCCCGATGAGCGGCTGGAAATACCCTGATGACGAGGATGTGGAAGCTTTCATGGCCCTAATGAACAACCCGGAAACGGGCAAGGTTTACGTTCACTGCAAGGCCGGCAAGCACCGTACGGGATTGGTCGGTGCGGTTTACCGTTTCAATAACTACGATTGGTCCTACGATCAGGCGTACAAAGAAATGAAGAAGTACAACTACACCTCGTGGCCTGTTCACTTCAATATCAAATCGTACGTTAAGAGCTATTCAAAACAGTACGAGAAAGAGAAGAGCCGGAATGCTGCAGCAGCAGCACGAGCGGCCGCTGTTCGCACGGCAACTGCGACCGCGGGCGTCGCGAACTAGTTCACAATCTTCAAGGAAATTAACGAAAAAGGGCTGCCAGACAAGGCAGCCCTTTTTTTTATTGATAGATGTCGCTCGCACCTTTCTTCTGCGACCACTCGATGCCTTCGACATTGTCCGGGTCCATACGCATTATCTGTTCGCTCAGACGATCGGTGCTGAGGTTCAGCCTAAGCGTGATGTAATAGACGAGCGACCCGATCGGGTTCTCCGCATCGGCCGGATCGATCTGCCGCACCTCTGCATCGATCTTGTACTTTCTGAAAAGCTTCTGCAGCAGCAGCTTCGAAGATTCCGTGTTCTTGCTCCTCACACAAAGCTCCATCGATCGGTAAACCTGTTCCGATTCGTTAAACTCGAGCAGCCATAGCAGAGCAAGAGCAAAGAAACACAGCGCAATGCCAAGGTCCCAACGGCCGACACCCGCGGCGAGTCCCAGCGAGAGACTGATAAGCAGGACCGTGATCTCTTTCGGGTCACGTATATTCGTTCGAAAGCGGACGAGCGAGACCGCCGCAAAGATCGCAAAGGCGCGTGCTGCGTTGTCACCGACGATCATCATCAATGCTGCGGCGACAACAGCGAGAAGTATCTGCGTCTGCGAGACAAAGAGGCTTCGCTTGAAAAGATTGACGTCCTTACGCGGACGAAACGCCAGTATTCCGGAAAGCACGACCGCCAGGAACAAACGAAACAAAATGCTGAGCATCTCTTCGGCCCAGGTGCGTTTCGGTTCCGGGACCGCGACCGGCGCGGACGTGTCGCCCGCACCCATCATATCCATCAGCGGATTTCCGGTAGACTCGGTATTTTGGGCAGGCGCGACGGTTCGGTTAGCTGCCGGAACTGTGTCCGCAGAGCCGTTGAAGCTGTCTCGCGTCAAATAAAGCAGGCCTGTAAGAGTGATAGCCGCGATAACGGCTATCACTGCGATGAGTTTCGATCGCTGCATTTCTGGTTACCTGACGGCGATATTATTACGGGCGGAAGCGATCGCATTCAACTCGGCGATGCGGTTGCGGACGCCCCGCGTAAAGAGATCGATCTCTTTGTTTGAATACCGTGCGGCACGGAACGCATCGCGGATCTGCTTTTCTGACAGGCGGTTCAACAGTCCTGCAAGCCAGCGAGCGTTGTCAGCGGTGAACGCTTCGAAGAGATCCTTATTCTTGCCCTTGTAGGCGAGATCGACCAATCCGTTGTCATGCCGGCCTGATATGAATTTCGTATTAACGTAATCTTTCGGATTGCCGGTACTGCGGCCCAAACGATAAATGATCGGAAGGTTGTTGTTGCCAAGACGTCCGAATGTTGAACCGAGATCGCTGACGATGTAATGAAGCTCGCCGTTGCCGGCGTCGATGACCTTATTCTGCAGGTCAAGTACGTCCCAATTGTTCAGGAAGACCATCATCATCTTAAGGCCTTCGAGCTCGTTGGTGCCGACAAAAGGATTGTCACGCCATTTCCACTCATCAAGCCGATCAAACCTGTCCGGCCGAGCTTCCAGCCGCACGTTCTCATGCGTTCCCTTGCCCGGAATGGTGATCTTCGGCACGAGGTAATTGATCTCGCTCTTGTAACCCAAACCCCAGATAAGCCGTACCGCGGCCGTCTCGGGCTTTGCTTCACGGCCAAGCTTCGCTACCCACGTCCGGCCCTTGCCGTCCTTGATCCGATACTTTTTATTGTGACCCTCGGTCTCCTCTTTCAGGAATTCGATACGGCTAAGATCGGGTTGCCACTCAGTGCCGCCCGGGCCCAAGAACAGATCGCGTTTTTCGATCTCGACCGGCTCCCACATGATCGCTTTGCCCTGCGGCGTGCTGTTCTGTGCGAAAGCCGCACTGCTCAAAGCGACGATCGCCACCAAAAACGAAAATAACTTAAATTTATTAAATGCTCCTTCCATCATTTGCTCCCGCTTGTTTTTACTTTCTTGAATTAAAATCTCGCACGTTGTCCTGTTCCTGCTTGCCAAAAAGCGACGGGTCGAAGAGCGTCTCTTCTGACTGGAACGCTTCCTGGATACAGAACGGCTGAGTCTCATCGGCAGCCTCGACCTTCGAATAGCTTCCGTCCGGATGCAGTTCGTGTGCGCCGGCATCGTCACGCAGATAGCCTGCGAGGTACTCGTCCTTCATGTAATCCCGGAGTTCCTCACGCTGGATCGGCACCAGCACCTCGACACGCCGGTCGAGATTTCGCGGCATCCAGTCCGAACTGCCCATGAACACTTCCGGGTCACCGCCATTCTCGAAATAATAAACACGGCTGTGCTCAAGCAGGCGTCCGACGACGCTGCGCACGCGAATGTTGTCTGACACTCCCGGAATTCCCGGACGCAGTGTGCATATGCCTCTTATTATCAGATCGATCTGAACGCCGGCACGCGAAGCGTCGTAGAGAGCGTTCACGATGTTGGCGTCCGCCAGACGGTTCAGCTTCGCGACGATGCGTGCAGGCTGTCCCTTCTTCGCGTTCTCCGTCTCGCGGTTGATCAGCTCGAGCATGCGGCTGCGAAGCGTGATCGGTGCGACCAGCAATTTGCGGAACTTCTCAGGCCGTGAATAAACGGTCAGGAAGTTAAATAGCTCTGTCGCGTCTTCCGTGATCTGCTCATCAGCTGTCAGCAAGCCGAGGTCCGTGTAAGCCGCAGACGTCTCGGGATTGTAATTACCCGTAGCAATGTGTGCATAGCGCTTCAGCTTTCCGTCCTCGCGTCGAACCACGAGCGTGGTCTTCGCGTGCGTTTTTAGCCCTAACAGGCCGTAGATAACGTGTACGCCGGCCTCTTCCAGTTTCCTTGCCCACTCGATGTTGTTGCCTTCGTCAAACCGCGCCTTAAGCTCGATCAGTGCCGTCACCTGCTTACCTTGTTCGCTGGCCTTGATCAGCAGCGGCGGTATCGGTGAATCTGCACCCAGCCGATACAAGCAGATCTTCATCGCGACGACATCCGGATCTTCCGAAGCTTCCTTCAGGAAATCGGTAACGATCCCATAAGGCATATACGGATGATGCAGCAGAATGTCGTTCTCGCGGATCAGATCGAATTTCGACGCTCCGTTCTGAAGCGGTTCGGGAACACGTACCCTGATCGGACGATCCTTTAGTTCCGGCCGGTTCACCTTTGTGAGCTTCGAAATGCCTCCCAGATCAACGCGTTCCGGCACGCTGTATATGTCGTCATCGGTCAGCTCAAGCGAGCTACAGAGATATTCCCGCATCTGGTCCGGCATACCGTCCGTGACCTCGAGCCGCGTGACCTCGCCGAAACGCCGCTGCCGCAGATTCTCTTCCATGCTCTCGCGAAGATCGGCGACCTCAGATTCTTTTACTTCGATATCGGTGTCCCGCGTGATACGGAATATGTGACAGTCTTCCGGCGTAGCACCCGTTATCAGCCTGCCGATCTGGTCCTTGATAATGTCCTCCACGAAAACGAACGCGTCCTTTCGTCCCTGCACCTCGACCAGCCGCGGCAGAAACGCCGGCACTTTCATTCGGACGAAGATCTCCTGAGCGTTCAACTGCAGAGCATTCCTGACACGCTTATCCAGCTCAGGCGAAATATAAAGCCCGATGTTCAGATTGCCGCTTGAGATATACGGGAAAGGATGTGAGGGATCGACCGCCATCGGTGTCAGCACCGGATAGATCTGATCGGTGAAGAAATCAGCAAAGGCCTTTTTCTCCGCCTCACGCAGCGAAGAATACGGCAGCAGTACGATCCCGTGGGACGAGAGTTCCGGCATCAGCTCGTCCTTGAAATACTTTGTTTGTCTGGCGACCATCTCATGCATCGCGGCCCGCAGCCGTTTGAGCTGCTCTGCAGGCGTCAGCCCGTCGGGCGTGATGTCGATGATGCCTTCGGCCCGTTCCTTCAGGCTCGCAATGCGGATCATGTAAAACTCATCGATCAGTGACGAAAAGATCGATACGAATTTGACTCGTTCCAGCAGCGGTTTTGAGCTGTCGACGGCTTCCCCTAGAACGCGTCTATAAAATTCGATGAGGCTGAGGTCGCGGTTGATGAAAAGCGCATGCGGCGTATCGGCCGCAGGGCGTGACTCCGGATAAAGTTTTGTGAGCGGTGTTGCCATTTCAATTACCGTTAAATTATTGCGAAAGATCGGGGAGAGCGATATTTCACATTGACAATTGCAAATGGCGTTCCAAATGCTGAGATACCTCTCAAGCCCTATATTTCGGGGGTCTAAACGCGATTGTAAGGGAAGGCGAGCGGATGTTGTATTGAACTGATACAGCCAAATTGAAAAAGGCTGCCCGTTTGAGCAGCCTTTCCTTTCTAACTTTGCGGTTACTTACTTTGACGTCGCTTCCTTCACGACCTCTCTCAGCTTCTTCGCCGAGGTTGTTACCGGTTCCAACTCGAGCTCTTCAACACTTCCGCGGACCTTTTTGCCAAATACCGCATTCCAAGGCGGAATGATGATCGAGACGTTCCCGGTCGCTTTCGCCTGGCAAGCGAGCCGCAGCATCGGCTTCTCGTCATCCGGTTGGTTATAACCGAAGACTCGCATCGCACGGCGTTCGCGTGAGCTTGGTTCCGTCAGCTTTTCCTTGCCGCCGACTACGCCGACCCAGCATGTGCCGCACGAGGCTGACGTGCATTCGATCGGCACCGGGCCTTCCCAGCAGCGCGGATCGCTGTCCTGCCATGCTTTCGAGCGGTCTTTCTGCGACGCAGACGCGATCTCCTCAAGGTTCATTATCTTGAATTTGCCGTCGTACTTGAATGCCTTGAACCTGACCGAAAACTCTTTGTCGATCGTCTTCAGGAATCCGAGCAGCCCCTGCGAATCGTCCTTTGCACGGGCCGCAACGATATCGTCGGGCGACTTCGTCATATTGCCCGAGTCCTTTGTCTTTAACGTCTTTTCGACGGTGCCCGCCGCGGCCTTCAGCTCGTCATAACCCGCCTGCACCAGGGTCATCAGCCCGACGGCCGCGATGCCCATCGTAAGATTCGCATCAACCTTTGCCGCAGCCGCCGCTGAATTTGCGATACCGCGTATCTCACCGGCAAGATCGCCGGCCGCCTCGACCTTTTCGGCACGCGTCTCGACCGCCGCCTTTACCTGCGGCCAATAACGGTGCCCGTAAAGAAAGAAATGCGACGTGTCGATCTTGTCGAGCAAACCGAAATCGCCCTCGAGCGCGACGCCTTTCATCGCTCCCTCAACGTCCTCGGCCGCTTCCAGATGCCTCACCAGATCAAGCGGGAAGAACCTAAGCCAGATCTGCGTCGCCGCCCGGTCAACCTCATGTATCTCGCCCGACACCGCCTCGACCGCCGCCAGCCAATCCGCCTCGCGGTACTTCTCAAGACTTTCTATAAATGCGTTGCTCATAGTGGATAATTCGCGAACCAATGCAAACGAACATTAAACCAAATTTCTCACGCATCGGACAACTCGAACCAAAGCCGAGAGAAAAAGTCGGTACAAAAAGACGAGGAACGGTTACTATATCGATAGAATCTATGGCCTCCGCTAAAACCGTCTTCAGCAATATCCTCGTGATCGCTTCGCTGCTCTTGGTCGCTCATAGCACAGGGTTCTCGCAGGATACGAGGCAGTCCATTTTGGAGGAAGCTGAATACGCGCATCATCTTTGGAAGACGCGGGTTTCAGATCTGACGCGTTTGGTGACGATAGACTCTCGCTCGATGACCGACGGCGAGCAGGCGATGTATGCTGCCTATCTCGCTAAGTTCTGGTGGAAGGTCGATAATTCGGAAGCCCGCGAACATCTTTCGCGATCGGAACAGCGGCTTGTCGCGGTGGTCGATTCATCAAGGGAAAAAGATATCGGTCCGCAATTGCCCACATTTCAGAAAGCTCTGTCGATCATCACCTCGCTTGATGAGGATCTGGCGATCCGCTTGATGGCGAAGATGGAATCAGGGGCGTCCGACGACGGCCGGAAACCCGATCCGCAAATGGCTGAGCTGTTCGTCGCTATGGCACTCGAGATCGTCGATGAAAATCCGCGATTGGCGCTGGCGGCCGGAATGGATTCGCTAAGACACGGATTCGCGACCGGATTGCCGTGGCTTATCGCCAAGATCCATCCGAGTGAACCGCAGAGCGCGGAACAGCTAATGAATGAATCGCTGCGGCTTGCTCGCTCGCGACATCGCTCCGATGGCCACCTTTTCCTTTTTAATATGGGCCGCGTCGCGTTAGGCCTCGATGGCAACACAGGTCTACCGTCACCGCTCCAGCGTATCGCACTCCGAGCATTCGCGGATGCTCTCAATTCAGCTTTGGCGATCGAACAGGAACGGACCGTCCGATGCGGCATTGCGTATTACGCACCGTGGTTCACGCCATCGATCGACACGCAAATGCCCGAGATTGCCGTGACGTATCGCCAAAGCCTCGCCGCCTGTATCCCGTACACAGATCAGTCTCAACGGGAAAACGTTCGCACCCGGAATACGCCAACTCCGGCCAACGTTGATGAGATCCTCGCTCTCGCCCGAGAGACCAAGGATCTTGAAGCAAAAGTTAATCTATACCGCGACGCGCTCGGGCGGCTGCAGCGAGAAGAGAAGTTCGCTCGAATGGTGTCGGTACTTGACGGCCTCGACGGCGACGATTTTCGTGAGGCGTCGCCGAGGGGTTGGGACAATTGGCGAACAGACGCTGCTGTTCGTGGTGCATTTGCCGCATTTGAAGCAGGCGATCTTCCCACGGCCTTCCGCTTCATCGACCGCACGCCGAAACGCCTTCGTCCGGCGGTCCGCGATGAACTCGTCCGGAAAGAAGCGGTGCGAGCGAGCCGTGAATTCTTCCTCGAAAATCTCCGGGAAATGGAAAAGGAGCTCGCCGGTATCGATCTGCCTGATCACGAGGTCGCTCGCCTCTATCTCGTTTTGGCAGAGCAATATTTCTCGATCACGCCGACAGACGCGGTCTCGGCGTTCCGCACGGCGATAAAGTTCATCAATTCTTCCGACCGTACAAATCCCGGCGGCGTTCCAGAGGATTGGGCTCCGATGGAAGATACCGTCTGGCTTTCGAGCGATCTGCTTGCCTACGACGAGATCGGGGTGAACACTGCCCTCAATGAGCTAAGTTCCGAACGCAGCCGAATTCGGTTAAGGCTCGGCCTGCTGGAATCTTCACTTCCAAAATACGCAGCGGCTCGGGATAGACTTAATTCACTCCGGACCGCTATATCCGTTCCCGTCAGATCCGAGCCACCGGAGAAACCCTAGAACCCCCACGCTCTGTTTCCAGTTGACACGCCCAGGCGTGAGACGGCTACTGAGACGGCGTCGACCTGGTCGTCGTGCTTACCGGAAGGGAAGCGGCAGACCTCGTCGACGAAATTGTCGATCCACGGGCCGCGGACTAGGAACAGCTTTCCGGCTTCGGCAAGGTTTAGCCAGGCGAGCGCACGGGTCAGCTTATCGGTATCGACCTGCACCTCGCGAAGAGCGTATCGCCGGGCGCTGGGATCGCTGCGCAGGTCTTGCACCAACGCTTTGCCGTGCAGAGCCGCCTCAATGCAGTGTTCGGTCGAATCTTCCTCAGCCATCCTTTCTATAATGTAACGCCGCTGATCGGGGTATTCGATCTTTCGCCGGAATCCGTCAGCTATATAAAGGTTTCCCGCGGCGTCATACGCACAGCGAAAGCTCGCGGTAAAATCGGCGGTCGTACTGGTCGAGATCGCAAGGTCATAGCCGCGAACCCATCTGAGCTTCGGCGGAGCTGATTCGACAATGTTCCGAAACCACGCGCGTTTAAATGTACCGCCGGTCGCGGGCACCGGGTTTTGCTGATACAGCGATGAAAAGGAATACGATCCGAGCTTTCGCCGCGTCTTTTCGAGCGCCTTGATGTTATAGCGCGCCGGGCAAAGCGCGGCTCCCGGCTTTCGTCCGATCGCGTCGTTTTCCTCGGCGATCGCCGGCAGGCTGATCACGTCCCATTTCTCGCCGCCGTCCTCCTGTTCCCGCAGCAGACGCCCGGCCAGATCGTCCTCGTGCCAACGCGTCTGGATCAGCACGATCGACGCTTTTGGCTCGAGCCGCGTGTAAACGTCGTCGTTGAACCAATCAAAGACCTTGTCGCGAAAGGTCGCGCTCTCGGCATCCGCACGGCTCCGCACCGGATCGTCGATCACGACCAGTCCCGCTCCGAAACCCGCGATGCCCGCACCGACTCCGGCCGCTCTCACAACACCGCCGCCCGGCGTTTCCCATTCTGAAACCGATGCCGCACGCCTTATGAATGGCGGATCGATACCGCCGTCCGCCAGTTCCGCCACGCCCGCGGTACCATCCACGATCCGCTTGACCCGCCGCGAAAATTTGTTCGCCAGCCGCTGATTATAGCTGCCGATTATCACGTTCATTTTCGGGTCCTGCAGCAGCCGCCAGGCGGTGTAGCGGATCGTCACCAGCTCGCTCTTGCCGTGACGCGGCGGCATAAAGATCATCAGCCGGTCCGACCGCCCCGTCGTTAACCGATTAAGCCGCGTGTACACATACCGCTGATAGTTCCAACTCCATTTCCACTCCGGAAATGTCTGCTTGAGCCAAACGTCAAAGTTCGGCACGCGCTGCCGGCTGCTTTCCTGCGCCGCTAGCAGCTCCCGCCAGCCGTAAAGCTCCGGCAGGCCTTTCACATCGCCGTCCGCACGCTTCCGCGTGTAGAGCATATTCCGATGAAACCGCCACCCGCGCTCGCGCATCTCACGCACTATCAAATGGTGCCGGACACCCCGATACTTTAAATAAAGCTCCCTGGCATCCTCCAAAAAACGCTCACGCGAGTCCGAGTCCGCCGCCTCCCCAACCGACAGATCCGCAGATCCCGACTCCGAATTCTCACAAAACAAAGTGTCTTCAACCTGTTCGTTCATAACAGCCTGTATCATACACGCAACAATGTGTAATCCGCAACACTTATTTTACGGAAAGCGACGGTCGATTGAATGCGTGGCGATCAGACGATCACGCCCTGAAGCGCGCGGCTAACTGCCGCGTTCCGCGGAAAGACGGGCTCCGCCGCCTGTTGGAAAATTTTGGTGATGGGGATCTGCGAGTGTATCGCAGTGCGGCGGATTCGAGAGTATATCGCGTTATGCGCGATCTCCGAATTTTCAGGGCTAGCCGATTAGTTAGAGTCGGCGGTCCTTATTGTCACCTGAGGGCGGGTCGCCATAACGGTCGCAGAGCGGAGCGATCGTCGCTATTGCAAAGGACGGGTTGATCGGGATGACGGCTGTGAAACGCCGAGAGCGTTATTAAGATGATAACGACGAGATCGAGGAGGTAGCAGTTGTGCGGACGCAAACGACGACGCTGCGGCGATCGTTTTTATCACGCGGGGCTGGATAGGGGAAAACGCGGGGCTGGGGGCTCAGGTAAGCTATTTTCGGCGTGCGGACGCGGGGCTGGATGTATTTTTTGGAAAATTTCAGCCCCGCGGCGAACTGGCCCGTTCTCCGCTTGACACTAATTCAGCAAAATCATAATATCTAGAGTTTCGGACTTTGACGGTCTGGGCTGCAGTGCGATCCGGCGACGGATCGGGACGCAGATGTTTGAAAGCATATACAGTAATTGTTGCGTAAAAGGTGCCGAACCAACGGTGCCCGGATATTGAAAAGCGGACCCGAGAGTCTGTGCTCCATCACCACGCTACAGCAAAGTTTTGCTTTCTTAGGTACACCATAATTTCTAATTCATTCAGCGAGTGTGCTGCTTGAGCTAACTGCCGGAATTTCCGAGCAAGAGTCAGGTAAAGGGTTGCTTTTGCCTTTTAAATAGGGAACGAAAGAACGCCGCGAGGCGAAACTCAGAAGAGATAAAATGCCGACTATCAACCAATTGGTTCGCAAGGGCCGCGAAAGAGTTAAGTACAAGACCGCCAGCCCCGCGCTGCAGGCAAACCCGCAGAAACGCGGCGTTTGCACACGTGTTTATACCTCGACGCCGAAAAAGCCTAACTCGGCATTGCGTAAGGTCGCACGTGTCCGCCTGACGAACCAGATCGAAGTTACGACCTATATTCCCGGTATCGGCCACAACCTGCAGGAGCACTCGATCGTGCTTATCCGCGGCGGCCGTGTAAAGGACCTTCCGGGTGTGCGTTATCACGTCGTTCGCGGAACGCTCGATGCCTCAGGCGTCGCGAACCGCAACCAGGCCCGTTCGAAGTACGGTGCGAAACGTCCTAAGGGAGCGAAATAATGGCACGAAGAAGAACAGCCGAAAGACGAGAAGTTTTGCCGGATCCCATTTATAACAGCCAGCTGGTGACGAAGTTCATCAACGGCATGATGTGGCAGGGAAAGAAGAGTGTCGCCGAAGAGATCTTTTACAGCGCGATGGAAAAGATCGCAGAAAAAACAGGCGAAGAGCCGCTTAAGGTCTTCAAAAAGGCCGTAGAATCGGTCGCTCCGGCAGTTGAAGTTAAATCCCGCCGAATCGGCGGTGCGACCTATCAGGTCCCGCTTGAGGTGAGCCGTGACCGCCGCAACACGCTGGCGATCCGCTGGATCGTGGGCAATTCACGCAACCGCAGCGAAAAGACGATGCGTGACCGCCTGGTCGGCGAGCTGCTCGATTCAACATCAGGACGCGGCGGAGCGGTCAAGAAGAAGGACGACGTTCACCGCATGGCGGAAGCGAACAAGGCATTCGCACATTATAGATTCTAGTTAATTCGGTCTTGGGTCTTCGGTCTTCGTTGACCTGAGGCCAGATACCAAAGACCAAGTTTTATGGCACAGATCAGCTTAGATAAATACAGAAACATCGGCATCATGGCCCATATCGACGCGGGTAAGACCACGACGACTGAGCGTGTGCTGTTCTATACCGGTGTTTCGCATAAGATCGGAGAGGTCCATGAGGGTACGGCCACCATGGACTGGATGGAGCAGGAGCAGGAACGCGGCATCACGATCACATCGGCTGCAACGACCTGTTTCTGGAAGCGTAACGGACAAGAACACCGCATTAACATCATTGATACACCGGGCCACGTCGACTTTACGATGGAAGTCGAGCGTTCGCTGCGTGTTCTGGACGGTGCGGTCGCGGTATTTGACGGCGTAGCAGGCGTAGAACCGCAGTCGGAGACCGTGTGGCGTCAGGCTGATAAATACGGCGTTCCGCGTATCTGCTTTATTAACAAGCTCGATCGTGCAGGTGCATCGTTCGAAAGGTCGTTCAATTCGATCCTCGTCCGCCTGGGTGCGAACGCGGTCGCCCTGCAGATCCCGGTCGGTGAAGAAGATCAGCTGAAAGGCGTTATCGACCTGATCTCGATGAAAGCACTGATCTGGAACGACGAGACAAAAGGTGCCGAATATCAGGTTACCGAGATCCCGGCAGATCTGCTTGACTCGGCCAAAGAATGGCGTGAAAAGCTTGTCGAAGCCGTTTCGGCGATCGACGATGACCTGATGGCCAAATATTTAGAGGGCGAAGAGGTCTCAGAGGATGAGATCCGTAAAGCTCTACGTCAGGGCACAACCGACCTAAAGATCGTCCCGGTCGTTACCGGTTCGGCGTTTAAGAACAAGGGCGTGCAGACACTGCTCGATGCGGTTGTAGATTACCTTCCGAGCCCGCTCGACGTTCCCGCGATCGAAGGCGTAAACCCCAAAACCGATGAAGTTGAGTCACGCGAAGCTGACGCAAAGGCACCTTTCTCGGGCCTTGTATTTAAGCTGATGGCTGACAAGCATCTTGGCCAGCTTGCGTTCGTGCGTATCTACTCGGGCACCGTAACTTCGGGCTCATACGTCTATAACACGATCAAGAATTCGAAGGAACGCGTCGGCCGCCTGATGCTCATGCACGCAAACAAGCGTGAAGACCTTGAGACGGCGTCCGCAGGCGAGATCGTTGCGATCGGCGGCATGAAGAATGTCACGACCGGGGACACGATCTCAGACGAAGGCAAGCACATCATCCTCGAATCGATGGAATTCCCGGATCCTGTTGTCCGCGTGGCAGTTGAGCCCAAGACGCGTGCTGACCAGGACAAGATGGGCGTTGCTCTCAACCGCCTTGCACAGGAAGACCCGTCATTTCAGGTTTCGACCGACCACGAGACAGGTCAGACGATCATCGCCGGTATGGGTGAACTCCACCTGGAGATCATCGTCGACCGCATGAAACGTGAGTTTGGTGTCGAAGCCAACGTGGGTAAACCGCAGGTTGCTTATCGTGAAACGATCACGATCCCGGCACCCGGTAAAGAGATATTCAAGAAGCAGTCGGGCGGCCGCGGTCAGTTCGGACACGTCGAACTGCAGATCGAGCCGGCACCGGGCGAAGGCTTTGTGTTCGAAGACAAGATCACCGGCGGTGCCATCCCGCGTCAGTTCATCAAGCCCGTTTCAGAAGGTATCAGGGACGCGATGCGCCGCGGATTCCTCGCAGGCTATGAACTGGTTGACATCAAGGCTCAGCTGGTCTTTGGTTCGTACCACGAGGTCGACTCAGACGAGCGTTCGTTCCACATCGCAGGCTCGCTGGCGTTCCAGGACGCAGTCAAAAAGGCAAAGCCGATCCTGCTCGAGCCGATCATGAAGGTCGAGGTCGTTACACCCGAAGAATATATGGGTGCGGTCAACGGTGACCTTAATCGCCGCCGCGGCCAGATCGACAAAATGGAACCGCGTCCGGGCAATGTTTCCGTGGTGACGGCATTCGTCCCGCTGTCGGAGATGTTCGGTTACACGACGGACCTTCGTTCGGCGACGCAGGGTCGTGCAACGTCCAGCATGCACTTCGAACGTTATGCAGAAGCACCGCGTAACGTGGCCGAGGAGATCATCGCGAAGGTCAAAGGGGCCAGCAGTTAATAAGCCAGGTTTAGTTAAGTTTGGATCATAAGATCAATCAAGTTTAGGAGAAGCTATGAGCAAGGAAAAATTCGATCGCAGTAAGCCGCATGTGAATATCGGGACGATCGGTCACGTTGACCACGGGAAGACGACATTGACGGCGGCTATTACAAAGGTGATGTCGAAGCACAACCCTAAGA
>JAEWFC010000019.1 GCA_023389035.1 Acidobacteriota bacterium
ACGCGGAGGCCCGCGCCGCCTGGTTCGCGACCATGGACACGTCGAAGTAGGTGAAACCACCCACCACCTCCGTGCCCTGGTCCTCGATCGCCTTCGCGAGCGCCCGGATGCCCAGGCCACTGGCGGAGTCCGAGCGCCAGTCCTCGTCGATGATGATGATCGGGAAGCGGAATTTCATGGGTGCTGCTGTCTCTCGAGGAAACGCCGGGCCGCCCCAAGTTTTCTCGACCCCCACGGGGGGCGGGTTGGGCATAGCCCGGCCCTGGGGGCTGCGGCGACATGGCGCGCGGCGAGCATAATACCCCCCATGGCCATCACCCTGCAGGACAAGCTGGTCGTCGCGATCTCTTCCCGGGCCCTGTTCGACTTCGAAGAGGAGAACCGCCTGTTCGAATCCGGCGACGATCGCGCCTACATGAGCCTGCAGCTGGAACGACTGGATGTGCCGGCTGCGGGCGGTGTCGCGATGCCGCTGGTGAAGAAGCTGCTCAGCTTCAACGACGGTGCGCGCCACCGGGTCGAGGTCGTCCTGCTCTCGCGCAACGATCCTACCAGCGGCATGCGGGCTTTCCGGTCCGCCAGGCACCACGGGCTGCCGATCGAGCGCGGCGTGTTCACCAAGGGCCGGGCGCCGTATGCCTACCTGAAGGCCCTCGGGGCCCACCTCTTTCTCTCGGCCAACCCGGAGGATGTCCGCGCCGCGCTCACTGCCGGTTTCCCGGCCGCCCGGGTCTACCCGGAATCGCGACGGCTTGCCGAATCCAATCCCAACGAGGTGCGGATCGCGTTCGACGGCGACGCGGTGCTCTTCTCCGACGAGGCGGAGCGGGTCTTCGAGGCCCAGGGACTGACCGCCTTCCAGGACTACGAATCGGCCTGGGCCACCACGCCCCTGCCCCCCGGGCCGTTCAAGCCGCTGCTCGAGGCGCTGCACAAGTTGCGCCAGGAATCCGACGAGACGATGAAGATCCGCACCGCGCTGGTGACCGCGCGCAGCGCGCCGGCGCACGAGCGGGCCATCCGCACCCTGCTCGCCTGGAACGTGGAGGTGGACGAGGCGCTCTTCCTCGGCGGGCTGGCCAAGGGACCCTTCCTGCGCGAGTTCGAGCCAGACTTCTACTTCGATGACCAGACGGGGCACTGCGAATCCGCGGCGCTCGCCGGGCCGACCGGGCACGTGATCAGCGGGATACGGAACGCGCTGGATTGCATCGGTCAGTAAACCAGCCGTGGAGGGAGAATGGTGGTCGAGGATGTCGAGGATCCGCTGCCACTAACCGTGCACGGGGCTTCGCTAAATTGAGCGATCACGCACTTATTGTCCTCCACACCATGCTCAAAAGGCTTTCCATCCCATGTCCTGCAGGTTGTGGATGGAGAACCTCCTCCCTTCTTCGCGCCTAGTATCTTGATACAAGCGAAGCCTTCGACAGTCGCCTTTGTACCTGCGCTGGCCATCATCGAATCCTGATCGATAATCGCCACGGCGACCTCCTTGCCGGCCAAGTAGGTTTCGACGTCTGTGTAGAGGGACGCCTTGGTGCCGGGGGAGATATTTATCTCATCACCGAAGCTCACCGGATCAGGATTCCCGTTCATGATCAAGTCCTCAACCCCGGGAACGCTGTTGTCATCCTCTCCGAAGGTCGTCCACTGCCCGCACTGACACGATGGACTGCATTGATTCTGATGACCTGCGGTTGCGCCAGATGCGATGACGAATGGAACTGGGGGAAGTACCGGCTTATTGGTCGAGCTATTCCACAAGTCTGGCAGCATGCCAGGCTCAAAAAAGCAGGTTGGAATGGTGAATGGAATGAGGAAGTTTTCATTCACGGTACCAGGCGGCTTCGCCACCGCCGCGTAGGCCGTCGCGCTGACAGGTATGTCGCTCACTCCAAGCAATCTTCCCAGCGTCATTGCCATCGGCCCGCCATTTGCCCCGCCTCCCTTTGTGACAGTGACCTTCACCATGGCTCCGTACGAAGCAGTGGGAGTCGGTGCGGGTATTTCACCCAGAACAACGGGCAAGGATGGGCTGACCGGGTTGATTACCGCATCAAGGTTCCACCACCCCACCTCCACTAAACCTAAGGCGAGGTCCTTGTTTTCAGACTTGTTGCGCACCACGGCAGTCTGAGCAGCAGTTCTCGCATCCGCCCAGTCCGGGACGTAAGACTCCCGGTACAACGCCCCGGCCCCGGCAAGGGCGGCCGCGTCCGCTGCGTTCTGCAACTCGTTGCGCATGACAAATGCGCGTGACATGTCGATGGCGAAGCCGCCCATTCCCAGTAGCATGATTGCCATCACGATGAACATGACAGCGGCCGCGCCACGCTGGCGACGAACGGTTCGAGCGGGCGTTCGATTGCTACTCATAGATCATCTCCGCACGTTGAGTGAGGACGATCGGACCGTTCATGATGTCGTAGAGGATCATCAGACCGGTCGGATTGTAAGTGTGGCTTACCGTTACCCTGAACCTTTCCCCCGACGCCCTGGATCCCAAAGGCGCCGCTTGAACATCGCAGGAGCCGCTGCCGGACATCGTGATCAGCGCGTTCTGGCACGAGGCCGTCGCCCTGGCCTGCGCAGCCGCGATGTCCGCGCCGCTGGTTCGCTGCGCCGGTGTGCGAAGCACGATCCCCATACGTGCTCCTTCGCGAGCGGCATTGGTCAGAACCGCCTTGTTGTATACGACGAAGCCCCACTCCACGACCGAGAAGAAAACGGCCATGATCAGCGGGAACAGGATCGCGAATTCAAGAGCAACGGCACCACGCGCCATTTTTCGCGCGGAGCGCAAAGCCCTCGGACGCCGGCAGACGCCGAAGATGCATAGGCGGCCGGACCTATTCATATGTCATCACCGTACTCTGATGGTGTGTGATCGGCCCTTTCATGATGCTGTAAAGCGTCAGCAGCCCAGTTGGTTCGTAGGTATGGCTCACGGTAACCTGCAATGCACCGACACCCGACGCCTTGCCTCCGACCGCCTGGGTCGTAGCGGTGCAGGACTTGCTGCCGAGCATGGAGATCAATGGGGAGTTGGCACTGCAGTACTGCGCCACTGTGTTCTGCGCAGCCTGGAAATCGAGCCCGGCCGCGCGATCCGCGGCCGTGCGCAAGACAATTCCTGCTCTGGCGCCTTCACGCGCCGCATTTGTCAGGACTGCTTTGTTGTAGACAACGAATCCCCACTCCATGATCGAGAAGAAGATTGCCATGATGAGTGGGAACAGGACGGCGAACTCCACGGCAACAACGCCGCGCGAGAGGCGCAGCGTTCTCTGACCTACCCGGGATTGCATTGGATCCCCCCAAGCTTCATGACGCAAGGAAGCCGCCTTGGCATGCTAGACCGCCCGCCCATGGCGTCAAAGCTTCCTCGCGTGACCGCAGTGTCAACTATCATGGACTTTGCTAACTGACAAGATCCCCGACCACTCACCCAGAGTCAGCTACGATGCAGATCGAACGTCCCGGCAACCGGCGCCGACGGAAAGCGGATGAGATCCACTTGTTCCGGCGAGGTCAGGTCGTTCCCGATGACTACCCGCAGATCGACGTTACTTGGCAATTGGTGCGCCGGGAACGTCACGATCTCCGCCTCAACCGGCAGCATACGGTTCAGCATCGCGGCGGCGGCGGCATGGCCTTCCCGTGCAAAGATGCGAGTGACGGCATAGCTGAATCGATCGGCGTTCGTGACCCTCGTCACCTTTAGGTCCAGTGACCGCAGCTGGCGACTGACCCGGGTCGCCATGCGATCGACGCCGTTACCGTTGGACACCTCGATTCGCGTCTCCGGCCGAGTTAGGTCCAGGTCGGGCGCCGGCGTGGCCTTATCATCCGGTCTAAGGGACACCCGCCGAACCTGCAGGTCATCTGCCCCCCGGGCGGCAGTCGGGTCGTTGCTTTTTACCTTTGTCCGCACTTCCTCTCGTGCTGCCACCCCGGGCGCTTGCAGCTGCCCCGCAGCCCCGTGAAGTGAAGCAGGGGTGCTCGCAAGTACCTCCACCGCGGGCACGACGCTGGCGACCGGCGCCGCGCCTGGGGCCCCGAAACTCACCGTGTAGACCGGGCTAACTGCCGGCCGGTCGAAATCGATGTTCAAGACATGGTGAAAAGCGCTGGCTGATGGAGCCGGCGCCCTGGCCGCCGCGGTGGAGGCCGATGTGACAACGGCTATTGCGGATGCTCCTTCGGAAGCCACCGCCGCCGGCGAAGCCGGCACCGGCCCGACCGCGACCGACGGTTCGTCATTGACCTTTAGCTGAAGCGCCAGCCAGTTCTGGCGCGCCTTGTCGTTCTCCGGGTCCAGCGTGATCGCGCGATGCAATGCCGCCGCCGACTCGCGGTAACTGCCCTTCAGTAACAGCGCATAGCCCAGGTTACTCTGAAGGTGCGAAGCGTCGGGGCTCGCCGCAACGGCAAGCTTCAACTGCTCGATCGCGCGGTCGGCATCGCCCAGTTTCACATAAGCACTTGCCAGCCCGTTGCGCACTTCGGCATTGCCGGCGTCGAGCGACAGCGCACGCAGGAACTCCTCCCGGGCCAGGGCGAAGCGCCCGGCGCCCAGGTGGTACTTGCCCAATGCGTAGTGCGCCTGGACCGCGCTGCCGCCGTGCTGGACGTGCTGATGCGGCTCGATGCGCTGGGACGCGACCATCTGCGTCGGACTCATCGTGCTCGCGCAGCCGCCAAGAAGCACGGCTGCGAGAATGATCGCGAGGCTGAGTTTCTGGCGCTTCATTGGGTTCCCCCGGTTAGTTGGCACCGAAAACCGTGCCAAAGGTCTTGCCGATCTGAATCACGGCGGGGCCGCCGACCACGATGAAGATCGACGGCAGGATGCAAAGGACCAGCGGAAAGATAAGCTTCACGGCGATCTTTGCCGCCGCCTCCTCCGCCCGCTGCTGACGCTTGACCCGCAAGGTCTCCGACTGGACCCTTAGCGATTCGCCGATGCTGGTGCCGAACCGCTCCGACTGGACGAGCAGGGCAACCAGGGAGTCGATGTCGTCCACACCGGTACGCAACGCCAGATTGCGAAGCGCCCTATCCTTGCCAGCGCCTGCCCGCATCTCCAAGGTGACCAGCTCAAGCTCGTCCGACAGTTCCACGCTTTCCAGACGGATTTCCTTGGCCACGCGCGCCAACGCGGCGTCGAGGCCCAGCCCGGCCTCCACGCAGATCGTCAGCAGATCGAGCGCGTCCGGGAACGACTCGAATATCTGGAGCTGACGGCGCTTGACCTGGCGGTTGAGCAGCCAGTTGGGCAGGAAGTAGCCCACAGCGAGGAGCCATGCCGCAATCAACGTGAGCTGCATCGGCTTCAGATCCCAACCCAAGCGCAGCTTGGCCATCAGGAACAGCGCCGGAAGCCCAAGTCCCAGGAGCGTCTTGAAGCCGAAGAAGATCACCGGCGCGGACGGATGCCGCCAGCCGGCGTGAATGAACCGGCGGCGCATCTCCGACTCCTCCCATCCTTCCCGCGGGAGTGTGTATCGGGCCAGGGGCTGCGCGAGCCGGGATACGACTTCGGTCCAGCCGTTTCCCGCGTCACCGGCGTTTCCGACACCTACCTCCCCAGGGCCCATGACGGTGTCGAAGCGTTGAAGCAGAGCGGGCTTCCGGAGCAGCAGAAAGACCGCGACGACCAAGCCGGCGGCCGCAAGGAACGCGGCTCCCAAAACCATCAGTTGAATCGTCTCGTTGGGCATATCGACGGCTCCTTCAGACGTGAATCCGGATGACCTTGCGCATCCAGATGATCCCGAGAATGATGGCGACGATGCCGGCATAGATCATGCTGACCCCCATGGGCTCGGTCCACAACAGCGACATGAATTGTGGATTGACCAGGTAAAGCACAAGCGCGGTGACCACCGGCAGGAGCGACAGGACCCAAGCCGATATCTTGCCCTCGGCAGAGATGGCACGGATCTTCCCGAACAGCACTAGCCGATCGCGAATAATCTTGGCGATGTTGTCCAACACCTCCGCGAGGTTGCCGCCGGTCTCGCGCTGGATCACCACCGAGATGACGAAGAAGCTCAGATCCTGGCTTGGCACACGCCGTGCCAGATGCTCCAGCGCAACCGCATGCGGCACTCCGAAGTTGATCTCGTCGGAAGTCATGCGGAGCTCCTCCCCCATTGGATCCGGCAACTCCGCGCCGGCGAGTTGGAGCGCGCTCGGGAAGGAGTGGCCCGATCGCAATGCCCGGCCAATCAGGTCCAGCGCGTCGGGGAGGAGTCCTTCGAAGCGGCTACGACGGCTCTGGCGCCGGAAGGTCAGGAGGATCCAAGGAGCAGAGGCGGCGGCGCAACCGATCAGGAGGGCGATCGGCACCGGCATGCGCAGAAGAAGGCTCAGCAGACCGGCTGCCAGGCCGCCCATCAGCATGATGCCCAAGAAGTTGGGGATGCTCCAATCGCTGCCGCTCTCGATAAGGAGTGCCTCCGCGGACTTCAGAAGCCGACCCTTGAGCGACGAGTCCGCGGCGCCGTGACGGCGGATTCGCTTCTTGAGCAGGGAATCGCCATCGGCCCCGGCGCTGCTACCGGACGCGACGCTCGCCAGACGCTTCTTGATCCTCCGCGCCTCGGCGCCGCGTGTGGAGTTCCACCAGTTCAGGATGGTCTCGAGCAACGCGAAGGCGGCAAAGAACACCAACACGGCGGCGATCAGCAGTTCGTTGCTCATCGAAATCTCCTGTGCGGCCGGCTCAGCTCAAGTGGCGGCTGGGATCGAAGAACGCATCCGGCAGTTCAATGCCGAAGGTCTTGAGCCGCTCCGCCAGGCGCGGCCGGACACCGGTTGCCGCGAAATGCCCCTGCACGTTGCCATTGGCATCCAGGCCGGTCTGACGGAAGGTGAACAGTTCCTGCATGGTGATGGTTTCGCCCTCCATCCCCACCAGTTCCTGGATGCTGACCACCCGGCGCGTTCCATCCATCAGTCGCGCAACCTGGATGATCAGCGACACGGCCCCGGCGATCTGCTGACGGAAAGCGCGAAGGGTCAGGTTCATCCCCGCCATCTGGATCATGTTCTCCAGGCGCGCCACCGCTTCGCGGGGGGTATTGGCATGGATCGTGGCCATCGATCCCTCATGGCCGGTATTCATCGCCTGCAGCATGTCGAAGGCTTCCGCGCCGCGCACCTCCCCCAGGATGATCCGGTCGGGGCGCATCCTCAGGGCATTTCTCACCAGGGCCCGCTGATTGACTTCCCCCCGCCCCTCGATGTTGGGCGGCCGGGTCTCGAGCCGGACCACATGAGGCTGCTGCAGTTGCAGTTCGGCGGCGTCCTCGATGGTGACGACGCGCTCGCCGGCGGGAATGTTGGCGGAGAGGATGTTCAGCAGGGTAGTCTTGCCACTGCCGGTTCCGCCGGAGATCACCATGTTGATCTTCGCCCGGGAGCACGAGCCAAGGAAGACGGCCATCGGCTCGGTGAGCGACTTGAAACGCAGCAGGTCCACGACCTGCAGGGGCTTCACTGCAAAGCGCCGGATCGACAGGATCGGCCCATCGATCGACAAGGGGGGGATCACCGCATTCACTCGTGAGCCGTCCGGCAACCGCGCGTCGACCATCGGGCTGGACTCATCGATCCTGCGGCCGACCTGAGAAACGATCTTGTCGATGATCTTGAGCAGGTGATCGTTGTCGTTGAAGCTGACGCTAGTCAATTCCAGGCGCCCGTGCCGCTCGACATAGACCTTGGACGCGGTGTTGACCAGGATGTCCGAAATCGTCGGATCCGCCAGGAGTTCCTCCAGAGGCCCGAAGCCGAGCATCTCATGCCGGATGTCCTGCACCAGCAATCGCCGCTCCACCTCGGACAAGGCAATGTCCTCCTCCTGGAGGATCTGGCCAATCACGTTGCGCAGTTCGGTCGTGATCTGGGCAGGGTCAAGCCGCTGTATACGGCTCAGGTCCACCCGATCGAGCAGGGTCTGGTGGACCTGCTGCTTCAACGCAAGGTAGCCACGACTGGACCGATGCGGCGTCAGGACGGTGATCGGCGCGCCGCCCGCAGGCTCTGCCACTACTGGTTCCAATCTTTCACGCAGCGACATCATCACTCCTGTAGCCATTCCCGCTAAATTGGATCGGTTGGTTCATGTCATGCCCGCCCCAGCATCCTGCCAAGCCAGCCGCCCCGCGACACGGGCTGCTCGCGAAACGACTTCGCGAGGCCCTCCAACGCACGGGATACGGGGCTGCTGCGCGCAAGCTTCATGATGGGCACGCCCTGGTTCACCGACGCCGCCACCGACGCGTAGTGGTTGGGTATGGTCGAGAAAACCTGCATGCCGAGCCCCCGCGACACATCGTCCAGGGTCAGATCCCCCCCCTTCTGGTAACGATTGACCAGTAGACGGACCTTGGATGCCGGATAGTCCAGCGAGCGAAGCACTTGGAGAAAGCGCTTCGCTTCCCGCACGAATGGCACCGTCACCTGCAGTACCGGCATCACGAAGTCCGATTGATCGAGAGCGCGAACCGTCACCGGGTCAAGCGAACGCCCCAGGTCCAGGATCACATAGTCGAACTCCGTGCGCGCGAGGGCGAGCAATGTATCGACGTGGGACGACCGAACCTCGCGCGACAGGCTCGGATCCTCCGGCGAAGGAATCAGGCCGAAATTCGGCAGAATATCGATCGCGCTGGCCTTCAGGAATGCGACGTCTACCCGTTCGATCTCTCGCGCCAGATCGGCAAGCGACATCGTCGGCTTGCGATCCGATACCAGCAGGTGGGCATCGCCGAATTGAAGGTTCAAGTCAATCAGCAGCACCCGGGTCTCCGGGTCCTTGGCCAATGCGTACCCGAGGTTGGCAGCGAGGAAGGTAGCGCCGCTTCCTCCTTTGCAGGAGAAGAACGACAGAACCTTGGACTGGCGATTGCCTTTGTCGCTGGCCAAGCGCTGCAGGCGATGCAGCGCGGGCAGGAGATCCTTCTCGACGCTTGCGAGCGGCACCACCTCGCGGATGCCGGTCCTCAAGGCCCGCAACAGGACGTCCGAGGCCTGGTGCTCCAGCAGGAGGATCGTCTGGGTCCCCGCTCTTCCCGCCTGCACGCGCTCCAACGCCTCCAACTCCGCATGGGGATCATCCGAACCATCCAGCACAAGGAGGTCGACGGGTCCGTTCACCAGCGGCACTGTGCTGATGCGGAGCGGTGCGGGGGACAGACCGATCGACGTCACGGCCGGCTCACGCGACAACACATCGCGCAGTTGCTCAGAACGGATGCTGCTGGGGGAGACAATCAACACTTTCAATCGAACCGCCGGATGAAACGTCCTGGTGATCGAGGCAAACGACCGAAGAGCATATGCCGGCGATCCGCCGGCATCGCCCGTGCTATTGACCGTCCGCCTGCTGACCCGCTCCGACGCCGATATTGAAGGTATTCGACGGCGGCGGCGGTTCCCGGAAGCTCTTGTAGTACCGGTCCACCGCTTCGCGCGCGGCCCGACCGTCCATGCCGGTTACCGTACGCTCCTGGTTCTCGAGTCCGGCCTGCGGGTTGGCTACCTGCTGGGCGCGCAGCGCCGGGACCGACTGTCCGAAGTGCTGGTCGAAGGATGGCGTGATTGGAGCGCAGGCGGATATAGCCAATACCAGCCCGGCCAGTCCGGCGCGAAGCAACGCAGCGCCAAGTGGGCCTCTCTGCTCGACGTGGTTCATTTGATCTCCATTCCACCAGTCGACTGGATGGGTGCCGGCGCATTGCCAGGCGTTGCGTCCGAGTCCAGGCGTCCTTTCAGATAGATGTCATTGCGCTGGGGCTCGCCGACATGGTCCGTCGGCAAGGAGTAGGCCAGCGGCAGCGGTTTGACGAGCCGCGGCGTCACGACAAAGACCAGTTCGGTCCGCTCGGACTGGAAGTCCGTGCTGCGGAACAGCGCGCCGATGATCGGCAATTGCCCCAGGCCGGGCAGCGCCCGGACGTTGGCGGCGGAGCTGCTCTTCAAGAGCCCGCCGATCGCGAAGCTCTGTCCGTCGAACAATTGCACGGTGGTCGCAGCCCGTCGAGTCGTAATCAACGGCAGGACCGAATTTCCGCCAAGCGACGTAGTGATGCCGACACCTTCCCTTGACAGCTCCGACACTTCCGGTGCCACCCGGAGATTTATTCGTCCATCACCCAAGACAGTCGGAGTAAAGCGCAGGCCCACCCCGAACTCCTTCTCCTCCAGAGTGATCCGCAGGGTGCCGCCGCTCTCGCTCTGAGCGACCGGGATCAAGATCTTTCCGCCGGCGAGGAAGCTGCCCTCCTGTCCGCTGATCGCCATCACGTTGGGTTCCGCAAGGATCCTCACCAGCCCGTCACGCTGGTCCGCGTCGATCGCGACGCTGTTGCCGTTCTTCATTGCCGCCGCCAGGCCTCCTCCGGATGCGCCGGTAGCGAGAAAATCGGTGAGAAGCTGGTAGGTGAAGCTGCCGTTGGTCCTGGAGCCGGCGAAGCTGGATCCGAGCTTGTCGATCAGAGTCTTGGAGATCTCGGCGACCTTGACCTCGAGCATCACCTGGTGCGACGCCGTCACCGACAGCATATTGACAATTCGAGCCAACTGGATCGCACCGCCGGCTTCAGCCGGCGAGGCATTGATACGGACGCGACCGGCCGCGCCGCTGGCGGCGAATCCCTGCTGATACGCCGCCGAGACATAGGCATTGGCGATGGCTACAGCACGGTCCGCCGACACGGCGTCAGAAACGGTCCCCGACAGAACCAAGCTGTCCGCCGCCGCGGTGACCCTGATATTCCTTTCTGTTGGCATCAGTTCCGACAGCTTGGCCTGCACAGCCGAGGTGTCGATGCCGACGACGATGTCGAGCAAGACGCAGCGGCCGCTGTTTCCCTGCAGGATCGCATTGGTGCTGCCGATGCGTCCGCTGACCAGGTACAGCACCGTCGGGCTGACCATGCGGCCCTCGACGATACCCGGATCGCCGAGCGTGCGGCGACTGATCGGCTCGGTCATGTTGACCAGCGTTGCCTTACCGGCGCTGATCCGAACCTCCTGCGGTTCCGGCAGTCCGCCAACACAGGCGGGACCGTTCTCGGCTGAAGGAATCGCGCCTTGGGCAGCGGACAAAGGGGCAGCGCGCTCGAGCGTCTGGACCGGGCGCGCACTGCGGCCGGTGCCGACCGAGACCGCCTGGGACCGCTGCACCGCACTTTCCGCAGCTGTCTGCGCATGGGCGGGCGCAGGCAGCAGCACTGCCAGCATCGTTGCTGCAGCCGCTGCCCCTAGCGCACCAGCCATCGCCGCTGCCCGGGAGACATCCTTCGGGGGGTGGTTCATCTAAGCTCCTAGAAGCACTCAGTCGTACGCTTGGTGCCCACCAGCGCCTCGACACACACCTTGGCGGGCTCGGGCTTTCTCGCTACTACCCGGACGGGCGCAGGCTTCACGGGCACCGGCTTTGCGATACCCAGCAGATCATTCTTGGTCGCGCCGGCAGTCGTCGTCTCGAGGACATCGACCTGGTTGCGCAGCACGAGCGACAGCGATCCAACGCTGCGGGCAAGGTCCAGAATCTCGGCCTGCTCCGGCGTCACTTCCAGGGTCACCGCCTTCACGTCCTTCGGCTTGGTATCGTCACGGCTCGTGTCCTGGGCGATGGCCAGCACCAGGATCTTCTCGAGCACGATCTTCGAGACACTATGATCTTCGTCTCGACCCTTGCCGGGCCGCTGCGTGCTGACAATCACGTCCACCAGGTTGCCCGGCAGGGCGAAACCCGCGACGCCGATCACGTCGTTCACTCGGACCGTGATGGCGCGCTTGCCTTTCGCGATCACGGCCGACAGTCCGCCCTTCGTTCCGATCGGAGCCAGCTTCGCCTCCAGGATCGGCTCGTCGCGTAGGATTGCCGTCTTGGCAACGCGGTCGTCCAGCGAAGCGGCTTTGTCGAATGTCCCAGCAGGAACGCTACCAGCCGGCCAATCGATCAATCGGAAGAGCTCTGGCTTCAGAGCCTGGCCCGCGCCGATGTTTGAGGCCGCGACCGCGACCTTATGGGTGCTCACCACCGTCTGGCTTTCCAGCCAGCGAGAGGCCAGCATCACGGCCGCCAGCCCCGCCATCAAGGACAGCACAATCATCATCAACGCCCGCATGTTCCGCATCTGATACTCCGTCTTCTCTTTCGCGTCACACCGGCAGCACGCCGGCATCGGCAGTCGGCGTGCCGCTCTGCTCGTTGATGAAGTACACCGACCAGGCTCGCGCCAGGGCTTGGACCGACATCTCCGCGGGCACCCTCTGGTAGACCGCGAGGTCTCTCACCCTGCCGATCAGGTCACGGGGATAGCATGCCAGCAGCGGCCGCCCGGTGCGGTGATGTCGGTCACGCAGCAGCCAATCGAGCCCCTGCGCATCGAAACGCACGCCGTATTCGTCGCAGACCCTTTCGAACAGCGCGCGGTAGCTGTCGGGGTCGACCGGCCCGACCATGATCTTGTAGCCAAAACGGCGCAGGAATGCTTCGTCCGCCAGTTGGGCTGGCTGCAGGTTGGTCGAGAAGACGACGGTCATCTCGAAAGGCACGGAGAACTTGAATCCGTTATGCAGGGTCAGGTAATCCTGGCGCCGGTCCAGCGGCACGATCCAGCGGTTCATCAGGTCGCGCGGCGATACCAGCTGACGGCCAAGATCATCCACCACGTAGATTCCGCCGTTGGCCTTCACGTGCGGCGGCGCCTGGTAGAACCGCGTCTGCTCGTCGAACTGAAGATCCAGCATCGACAGGGTCAGTTCGCCGCCAGACACGATCATCGGGCGGCGACAGACCTGCCACCGCCGGTCGTGAGCGCGGTCCAGAAGCCCCTCAGGCGCTTCCTGCTCCAGCGCCTGGTGAAACGTCGGGTCGTAGACCTGCACCACCTCGCCGGAGACGAACAATGCATATGGCACGGCGATGGTCCCGCGGGCGAGCCGCGAAAGCAGCTCGGCAATGTAGGTCTTGCCACTGCCGGGCGGGCCGTAAAGCAGCATGGCACGGCCCGAGTTCATTGCCGCACCCACCTGATCCACCAGCTCCGGGTCAAGCACCACGTCCGACAAAGCCCGGCGTACCTCGCTGGCCTCGAAGCGCTCGTTCGACACCGCCTGCGTTGTCACGATCGCCTGGTAGATCTCCAGCGGCACGGGCGCCGGGCCGGCATAGCTGCACCGCCGGATGGCGGTCGCGGCCCGCTCCCGCCCCTTGTCGGTCAGCTGAAAGTGTGCATCCAGATCCGGCATGCCACCGCGACTGATCTCTACCAGCCGATCGTTGCGGACAAACTCCATCACCGACACCAGAAGGCTGCGCGGAAGATGGATCTGCCAAGCCAATGCCTGCAGCGACAAGCTTCCCCGCTGGGCCAGCAGTTTGAGCGCCAAATCGACAAGGAACGCATGCGGCAGGCCGGTTTCGCCCAGGTCCCGCGGCGCCGGAGGCAATGGCAGGCGCTTCGGCCGGTTGACGCCAGCCCTATGAGGGAAGTCAACAGGTCGCTCGCCCGCATCGAGATCAAGCATGGCCACCGCCTACGCGAGAAAGAAATACCAGGAAGGAAGTGCGGCCGCGACCGCTAGGGCGAACGGAACCCGAAAGGAGGTTTGAACCGTCATCTCGCGCACGGCATCTAGATCGCGCGACACGATTGCTAGCAGACCGGATTGAAGGTTGGCCGCGAGAAGCTTCCCTTTCCCGGTGGCGAAAGATACGACCAAACCGATGACTCCCGAGATGGCGATGGCGACAACGGCCACCTGGAGGGCTCCGACGACCCCAATGGCTGCGCCGACCAAGCACATCAGCTTCGCGTCGCCCGCGCCCAGGACACCTAGCGCATACAGCGGCACCATGACGAGCAGCGCGGAAAGTGCTCCGTAGAGCGCCGGCTGAAGGCCCGAAGACCAGCCGAACTGGTAGAACGCACTGAACAGGGCTGCGACGATCCCAGGCAGGACGACCACGTTGGGAATTTTCCGGCTCCGCACGTCGGTGACCGCGGCGACTGCCACGCAGACGCTCAGCAAGACTAGAGCCAGGGGGGCTTGCATCCAGCCGCCCATATCAGCAATCGCCGTTCACGCAGCTGAGAACCAATGTTCCGATGTTATGGAAGACATTCAGGTTGAATACCGAGATGGCTGTCGCAACGGCTGCTACCACGAGAGCGACCAGTACTGCGTACTCTGAGGCGGATGCACCGCTCTCATCGGCGAGAAAGCGGCCAACTAAGGACTCTTTCGAGAAATTTCTGTTGATCTTCATGTCTCTGCCCTATGCACTTAGCCTGGGGCAAGTTCGGCCCCGGCCGCATTGGAGCCATGACGCGACTGCGCCATGGCTTTCATTTCATCGGCGCGGCGCCTTGCTATTCACCACTAGCGCCACCACCAATACCCATAGCCGTAGTGACTGCGTTATTCACTTCTGTATAGATTGCCTCGATGTCGAAAACAGCGACGGCCGTCGCAACCGCAGCCACGATCAAGGCTACGAGCACGGCATACTCCGAGGCCGCGGCACCGTCCTCATCTTGAATAAACGCGGCAATGGCTCTCTTGAGTGAAATCATCTGCAAAGCTCCGATTTGTTAAATTAAGTTAAGTTGATCAGCGGTTCGATCCGTTGACAGCCGGAGCCGCTCCGCCCGTTCGTCGGCTCGCAGGAACCGTTGAACTACGTCGATCATGCCCATTTACAATGCACAATACAACTTACGTCTTCTGACATTTGTGAACAATTTCCGGCTGGGGAGCAACCGGTGCAATGGCACTCCTCTCCAACGCGGACGGCGGCGAGCAGGAGCATTAGCAACATGTCTTCAAATGGAACCGTGGTGAGTGTCGGTAAGCCGCGGGACTTCGAGAGCCTGGGCAACGTGTTCCTTTCACTAGGCGACATGGCAATGACGACGCTTGAAACAGCCGCGGGCTTCCTGTCGCAGGTGTTCAGTGACTATCCGTTCGTCGGCGCGGGCCTGATCGCGGTTCTCTTGGCAATTCTGTTTCTACTGCCGCGCTGACCGCCGTGAGGTGCTACGAGGCGCTCGCGACGACAGAGAGAAGCGCTTGGTCGATCCAGGTGCGACGTCGCCTCGCCGTTCTGCGGCCTTCGAGAGCGCCTTGCGCTGACCCGGCTTCATCGCTACTGGCACCTCACGGGGGGTCTGGAGGTCAGCAGGGCGATTCTCCTCATCCTGCTAGCCCGCATCGGGGAACAGGATCGGCTCCTTGGCCTGCAACAGCGCGGCTGCCTAGGTGACATCGGCCAAGCAGGCCGCGTGCTGACCACCGAATGAAACGAACTCGATTCGAGATCCATGCCGACATGCGCCCTCATTCTGAAGTAGACTTCCTGCCCTTCTTCGTCTGACGCATCTCTGGTTCGTGCTGCTTGCCGCGGAGTCCACTGATCAGCGTATCGACCCGCGCGCCTTCTCGTATAGCGGGCCCCTTGGCAGCCAAATGCGCCTGATGGTTTGAATGAAGATACTGATTTGATGACACCGGAATCGCTCGCTCTTAATTCGTGGCGAGCGCCAGTTAGGCCGCGACCGGAATGAGATCGTTGAGCATGAAATTGAGCTTTGCCGAACTTGAGAACAGGCCCTGCACAAGTTACGCAAGAACGCAAGCAAGTCGATGAAGATCCGCATCGCGCTGGGGCATGTGATTAGCGGCATCCGGAACCTGGTGACAGAAAAGGGCTGAGAACCCGTGACGGTTCTCGCCCGGCGGCTTGACTTCCTGCTGCCTCTTCTCGCCGTCTCGGCCGTCCTGCTGCTGTACCTGGCGGCGCCCATCCCGGTGCAGACGTTGCGTCACGCCGCCTTCGACCAGTACCAGCGGTGGCATCCGCGGCCCTATGTCGAAGCGCCGGTGCGGGTGGTCGACATCGACGAGCAGAGCCTCGCGCGCCTGGGCCAGTGGCCCTGGCCGCGTGAGCGGCTGGCCGAGCTAGTGCGCCGCCTGCATGACGCCGGCGCAGCGGCAATCGCCTTCGATGTCGTGTTCGCCGAGGCGGACCGGGTCTCACCTCAGTCGTTAGCGACGCAGTGGGGGTTGGAAGGGCCGGCGGCAGCGACGGTCGGCGCCCTGCCCGATCCCGACGAGCGCTTCGCGGCGGCGATGCGCGCCTCCCGCGTCGTCCTGGGCTTCACCCTGGAGCATGCCGGAGAGCCGCCCCAGGAGCTGCAACCCCGCTATCGCATCGTGACCCGCGGTTCCGCCGGGCTGTCCGCCCTGCCGGACTATCCGGCGGCCACGCTGCCCATCGCCACCCTGCGGAAAGCGTCCGACGGCATGGGTGCCATCAGCTTCCAGCCGGATGCCGACGGGATCGTCCGCCGCATCCCGCTGCTCGCGCGGATCGCGGACACGGTGGTGCCGTCGCTCGCAGCCGAGACGCTGAGGACGGCCCTTGGCGAGCGCAACTACGTGGTCACCGGGCTGGACGGCGCCGCCGGACTGGCCAGCGTGCGGATCGGCCGCTACCCCGTGCCGACCACCGCGAGCGGCGAGTCATGGATCCACTACACCCTGCCGCAGCCCGGGCGCTACCTGCCTGCATGGACGGTGCTGGACGGCAGCGCCTCGCTGGCCGCGCTCCGGGGCGGCCTGGTGCTGGTGGGTACGTCGGCGAAAGGCTTGAGCGACCTGCGCATCAACGCGCTCGGCACGGCGATGCCCGGCGTCGAGGCGCATGCGCAGATGCTCGAGCAGATCCTCGTCGGCCACCATCTGGAGCGCCCGGCGTGGGCCACGGCGATCGAGACGCTGGTGATCGTCGTCGGCGGCCTCGGGCTCGGACTGCTCGCGCTGCGGACCGCGCCGCATGTGGCGGTCCCGGCGGTGCTTGCCGCGATTGTCGCCACGGTCGGCGCCTCGTGGTGGGCCTTCGTCCAATGGCGCCTGCTGCTCGATCCGACCCTGCCGACGATCGCGTTGCTCCTGCCGTTCGGCCTGGCCGGCAGCGTCCGGCACATGGCCACCGAGCGGCGCCAGCGGTGGATCCGCCAGGCGTTCTCTCGCTACGTGTCGCCGAACCTGGTCGCGCATCTGGTGGACCATCCCGACCAGCTCGCGCTCGGCGGCGAGCGACGGGCGTGTAGCTTCATCTTCACCGATCTCGCCGGTTTCACCAGCCTGATGGAGCGCCTTGACCCGGCGGCCGCGGTCGAGCTGCTGAACGGGTACTTCGACGGCATGATCGAGATCGTCTTCCGCCACGAAGGCACGCTCGACCGGATCGTCGGCGACGCGATGGCGGTGATGTTCTCCGCGCCGGTCGAGCAGCCCGACCACCGGCAGCGCGCCTATGCCTGCGCGGTGGACCTGCACCGCTTCGCGCGAACCTATGCGGAGGAACAGTCGCGGCTCGGCCTCGCGCTGGGCGTCACCCGGATCGGCGTCCATGCCGGTGAAGTCATCGTCGGCAACTTCGGCGGCGCCGCGATCTTCGACTACCGCGCGCTCGGCGATCCGGTCAACGTGGCATCGCGGCTCGAGTCGTTGAACAAGCAGCTCGGCACCCAGGTTTGCGTATCTCGAGCCATCCGGGATGCCTGCCCCGAGGCGACGATGCGCCCGGTTGGCCGCATGGTGCTGGTGGGCAGGACCTCTGCCCTGCAGGTGTTCGAGCCGCTGCTGGGCGACGATGGCGCGCCGGCGCGCACACCTGATGTCGCCTACGAGGAGGCGTATCGGCTGATGGCCCGGGATGACCCGGCGGCGGTGAGCACCTTCGAGCGGCTTGTCGCCGACCGGCCCGGCGACGCACTGGTCGCCTGGCAGCTCGGGCGGCTGCGCGGCGGCTGGACCGGCGATCGGATCGTGCTGGAGGAAAAGTGAGCCGGATCAGCGCACCGACACCAACGCCCTGCGATTGCGCGGCTCGGGCGTCTCGTCCGGCGTCGGGACCAGGAGCTCGCGCTCGCCGCGGGATTCGACCTGGACCGAGATGACATTTACGCCGTGCTCGGACAAGGCGGCCGCCACGGCCCGGGCACGCGCGAGGCCGAGCCTTTCGTTGAATGCCCGCGGGCCGACCGTATCGGTGTGGCCGACGATCTGTAGCTCCGGCGCCGGCCGCTCCCGGATGCGCGCCGCGAGCTCCGGTATCAGTCCCAGCGAGTCCGGCGTCATCCGCACCGTGCTGAGCAGGAAGTGCAGGACGAAGGTCTCCGGCAGCGGTGGCTGGGCGACGAGGGTGCGGCCGAAGTCCCGGTCGACCTGCTCGGCCGTGACCTCGAAGGTGGCGGCGGCCGAGCCGTCGAGCGCTGTCGCCTGGCCGACCCGCTCCAGCACCCGGCTGCCGGCCGCATCGGTGACGAACACCTTGCCGGTGGTGCCGTCCGGGCTCGGCAGCAAGGTGACGTACGACTTCGGCGTCGTGCAGCCCGCGAAGGCGAGCAGCGCCAACAGCAGGACGAGGAGCCTGCCCCCGATGCGGTAGCGCAAGCTCACTGCTCCGCGATCTTCACGAGAAAGTGCGTCCCCCGCACCCCGATCATGCCGGTGGGCGTCGTCACCGTCTGGGCGTCGGGCTTCAGCCGGGCGATCCAGCCGGAGATGAAGTTGAGCGTGCCGCGCACCATGTTGGCGCCGAGCTTCAGGTCGCCTGCGGAGGGGTCGAACAGGAACTCGTCGACGCTGACCTCTGAATCCGGGCCGATGGAAATCACCGTCTCGTCACGCAGCGTCACGCCGAGCGAGGCGCCCGGGCCGGTCTTCATGGTGGCGCCGATGTGGAGGGGCGTGCCGACCCGAGCGGTCACTTCCGCGCCGGGAACGCCGACCCAGGCGTCGCCAACGACAGTCTTGACGTGGCCGATCGGCTCGGCCGGCCCATCGGCCGGTGCGCCGCTAGCGACGAACGGAAGCATCATCGCCACTGCTGTCGCGAACACGCTCAGTCCCCGCCTGCAATGCGTCGATAAGTCCATGGTGTCCTGTCCCGCGCTGGTTGTTCTTCCTGCGCCCGGTAGCTCGAGCAGCCAGCGGGCGCGTGGATTCTACGGTAATCGGCCGCGATACCTCTTTCGCCGATGCTCGAGGCAAACCGGTCCGATCCGGACGGCTTGCCCCTATGGCCTCAGTCCTTTTTCGCCAGGAACTCCCCGATCGTCTCGTCGGTGTGGAACACCGGCTTTTCGTAGTAGTGCGGACCGTCGTAAATTTCGATCAGCACGCTCTTCTCGTGCGCCAAGGTGGGGCCGTGGGGGTGGTCCTTGGGGTTCATGTAGAACGAGCCGGGCCTGAGGCGCAAGCCGACGTCGGTGTACTCGTAGTCGCCTTCCAGGCAGTACATGAACTGGTTCGACGCATGGGTGTGCTTGACCGGGATGTGCCCACCCTTCGCGAACTCGAGCAGGGCAATGCTCGCGCCGGTTGTCGGATTCTTCCAGAGGAAGTATTGACGCAAACCATAGTCCGGAAACTCGAGCCAGGCGGCGGGATCCAGCTCCGTGGTGTGGAGCAGGATCTCCATGGTCTTTGCCATCGATTCGGATTGCTTCGGATCCATCAATGCATCTCCAGGGACGGGCGGCCTTCGCCACCCACAGTTCGTATTCTGCCCGTCCCTCCTCGGTTCATGCCGCCGCTTCCCGTTCCTTGACGACCGGATTGCGCAGCACGCCGACACCCTCCACCTCGATCTCCACGACGTCGCCGTCCTTCATCCACACTGGTGGATTGCGGCGCAGGCCCACGCCGCCGGGCGTGCCGGTGACGATCACGTCGCCAGCCTCGAGCGTGGTGAAGGTGGAGATGAAGCTGATCAGCTTCGGAATGGGGAACATCATCAGGTCCGTGGTGGTGTCCTGCATCACCTGCCCATTGAGCCGGCAGCTCAGGCGGACGGTCCGGTCGGCCGGAAGCTCGTCCGGTGTCACCATCCACGGCCCGAACGCGCCTGTGGCCGGGAAATTCTTACCCGGCGTCCACTGCGCGGTGGCGAGCTGCCAGTCGCGCACGGAGCCGTCGTTGTAGCAGGAGAGCCCCGCGACATGCGCGAGCGCGTTCGCCTCGGGGATCCTCCGTCCTGCCTTGCCGATCACCACGGCGACCTCGGCCTCGAAGTCGAACTGGTCGGATTCCCGCGGACAGACCATGGGCCGGCGGTGGCCAACCTGCGACTCGGGCAGGCGCATGAACAGGACCGGCGCGGGCGACTCGGCCTTGTGGCTGCCTTCCAGGCGATGCGCCAGATAATTCAGTCCGACGCAGACGATCCGTCGGGGATTGGGGATCACCGGCAGAAACGTCACCTCGTCGACGTGGAAGTCCGCCGGGGCGCCGGCGACGAGGCCGCCGACGCGGTCGAGCACGTCGGCCCTCAAGACGCTGCGCAAATCCGGGAAGCTCGAGCCGAGACGAAGGCCGAGGTCAACGATGCGGTCGCCATCGACCACGCCGTAGCTGGTGCGTTGAGGGGAGACGTAGGACATGAGCTTCATTGGTGATTCCGTTCCAGTATTGTCGAGAAGTCGGGAGGCAAAGTTCGACTCATCCACCGGCAAGCGCCATTCCGAGAGCACGGCGCGCGGCCACCGCGACCAGCCGGGCGCGATACTCGGCGCTCGCGTGCATCGCAATATCATGGTGACTGGTCATGGCGTCGATGGTAACCGCGTCGTCGTCGACGCGGCCCGCGCGCAGTCCGGCGGGCACCGCCTAAGCGGTCGTCCGCAGGATCCATTCCGCAGTTACCAAGGCGCCCGGGCCTCAGGACGTGCGCGAACGCCTCACTGTGCTGGGCATTAACCGATTGCCAGCACGCCGGAGCAGCTCGCCGAGCACCTGCGGACGGAATCGGCGAAGCTCGCCGAGGTGATCAAGGAGGCGGGGATCAAGCTTGAGTAAGCCGCACGAAGGGATGGCTCGTACCGGACCCGTTGGCCCGGTTTACCATCTCGAGATACGGCTGCTGTCGAACGAGGTCTCCCAGCTTCGCGCAGCCATATAGGCGCGTATCGAAGGAAGGATTGTTCTTGGCGATATGCGAGCCCACCGCCGACAGCGTCGCCCATCCATCCTCGCCCGAGGTGGCGGCGACGGCTTGACTCAGTTCCTCGCGCAGACCGGCAGCTTCGACCGCAGGGCTATTCCCGGCCAAGCCCACCGTGGCGACAGCCGAGGGCTGCTTGAGCACCTCGAAGAAGATGAAGCGGTCGCACGCGGCGCGGAATGCTTCAGGCGTCTTTCGTTCCCCCAACCCGTACACGACCTTGCCCGCCTCGCGCAGTCTCGTGGCGAGCCGGGTGAAGTCGCTGTCCGACGACACGAGGCAGAATCCATCTACGGCTCCCATGTGAAGGAGATCCATCGCGTCGATGATGAGCGCGGAGTCCGTGGCGTTCTTGCCAGCCGCGAAGGCGAACTGTTGCACCGGTTGGATGGCGTGGCGATGCAACTGCTCTTTCCATCCGGTCAGCCTCTGGGTCGTCCAGTCACCGTAGGCACGCCTCACGGAACCGGTGCCGAACTTGGCGACCTCTTCCAGCAGCTCCTTGAGCACCGACGCACTCGCGTTGTCGGCATCGATCAGGACCGCCAGTCTGGCTCCTCCCGGCGAGATCAGGCGCGTGCCTGCATCGGAAAAGATCGCCACTCCTATCTCCCAAACGGATAGAGAAATTGCCGCAGCAAACCTCGTGGCACGCCCCCGCCCACCACCCCATACTGCGCGGGAAACCCTTTCTGCCGCGGCACCGCCGTCCCGAACAGGTGGTCCAGAAACGAAAAATGCGCCGCATAGTTCCGATCCAACGCCTGCCGGTCCGACGCATGGTGCCAATGATGAAAGTCGGGTGTGACGATCACCCACGCGAGCGGCCCCCACGGCAAGCGCAGGTTGGAGTGGTTCAGAACCGCATGGAACCCCACCACGATGATGTAGGCATCCAGCACCGTCTTGCCGAATCCCGCCACGTACAGGGCGCCGAGCACGGCAACTCGGGTGGCAATCTGCTCGAACACATGCAGCCGTGACCCGGCCAGCCAATCCATGGTCTCGATGCTGTGGTGAACGGCGTGGAAGCGCCAGAGCCACGGCACGCGGTGATAGGCGCGGTGCGCCGCGTACTGCGCCAGGTCCGCGACGAGAATGCACAGCAGCAGTTGCGGCACGAACGGAATGCCCGCGACCCATCGCTGCAACGAGATGCCTGCGCTCCAGCCGAACAGATGGTGGACCAGGAAGTTCACGGTCAGCAGTACCACGCCGACCAGCAGGTGGTTCAGGCCGAAGTAGGCCAGATCCGTCTGCCAGTCCGCCCTGAAGACCGGCTGCCCCGGGTAGAGGGGGAAGCATTTCTCCAGCACCACGAAGACGAGCGTCGATCCCAGCAGGTCGAGGATGAACCAGTCGAGACCGATGTAGGGCGTATCGGCCGGGAAATCACCGACGGCGACGTTGGCCCCGCCCAGGGCCACCGCCGCGAGCACCATGAGAAACGCCGCGATGTTGAGGTTGCGGTGCCTGTCCAGCACCACGTTGGCCAGCGCGAGTCCGCCGGATACCAGCAGGCAGGCGAGGAGCAGACTGCGAAGCACGTCCACGGAGTACTGCTGGCGCAGCAGCGGCGTCGTCAGGTACTGGGGAAAGTGGAAGGCCAGCACCGCCAGCAGGCAGAGCAGCGCGATGCCGAGGGAGGCGGCGGTGCTGGCCGTTCCCCTTCCTGCGTTCAGATAGCCGTGGGAGCCCAGGAACGTCGCCAGATCGCGGGGAATGGCGAGCAACCGCCCAGCGGCGCTGCTCGACCGTCCGTTCCGTGCCTTGCCCTCGATCGCCCCTTTCCGATCACCCACGGTGAGCGTCCGTCAACCCGATGAGGCAGCCTACGATGCGACCGGGCGATGGGCAAGAGAACCGCGCCATGAAGCGCTGGACGGGATCCCCGGCCCGTCGATTGTCAACCCAGGGACGACGCCCTCAGTCCACCTTGACGTTCGCCTTCTCGATCACCTCGGCCCACCGCTGGATCATCGTCTTCATCTGCGCGGTGTGCTCGGCCGGCGAGTTCGCGAGCGGAAGGTAGCCCAGTTCCGCGGCGCGCTTGGCGATCTCCGGTGTGCGCATCGCCTTTACGAAGTGCTGGTTGATCGTGTCGATGATCGCAGGCGGGGTGCCGGTGGGTGCGTAGATGCCCCAGTAGCTGTCCGCATCGACTCCCTTGACTCCCATCTCGACGAAGGTCGGCACGTCCGGCATGGCGGGATTGCGTGCCTCGCCGGTGACCGCCATGGCCCGCAGTCGTCCGCTTTCGACATGCTGCTTCGCGGTGCTGATGCCAGCGAACTGCATGTGAACCTGGCCGCCAAGGAGGTCGTTCATCGCCGGCGCCGTCCCCTTGTACGGGATGTGGACGATGTCGACGCCGGTCACCAGCTTCATCAGCTCGCCCGCCAGATGGGTGGACGCCCCGTTGCCGCCGGATGCGTAGTTGAGCGAACCGGGCTTTTCCTTCGCCATCGCCAGCAGCTCCTTGACATCCTTGGCCGGGACCGACGGATGGGTCACCAGGAGGACCGGCGCATGGGCGAGCATGGTGACCCCGGTGAATGCCTTCAAGGTGTCGTACGGCAGCCGGTCCTTGAAGAGGCCCGGGTTGGTCAGCATGGCGAGGTCGTTGGCGAGGAGGGTATAGCCATCCGGCTCCGACTTGGCGACGAGATCCGTGCCGATCGCGGTGGCTGCGCCCGGCCGATTCTCGACGACGATCGTCTGCCCCATGCTATGCGTGAGGGTGGGCAACAGGAGCCGGACGAGGTTGTCCGTGCCGCCGC
Organism: Acidobacteriota bacterium; assembly: GCA_023389035.1. GTDB lineage: Bacteria > Acidobacteriota > Blastocatellia > Pyrinomonadales > Pyrinomonadaceae > OLB17. The sequence goes on from JAEWFC010000019.1 coordinate 23,824, forward strand.
CCGGTCCGTACGGAACGATGATCTTGACCGGCTTGGTGGGGAAACTTTGGGCAAGGGCGACAGAGAGGGTACCGAGCGCCACCAGCGGCGCGACGAGCAGGTTGCGGACGAGGCGTTTCATGTCGTGTCTCCTCATGTTTGTCTGCATCAGGTCACTGCCCAAAGCCACCCCGTCGATGGAGGAACTCCAGCAGGTCGTCGACGCAGCGGGTTGCGTAGCCGTCGCAGATGTTGTGTGCCGCGGTGTCGTAGTAGCGCAGCTCGGACCCGGCGATGCGGCGTCGCATCTCCTCGTAGGCGCTGGCATGACCGATCCGCTCCTTGCCTGCCGCGACGATCAGGGTCGGCGCCTTGATCGCCGGCAGTTCGTCCATGAAATCGTGGGTGCACATGTGCAGCACGAACCGGGCGATGAAGGCAGGATCGTTGGAGCCTGCCTGCTTGATGAACCACTTCACCAGCTCGGGATCGGCGTTCTCGTCGAAGCGCTCGTCGATCGTGCTCGCCAGGAACTGCTCGAGGCCGGTCTCCTGGATGCGGGGTATCCACGACGGCGCATGGCTTTGCTTGAGCCCCGGCGTGGACCCGAACAGCGCGAGCGTCTTCACCCGTTGGGGATGATGGATGGCCAGTTGCTGGGAGACGTAGCCGCCGGCCGAATTGCCGACGACGTGCGCCTGCCCGGCACCGACGAGGTCCAGCAACTGGACAGCATCGCCCACCAGTTGCGCGAGAGAAAAGTCGCGTCCCGGATCCGGCAGCTCGGATTCCCCGTGCCCGCGCAGGTCCATGCGGACGACCCGGTACTCCCGGGCAAGCCGCGGGACCCACTGGAACCAGCGCCGGGAACTCCCCATGGCGGCATGGAGCAGCAGCAGCGTATCCGGCGTCCGCCACGGATCGGTGAAGTCATCGACGGCATAGGCGATTCTCAGCCCGTCGCGGCTGGTGAAGGTCTGCACGGTTCAGGTCCTGGCGTCAAACGGAAACTTCGAATCGTAGGCAGCGGCTGCGTCTTCCATGGTGCAGAACGAAACGCCCGATTCCTTCAGGAACGAGAGCAGCTTCTCCAGGATCAGCATCCGGTGGCCGCGGCCGATCACGAACGGATGGAAAGTGTAGGTGAGGATGCCCCAGTCGATGTACCGCTGCATGTAGACGTAGTCGTTGATCCAGTTGTCCAGCACCCCCGCGGCATTCATCAGCCCGGGAAGGACGTACGTCTTGGTCCGGAGGAACTCGAAGTGCGGGTAGTCATCCAAGGTCCAGCTCACCGGCAATTCGATGAGGGGCGTCTCGCGGCCGTAGCGGGCGGGCTTCTCCAGCTCGATCACGTCGCCCTGGCGGACCCGGTAGGGCATGTAGTCGTTGCCCATCATGCTGCTCTCGTACCGGAACCCGTGCCGGATCAGCAGCTCCACCGAGTGCGGGCTCAGGTCCCATGACGGCGAGCGATAGCCGCGGGCATTGCTGCCGGTGAGCTTGCGGATCTGCTCGTTGGCGCGGACGATGCCCTCCTCTTCCTGCTCTCGCGACATGTCGTTGGGCGGCATGTGGGTCCAGCCGTGATGGCCGATCTCGTGGCCGGCCTCGAACACCTGCCGGCACTCGTCCGGATAGGTCTCCAGGGTGTGGCCGGGAATGAACCAGGTGCTGGGGACCTCGTACTTGCGAAGCAGCGCGAGGATGCGCGGCACCGCGACCGGGCCGAACTCGCCGCGCGAGATCGGCGTAGGCGACGTCAGGCCGCGGGAGATGAAGCCGGAGATGGCATCGAAGTCGAAGCTGATGCAGACACGGTGCTGCGGCATGGACGTCTCCTCCGCGAAGCCTGGCGGTCCTCGTCCGTCGCGGGACCGGGGTCCATGACCCGTCGCGGCCATGTTAGCCCAAGCGGGCCGCGCCCGTCAGCGGTCCCGGCTCCGGCTCCTTCGCTATGATCGAAGCTGGCGCGACCCGTTGCGAGGACTTCCATTGGAAAGCAAAGGCGGCCGCATGCGCGGCAGGATCGTCCTGGTGGTGGGCGGCGGAACCGGGATCGGCGCGGCAGCCGCGCATCTCTTCGCGCGCGAGGGGGCCGGCGTCGCGGTCGCGGACATCCGCGAGGCAGATGCCAGGACCGTCGCGGAAGGAATCGTGGCCGGTGGTGGCGTCGCCGCGTCCTTTCATGCCGACGCCCGCTCCGACCGGAGCGTCCGGATGCTCGTGTCCGACGTGCGGGCTCGATTCGGGGCGCTGCACTCCCTCTTCTACAGCGCCGGCGGCTCGCTTCCGGAAGACGCCCCCGTGACGGAGGTTGATCTGTCCGTCTGGGAAAGCACGATGGGGCTGGATGCTCGTGGCGCGCTGCTCAGCGCGCGCCACGCGATTCCCGCGATCATCGCCGCGGGCGGCGGAACCGTCGTGATCATGTCATCCGGCGCGGCGCTGCGCGGCTCCGGCAAGGCGCACGTCTACGCGGCGGCCAAGGGTGCGGTGGTATCGCTCACCCGCACCATGGCGGGGACCTATGCGAAAGACAACGTGCGGGTCAACGCGATCTGCTCCGGGCGGGTCAACACCGAACGCATCCGCAGGACCTACGGCGTCCCCGGAAAGCCCGGCGCAAGCGAAGATGCCATGCAGGTGGACGAGCAGGTCAAGGCGTATCCGTTCTGGTTCGGCGAGCCGGAGGACATCGCCAACATCGCCCTCTTCCTGGCGAGCGACGAGTCGCGCATGATCACCGGGGCCGCCATCCCCGCCGACGGCGGCCGCTCGGCGTACTGAACCTTCGTCTACTGAACCTTCGCCTACTTGATCTTCACCGGCGGCTTCGAGGCGCCGTCGAAGCCGGGTGGCCGCCGGTAGCCGCGATATTTCGACTCGAGCTGCCTTGCCAGCGCGATGGTGGCCAGATCACCGTACTGCGGACCGATGATCTGCACGCCGATCGGCAGTCCCTCGCGGCTCTCCCCTGCGGGCGCCACTGTCGAGGGGAGCAGGAAGGCACCGGAGTACCCCGCCCAGAAGAGCTGCGTGGTCGAGGGCTGCGGATGACCGTTGACCTCGATCATGCGCTCCCAACGTTCGCCTGCCTGGTCGTGCGCGAAGGCCGCCGTGGCGGCCGCCGGACAGATCAGCACGTCCCAGTCCTTGAAGAAGGCGGCCCAGGCCAGCCGCATGCGATGCCGGCGCTCGCTCCACTGCAGCCAGTCACGATGCAGCATCGTCGCCCCGCGCGCGAGCCATGCCTCGTACCCGCGAACGTCAGGGTCGATGGCCTTGGCCTGGAGCCGCGCGATCTGCGCATCCGTCATCCGACCCGCGGTGGCCGCGCGCAGAAGCAGCACGTAGGCTTCGTGGGCCGCCTCGGTGTCGACCGCAGGCCGCGCATCGCGATCGACCGTGGCTCCCTCCCGCTGCAGGAAATCGGCGACGTCCTCCACGGCCTGCTGCACCGATGCGTCCACCTCCGCGGCGCGATCGTTCGACATCACGGCCACCCTGAGATCGGCGAGTCGTGACCAGCGCGGACGCGGGAGCGCCAGCTTCCATCCCGTTGCCTCGATCGCGTCCGGTCCCGCGATCGCCTTCAAGGCAAGCTCCAGGTCCCCTGCGCTGCGGGCCAACGGACCGATGACGGAAATGTCGGCGCCGGCGAGGTGCCCGGGGAAGCTGTGCCCCTGCGGAGGACAGATTCCCCAAGTCGGCTTGTGCCCGTAGATGCCGCAATAGTGGGCAGGATTCCTGATGGAGGCGCCGATATCGCTGCCGACCTCCAGCGCGCTCAGGCCGGCCGCGACCGCGGCAGCCGCGCCGCCCGACGAACCACCGGGCGTCCGGCCTGTGTCCCAGGGATTGTTCGTCGTGCCGTAGACCGGATTGAAGGTCTGCCAATCGGCCAGGAGAACGGGCACGTTCGTCTTGCCGATGACGTTCGCTCCCGCCGCGATCAGGCGCTCGACCGCGAGCGCGTTGCTGGTCGCCTCGTGATCCCGGTGCTCGGCGAGCCCCCAGGTCGTCGGGTGACCGGCGAGATCGAACGATTCCTTCACCGTCATCGGCACGCCGACCAGCGGCCCGGGCTTGAAGGACGGGCTGGCCAGCAAGGTGTCCATTTGCCTGGCTCGCTCGCGTGCCACGTCGAAATCGCGCACGACGACCGCATTGATCCTGTCGTCCAGGGCCTCGATGCGTCCGATGAAGGCATCGAGCAGTTCGACGCAACCGACTTGTCGGGTCCGGACCAGGCGCGAGAGCGCGGTGGCACTCAGGAAGGGAAGTTCGGAGAAGGTGGTTCTGGACATTCGTCCGGGATTGTAGAGGGCGTCGCGCCGTCTACCGCCTCGGTCGGCACGGGAATTGTGGGACCCGCGAACGCGAGCTACTTCGATGCCGCCAATCGGGCCGGCGAGATCAGCACTCCGAACTGCTCGCACCAGATCACCACGCTCGGATACCTGGACAGATCCACGCCTTCCGGAATGTCGTAGTTCTGGCTGCCCTTGAAGGCCCGCAACCGGCCGAGGTCGACGAACATGGTTTCCGCGACATCGGTGTCGGGCGTCACGTCCGCCTCCGGTACCAGGTAGACGTGGTACTTCGGGCCGGGTCCCACCTCGAAGTTCCCTTCCAGATGCAGGAGGTCCCGGTAGACCGTCACGTCGCCCTTTCCGTAGTGGATCGGGTCCGACGGATTCGCATGGATGAACGTGCCGCGCGCTACCACCTCGCGCGCCGGTGCGTTCACCACTTCGTCGGTGCCGACGATGTCCGCAAGGAAGATGTACGGGTAGACGAAGATCCCGACCGCGAACCCGGCGAACGCGCCGAGCAGGCCGCCGACGACGAAGCTGACGAAGGAACGGACGCGCATCAGGAGGAAGTCGTGCGGATGGGGCGCAGTTGTAGCTTCGTCTTCATGAAGACTCCACTTTGCGTGGATTGATCATTCTCGTCAACACAGCACGATCGGAACCCTGGCCCACCCGCCCACCGGCGCCACCGCCCGTTCCGCTGGCTGCCCTGGTGCCAGCACGATCGACGAGGTCGCGGCAAGGACCGCCTGCAACGCGATGCGCATTTCCACCGTCGCCAGCAAGCGCCCCGGGCAGGCGTGCCTGCCGATGCCGTAGACCAGGTTCCGGTCGGCATTGCGCGCCGGGTCCGGGATGTCGGGGTCGCCGAAGACCGCCTCGTCCCGGTTCGCCGACGTCCAGTTCAGCTTCACGCGCGCTCCTTCGGGCAGCGCCACGCCTCCGATCGTGACCGGGCAGGTCGTCACACGGCGATTGGACACGAACGGGTCGTCGATCCGCAGGACCTCGTCGATGAGGGCATCGAACTCCGCGTCGGAAACGCCCGAGCGAAGGCGATCCTGCACGGCAGGCTGGGTCGCCAGATGATGGAGGAGCACGCCGATGCACTGGGCGATGGAGCCCAGGTCGCCACCCGTCCAGTTCCGCAGCACCGACACGATCTCCGCGTCGGTCAACGGCCGCCCTTTCACCTGCGTCCGCATGAGCCGGCTGGTGACGTCGTCAGTGTCGCGCTCGGGCGTGGCACCGCGGCGCGGCTCGAGCACGGATCGGATCAGGTCGTCGAACGACTCCGCCACCTTTCGCGTCCAGGCTCCGTCGCCCGAGCGCGTCGCGGCGTGGTTCTCGGCAACCCAGGCCACGAGCCGGTCTTCGAGCATTGTCGGCCAGCCCAGCCACGTGCTTTGCGCCCGGACGGCGAACCGCACGCCCACCTCCGACACCGCATCGACGGCAACGCCCCTGGGCAGCGACGAGACCAGCTCGAGCGCTACCCGGCGGAATCCCTCGTGAAACGGGGCGAGCGCCTGCGGCGTGAGGAAGGGGTCGAGGGCCTCGCGGTAGGCCGCATGCTCGACCGAGTCCATGCCGTTCGGGACGTGCAGATGGCGCGACACCGCGCTGGAGAACCGGTCGTCGCCAAGGGCCGCCTCCACCACGAGCGCGTGCCGCAGCAGCACCCACTCGCCCTGGATGTTGCGCACCACGCCGTGACGGCGACGCAGTTCGTCGGTATAGGCCCTCAGGTCCTTGCCGGCGGCAGACAGGTCGTCGGGCATGTGGTCGGCCATCGGTCAATCTCCTCGAAGCGGCTTGCCGCCATTCTGCGCCAAGCGTTGCCCCGAGCACGCCTTCGGGCAGCTACCGTACCGGCATCGCACTGCAGCGGTTATGATCTGGCGGCCCGAACCTCACCGGTCCGCCAAAGGCGTGCAAGGAGCAGTCCATGATCACAAGCCTCGTCGTGGCAGCCGTCGTCATCGCCCTGGTCGCCTATGTCATCGCGCTCTACAACCGGCTGGTGCGCAGCCGGCAGATGGCCAAGGAAGGCTGGAGTGGGATCGACGTGCAACTAAAGCGCCGCGCCGACCTGGTCCCGAACCTCGTCGAAGCCGTGAAGGGATACGCCGGCCACGAGCGGGCGACCCTGCAGGAAGTGACCGAGCTGCGTAACCAGGCCCGGGCGGTGCCGCCGGACGACATCGCCGGTCGCGCCCAGGTCGAGGGCTTGCTGTCGGGGGCCATCGGCCGCCTGCTCGCTGTGGTAGAGAACTACCCGGATCTCAAGGCGAGCCAGAACTTCCTGCAACTGCAGTCGTCGCTCGACGGCATCGAGAACGAGATCCAGATGGCGCGCCGCTACTACAACGGGGCGACGCGCGAGCTCAATGTCATGGTCGAGTCCTTCCCGAGCAACCTGGTCGCCGGCATGTTCGGCTTCGCCAAGGGCACGTTCTTCGAAACCGACGACGCGAGTCGCGCCGTACCCGAGGTTTCGTTCCAGCGCTAGCGGGCCTACCGCGATGTGGCACACGCCGGCCCGGATCGCTGGCCAGCCACCGGCCCTCCTGCGGCGCCTCTGCCTCGCGCTGCTGTCGGCCCTCGTCCTCGGCATCGCGGCGCCGGTGCTCGCCGCCGAGGTGATCGAGCGCTTCGACGCCGTCGTCGAGGTCGCCACCGACGGCGACCTGACGGTCAGCGAAACGATCATCGTGCAGGCCGAGGGCAACCAGATCCGGCGCGGCATCTACCGCGACTTCCCCTTGCAGTTCCAGGATGCCGAGGGACGATTGCGGCGCGTCGGTTTCGAGCTGCTGGCGGTCACGCGCAACGGGAGGCCCGAGCCCCATTTCATTCGCCGCAACGACCGGGGGCTGCGCATCTACGCCGGCGACGAGAACCGGATGCTCTCGGCCGGTCGCCACGTCTACCAGCTCCGGTACTCGACCACCCGACAGATCCGGCACCTGCCCGGGCACACCGAGCTCTTCTGGAACGTCACCGGCAACGAGTGGGCGTTCCCGATCCAGGCCGCGGGCGCGACGATCCGCCTGCAGGGGCTCGCCACACCGGTACGCTGGACCGGCTACACCGGTCGCGCCGGCGAGCGCGGCACGGCATGGCGCGCCGGCCTCGCGCCGGACGGCACCCTCCGCATCGATTCGACGCGGCCACTCGGGCCCGGCGAGGGGCTCAGCGTCGTCGTCGAGATTCCCGCCGGCCTGGTGGCAGCGCCCAGTGGCCTGCAAGCCTTGCGCCATGCGGCGCTCGACTATCGCCGCTACCTGCTCACCGGCTTCGGCCTGTTCGGCGTGCTGGCCTTCTATCTGCTCGCGTGGCGCGCGGTCGGGCGCGATCCACCCAAGGGACTGACCATCCCCCTGTTCCACCCGCCGGCGGGAATCTCGCCGGGGCTGGCGGCGTACGTCCACCAGTGGGGCTGGCGCAGCGGCTGGCGCGAGTTCACCGCGACAGCCGTCTCGCTGGCGGTCAAGGGCCTGGTGAGGTTCGAGGGCGACGCCAGCACGCCGACCCTGGTTCGCACTGCGGCGCCCGCACCAGCACCGACGCCCATGCCCGCCTCCGCGCCATTGTCCGCGA
>JAEWFC010000018.1 GCA_023389035.1 Acidobacteriota bacterium
CCGTCTCCGACGGCATCACTACCTCCTCGCCGGTGACCGTCACCGTGACCGTGGCCGCGGTCAACGACGCCCCGGTCGGCACCCCCGGCCTGACCGGGTCGGGCAACGAGGACTCGCCGATCACCGGCACGCTCACCGGGACCGATATCGATGGCGACACCGACCTCACCTACAACCTGAACACCCAAGCCGGCAACGGCACCGTCACCGTCAACCCCGACGGCACCTGGACCTACACCCCCACAGGCAATTTCAACGGCACCGACACCTTCACCTACACCGTGACCGACGGCGCCCTGGTCTCCACCCCCGTCACCGTCACCATCACCGTGATCCCTGTCAACGACGCGCCCACGGGAACAGATTCGACAGTCACAGGTATCGAGGATTCGACCAGGATCGGCGGACAGCTGACCGGTTCGGATGTCGACAACACGGCCGCCGAGTTGGAGTACGCCCTCGATACCGATGCGGCGAACGGGACGGTCACCGTCAACCCCGACGGCACCTGGACCTACACCCCCACAGCCAATTTCCACGGCACCGACACCTTCACCTACACCATCAATGATGGTCAGTTGATCTCTACGCCCGTCACCGTCACCATTGTCGTGCCCACAGTCAACGACCGGCCCGTGGGCACGCCCGGCCTGTCCGCGACCGGGGATGAGGACACCGTCATCACCGGCACGGTCACCGGCACCGATACGGACACACCCACCGCCAGCCTCACGTATGCACTGTCGGGGCAGGCCAGCCACGGCACCGTCACCATCAACCCGGACGGCACCTGGAGCTACACCCCGGCGCCCGATTACCACGGCGAGGACAGCTTCACCTTCACTGTCTTTGACCAGAAGTTGCACTCGACGCCCGTGCTCGTCACGATCCACGTGCTTCCGGTCAACGACGCTCCCACCGCCCCGAACACCGAGGTCGTCAGCATCGAAGACGGCGGGACCACCGGCGGCACCTTCGTCGGCACCGACGTCGACTCGACCACCCTGAGCTACGCGCTGAATTCCGCGGCCGGCAACGGCACTGCGACCGTGAACGCCGACGGCACCTGGACCTACACCCCGAACGCGAACTACAGCGGCACCGATTCGTTCACCTACACGATCAACGACGGCACGAGTTCCTCGACGCCGATAACCGTCACCGTGACCGTCACTCCCACCAATGATGCTCCCACCGGTATCGACTCCATCGTGCACGGTGACGAAGACTCGACCAGCATCGGCGGCGTCTTGGTCGGCAACGATGTCGACGGTGACCCTCTCACCTATGTTGTCGGCACCCCAGCGGCTCACGGCACCGTCACCCTGGACCCGGACGGTACCTGGACCTACAGCCCGACAGCCGACTTCAACGGCACTGATTCGTTCACCTACACCGTGTCGGACGGCTCCCTCAGCTCCGCCCCGGTCACGGTCACCGTCGTCATCGCCGCGGTGAACGATGCTCCGACAGCAGATGATTCGCAGTCCAGCGGCTCTGAAGACACACCGTTCGGCGGGATCCTGACCGCCATCGACATCGATTCCGATGCCGGCGACCTCAGGTTCACGCTGCGTGACCAAGCCACCAACGGCACCGTCACGGTCAACGCCGACGGCTCATGGACCTACACCCCGGACCAGGATTTCAACGGCACCGATTCCTTCACCTACACCGTCGACGACGGTAACGCCGATTCTGCGCCGATCACGGTGGTCCTGAACGTTGCCGCGGTGAATGATGCACCGGTGGCCGACGGCGCCAGCACCTCCGGTGACGAAGACACCGTCATCACCGGAACATTGTCCGGCAGCGACGCCGACGGCGACACCCTCACCTACAGCCTCGGCAGCCAGGCGAGCAACGGCACTGTGACTGTGGATGCCGATGGCACCTGGACCTACACCCCCGCAGCCAATTTCAATGGCACCGACACCTTCACCTTCACCGTCTTCGACGGTGCCCAGCGATCGGCCCCGGCGACGGTGGTCATCCACGTCGTCGCGGTCAATGACGCCCCCACGAGCGCCGACTTCGCGGTCAACGTCACCGAAGACGTCCCCGCGAGTGGCAATCTCGTCGCCACGGATGTCGACGGCGGCGCATCGCTGTCCTACACACTGCACAATCAGGCATCCCACGGCACGGTGACGGTCTCCGCCAATGGCACCTGGACCTACACCCCGGCAACGAATTTCAACGGCACCGACTCGTTCACCTACACCGTGACCGACGGTGCGCTCATGTCGACACCCGTCACTGTCACCGTGACCGTCGCGGCCGTGAACGACGCACCGGTCGGCACACCCGGGCTGACCGGCACCGGCAATGAGGACTCCCAGATCGGCGGGACCCTGACCGGTACCGACGTCGATGGCGGCACCGACCTCACCTACAGCCTCGGCAGCCAAGCCGGCAATGGCACCGTCACTGTGAATGCCGACGGCACCTGGACCTACACCCCCACCGCCAATTTCAACGGCACGGACACCTTCACCTACACCGTCTCCGACGGTGCGCTCACCTCGACACCCGTCACTGTCACCGTGACCGTCGCGGCGGTCAACGACGCACCGGTCGGCACACCCGGGCTGACCGGCACCGGCAATGAGGACACCCAGATCGGCGGGACCCTGACCGGAACCGATATCGACGGCGACACCCTCACTTACAGTCTGGGCAGCCAAGCGAGCAATGGCACCGTCACGGTGAATGCCGACGGGACCTGGACCTACACCCCGGCAACGAATTTCAACGGCACCGACTCCTTCACCTACACCGTGACCGACGGAGCCGCTACCTCCTCGCCGGTGACCGTGACCGTGACCGTCGCGGCCGTGAACGACGCACCGGTCGGCACGCCCGGACTCACCGGCACCGGCAATGAGGACTCCCCGATCACCGGAACGCTGACCGGATCCGACGTCGATGGCGACACCAGCCTCACCTACAGCCTCGGCAGCCAAGCCGGCAATGGCACCGTCACGGTGAATGCCGACGGCACCTGGACCTACACCCCCACAACGAATTTCCACGGCACCGATTCGTTCACCTACACCGTGACCGACGGTGCGCTCACCTCGACACCCGTCACCGTGACCGTGACCGTGGCCGCGGTGAACGACGCCCCGGTCGGCACCCCCGGGCTCACCGGGTCGGGCAACGAGGACACCCCCATCACCGGAACGCTGACCGGGACCGATATCGACGGCGACACCAACCTCACCTACAACCTGAACACCCAAGCCGGCAA
>JAEWFC010000009.1 GCA_023389035.1 Acidobacteriota bacterium
ATTATGGTGTTTTCACTTGTAATTAGTATTATATTGTTTATTTCAGCATCATATTTTACGAGCATGCTGCTAAAGGCAAATGATTTTACTAGCGGTATAAACTATGACCTATACGTTAATATTTACAATGAATATGAACAAGATATTGACGTATCAACGATAATTGAACAGCCAGAGGTTGATCAATATGCGATTGTCGAGTATCTATACCCATCGGCTATTGTGCCAAAAGAGTATTTAAATAATGGCTTACAGGAGCATATTGAAGCAGGTATAGTGGAGGCCAAAGAAGATGGTTCTTATGAGTATAACGTGAGAATTACAGCTTTAGATGATCGTAGCTTCAATCAATTTATAGAGGCTAATCAGCTACAAGCTACAAATTGGTATTCAGACGAACAGCTTCATGCAGTGATTTTAAACCGTGTTATATTTAATTCCATGCTCGAAAAGAAGAAAATAGAGGATGTTGTATTAAAAAATCCCCTTAACTTTCAGCTGCCGATTTCGATGATTGATCGAAGCGCAATGGAAAATGAAGAGGATAGAGCAGATGAAGATCAACGTCAGTATAAAGAAACAAATATCCAGCTATCCGCTGTTGTAAGTGAACCACCTTTTGGTGTGGACATACCTGCGAGCTTAAGAGAAATTGCTATTATTATGCCACAAACACAGCTTGATAAATTAAATGCACTGTATAATCAAACAGATGAGAATCAGTATATTTATATAAAAACAAAGTCTCCGGATGAGCTGCAACAGCATATTTTAGAACAGCAATTTGGTGATGTTGGTTTAAGTGTATGGAATGTGAATGAGGAACGAAAGGCAACAGAAGGGCTCATATTAATTTTGAATATTTTCACATATGGCTTTATTGCTCTTATTACGTTCATATCACTAGCTAATATTATGAATACAATTTCTACAGGGCTACAGCTTCGTAAGCGAGAATTTGCGATGCTACGCTCAATGGGGATGACTGAAAAAGGCTTCTATCGTATGATCAATTACGAAAGTATATTCTATGGTTTAAAAGCATTACTGTATGGTATTCCATTGAGTATCGGCTTAAATTACTTGATGTATAAAGGTATGATGCAGTCAATGGACTTTAAATTCGAACTGCCTTGGGTTTACTATATTATTGCGATAATAGGCATTTTCTTTATCGTAGCAATTGTCATGTACTATGCGGGCTCAAAAATTAAAAAGGGCAGTATTGTAGAGGCGATTAAACAAGAAAATATTTAATGACTTCACGTTTAAACATAAAGAAGGCGTAACAAGTAAAATATAGCTTGTTACGCCTTTTATATATCCAACTTTTATTTCCGTTTAGGTGCAATCGCAACTGTACAGCGAGAGACACAAATTAATCGATTTTGCTCATCGGTAATTTTAATGTCCCAAACAGCAGAGCTTTTTCCAGTATGTAGCGGGACCCCTACAGCTGTTACTATGCCAGAGGAAACACTACGTATATGGTTTGCATTGATCTCCATTCCCATTGCAACATGAGTGGTAGGATCAATTCCAGCCCATGCCCCTATACTTGCTACCGTCTCTGCTAATACAACAGAGGCACCTCCATGCAGTAAGCCAAATGGCTGATGCGTACGTTTATCTACAGGCATCGTACAAATAACTTTTTCCGACGTTAGCTCAATTGTTTCAATGCCTAGCCATTCAATAATTGTATTTTTAGTTTCCATTTAGCATAGCACTTCCTTATTAATAGGATGTTAAAAAACCAATGATTAACGATATAGATAGAATAAATCCAAACATTGTATTAAGCTGTGCTGTGGCACGCATGGCTGGCATCATCTCAATCGCTACTGTTTTTCCTCTAAATAGTTTTATAGCATCGATTGCTTTGGGTATACTGATAAAAACTAATAATGCCCAAATCGTCACGTGGTTTGTTATAATTAAAAAGATAATCCATAAATAAGAAATAATGAATAGTATAGCTAAAAATTGAATCGCTTTAGGACGACCAAGCAGAATCGGTAAAGTTTTACGTCCGCCATCCTTGTCTCCATCCAAATCACGAATGTTGTTAGACATATTGATGGCACCGATAAAGATGCCTACACTAATACTAATGTATAGTGCACTCCAAGAGAATTGACCAGTTTGTATGAAATAGGTAATCATTATAATAACAGGTCCCATGAACAGTCCTGAGAACAGCTCACCCAGTGGTGAATAGGCTATAGGATATGGACCAGCAGTATACAGATAGCCGACAAGCATCGAGATTATTCCTATTAAAGCTAACCACCATGAGCTACTCATACAGATGTATATACCTAATAGGAAGGCAATGAAATAAAATAAAAAAGCAAGATTACGAATAAACTTTGGTGAGACGCCATCGCGTACAATCGTTCCACCTATTCCAACAGATTTCTCATTATCAAGACCACGAACATAATCATAATACTCATTGAACATATTCGTAGCAGCTTGGATGAGTAATGACGCAAAAAGCATAGCTAAAAACAGCCATATATTCAAAGGGTTTTCATATAAAGCTAATGCAGATCCTATAAAAACAGGAACAAAGG
>JAEWFC010000006.1 GCA_023389035.1 Acidobacteriota bacterium
GAAGGAGCCTACGCCAATGTCAACGGCATCAACCTCTACTACCAGGTACACGGCACCGGCAAGCCGCTCGTTCTACTGCACGGCGGGCTCGGTGTCATCGAGATGTTCGGGCCTTCAATTTCCGGCCTTGCCGAGGGCAGGCAGGTGATAGCGGTGGACCTGCAGGGGCATGGCCGCACGGCGGATATTGATCGCCCGCTCAGCCTCGAGTTCATGGCAGACGACATTGCCGCACTGCTTGAACACCTGGACATCGGGCGCGCCGACATCATGGGCTACTCGATGGGCGGCGGCGTGGCGCTGCAGGTTGCCGTCAGGCACCCGCAGCTGGTGGACAGGCTGGTGCTAGTGTCCGCGCCCGCCCGCAGCAACGCATTCTATCCCGAGCTGATCGCGCAGCAGGCAATGGTGAATGCCGAAGCTGCCGAGATGATGAAGGGCACGCCGATGTACACGTCCTACATGAGCCTCGCGCCACGCCCGGAGGACTTTCCGCGCCTGCTCGACAAGATCGGCAGCGTTATGAAGAAGCCTTACGACTACTCGGAGCAGCTGGCTTCCGTGAAGGCGCCCACGCTCCTGGTTGCTGCGGACGCCGACATGTTTCCTCCCTCGCACGCGGTGGAGATGTTCGAGCTGCTGGGCGGCGGCAGGCGCGACGGCGGGTGGGACGGATCGGGAATGACCCCGCATCGCCTGGCGATCCTGCCGGGGCTCACGCACTACAACATTGCCGAGAGCCCCGCGCTGCTGGAGGTGGCGGTGAGGTTCCTGGATGGCGGCGCCTGAGGCGAGTCCGCCCCCTCACCCCTCACCCTTCACCCGTGCCGTGCCGTGCCGTGTCTCACCTATCCCCGCAATACGACGGCAGGAGCCGTCCTCGCCGCCCTTATCGCCGGCACCGCACAGGCCAGCGCACTCGCGGTGAGCAGCACAAGCGTTACCGCGGCAAAGGTGAGCGGGTCACCGGGCTCGAGGTCATACAACAGCGACCCGAGCCAGCGCATCAGCACGAACGCCGCCGCCAGTCCAATGAGCGTTCCGGCGAGGGCAAGGCCGAGTCCCTCCGCGAGGATCATCCGGAAAATCCCTTCCGGCTTCGCACCCAGCGTGAGGCGCACCGAAAGCTCGGTGCGCCGCTCGGCCACTGCCGTTGCCGTGAGGCCGTAGATGCCGATCGCCGCAAGGAACAGGGCAGCCCACGCAAACGCGGAGAGCAGAATGGCCTGGAAGCGCGGCGCCACCAGCGGCTGCGCCGTAAGCTCCGCCAGCGGCCTTATGCTCGGCAGCCAGAGTTCCGTTTCCACTTCCCGAAGCGCGGGCAACAGCGCTGCGCGCAGCTGCGCAGGCTGGAGTTCGGTGCGCAACAGGAACGTTAGTGGCGTTGACGATATCTGCCGCCTGGGCACGTAGATGGCCGGCCGCTCGATGGTGGGGTGCCTGTAGCGGGTGTCGCCCACAACGCCCACGATCTCGCGCCATTCCGTGCTGCCGTCAGGCGCCGGATATGCCAGCTTCCTGCCCACCGCTCCCTCGTCAGGCCACAGCCTCTGCTCCAGCTCGCTGCTCACCATCAGCACGTACGGATCGTTCTGCCGGTCGTCTTCCGTAATGGCGCGACCCGAACGCAGGGGAATGTCCAGCACGGTTACGAAGGCTCCGTCCACTGCCTGGGTGGTGGCCGCCGGGTTGCCTGTCGCCTCCGACGCCGACTGACCTTCCAGCAGGTACGGTCGCTCGCCGTCGCCCGCGCCAACCATCGGACGGAGTGCCACCGCGGTGGCGCTCTCTATTCCGGGAACCTGCCTCGCGCGCGCGAGCAGCAACTCGATTACCCCCACCATCTTCGCGGGAGTGTCGTACTTGGCGGCGCTGGACACCAGTGCCACTTCAGTCACCGACTCCGTCCGAAATCCGAGCGGCACGTTCGTGAGGCGCAGGAGGCTGTGCGACAGCAGGCCGGCGCCAGTGAGGATTACCATAGTCAGGGCGAACTGCCCCACCACGAATGCACGTCGCAGGTGGCGCATGCCGGCACCCGCGGTTACCGTGCGCCCCGTGCCGCGCAGGGCATCGCCCGGATCGGCGCGTCCGGCCCACAAGGCGGGCGCCATGCCGGCAATCACCGCGGCCACGAGCGACGCACCGAGCGCGACCATCAGCACGCGCAGGTCCATCGTGATCTCGCTGAGCCGCGGCAACTCCGGCGGCGCAACGGCAACCAGCGCTCGTATGGCAGCCCATGCGACCAGCGCGCCGATCAGGCCGCCGACAGCCGCCAGAACCAGGGCTTCCAGGAATCCCTGCCTTACGATTCTCCCCCTGCCCGCGCCCAGGGCCGCCAGCACGGCGTACTCGCGCTGGCGAGTGATGCCGCGCATGAGCAGCAGGTTCGCCACGTTGAAGCACGCAATCAGCAGCAGGAGCGCGCTCGCTGCGCCGAGCACCGCTATCACCGGACGCACGTCGCCCGTGATCGTCGTGGCCACCTCGTGCATGTCAGCTGCGGGCGACGGCAGCTCGTCCGGCAGTTCCTGCGCACGCAGCTGCAGGTAGCTGGTGAAGTCTGCGGTAGCCTGCTCGAGCGTTACGCCGGGGGCCAGGCGCCCAACGAGTGCGAACACGGGGAACTGGCC
>JAEWFC010000027.1 GCA_023389035.1 Acidobacteriota bacterium
CCGATCTCGACTTCGAACGCGCCGCCCGCCTGCGCGAACTGGAACTCTCCATCTCCGACGATCCGCTGGCCAAATATGCCGACATGGAAAGCCCCGTCTCCGGACGCGAAAAGGGCAAGCACAACAAGGGCATCGCCAAGCATAGGGCAGTCGACGACAACGGCGGCAAGTCGCTGTTCCAGAAGCCGCATATCGACGACATGGGCCCGGGCACCGACATGGCAAAGCCGGCCGGCGCCGTCTCGCGCTCGCTGTTCAAGAAGCAGTCCGCGGAGGAAGCGCATGGCGCGGACTACGGCTTGCCGGACGACCACGGCAAGAGCGCGAAATCCCTGTTCCGCAAGAACAGCCTCGACGAGATGACCGTGCGCCGCACGGAGCAGCCGGTGGAAGGCGCCAAGCCGCTCAAGCGTGCCAAGATCGGCGTAGGCTCCTATGAAGACCCCGCCGATGAGCGCGCCGCCAAGCGGCGGCCGGGCAAGACCGGCCGGCCGGGGCATTGACCGGGCGGGGATTGCTCCGCTCTCCGTGCGACCCCACAAATCCCGCACGACAGGATCGCCGGCCGATGACATCGGCCGGGGACGCCCTAGCTTCCTCCTGCGCGGGCCCGGCCCGCGCGTCAAAGATCAGGGAGGATGCCATGACTGTCGCCAAGATCACTGAAATCAGCGCCTCGTCCGACAGGAGTTTCGAAGACGCCGTTCAGTTGGGCATAGAACGCGCCAGCAAGACGTTGAAGAACATTGCCGGCGCCTGGGTGAAGGAGCAGCAGGTGACGGTCAGCGGCGGGAAGATCACGCAATACCGCGTCAACCTGAAAATCACTTTCGTCCTGGAAGACTGAGGGCGCCATCGGCCCCCGCGCAGCCCAACCGCGCCGGCTCCCGCAGGGCGGAGCCGGCGGCTGAGTGGGGAAACGCGCGCTAGTTCAACCCCATGAAGGCTTCGAACCCGCCATAGATCATGCGCTTGCCGTCGAATGGGATGGAGCTCATCTCGCGCTCCAGCCGCGGGTCGGCCATGACCTTTGCGTTGATTGCATCGCGGTCCGCGCGCGAGGCGTAGACGATCCAGGAAAAGATCACCACCTCGTCTTCCTTGGCCTGCACGGCCCGGGGAAACGAAGTCAATTCGCCATAGGGCACGTCGTCGCCGATGCACTCCACATAGGCGAGCGCTCCATATTCCTTCCAGATCTCGCCGGCCTTCCGCGCCAGTTCCTTGTAGGATTCGATTTTTTGCCGGGGGACCGCAACTACGAAGCCGTCGACATAGGACATTCCGGTTCTCCTCTCATGGGTTACCTGGCAAGGACGCGCCGGCTGTGCGCTATCCGACAGCGCGTCGCATTTTTTCTCCTCCCCGACCCGGAACTGCAGTTTGCCAAATTGCTGCGCCGCTTCATCGCGCGCGTTCCTGCACTAGCTCTCCGGGTCGCCCCACAATTTGCGGCTGAGCATCCAGTCGCGGCGAAGCATTCCGCTCAGCTTGTCCTCTCCATAAGTTTCCACGAGATTCCGTTCCTTGGCAAACAAGGAAACGCCTATTCCGGCGCGCCCGCCAGGCAGGTTCATTCCCAGAGCCTGCAGCAGTGTCGGGAACACATCGAACATCGCCGCCTCTCGGTTGATCACGGCAGGCGCGATGCCATCCCCCGACATGCTGAAATAGTTCATCCGCCGCTTGCGATTCAGCTCGCGGGAATGCTCGTTTTCCATGATGAGATGGTCGCTTTGAATGGCGACGATGGTGTTTTCCAGAAGGCCCCTCTGCGCCAGATGAGCCAGAAAGGTCTTGATATGATAACCGGTGCATTTGATGGCGAACTGCATCTCGCTCAGTTCGCCTTGATCAAGATTCTGCCGGCAAGTCCGCGTGACATGGCCGTTGGGAGCGTGCCCGCCAATCGTGGCGATGGAAAAGGCGAAGGGCTTGTTCTGGTCCTGCAGCGCTTCTATGCGTTTCTCCGAAAGCTCGAACAACGTGTCGTCGTAGAGCCCCCATGTATTGATGTAGTCGCCCGCGATTTCGCGATAATCCGCCAACCCGCTTCGGAAGCTGAAATTGTGCCCATTCAGGAACAAGGCCATGCCCGCGAATGAGCCGTCACCGCCATACATGAATTCCGTATGATACCCGTTCGCACTCAGAACGTCGCTCAGGCAGTCGATGCCGCCGAAGAAACTCTGCTGGTTCGAAAAATTGTTCTCGCTGAACAGGCCGCGCGGCTGAAGCGGCACACCGCATTGCGAGGAAATGAAACCGGCCATGGTCCAGCCGGTGTTCGTCACCTGGCGTATTCCCTGAACCTCGATGCCGGCGGCCGCCACTTCCAGCATTTCCTGGAATGTCTCAGGACCCTGGCGGATCTCGGCAAACGTCCGCTCCTGGCTTTCGGCGTAGATGATGATGATGTTTTTCTTCTTCAGGCCATCGGGGAAGTGCTTCGGAGGAGCGGCATAGAAATTGGTCAGCGTAGGATCTGGCGGGCTCAGATAGAAATCGGCGGCGGTCCAGAAGATGGGATTTGCGGCCAGCAAGGCCAGAGCGAGGCTGATATCCACATAGTGGAAACGCCTGTCGTGGCGCTTGAGGTAAAGCAGCGAGAGAATGAACCCGCCAAGGGAGAGCGCGACATACAGTAACTTCATGCTGCGAATGTCCGGGTGCCCGCCGCGCATGCCGGACTGCAAATGGTAGACGACCGCACCGAAATCGAAACTGCCGAACACGGCATAGACAAAGACATAGACAGACAGGAAGATGACCGGGATCAAACTCCACAGGAAGAGAGATTTCCTTGAAGTGTTTTTGTCGTCATAGAGCTTGAACAACAGCGCGGCGCATAGCGCGGACAGAATGTAGAGAATCCTTTGGCGCCCGTGCAAGTCGAAGATCATCCTTATCGGATAGAAAAACGACATCAGAAAGAGAAACAGAACGACGCGCTTGCTTCTGATCATTTCATGCCCCGCAATGGGCAAGGAGCACGCACCCCGCTCCCACATCTGCCCCCCGGAACCGACATAAACTGTTCACAGAACCGTCACAATATGGGCCTGCTAAATTGCCGGCCATCTTGTGATGACAAGCAGGTTACCAACCCGAAGCTCACGGCTTCGGCCATGAATTCTATGGCCGTGCTCGACCGGAAGGCGAATGGCTCATCGTTCGATGGATGCAGCAGCCCATGCGAAAGAGCGACGATGCAAGCCTCGGCCGCGGGCCTGCAACAAACAGCGTGGAAAATTTGACCACCGCTGTCGGCGCCACACGTTCCCAGGCGTCATTAGAGCGATAGCCCAGAATGAAACCGGAGAACCGTCATGAACGATGCCAGTATGCAGCCTCAACCCAGCCCCGCGCCGAAGGTTCTCGGCGGCCTGGTCGCCTATTTGCAGGTCGACGGCGCGACCAAGGCAGCCGAATTCTACCGGCGCGCTTTCGGCGCCGAAATCGCCTTCGCCTACCCGCCCGATGAAAAGGGGCGGACGATGCATGTGCACCTCTACATCAACGGCAGTTCCATGATGCTCTCGGATGCGTACCCGGAGCATGGCCACCCGCACCAGGTGCCGCAGGGTTACACCATGCAGCTCATCCTCGGCGATGACATCGATAGCTGGTGGAAACGGGCAGTCGACGCGGGCTGCGAAGTGGTCGTGCCGCTCGATGTCATGTTCTGGGGCGACCGCTGGGGCCAGTTGCGTGACCCCTTCGGCATTGCGTGGGGCATGAATGCCCCTGTGAAGACGGCGTAGTCCCCAAAATGGCCAAGCCGGGGTCGCGCGAGCCCTGCGCACCCCGGCTTTCCGACCTTGCCGGTTCGGCAGTTTCCGCCAATATCGAGGGGTGCTGCGCCCATCTAGTCATGGCGGGCGACGGATTTGCTTGCAATGGGAACGCTTCAACC
Organism: Acidobacteriota bacterium; assembly: GCA_023389035.1. Lineage (GTDB taxonomy): Bacteria > Acidobacteriota > Blastocatellia > Pyrinomonadales > Pyrinomonadaceae > OLB17. The sequence continues at coordinate 3,917 of JAEWFC010000027.1, forward strand.
ACTCTTTCGAAGTAAAGCGGTCCGCGCCCAGCGACATGATCTTGCGGATAACACATTTTCGTGCGATAAAGGGGCGTTCGGGCATTTTCCGGCCCGGAGATTGGAACGTTATTGCACGACCCCTTTCCCCGATACCGTGAACCTCTGATAGGCCCCGTTTCGGCGGGGGGTTTCATCATGCGCGAATGTACTACCGCCAAATAGCACCACATCCTGTCTCCCGCGCCAGACGGCAAGGGCAAATCAAACGGGCGAAGGAGTTCTCCCAGTGTCCCAGAGCGGAACCGTAAAATTTTTCAACGCAACCAAGGGCTTTGGCTTCATCACGCCTGACGGCGGCGCCAGCGACGTGTTCGTTCACATCTCGGCTGTCGAGGCATCGGGCATCCGCACGCTGGTGGACGGCCAGAAAGTCACCTTCGACACCGAACCCGATCGCAAGGGCAAGGGCCCCAAGGCTGTAAACCTCAGCCTTGCCTGAGTGGGGGGGGTGCGGGCACATGCCCGTTTCGGCTGATGTCTTGAGAAATGAGGTGACTATACGATCGCGCGTTTGAGGGCTGAGCGTCATCCAAAAGGCCTACAGCCTGTGCGTGCAACAACCAAATCGAACAACTTCTCCATCTTTCCAGGTGCAGAGGAAAAGTTTTGCTTGCCCCTGGCGCTAAAATATGGAGAAACTTAGACTTCGGGTAGTAATGGGCCCAGAGATTGGAATGGCTTCCCGGGAGAATATCCAAGTCTTCCGGCAGGCGTCGTGAAAAGAGGACCAGTAGGTCCCGGCACGATGACTATTTCTTCTCCCCCAGAATGCGACCGAAACAGGCGGATATTTCGCCTGACACTATGACTATGAGGGGATTACAAGGAGTTTCCCATGCCGCAGACCGGCACTGTCAAATTCTTCAACCACGCTAAAGGCTTCGGCTTCATTACACCGGATGACGGCGCAAAGGATGTGTTCGTGCACATTTCGGCCGTCCAGGCATCGGGTCTCCCGGGTCTGGAAGACGGACAGAAGGTGACCTTCGAGACCGAACCGGACAAGCGAGGCAAGGGCCCGAAAGCAGTCAATTTGACAGTAGGCTGACGCCCAGCATCAAGACGCGGCGAACGGCCGCACCACCCCCCCGCGCCCCCCGTAACTTTA
>JAEWFC010000003.1 GCA_023389035.1 Acidobacteriota bacterium
CGCCGTGACCGGAGCGATGCCCATGAACAGCAGGACGGTGGCCGATGTGACGCCGAAACCCATGCCCAAAGTGCCGTCGACGAGCTGGGCGAGGCCCCCCGCCAGAGCAAACGCTACGACGACCCACATGCCGATCCACCTCACGACGTCCGATAGTGATCAAACACTAGTGTATTACGCGACTTAAGAGCCAATTGGACACGCGGCGGAAACCCAGCCTCCGAAGAGCCTGAACGCGGCGGCGCCGAGGGCCACACCTGTCGGACGCCAGAGGTCCGAACACGATGAGTTCGAGACCAGGACCGTATCGCGACCAGACCGATCGTCCGCACCGATGAGGCCCCCGCACCACCAGTGCCTCGTGAATCTTGTCGAGGTGGCCGCCGATGTCATCACTCTGGTCGTGGAAGACAAGGCTGAGCACGTAGAACGGCGAATGCTTCTCGAAAGGACCGAAGTCGCCTGACTCGTCGATGAAGATGCTCAACTCACGCACGCCGCGACCTCTGCAAACGACTTGAGGCGGGAAGAACCCGCCTCAAGAGGGTGGCGGGGGATATCCCCGCCTAAAGGTTGGACCAGGGCCTTGCGGCCAGCCCGGATCACCAACGGTAGCAGCGCGAGCCGACAGGGCCAAGGGAGAATCCGCGCGCCTGACGGCCACTCGCCTGCGCAATGCATCCGCCGAAAGCGCCGCTGAGATTCTTGCGGACTTTTTGCGGACTACCGGGGTGTTTTAGCACCCCAAAACCGGCTCTGACCTGCGGAAACGTCCGAGTATCAGTAATACCAGGGGTACTTCTGCGCCCGTCGGTTCGTCCGCGATGAGCAGCAGTTGCGTCCCCGCGCGCCGGGTGGCAACACCAACAGCGCCAGCAAGTTGCCTCGCGCCTCGGCGAGCAGATGGTCGATCACGTCGCGCTCGGCGTGTCGGCCCACGAGGTCCACGGCAGGGCTCCCCGTGTCAGGCCGTCATGGACTAGGTAGGTCTCACCGACGCGATGAGACGTCCATCCGTACGAATCTGATGGTGGGAGCACCGGAACGGCCCTTCAAGGCCACCAGGTCGCGGACACGAGAGGAATCGTCATGGCTCACACTGCCGTCATCGAGGTCGAAGATCTGAATGTCACCTATGGCGATTTCGCTGCCGTCAGTGATCTGTCCTTCGAGGTGAGGCCCGGTGAGCTCTACGCACTCCTGGGCACCAACGGGGCCGGCAAGACCTCGACGCTGGAGGTCATCGAGGGACACCGCCGCGCCGACTCGGGCACCGTCCGCATCTTCGGTGAGAGCCCGCAGCAGCGACGCCTCGTGCGACCGCGGATGGGGATCATGCTGCAGGAGAGCGGGTTCTCCCGTGATCTGACCGTGCACGAATCCGTCGGACTGATCGGCTCGTTGAGCGGTCGGCAGGGCGATGTCGACGGAGTGCTCGAGGTGGCCGGACTCACCCCCAAGAAGGAAACGGCGGTCTCGCAGCTGTCCGGTGGCGAGAAGCGTCGCCTCGACTTCGCCACCGCCGTGTTCGGCTCGCCCGAACTGATCATCCTCGACGAGCCCACGACAGGCTTGGACATCCAGTCCCGTGACGCGCTCTGGACCGCGGTCGATCGGCTGCGCGAGGACGGCGCGACCGTTGTTCTCACCACCCACTACTTGGAGGAGGCGCAGCAACGCGCGGACCGCATCGGACTGATGCACGCGGGGGAGCTGCGGCGCGAGGGCACGGTGTCCGAACTGACGCGGACGCTGCCCTCGGTCATCACCTTCGCGCTGCCACCCGGTTCTCCGGAGCCGCCGATCGTGGGCGCGCTCAATGGCGCCTTCCACGTCGAGACCTTCAACCTGCAGGGCGACATGTACCGGCTCCTGGACTGGGCGCACGACACCGGAGTGGAACTGCAGGGGCTCGAAGCCGGGCCCACGCGTCTCGACGACGTGTTTCGCACCCTCGGCGCCGCCTGAACCGACGAGCCGATCCATCACCAACGCTTCATCACGAAGGGACTCACCACCATGTTCGAGATTGCTCGCAGTGAACTGATCCAGATCTTCCGGAACCGGTTGGTCCTGATGACCGGTCTGGTCTTCCCGGTCCTCATCAGCGGATACTTCGTCTACCAGCACGAGACGTTCGCCGATCTCGGCAGCCTCGGCTACATCGCGGCCATCGTGATGTTCACGGTGATGGCCTTCGGGCTCTACACCACGGCGGTGACCACGCTGGCCTCCCGCCGCCAGGACCTGTTCCTCAAGCGGCTGCGGTCGACCGCCGCGAGCGACTCGGACATCCTTGCCGGGCTGGTCCTGCCGACCACGATCATCTCGTTGGTCCAAGTGGTCGCGATCCTGGTCGTGTTCGGCATCGTCACCGACAGCCCGGACCAGATCCCATTGCTGGCAGTGGTGGTCATCGCGACGACGGCGATGATGGTCGCGCTGGCACTGGCCACGGCGGGAGTCACGAACTCGCCGGACCACGCCCAGGTGACCACCTTGCCGGTCAGCCTGGTGGTGATCGCCGTGGCGAGTTGGGTGGGGATCAGTGGCACCGAGGACCTGGCGTATCTCAAGCGGCTCCTCCCCGGAGGTGCGGCAACCGAGCTCGTCGTCAACGCTTGGAATGGCGGCTACCCCGTCGCTGACTCGTTGCTCCTGTTGGTTCCCACCGCGGCCTGGGTCCTCGTCGCCGTGGTCCTGGCCGGACGGTTCTTCCGCTGGGAACCGCGCCGATGAACACCGACCGCGTCATCGACGGACGCTACGAGGTGGGTGATCTCATCGGACACGGCGGTATGGCCGAGGTTCACAGCGGCCGCGACAACCTCACCGGACGCGCCGTCGCCATCAAGACGCTCCGTCGAGACTATGTGCAGGATCCACTCTTCCGCTCCAGGTTCCGCCACGAAGCCGAGATGATGACCGGCCTCAGACACCCGGCGATCGTGTCCATCTTCGACACCGGACACCACGAGTTCGACGAGCGCTCGATGGGCGCGGTGCGGGTGCCGTTCATCGTCATGGAGTTCGTCGCTGGCTGGTCCTTGCGGTAGTTGTTGGCCGACGGTGCGCTCACCCTCGAGAGGTCGATCGCGTACGCACTCGGAGTCCTGGAGGCCCTTGACT
>JAEWFC010000004.1 GCA_023389035.1 Acidobacteriota bacterium
ACGGCTTTATCGAAAGGTTCAACAGAACATATCGGCAGGCGATCCTCGATATGTACACCTTTGAAAGTTTGGACGAGGTGAGAGAACTAACGGCCAGGTGGATCGATTTCTACAACCACCGCCGTCCACATGACTCGCTCGGAGGCATGCCTCCGAGCGAGTCATGCGGACAAGTTCTCCTTAACCCGAGGACTCCAATTTAACTTGGTAACAATGTGGGGAGGTTTACACCACCACGTGGTCATGTGATCCTCAATAGTTCGCCGTGCTTTTTTGTCGAAGCGTTCATAAAGACGTGGATCAGGTCAGCGATTCCGCGTTGTCTGGTTCTCCCGATCTCGGCTAACGGACCTAACATCGGGATTCAATACATCGTTGATTCGGTATCTGATACTGTCCTCTGGAAAGATAGCGTCCGACGGCAAGAGATAGAACTCTGTCCGGGCAATGTTACCAATACCACCATCGATCAGAACGAATCGCCGCGGATTTACCCGCAAGACGTCGATCGAATAATTACGCGCGAATCTTAATTCCGGAACAGACTCACAATTCGACCCCTTCGGTGCTCCGAAAGCGAACGATGTATGCATTGTCCGAAGGGCTCTCCCGCAATGCGGCAGAAAGGTTTTCTAGTCTTTCGTTTTTGTCTTTAGCCTGTCCTCAAATAAATACTGGTCAAACATAACCGGTTGGTTTACATAATTAGGATTGCCCAACACCGGGATCGCGAGCGGGAGGGCAAAGGTCAGCAGAATTAACAGTGTCTTCATCGTTACTCCAATCGCTCCGACTTCAAAAGATTCGTTACGCACATGAATGATTCTCTTAGACATTGGAACTTCCCGATTCTCACTTCCTAGTTGCGGAAATACAGATACCAGTTGCCCTCAAGACGTTTGAATATCGGTTTCTTGCCAAGGTCTTCTCTCACGTCGCCGTCTAAGGAGTCGCGTAGGATTCCCGGCGTCTCGGTCGAGAAAACATAACCTTTATTCGAACCACCGGTTAATAGACCCTTGCTCGAGGCAATAAGAAATATTTGTCCAGTCTCCGGATAACGCTGCAGGCCGCGCTGTAAGTTTAACTTCTTAAAGAGAGATCGATACTCATCCCATCGGTGAGTTGCAAATCCTATCTCGGATTCGAGGCGCGGCCAACTCGCATCATTCTCGAGCCAGGTAAAATCGTGATCAATTCGAACTACGTGAGCATCTGTCTCAGCCATCTCAACCAAGAGGTCAAAGTCCTTCCGGTTGTTAGAGAAAATCTCCTCCAGCTGACTGTCAGGCGGCTGGACTTGTGTAGGTTGAGCACATCCCGACTGAGAAAGTGAGGCTAAACTCAAACCTAAAATGAGCCAAAACTTGAAGACCGATCGCTCCATATTGACAAAATTGACAAAAATTCTTGACATCGCAACCTTCCTTTGTGTTAACGAGGATTCCGCCTTCGACACTGATAGTACATGGCACCCTGGGCGATCCAATTCGAGTCGTTTTGGTTGTCCCCAAACGGGGCTTCGCCTCCAATTCCCGCTTGAACTTCGAGCATTGAAGACGGAGGTTTACCCGAACCGGACGCACGATCCCCGTTCGGCCCATATTGCTGTTGCCATCCAGCTGCCCTCTGAAGGATTGCCAACGTGAGTCCTAAAGCACTCCCCGTTGCTCCATAGTTGAAATTGCCAAAGTTCTCGTATTTCGTACGATCCGCGTCCTGATATTTATAGTCCCACGGACCTTGATCGTTAACCATCCCTTTGAACCATAGTAGAGACTGAACCACCACGCTCGGGCCTGACGCACCTGTTTCGCCTAAGTCACGTATACCGCCCGGAGGGCGCAAAAAGGACTTACGTGTTTCGGTCGCTGTTCTTATATTGTCATCAACGTTAACACCTGGAGGGGCGGTAACAGGCAAAAATATAGCACATTGATCGTTGGGTTGCGCTCCTCCCCCGTTCCGTGTGTAAGTCGACTCGCGAGCGCTTTGGATCGTGTGCGTAACAATAAGATTTCCAAACTCAGCAGTCATCCCTCCCGAATCAGACATGTCGATCATGTCACTGCCCGCCAGAACCTCGACATGCGCGAGTACGCCACCCTGCACGGACTTTCCTTTCTTCTTCTTGTGCGCCTTACTGGTTGAGATCAATGCCCCGCTCATCATCGCCTTTGAAGCATAGGAATTCCCCTGATCAGGTGAGTATTCAGCAGGTATCGGGCTATCGACTATATCTCTCGGCACCGCTTTTGGATCATTGGGTGTTCTCTCCGGTTCGTAGATGTCGTCTAACGTATTCCGGAGATCCGTTATCATTTTCAATTGGCAGTGGAAAGGCATTGCTGAAAAGCCGCCATAGAAATCCCTACCTGCAGCACACTGCCATGCCGGATCAGACGCATGAAAGAATCTATTTTCAGGTACAGCTCGGCAAACGAAATGGCGGGTCATTTACGGTCTCCATTATGCTGTTCCCCGGAACCGTTTGGGAACGACGGTGATCGATCGTTGGCAAAAAGGGTGGCTACCCATTCTCGCGGGTTAAGGTTTCGCTAATCTACAGGGGAAGATGGTGCTGTCAAGGTTTTTCGTGTGGCTGACTGACTACCCGTGCTGCGTACCGGGCGGTCGTGCGGGCTTGGCTGGGTGTAAATGGTTGTATTTACTGCACGTTACCGGGTGCCTAACTTATCCGCCCGGCTGCCGGCAAAGCGATCAATTGCTTGCACAACCCCGCTCTTTCTCGTTATTTAAGCGGATATTTTATCTAGTTTTGGACAAAAAGTACTTAATTTCGACACTGAAATACTTAATTCTGACGCTGAAATACTTAATTTAAGCTTTAAATTACTGAACTTCGGGCCGAAACTATTGAACTTTGAGACTAAACTACTAAGTTTCAGACCTAAAATACTTAACTTTGAGAATAAAATACTGAGTTTTGGAAGAAAATTAGTTAGTTTTGAAACTTTTATCCGCAAAAAATGGGGCCAACTGCTTTTTAGTGTGAGGGTAACGCTATCTGCAGGATCGGGGTCGAGGGGCACAGCGGTGAGATCGGCGGGCGAAGGTCCGTCTTGCAATGATCGCGCTGATCCATCGCAGGCCAACTTACGGCAAAGTCTTCGGTTAGGTTAAAATCGTTGGAGATGAGATCAATTAACGACCTTTTGAAAGCGAACCGCGAGTGGGCGGCCGGACTGGTGGCCGAGGACCCTGAATTTTTTGCACGCCTGAGCGAGGCACAAAAGCCGGAGATACTGTGGATCGGGTGTTCTGACAGCCGTATCACGCCGACCTCGAGCGTCGGGCTGCTGCCGGGCGAGATGTTCGTACACAGAAACGTCGCCAATCTGGTGAACCACAGCGATATGAACTGCCTGGCCGTGATGCAGTTCGCGATCGAGGTGCTCAAGGTGCGGCACGTGATAGTTTGCGGCCACTACGGCTGCGGCGGCGTAAAGGCGGCATTCGACGATGCACGCTTCGGGCTGGTCGATAATTGGCTGCGGCAGATACAGGACACGATGCATAAACACAGCTCCGAGATCGAGGCGGAGGGCGAGTATTCGGCGAGACTGGACAAATTGTGCGAGATAAATGTCATCGAACAGATCGCACGCGTAGGAGAAACGACCGTCGTTCAGGACGCATGGGACCGCGGACAGGAGCTGCACATCCATGGCTGGATCTATCGGATCGCCGAGGGCATCTATCGCGACCTCACGGTTTCGGTCAAGAGCCTGGAAGAGCTGGACACCCTGCGTTTACGCACGTTTGAGGACAAGAGCACTATCGCTGCCCAATAAATGAATATTAGATCTACCCCGCCGACCGCAAAAATATCGTCACTTTTAGCATTATTCGCCGTCTTGTTCGTTTCGGCGGCGGGCCAGGTGGTTGAAACCAGCACAGCCGCGCCGCAAACCACGCAGCAGGCTGACGACGCTCCGCTGATCTCGGTCGCAAAGGTCGGCTCGCGTGCGGAATTTGACACTATCGCACGTACCTTTCACCCGAACACGCCATATTCCCTGCCGCATGCGATGTTCGTGATCGATCGCCGCGAGAACGACCGCGTTTATTTCGTGAATTCGCAGCGGTACAAGTTTCATAAGGATTTTCTGCTCGCGACGTATCTTGTCCCGCGCGGGGCCGACGTCTTTAAGCCCATTTACATCGACGAAGACCGCAGGTTTATCGTCGGGACCATCGCATGGCAGCGGACGGTCGATAAATTCACCTGGGAATTGTGGGAAGGCGATATGGCGACAGCCGATCACATTCGCACCGCTGACCGCGTGATAAACGCGGCTTTTTTCGACAAGGTCAGCTACAAGCCGAATTCGCTCAGGCAGGAAGACGTCTCGGCAAAGCTTGGCATCGATCGCGTGCTCCAGAGCGATATCAATAAGAATCAGGAATATCTCGCCCTAAATCCCGGAAAGGCCGTCGGCCGCGTCCACATAATCGATAAGCTCGACGACACGGTCGAGATCGGCGATAACGAGATAATCGTCCTGAACGAGCTTCCCATCACGCTGCCGCCCGTCCGCGGCATTATCTTAACGAAACCTTCGTCGCCGCTCTCGCACGTCAACATCCTTGCGAAAGGCTGGGGCATTCCGAACGTTTATATAAAGGACGCGGACAAGCTTTTCGCCGACAAGCATACGTTCGTCTGGGAACTGGACGCAGGGATGGCCGAATACAAGTGGCGTGAGATACGCGACCCGAACGAACTGCAGCAGAAGTTCGCTTCGCCCGACCAGCAGGTCGCGCCGTCCGATCTTACAGTCACAAAGCTTGCCGGATTGAAGGAAATGTCGGCGGCCGACAGCATCGTCTATGGTGCAAAGGCTGCGAACCTCGGCGAGATAATCAACGCCGGGATTCCCGGCATCATCGTGCCTGACGGTTTTTCGGTACCTTTCTATTATTACGACAAGTTTATGCAGGACCACGGGTTCGACGACGACATCGCCCACCTGATGGAAGACCTGGAATTTGTCCATAACCCGCGTTATCGCCGGCAAAAGCTCGAGGAGTTTCGCAAGAAGATAGAAACGGCGAAAATGGACCCTGCGCTTGATCGTGCGATCACCGCAAAATGGCGAGCTCAGCTCGGCTATCGGCCGGTCTTTGTCAGAAGCTCGTCAAATGCCGAAGACCTGCCAAATTTTTCCGGGGCAGGCCTGTATTCGAGCGTCTTCAACGTACGATCGCGTGCTGACCTGATCGCAGGCGTAAAGAAAGTTTGGGCGTCGCTGTGGAAGTTCGAGGCGTACGAGGCCCGCGTCAGAAATTACGTTGACCAGAAAAAGGTTTATATGTCGGCACTTATACAGGTGGGCGTCGATATGCAAAAGGGCGGCGTGCTGATCACGAAAGATCCGTTCGATCCGGCGAATACGAACTCGGTCTATATCAGTGCGGTGTGCGGGCATAACTCGCGCGTGGTAAATAATACAGGGCTGCCGGAGCAGATCTTGTTCAACCGCGATTCCGACGCGATCTCGGTAATGACAATGTCGGACCAGGAAAACTCGTTGCGGTTTGCGGCGGGCGGAGATATGCGGCAGGTAACGGATAAATGCGCAAATGCACAGGGCCGCGTGCTCACAGATAAACAGGCTCGAGATCTGGCGACCGCATCGCTCGCGATCGAGAAGCTGTTTGGCTCTGGCGCACAAGACATTGAGTGGGGTATTCTTCTCGGAAAGACCTATATCGTACAGTCGCGGCCTTATATCGACGGAAAGTAAACTTCGAGCCGCGACCCGACACACAAGAGAAAATTTTATGAGATCACTTATCTTTATCGCATTTGCATTTGCCGCCGCCGGCTGCACATCGAATTCCGCGACCGCGGTCAACACCTCAAACAATTCTGCACAGCCGATGCGCGCCGATAAGCTGCAATCGACGACCGTTCATACGACCGAGGGTACGGATAAGCCGAGTTCGCTATCAGCTTCTGATGCTGATGCTGCAAAAGGCGGAAAATGGTCGGCAAGCGGCGACCCGATAGATACGACAGAATTTGATAAAGCGATCGCCACAGCAGAAAAGGCCTATAAGGCAAAGGCAAACGACGCGGGAGCAAAGGAAGATCTTGCGAATGCGTATTTCAAGCGTGCGACCGCGTTGACCGAGGCGAGACAATACGCGTCGGCACTCGGAGATTATCGCCGCGTTCTGAAACTCGTACCCGAGCATGAAGAAGCGAAAAGCTGGGAAGAACAGATCATCGGAATTTACACGATGATGAAAAAGGAATACCCCAAACCGGGCGAAGAACCCCCGCCGCTCCCGATGAAAGGCGTCTAGCCGGGCGGACATTTTCCGCGGGGCCCGCTAGACAAAATAACGCGTCAGGCAATAAACTTACCGTTTCGATCCGCCAGAGGATCGCTGACCTTACGTTATTCGCAATTTGATCTATGGCACTTTCTGCAAACGATATTAGAAAAGGAATGGTGATCCTGCATGAAGGAACACCGGTAAAGGTGATGGAATTTCACCATCACACCCCCGGGAATCTGCGGGCAATGGTCCAGGCACGTCTTCGTAACTTGCTCACGGGCAACTCATTCGAATTCCGCTTCCGGTCAAACGACACGCTCGAACGCGTCATCCTTGATCAGCAAAAGATGGAATACCTGTATTCGGATGGTTCGCATCACCATTTTATGAATCAGGAAAACTACGAGCAGGTCGCATTGACCGAGGACGAGCTTGGCGACGCCGCACAATGGCTGATGCCGGGATTAAAGATAGAGGTTGAGTTTTACGACGGCACGCCGATCGGTGTTACGCTTCCGGCTTCGATGGAATTGACCGTGACGCAGACCGAACCGCAGCTGAAAGGTGCGACCGCCTCTAACTCAAATAAACCCGCAACGCTCGAAAACGGAGTTACGCTTTACGTTCCGCCTTTCATCACTGAGGGCGAGAAGATCCGCGTCAACCCTGCTGAAGCAAAGTATATGGAACGCGTCAAATAGTTTACATTTGTTCAGTGTTCGTGGATGAAGGCTCGAGCATGCTCGGGCCTTTTTACTGTTCATCGACTTTCCGAATGTATCTCTTCTATAGTTTGATCCTGACGGTCGCCTTCGTGATACTGTCGCCGCTATTCTTGCTGCAGCGTGAGAAGTATCTTCCGGGTTTTCGTCAGCGTCTAGGAAAGCACGATCGCGATCTGAGCGATACACGGCCGGTCATATGGCTTCACTGCGTTTCTGTAGGCGAGACAAATGCCGCCCGGCCATTATTTCGCCAAATGGCCGGCGCCTTCCCTTCGCATCAATTCGTAATCTCGACCACCACGCGAACCGGCCAGCAGCTTGCCCGCGACATTTACGGCGATCGTGCGACGGTCATCTACTTTCCGTTCGATTGGAAATTTACCGTCAAACGCGCATTAAGACATTTTCGGCCCAGCGTTGTGCTGCTGATGGAAACCGAGATCTGGCCGCGATTCATTAAAGAAGCAAATGAGTGCGGCGCTAAGATCGCCATCGTTAACGGCAGGCTCTCGGAGCGTTCTAAAGATCGTTACCTAAAGGTAAGGCCCTTTATCCAGGATGTGCTGAAGAACATCGACCGTCTCTTAATGCAGGCCGACAACGATGCAGAAAGGATGGTCGCTCTCGGAGCCGCTTCCGAGAATGTGACGGTAACCGGAAACTTAAAGTTCGACATTGACGCGAATGAGGTCGACAGGGAGCTTATCGAAAGTCTGGATCATCGCTTCGGGCTTTCAGGAAGCCTTACGATAATCGCAGCGAGCACACACGCACCCGAAGAATCCTTCATTTTGAAAGCGTTCAGCGAGCTTAAGCTAAGGTACCCGGCAAGAAGACTCCGGCTCGTTTTAGCCCCGCGGCACCCTGAGCGGTTTGATGAGGTTTTTGAGCTTGCAGAAAAGTACGACGCGGCCGCACGCCGCTCTTCTGCCGCCGGAGAACATGATAAGGCCGCCGGCGTGATCATTCTGGACAGCATCGGTGAGCTGCGGTCGGTTTTTAACCTCGGAGATATCGTATTTGTCGGCGGAAGCCTAATACCCCACGGGGGACAAAGTATGCTGGAGCCTGCAGCCGCCGGAAAAGCGATAGTTATCGGGCCCCATACGTTTAATTTCAAGGATGCGGTAGATCGGTTCACGCAAGCCGGGGCGATAGTTCGGCTATTGGAAGCCGATACCGATCAATCGTATGTAGAGGCCCTTACAAACGAGCTTGCTCATCTGATCGAAAACAAGAAGGCACGTGACGAGATCGCCGCGAATGCGCGAAGCGTAATGCTCGCTAACCGCGGAGCGACGGAAAGAACGATGGCAGAGCTCAAACAGCTGATAGACCCGGCACCTGCGAAATGATCTATCTGTATTACCTGCTATCGGCGTTGCTCGTCTATTACAGTATTCGCTCATTTATCGGCGGATCTCGATATCTCGAGTATTTTCGAGCTGAGCTTTCCAGACCTCGCATCACCACACTGCCGTTCGCAACCGTCTTTGCTCCGTGTAAGGGGCTCGACGACGGATTGCGCGAAAATCTCGAACGGCTTTTTGTTCAGGATTACCCGAATTACGAGATCGTGTTCGTGGTCGAGGATGCGAGTGATCCGGCAGTGGCGGTCATCGAAGACCTGCGGAGCTCGAGCGATCTTAAAACAATGCTGGTCATAGCATCGCGAGCAATTCACTCAAGTCAAAAGTGCCGAAATCTTCGCGATGCGGTGCCGCGTGCCGACAAAGCCTCAGAGATCTTCGTTTTCGTCGATTCCGATGCCAGGCCTTCTAATAAATGGCTTGCCAGCTTGGCAGCTCCACTTGATGATCCGGCGATCGGCGCGTCAACCGGGTACCGTTGGTTCATAGCAGAACCGACTTCCTTTGCGGGCGAACTTCGAAGTATGTGGAATGCCTCGGTTGCATCAAGTCTCGGCCCGAATACCAGTTCAAACTTTTGTTGGGGCGGATCAACGGCGATCCGGCGCGAGACATTCGAAAGCCTTAAGATCGATAATGCCTGGGACACATCTCTTTCGGATGATTACACGGTAACAAGAGCGATGAGATCTGCAGGCTTGAGTATAACGTTCGTTCCTCAAGCCCTTACGCCATCCATCGAAAGTTGCACCTTCCGAGAACTATTGGAATTCACAACCAGACAGATGAAGATCACGCGGATCTACGCCCGTCATCTTTGGCTGCAATCGTTTTTGGGAAGCGGCCTCTTTATTGTGGTGATGGCAATGAGCGTAGCCGTTCTATTAACAACGGAGAATGCCTTACCTTTCTGGTGGGCTGCGTGTTCGCTGATACTGATCTCTGCCGCAAGTGTCGGTAAATCAACGCTGAGACTGCGAGCCGTGCGTCTTGTATCAGCAGATCTCAAAGCGAAGACACGCCGCCAATACCTATGGCACGGTTTTCTTTGGTGCCTTTCGCCGGTCTTGTTTTTTATGAATTGTTTCGCGGCGCTGCTTTCGCGAAGTGTTACGTGGCGGCGTATAAGATACGAAATGGTCTCGCCTTCTGAGACAATAGTCATTGATCGGCCGGGCCGGACGTCTTGATCGTTTTTACCAGAACGATCTTTTTTCGGATAGGATCGCGATGTGCGTGCATCAAATGCTGATAATGAAGATAGTTAGCGTTAAGCCATTTGTGGGATCTCTGTGCATTGCTTTGCTTGTCAGCGTTGCGTCGTACGCTCAGACCGAAGCAGCAGCGACACCTAAACCGATAACGGGCAAAGCTCCGGTAATAATTGTTCCGGGCCTTACTGGTTCCGAGCTTTACAACAAGAACACGGGCAAAACCGTCTGGTTCTCGCGGAGCCGGGCGAAAGATGACGATATTCGTCTTCCGATAACACCGAATATTGCGGCTAATCGCGATAGCCTGGTCCCGCGTGAGATCATTCGATCCGTCCGGCTTGTTAAGTTCATCCCCGAGGTTGAGATATACGAAAGGCTTATCGAGGGCCTGACAAAACGTGGGAATTATCGCGAGGTTAAATGGGAAGACGCTACGGCGAACGATGCGGAAGACACGTTTTTTGTCTTCCCGTACGACTGGCGACGGGACAATGTAGAATCTGCACAGATATTTGTTCGCAAGATCAATGAGCTAAAGGCAAAACTTGGCAAGCCGGACCTTAAGTTTAATGTTGTGGCACATTCGATGGGCGGTCTCATATCGCGATATGCTGCAATGTATGGCGACAGCGATATTCAGGGGAGTCGTCCTCGGCCGACGTGGGCCGGAGCAAAGCATTTCGACAAGATATTTTTATTAGGCACCCCGAACGAGGGGTCTGTAAGCTCGCTAAAAGCCCTCCTTGAGGGCTATTCGTACATCGGCGGCGGAGTAAATCTGCCGTTTATCCGCGATATTAGTAATTTCGACGTATTTACGATCCCTTCCGCTTATCAGCTTTTACCTCACGAAGGCACTTTCGTTGCCTACGGCGAAGACCTAAAGCCGATCAAGGTAGACATTTACGACCCGAAAACTTGGGAGACCTATGGCTGGGACGTTTGGAACGGCGAGAAATTTCAGAAGAAGTTTACGCCTGCCGAACAAAACAACGCATTGCCGTATTTTCGGGCCGTCCTAAATCGGGCAAAGCGTTTTCAAGAAGCATTGAATGCAAATACCGCGGAAAAGGTCCCTGTAAGCTTTTATCTCATGGGCGCGGAGTGCAAAGATACGCAGGACTCAATGATCATCCGAAAGAACGGCTCGGGTGACGGCTGGACCACCCATTTCAACGCTGCTTCGTTCACCGCTAGTGACGGAACGAAGGTTACCTCTGAAATGCTCAAGCCGCTTCTTTACACCGTTGGCGACGCTGTCGTGACCAAACGCTCGTTGACCGCAGCTACGTTAAGGGCAAATGGCAATCCGAACGCTCTTCCCATCGCGGGCGATCTGATCCAGTGCGAATCACACGGAAAGCTGGTGACAAATCCGGATATACAGGATAAATTGTTCCTATTGCTCGGGGCCGTACCTGTACCATGATAAAGAGCTTTCTCGATTCTGATGAAGAGCTGAACGAAAAGGAAGTTCAGAAACTGCCGGAGCTTAATTCCATTTTCGGCAGTGCTGCTGGCTCGGATGCTCGCCCCATAAAACAGAGCAATGATGATCTTGATCCATTTGCTGCCTCTGATGCATTTCCGCTCGAATCAATCGACCGCCTAGAAACCAACACTGGCGAGCCGGGCATTCTACCTGGCGAGACGACCCATTCACCGCCAAACGTCTTTGATCAGGAAAAGTACGAACCGCCGACAACGGAAGAGTCTGCCCGGATGTCAGGACTTGCACTGACAGCGGGTATCGCATTCGTTTCCTCAGTCGTATTTATGCTTGTGCTGGGGTGGTTGGTCGATACTTTCATTGGGACGACCCCGTGGGGCATCGTCGGCGGGATCGTAGTCGGTTCTTTAATAGGTTTCATCCAGTTTTTTCGGCTTAATTCTCAAATACTCAACACCCCCGGAAGCAGTCGCCCTTCCTCGCTGATGGACCTTGCGGGAGCGAGCGAAGAGTCGGCGACATTGGTCGACCAGGACGAAACCCTGCGATCCGCGGACGATCTGCCTGACACATCTGAAAACCAAGCACCTTCCTTTGATTTACCCGGCCGTTCTTAGTAATATTTAGGGTTTGAATGCGCGATGGTTCCGAGCCCGTACAAGTTTCCGAGCCGGATGTGATGCCCCCATCGCACGGCCGCATACTTGTGATAATGGCGGTGCTGGGTGTCAGCGGTTCGATAGCTGCAATTGCATTCGGGAATATTCGGTTTGGCGCCGGCATACTATTCGGAACTGCTTTAGCGTTTGGCAATTATTACTGGCTGAAAGCTTCCCTTCGCCGCGTATTTGCCGAAGCTGCGGAAGGGCAGCGGCCGAGGATCTCAGCGATTCGTTACCTGTCGCGTTATCTCGCGATCGGAGCTGTGGTTGCAGTAGTTTTCGTAACGGATATTATCCCTATCGTTGCGGTACTCTTGGGATTGGCAGGCTTCGGGTTCGCAACCGTTGTTGAAGGTTTTATTAGGATATTTTCGGGTCTGATGGGATCGCCCGAAGAGTAATAGCGATTTAAGAGGACATAAACGTTTCGGACGGCCGGAATATAATTAAGACAATGTATTTATTTGCAGGTGGCCATCATACGCCTTTGATAGTGGAGTTCATTAACCACTACCTGGGTGAACCGCTTCATCGAATTCAAATGCAAACCACGCACCGTTTTTGGACGTGGTTCTTTGAGAAGATCGGTACGACTCCCGAAGCCGTTTTCGGAGAGTACACACCGGAAAATGCCATTCCGTGGTACACGATAATGTTCGTGATCGCGTGCATTCTTTCCGTGATCGTCATTGGCCTGCTTAAAGGCAAGCTTTCCGAAGATGACCCGAAACCGGGACAGATGACGCTCGAAGCAGGTTTCCTTGCGATCCGTGATCTTGTGGTGAGTGTCGTCGGTGAGCATGGGTTCAAATATTTCCCCGTAATCGCGACGTTCGCAGTACTGGTACTGATCTCGAACCTGATGGGAACATTCCCGCTGTTCATGTCGCCGACCGCATCGGTAAATGTGACCTTTGCCCTGGGTATCGCATCGTTCGTCTATTACAACTACGTCGGCATCAGTGAGAACGGTTTGTTGAAACACATCGGCCACTTATCGGGACCGCGTCTCCCATTGATAATGGCCCTGTTCATCACGCCGCTCATCTTCTCGATCGAGTTGATCAGTAACATGATCCGCCCGCTGACGCTGGGTGTGCGTCTGTTCGCGAATATGTTTGCGGACGAGATGATCTTTTTGCAGATCACAAATCTCGCACCGCCGTATACGCAGATCATATTGCCGCTCGTATTGCTGGTTCTTGCAGTTTTTGTGGCGTTCGTCCAGACGCTCGTATTTACACTGCTTTCGTCGATCTACGTCAGTGAGGTCACGCACGCACACGACGACCATCACGAAGGCGACCACGACGACGCACATCACGGCGAGACGGTCGCCGCAGCAGCGTAGTTTATAAAGTTCTGCCCGAACGAGGGCGACAAGTTCGAATGGCCTTGGCCATCGAAAAAAAAGGAGAAAACTTCGATAACCTGCATTCATATCAGCACTCGGTTCGTAGACGCTGAAAATTATGCCCGCACGCACAGGCGGCTTGACTCCAACGAGAGTAGAAAACAAGCAATACCGGAAGCGAGGCGAAATCATACACCGCAAGTTGTGGAAGTTCTCCGATCAGAAAAACGTTAGGAGAAAAATAATGAATAAGATCAAATATGTTGTTTACGCAACGCTCGCTATCGCCATGATGGCGATGGTTGCCGTCGCTCAGCCCGGTGCAGGTGCCGGAGCTGCTGATAATGATTCAACGGTTCTCGCATCCAAAGCGATCGCCGGTGGCCTCGGCTTCGGTCTCGCAGCAGGTCTTGCCGCTATCGGCCAGGGACTTGTTGGTTCTCGTGCAGCAGAAGGTGCCGCCCGCAATCCCGGAGCTGCAGGAACTGTGCAGACCATCATGATCATCGCGCTCGCACTTATCGAGTCGCTGGTCCTGTTTGCTCTGCTTATCGTCTTCGTTAAGCTTTAATTCGAAGCGTAGTTAACAGATACGGGCCGGGTCTTTCGACCGCGGCCCGTATTCGGTTCGGAGCGATTTATTTCGATCGTTGTGGGCAATTGCTGCAACCTCTCTGCCGCAAAACCGTTCTAAAAAGTGATGGCACAAGACCTTACAGGATATCTCATCGCTGAAAAGTACCGGCTCGATGCGCTTTGGCGTCGCGGTGACTCCGTCGATCTTTATCGAGCGACGCATCGCTTGATGGATAAGCCATTCACCGTGGCGGTTCTGCGTCAGGCATTGGCGGCGGACAGCGTTGAGGTCGAGGAATTTTTCGAGCGATGCAGATTGCAGGCTTCGATCACTGACGCCGGTGTGCCATCTGTAATAGATTTCGGGACTGACCGGGACGGTTTCGTCCACTGTATTTACTCAGCATTTCCACTTGATACGCTTTCGTCGGTGATCGCACACGACGGCCAGTTTCCCGTGCACTCGGCCGTTTCCTTAGGACGACAGGTCGCGTCAGCCGTTGGAGCGGCTCACGAGAAAGGGTTGATCCACGGCAATCTAACAGCGGATAACGTTTTACTCTCAAGCATCGCAAATGAAGGAACCACGGCGACCGTAGTCGATTTCGGATCGCCTGATCCCATCTCTGCCGATAGTGATGAACTAAACGCTAGCGATTTTGCGTATCTTTCGCCGGAAAAATGTGCAGGGTCGGATCGTCCTACTGAAGCAGGCGATATCTATTCGATCGGCATTTTGTTGTATGAAATGCTGGCAGGCGTCCCGCCCTTTAATGCAGAGCGGCCAACGGATGTGATGATGAAGCACATAGAGGAGATGCCGGCACCGCTTTCCTCGTTTCGTTCCGACGTCCCGCAGCCACTTGAAGCGACGATATTGAAGGCATTGTCGAAGGACCCGACGGCTCGGCAGACGGCTGAAGAGCTACGAGCCGAACTCGAGAGCCTTGAAGCGTCAACAGTGACAACCGCATCGGCTGCTGCGGGAGCAAAAGGCGGATTTGGAAAAACTATCCTGATGATGGTCGTAGGCATCGGACTTCTGGCGGCCGCTCTGATCTATGCCACATCTGTAAAACAGACCGACCCGCTCACAAGTCTTCAGCCCGATGCGAATGGCCAGCCGGTCCAGCCGCTGAATCCCGCGACAGGGATCGAAGAAAGGAACCTTGCGTCGGTTCCGGGGATGGGTACCGATGTCAACAGCAATATGTCGATGCCTGGAACAATGCCGGGCGGCGACGGCTATGACCCGTGGGCAAACTCACGGAGCTTGCAGCCTCCGGGTGGAACGGTAACGATCGACCCAAACAGCCAGAGCCCCTTCACGATGGATCCGGGATGCACCATGCTGCCTAGCGGACTTATCATTTGCCCCACCCAGGTTCCAGTGGCGAGTCCCACACCTACTCCGCGAACGACCGCACCTGCCAACGCGAACGTGCGCACGACAGATACGCCGGCTGCGCCTCAACGGACGCCGACACCGGCTCCGACCCGCAATGCAACTCCGGCGGCGGCAAGCACCCCTTCGGATAACACCGAACCGGATCCGCCGATCGATCGGGACGAAGTTTCCTAGCCTTAGCGAGGGACTTCCACGCCCTTAATTATTTCCTGTATTACAGAGTCGGGTGTGACGCCGTCCAGCTCAGCTTCCGCTCTAAGGGTCAGCCGGTGCCGCAACACGGGCGAGGCGATGTCTCGTACGTCATCCGGCGTGGGAAAGGTTCGCCCGCGAATCGCTGCAAGTGCTTTTGAGCAGTTCAGCATCGCTATCGAAGCACGCGGGCTCGCTCCGTACAGAATCGTAGGATGGTTCCGAGTTTTCCGTGCGATATCTACGACATAGTTCTGCACGCCCGGCTCCATTTTCATTTCGCGAACCTCGCTGCGACACATTGAGATCGCACCCGGATCTGGAAGCCTCTCGATATTCGCCTTTTCTAGGAGATGAGAATTGAACCCTGCATCCCATCTCGCTACGATCTCACGCTCTTCGGTGTCCTGGGGATAACCGATGATGATCTTAAGCAAGAATCGGTCGAGCTGGGCTTCGGGCAAAGGATAAGTACCTTCATACTCGATCGGATTTTCCGTAGCCAGGACCGTGAACATGGGCGACAGAGAATAACGTTCACCATCGATCGTCGCCTGTCGCTCTTCCATTGCTTCGAGCAATGCCGCCTGCGTTTTTGGCGGCGTGCGGTTTATCTCGTCGGCAAGCAAAAGGTCCGTGAAGATCGGGCCCTGGCGCAATGTAAACTCCGAACGCTGTAGGTTGTAGACGTTAGTGCCCGTTATATCTGAAGGCATCAGGTCAGGTGTGAACTGGATCCTGGAAAATCGAGCCCCGATTATCGCCGCGAGCGTTTTTACCGTAAGTGTCTTAGCTGTGCCAGGTACTCCTTCGAGCAAAGCGTGGCCCTCAGCAAGGATCGCGACAAGTATCTGTTCGATGACGTCGTCTTGTCCGACAACGACCTTTCGGAGCTGCCGTCTAATGTGTTCAACCGTTGATGGTGTGTAATTAAGCATCGTCTTTTACGAATAGGTCCTGAGCGTATCGAAGATCATCTTAGCGGCGAGCAGCAAAACCGTTCCGACGAAAACGCGCCGGATTGACGTTTCGCTAACCCGGTTCACGAAATGTGCACCTAAGTAGGCCCCAATAAACATTGTTATGGCGAGAATGGCCCCGAGTTTGTAGTTCACCAAGCCTTGCCACATAAATATTGCTGTAGCGATCGTTGACGAGAATACATTTATGAGCTTCGTCGCCGCAACTGCCCCCGAATATGTCATTCCAAGCAGCGATACTAAGACGACCGTAAGCACCGTTACATATCCGCCGCTATACAATCCACCATACACTGCAAGCAGGAACGTTGCTGCGACCCCCAAACCATACTGCCCGGTCGGCACACGATGTCCTGTATAACCAACATCGTTGGAACCCGACGCGATCGGGTCGCTTGGCCGCTTCCTCGGATAAAGCGAGAACGCAACCATTGCAAACATCGCCGCCGTTACGATCACCTTTAGACTATTTCCCTCGATCAATCCCACGAGAAGCGCCCCGATCGCAGAACCGATAAGCGTTAAGGTTATTAAAGGGGCCAGCTTAGGAACGTCTATCTTGCCCGCACGCACGAACGGGATCGTTGCTCCAATTGACATAAACGCGAGCCCAAACATATTCGTCGCGATGGCTTCCTTCTCATCAATACCAAACTGGAACATCACCGGCACAGTGATGAGCGAGTTGCTGCCGGTGACCACGCCGATCGCGCTCGTCACAAGAAAAAGTATGATCAGGATGATAAGGGCCGACCAGGTCATTTGCCGCCCGCTCCTGCTCGACTCAGACCAAGTTCTTCCTCGATAGAGCGCAAAGCCCGGACGATCGACAATGTCTCCCTCTTGTCAGCCCGACCGCCATGCATAACTGCTTCAGCACGCTGCATTAACACGATGAGTGCTTCGCGGTCGCGGCCGGTGCGTTCGGCCACATGATCGGCAAATATATGAGGGGATGCTTTCGAAACGTCTATGCCGAAGAGCTTTGCCGTTCGGCGGCGGAAATCACCGAAAATATTCTCAAGTGCAAGATCGCTAGCATCGGACCGTCGCTGCAGCTCCGCCATCGCAGACACGTATTCCAATTTTGTCAGCCGATCACTTTCCGGAGCGGGGACCGGACGAGCGAATCTGCGGCTTCTGGAGTAGAGTACCAGCCCCACAATGGCTAGGAGATGGATCGTGATTGCGATGACGGGTGTTTTCGCGAAATATTCAACGATCTGATTCGCCCCAGTTCCAAATCCATGGTGGTACTCATCAAAAGCTATTGTTCCTCCGCTGTCCACGAGATTGATCGCGAACTGAACATTATCTGCCATCGATATACCCCCGTTCGCAACGATGAACGGATCCGAAACATAGACTATTCGTCCAGCACCGTACGGCACCTCGACGGACAGATTGAGTTCCCCGGCGGATATGTGGATCACGGGAGCTGCAAACCAGCGGTAAGGCCCGGCTGGAACGACATCACCGTCGGTGGATCTGTGGTCATCGGGGATCACATAATCCTGAGCATCCGGGTCGCGATCGAAAGTTATCGATGATGCGAATTTCGAAGGGCGAACCGCAGTCACACCTTGCGTATAGGCCGACGCATGTGCAGGACGGCCCGCGACCTCACTGCCCGTCATTTGTGTCTGATCGGAAGGATCGACACCTGCGATCTGAGAGCCGTTGCGGGCTTCGAAAGTGACGCTCCAATCAGCCGTTAGGGCTTTGAGCTCTCTAGCGGGATCTCGATCGATCACGACAAGTCTTCCGCCGTTTGAGACGAAATTTAACAGGTCACGCGTCCCATTCTGGTCAAGTTCGCGTCGTAGAGGCCCGATCATTACGAATACATCCGGCCTATTCCGTCCGGCTGTGAGAGAGGCCGGCGGCTCACTCCAACGAGTGGCTTTCCGCCCCGTGCGACCAAGGAGTTCGTAGTAGGCTTTAGTACCGGTAGATCCAGGGTTGTACGTAGAACGATTCGGGAGGAGTTCGTTGTCCGGGGACTGATCCTTTTGAACATACGAAGCAGCGTTCAGGCCGATCATCGCCGCGATGATCAAGAACAATCCGCCGAACATAAGGGCTTTCTGCTTCATAATCAGCTCTACCGGGTGTCAGATATAGCTTGCTGATAGAATGCTCGAAACTCCGACCATGATCGAAATTCCGTCGGCTCGAGGCCGTACCAGTGGCGCTCGAATATCTCGGTCATCTTGGATAAACTCGCGTGCAATTCCGCGTTTTGGCTAACAGATGTCAGGTAATCGCGATTGGTCTTGTGTCGTCCGAGCCCGATCAGCCGCTGGTCTGCGAGCTGGATCAGCGCAGCAATATAGCCTTTTCGAACAGCCATCCGCAGATCGCCCGATCGTGCTAGATCTTCGGCTTCCGCAAATAAGGTGGCCGATGACTGTTCGGATGAAATGGTCTCACCCAGCACGACGCGTTGGCCGTCGTCCTTATGCCGATGCGGTAGTCGTGACCGAACTATCAGCGGGATCAGCTTATAGAAACCGAATCCGAACAATAGCAATATCGCGGCGATCACAACTGCCCGCAAGATCCAGGCAACACCACCTAACTGCGGCAGTTCCTGGGTCGTTCCTTGCGGTTTAGGGAACAGTCCCGCGAACCAGTCAGAAATCGCGATGATCCATTTTTCGAGCGTGCTCTCTTCTTTCTGCTTCGGCTTTTGGAATTCTTCACGAGCAAGTATCTCTGAAAGGGTCTGCTTTATTTGGTCTTTTGAGGGTTCTGTTCGAGCCGCTATCTTTTCAAGTTCCTCGACCGATATCGAGATGGCTGCGAGCCGCTCATCGATCTTCGCAAGTATTTGCACCTTCTCGCTCGATTCAGACGAACTTTCAAAACCTGCGATATGGTCGTGCAGCCATTTGTGAGAGACCGTCGTCGAACCAGAACCACTATCGACCTGGATCTCGACGGGCAATAGTTGTCTAAGCTTAGATATGCTGCCTTCGCCCGCCGTCACCGCCGTCTCTTGGGCTTCGCGTTCGATCCCGAGCCGCGCATCCCGAACGACTACTCGCGAGGTGTCAACTGCTTCCCTGTATTCGCCCGGCGAAATGGCAAATGCGGACACGCTGGCGGACAAAGCCAGAAATAGGGCCGCGAACATCCTAAGAGCAGGTAATTTCACTTCAATCTGAGCGTCTCCGTGCCGTGCGGCGATACTGCCGACGCGCGAGACCCTGCAAGCGCCGGCTCCAATGGATTCACATATGCGTCCGGAACATCCGGTATCTCACCGAGCCGCCTAACGGCCAGTAGCTCAATGTCATATCCCTCATGCCTTACCCGCTCATCCACGTATAACAGGCAAAGTCCCACCATCCATATCGGGGACAGCAAGATCAAGCTCGCCTGCCACACCAGTTGCGAAGCCACCGCGAACCAGGCCGGCGTGAGATCTTCATCCATTCCGAAAAGGCTGACACCCTCAAACCACGCATACCACCCAAGCGGCACATACAGGATCGCCAAAGCGGAGTATGTCGCGACCACTGTAAAGGTGAGAAGGGCACTAAAACGCCGCATATTGCCGCGTGCCAACGAGAAACTTCGGCTAACGGACTGGAACACTCCTCTGCCCTCGACCAGCATTATTTGCGGCACGTAAGCAAAACGCGACGCGATCAGAAGAAAGAGTAAAAGCGAAAAAATGCTCGCGATCAAAAACGCGATTAACGCGAATACGGACGCGACAACTTCCAGGTCGCCGAAAGCTGCATACATTCCGAAGCCGAGCAGCACGCCGATAAAAAGTCCGACGTATATAACAGCGAAACCGACACCCCCCAGCACGAGAGTGATAAACAGCGAGGCCGCGATCAATCCACCGATACGTCCCCATGTATTGCGATATGTTTCCCGGAACGTGATCCGCTCGCCGAATAAAATGTGCCGGACGAAATTCCTCGACGCCCCGCCCATGATGGCGAGGGTTGCCACAGTCTGCATCACCCAGAACGTGAGCGTTCCGAGCGTGGTGAAGAGATAATAGACGATCAGCTCAGGCGAGCTTGTGTTTGAACCTTCGGGGAATATCCAGCGGCCTAGCATCAGCCAAAGCACCCCTAGAGCCGTACCAAGAAGAACTGGCGGCGCTGCGATCGCAACGAAACCCCGGAAATTCTTGCGATAGAACCGGACCGCACGATCGATCAGATCACCCGGCCCGAGCGGTGCGATCGAGAGTTCCTGGTCATATCGTGATGAATTCATGAGGTCGGGAAAGGGTCAATCGAATTATATCCATTGTTTGCAGGGACGTAAAACGCAATAAAAAAGCCTGCCGTTCCTTTCGGAGCGGCAGGCGCAAAGGGTGATCAAACCCGTCAATTAGAATTCGAACCGGATCGCAAACTGCATCTGGCGAGGTGCCGCTGCACTTGTGACCTGACCGAATGTCGTGCTGTTGATATCAGCGAACTGCGTATTGTTGAAGAAGTTCGTGTTGTTCAACAGGTTGAATGCTTCAGCACGGAGCTGGACACGAATGTCTTCGGTAAACCGAATGTTCTTCAAGAGTGCCATATTGACATTGAAGAAACGCGGTCCGTTGACAAGCGTACGTCCCAGGTTACCAGTTTGACCCGGCAAGACGTTAAAGAAGACTTGCCCGGCGAACGACGGTGAACCAAAACCGCCCGCTGCGCGGTTGGCGTTCAAGATCGACGGATCGATCCAGTAAACATTGCCGTTCGCTTCGTAGATCCCCATCAGAGCACGGATCTCATCATTCGTCAGACTGCTGTTAGCAGTCTGGCGTCCGGAGCGTCCCGTACGATTCAGAGTTCCACGAGGATCGATGAACGTGATAGGAGCACCCGTGGTCCACTGTGCTAGACCTGAGAGTTCCCAACCGCCTATCAATTTGTCCCAACCGCCTGTATTGCTCGCAAATCGCTGTCCGCGGCCGAAAGGAAGCTGATAAACAGCGTTAACGTTGAAAACGTGCGTCTGGTCGTAATCAGCTCGCTGATAATCCCAGTCCGGATTCTCATTATCGAGATACGGCTCAACAAGGGTTTGCGAAGTGCCAACTGCATTCGTCAGGTTCTTCGAGAATGTGTAGTTAGCCTGGAAGTAAAGACCATCCGTGAACCGTCGTCTCACCTCAAACTGGAGCGAATTATAGTTATAACTCGCATCGTTATGCAGTAGATTTACGACACCTGAAGCGGGATTCGCCAGGAAATTTATAAACGGAGTTCTGTTTGGCTCACCGAGCGTCGGATGATTGTTTAACGCGTTTGTCATGTAAAGAAACGCGAGTTCTGCAGGAATGCCACCATTTATGTACGAGGCGATCGTCGCATTGATGGCGGTCTGTTGGGGTCCGGGAGCAGTACCGATCAAAGCATTTGCACCCATTAAGCTGAAAACCGTAAGCGGAACACTACCCGGCAATGCCGGATTGTATGCTGCAGCCGCAGGGAGTTCCAGGTTAACTTGAGCCGTGCAAGCAGCAGTGGTTCCGCCAGCCGCAACGCACGCAGCAATACGTGCATTTCTTTCTGCAGTATTGATCTGCAAGTTTGAATAGGCACGGAGGAAGTCGTCAGCAAAACCATTACTTCGAATGTCGATCTGGTTATAGTCAACCGAGCGGACAAGGTTTTTGCTGCGTGTTCCCACATAGCGGACCTCGACTGCAGTATTGCCGAAGAATTCACGCTGCCAGCCCAAGCTGTACTGCTCGATACGCGGTGTCTGGATCTTTGGATCGATCGCGAAGACCGTTCCAAAGTTCGAAAATGCCGCTGTGTTGTTCTGCAGGTACGTCCTCGGTGGCGGAACAAATGTCGGCGGTCCCGGAATTACATAACCTCCAGTAGATAGACGACCGTTTTGATTAATCACGGAGGAAGCGGTCCGAGCAAGCCCCTGGTTACCCAACGACGCGTTGCGGATCGATGTGATGATCGAGTCATTGGCGAACGCATGGCTGTAACCGCCACGGATCACCGAACGGCTGCCAAAGATCGACTTGCCGAAACCGCTCGAGAAATTGGGCGACCAGGCAAAGCCGATGTTCGGAGCAAAGTCCGTCCACGACGTTTTATAGTACGCGTTCTCCTGTCCCGAGTTTGTTCCAACAACATCGTAAGTTCCGTTCTGGCGCAGAAGCGACGGAAGCGGGTTATCGATATCGTCGATCACTGGTTCAAGTGCTAATCCGTTCAGAATACGCAGAGCCGGATAAACTTCCCAGCGAACACCCAATGAAAGCGTTAACTGCGAATTGACCTGCCAGCGATCGGCGAAGTACAACGCATGGTTGGCATGTCGAAGTGGTTCGATCTGACGCGAAGCCTCAAATCCACGATTAAGATCAAGGATGTTGTATGACTGGGTCGTCTGGCTCACGATTCCGCCAAATAGGGCAAGCATTGAGTTTGCCGTTGCGAGCTGGGTGGTACTGATACCGCCGATGCTCGAGAAATTTGTTCCTGCAAACGCGGGTGTATTGTTGTTCGTAGCGAGCGTAACGGTCGGTATGATTCCCGCATCGTTATAAGCATTCACCTTGAACCACTGTAGTTGGCCACCAAACTTGAAGTTGTGGCTTCCCCAGATCCAGTCACCGTTCGATTGAAAGTTGAACGATTTCGTATTGCGGCCCTGACTCATAAAGGTCGTGGTCGGGTGTGACACCAGCCCGTGAGCGATATGGAAATCGGGCATCGGATACGTAGCATCAAACGGAACCACACTCGTAAAGACACCGCCACGAAACTCGTTGATGATGTTCGACGTAAATACGCGGCGATACGCCATCGTAAACTGAGTGTTGTCCGAGAACTGCTCAACGTCAGGAATCGGATTGAATCCACTAGTGTCCACATCCGGGCGAAGGTTAACTTCACGGTTGAAGTTGAAAACCCCGAGAAGTGAGTTCTTGTCGTCGAAATCAACGTCAATACGTGCTGAATACTGATCACGCGTCTGATCCGAAGCGCGAAGCAGGCGATAACCGGCAGTGTTGAATCCGTCACCGCCCGTAAAGTTGCTTGCGGTAGGAAGAAGGTTGATGACCCGTGCCTGAATGATCGGATCGATGGTAGCGGGCAGCGTCGCACCGTTCGCCACGTTAGCACGTGCGAACCCAAGAACATCCGGGATCGTGCACCAGCTGCCTACGGTCTGCGACGGGCAGAAAGGCGTAACCGACGTGCTGTTTGTACGCTGCCATGAGAATCCGCCCGCACGAGCGGTCGGGGTCAGGATGGTACGCGTAGCAGCAGCAGTAACGGGATCTTTTATGCCTTCATAGGCAAAGAAGAAAACGGCCTTGTCCTTGTAGAACATGGGAGTTCCTTCGCCGATTCCCGGGACCGGCAGAGGTCCGCTGATCTTGCCGCCATACTGATTACGGTTGCGGTAAGCCGGCTTTTCGTTTATAGCGGCATTTGGGCTGCGGTTATTGAAGAAACCATTAGCGGCAAACGCCGAGTTACGGTTATAAGCAAAAAGAGCTCCGTGAAATTCACGTGTGCCGCGAGGGGTCACAAGACGGATCTGCGAACCGCCGTAGCCCTGATCGGCTTCCTGGTTAGTTGTCGTGATTGTGAACTCAGCCGTGTCATCGACCGACGGACGTGCCGGAGCGAAGTCCGTTGCGTTTGAACGAATGAACGTATCCTGAACGTTGATACCGTCACGCGTGATGTTCGTCATCGACGTACGCATACCGTTGATCGAGGTACCCTGGAAAGGATTGCTCTGAACACCGGACTGAAGCGTAGTCAGCGTCAGCGGGCTGCGTGTGATCATCGGCAGCGAAAGGATCTGCTGCGGGCTCACCGTGTTGCTGACCTGGGCAGTATTTGCCGTAATTACGTCCGCACCGGCCGTTACGACGACCTCTGCGGAAACCTCACCAACTTCGAGCGATACATCAAGACGGGCATCACGGCCGACGTCTATCTTTTGCTCGTTAGCGACCAGGGTCTTAAAGCCTGCAGCGGTGACTCGGATGGTATAGGTACCGAATTCGAGCTGCGGGAAGCTATAGAAACCTGATTCATTGGTGGTCGTTGTTGTCTCTCTGCGTGAATTGTTATCTACTGCGACGACCGTTGCACCGGGAAGAAAGCCGTCCGGCCCGGAAACTGTTCCGGACAAGCCGCCTGTCGTACCCTGAGCAAACATGATCGAAGAGCTGATCAGCACTAGCAGAAAGGCGATCGAAAACCTCTTCATATTACTCCTCCTGGGGTTGGTTAATCTCACGATTATTTTTGAACTGTACTCTTTAAAATTGTAGAGTGTAGAGCGAACAAGGGGCTGTGGAGTCAACTTCTATGCCACGGCCTTACATGGTTGAAACCGCTGTTAAAACGGGGTTTTTTCGGGGCTAACGGCCGAAAACCTATGATTGTTCGGATAAATTACGAAATTTTGAATCTATCGCCCTCGTTCGCTCCCTTTCTGACTTTCTCGACAGAATAGTCAGTTTGACGTAATTTATCCCAGTCTGGCAGGTATGTTGTAAGACTTGATCTTCGAGTTGAGGGTTGTGGCGTTCAGGCCCAAAAGACGTGCCGCGCGCGACTGATGGCCGCCGGTTTGCTCAAGAGCCCGACGGATCAGATCGATCTCAAATTTCTTAACCTCGTCGTAGAAGTTCACGCCGCGTCCGATGTCGATCGAACCGGAGTGGCCCTCGGTCTGCTGTATCGCCTGCATCGCGAGATCAGGATCACGCACTTCGGGCCGAAGGCATTCGATCGTGATCTCGTTCGTGGCAGCAATGACGACAGCCCTCTCAATAATGTTTTCCAGTTCCCTAACGTTCCCCGGATAGTAGTAATTTTCCAGCAGAGAAAGGACCTCGGGGTTCAGATTTTCTGAGATCTCACGTCCGTTCTCGGCGTTGTACTTTCTAATGAAATGTTGAGCGAGTGGCAATACGTCCTCAGGCCGCTCACGCAGCGATGGAAGCTCTATCGGCACAACGGAAAGGCGGTAGTAGAGGTCCTCACGAAAGGTCCCATTCTTTACCGCTTCTTTGAGATCGACGTTTGTCGCGGCGATGATCCTTACATCTACCTTGGTCGAATTCGTTTCCCCGATCGGAATGAATTCCCGCTCCTGTATCACCCGCAGCAGCCGCACCTGCATTTCCGGACGAAGGTCGCCTATCTCATCCAAAAAGATCGATCCGGTATCTGCAACTTCGAATAGACCTTTCTTCGAAGCAACGGCGCCTGTGAATGCACCCTTGGTGTGGCCGAACAGCTCCGATTCGAGCAACTCTGAAGGGATGTTCGAACAATTTACGACGACGAACGGACAATCTGTCCTAGGGCTTGCCTCGTGGATCGCCTTTGCAAGCAGTTCTTTTCCGGTTCCGCTTTCGCCGGTGATGAGCACGGTGGACCGCGCCGGTGCGACGCGTTCGACCAGGCGAAAGATCTCTTCCATCTTCTCCGAACGCCCAACGATCGCATCCCGGCTGACAGAACGCGTCATAACCTGACGCAGGGTCTGCCGCTCCTCTTCCTTCTTCCGCTTTCTTATCCCCTTGGCGACCAAGGCAAGTATCTGTTCATTCTGAAAGGGCTTACGGATCACGCCCGCCGCTCCTTTTTCCCATGCAGATATCGCAGTATCGAAGGTTGCGAAGGCGGTGACCATCAGCACGACGGCTTCCGCATCGAGCTGGATCAGCTCTTCTAAAGCACTTAAGCCGCCCATTCCGGGCATCGAGACATCCATCAGAACGACGTCAAAATGCCGTTCGGCGTATACAGCAAGTGCCTCTTCGCCGTTCTTTGTCAGCTCGACCTTGTACCCCGCAGACGAGAGTATGGTCTCGAGAACGTCTCGCATGATCTCTTCGTCATCGCAGATCAATATTGATCCTTTTTTTGCCATAGATCGCTAGAAAGCCTTTAGTCTGCCCGGCTACGGTCAATTATATGTGCTTGCCTACGAATAAGGAAAAGCGTTGGCTCCCGGAGCAAGCCGGGACGCTCTGGAGTAAGATAATATTGACCGCATATGACCGCCGTTTACGATTCACTTGCAAAGCTGTACGACCCCGCGTTCGCTCCTTTCGAAAAGCTATTCCTTTCGAAGTGGCGTGCCGAAACGCTTGCACTGCTGCCGGCGGACGGCACTATTCTCGAGGTTGGATGCGGTACCGGAGCGAACTTCCAATTCTACCCGCGGTGCCCGCATGCCGTTTCTTCAGAGCTAAGTGTTGAGATGCTGCAGGTTGCCAAACAGAAGCTTATCGGAAATCGCTTGGTTCAGGCGGATGCAGAGTCGCTGCCGTTCGTTGATGACGGCTTCGATGCGGCCTTTGCGACCCTTGTCTTCTGTTCGATACCGGATCCGGAAACGGCATTTTGGGAATTATCCCGGGTCGTAAAGCCCGACGGAAAGCTTATCCTGCTTGAACATGTCCGTCCGCCGGGCGTTTTGGGTAGAGTGTTTGACGCCGTCAGCGTGGTCACGGAGTCTTTGATAAGCGATCATTTCAATCGGCGCACGGCAGAGATCGCGGAATCTTCCGGTTGGAAGGTGGCCCGGCTGGACGAGAAAGCGGCACGTGCCGTTAACCTGATCGTCTGCGAAAATATGAAACGTGATAGGTAACTGGACAATCCGATCGAATAAACCTTTTTATAATTTCATCGTATAACCTTACGAGCTCTTCGCTGACCGAAGAGCTTTTATAGTGGTAAAAAATGGCAGCTTCAAAAACAGCAAAAATTGTCTTGATCCTGGGCGGGCTCGCCGTGGTGCTCTTTATCGTCGGCGTTATCGCGTTGGTGCTTTTGGCCGACCGCATAGGGCGTCCGAGCGTTCCGCAAAACAGCGTCCTTGTACTGAATGTTTCGGGCGGTTTGCCCGATTATGTCGCAGAGGATGCGTTGGCAAAGGCGATCGGCATCGGACAGCCGCAGTCATTTACAGGCTTGCTCACGCAACTTAGAAAAGCGAAGGCTGACAGCCGCATAGGTGCGGTCCTCCTTGATATCAACTTTCCCGGTATCGGCTGGGGTAAGGCCGATGAATTGAGAGAGGCGATCGCGGATTTCCGATCATCCGGCAAACCTGTGTACGCATACATGGAACTCGGGATGAACCGCGAGTATTACATCGCGACAGCTGCCGACAAGATCTTTGTTCCGCCGCCGGGTGACCTTTATGTTAATGGGTTTGCCGCTGAAGCCACCTTCTATAAGGGTTCGCTCGACAAACTGGGGATCGAGGCCGATGTTATTCAGATCGGCCCGAAGTACAAGAACGCTCCCGACCAGTACACAAAAACCGAAATGGGCGAGGGGCAGCGTGAGGTCGTGAATGCGATCCTGGATGAATATTATTCCCGCTTTTCAGGTGCAATAGCCCAATCGCGGAAGAAGTCCCCGGAAGAGGTCGCGGCGATTATCGACAACGCTCCGTACAACGCTCCGCAGGCAAAAGAACAGGGCCTGATAGATGACGCGATCTATATCGACCAGGTACACGAGCAGCTGAAAACACAGCTCGGATATCGTGCTGAGGACCCTCTCCGAACGATCTCAGGCGGGCAATATAAAGAGATCCCTTCAGATTCGGTCGGGCTTAACAACGGCGAACGAATAGCATTGATCTTCGCCTCCGGTGCGATCAACGTCGGCCATTCGAACAGCAGCCCTTTTGGGGGCGAAATGGTCGGTTCAGATACCGTAGTAAAGGCGATAAATGATGCCGCGGCAGATAGCGGGATCAAGGCAATTATCCTTCGTGTTGATTCGCCCGGCGGATCGGCATTAGCATCGGATCTGATGTACAGGGCGATCGAAAACGCTAAGGCAAAAGGCAAGCCTGTGGTGGTTTCCATGGGAGATGTGGCGGCCTCGGGCGGTTACTATATCTCAGCTAATGCGGACAAGATCGTTGCACAGCCGGCGACAATAACGGGTTCTATCGGCGTATTTATGGGCAAGCCCGTGGTCAAGGGAATGTATGACTGGCTCGGGATCACCAATGAATACATAATGCGTGGGAAAAATTCCGGGATCTTTAGGGCCACCGAAAAGTGGACGCCTGAGGAACGCGCCAAGATGGAGGAACAGACCGGCCACATTTACTTCACGAACTTTATACCCAAGGTCGCGAAGGGCAGAAAGATGACGGACGAGCAGGCAAATACGCTCGGACAGGGACGGGTCTGGACCGGCACGCAGGCAAAGGCTAACGGCCTTATTGATGAGTTCGGAGGCATTGAAAAAGCGATCGAGATCGCCAAGCAGCTCGCGAACTTGCCGGCGGATAGGGACGTTAGGAGAGTGGTCTTCCCCGCTCCTAAACCTTTTATTGAGACCATCTTCGGGGATCCGGACGAGGCGACCGTCACGGCCGAGTATAAGGCTCAGAAAGCCCTGGCCGATTCCCTTCCGAAGGACGCTAGAAAGGCATTGAGATATGCCGAACTTTTTGACCGAATGCAAAAAGGCGAAGCTATGCTGATGATGCCTTTTGACCTTGAGATCAAATAAGGGTCGTTCAGAGACAAAGAACGCTTCGGCAGTAAACTGTCGGGGCGTTTTTTTGTGATCCACGCCAGCCGTTTTCGTCGCATCACTCGGTTTGCGATCGATCGAGTGGCTCGTCTTGAGACTCGTTCATTAATGGACACCGGCAGTGACCCTCGCGGGCGTCCGTTCCCCATTACGGTCCCCACGCCATCTCCCAAAACGCACACCAAAGCTGCGCAATTTGCATTACCGAATGGCACCGATCGGAATTTTGGTGACGCTTTTGGTGACGGTGGTGCCGCACAGCGAATTTGGCCTTGCAAATCGCGCAGTTCACGCGTTTTCGCGCATATCGCGCAATTTACCCTCCCGGATCCGATCGACTGCTGGCTAAATAGGAGCTGCAGGAAATGTATGGGCGATGGAGATCCGATTGTCGATATCCCATGTTTGGAATATAATCGCCGCGTTCATTCCAACTATAGAGTTTTCGAGAAGGAGAAATGTATGGCACGAATCATCTTGGCTGTGATCGTCGGCTTTTTTGCGTGGTCTGTAATGTGGATCGGATCCGACCAGGTTCTAATGATGCTGAGTCCGGGTTGGTACGGAGCTCATCAGCTTGGGTTTGCACAGGCGATGGAGGTCGGTTCCGCGTTTACTGCAGATGCGACCATCCTCGCGATGCATTTAGTCAGGGCGATCATTATTTCGCTTTTGTCCGGATATCTTGCCGCAGTGATCGCCGGTGAAAACCGCAAAGCACCTTTATGGCTCGGGGTCGCACTTTTACTGTTTGGGCTCGCGGTCGAAATTGCCGCATGGAATTATGCGCCGGCCTGGTATCACCTGATATTTCTCGCGTTGCTGGTCCCTGTAACAGTGCTCGGCGGAAGGTTGAAGTCTTATACCGCTCAGTTGTAGGCGAGATTTAATGAGACCAATACTCGCAGGCATTTTAGCGTTCGTTCTGTGGAACCTGATTTGGGTCGGCAGCGAGGCCCTCACCGCAATGCTGGCACCAGCATGGTTCGGTTCGCATCAGACCGCCTTCGAGCGTGCGACTCTTACCGGCGACGCATACACGCCGCAGTTATCGATCCTGCTATTCAATCTGGCCCGCGGTGCCGTTATCACGCTGTTTGCCGGATTCAGCGCAGCGGTCACCGGCCGGACCGTGCGATCAGCATTTCTTGTCGGGCTGGGACTATTCGTTTTCTATCTTGGGATCGGTTATATGACCTGGCATGTGAATCCGGTGTGGTATCACGTGTTGTTCGGCTCAATGC
Source organism: Acidobacteriota bacterium (assembly GCA_023389035.1). Lineage (GTDB taxonomy): Bacteria > Acidobacteriota > Blastocatellia > Pyrinomonadales > Pyrinomonadaceae > OLB17. The sequence continues at coordinate 30,036 of JAEWFC010000004.1, forward strand.
TGATGCCTATCGCCGTACTTGGTGGAAAGTTTAGGGTTGATGACGAATCCGTCGGATCTCGTACATGACCGCAACGGGCAGCGGCAGGAGCGAGCCGCATTTGCCGTAAGTTCTTTGATCAAGTTTCTCTATTGCTGCTTCCCGTTCGGTCAGCAGATCATCTGGCGGCAGGTCTTTTTCATTTTCGTAGCAAGCGTGAGCAATACAAGGCAGCGGTTTAGCGGTAGCGTGAACCAGACAGCCCGTACCGCGTTCGAAGAGCGGGCAGGCATAAGTTGTCTCAGGATCGATCGCCTCGTCGAGCTTGTATTTCTCGACCGTGTCTTCGGTCCGGCGAAGAACCGATTCGCGACGCTCTTCCTCAAGCGAGTTGATCGCCTTAGCGATCGCTACCGCTTCGAGCCGGGAGATCCGTACGTTAACAAAATGCTCATCGAGACAGCACGCACCCGGTGACTTGCATTCCGAGCACGGAACCGCACGGTGCTCGTAAGTTCGGCGAACGAGCTCGCGAAACTCTTCGCGTACGGCACCGAGTCGTGCGAGAGCAGCACTTTCAGAAAGCAGTTTCATGCGTTAGGCCTGACGATGCATTATCACTCATCTAATTCACTTCTATCTTTCATAATGCTAGCATTATGAATGCGGCGGTCACCCTCTGCCGTTCCTAATCATTATATGTCTAAACAAGTGAATGGGCTGCTGCTGCCTTTTGTTTTATTCGCGCTATGCCTAAATGCCCTCGCCGAGGAAGTTGTGCTCAAGAATGGCGACCGGCTGACCGGTAAGATCGTCGAACGGTCCGATGTATCTCTGACCATCGAAACAGAGTACGCAGGCACCATTACTATAAAGGCAGATCACATTAAGGATGTCCTTAAACCGGCGGATGCGTCGACGGCACCAGCGATTTCAACCCCGAAAGGTGAGACTCATGGGTCCAAAGCCGCTGACCCGAGGCCTGAACCGAACACGCTGAGTCTTTTCGGAGGCCGAATGATGGGGCTCACGGACGGTTGGGAAGGCAACGCAAACATCGGTTTCAGCTTTAGCTCGGGAAACACCCGCACTTCTACGTTAACGACCGGAATTCGTGCGGTAAAAACAGGCGGTATCGATAAGCTGACCGTCTATACGCGTAGCCAGTGGCACAGCAACCGGAATAACGGCAGTCTACAGACCACCCAGAACGCGGTATGGGGCGGTGCCCGATATGACCGCGATCTCACCGACAAACAGTTCGGGTTTATTTCGTACGATTTCGAGCGCGATCGTCCGAAGAAACTGTATTTCAGATCAGTCCTGGGCGGCGGAACGGGCTATCACGCCGTTAAGGACGAGCAAACCGAGATAGATGTTTTGATCGGTGGAGCGTGGAACAGGACTTGGCAGCACGGAGATAATACCGACACACCGGAAGCACTGGCGGGCGCCGCAGTAAAGCACAAATTCCACGACAGGCTTAAGATACAAAACTCGATCTCGTTCTTTCAAAACGTGACCGACAAAAACGAATACCGCCTGATCTTTGATGCGACGATCTCTGCAGACATCACAAAGCGTATCGGCTGGCATGTGACGGTCGGCGATCGCTTTAACAACGATCCTGCCGGAAATCAGAAAAAGAATGATGTGCTATTTACGACCGGACTGCGATGGAACTTCGGTGCGAAGAAGTAAAGCGAAATTGCTTTGAAACCGCTGCTGGGCGAAAATCGAATCGTCATCTTTAAGGAGCAACATAATGTTAGAAGAAGGAAAGAAAGCCCCCGATTTTACGGCAAAGAACCAAAACGGCGACAAGGTCAAGCTCTCCGACAATAAAGGTAGTCGTGTAGTTCTGTATTTCTACCCTAAGGACGACACGCCAGGCTGCACGAAACAGGCGTGTTCGCTTCGCGACGGATTCGCGACGTTCAAGAAGAAAGGGATAAAGGTGTTCGGCGTCTCGATCGATGACGAGAAGTCGCATCAGAAGTTTATAGAAAAGTATGACCTGCCTTTCGATCTGCTTGCTGATACGGATAAAAAGATCGTAGAGAAATACGGCGTTTGGGGCGAGAAGAGCATGTACGGACGAAAGTACATGGGCACGCACCGAAAGACGTTTCTCATCGACGAAAACGGAAAGATCGTAAAAATATTCGATAAGGTAAAGGTCGCCGAACACGCCGACGAGGTGCTAAAGGCGTTCGGTGAAAAGTAGCACCAGGCACAGTGTGCGTGTTAATCTAACCAGAATTATGACGAAAGCAATACTCATGTTGTGCGTGGTTTCGCTGGCGTTTACCGCCGGCTGCTCGACCGCGACGACGACGAACACAGCCGCAAATAAGCCGGCGGCGAACGGAGCGCCGGCGGCGCCCGCCAGCGGTTCGGCTGACGCAAAAGGCGGCATACCGTTTCCCGAGGTGGCGAGAATATCACTCGCCGACGCAAAGAAGGCATACGATGCGAACGACGCAGTTTTCATCGATACGCATGCCGAATCCCAGTATGCTCGTGAGCATGTAACGGGTGCGATCAACATTCCGTCGCATCGTTTGGAAGAGATGGTGAACAAGATACCTAAGGGCAAAAGGATAATTGCCTATTGTTCCTGACCGGCCGAAAATTCAAGTGCCGGTCTGGTACAAAAGCTCAACCAAAAAGGATTCACCAACACTTACGCACTGCTCGGCGGCACCGCCGCATGGAAACAGGCAGGATATCCAATGACAGCCGCTCCCGTCTCATCTAACACAAACACTAACGTCAAATAGAAAAAGATCCGGTCTAGCAAATCGCTCGGCCGGATCTTTTATGTTTAAACGCCCGTTCAAAGCCGGACGATCTTTGCCTTGCTGCCGTTTCGCACATCGACCGACAGAGCATTCCGCGTATCGACGATCACCGGTGCGAGTTCGCACACCTTTGCATAATCGACTCCTGAATGGTCCGTGCAGATGACCACACAGTCCGCGTTTTTAACGAGATCGTCGGAGAATTCTGTGTTGGTGAGCGAATCGCCGTCGCCAATTGTATAAGCGTGGTCAAACGTTACCTCGGGCACGAACGGGTCATGGTAGACCACCTCAGCACCGCGTGCACGCAGAAGATCGATGATCGACAACGCGGGTGACTCACGCATGTCGTCGATGTCTTTCTTATACGCGACGCCGAGTATCAGGACCTTTGAGCCGTTGACCGCTTTCTTCACTTCGTTAAGAGCGGTAGATACGAGACGGACCACATAAGCCGGCATTCCCGAATTGACCTGCTCCGCAAGCGAGATGAACTGCGAGTCAAAACCGTGCTGGCGAGCCTTCCACGACAGATAGTGCGGATCGAGCGGGATGCAGTGGCCGCCGATTCCCGGGCCGGGAAAGAACGGCATAAAACCGAAAGGTTTGGTCGCAGCGGCCTGAACGACTTCCCAGGTATCGATCCCGAGCGCGTTACACACCTTTGCCATCTCGTTCGCCATGCCGATATTGATCGCTCGGAACGTGTTTTCCCACAGCTTGCAAGCCTCAGCGACGCGAGCTGACGAGACGCTGTGCACGTTGTCGACGATCTTTGAGTAAAGCTTTGAGGCGATCTCAGTTGAATCTTTCGAAACGCCGCCGACTACCTTTGGAATGTTGTGCGTCTGAAACTGCGGATTGCCAGGATCGACTCGCTCCGGCGAGAAGGCGAGCAGAAAGTCTTCATCAAGCTTGAAGCCTTTTTCCTCGAACATCGGCTGCAGGACCTCGTCGGTTGTGCCGGGATAGGTCGTCGATTCGAGGATCATCAGCTGGCCGCGACGCATGTATTTCTGGATCTCCTCACCTGCCGCGATGATGTAGGACATATCCGGGTCTTTGGTCTTTCGCAGCGGCGTGGGAACGCAGATGATGATCACATCACAGTCAGCAAGGCGTGAAAAATCGGTGGTCGCGGTGAGCTTCCCGGCGTCAAGACATTTCTTTACGTTCTCATCTGGGACGTCGACTATATATGAACGTCCGGAATTGATCTCCTCGACCTTCTTTTTATCTACCTCGAAACCGATCCCCTCAAATCCTTTCAGGCCAAATTCAACGATCAGCGGCAGGCCGACGTAACCGAGCCCTATAACGCCGATACGCGCACTGCCCTCATCAATTAACTTCTCTATTTCGTTTTTAATCATTGTAATGAACGGGTGAAGCGTTCTCCGCCGTTAATTTCTTGGCGGCAACTCCATCTCTCGGATAAAGTTAGGCGAACGACGAACGATAGTCAAGAGATAAGCTTCGCTGTGTTAACATTGGCGAGGCCGGCCCGCCGGCAGCTCCGATCTTGTATGGCTTTCAACATCGAATCTGATAATCCGGTCGTCAAAGCTCTTATCGAGGGCACAGCACCGCAGCCCGCACGTGTGGCAGCGGCGCGGGGTATTCTGCCGCTGCCGGAAAAAGACCTGTTGGAGGTGTTAGTGGCCTTTGCCCAAGGGGATGACAGCGAGATCGCCGGGCACGCACGGGAAACTATATCCGGGATGGAGGCGTCATCGTTTCGATCCGCGATCGAGGCTGCAGACAGCCCTGTCAGCGTACTAGCGTACTTTGCCGGCCAAACCGGCCTCGACCTAGCGATATACGAATCGATCGTGAATAATCCGCGAACGCCTCCCGATTCGGTGGTGGGTCTGGCGAAAGCTACCGATAACGGCCACCTGCTCGAGTCTATCTCGCTGAACCAGCAACTGCTGATACGCATACCGGCGCTGATCGACGCGATCATCAGCAATCCGCACAAGACTTCCGAGGCCGACCGACGTGCAGCTGAGACTAAACGCGAGTTCTTTGAAAAGGAACGGGGTGCACAGCAGATAGCGAACGAGCTGCGGGCACAGGGAAAAGAAGCCGCAGCCGAATTTTTTGAATCTGCCGACTTCGAAAACTCCGACCTCAGCCACGAAGACGCGATCTTGCTGGCCGAGATGATCGAGATCCCGGACGCGGAAACGGACGATTCGTGGATGGGCCTCGAATACCTTGAAGAGTTTTACGAGGAAACGCCCGAACAACGCGAAGCGATCGTCAATAAGATCCTCGGTGATTTCAAAGCGGATGACATGGATATTCCAAACGAAAGGATCTCCGTTATCAACCGTGTCATGCGTATGGGAATGAAGGACCGCGTAAAGTTGGCAATGAAGGGAGACCGAGAGGCACGCAATATCCTGATCCGTGACCCGAACCGCGTCGTTTGCCAAGCGGTCGTTGCGAATCCGCGTATCACCGAACAGGAAGTGGAAAAGATCGCTGCGATGCGATCGGTCAGCGAAGATATTCTACGTAAACTAGCGAACGACCGGCAGTGGGCCCGCAGCTACGCGGTCGTACACAATCTCGCCCGCAATCCGCGAACCCCGATCGCGAATGTTTTGAATATACTTTCCCGGCTGCAGTTGCGCGACCTGCAGGCACTTTCTAAGAACAAGAACGTTTCCGATGCGGTTCGCCGGCAGGCACTCAGAATTTCGGAGTCGCGAAAGGGACGCTGACGGAAACGTTCAAAACAGCTTGTCTTTTCGCCCCGACCTGATATAGGTGATCGCAACGTCGGTCAATGTGTGACTTGCGGCCCCGAGCCACATTCCGATCAGAAGCGATGCGATCAAGGTAAACCCGGCAGCGTCACTGGCCGTCGACCCGATAGCTCGCCAGCCGTTTTCGATCGAACTCCATCCGGGAGCAGCGTCACCCATCGCAGCCGCTGTTAAAATCAGCACGCCGCCGATGCCGATCGTTATAACCCCGGCAAAATAAATAACGCGGATCGTAGTGCCGAAGATCAATCCATGCGACCAACGCGATCGGTGGCGGAAGAATTGCCGGTACGGAAACCAAAGCACTCGAGCAAAACCCCATCGTGAATAAGGTTTTGACACCGTGTCGAGATCGGGCCCGAACATCAATCCGCCGAAGAGAAATCCGACCCCTACAATTACAGCGATCGCTTCGCTCTGCGTAACGATGTACGCCGCCGCGGCCGCAGGTGCGGCCAGCACGATGGTGATCCGGTCGTGGGTCTTTCCGCTGGGCATTCGCTAGTTCTGCAAATTTGGGCGCCGTTTGCTAGAATCCTTGTTTCGCCTCAGACGGCCGAAACTTCCCTTTTTGTTCCAATGAGCACTGTCATCAGCAAACTCGCGACCACGCTGGAGATGATCAAGTTCGAGCATACACTGTTCGCACTTCCATTTGCATTTCTTGGGGCGGTGCTGGCTGCGGATGGATTGCCGACGTGGCAGCAGGCACTTTGGATAACGGTCGCAATGGTCGGAGCACGTTCGGCGGCGATGACCTTTAATAGGATCGTCGATCGCGATATAGACTCTCAAAACCCGCGAACCGCAAACCGTGAGATCCCCAGCGGAAAGCTGTCACTTGGTTTCGCCTGGACGTTCCTATTCGTCTCGATCGGGATATTTTTGATCGCAGCTTGGTCATTGAACTGGCTTACCTTTGCCCTATCACCCGTCGCATTGTTTAGCGTGCTTGGCTATTCATATGCGAAAAGGTTCACCGCCTTCGCTCATCTTCTTCTTGGTTGGGCACTTGCGATCTCGCCGACCGCGGCGTGGATCGCGGTACGAGGAGCGATCGATTCGGAGGTGCCGCTGCTGCTGTCGCTTTTTGTACTGATGTGGACGTCAGGTTTTGACGTGCTGTATGCATGCCAAGATCAGGAATTTGACCGCAAGGCAGGGCTGCATTCCATACCTGCTCGATTCGGTATCGCTCGAAGCCTGTGGATCGCCAGGCTCTTTCACTTTCAGGGCTTCATTGTGCTGCTGCTGCTCTATCTTGCATCGGGTCTTGGGTGGCCCGCGCTGTTGGGCGTTGGGCTGGTTGCGGTGCTGCTTGTCTATCAGCACACACTTGTTAAGCCGAATGACCTCACGAAAATGAATGCCGCGTTCTTCACTACGAATGCCTTCGTCAGCGTGATACTTTTCCTGAGTTTCGGAGCGGCGGTATTGATGAGCAGTGACTAACTCGATCAACGACCTTAGCGCTGTAACGCTGGGATGCCGCTTACGTAGTTCAGCATTCGGTTGGCTATAGCGTTCGCGCGAGCCTTTATGAAGTCTGCACGTATGCCCTCGAAGTTCGCATCGACCGTCCTTTCGAATATCACGAGCCATTGTCGGAAATGCTTGAGCAGCAGGGGCTCCTTTAAGTGGAGCTCAGCGTGTACCTGAAGAGGACTTCGGCCGTATCTCGCGTAGCTTCCCGTCTGAAATAACAGTGTTTCCCAGAAATCTCCGATTATCGGCAGGTGGTGCTCGAGGTCAAGCTTAGCAACGTCAGTAAATATGTAGCCGATGGTGTCATCGGCGAGAGCCGCTGAGTAGAACTCGTTCATTAAGAGGTCTATGTCCGACCTGTTTTCGATATCTTTCTTCATTGACCTGTTGTGAGATACGTTCGGGCTATCAGGACTCCGAGCACTGACAACGTGATGAGCTTGATGACCTCAGCGACGATGTAAATGATGTGCACGGGCGAGCCCGGCTCGTTCGTTCCCTCGATCACGGCGACGGCTCGAGCGTCCAGCACAGGAAGCATCCAAAAGGTTTGAAGCAAAAGGATCACGCCAACGATGCCCGTCGCAATGAATATCTTCGTGTTCGCGGGCGACCTAAGAATAAAAGAGACGATCAACAGGACAACAAGAACCAGCTCGATCTTGTTGAGCGCATAGAATACGAGCCGACCGATGCCGAGCCCGAGCGGGAGGGTTATTCCCGGGGCACGGAACTTGAGCGGCGTTTCTACAAACGAAAGGCCGGCAACCAGGCCGACCCAAATAAATGGGATCGCGATCTGAAGCAGCTTAATAAACATCCGATTGTTCTTGAGAAAAAGACGGCGGCCAATCTTGCTTGACCGCCGCCGGAAACGACCTTAGGTCAAGAAAGTTTCTTGCCTCTGGTCAACATCAACTGGAGAGCAAACCACACCCACGCGGCCGCACCGATCGCAAAGATCGTGTCGCCGACCATTCGCATCCATCGAAGGAACTGCATCAGATCGGTCTGCATAAATTCCGGGCTGCGGGCCGACCAATAGCCCTCAGACACAGACTGATACGTCTGCAGAAGGCCGATCGGCAGGAGGCTCAGCATGATCTCAAGGAACATACCGATATTGAGTGCCCAGAACGAGAACGCGAGCAGTTTTGTGTTCCAGATCCGCTCCGGTTCCATCGCCCGCGAACAGAACAGAGTCAACGCGAGGCCGAGCGTTCCGTAGACTCCATAGAGAGCACCATGAGCGTGAACGGCTGTGGTATTCAGGCCCTGCATGTAATAAAGAGCGATCGGCGGATTGATCATGAAACCGAAAACGCCCGCACCGACCAGGTTCCAAAATGCGACGGCCACGAAAAAGTAAACGATCCACTTATATTGCGACAGCCAAGGCCGTGCCTTTGAGTGGCGAATGTTTTCGAGAGCCTCGTAACCGACGAAAACAAGCGGCACGATCTCGAGTGCACTAAAGACCGCACCGAAGGCGATCGCGACGGTCGGCGTACCTGCAAAGTACAGATGATGCAGCGTGCCGATAATGCCACCGCTCAAATAGATCGCACCCGATAGGAGTGCTGCGTACGCTGCGTGTTCAGGACGGATAACACGAAGCCGTGCGAACAGGAAGGCGATGACCACGGTCGCAAAGACTTCAAAGAAACCTTCAACCCAGAGATGGACCACCCACCAACGCCAGTACTCCACCACGGTGATGTGCGACTTCATTCCCCAGAAAAGTCCCGGAGCATAAAAGAAAGCGATACCGGCAGTCGTTACGAGATATAGGGTCACCAGCGAACGGCTTGTGCCTTCACGTTTTAGAGCCGGAACCGCACCGCGTGCAATGAGCACGAGCCATAGCAAAAGCCCGACAAAGAGTGCTGCCTGCCAGACACGGCCAAGATCGACGTATTCCCAACCCTGATGTCCGAACCAGAACCATAGGTCGCCCGGAAGCATGTGCATCACGCTCAGCCACTGGCCTCCCATCGAACCAAGCACAACGATCAGGAGTGCGACAAAAAGTATGTCGACGCCGAGCTTCTGGAACTTCGGCTCGTATCCGGATATGTACGGTGCGATAAAGAGTCCGGCAGCAAGCCACGCTGTTGCGATCCAGAAGATACCAAGCTGGGTGTGCCAGGTGCGGGAGACCACATATGGGAGCCAATCCTGCAAAGGAATTCCATACAGGCCGCCTCCCTCGACCCCGTAATGGGCGGTGATTATTCCCATCGCTATCTGCAGCAGAAAGAGCAGGGAGACGACCAGGAAGTACTTAACCGTTGCTAGCTGCGAAGGTGTGAGATCTTCGCCGATAAGAGGATCGATGTCCGGCGTGTCGCGTTCATCGACCGTTCGGTGCCAGCCGGCATAAAACCATACCATTCCGCCGATGCTGGCGATCAGCAGAATGACGCTAACCCCCGTCCAAATGATCGAGCTGCTTGTGGGAACGTTGCCCACAAGGGGTTCAGAAGGAAAGTTGCTTGTATAGGAAATGTCGTTATCGGGGCGATTGGCGGCCGATGCCCACGCCGTCCAGAAAAAGAACGCATTCATTTTTCTGAGCCGGTCCGGATCGGACTGTGCTCCTCGCTGGATCGCGTATTCATCGCTGCCATTTGTAAAGATCGCCGCGTAATGCACGAGATTTTCCTCGAAGGCACGTGCACGCAGCGGGTCGACCGTTAAACGCTGCGTCGCGGGATCGTACGTATTCGTCCGGACAAGGTCCTGCAGTCGCTGGAGCAGGGCGGCCCGCTCTTCGCTGGGCATATTCGCACCGTCGGCTCCGTACCGTCCTGCAGACCAGTCGTTAAGAATGAAGAGCGATTCGCGGTGGAGATAATCCGCGGTCCAGTCGGGCGCGACATACGAGCCGTGGCCCCAAATGGACCCGACCTGCATTCCGCCCATCGCCTGCCAAACGTTCTGGCCGTTTTCAATGTCACCGGCCGGAATAACGACCGAGCCGTCAGTCGATACTACCTCGACTGGTATGGGCGGGGCTTGCCGAAAGATCTCGCTGCCGACCCAACCGAGTATGGCGAACGAGAATACAAATACCGCAATAAGAATGATCCAGAGATTCCTCATTATGATTCATGTCTCCTTAGGTGGAAAAAGTTTTGACGGTCGGGAGGACGGCGCGCAGCGATAACGACAATGCGGCTCTGCGGGAAGATCTCCTGCATGCCTTCTTGCGAACAAAGAGTTGACTGGTCGATGCGTCGAAGCTCCTTTTGTCTACATCTGCGGGCAAGTCTATCCTGATCGTGCCGACCGAAAAGATGACCTATGTCACACAAAGCGAAAAAGTCGCGCGTGGGCTAACGCTGTTTGTGAATCGACCGGGAGTGAGCCCGTCGAATTCGGTTTAGGTGCACGCATTGTATTAGCCGTTTTATCGCGGTGTCAAGCGGATTACGCCTTTAGAATTTGATAGAATCGAACCAATCATGCAGTTTTCATTCGATCAGGAATTAATAGACATCGCCTTCAAGGTCGAGGACGGCGAACGCCTCACCTTTGACGAAGGGATGGCTTTGTACAAGACGACGGACCTAAACGCGCTGGGCAAGCTCGCCGATACTGTGCGCCGCCGCAAGCACGGGCTGACGACCTATTACAATGTCAATCGTCATTTCAATCACACAAATATCTGCGTGGCTGACTGCAAGTTTTGCGGTTTCTATCGCCGGGCACGTCAGGAAGACGCCTACACTCACTCAATAGAAGAAGGCATCGAGATCGCACGCAACGCCGTTGCTGAAGGAGCCACGGAACTGCATATCGTCGGCGGGCTTAATTCAAAACTGCCTTTCGAGTATTACACCGACCTGTTTTCATCACTTAAGCGAGAATTTCCGTCGCTGCATTTGAAAGCTCTGACGATGGTCGAGCTGGATTTCTTTGCTCGCTTCTACAAGATGTCGGACGAGGAAGTAATTGAACGTCTGAAGGCTGCAGGAATGGATTCGTGCCCCGGTGGCGGAGCAGAGATCTTCGCCGAACCGACACGCTCGCGCATTTGCGATCACAAATGCGACGGCGACCGCTGGCTCGAACTAGCAGGAAAAGTTCACAGGGCCGGCCTGAAGACTAACGCGACGATGCTCTACGGCCATATTGAAACGATCGAGGATCGGATCGATCATTTCGTGCGGCTACGTGAACAGCAGGACAAGACCGGCGGATTTCAGTGCTTTATCCCGCTCGCCTTTTATCCGCCCGGCACGGCTCTGTCGTCGCTGCCCGGACCCGACGCGATCGACAATCTTAAGACCATCGCAGTCTCGCGCCTGATGCTCGATAACTTTGACCACATCAAGGCCTACTGGGTAATGCTCGGCAAAGCCACCGCCCAGACCGCTCTCCACTTCGGCGCCAACGACCTCGACGGCACCATCACCGACGGCGGCGAACTAACCCACGCCTACGCCGCCGAAGGCGAAGTAAAAATGACCAAAGCCGAGATCATAACCATGATCCAAAACGCCGGCTTCGAGGCTGTGGAAAGGGATACGGTGTATAACCGCGTCGAAAAAGTCGGGGTGTAAGATGTGGTATTTTTCATCAATTAGTTTTGGCATTCTCATCTTGTTCGGAAGTTGTTCTGATTTGCCTACCGCAAACAACAGGCAGCGCGACGAATTAGCTATTCGAATGGAGCGAAAAGGCTGTTACGGGGAATGTCCGATTTACGTACTGAACATTCAGTCGGACGGAAAAGTTGTCTTTGAAGGAAAAGGTTACACCGACGTAATAGGAACCGCTGAATCTCGAATAACCCAGCTTCAACTTGACGAACTCTTGAAGGAACTTCGCAACGCGGATGTTTTCGGCCTGAGAGACTCATACGAAACTGGTGCCGATGGTTGTCCAACGGAAGCTACAGATATGCCCACTGTGATTCTGGATGTTCGCCTGAACGGTCAAGAGAAGAACATTTCGCATTACCATGGCTGTTTGGAGATTTCTGAACCGGGGCCCGTCGAGCCAGGCACCGTTCGGCAGGCCGAACGACTTCGATCGTACCCGATGAAATTGACTCGTTTCGAGGAAAGAATTGACGAGATCGTCGGAACAAAACAATGGATTGGAGAACGTAAGTGAACAAAGCCGCCGCCCGGACCGCGCTCCACTTCGGCGCCAACGACGTCGACTTACGCCTCACCGACGGCGGCGAACTAACCCACGCCTACGCCGCCGAAGGCGAAGTGAAAATGACGAAGCAAGAGATCATCGAAATGATCCGCCGTGCCGGCTTCGAGACCGTCGAAAGAGATACCGTCTACAACCGCGTGGAAAAGATCGCCGCATGATTATGAGAAAGGTCGTCATTGCATCATTTTTAATTTGTCTTCTGACGATTTGCGCTTCGGCTCAACACAGACCATTTGAAGATTTCCGGAAAGCCGTAAACGAAGAACCAGGCGGATTTGCGGGAAACAAAGGAAATCTCTCAAAAGTCTTCAACGATGAAAGGGTGCGGTTAGGGGAGCGTTTTGAAACTGAGCTATGGCTATACATTGAGGACGACCCTGACAAGCATTTTTGGATAGCCGCCTTCATTGACTCAAAATCGTACTTACACGGTAACTCCCCGCTGCCCGAACTAGCATTTCGGATACGCGAGAAATCACTCGGACTCCTCGGAAACGACAAAGTAAGTCGAGGACGAAGAGTTTCCATTCTTCGCGAATTGGCAATTGCGTCCAAATTGACTGGAAATCAAGAGCAAGCGATCCGATTTCGCGACGAAGCTGAAGAATTAGCCAAAGATCCCGACTTAAGCTCCTATATTTCCGGCAGAACCCAATACGATGTGTGTATATATGCGAACCTTACCGGCAGTATTTCATTGTGTAATGAAAAAGAGGCTCCGAAAGAAAGGATCATCTCTGCCGGTTGGATGAATAGCCGGGCGATCAACTTTCAGAACCCTAGATATCCGTCGGCCATCAAGAAGCCGAGATCAGTGGCTCGAGTTGAGGTTCGGATCATGACGGACGTAGAGGGAAATGTTATTTCAGCAGCCGTCTCTCGCGGTCCGGTAGACTTTCATAACGCGGCTCTCGATGCAGCGAGAAAGCTGAAATTTTCACCCACTTTATTGTCTGGTGTTCCGACAAAGGTTTCCGGGTGGGTCTCATACGACTTTAAACCTTAGAAGCTATCGTGGCCGCGAGTTGACCCGCGCCTAGGCCGCTGAAGGCGAGGTGAAAAAGACCAAAGCCGAGATCATCACCATAATCCGAAACGCCGGCTTCGAAGCCGTAGAACGCGACACCGTCTACAACCGCGTGGAAAGGGTCACCGCATAAGCAATGAAGTCTGAATTTCAAGTTCTCAGTTCGCGTCCCCGTCAACAAATGGTTGATTCGAATTCGATTCGGGAATATACTCGTCAAACTTCAAACCAGTAAAGAGGAATAAAATGAGACACTTTTTCGATTGCGTTTCGATCGCTGTACTTTTTTCGGCGGTTGCGTCGACGACGAGCGCTCAGTCGCTTGAGGACAACCAGAATTTCTATAGTTTTATGTCTCAAGTCAGGTCCATCCGGTCGTCAGTCGAGGACGGCGATAAGATCTTTCCGATGGAGTTTGTTTACTGTTTGGATAAGTATGAGAAACTCATCGCGAGCGGTGTGTCACCTTCAACCCGAGTTGAGAAGTATGCGGAGTTGGTTTGGAATGGAACCTTGGCTGAGATCAAGGAAAAATATTGCGTCGCCCCTGAGAAAAAGGTGAATGACGAATGGGATGCGAAGCAAGCTCCGTACAAAGCCGCTCTAAAAGCAGACAAGCTTCGCCTAGTAATTAATCAGAATAGCCGTGTAATCTACTCCTATGCACTTGCCGGCGGCAAGTATACCGACGATGCAAAGGCTCTCGCCGCTGCACGTGTTTGGTTCTTAAATATTGGAACGTCTACCGCTGAGACTCGTGTCTGCCTGAATGGCGGCAAACTAAATTCGGTTCGTCGGTATTCGTTCGACGTAAATCACAAGCTGATCGGTACTACCGAAAAGGAATTTTGCGGCACTCCGCCGGCATCGGCATACCGATAACGAGCCGCTAATAAAACGTCTCCCGGATCCACGGTCAATTTCACTTCCCGAAACCGTTCATTTGCGCTTGACACATGCAACCGTTTGGTTGCATACTTGCGCTCGTTGATATGAAACGAGATGTATTTCAAGCCATTGCAGATCCGACGCGGCGGGCGATAATCGCGCTAGTCGCGGTTCAGGCGATGACACCAAATGCTATCGCCGAGCATTTCGATACGTCGCGGCAGGCGGTGTCGAAGCACTTGCGGATACTCGCGGAATGCGAGCTTGTGCAGCAGGAGCAAAAGGGGCGAGAGATCTACTACCGGCTGGAGATCGAGAAAATGAAAGAGATCGATGAATGGCTGGAGCAGTACAGGCAGATCTGGGAAACGCGGTTCGAGCAGCTCGATGATCTGCTTACCGAACTAAAACTAAATAAGAAATAGGAGCGAATGAAATGAAACCAGCTGAAGTGAGCACGCCTTCAGATCGAGAAGTATTAATTAAGCGGAGCTTTGATGCAGCGGCCGATCTGGTGTGGCAGGCATATACCGAACCCGCGTTGATGCGTCGTTGGTTAACGGCTATGCCCGGATGGTCAATGCCGGTATGCGAAATGACCACATCGGTCGGCGGCCATTATCGCTGGCGATGGCGCGATGACGCAAACGGCGTCGAGTTTGGCTTTACGGGAGAGATGATTGAGGTCGAGCCGCCGTCAAAGATCGTGCATACGCAAGTTTATGACCCCGGCACCATGGGCGGTTCGATGGGAGATGGCGCGTCTGTCATCACTGTAACGTTCAATGAGACTGACGGGAAAACCAACGTGGCCACCCTGATCAAATTTGCATCAAAAGCGGATCGCGACGCGGCGGTATCAACAGGCATGACCGACGGCATGGAGATGAGCTACAAACAGCTCGACGAAGTGCTTAACACGCTCGACAGTGCTGAAGCCGGCGCGCCGGCAAGTGCGTAAACATCAACCCGGCCGAAGGCAGCCACTGATCGAAATATGGAATTCCACGTCAATAAAGAGACGAAGACGGTCTCGATCACCAAGGAATTTGCGGCCGGGATCGACCTTGTTTGGGATGCTTACACCAAGCCGGAACTTCTGGATCAATGGTGGGCACCAAAACCTTGGGTATCTAGAACAAAGGTCATGGACTTCAGAGAGGGCGGACGAAGATTTTACGCAATGGTCAGCCCCGAGGGAGTTAAGCGTTGGTCAATTCAGAATTACACTTCCATCACCCCGAAGACCAACTTCAAACTCTTCAACGCCTTCGCCGACGAGAACGAAAACCTTGAACTTCCCGGCTCCGACTGGGATCTCAGTTTCACCGAGCAAGACCGCAAGACAAAGGTCCACATTTCGATCTACAACGAATCGCTCGAACGCCTCGAGAGAATGATCGAATTCGGCTTCCGCGAAGGCACGATGGCGCAGCTGCAGAATCTGGAAGAGCTGCTCGCACGACTTTCGCGGCGATCTTAGCGGTGGTGTCTTAGCCTCGTTAGCGAGCCTTATCGACGGGGCTAATAGCCGAAAAAGATTGCTAAAGGCAGCCTCAGAGACACGTACCAATGAATGTCCAACAACAGATCGATGGATATATCGAGAGCCAGCCCGAACCCAAGCGCGGTGAACTGCAGGCATTGCACGCGTTGATCCTGTCAGTAAGTCCGGCGGCGAAATTGTGGTTCCTTGATGGTAAAGACGCCGAAGGCAAGGTCGTTTCCAATCCGAATATCGGCTACGGCTCTCGACCACATGAATACGCCGATGGGGCGATCCGTGATTTTTACCAGATCGGCCTGAGTGCAAACAAAACCGGGATCTCTGTTTATATCCTCGGTATCGAAGACAAGCTCTTCCTGGCCGAAAGCTACGCCAAAGACCTCGGCAAGGCGACAGTCACCGGCTATTGCATCAGGTTCAGAACTCCAAAAGATATAAACACCGATGTTCTTGCAGCGGCGATCAGATTTGGGTTTGAGAGTTCGAATGAAAAAGGTAATGGAGGGCAAGAATCGTGAATTCAGCTTTTTATGACATGCTCGAGGCGATTGGCAATCGCTCGGCAATGTATATCGACCCTTCACAGTCGATTACCGCACTCTACAACTTCCTCAGCGGATACCAGTCTGGCAGCAACTGGAAGAAGATTGTTAGAAATACCGAGCCATCATACGCCGAATTCAATAATTGGGTCGCGATGAAGTTGAACTTTTACGAGGCAACGAAAGGTTGGCGCAGAATGCTTCTTGAACGCGAAAATGGCGATGAAGAGAGAGCTTTCAAAGAATTCTTTGTTCTCCTCGATGAGTTCCGAAACCGAAAAGAAACGCGATTGTTCCGAGCCGAGCTTCCCAAAAAGCCAGGCCGAAAGACAAAGATCCTTGAGATCGTCAAATATACGGACGACGGTGGTGTTTTTGTGCGGTCGATCAACTCTAGAAACAAGATCATCGATGAGATGTATTGGCAGACATTAAAGAACGCATTTGAGATCTATGAAATGCAAGTTGGCAAATTAAGCTGGGAAGAAATAAAGAATTGATGCCGCCGAACGTTAATAAGGGCAGAACAATATGAGAAAAATAATTGCCTGTGAATTTATAACGCTTGATGGTGTTATACAGTCGTCTCCGGAGAACGGGTTTAAGTATGAAGGTTGGTTTTTTGGTTATACGGACGAGGAGTGCGGGTCGGTGATACAGGAGCGGTTGGCGAAGGAGGTCGATCTGCTGCTGGGGCGAAAGACGTTTGATATCTGGGAACCGTACTGGCCGACGCATTCGGACTTTTGGCCGAACGTGATGACGGCGACCAAATACGTGGCCTCGAACACTCGCGATTCGAGCGACTGGCAGCCGACGGTATTCTTAGGCGGCGATCTTGCGGAAAAGGTCCGCGAACTTAAACAAACTGACGGACCGGACCTGCACGTTTTCGGCAGCGCCGATATGCTTCAGACGCTTTTCAAAGCCGATCTCGTCGACCGGCTGGAGCTGATGATATTTCCCATCACGCTGGGCCAAGGAAAACGCCTGTTCCAGGGCGGCACGATCCCCGCCGCCTTCAAGGTGACAGAGAGCCAGATATCACCAAACGGCGTGATCATCGCAAACTATGAACGTGACGGCGCTGTAAAAAGTGGCGGGGCTCCTCAGATAAGTGAGGACGATTAAACAATGGATCTACTAACGCGATACTGGTTCAAATTCGATGGTGCGGATAATTTTGTGAAATGGGTCGACGTTACCGCCTACAGCATTGAAGATGCGCGAGGCGTCATGCAGCAACATGTCTTTATAAATGGGCAAATGCCAGAGCTAGTAACCGTAACCGAGAATATTGACGTTTCGATGCTGGATGAGGGACATATATAGCCTAATATCGGGATGCCCACGAGCCGTGGTGTGTGGTAGCCCAACCTAAACTCTTACTAAACGGCGTGATCATCGAGACTACGACCGCGACGGCGATGTAAAGACCGGCTCACCTCAGATAGATGAGGAATAATAAGATCTGATTGAAACTAAGCACTATGGGAGACGAGCGAGATTTTAACACTATTGAAGAGTTTTTACTGAAAGTTCCTAGTATCACTGGGACGATCGGCAAGGGCAGATTCGAAAATGGAAATTGGTGGGTCAAATTTAAGATAGACATCTCGCATCCGCTTGCCTGGAGTGTTGTACAGGAGTTCGGTTGCATCTTCAACTACATTTCAGCAAATGAGAGGCTGCCGACCGTCTTTATGCCTGTGTCGCCGGCTCCTTACCTAAATGGCGGCCCCTCGGAATTTCTGTCATGGGTTATAGAGTCAAAAGATCCGAAATTCAAACCGGGTACTGCAAAAAAGTGGCTCGAAGGACGACTTCCGCAACCCGTCGACGATATCTCGATGTGGAACTCAGAATAATCAGAATAAAGATGACCAATTGGAATCCAAAAATAGAAACTACAACTCTCGTCGTAACCATAGTAGTGGCGATGTTTGGAGGGAAAGGTTGGCGCAATTGAAGGGGAGATCATAAATCAACTTCGTGAAACGCCGGTGATATCGGGATGCCCACGATCCGTGGTGTGTGGTATCCAAACCTAAACTCTTATTAATGCCTACTCGCCAAAGGATCACAAAGCCTCTTGTGAGGTTGAGCCTTCCGTGAAAAGACGTATCCGCCAAATGAGAAAGATCATGAATTGGAGAGCAAACATGAGCACAACGCTACTTGTCCTATCGATGCTCCTGACGATTCTCCTGTCGGGTGTCGCCTTCGCACAGCAAAAACCGACGACCGGCTATGCTCCGGTTAATGGACTCAAGATGTATTACGAGATCCACGGCAGCGGCGAGCCTGTTGTGATGCTTCACGGCGCGTTCATGGCGATCTCGGGGGACTGGGAAGAATGGGTTAAAGAGCTTGCGAAAACTCGGAAAGTGATCGCGGTCGATATGCAGGGGCACGGACGAACGGCCGATATCAAGCGCGATATTACATACGAAAACCTTGCGGACGATGTGGCGGGGCTGCTCGAACATCTGAAGATACCAAAAGCGGACATCGTCGGCTATAGTCTGGGCGCAGGTGCGGCAATAATGACCGCGATCCGCCATCCGAACAAGGTGCGAAAGGTCGTCAGTATCTCCCACCCGATACGGCGCGACGGCTGGGTCAAGGAAGCGAACGACTTTTGGCCAAACTTCAAGCTGGAAATGATGAAAGGCACGCCCGCCGAAACCGAGCGAGAGAAGCTAAATCCGGTCCCGAACAGCTTTCCGGCGTTCTTTGATCACATCAAAGCTGCGGCCATGCGACCGTGGGACTTCGGCGCTGATGAGTTCAAAGCGAACAAAGCTCCGATCTTCGTCATCCACGGCGATGCGGACGGAGTCCGGTTGGAGCACATTGCCGAGATGTACCGACTGAAAGGCGGGGGCAATATTCACGGGGACATGCAGCCACGTCCAAGTTCTAGACTGGCGATCATCCCAGATGCAACCCACGTCACTCTCATAAACAGAATGACAACGATAGTTCCGATGATCAACGACTTTCTTAATGCCGTACCGCCGAATTGATAATGCCCGAAGTCTTGTAGTTACGCACCTAAACACGGCGCATCGCTTCTACGGGATCGAGGCGCGCGGCTTTTAGAGCTGGGTAGAGACCGGAGACGAGCCCGACCATCAACGATGCTCCGAAACCGGCGGCGATCGCCCAAAATGGTACGGCCGCCGGGAAGCTAACGATCTGACGAACGGCGAACGCGAGGAGAAGGCCGACGGCGATCCCGATCAGCCCGCCAAGGCCCGTCAGCGTGACCGCTTCGAGCAGGAACTGCTGAAGAATAGTCTTGCGAGTCGCTCCGACGGCTCGTTTTATTCCGATCTCAACGCTTCGCTCCCTAACCGCCACAAGCATTACGTTCATTACGCCGACGCCACCGACGAATAGGCTTGCCAACGCGATCGGCACGACGATAACGCCGAGGCCGCTGATGATATCGTTGACCAGGTCAAACACCTGCTCAGCGCGATTCACGCCGAAGTTGTTCGGCTCGGTAGCCGGCACACCTCTGCGTGTCCTCAGTAGATATGTTACGTCGTCTGTCACCTCATCAACACTGCCTGGAGGTGCCCGCACTATTATCACGGTCGCTGTGATCTCAGGATAAAGTTTGTCGGCCGTTTCGAACGGGATGTAAACGGTCCTTTCATCCAGTTCGTCGCTGCCGATCACTCCCTGCGATGACCCTTGTCCGAGCACGCCGATAACGCGAAACAGCTTTCCGTCGATCTTGATGTCCTCGCCGATCGGATCAAGCTCTTCGAAAACCTGCCTAGCGATCCCGAAACCGATGACTGCGACCGGAGCCCTTGAGCGGCGCTCCTGCTCGGTAAAAAACCGGCCATCCGCGAGTGTCACATTCACCACACGCGGGAAGTTGTCCCATACCCCGAGGATAAGGGGATTGATCGCCTCTCTCGAACGCGCTGTCAGCTTTGGAAGGTCGGCGGACGGGCCGTAACTGCCTCGGATCTTCTGGGGTGAGACCTCAAGCGGCGAACTTAGCTCGGAAACCGCTATAGCGTCTTCGAACGTCAGGTCTTTCCGCTGACGCTCCTCAGCCGTTAGTTGCTGAAGCGACGGACCGATCCGCGGTTCCTTCGTAAAATAGATCGTGTTCGGGGCGCTTTTTTCCGATACCTCCTGCACACGCTGCGACAGGCCGGTCAGCACAGCACCGACAAGAGCAACAACGGCCGTTCCGATGATGACGCCGGTTAGCGTCAATCCGGCGCGGAGCTTATTGGCGCGTATCGAACCCGCTACCGCCTGCCAATTATCCTTAGCTCTCTGAAAGTTCACTTTTATCGACCTACTCCGTCCTCAACGCCTCGATCGGATCCAGACGTGCCGCCTGCCTCGCGGGTACGACACCGAAAAACATACCGACCGCACAGGAAACGCCCATAGCGGCTAGGACCGCCCAGACTGGCAGCGATAGCGGAAGGTTGGTTGCCCATGCGAGAAGCCATATTAGTGCCCCGCCGGCAGCCGATCCAAAGATCCCGCCGATCAACGTCAGAGTGATCGACTCGATCAGGAACTGGGTGAGAATGTCGCTCCGCCGCGCTCCTACAGCCATACGAATGCCGATCTCACGCGTCCTTTCCGTGACCGACGACAGCATCATGTTCATCACCACAATTCCACCGACGAAAAGCGCTATCGCTGTTAGCGGATAAACTATCGCCCCGACTATGCCGGTTAACGATGCCGAAAAAGCCTGAACGCTCCTGGCCGTAACGAAGCTGAAATTATCCTCTTGGTCGGTGCCTACGAGTTTCCGTTTTATGCGTATCGCTACGCGAACGCGCTCTTCGACATCGTCAAGCGTCAGGCCCGAACCGTCCCTCGCTTTCGCGAGTATGGCAAGCGAACGAGACCTTCCGCCGAACACGCGTGTGAATGTCCCGAGCGGTACCTGGATAAAACCGTCCTGAGACGCTCCGAACGTCGAACCGCGCGGTTCCGCGACACCGACAACTTGATACGGCACCTGGCCCAGCCTGATCTCCTGGCCGATCGCCCCCGAATTCGGGAAAAGCTCATCCACTATGTCCTGACCGATCACGCAGACATTGCGGCGGAACCTGTCGTCAGTCTCCGTCAGGTCGCGGCCGTATGCAACCGAAATGTTTGAGAGGTTGGTAATGTTGGGAGTGACGCCTTGGATCGATACACCGACGAGGGTTTTGGAAAGACGGCGCGCGGGTAGAACCGCATCGCCCTGGGCCCCGAATTCGATCTCGCCACCCAGCTGCTCCTCGAGATATTCGAGGTCTTCGACATAGATATCGGGTCGTTTGGCGGTCGCCTCGACAAACGCCTGGCCATCTCCGCCGAAATCCTGGAACGCCGCTTTTTCGATCCGCAGCACATCCGGAGCGAAACCGGCCGTCGACTGCACGACGAAAGCCTGAGCTCCCTGCAGCAAAGCGGCAACGATGACCACGACCGCGACTCCTACGACAACTCCTACTACCGTCAGTACCGAACGCGTCGGACTGGCCCGGATCGAGTCCCAAGCAAGGGTTATTAGTTCCCTGAGCAGAGTGACTCGTGCTGTCGTTGAATGATTCACGCTTTATCCCACCTTGTATTGCCAGTCCTCGTAATATTGTAAGTCATTGGCCGGCAGAGTGTTGGTTTGATGCGACAATTATGGAAACTTAGGAGTGTGGATCCCGACGAACGGCGGTATCATCGGAAAGAGGATCACCGATGATAACCGGATTCATACTTGCACGAAGCAAGTGAGATGGATATAATCGCGTGCTATGAAACAGGCAAGAGCAACTATATGTCTTTGGTACGATGGCGACGCTGAAGACGCGGCGAAATTTTATGCTAAGACGTTTCGGGATTCATCGGTTGATGCGGTGCACAAGGCTCCGGCGGATTATCCTTCGGGGAAACAAGGCGATGTGATCACAGTCGATTTCACAGTAATGGGAATTCCATGCCTGGGTCTGAATGGCGGGCCTGAGTTTAAGCATAGCGAGGCGTTTTCGTTCGTGATTGCGACCAAGGATCAGGAGGAGACCGACCGTTATTGGAATGCTATCGTCGGAAACGGCGGCGAGGAAAGCATGTGCGGCTGGTGCAAGGATAAATGGGGCGTTTCATGGCAGATAACGCCGATCGCACTTACCGAAGGCTATACCGATCCCGACCCTGAGGTCGCCAAACGGGTATTTGAAGCAATGATGCCGATGAAAAAGATCGACGTCGCCGCGATCGAGGCGGCCCGCCGCGGTCAAGCGAAGGAGATCGAATGACTCAAGCGACAAATGAACAGTGGGACGCCGGGGCTGCCGTAAGTGCGGCAGACCTTATCGAGCTGCAGCCCGGAGGTGTCGTCAGCCGGACTATCGTAAAGAAAAAGACCGGCACCGTGACCGTTTTTGCGTTTGACGCGGACGAGGGCCTGAGCGAACATACGACGCCGTTTGATGCCCTGCTGATGAGCCTCGAAGGCGAGGCGAACATCACTATTTCGGGGACGGCACACGCGGTCAAAACCGGCGAGATCATTAAACTTCCAGCCGGTGAGCCCCATGCTGTCAAAGCGACAACTCCTTTCAAAATGCTCCTGATCATGATCCGTGAAGGCTAGGCCGCCCCGGTTATCTAACTGTCGAATGTCTCTACCCGATCAAGACCTAAACTACTGAACTTCAGAGTTAAAATACTGATTTTAGGACTTAAACTATTTAATTTAAGAGCTAAACTGCTGAATTTAAGAGTTAAAATGCTCAACTTAAGACTTGAAATACTAAATTTAAGACTTAAATTACTGAACTTAAGGCTTAAATTACTTAATTCAGGGCCTAAGTTGAATAGCTTTGGAGCTTTTTCAGCTAATTTTTCTCGCTTCATATGATCCTCGGGACGAGCATCCCGACGACCGACTTGTGATATGACAAAGGCACAAAAGACGACGGCTAAGTTATCGCCGGCAGATCGCGATGAGCTGGTTGAGACGCTGCGGACGCGTTTCGAAGAGAACATGGCCCGCCATAAAGGCATTAAGTGGGCCGACGTCGAAAAACGTATTGATGACGCGAAGCTGCAGGCTCTAGCCGCAATGGAAGGCACCGGCGGCGAGCCTGACGTTGTAGGTCGTGATAAGAAGACGGGCGAGGTCATCTTTTTCGATTGTTCGGCGGAAAGCCCAAAAGGCCGGCGAAGCGTCTGTTATGACCCTGAAGCTTTAGAATCCCGGAAAGAACATAAGCCGAAACACAGTGCACTTGGCATGGCGAGGGATATGGGGGTTGAGATCCTGACCGAAGATCAATACCGCGACCTGCAGAAACTAGGTGAATTTGACCTGAAGACCTCAAGCTGGATCGCGACCCCTGACGATATTCGGAAACTTGGCGGCGCTCTGTTCTGCGATCGCCGCTACGACACGATCTTCACCTACCACAACGGTGCTGAGTCCTATTACGGAGCACGCGGATTCCGCGGTTCGCTCAGCGTTTAGCAAGCCATCGGCTTTTACCGTGCAACTCTAGCCCCGAAGCTATATACTAATATTGTTGAACGGCGTTTAAGCCGATCGATGAGTTAATAGGCCCCCGCGATGAAGAAGCTGATCCTGGCAATTTTTGCAGTGATGTGTATGCAGTTGGCATTCGTGTATTTCACTGCCCTACAGTCACATATGGATCTTGCCGTCGCAACTCCGCCTGTTATTCCTTCGCCGCCAATCCGCCCTGCTGCGGTTAATAACAATGTTGCGACCCCGATCGAGCCGGAAATTGCAGAACAGGCTGCACCGAGCGCTGTTCGAAGTTCTACACGTCGCACCAAGTTAGACGAAAGCTCCGAATCGAAGACCGCTACGCCTGTTCACGAGCGCCGCGTTCACGTGAAGTTGCGACATACCGATCCGAGGCCTGCCAGGCAGGACGATTTTCAGAGTGTCGTTATCAGCTATAAAGGCGAGGCTGGCCGAACGAATTGCGATCCCGAGGTTATTGAGAAGCCAAAGAAACGTTCATACCTTGCAAAGGCGTCGCCGGTAGTTAAGGCTCCGTGGAGATTCCTCAAAGCGGTCGGTTCGAAATTAAATTAATTCGGGCGTGATCATGGTTATGCCGCGGCGGAAAGGTTTGCGGCCTTGAACCATTCGACAAATTTGGGAATTCCCTCTTCTATCTTTGTCTTTGGCGAATAGCCTAGCAGTTCCTTTGCTTTTGAAATGTCTGCAAACGTTATCGGCACATCGCCCGGCTGCAGCGGCTGATGATCGATCACGGCCTTGATCCCCAAATTTTCTTCCAGCAACTCGATAAGACTTTTTAGTTCAGTGGTCTCCGATTCGCCGAGGTTGAATACCTCGTGGATCGAGCCGTCGTACGCAATTGCCGACCTCACCCCCTGAATGATGTCGTCGACATAGGTGTAGTCGCGTCGCGTCGTGCCGTCGCCAAACATCTGTATGGACTTGCCTGCGGATATCAGCTTGCTGAATTTGTGGATCGCGAGGTCCGGCCTCTGTCTCGCTCCATAGACCGTAAAGAATCTGAGGCACACTGTCCGGATGCCGTAGAGGTGTGAGTATGTGTGGCAGATAAGCTCGCCGGCCGCCTTGGTTGCTGCGTAAGGCGAGATGGGATTAAAGATAGGATCCGTTTCGGAGAACGGAACCTTTGCGTTCACCCCGTAGACCGAGCTCGAAGATCCGAAGACGAACTGGCCGATCCCAAACTCGCGTGCGAGCTCTAGCAGATTAACGGTCCCGTTGATGTTTGTCTCGGTGTAAAGCTGCGGCTGAGATAGCGAAGGCCGTACGCCCGCTCTCGCTGCCAGATGAACGACGGTGTCAAAGCCTCCGTTCTCAAACACACGACGCATTGCGGCGGCATCGCGAATGTCTGCCTCAATGAATGCAGCCTTATCATCGCCCGTGATCGCCGCAAGATTTGCACGCTTTACGTCCGGAGAATAAAAGTCATTCAGGTCATCAACGACCGTTACCTGCCAGCCGCCCTCATCGAGCAAACGCCCAACCAAATGCGAACCAATAAAACCGGCACCACCGGTTATGAGTATGTTTTTATTCACTTTAGTACGTTTATAACGGCCTGGATCGAACAGCAGGGGTCAACTCAAGGAAAAATAACATAAAGCGGTTCAGAGGGTAAAACTCGGAGGGCACGATTCTCGCGTCTAGTTTCGAAAACGCTTTTGCTGGTAGTACTTGTGTATCAGCTCTTCAAGAAAGCCTTCGTATGTGAAGGTCTCCCTATCGTACGAGGGCTTTATGCGGTGCATTATCGGAACCGCGATGCGCCAGGCCATCCATTCGCGCTGGCGATCGCTCAGTTCCCACCTTCGCCGGAGCAGGCTTTCGACAACCTCTATTTCAGAATCCGAAAGCTGCGAAAGGTCGCCATCAAATTCCGTCTGTTTCTGCACGCGGCGCAACGCTGAATCAGCAACCGGATTCGCGAATGTCTCGGCAAAGGTCGGCGCCTCGTCGGTTCGCTCGCGGATCACTACGGTTCCGGCAAACAGGTCACCGACACGCTGGTCTCGGCTGTTGAGAAAAATACTGATCAGGCCGATGGAGTATATCGGGAACACAAAACCCGGGATCGCGTCGAAGATCCGCAAAAGATTGCGTGCGATCGCTTCCCAAAGCGTGATCGGCCGCCCGTCCTCACGTATCACGCGCAGCTTCATCAGCCGCTTGCCCGGCGTTTGTCCGCTCCAGAGCCACTCAAAGATCGCAAAGTACCCGGCAAATGCAAGAAAGACGACCACGATCATGACGGCGATCGTTAAATTCGACGCACCGTCAAGCATTCCTTCGCCCGCCGCG
Source organism: Acidobacteriota bacterium (assembly GCA_023389035.1). Taxonomy (GTDB): domain Bacteria; phylum Acidobacteriota; class Blastocatellia; order Pyrinomonadales; family Pyrinomonadaceae; genus OLB17. The sequence continues at coordinate 56,073 of JAEWFC010000004.1, forward strand.
TCAGGATCGGTCAGGCTGACATTCGATACCAGGGCAAAGATTATAACTATCGCGATGATAGCGGAATACTGTATCGCGTGGTCGATCGCAACGGCGAGAAACCTATTGCCGATCGACGCTAACGAAAAGGCCAACGGAACGCGTTCCGGCGTTTCGATAATTAGCGTCTCTTCCGTTTCGATCAAGCCGGCTGCCATCGCTGGCAACTATTATTCAGTCATCGATGCCGCTTTGCAAAACCCGTTTTTGCCTTGTCATTTAGAATTGCGGCGACCTATACTCTAGGTTACGGCGACATTGCCGAGCGAGGTCTAAACAAGTGCAGCCAAAAACAAATCGTGGTCGACTCAATGCTGAAGGCAGGCGTTTTGCTATCGTCGTCAGCCGGTGGAACGATTTCCTCACATCAAAGCTGACCGATGGAGCTCTCGACGCACTTGAGAGTCACGGCTGTGCCGAGGCAGATGTTGAAATATATAAGGTGCCGGGTGCATTTGAACTTCCGTTAACCTCGCAAAAGGTCGCAGAAAGCGGCAGCTTTGACGCTGTGATCGCCCTTGGCGTAGTCATCCGCGGCGAGACACCGCATTTTGATTTCGTTGCCGGAGAGGCTGCCGGCGGGATCACGTCCGTCGGACTAAAAACAGGCGTTCCGGTTATGTTTGGCGTAGTCACGGCTGACACACTTGAGCAAGCGATCAACCGTTGCGGCGTCAAGGGCGGAAACAAAGGTTACGAAGCGGCTGTTTCGGCGATCGAGGTCGTCGACCTGCACGCTCAGATCGGATCGGACTCGCGTGCAAATGTAAAAGAGAAAGCAGTTCCTCATGTCGTTTGAAAAAGAAAAGGGTTCCGGCACTCGGCGAAAAGCGCGTGAAAGCGCCCTTCAGATGCTCTTCGCAGCCGATGTTGCGAAAACCGACGCTCCACGCCTTTCTGACGAATACTGGGCACAGCTCGGCGACGAGTCTTTCGACGATAATACCCGCAATTTCGCGAACGAGCTCGTGAGCGGAACTCTCGAAAATCTGAACACGATTGATGATCGGATACGCACTCGCGCCGAGCATTGGCGGATCGAGCGAATGGCCCTTGTCGATCGAAACGTCCTCCGTTTAGCAGTATTCGAGTTTCTGTTCAAAGACACGCCTAGGACCGTTGTGATCAATGAAGGCCTCGAGATCGCCCGGCGCTTCTCTTCATACGAGGCAACCCAGTTCATTAATGGAATACTCGACAGCATCAAGCTCGATCTTGAAGCTGAAGAAGGCAAAACTACTCCTCCGCAGCCCGGTGAACCCGAAAAGTCACAGGCGTCATCTAACTAAGGTGATCCACCATAAAACCGTTTCGCCGTACCTGCTGTTTTTCCTGCTGTTCGGGTCGTTCGTTCACTCAGCCGCACAAGACCGCCTGCCCTCAAAGATCCGCGGCTACAAGGTTCACAGCGAGATCCTTGAGATAGCATCGGACCGTTCGAGCTTGGCTGACCCGTCTGAACCAGATGTTGCGGCACCGGCGAACGTTTTCATTTCGGATCCGGAGATCCTCGATCTCTCGTTGACGGGTGTCGGCCTTAGTTTCCCGGTAGAGGTTCTATCGCGGGATCAGAGCGGGAAGGTCGACTTTTTATCTTTTCACGAAGTCCGAGTTAACGGCATCGCGGTCGAGCTTCCGGATTATACGCACAAATTCAAGTTTGAGAAGGGTGAAACCGTTAAGCTGCCCGAGCCTGCCGAGGTGTTGATCCCGACATCCGGACTCGTTCGAGCTGCTTGGCAGGAGATACGCGAAACTAAGGATACATGGACGGTGACCGGCCGTGTTTTTGTCTTCGGGAAGTTCAGGAAATTTGGGTTTCACCACAAACGAGTAGTGCCGGTCGATTTTGAGATCGTCATCGACAACCCGTTCAAACTCTAGCCAAACCAGCCGTAGCTTATCTTTTCTCCCCGATTACGCTAAAATTAACATTTACGGCAAAAATACCTGTAAAGCAGTTTTTTATTGAGGAATATCGTGAGCGAATCAATCACAAACATATCGGAATACATCGAAGAAAGCTTTGGCGCGAACGCGAGTTATGTCGAGGGTCTATTGGCCCGTTACCGGAACGACGCGAAGTCGGTGGATGAATCATGGCAGGCATTCTTCAGCGAAATGTTAGACGGGCAGGCCGGAAATGAATCAAAGTCCGCACCTAAGGCTGAAGCTGCAGCGGCACCGAGTGCACCTGTCGAGAAGGCAAAGCCTGCACCCGCCGCGCCTCAGCACGCCGATGGGGCATCGAAACCGCTGATCGGAGCCGCGAAAAAGATCGTTGAGAACATGGAAACCAGCCTCACGGTCCCGACCGCCACAAGCGTTCGGTCGATGCCCGTGAAGCTGCTGGATGAAAACCGCCGAGTTATAAATAACCAGTTGGCGATCAGGGGCGGCGGAAAGGTCTCATTCACGCACCTCATCGCATGGGCGATCATCAAGGCAGCGAAGGAATACCCGGCGATGAATAACGGGTATGGCGTGATAGATGGTGCACCTTCGCGTATCGAAAATCCGAGTATTAACCTCGGAATAGCGATCGATATAGAGAAAAAGGACGGATCTCGAAACCTCTTGGTACCCAATATCAAGGGTTGCGAGAAGATGAACTTCTCAGAGTTTTTCAGTGCGTACAATGCGACGGTCCAAAAGGCTCGCGACGGAAAGCTCGAGATCGCAGATTTCCAGGGTACGACTATCTCGCTCACCAATCCCGGCACGCTCGGAACGGTTTCTTCCAACCCGCGGCTGATGGCGGGCCAAAGCACGATCATAGCCACAGGGGCGATCGAGTTTCCGGCCGAATATCAGGCGATGACGCCGGCAGCACTTTCGCTGCTAGGTATCAGCAAGATCATTACGCTTTCGAGCACGTACGACCATCGGATCATTCAAGGTGCCGAAAGCGGCCTATTTCTCGGCAAGATCCACGAATATCTGATCGGTCAGCACGATTTCTATGATGAGATATTCGATTCGCTAGCGCTTTACCTTTCCCCGCTGCGATGGGCTGAGGACTACAACCCTTCTTTATTCGGCGGCGACAACCTTTCGGAACAGGCGGAGAAGCAGGCAAACGTTCTGCAGCTTATAAACGCGTATCGCATTCGCGGCCACCTGTTAGCGGATATCGATCCGCTCAACATGACGACGCATCGCGAGGCCGAGCTCGAATTAGAAAATTTCGGCCTTACGATCTGGGATCTCGATCGCACGTTTATCAGCGGCGGGCTCCACGGTGAAAAGACTGCGACGCTGCGTCGGATCCTGGATATTCTGCGAAAGGCCTACTGCGGAAAGGTCGGGATCGAGTATCAGCACATCAGGAGCAAAGAAGAAAAGGTTTGGATCCGAAACCGTATCCGTGAAGAGTTCGTCGATCAGGATCCGCTCGATCCTTCGATCCGCAAAGACCTGCTTCAAAGATTGATCGAAGCCGAACAATTCGAGCAGTTTCTGCACAAGAAGTATCTCGGACAGAAACGTTTCTCGTTGGAAGGCTGCGAAACTGTGATACCGATGCTAGACCAGCTGGTCGAAGGAGCTGCCGCTCGAGGCGTCGATGAAATGTTCCTTGGCATGGCCCACCGCGGCCGGCTCAACGTTCTGTCAAATATTGTGGGTAATGCAGAGACCGGTGATATGGCTGAACGCATATTCACGGTTTTTGAAGGCACTTCGCACCCGAGCTTCCCTGCCGACGAAGGCGACGTCAAATATCATCAGGGTGCGGTTGGTAAACGGCCGACAAAAGCTGGGAAGGAAGTGCGGATAGAGCTTGCCTGCAACCCATCGCACCTAGAATTTGTCGATCCCGTTGTAGAGGGAATGACGCGCGCACGACAGGACCAATTGCTCGGCGGTGAAGAAGCAGACGCTCGTCATCGCGATGCGGTCCATGACCGTATACTTCCGGTCTTGCTCCACGGTGATGCAGCCTTTGCAGGACAAGGTATCGTAATGGAAACGCTGCAGCTTGCTAACCTTCGCGGCTACCGCACAGGCGGCACGATCCATATCGTGATCAACAATCAGATCGGTTTTACGACATCCCCTGAGTCCGGCAGAAGCTCGATCTATTCGACCGATGCAGCCCAGATCACACAGACGCCGATCTTTCATATTAATGGCGACGATCCTGAGGCCGCATTCAGGGTGATACAGATCGCCCTCGACTATCGGCAGGCGTTTAACAAGGACGTTGTTTTAGACCTGGTCGGTTTCAGGCGTCTTGGACATAACGAGGGTGATGAACCCAGCTACACACAACCTGTAATGTACGCGCGTGTAAAGGCTCATCCCGGAACGCGTCACCTATACGCCCAGCACCTGATCAGAGAGGGCGTGATCACACAGGAAGATCTCGACGCGATGACCGGCAAGGTCGTCGAAAAATACGAGGGCATACTTGAACGAGCAAAGGAGATCGCAGCTACGAAGCCGAAACGGCTCGAGGTCCCGGCCGCCATTGTAGAGGAAGACGGTTCCGGCACTTTCGATACCGGTGTTGCGGCTGACGTGATCCGTTCGATCGCAGAAAAGATCACACTGATCCCGGAAGGCTTCGGCATCAATCCTAAAATGGTCGGTCAACTCGGACGGCGTGCAAAGATGGGCACCGGCGAAGTTCCGATGGATTGGGGATTTGCAGAAGCGATGGCTTTCGGATCATTGGTCAAGGACGGCACGCGGGTACGCTTAAGCGGCCAAGACTCTGGCCGTGGCACATTCTCGCAACGCCATGCTCTGCTCTACGATACGAACACCGGTGATATGTGGTCACCGCTTGGGGACATTCGCACAGACGCAGACCCGCTAGCGAGGTTTCAGGTATATGACAGTTCGCTGTCCGAGAACGCGGTACTTGGTTTTGAATACGGCTACTCGCTCGTGTCCCCCGATTACCTCGTAATGTGGGAAGCTCAGTTCGGTGATTTTGCGAACGGTGCACAGGTCATAATCGACCAATATATCTCGGCCTCAGAAGACAAATGGAAGCAGAATTGCCGACTGGTCATGCTGTTGCCGCATGGTTTTGAGGGACAAGGCCCGGAGCACTCTTCCGCCCGTTTGGAGCGATTTCTTCAGCTTTGCGGCGAAAACAATATGCAGGTCTGCTACCCGACGACGCCTGCACAGTACTTCCACTTGCTGAGGCGTCAGGTCAAGCAGGAAGCCGTCAGGCCGCTTATCGTAATGACGCCCAAGAGCCTGCTTCGACTGCCGGCAGCGTCATCAGCACTCGACGAGCTGACAACCGGTGGATTTCAACCCGTGCTCGACGACTCGCGAATCGGCGACCGCAGCAAGGTGAAACGTATCATTCTCTGTTCCGGAAAGGTGTTTTACGATCTCGACGCCGGGCGCAGCGAGTCACACGATGACCGAGTTGCACTTATCAGGCTAGAGCAGTTTTACCCGTTTCCGGCGGTTAGGCTCCAAGAGATCTTTGCCACATTCCCGAACGCGACCCAACTCTACTGGACGCAGGAAGAGCCGGAGAATATGGGCGGTTGGAATTTTGTTGAGCGCCGTTTACGGGAGATAAAACCTGAAAATGTCACTCTACGCTACGTCGGGCGCGTTCCGTCTGCATCGCCGGCTACAGGATCGTACGCGATCCATGAGTTAGAACAAAAGGAGATCGTTGAAACGGCCCTCATCAGCGATTCAGATGAGATCTCCGCCGCCAGCGAACCGGAAGTCTCGGAAAAGATCGCACCTGCATCTGCTTGATGCGTGATTGAAAAGAGCAAGGGTGTAGCCGTCGGCACACCCTTATTTTTTGGCCTTTTCGGATTGCTTTTTAATTCGGGCGACGATCTGTTCAGCGTGGTTCCGGGCGATCATCGGAATGCGTTCTTCGCTGCTTAATCCTGTCAGAAACGGCAGCATCTGTTCGGGGTCCGATATCTCGCCGCGGCGAAGGTATCCATCGAGAGCAGTCATTAGACGCGGGGCATCGAGCGGTTGGTTCTCTCGCGAAAGCCCCATGTCGAACATCCAGATATATTGGTGTCCGATCTTACGATACTCGTCCATCAAGGCTTTAGCGGCTTTGTTATCGGTCCAGTTATAACTGACCGTCCGCGAACGTTCGTCGGTGCGAAGTGTGAACGTCATCGTACCGAGATGTGAATAGTCCTTTTCAAATTGATAATGTTCCTTCGAATCAAGAAAGCGAAGTTCCGATAACGCTGCTTCTATCCTGCCAAGAGTGGTGAAGCTGAGCCGGATCGGATCGGTGATCGCCTCATCGGCACCGCTTTTCGAGAACTCGATCTCGCCTATCCCGTTGTCGTCATGTCGGATCGCAACGCGGGAGACTATAAAATCAGGCCTTGTGAATTCGTAGATGTGAGTGAAAGATCCGCCGACAGCTGCCGCGACCGTCGGTTTGGATTCTCCACGTAAGTTCTTTTTAGCGGCAGGTTTCGTATCGGCGGCAGGTTCTTTAACTGTCTGCGAAGGCGGTTCCGGTGGCTTGGGAGTCTTCCCTCGTCTCTGCCCACTCACCGGGAGAGCGATCAATACGATCAACAGGACCGGGATAAAGATGAATCGCTTCTGCATAAAAAACAAGCCCGGCAGACTGGCCGGGCAAATTCGAAATAATATCACAACAGGGCCGCAAATGCTTAGATGTCGAGGTGCGGCCTATGGTTCGTCCGTCCGCATCTTACTCGAACCGAACAGAGACGACCTTTGAGACACCTGCTTCCTGCATTGTTACACCGTAAAGCGCGCGGGCTGCTTCCATTGTGCGTTTGTTATGCGTGATGACGATAAACTGTGTCTTTTCAGACATATCTGCGATCTTAGAGACAAATCGACCGACGTTCGCATCATCAAGCGGGGCGTCAACCTCGTCCAAAAGGCAGAACGGAGACGGGCGGTACTTAAAGATGGCGAGAACAAGGGCGATCGCGGTCATCGCCTTTTCTCCGCCGGAAAGCAAAAGGATGTTTTGCAGGCGTTTGCCGGGTGGCTGGGCTACGACCTCAATACCGGCCTCGAGAATATCGTCTGATTCCAGCAGCGACATTTCGCCGTGGCCACCGCCAAATAATTCAGAGAAAAACTCCTTGAAATTCTCGTTGATCGCATGAAACGCTAGACGGAAACGCTCGCGTGAGCGCTGTTTGATCTCGCGAAGGGCCTCTTCCGCCGACGAGATGCTATCGACGATATCCTGCCGCTGCGACGTGAGGAAAAGCAGCCGTTCCTCGGCTTCGGCGAGTTCATCGACCGCGAGCATATTTATCGCACCGAAACCTTCCAAACGTTCCCGAAGATCATCGGTCCGCGTCCTGGCTTCAGCGAGATCGAATCCTTCGGGTATCGCTTCCGATCCGACGAGATCGGTAAGGGAAACCCCGAGCTCCTGATGGCAGTGTTCCTGGATATTTTTGAGATGCGTGACAGCTTCGGTCTGGCGGACCTCGATCGCGGCACGCTCGTTCATTGCATCGGCCGTACGCCGGTTGAGATCGGAAAGCTCTTCTGCCGTCACGTCAGCCTTTTGGCGTGCTATCGCGACCGCCGAGATGGCGGACTCAAGTTCTTCCCTTTCAGCAGTTACGGCCGAGTCTACGCTTCCGATCAGGTTCGATATTTCGCTGACAGAGTTGCGAAGTGCTTCGATCCGCGTTTCGGTTTCTGCAGTCTCAGCCTTCAGTGACTGGATCCGAAGTCCGAGCTCTTTGATCTCGTTTCCGACCCGGTCCAATGCCGCCTGGACCGAACGCCGCCGCTCTCCTGACGTAGCCGCGAGGGTGCGTTTTTGATTAAGATTTGTGTTCTCGGCGTCAGCCTGCTCGCGGGCATCGGTGAGCCTAAGTCCAATCCGTGTAAGGTTTTCCTGCGCAGATTCCTTAGAGGATTCAGCTCGTGTGCGGCTTTCGCGGGCCTCGACGATGCGGCCTTCGATCTCGCTGATCTCTGCCTTGATCTGGGCGGATTCTTCGCTTACGACACGGCGGTGACGCTCTGCACGATCGATCTCCTGCTTTAGATTTGTCTCGCGGATCTCAAGGCTCAACAGATGGCGCTCGACCTTGATGATCACAGACTGCAGGTCTACGGTCCGTTCCTCGATCTCCGTAAGTTTTGTCCTTTCGGAAGTTACGAATTGCTCAGCCGTAGCCGCAGCAGCCGAAAGCTTCTCGGATTCGCGGGCGAGAACTGATAGCTCGCGTTTGAAAGCGAGCAGCGATTCATTCTTTCCGGCGGACGCCGCATTGCCGCTAACCATCAGGCTGCCGCCCACAAGCATATCGCCAATTAGGTCCACCACAACGGATCCGGCGGCTGCGGGCGAACCATTGAGGCTATCGACCAAACGGGCAGATAATTCACGCGGAAATGCCTCACGGAGAACTGTCAAAACAGCATCTGACGTGCCGAGTGCCTGGGCCACTGTGGACGCGGCCCCTATTGACCGCTTGCCCGATTCAGCCGACGATATGCCGGGTGCGATCAGAATGGGAACGCGGCCTGTTCCGCTCGAATGAAGCCATTCTGAAAGCCGTTTTGCGTCTGCGTATTCTTCGACTAAAACAGCCTGCAGATAAACGCCGAAGAGGTTCTCCACGGCACGCTCTGCACGCTCCTCTACATTGAGGTAATCTGCAAGAACGCCCCGGATATTCACGCCGATCGATTCCTGTGCGGCGAAAAGCTTTTGTACTTGCGGAGCGTAAACGGCACGTTTTTCCTCGAGCTCTTGAAGTGTTTCAAGGCGATTTCGCGTTCGAGAGAGCTCGGCTTGGCTATCTTTCAGGGCAGCTTCGGCTTTTGCGAGCGAATCGCGGGCTGACGAAGCCTCTGCGTTCAACCCCGATTTCTCCGAATGAAGGTCCTCAAGCTTTTTACGTTCCGTGGCGAGTTCTTGAGTTACCGACTGCGACTCGCTTACGTGGCTTTCGTAGGACTCATCAGCGCGAGCGGATTCGCTTGCGAGGCCCGCAGAACGCTCGTGCAGACGTTCCAGATTTAAGGAAAGCTGGCGAGCGATCTCATCAAAGCGTTCGACCGCAGCGGTGTGTTTTAACAGCTCACCGCGAGCCTCTTCCATTTCTTTTTCGATCTTGCGAACATCACCTATCTTTTCGCCATATTGCTTTTCAGCCTCGATCAAAATGAGCCTTGAAGCGTCGGCCTCGGCCCCTTCTTTTTGCTCCTCGATCTCGAGCCGCGAACGTTCGGATTCCGCAAGCGTCTGGCGTTCCGTAGCCGCAACTATCTCATTCTGAAGAGTTTCGAGGCGCTGGTTTAAGGAAATGATCTGTTCCGTCTGGTAACGATGCTCCCGTTCCGTACGATCGCGTTCCAGCGCATTTTGTGAATGCTGCCTGCGGACCTCGGCCAGAGCTTCTTCGGCAAGACGGGCTTCCTGCGTCGCGGTGCGGACGGAATTTTCCTGATCGGCTACCTTTTGGATGAACTCTTTCTCGACGGACGCGGCCTTTGTGAGCTCTGTCTCGAGTTCCCTGATCAGGGTCGAGAAATGCTTGCCCTCTGCTGCGAAGAGCTGCCGCAAAAGCACGCGAAATTCTTCCTGCAAAATGACATAGCGGCGTGTTTTGGATGCCTGCCTGCGGAGCGAATTGGCCTGCTTCTCGATCTCCGAAACGATATCCGAGATGCGGCCGAGGTTGGTCTTTGCGGATTCCAGACGTGATTCGGCAGCACGCTGACGTGTGCGGAATTTCGAGATGCCCGCGGCTTCTTCGATAAGATTGCGGCGATCGCCGGGCTTTGCGGAAAGGATCTGACCGATACGGCCCTGCTCGACGATAGCGTAGTGCGAGCCTGAAAGGCCCGTCCCCGCGAAAAGGTCTTGAATGTCACGAAGCCGGCATGTCTTTCCGTTGAGCAGATACTCGCTTTCGCCCGATAAATAGAGCCTTCTGGTAACTGAAACCGCTTCGCCTGGAGCGAAATCCAAAGCGAATGAACGCGGCCTCCAATGCCTTTTTGTTTTGACCGTCCGCTCGACTATTTGTGCCGAACCGACCTGTGCGGCCTGGACCTTTTCGACCGAAACGTCGTCGTGGAACCCATTTGGCTCCGACGCTTGCTCGGTCGCGATAACTTCAATATTCTCAGTAGTTTCCGCAGGCTCAGCCCCGGCCTGTTCAGCCTCAATCGCGTCGACGTCGACGGCGAGCTCATCGATGGAGCTCAAGGTTTCATCAATGTCCTCAAGTTCCGCATCCTCAAAATCCACAGCGTCCTCATCACGGACCATGTGGAGAACGACCTCGGCCATTCCTGAGGGTTTGCGATTTTTTGTGCCCTGGAAAACGACGTCCTTCATCTCGCCGCCGCGAAGCGATTTTGCACGCTGTTCGCCAAGGACCCACGAGATCGAATCGGAGACATTTGACTTGCCGCAGCCATTCGGGCCGACGACGGCAGTTATCCCGTTACCGGTAAAAACGATCTCAGTGTAATCGGCAAATGACTTGAAGCCGGTGATTTCCAGACGTTGAAGCTTAAACATTCTATAGTGCCTGCAGTTTGGGGTGGCACTATATTTTGGGGTATTTGCCTCTCGAAGTCAAACAAAATATCTCCCAGCCGGGCCGATAAAGCGCGCAAAAAAGCCGCCGGTTGCGATTAGGCTGCGGGGCTTTTTTATCTTCGCAAAGAGTCAACACGAAGACGCAATTAAGTTGTTGTTATTTCAGGCCTTGCTGTTCTGCTCGCTCATTATCGAGCTCCGTGAGAACGTCAAGAAGGAAATTGGTATTGCTGCTGACAGCGATAACGACCGGGAATTCCTGGGCGGCTGTAGTGAATTCGAATGTACCGCTGTTAAGTTCAATGATGTCACGAAATGCGGTCACGCCGTTGCGGCCATTGCACTCGGCATCGACGATCTTGCCTTCGTTAAAAGAGACGCTGGCAAGGTACATATCGGATTTCAGTACCAGTAAGCCCGTCATTTTGGCGTTCTCAATGACCTGAACGGCGTCGAAAATGCTTACGTAGCCAATATTTCCGGCGAAAGTGACGTCCGTGCGGACCTTTTGCGGCGAGCGGTCGCGGCTGGTCGCGTAATCAGGACGGCGGGCACGGCGAATTGCCTCAAGTCCCGGAGCTACCGAGATCCGCGGGTCCAAAAGCTTGGCTTCCTGCAGGCGATCATAGGCCAGGTCAAATTCTTCGCGGCCGATGTAAAGTGTTACAAGTGCTAGACATTGCCGTGCGGCCTCGGTCAGATCCTTTTGCTTGATGCAGAGATCCCGCATCTTTTCGCGGAGCGGGATCGACCGCGGACTGCGCTCGAGAGATTCGCGTAAAAGACTGAAGGCTTTCTCGGGCGAAGCGTATTTTACAAAGAGATCGGCATCAAGCAGGACGCTTTCGATAGAGACCTCGGAGATCGGAATGGTGGGCTCAACTACTTGATTCATAGGCGGGGCCGAACAACGATGTTCAACATTTCAAATTTACCATAAACTGCCGGGTAACTTCCACCATTTTTTCGTCTTTCAATTCGGCTGCTATCTCGTCGTCTCTCCAGACTCTCCGCGATAGCCCGCAGTATGTGCGGCGGCTCGTTCGTTCACCGCTGACGTCCCCAATGACGGCGCCAAAGCGTGCATATCGGACATGCCGAGTCGGCACCACGCGAAAATCTGCGGTCACCAACAGCATTTTGGTGACGCATTTTGATCGGACCTTGCATATCGCGCAGTTTAGCCTTTTTCGTGCAAATCGTGCATATCACGCATATCGCGCGATCTGCCCATCGAAAGCGTGCTAACCGGTGCTAAAACAGTGAGCATACCGAACGGCGAGTGTGCCGGCACGGAAGGAAAACAAAGAATAGGAGAACCATATAAATGATCAATCACTGGGAAGAATTCAATGTAACGCCAGACGCACGTGAGCCGATGGGTATGCGTGTTTCGCTGACGACGAGCGGCTTTATCTGTATAAACATGCGGGCCCTAAAGAACCTCGGCGAGCCGTCGCATGCCGTGCTCTATTTTGACCGGGCAAACAGCCTGATCGGGATAAAGCCCGGAAACGCTGCGCTCGCCAATGCTTATGCGCTTCACGCATGGGGCGATTCGCCGAGCAGGATAATTCGGGCGAAAAAATTCTGCACGTATCACGGCATTAAGATCGAACGGACGATCATCTTCAACGAACCGCGGGTCAATACCGACGGATTTCTTGTGCTTGACCTGAACCACACGCACATCAAGCTCAAATGGGCAGAGGTCGAGGAACAGGAACGGCTCGAGCTCGAAGCCCGTCGACGCCTGATCGAAAAGCAGGGTTTTTGGTACGGAAAGCGCATGTTCCCGCTGCCGCGATAAGACAAAAAAGGCCCTGCCTGGAGGCAGGCAGGGCTAGCGGAGATAACGATGAACCGTATCGCTACCTTAGAAATCGAATCTGACGCCGAGACGCACTTGCCGCTGACGGTAGGTGCGTGTCGGCACAAGGAAATTGTTACGGGCATTGATCTGTGCCTGCGTCGGCGTGCCGCCGGGAGCGGTGTTGACGAGCGCCGTGAAATCTATGAACTCCGCTCCAAAACTAAAGACCGCGGCGTTCAGGATGTTGTTGAATTCGACGACCGGCCGCAGACGCATTCGTTCGCCAAACCGCCACTCGCGGGTAACGTTCAGGTCAAAGGTGTAGAACGCAGGCCCGCGGCCGGCGTTACGCGGCAGGTTGCCGCTACGCGAACCGATCGGCTGCAGCGAAAAGCGGGCGGCGATGGCGTCGGGAAATGCCGAGCCAGGCTCACGCCAGACTATCTCGCTCGGGTCGCCGTTGTAATTGACGCGGTCCGTGCCGAGATCGTCCAGATTTCGGTCGCTGCCGCCGATGCCGAGATTGAACGGAGCCGAGCTGCCGTAACGGAACAGCGGCGAAAGCCGAACCTTTCCGAGCCACGCGGGCATATCAAACAGCCCGGAGATGGCGATGCGGTGGCGGCGGTCCTGCAGGCTGCGTGCCCACTCGCGGCCAAAGTCGCCATTGATCTCGGCATTGGAAGTATTGTTCAGCCCGTCATCCATCGTTTTGGAAAGTGTGTAAACCCCGCGGAGCGACATTCCGAATCCGTGGCCCAGCTTACGGTAGCGGCGACGCATCTCAACGACCAGCCCCTGATAGAAAGCGTTCCCATTCGAACCGATCCGCGAGGTCTCCTCGACCGACTGATCGGGACGGAACTGAGCGATGGCCGCCAGAGCGATGCCGATCGGCGCACCGGTCGCATTGTTGTTCTGCCCAATGACGGAAGCAGCCGGAGCGACGGACGAAGAATTGGTGGTGTTCAGATTGATCACGCACGAACTGTTTGCCGTGAACGAACAGCCGCCACCCACGCCGTTAGTGTCAGTGGTGGAACCCAGCGCGAAGTTATAAGTACGGGTCGTGCCGTTCGCATTGGTGAACACGAAGGGATTTGCAAGCAGATACTCGGTCCAGTCGGCATAACCGGCGGGCAGACGCGGAGCGTTAGGGTTGTAATCACGCCACAGGTGGACCGTCTTATTCCACGTGTAGTTAGTTTCGAAAACAAAGTCGCGGCCGATCTCGCGTTCGAAACCGACGTTGAACTGATAGCTTTCAGGGATCTTCAAATCCGGTTCGACGGAACGGAGCGGATTTCCGGCCGACGAGACATTCCGAACGAAACCGGTGTCTGCGCTGCAAGGGAGCGTCGTCGTGATCGTCTGACAGGTGGCAGCGACGAGAGCACGAAGCTCTTCGACAGACGCGTAGCTGTTAGGGAACGTGTTGGCGATCGCTGCGAGGATAGGTACGCGGCGAATGTCGGTCGCACCGGTGCCGATCGTCTGCGAGTCGAACGAGATCAAGTTGCCGCCCGTATTCTGAATGGAATCGGCCACCGTGCGAAGCAGCACGCGATTGTAAAAGATACCAGTGCCGAAACGAACAACGGTCTTTCCGTTCTTATACGGGTCCCAGGCGATGCCCAGCCGCGGGCCGAAGTTGTTGTTGTCGGAAACGGCGGTTTCCCGCTCATAGCGAACACCGAAACCTACAGTGAGGTTCGGCATTGGCTTGTACTCGTCGTTCAGATAAACGCCGAAATAAGTGTTAGTGACATCCGACCGGGTGCCGAAATTTTGCCGGAAACGGGAAAGAACATTGTTATTGAAATTCAGCACGCTGCTGAAATTGAACGTCCCAGTCGCATCGCCGAGCCCGAGCGTTTCGGACCTGACGTTCTGCAGATCGAAGCCGGTTTTCAGCGTGTGTCGACCGGCAAGATACGTGAAAGAATCCTGGATCTGCCAACGCGTCTCGTTACGCGAATCGGCGAAGTTGATCGACGTGCTCGTCGTCGAGTTTCCGGCGACGAGGGTTCTAACACCGTTCGCGACGGGATCGCGATAGGAAACGAGCACAACAGGCACGTCCGGGTTCGCGGTCTGAAAACTCGGCTGGTAACGAGACCACTGCATCCTGAACTGGTTAACGGCGCGTGCACCGAAAACATGGTTATCGGTGAAGTTGATCGCGTCGGTGTTGATGTTTTTGGCACGGAACGCTTCCTCAAGCTGGGTAACAGCGTTGCCGTTGGTGCGGCGGTTCTCGCGACGTCCGAACTGATAGCCGATGGTGATGTCGTTGTTGCGGAAGAGCTTATGGTCGATGCGTGCGACCGCGATGTGGGCCTGATTAGGCGTCGCGTAACTGCGGGTGTACGGCACAACGAAAGCGGCGGTCGGCGGATTAGCCGTGCACGCGTCGGGGTTTGAATTGTCACACGTCGGCGAACCCCCCGTCGATGCGGGAAGAGGAAAGCGCGGATTTCCGATCTCCGGCAGATAGGCATCGATCAGCGTCGTGTCCTGAACATTGAGATATTCATACGCAACCGAAAAGAACGTCTTATTGAGGCCGTTGTAAAAAGGAACACGTACGGGGCCGCTCAGTGTGAAGCCGGGATTGTATTCCGTCAGCGGCAGACGCGGAATGTCGCGGCTGTTGTTGTACCAAGTGTTGGAATTGAGCCTCGCGTCGCGAAAGAACATAAATGCCCGGCCGCGAAGGCGATTCGTTCCGGCACGCGTTCTTAGGTTTATGCGTCCGCCGGAAGCTCGACCGTATTCGGCCGAAAACTGGTTCGAGATCACCTGCACCTCGGCGATGGCCTCTATCGGCGGCTGGAACCGGTCGCGAGATGAGCGGTCGTCGTTGTTGTCGAGTCCGTCGATCGTGATGTTATTTGAATAAGCCGTGCCGCCGGAAAGCGAGAAGTTCCCCTGTTCCAGAGGCGTGCCGCTGGGATTTGACCGGCTGTCCTCGGCGAGTCCGCTAGTGGAAAGCGATTCTTCAGAAGTGCCGCCCAGCGTTAGGACGAGGTCGAGCGGATTGCGTGTAGCGTTCGGGATCTCTTCGATCTCTTGTCCCGTGATCGTTCCGCCAACGACGGTCCGCGAGGTGTCCACAGCAGGAGCATCGTCCTCGCCGACCGTTATCACCTCGGCCTGCACGCCGCCGACATCAAGCCCAAGATCGAGCTGAACATTTTGTCCCGAGACTGTGACGAGATCGATCCGTTCCTTTGTCCCGAAACCGCTTGCTTCGGCTCGAACGGTGTATGTTCCGGGCGTCAGCTCGATGATGCGGTAGCGGCCCTCGTCGTTCGTTGTGACGGAGCGGGACTGGCCGGTCTCGATCCGGGTAGCGGTGACGGTCGCACCGGCGATCGCCTGGCCATTGGGATCGACAATGCGGCCGGAGATAGTGACGTCGTCAAGGTCTTGAGCAAATGCCGCCGTGGAACATGCGAGTAAAAACGCAAACGCGGCCGCGAGGAACGCACGCCTCTGCAAGAAGAACATGAATTTTAACGCTCCGAAGAAATAGGGATTCGGGAATACGACGTATTCTCAGATGAAACTCTCTGAAAGTAAAGCTGAGACGCGGTAACGGGAAAAAAGTTACTCGTCGTCGATCGAGACTTCGGTGTAGAGGGTTCGGCGGAGGCGTGAGACGGGGACGAGAGCGTCGCCGGAGCGGGTATCGCCGGGAGTGCGTGAAAGCTCGCTGGCGTGATTGCGGAGGTATTCGAAAAAGCGTTCGAATTCGCGCTGCATCGCGTCCATCTTTTCACGCATATTGAGAATGATCTCGACACCGGCGAGATTTACCCCGAGATCGCGGGTGAGCGAAAGTATGATCTCAAGCCGCTCGATATCGCTGTCTTCGTAAAGCCGCGTGTTGCCCTCAGACCGCGACGGCTTGAGCAGCCCCTCGCGTTCATACATCCTGAGCGTCTGCGGATGTATCTCAAACATCTCCGCGACGGCACTGATCGTGTATGTCTTAACGCGTTTTTTCATTGCGGCTAGTCTATTCCAAACCCATCGCCTTTCGCGGGTTGTCAGCGTTTACCTTTTCAAACTGGCGGAGCAGTTCCTTAGTTTCCTCAGAGATCACACGGGGCAGCGAGATCTTGACCTCGATAAACTCGTCGCCGCGAAGCTTGGGATTCCTGAGGCTCGGGAAACCGCGTTCGCGAAGACGGAACTTTTGTCCAGATTCCGTGCCCGGCGGTATCTTTAGCTGGGCCTTGCCCTCGACCGTCGGCACCTCGATCTTTGCACCAAGTGCCGCCTCGGGAACCGAGATCGGGACGGTCACGTAGACGTTGTCGCCCTTACGCGTAAGGAAGGGATGCTTGCCGACATTGGTCAAAATGAAAAGATCGCCCGGCTCGGCACCGAGCCTGCCGCCGTGGCCTTTTTTCGGAATGCGGACGCGCGAGCCGGTATCAACGCCGGCAGGTATTCGGATCTTGACCTGCTCGGTCTTAGGCGTGGTGCCCTTACCGTAGCAAAGCGAACAAGGCGACCGACGCCGGCCGGTTCCAGAACAATCGGAACATTCCTGTGAGAACTGTAAGCGGCCGCCGGTACGCATAACCTGACCGGTTCCCTTGCAGGTCGAGCACGTAACGACCGGGCCGCCGGTGTCGCCTGCACCGTTGCAGCGTGAACACTGCTCGGAGCGATTGACCGTTATGTTTGTAGTGAGGCCCGCGAATGCCTCTTCAAAACTCAGAGCCAGCGGTATCTCGATATCACGTCCGCGCTTCGGCATTGCACGTGGCGGCTCGGGAGTGACCCGTTGACCGCCGCCGGCACCGCCGAAAAGATCGGAAAAGATGTCACGAAAACTGGAAGAGCCGCCGCCCGTTGAACCCGAACCGCCGGAGAAATCAAAACCGGAAAAATCAAAACCCGCAGCACCGCCGCCCGAGGCTCCTGCGGCAAATGGCGAATCGGCATCGAGGTTTTCGTTGTAATAGCCGAAGCGGTCAAAGACCTTGCGTTTTTTCTCATCTGAAAGAACGTCGTAGGCTTCCTGGACCTCTTTGAACTTTTCCTCGGCGGACTTGTCGTTCGGGTTTACATCAGGGTGAAATTTACGCGCGAGCCGACGGTAAGACTTCTTGATCTCATCGGCTTTCGCGTCCTTTTTGACGCCGAGTGTCTGGTAGTAATCTTTTTTCGCCATCGAATTTGCGGGCTGTGAGAGATCTCCCGGTTATAACAAAAAAGGCCGCGTATGCATAAAACGGTAAGCAGTGAACGGCCGGCCCACTGCTTACCGTTCACTGCCCTTCGGCTATTTGTTTTCGTCTTCGACGTCGACGTATTCGGCGTCAATGACATTGTCGTCTGAGGACGATGAACTTCCACCGCTGTCACCGTCGGAGCCGGCTGTCGCTGACGAAGCCTGTTCCGGTTCAGGGGTTTCACCGCCCGCGGAGCCTGCCTGGCTGTAGAGAACCTCGGCCAGCTTGTGTGACGCAGACTGCAGACGATCATAAGCGTTGTTCATAGCGTCGGTGTCACTGCCGCCGAGTGCCGTCTTCGACTCAGAGATAGCAGCCTCGATCTCGCCGGACGCGGCCGCATCCAACTTATCTTTGCTCTCGTTGAACGTCTTCTCGACGCTGTAAACGAGCCCGTCAAGACGGTTACGGGCCTCGATCTCGGCTTTCTTTTTCTCATCATCGCCGGCATGAGACTCAGCATCCTTCATCATTTTATCGATCTCTTCCTTTGAGAGGCCTGATGACGCGGTAATGGTTATCTTCTGCTCGCGGCCCGTGCCGACATCTTTAGCGGACACGTTTACGATGCCGTTGGCGTCGATGTCAAAGGTGACCTCGACCTGAGGTACGCCGCGTGGTGCGGGCGGGATGCCGACCAGGTGGAATTTGCCGAGCGTTTTGTTGTCGGCGGCCATTGGGCGTTCGCCTTGCAGGACGTGGACCTCGACAGACGTCTGATTATCAGACGCCGTTGAGAATATCTCGCTCTTGCGCGTCGGGATGGTAGTGTTGCGAGCGATCATCGGCGTGGTTACGCCTCCGAGCGTTTCGATCCCGAGGCTGAGCGGAGTGACGTCAAGCAGCAGAATGTCGGTCTTTTCGCCGCCCAGGACGCCGGCCTGAACTGCCGCACCGAGGGCAACGACCTCGTCCGGGTTAACTGATTTGTTAGGTTCCTTGCCGAAGAATTCCTTGACCATTTCCTGGACCTTCGGAATCCGGGTCGAACCACCGACCAGGACCACTTCCTGGATATCTTTGGCCTCGAGCCCTGCGTCCTTGATCGCCTGTTCAACGGGCGGCATCAGACGCTTCAGGACCGGCTCAACAAGCTGCTCGAACTTAGAACGCGTGAGCTTCATTACAAGGTGCTTCGGCCCCGAGGCATCGGCCGTGATGAACGGCAGGTTGATCTCGGTCTCCATCGCGCTGGAAAGCTCTACCTTTGATTTTTCAGCGGCTTCTTTCAGACGCTGGAGGGCCATTTTGTCGCTGGTCAGGTCGATGCCCTGGTCTTTTTTGAATTCATCGATGATCCATTTAATAAGGACCTCATCGACGTCATCGCCGCCAAGATGCGTATCGCCATTGGTCGATTTGACCTCAACGACGCCCTCACCGACCTCGAGCACGGAAATATCGAAAGTACCGCCGCCAAAGTCAAATACGGCAATGGTTTCGTCCTTTTTCTTATCAAGCCCGTACGCCAGAGCTGCCGCGGTCGGCTCGTTGACGATACGCAGCACCTCGAGGCCCGCGATCTTTCCAGCGTCTTTCGTCGCCTGCCGCTGAGCGTCGTTAAAGTATGCAGGCACAGTAATTACGGCCTTTTCGACCTTTGAGCCGAGATAGTCTTCGGCCGACTGCTTCAATTTCTGCAGGACCATCGCCGCGATCTCGGGCGGGCTGTAATGCTTGCCGTCCGCATTGATGCGAACGTCGCCATTTCCGGCCTTTTCGACCTTAAAAGGGACTTGTTTGATCTCGCCGGTGACCTCGTCATAGCGGCGGCCCATAAATCGCTTGATCGAATAAAGCGTGTTTTCCGGGTTAGTTACGGCCTGGCGTTTTGCGACCTGGCCGACCAGACGGTTGCCATCCTTGGTGAAGGCAACGACCGACGGCGTGGTTCGGCCGCCCTCGGAGTTCGTGATGACCACGGGTTCTCCGCCTTCCATCACGGCCACGACCGAATTCGTCGTTCCCAGATCGATTCCTATGATTTTGCTCATTCTTTATATCTCCAAATATTAAAATAGCTGGAATTGTCCGCCGTTTGCCTTCAATTCACTTGAGCCTTGAAAAAGTATAAAGGTTGAGTGTGTCACTGTCAACTTTTAATTTTGGGTAATCGGATTGGATCGTTTCCCGGTGCTGAGAAAGGGCGATCTATGCCGACAGCCACGCGATCGCGTGCTCCAGCGACGCGAAATTAGCAGCCAGCCCCGCGAATTTTCGCGACCTGCACCGCGGTTTAGGGCCGGATTCTCACGCTTGTGTCGTTCGTAGCGCTTCCGCTTCGGTTTCCTATGGCCAACCCGTCAACGAGGCCGCACGAACGTCGAGCCTGTCCATCGTTTACTGCTTCGGACGCTGCTGCGCATTCTTCACCGTAACCCGTTCCATTTTGATCGACCGGGAAAAACGCAAAAATAGTTGTTGCATTCCGCATTCCGTCTGTGCTACATTGTTGCACGGATGGAACAACTATTATGATCAAACGATGGAAAAAATTCGAAGGGTCGCCAAACGGTTCGCGACGAGGCGAACCGCGGGTGACGATCCACAAGTCTAAAACTATTCTGCTTAATAAGGTGGTCTGGGAAAGGTTCGGTTCACCGAAGGCGGTCGAGATGTTTTTCGACGAAGGGCGGAACGTGATCGGGCTGAAACCGACGGATCCCGCCAAGTTCAACGCGTTCCCGGTCAAACCGCGAAAGAATGGCACCCACAAAATAATCAGCGCCGGCGCCTTCTGCACGCACAACGGCATCAAGGTCGACCGCACCGAGCTCTTCGCAAACCCGCTCATCGACCGCGACGGCTTCCTGGAACTAGACCTAACCAAAACCATCACCGTCGGCCGCGGCTCTCGGTAAGTTTCAATTTCTGCCCGGTATGAACTAGGTCGCGGTTTGAGAGATTGTTCAGAGGGCTTATTTACCGCTGCCTTTAGGCAACGGACCAGTTAGCAAGTGAACTGGGCTTTAGCCCAACATCTGGTTTGGGCTAAAACCCCGTGTGTTGCCTAACGGTGACCGTTGGCTGAAGCCAACGGCAATATTGGTATGTTAGACCGTCTAGGTCAGACGGTCTTTAGGGTTTATTTAAGAGCGTCAACACCGCGTTTATCGTCGAGCCGACGGCTTTTGATGAAGACCAAAACAACGTTTCCTTCGAGCTTCCCGATGCGTCCCTCATGACCTAGGTTTCCGAACAGGCCACGCGTTACGCTGCCCGAGACGTTTCCTACTCCAGCGGTGATCGTGGATTTCGGGGTTACGGCTTCTAATTCATAGAAGGCCGCACTATTTGCCCCGCGTCCGACCGCAAACTCTGCTTCTGGATACGCCTCAACAAATACCTTTGCCGGAATTTTATCCTTTGGTTTCTCTAGCTGGATGATCGCCAGAGTACCGTCAACAAAATACAGCTTTACATCCTCAAACCCTTCGAGCTTTTCCCAATGAAGCACGCGAAGGTCATTCGGTTTGTCGATACCTTTCGCTATGTACTTGAGTGATCTGCTTGAGTCCTTATCCGACTTAGCCTTACCGAGCACTTCGATGGCCATTTGGGGAGTCGCTTCGTCAAGAACCAACCCACGCCAGCGATCAGCAGATTGTCCAAATGAGAACGACGGTAAAAGTACCGTCAAAATAATCACGTGTATTAGCTTCATGGTTTGCCGTGGAATATATAGGAGACCGCCTACGGTCGTCAAGATTTTCGATTTGGTTTGACTGACGTCGTTTGGCTAAAGCCCGGTGTTTGTTAACCGGTAGCCGTTGGCTGAAGCCAACGGCAATATTGGAGCGGATCGATCTTTGGACGATTTTGATCAAGACGTTCAAGGCTGCTAGTCGCCTGAGAGTTCTATACCTAGTCCGTGCTTGCTTGCTTCGTAGCAGGCATAGAGCAGCTTATTTATAGCCGACGGAACTTTGGCCGGCGGGAAGCGGGCCTTGATAGTCTCGCACTCATCCAACAGACCTTGAACTTCCTCGGGCGTGTAGCGCGCGTCGCCATAGATGTCGTGGAAACGGCCCAAGAGCGGAAAGCCTAAGTTAGTAAGAGTTTCCAAAAACTTCTTTTGTATTCGTTCGGCCGCAACGAAGTAAGGTTCTCCTCGCTCCACATCTTGCGACTCAACAGGCACACCTAGAGCATCTACGAATAATTCCCCCCAATCATTATCTCCGAGCGTTAGACCGGAGAAACGGTTGTCCGGATGCAGATCCTCAGGTCTTCCGTTTAACAAAACAATATTCATACCCACAGATCAGATCAATAACAGCGTCTAACGTCGGTCATCATATCGCCCCTACGGGGCTCGGGTTCGGTTTTACGCTACGTTCTACAAACATTTGGCTCCTGCGGTGCCGCGGGCACGGGATTCGTTTCCGGGGTCGAACCTCTTACGTTTTCGGTAACCGTTCACTATGAAAACGCACAATATGCTCCGGCTCGTTTTGGTACACTGCCTCCCATTCGTAGAGGTATGATAGGCGAACAGATAACCCCGTCGCTAGATGCTCCGCAGGGAGACTGAAGATCAACGCTTTCCCCGATTCAAGAGGTAAGAGAAAGCAAGAGCCGGAATTGTAACCGAAGGGAACACCGGAGTCCGATTCGCGCCTAGCCTGCCTCACGGTGCGCTCTATATCGTACATTACGCCAACTTCGGTTTCGTTGTCCGCAGCTATGAGCAGTTCTCCAGTCTTAGAAACTCCGAAGGAACAGAAGCGAATCTGAAACTTGGAATTATTAACTAGACGCAACCAGATCCCTTGATCGCTCTCGGTCGATCGAATAGGCGGCCGCTTGCCGTATCGAACGAATTCGATGTATACACCCGGTCGCGCCGTGTCAACCCGGAATTGGTCAACCTTCTTATTCTTGAGTTCATTCGGTACGTTCTGTGCAATGCCATGTGAAGCACAAAACACGTAAGAGAGAACTAAGAAACAGATCAGCGATCGTCGAAATTTCATAATTATGGCATTAATGCACTTTTATTCTATACGTCCAGGGCGAATGCTATTTGAGGAATGCTCGGATCGTTCTGTTTGGACGGCCGGAGCGGGGTCCGCTAATGGTGTCGCCCCTACGGGGCTCGGTTCGGTTTTACACTACGTTCTACAAACATTTGGCTCCTACGGAGCCGCGGCCTTTCGTTGCAGAAGCCCGCACGTTAGTAGGTCTTAGAAACGCCTGCTGGTTTCGTCGATGTAAAAGATCGCTTCGTAAATTGCTGCCGTCGCGTTCGGTCTGGAATATCAGAGGGTTGTCCGTTCCAAGTGGTTGCTTGAGCGTTCGCTTGGGCAAGGCCCCGGTGTGTTAGTTACTGTCGGACCGTGTCGAAATTTCACGACACCGGATGATCTCTTCGACAGCTTGACCTATTTCTTCTTTCAGGCGCTCATCCGAGTAGAAGGTGTGCGATTCCCTACGCAATATCTCGTTCGGTTCGTAATAATCCAGGTCAAGAGCAAGATCGAGTAGAACATTCTGGACGCACTCGCATTCGTGATCGTACCTGTCACTGCTCCAAACTTGCTGCTGAAACTTCAAAATTAGTAATGGCTTATCGCCCTCCGTCAAAATCTTCTGCAGCTGTTCAATTATATCTGTCATTCCGACGTTCCCGGTGCTCTTAACTTATCAGAAAATCCTCGGTGAATCGAGAAGAGTTTATTGCAGACCTCTTTGGTTTCCGAGCGGTAGGGTGAATTCGGCGGGGGCGTTGGGGTTTGTGTTGGCGGGGAGCAGGCCGGGGCCGAGCTCGAGGGCGGACCAGGGGAGCGGGCCGTGGACGCCGTGGGGGATGAAGCGGACGCGGTTTTGGGTGCGTTCGACGCGGACCTCGATGAAGCTTTGGAAGAAGGGCGAGCTGTTGAAATCGAATGCGCCGGAGACCATCTCCTGATCGAACGGCCATCCGCGCAGGGTCTTGAGCCAGAAATAAAAGGGCCAGCGAAAGATGGATGTCTCGCTGATCTTTGCCTCGACGGCCTCGGTGCTCGGGTAGAAAGCGTATTCCTCAGTGACGGGCGTTTTCGGAAAACCGACGGCGGTCCCGATGCTCAGGTACGCACCGCCGCCGCCATTAACAAAGTGTGCCATCTCGTGCTCGCCTTCGGGCGTAGGGTAGCGGCGACGGTAATACTCAAGGTCGTGCGTGTCGCCTGCCATGATGGCATTCACGCGGTACTGTTTCAAGAGTTCGTGGATCGCGGCAAATTCGGCATCGCCATCGGCAGCGTAGTTTCCCGATACATAAAAGGGATGGCCGAGTACGACGAGCTTGAAATTCTCTCCGGCACGCTGCAGCGCTCGCTCCAGCCATTCGCGCTGTGCGGGATCGATCCGGCGCAGAATGCCTGTGTCGACGGCGATCAGCGAAAAGCCCTCGGTGTGCATTTCGAAATAGGGCGCACGCTGGCGGCCGTTCGCGATGCCGTAGTAGTTGCGCAGACGCGCGGCCTCGCCGATGATCTCGCCAAAGCGGTCGTCCGCGGAGATCAGGGACGTGTCGATGTCAGCCGATTCGCGTGCTCGCATCGCGGCGCGTGCGGAATCGGGATAGAGGAAGTTAGCGTTAAAGCCCTCATTCGCGTCGAACCAATCGTGATTGCCCGGGATGGCGTAGATCGGTTTGCGGAAGCCTTTGAACGGCAGGTAGAAATTGCGTTCGTAATCTTTCATCTTGCCGTCGGGGTAGATGACGTCGGAGGAGAGCAGCAGAAATTTCACCTCGGGCCGCGAGCCGGCCTCGATGATGCGGTCGCGAAGCACGTGCTGCGACGGGTCGCCCTCGCCGGTGTCGCCGATCACGACGAACGAGAAATCAGGCGAATCGCTGACGCCTTCGGGAGCGATCGCAAAGACGCTCTCGGGCGGCACGCCATTTTCGATCGCGACGCGCGCGGCGTCAGCCGTCATGCGTTCGCGCCACAGATCGACGCGGCCCTTGGTGATCTCCTGATACACGCCCGATGCCCAGTTCTCAGAATTGAAGTACCAGCTGAATCCCCAGATCGAGTTCACCGCGACCAGCACGGCGGTCGCCGGCAGCCCGAAACGCAGGACACGCCAAAACGCGAAGTTTAAGGAATATCGCATGTGCGAGAGCTCGATGGTGAACCGCATCCGGGCCTCAAGCCAGAACTGGAGAAAGCGTTCGAGCGCGGTGGCCGAGCCCTCGCTGCTTTTAAGCCGGATCAGGCGATACCAGAGCAGGCGTTCAAGCGGGCGCGTCAGCTTTCGCCAGATCATTCGGATGGGCAGCACGACCATTATAGAGATCAGCAGCGCGACGACCGCGTCGCCGATCAGCGCCGTTACCGGGGAGATCAGTTCGAGATACGACCAGCGTGCGTCGGTCCGCAGGAAGTGCACGAGGAAGAATATCCCGAGCATCGTCAGCGACCACACGACGTTCGGCCCGCTGCGCGTAGGATTGCTGTTGAGTATGGCTTCCTGCACCTCTTGCACGGCGGAATTTGGTTCCAGCCCGAGGCGGTGATCTGGATGCGCACGCGTGTCGTAAACGAGCTCGGGCACACGGAAGCGGTCTTCGGGCGTGAAGAACATCGCCCAGCCTTCGACCATCGAACGCACGCCGAGGACGACGATCACCACGGCCTGGCTCACGCTTTCGTTGAACAGGAAAAGCAGGACGAGCAGGCCAAGCAGCAGCGTCACGACGCCATTCACCAGGCTCCACCAGCGGTCGGAACCCGAGAGCGTGTATGCGGTGTAGAGCTTGGTGCCGGCGTCGAGCAGAAAAAGCACGGCGACGATCGCGACCATCCCGGAAAGAGCGGTCTTCGGGCTGAACAGCAGCATCACGCCGAGCAGTACCGAGACGACGCCGGCGGCATGCGCCATATACGACGTGGTATCGTCGGCCGTCAGCAGCGTTTCAACGAAATGGATCAGGCCCGCGGCGATGAGCGCGATACCGAGCAGTGCAGCGATCCATTCACCAAGAAAGATCGGTGCGACCAATACCAGCGCTCCCAACGCCATCAGCAATACGCCAAGAACTCGCCGCCACGTAAATGTCTCTGGAAGATATTTCCGCATACAAAGCTCTTAAAGAAGCTATAACGCGACGGCGTTTACCGCAAAACGCGGCGGCCGGAGTACGGCAGGTGTAATTGAAAAAAGCCGACCGGTTTCCCGATCGGCTTTTTTTGGTGGCCTCGTGTTGTTTATTACCTGACGAATGCATTCGGAACGGGCTGATCACCCGCGGTGCCGAATCCGACGATCTGCACGCCCGCCAGCGTACTCGCGATGTACCATGTCCCACTGCGGAAGACGGCCGCGTCGGTCTTTCCGTCGCCGTCGTAATCGCCGGGTGCGGGAACGTCGCCGTTCTGGCCGAACGTAAAGGCATAGAAACTGAGATCCTCGCTTCGCAGCACGTACCATTCACCGGTGCTCGGCCGCCAGAAAGCGATATCGGTCTTTCCATCCCCGGTGTAGTCCGCGGGAACGGTCTTGTCAGCCGGCCCGCCAAACTGCGTTGCGAGTAGTCCCGCCGAACTTCTGCTGATCCACCATTCACCGCCGTTCGCTCCGTTAGGCCGATAGATGGCGATATCGTCGGTACCGTCGCCGTCATAATCGGCAGTTACGGGAACGTCGCCGACAGCACCGAAGGAGGTGATCGTCGTTCCGCCGTCGCTCGAACGCGAGATGAACCATCCGCTGGTCGTCGGCCTGAAGACAGCTACGTCATCCTTCCCGTCGCCGTCATAATCGCCGGTCACGGGCACATCGCCGTTGGCTCCGAATGGAAATGCGTAGTAGGTAAAGTCTTCGCTGCGAAGGACATTCCAGAACCCGTCAGACGGCCTGAAGAAAGCGATGTCCATCTTGCCGTCGCCGGTATAATCGCCCGGGGCGATAATGTCGTTCGGAGCGCCAAACTGCAGAGCGGGAACCTGGCCATCGCTGCTGCGGCTCCACCACCATTCACCCGCGCCGGGCCGGTAGATCGCAATGTCTGTCTTTCCGTCCCCTTCGAAATCGAACGACGTACCTCCGACACCGTCTGTCGGCCGGCGTTCGAATGCACCGATGTCAGAGATCGCTCCGCCAGTTCCGTCGCCGTCCTGCGGGCGTGCGATGCCACGCTGGTCGGTCGGAGGAAAAGTTGTCGGGTCGCCTGCGTCGATCGCGGGACTGCCGACGCGAAGAGCATGAGTGCGTGTTGGTCCGCCATTGAAAGCTAGGGTCCCAAGTTCAGGATCCTGACCGTAAACATTTCCCGTGGTCGGACCGCTGATGGTCGCGCCGGACGTGCTTCGGACGAGATTATACCCTTGGGAAATAATCGGGTTGAACAGGTCCGGCCCGGTGTTGCCGGCGGTATTATTGGCAACAATTGTGTTTTTTATGCTCGACGGAGTATCGCCGGTCCGATTTGCATAATGAATGCCGCCGCCGTGGCCGGTGGTAGGGCTGCCTATGCCCGACGTTCTATTGCCGACGATCGTTGAATTTGTGATGACGACCTCGCTGTTAGCCCCGCCGGGATAGTTGTCGAAAATGCCGCCGCCGTTTACCTCGGCGAAATTGCCGCTGACGGTACTGTTATCCAAATTCAATTTCCGTTCGGCCCAGATACCGCCGCCATTGCCTTTGCGGTCGGGGAATCCTGACCCTGGGACATACCGGGTTGAGTTGCCGCTGATGGTCGAGCCGGTAATGTTCGTCAGCATCGTCGTCCCGATGCCGCCGCCATTACCCAGCCCGCCTGTGGCGTTTCCCGTGCTGGCCGCGTTGTTCGAAATCGTCGAGTTGGTGATCGTCACGAATTCAGTGTCAGTGCCTGCTCCGCTCGCGTAGATCCCGCCTCCGCCGGCGGTCGCAGTATTGCCCGACACATTTGAGTTGTTTACCGTTAATTTGAAGGTGTTTCTGATTCCGCCGCCCTGAGTGTCGCCGCCCGCCGTATTGCCCGTGATCGTAGAACTGTTCACGGTTATCTCGCCGCTGTTAAATATGCCGCCGCCGCCGTTAGAATTGCCTGCGCCGCCCGAAACGTTGTTCGTTATCGTCGATCCCGTTATTGTCATTATCCCACTATTGCGAACCGCTCCGCCGCCACCGAGCGTTGTGCCGCCGGTCATCGTCGAATTCGTGATCGTCACCGTTCCGGAATTACTATGGATCGCACTGCCGCCATTGCCATTGATGTTCGTGCCGGTTGTGAGATTGTTGATAAACTGACAATTGTTGATGTTCAGAATCCCGCTGGATGCATTGGGGGCGGAATTGAAGATCGCGCCGCCTGTGTTGGAACTATTCTGTGTAAAGACGATATCGGTCAGCGTCATAATGCCGCCATTCGAGATCGAGCCGCCCCCATTGGTGGTGCCGTTGGCAAGTGTCAATCCGCTTATCGAGACCGTGTCGATCCCGGGAAAATTGTTAAGGCCCTGAAGAAGAAAGTGCCTGGTTACGTTATTGCCGCTAATGGTCAAAAGATTTGCGCCTGGTCCGGTGATCGTCAAAGTATCAACGATATTAGCGTTAGGACTGATACTGATCGCCGTTGCTAGCGTGATCGTGCGCGGAACGCTGAAGAACGCCGAATCAAAAACAATTGTGTCGGCTGTGGAAGCCTCGTTCGCATCGAGTACCGCCTGCCGCAGGCTGCCGGGGCCGGAGTTGTCGGCATTTGTCACGGTAAACGTCGCAGCGGACACGGTCTGAGCCGCAATGAAGAACACCGCGGCGAACGCGATCGAAAGAGTGAAGTTGAGTGTAGGCTTAGTTCGCATGAGTTTTTCCTTCCTAGATTTTGTTGTTCGGTGATGTATGCGGTAAACGGAGATAAAGTAAGACAAATTTTTCGGGCGTTGTCTCGCTGACGATCTGAAGTATTCCCTTTCGACCGCACGGACATCAAAAAAAAACGGCCCTTCTCAACGTAAGGGCCGAGCCGGACCGTGACAGAGCCGGTCAATTTCGGAGGGTATTCGTGATCAACGCCGCGAGATCAGCCGATATTTCCCAGGTATCGGCTCGCTTCGGAGTGTGTGAGACAACTCACGGTTACCGTTGACAGATGCGAATAAAAGTCCGCAGAAGTGACAATTTTGTTGAAACTGGCGGCCGAAAAGCTTGGTTTGGCGTAAACATTGGGTTAAAATCGCATCGCTCAAACTCACAACTCACCTTTATGCAGAATAATAAGAGTGCGGAGATCACCCAGATCTTGCAGGACTGGAACTCGGGGAACGAAGAAGCCAAGGAACGACTGCTTCCCTTCGTTTACGAAGAGCTTCGGCGGCACGCGGGGTTTTATATGTCGCGCGAGCGTCGGGACCATACACTGCAGCCAACCGCGCTTGTTCATGAAGCATTCCTGAAGCTTGCCGACCAATCCGGGATCGAATGGAAGAACCGCAGCCACTTTTTCGGCATCGCGGCGCGACTGATGCGGCAAATACTGATCGATCACGCACGAGTTCATACCGCCGAGAAACGAGGCAACGGGGCGATCCATTTTTCAGTGGACGACCTGCAGATACCGGTCGAGGAGCGGGCCGAGTCAATATTGATCATTAACGACGTGCTCGAACGCCTTGCGGCGATCGACCCGCAGCAGGCTGCGATCGTTGAGATGCGCTTCTTCGGCGGTTTCAGCAATGCGGAGATCGCAGACGCTATGGGCATATCGGAGCGAACCGTGATCCGTGAGTGGGGTTCGGCCCGGCTCTGGCTGTATCGGGAATTGAATCGGGAATAAGTTGGCAGGTTTCCGCGACCGTTTCCGCATTACACCTCGACGAACCCTATTTAACGAAATGAACCCCGAAATCTGGTCTGAAGTTAAACGATTGCTCGACGACGCTCTCTCGCTGGAGCCGTCCGAACGAAGGGCTTTCCTTGACAACCGCGATACCGGCCCCGAAGTGCGGGCCGAGGTCGAATCTCTTCTCGCTTTTGAGTCCGAAGCCACCGGGCTGATGGACATACCTGCGTTCGAATTCTCAAAAGGTTTCTTCGACGGTGACGCACGTTCGCTCGATGGGCAGATGATCGGGGCATATCGTGTTACGGAAGAGATCCAGCACGGCGGAATGGGTGCCGTTTACAAAGCGGAAAGGGCGGACGATAAATTCGAGCAAACGGTTGCTCTTAAGCTGCTCAAACGCGAGCTGAACACCGCCTCGCTTCGCCGTAGATTTCAGCATGAGCGGGAGATACTTGCGAGCCTTGAGCATCCGAATATCGCTCGGCTGCTAGACGCGGGCACGACCGATGACGGAATACCGTTCATCGCGATGGAATACGTTGACGGCCTGCCGATCACGCAGTTTTGCGACCAGAACGGCCTGGCTCTGAACGAGCGGCTTGATCTGTTTCGCACGGTCTGTACTGCGGTCGAGTTTGCTCACCGCAATCTGGTGATACATCGCGATCTTAAACCGTCGAACATCCTTGTCACTGCCGACGGCACGCCGAAGCTGCTGGACTTCGGCATCGCAAAGATCATCTCGGCGGAGCAGGAATCCGCGGACACAGCGACAGTCACGCGAATGGGCGTGATGACGCCGTCGTACGCTTCGCCGGAGCAATTGCAGCGCAGCAGCGTGACGACGCAGTCGGATGTTTACAGTCTCGGTGTAATACTTTACGAACTGCTGAGCGGGCACCGGCCGTTCGAATCGAAAGAGTCGGACATTCGAGACATTTATCAAGCCGTGATCGAGAGCGAACCGCAGCCGCCTTCGGTCGTTGTCACGACGAGCAGAGAGGAAAGAGAGCAGGCTGCTGCGGACGGCGAGCCGTCATCGCGAACTCAAGCAAATGATCCACGCCCGACGGTCGAGACCACGACAAAGCTCTCGCCTCAGGCTCTTCGCGGCGACCTCGACAACATTGTTCTCAAAGCTCTCAGAAAAGAACCCGAGCGGCGATATTCGTCGGTCGAGCAGCTGTCCGACGATGTACGGCGGCATCAGGAAGGGTTGACCGTAACCGCCCGGCCAAATACGTTTTCGTATCGGGCAGGAAAATTTATCTCTCGAAACCGGCTCGGAGTTTTCGGCACGGCGGTAATTGCGTTGGCGCTGCTCTCGGGGCTTGGGGCGACGCTGTGGCAGGCACGCGTCGCACAGGCCGAACGGGCGAAAGCCGAAAAGCGGTTTGGCGACGTTCGCAAACTGGCGAATTCATATCTATTCGATGTGTATCCCGAGATCGAGAATCTCGAGGGTTCGCTTAAGGCACGCGAAAAGATCCTTGTGAGTGCGTTGGAATACCTCGACAGTTTGTCTGGCGAGGCCGAGGGCGATCTGGAGCTGCAGAGTGAATTGGCGACCGCATATGAAAAGGTCGGCGACGTTCAGGGAGCGTTGACGAATTCGAGCCTCGGGAATATTCAGGCGGGTCTCGACAGTTATGCAAAAGCGGCGAAACTGCGCGAGGCGGTTTACCTTGCGCGGCCGAACGATCTCGAAGCAAAGGACAAGCTGGCCGGCAATTATTACACGACGGCACGGACCCTGTGGAACAACAGCCAGACGAAGGAAGCGTCGGAGGCCTTTGAAAAGAGCCTCAAATTGCGGCGAGAGCTGGTCGCAGCCGATCCTACGTCGACCCAGTTTCAGAACAGGCTCGCCGTCCTGCTGATCGATTACGGAGCGATACCGGTATTTAATTCGCAGCCCGACAAGGCTTTGGTGTTGTTTGACGAAGCGCTGGGAATTGTGGAGAGGCTTCGCGGAAAGGAGCCGGAGAATTCCGACGTCAAGAAAACGCAGACTCGTCTGCTGCGGCTGCTGATAAAGACGAAAGGCTCGGTCGGTGATTATGAGGGCGCGGTCGCCGCCTACGCCAAGGCGATGGAGATCAACGATCAGCTCGCGAAAGAATTCCCGCAGGACTTCCGCGTGCAGCGAAGCGTGTGGCTGACGAACACTATAATGTGTGAGGCATACATCGATAAGCAGGATGCACAAAAGGTCGTGAATTCATGCGTGCCGACCATCGAGTTCCCGAAAGCCGCACTCGAAAAAGAACCCGAGAACGGCGTCGTCGCCTATGATCTTGCGATATCACATTTCAATACGGCAAGAGCGTACCGCATCGCGGGTGACTTAAAGAACACGATCGCTCAGGCAGAGCTGGCTCGGTCAGTGATGGGAAAACTTAGCAGCAAGACGCCCGAGAATATGGAGTACAAGCGGAACCTGGCCGTATATGACACCGAGCGTGCCCGCGCCCAAATAACGCTCGGCCGTCATGCCGAGGCCGGGACAGTGCTGCAAACCGTTATCGAAACGATGATCCCAATAGCTGAGGCCGACCGCGAGACGACAACGTATCAGTACGATCTGGCGATCGCCTACCGGCTCACCGCTCAGACCTTGAGTGCGCGCGGCGACAAGACAAAGGCTAACGAATATATCGATAAGGCAATAGCGATCATTCAGAAGCTAAAAGACATTAATTCGCTACGGGATGCGGATAAGGATCTGCTGGCGGAACTCCAGACTGAAAAGGCGGGCTACTGATCTTCGTTCCGGTGGGCCCGACGGTTCGCTTCATCCTCTTTCATCAGCGATGCGACCTGAAAGATGTAGTGGACGCCGGAGATGACGGCGAGCAGGACGACAAAGAAATATACCGTCGGCAGATAAAAAGAATATCCCGTGACGGCGGCAGCGAGTATCAGCGTCACCGCGATGACCTGAACGAACGTGCTCGCCTTTCCAAGCCATGAGGGCTTGAACCCGCGAAAGCCGGTGATGATGTTGATCGCCGCGGCGACCGTTATGATCAGCACGTCGCGTCCGATGACAGCGGCGGTTACCCAGAAAGGTATCGGCAGATGTCGGACCGGTTCGAGGACGTGAGGCAGCGAGAGAACTATAAAGGCGGTCGTCATCAGCAGCTTGTCGGCGATGGGATCGATGATCGTACCTAGTTCAGATTCCTGTTTGAAACGGCGGGCGAGAAACCCGTCAACCCCATCCGAAATTCCGGCGATCAAAAACACGACCAGTGCCCACATGCTGTTGCCGTAAAACAACAAGCTGGCAAAGACCGGTATCAAGCCCATCCGGAGAAACGTCAAAAGATTGGGGATCGTGATGATGTTTGCAGACATCAGGGAAAAGGCCTCAGGCGGCGTCCTCGCAATATAGCTCGAGCAGTGAGATCTCGGGCGGGCATTGGTAGCGGATGGGAAGCACGACGGTGCCGATACCGCGGGTGATATAGATCTGCGAGCCGCGGCGTTTGTGCAACCCGGCCGTCCGTCGTCGGCGGATCATGCGGCGGCTGGAATCGCGAACCCTGACCTGGCCGCCGTGCGTGTGGCCGCTGAGCGTCAGGTCGACCTCGTTGCGGACCGAGTGCCGAAAGATGATCGGATTATGGGCTAGCAGCAATTTGAACTCGTCCGGATACGAACCCTTAAGTGCGGCCGGAAGATCCGTCTTCCCGACCATGTGATCATCGACGCCGCCGACCCAAAACGCGGCACCGCGAGCCTCGAGACGAAAGCCTTCGTTAACCAGCATATTCACGCCGGCGTCACGAAAGGTTTCGGTCACAAGGTCCGCATTGGTCCAGTGGTCGTGATTGCCGAGGCAAGCGTGCACGCCGAATTCGGCCTGAAGCCTGCCGAGAGAGTTTGCGACCGGCTCGATAAATTCCGTTTCGTGTGATACGTAATCACCCGTCAGAACGATCATATCCGGCCGAAGGCGATTCACGATCTTTACCGTTCGGTCGATGTGGTCGATACCGGTGAGCGGGCTGTGATGAATATCCGAAAGATGGATGACCTTCAGCCCATCGAGGCGTTTTGGAAGCCGCGGTAGCGCGATCGGAACGCGTTCGAGCGTGAGGCTGTTCGCCTCGTCGATGGCATACTTCGCAAGCTTCGAAACGTTGCCGGCAAGCTCACGCAGGGGACGCTCAGCCCCCATCAGCGTATTGATGCGGTCAGCGATCTTTGCCCGTGAAGCTCGTATCGGTTTAGCCATTATCGAGAGTTCGAATTATATCCGTTCGCTGTTCGTTCCCAAAAGGGATCCGCGTCATGCGGACGACACCTTGAGAAATTTACGCTTCCCGACCTGGAGCAAAGTCTCCTCTTTTGACACGTCCAGATCAGCGTTGGGATTGGATGCTTTTTCGCCGTTGATACGTACGCCGCCTTGTTCGATCAGGCGTTTCGCCTCACCCTTTGAGGCTGCAAGCCCGGTCTCGAGCAATAGCTCGGGAAGCTTGTAAGTGCCTGACGTTATTTGCTTTAAGTCTATTTCGTCAGGCACTTCCTTTTGCACGAAACGGCGCACAAACTCTTCCTCCGCAGCGTCGGCATCGGCCGCAGAATGGAAATCCTTAATGATGAGTTTGGCGAGCGATACCTTAAGATCACGTGGATTTTTTCCGTGCTCAGTTTCGGTTTTCAGCTGTAAGATCTCTGCCGTGCTGAGGTCCGTGAGGAGTTCGTAATACCGCCACATCAGGTCATCTGAGATCGACATCACCTTGCCGAACATTTCTCCAGCCGGTTCATCGATGCCGATGTAGTTGTTCAGCGATTTCGACATTTTCTGCACGCCGTCGAGCCCTTCGAGAAGCGGCGTGGTGATGACGATCTGCGGTTCCTGGCAATATTCACGCTGCAGATCGCGGCCGACCATAAGGTTAAATTTCTGATCGGTGCCTCCGAGTTCGACGTCAGATTCGAGGGCGACGCTGTCGTAGCCCTGCGTCAGCGGATAGAGCAGCTCATGGAGCGAGATAGGCGTCTGTTCCGTAAGGCGTTTATCAAAATCGTCGCGTTCGAGGATCTGTTTCACCGTTACGCGAGAGCAAAGCCGGACGAAATCGGCGGCTGTGAATTTGTCCATCCATTCGCCGTTAAAGCGAAGCTCGGTCTTGTCAGCATCGAGCAGCTTAAACATCTGTCGTTTGTAGGTCTCGGCGTTGGCGTTGACCTCCTCACGTGAGAGCGGCGGACGCGTGACATTCTTTCCCGACGGATCGCCGATCATTCCGGTAAAGTCACCGATCAAAAAGATGACCGTGTGGCCGAGTTCCTGAAACGCCTTAAGCTTGCGGATGACGACCGTGTGGCCGAGATGAATATCAGGCGCCGTCGGGTCCAGCCCCAACTTGATCCGCAGCGGCTTGCCAGTCTTTGCCGACCGCTCAAGCTTGGCCTTTAGGTCCTGCTCACGGATAAGGTCAACCGTGCCTTTTTTGAGCAGCTCTATTTGTTCGTCAATGGTCATTGAGAAACGATTGTAAATTAGTTGATGGGATTACTGCTATCGCATGGAGCGTAAACCACAGGGTCGCTAAAGGGATCTATACATTATGTACGCGTCGGTCAGGCCGTTCTGTTTGTGGCGGAATGCGTCTGGGATAGTGCCGATGATCTCCATTCCTATCGACTGCCAGAGCCGGACGGCGGCGGTGTTTGTGGCAACGACAAAGTTGAACTGCATCGCTTTGAATCCGAGCCGGCGGGCTTCGTCGAGCGAGAATTCGCCCATTAGCCTGCCAACGCCTTTGCCGTGGATATCGGGCGAGACCATATAAGCGGCGTTGCACACATGGTCGCCCAAGCCCGGGTGATTTGGTTTTAGCCAGAACGTACCGATAACCGTTTCGGTAGCGTCAGCTGATTCAGACGGTTCAAATACTGCTACGTAAACATGCTTCTCGGGCGAGAACCAGTAACCGAGCATCTCCTGCTCCGGCGTTTCCGGATCGAAGACGTACGTATCGCCGCCGGCGATCACCTCTCTAATGATCTGCCAAACCGCTGGCTTGTCTTGCTCGTTGGCCTTTCGTATTTTCATTTCCCGTATATACGCGAGTGTCACTAAGAAGCGGACGGTGCATTCGTTCTGAAATCTCGAGCCGGGGCTCATCGACAACGCGTTTGAGGGTAAATTTCCACACCATTCTTTCACGAGCGTCGTCGTGGACGTAAGCGGCGTCGGTCACGCACCAGTGGCCGAGATATTGCCAGCGATTAACCCCTAGTTTGTTGAATAGCGGAACGGGGTGGCCCGTTTGAATTGCTTGGTGCAGAGCTCGGTTGGCGGCGTCCAGCTTTTGATCGCCGCGGCGGCCGGAGCCGGTGTAATGGATCACGTCGGCCGAGGTGCCGTGGAAGTCGGGATAGCACGGATTGATGCGTCCGAAATCGGTGAGCAGCGAGATCAGCCGGCCGTTACGCTGGTAGATGCCGTTCCGCGTGCGGTGAAATTTGCTGATCTCTGCCCACGAAATTACTTCCCCGGTTGAGAGTAGATCCAACATATCCGCATTTTAGCAGTATTGCACTCAAGAAAAAGGGCGGCCCGCTGACCGCCCTATTCTCATTGCTAATTGAATCCGCGATTATTGCAGCGGAAGCGCCTGCAAGGGTGCGTCACCGTCCAAGCCGAACTGCATGGCGTGAAACGCACCGTTCGAGCTGTTCAGGCGATACCAGACGCCGGTCGAGGGCCTGAACACGGTCATATCGGAACGGCCATCACCATCGAAATCGGCCGCGGCCGGAATATCGCCGAGCATACCGAACGCGGTCGCACGGAAGCCGCCGTCGCTGCTTCGCAGCCAGTACCAAACGCCGTTCGACGGACGCCATACCGCTACGTCTTTACGGCCGTCACCATCCAGATCTGCCGCGACAGGAACGTCACCTGTCAGGCCGAACTGCACTGCACCAAACGAGCCATTCGAACTGTTCAGCCTGTACCACACCGACGAGGACGGCCGAAAAACGCTGAGTTCGCCCTTGCCATCGCCGTCAAAATCTCCGGGAACAGGTATGTCACCCGCCAGGCCGAAAGCGGTCGCGTGGAATGCACCGTTCGAGCTGTGCAGTCGATACCAGACGCCGTTCGACGGGCGAAATACCGCTACATCGGCCTTGCCGTCGGCGTCGAAATCGGCCGGAACAGGTATATCACCCGCGAGCCCGAAACCGACCACGTCGACGGTGTTCGTGGCCGACTTTATCCGCCACCACGATCCCGCCCGGAAGATCGCAGGGTCGGATTTCCCGTCGCCATCGAAATCCGCGGCTGCCGGAATATCTCCCACTTGGCCGAATTGGAAAGCGTTAAAACCGCTCGCGCTCCGGTTCAGATACCACGCACCGTTCGACGGCCTGAAGACGCTGATGTCTGATCTGCCGTCACCGTCGAAATCATACGGTGCCCTCACGGTGCTTATCGGTGTCATGCAGCTGCTGTTACCGGTCAAGAAACTTCCGATCTCGCCCCGGGAAAAATTGCAGAACGTAAGCGGCGTAGTGCCGGTAAGCTGCGTGTTCATCAATGTGTTCGAACAAGCCTGGGGCGCATCCGCATGGTTTCCGCCGAGGTTGTGGCCGAGTTCGTGTGCCGTCACCAAATATTTGCCCGGCGCCCAGCCGACGTGTCCGCTGAGGCCGTATGCAAACGCGGGATTCGCACATATCACGCCGACGAACGCAAAGCCTTGTGATTGGGCGAAAGACTTGCCTGTGAACAGATGGGCCGCGTTTCGCGAGACTCCGCCGTGATTCGTGTTCCAATAGGCCTGAAAGCTTCGGAGCAGGCCGTCCATATTGCTGCCTGTGAAAGGGTCGGCTGTGGACCATGAATGTTGATAAACCACACGAATGGTCACGTTGATCTCGGACGAGAACGTGCCCTCCGCCATGTTCAGTATCGAAAGGATCTCGGCATTTGCTGCCGCCGGACCGCCGTTCATCGAGACGAACTGGTTGTCAGCCTCGGTCGCGATGTCCATTCGCCGAAGGGCTTGCGTTGCTTCAGGTGAGCCATTAGCTGCCATTTCCCTGCCGGTTTCGATCTTTACAGGCATTTCGGCCTCACACCAGAAATCTTCGCGGTGCAAGACGTCTTCAGCTCTATAAACTACGGAATCATTCTCGCTGGCAGTCGATGAATAGCGGCTCGCGGGTTCGATATACAGCCGCTCGCTGCCGATGTCGAAATAGCCTTCGACGCGGCCGCCGTCGATCGTAAGACGCGCGGCGGAGCCAATAACGCCATCGATGCGGCCTCGGAATGTGGTGACCGGCAGTTCGGGCAGCGTTCTAAGGCCGGCAGGGCCGCGGTCTTCAGCCCGGTAAAATGGAGAACGAAGGTCGTTTGGCTCAACACTTAAGTTAAACTGACGGCCGCGGGCCGCGAACGAGAGCGTGCGTGAATGGCCAGCCGCAGCCTCAGGCGCTGCGATGCGAACGACGTCAAACGCCGAAAAATGATCGGAATATTTGCGGTCGCCGCCGGGTTGCTGAGCGCTCAGAGAGCCCGTGTAAACGAGCGTAAGAAGACACACTGCGAGCGTCCGCGCGACAAAGGGGACAACTTTCATGGTGGGAAACCTCAATTTCTGGAATGCGTACGTGGGATAAGGTGTGGGAGACTCTATCTCAAGAGGAGAGCCTCTATACCTTTTAAACAAGTTTAATAGATGAGACTTTCCAGCGAAAGGCGCACCGGAAAAAACTTGTTTTACACGCCACCGGCGTAAAACTAAGCAGGACTTGAAGTTAATCGTAAAAAAAAATTTGGGGTCTGATACCGGGTTCGTTGCGGCTTCGCGTTGTCAGGTCCTGGCAGGACAGATTTACCGTGTCTGCAGCGGCGTTTGTATTGAATAGTGAAGGAAAGGTACTGCTGCTGAACCACGTCTTCCGGCCATTCTCCGGCTGGGGTTTGCCCGGCGGTTTTTTGGATCATGGTGAATCAGCGGAAGAAGCGATCAGACGCGAACTTGCGGAGGAAGCGGGTATTGGACTGGATGACCTGCAGATGTATCGGGTTCGCGTAGTGAACCGGCATGTGGAGATCCTCTTTATAGCAAAGGCCGTCGGCGAAGCGGTGGTGAGCAGCCGCGAGATCGTGGGGCTCGGCTGGTTTTCGTCAGATGATCTGCCGAAAGATCTAAGCAAAGGCCAGGCCAGGCTGATCAGGTCGGTTCTTGAGACGGTTTGAAAAAGGCTCGGGTGCTGTTTAAGATAGGTGTTTCGTTCATATCGCATTTATCAACAGGAGACAATGAATGGTTGACCTTATACCCTCGGCGGAATCGGTGATGCAAATATTGCAGGAGACCGGAGCATACCGCCGCGGACATTTTATTTACCCGAACGGAAAGCACGCGTCGCACTATTTCCAGATGCCGCTGGCCTTTCGCTATTACGATAATGCCCGTATTCTGTCGGTCGGCCTCAGCCGCCATTTCCGTATGGAGAAGTCGATCGCGAAACGGCTGCCCAAGGTATCGATCATCAGCCCGAGTCCCGGCGGTATAATGGTCGCATTCGGCGTTCGCGAGGCTCTCAGTGCAGACCAGATCTACTGGGCTGAAATGGAGGACGGCAAGCGGCAGTTTCGTCAATACATGTCGGACACGAACGTTCATCCCGCGATCATTGTCGATGACATTCTTCGGTCGGGACGTGCGATCCAGGAGACGA
The DNA here is from genome assembly GCA_023389035.1 of Acidobacteriota bacterium. Taxonomy (GTDB): domain Bacteria; phylum Acidobacteriota; class Blastocatellia; order Pyrinomonadales; family Pyrinomonadaceae; genus OLB17. Next base: position 95,195 of record JAEWFC010000004.1, read on the forward strand.
TCGACCTGTGTAAAGAGATCGGCACCGAAGTGATCGGCATCGGCACCATTGCAAGATTTGAGGATGGGCGGTCGGAATTCGATGGCATACCCGTGAAATCGCTTCTGACCTTTGACGTGAATTTCTACGAGACAGAAGAAGAATGGAAAAAGTCACGAAGTGCGTCAGACGTGGCTGAAGAAAAGGTCAGGTTCTAGCAAACCTAAAAGTAACTAAAGACAAGGCCCGATATCGTCAACGTGCGATATCGGGCTTTTCAGCGTTCTAACTGGGCGAGCTTCTGTTGCATATCGCGTCTCTCGACAAAAAGCCGCAGAAACGTCTCGCGTTTCGTGAGAAAAAGGCTGACCGCGTTCGCCCATCCACGTAGGTCCTCAAAACGTTCGAGCGTGTACAGTGCGACGTATCCAAGCAAAGCCGATATCGGGATCGCAGCGAGTGCAAGTTCCCACCCGAAAAAAAACCAAGTAACGGCAGCAGTGATCAGCCACGTGGCGGGCATAAAGAGCATTCCGGCGAGAACCTTTGCGGTCGATGCGACGTCATCGGCACCGTGCTGGGCGTACCACATCGCGAACAGCCGGCTCAGCTGATATGCAGGGAAATGCAGTATCGCGCCCACGGCACCCATTGGCAGCAGCATAAACAGCCACCACGTACGGGCGAGTGCCTGGCGAATGACGAACCCTCGAGAATACTGTGCGAGCGAAAGATGTTCAGGGCCGATGCCATACCGGTCGAGGGTTTGGTCGAACTCGTGCATTTTCTGCCGCAAGGGGCTTTCCTGATATACGCCGGTCTCCTGCTGAGCAATGTAAGCCTGCAGAAAATCCATTTTCTCACCCAATGCCTCGCTCCCGGCGGCAGCAGAAAAGATCTCTTCGGCGATGCGTGCGGTGTGGAGATCCGATTCGTTCTCGGCATTGACGGTAACTTCGCGAAGTGCAGATTCGATCCGATCTGTCAGAGCTCGCGACGCCTCCCGCGGCGGCTGGCCATCGATGTCGAGTTCGACCGGTTCGACGGTAAACGGCTCGCCAAAGTAGAGCAGAGCTTCACTTCTGAAGGTTGTTTTGCTGGTGTAGAAAAGCCCGACAGGAACTATTTTTAGATCGATCGGTTTCTCGCTTGAAACAGAGACCGCACCGAGAGCAATGCGTGCCGCACCGGTCTTTGCCGGCAGCAATTTTGTTGAGTTGTGCGAAATGCCCTCGGGAAACAGGGCGATCGAACCGCCTTGCTGCAGGCGTTCACGAGCAAGCTCAAAAGTCCGCAGATTTTTTGAAACGTCCGCACCGGCATCCATCTTGCGGTACACGGGCAAAGCTTCGACGGTCTTAAGCAAGAACGACAGGACCGGCATGTGAAAAAGCGTGGATTTCGCAAGAAATGAGATCTTGCGAGGCAGAGCGACGAAGACCAGTGCCGGATCGATCAGGCCGTTCGGATGATTCATCACGAAGATCACGCCTGTTCCGTCCGGCACACGATCGGCATTGACTGTTTCGATACGGCGAAAGAATAGCTGCAATGCTACGCCGAAAATGAAGAGGAGAATTCGAAAGACCAGCGTCCCGCGGCGGTTGACGATCAGATCGATCAGGCGAAGTTTCTTGACGCTCTTGGCCACGGCCTTAGATCTCGTGGCGGTTCGTGAGGGCCTTATCCATCGTGACCTCATCGACGTACTCGAGATCGCTTCCGACGGGCATTCCCATCGCGATGCGCGTGACCAGAACGCCGAGCGGTTTCAGCAGGCGTGCGATGTAATTGGCAGTAGCCTCGCCCTCGGTGGTCGGGTTGGTCGCAACTATTATTTCCTTGACTTCGACGCCCTCGTTGTTTTCGGGCAAAAGACGCGGCAGGAGATTAGAAAGCATCAGCTCATCAGGCCCAATGCCGCGTATCGGCGAAAGCGAGCCGTGTATGACGTGATACATGCCGCGGAAAGAACGGGTCTTTTCGACCGCGACAAGATTGTAAGGCTCCTCGACGATACAGATGATAGACCGGTCACGTTTGGGATTCGAGCAATAAAGGCAGGGATTTATGTCCGTAAGATTATTACAGACGGTGCAGAAGACGATCTTTTCCTTCACCTCGCGCAAAGCCTCGACAAAGCTGTCGACCTCGGCCTGCGGGCGTCGCAAAATATAGAACGCCAGCCGCTGGGCGGACTTCCCGCCGATCCCCGGCAGACGTTTGAACTCATCGATCAGCTTCGCGACCGGTTCTGAGTAATCTAACATTTCAAGATCTTGTTAACACAAAGCCGCCAAGCTGTACTGTACCAGTCGCGACCAACTTTACGTCGTGACAACCTGGTGACTTAGCGTTTTGATGTCAGGTTACATCAGGCCTGGAGGCAGCATTCCGCCGAGCTTGCCTTTGAGAGATTCTTCGACCTTTCGATGCGCTTCGTTGAGAGCAGCAACGGTCAGGTCCTGGATCATTTCGACGTCGCCGTCTTTGATGATGTCGGGTGAGATCTTTAGCTCTACGACCTCAAAATCGCCCCGCATCTTGACGTTGACGGCACCGCCGCCGGCGGTCGCCTCAACGACCGTCTCCTTCATTTCCTTGCCCATTTTCTCCTGCATTTGCTGGGCCTGCTGCATCATTGAGTTCAGATCGAATCCGCCCGGTAATTTCATAATTGCTTCAGATGACCTCGTTTATCGAATTTTCCCGATTATATCACTCAGGGTATGAAATTGTCGCCGGATTGGCATTATCAGGAAAGTCGGAGTAGATTACACGACAAATGTGGGAGCTAAACCTGAAAAGACTATTTCTTAAGATATTGATCGCGTCGGTCGCGGTAAGTGCATTGTTCGGGATCGCGGTCGTGCTGCTCGGCAATTTCGGCGAGTTCGAGGTCAGAGTTCTGATGACGACGCTAACGGTCACGGTAACGAGCATATTGGGCCTGGCGTGCGGAGCGTCGATCGAATCCGGCCGCAGTCGGACGGTCCCGATGGCGGGGATCGCGTTCTCGATCGCATCGGCTCTGGCACTGTTCCTGATCATCTGGAACGTGCTCGATGACAGTGAACCTTTTATAAAGTCGACGCTTACGCTCGTCACCGTTGCGGTCGTGCTTTCACATATCTCGCTGATCTCGCTTGCCCGGCTAGATCGAAGATTTGCTTGGTCGCTGACGCTGCTGGCTATCTGCGACATCCTACTTGCCGGGATACTTCTTTACCTTATGTGGTTCGAACCGGAAAGTTCCGGTGATGTCGTTTATCGCGTGATCGCCGTGCTGTCGATACTGATCGCTGCTTTTACGGTGATGACGCCAGTCTTTCACAAGATCAGCAGTTCGGAGGAAGACGACATCGCCGGACTGGACGCCGAGATCGAAGCACTCGAGGGCAAACTTGAATCACTGCGGAAACGTCGGTCAGAGGCAGCCAAGGATCTCAAGCCGGGGCATACGGAATAGGGTCGACCGCTCCCGCGTTGGCGAATCCTCGCAGCCGGAGAGCACAAGAGTCGCAGGTGCCGCACGCAAGGTCTTCGCTGCGGTAGCACGACCAGGTCAGATGGAGCGGAGCGTTCAATTCAAGACCTTTATTTACGATCTCGGCTTTGGTGAGATGAATGATGGGCGTGCGAATCTCGATGTGCGTGTCAGGCTTTGTGCCGGTGTTGATCGTCTGCTGAAAAGCTCTGTAGAATTCGGGGCGGCAGTCAGGATAGCCGCTTGAATCTTCAGCAACGGCACCGATGTAGATACTGGTTGCCCCGATAACTTCTGCCCAACTCGTTGCGATCGCGAGCATGTTCGCGTTGCGAAACGGCACGTAGCTTGTCGGGATCTCGGTCGAGCCTAGATCAGCATCCGTGACCTCGATCGTGTCATCAGTCAGTGAGGATCCACCGATCTTTGCCAAGTATTCGACCGAAACCTCCAGCCGCTTATCGATCGCATAGTGGTCGGCGATATCGTTGAATGCTTTCCGTTCACGTGCCTCGGTTCGCTGACCGTAGGAGATGTGAAGAAATGCCAGTTGGTCGTTCTCGGCCGAGGCGATCGCGGCGGTGACACACGAATCCATCCCGCCGGAAACAAGAACGATCGCCGTCACTGCGTGAGCCCCTCTTGAAGTATCTGCGACAGCTTCCAGATCATGGCAAGGCCCGGGTTTTCCTGGTTATAGCCGGTTGCCGGCATATCGTCGACGTAGATCGCGATTGCGATGCGGCCCTTTCGGGTATAAACGATGCCGACGTCAGCACGCAGGCGGTCTAGCGAGCCGGATTTTGAGGCCACCTGCATCGTGTCGGAGAGGCCGCGGCCGATGCCGTCCTTATACTGCTGACGCTTGAGGATCGAGATCATTTCGGCAGATGCTTCCTTTGAAACGACCTCGCCTTTTTCGAGCATTTCCAGCAGCCTGACCATATCGCGAGGCGAAGTGCGGCCAAGTCCGAAAAGACGATTACGCTGGTCGTTTATCCACGCTTTTGCATCGCCGCCGCCTCCGATCTTTCGCATCGATAGCGTGTCCTTTAGCCCGAGCTTGTCCATATAGTCGTTGACGGCGTCGGCGGTGATCTTGTCGAGGACGAGATTAGTGGCTGTATTGTCGGATAGAACGATCATCAGGTGAACGGCGGTCCGAAGATCGATCTTGGAGCCGTCAGTGAATTCGCCCAGAATACCGGAGCCGCCCACCTTTTTATCTTTGGACACGATCAACTCGTCGGCCCACGCGGCCTTGCCCTCGGCTACCTGTCGAAATGCTTCCGCCATGATCGGCATCTTTATGGTGCTTGCTGTTCGCACCTGCTCGTCGCCGTGGAGAGAGTAGTCCTTTCCGGAATCCAGATTCTTCGCATAGATCGAGATACTGCCCTTAAAGTCGGCGATCGCAGAGGTAACTTTCGCATCTAGTGACGCTGCAGACGAAGGCCTCGATGTTTGACCGGATGCGACCGCGGTTAGGAGAAAAAAGAGTGTCAGGATCTGAAGATTGCTCATAAGTGTTTGATCAAACGCCGCGGACGTCGGCTCCCCAAATGTATTTGTGCAGCTGCAGATTTAATCGAACTTGCAGACCGCTAGCAGCTATAGCCTCTGCCATTCCTGCCAGATCGGGAATGCCGTGGACAGGCGATATCAGGACCTCTTTCGTTCGGCTGATCAGATCGTAGCGCCCGATGATCTCCTTGGCGAATTCCCAATCACTCGGCCCGGCCACGACAAATTTTACCTCATCTTTTTCGCGACGGAGTCGTCCAAGATTCGGCCAATGGTTTCGCTCGGCCTCGCCGGAACCGGGACATTTTACGTCAAGGATTATCGCCGCCCGAGAATCAACTTCCTCCGTCGAGACGAAGCCGCCCGTTTCGATCAACACCTCGTAGTTTCGGTTGCAAAGCGTGTTTATGAACGCGAACACGTTCTTTTGGGCGAGCGGTTCACCGCCGGTGATCTCAACGAGGTTGCAACCGAATTCCTCGAGCCTTGTCAGCAATGCCTCGAACGACAACTTCTCGCCGCCTGTGAACGTGTATTCGCTATCGCACCAAACGCATCGCATTGGGCAGCCGGTCAGGCGCACGAACGAGCACGGGCGGCCGGCGTGAGACGACTCGCCCTGGATCGAGAGAAAAAGCTCGGTAATGCGAAGATCCATCTATTTGAACTAAGAATATCAGGTAGTTCAGGATAAACGGGCAGCCGGAGTGATGTCTAACACCCCAGCGTCGCTTCCCTCTTTGATGGAAGCCGGCTTTAGCGTTAAACTTCCGAGTAATATGCGACAGCAGCTAAAGCGATTCATCGACCAGATGGAAGACAATTCCATCGCTATCATCCCCGCGGCCCGCGAGAAAACACGAAGCTACGATACTGAGTATAAGTTTCGACAGGATTCTGACTTTTGGTACCTGACCGGATTCCCTGAGCCGGACGCGGTCGCCGTCATCGATCCGCAGAATAGAAAGTCGCCGTTCACGCTCTATGTCAGGTCGCGAGATCCGCTGATGGAGACCTGGTACGGCAGGCGTCAAGGCGTCGAAGGTGCGGTGAAGAACTTCGGTGCGAGCACCGCTTATTCGGTCGAGAAGTTCGACAAAGATCTGCCGAAGCTGCTCGATGGAAAGGACCGGCTCTATTACAGATTCTCGGTAGATCAGCAGTTGGACCAGCAAGTGCTCGCGTATCTCTCTGGCCAGCGTGTTCGGCGCCTCAAGACCGCGTACCCGCCGCACACGATCATCGATCCGACCGTGATCACCGGCGAAATGCGGCTGCACAAAAACCCTGAAGAGGTCGAGATGATGCAGACCGCGGCGACGATCGCTGCTGAGGCTCACATCCTCGCGATGAAAAAGGTCAAGCCCGGAATGAATGAGGGGCAGGTCGAGTCGCTGATGGAAGCCTACATGAAAGACAAGGGTGCAAGCGGCGTTGCTTACAATTCAATAATCGGCGGCGGTGCGAATGCAACGATCCTGCATTACGTTGAAAACAATATGCCGCTCAAAGACGGCGACCTGATCTTGATCGATGCCGGAGCGGAATATCAGGGATATGCCTCGGACATCACCCGCACGTTTCCAGTTAACGGTAGATACACCGACGCACAGCGAGAGGTCTATGACGTGGTGCTCGACGTGCAGGAAAAATGTATCGACTACACTAAGACCGGCAATACGGTAAAGGGCCGCCAGGACTACTCGATCGAACTTTTAACGGAAGGTATGGTAAAGCTCGGGCTGCTGAAGGGCAAAACCTCAGACCTGATCAAGAAGAAGGCATATCTAAAATATTACATGCACGGCGTTGGTCACTTTCTCGGAATGGATGTGCACGATGCGGGGCGGTATTTCACCGACCAGGCTGCCAAGAATTCGAAGCCGTTCGCACCGGGAATGGTGTTGACGGTCGAGCCGGGCATCTACGTTCCCGAAGACGACAAATCAGCTCCGGCAAAGTATCGCGGGATCGGGATCCGCATCGAGGACGATGTATTGGTGACCGAGGAAGGAAACCGCAATCTCACGTCTAAAGTTCCGAAGGACGCTGATGAGATCGAGGCGATAATGCGCGGCGGGAAGAAGAAATAGTTAATATGCCCGGATTAGATCAGATCCTTCGAGACCTGCCGATGCTGCTTGCGGCGACAATGGTAGCGATACTATTTCTGCAATCGGGCCTAGACAAAGTAACCGATTGGAGCGGTAACCTCGAATGGCTCACCGGCCATTTTTCGAAGACATTTCTAGCAGGAATGGTGCCGATGATGTTAGGCACCGTCACGATAACGGAGATCGCGACCGGACTACTATCAGCCGTCGGGATCGTTTACTATCTCGTTAGCGGGTCTACGGTATTTATATTTTGGGGCGGCGTGATCGGAGCGGTTTCGATCCTCTCGTTGTTTTTCGGACAGCGGGTCGCAAAAGATTATCCCGGAGCCGCTGTCCTTGTTCCCTACTTCCTGCTGCTTCTGGTTCTGATCATTTTAGGCCAACCGAACCGGCCGGCTGTTACATTCTAACGCCGTGCTTCAATCGCACGGGCCGGGGCATTCAGTTCAGCAATGCGTTTCTTGACCGCACGCGTCAGGATCTTAACCTCTGAAGACGAATAATTAGCCGCGCGGAACGCATCTGATATCTGCTTGTTACTTAGCCGCCGAAGCAGATTCCCGAGCCAACGAGCATCTTCGACCGTGAACTCCTTCATTAGGTGATCTTGCTTGCCGTCGTACGCCATATCGAGGTACCCCTTAGAGGTCATTCCGACGATAAATGAAGCCTCCGAGTAATGTTCCGGGTTGCTGACACTTCGCCCAAATTTGGTCAGGACAGGGATACTGGTCGCTGCCGTGCGGCCGAACGACGAACCGAGATCACTGACGATGTAGTGGCGTTTATTTCCCTGCTGCAGAATAGCGGTATTTTCGTCCTTCAGGTCCCAGTTGTTGATCAAGGCCATCATTAGCTTTAGGCCATTGAATTCTCGCGTGCCGACGAAGGGGTTCTCCTTCCATTCCCAGCGCCCGTCGCGTTCAACGTTTGCCGGGCGAGCTTCTAGTCGAACGTTGTTATAAGTTTTCGTGGTCGGAATGGTTAGCTTCGGGATCAGATAGTCAATCTCTGTCTTGTAGCCGATCGCCCAAAGTAGACGAGTGGCGGCAACTTCGGCCTGTGATTCGTCAGCGATCTTCGCGACCCATTCACGACCCGAACCGTCCTTGATACGATACTTCAGATTATTACCGCCTTTCTCGTCCTCAATGAATGTGATCCTGCGTGTGTTAGGCCGCATCGCGGTGCCGCCAGGCCCCAATAGCAGGTTCCTCTGAGAAATATTCACCGGCTCCCAGAGCACCGCAGTAAGCCTTTGTGCGTGAGCGTTGAACGAACTCGCGAAAATCATTACGGCAATGGAGAGAATTACTAGTACGGCTTTTCTATCTAGTCCAAACATCTTCGTCGTCCCCCTGAAAAATTATGGCTGAGTTGCCAGACGGCCGGCCGCTGCCGCCGTTGCAAAAACCTCTTCGCAAAGACTTATCTTTGTCACTGACACAGCGGCCGGATCTTCCGCGTTAGGTTTCGGCTCGCTTTCACCTACACGGTTCGGGATCACGCCTTTGTCCACGGTCGCCCCTGTGCGGGAAATAGATTGGAAATGCATCTCGTCGCCGACTATTTCGACTATCATGAACGAAAGATCTGTATCGAAACCTGCGGCTGTGATAGTTGACCGGTCCTTAAGATCGTTCTTCCGAACTTCCCCGCCGGCGCCTGTCACAAAGTACTGAATACCATCCATTGGCTTGATCCTTTCGTAGGTGTGGTCGTGGCCCGTAAAGACCACATCAACTCCGTATTTCACGAAGAGCGGATGCAAAGCCTCGCGTATCTTTTCGTCCGACCCGTGGCGACCAGCGGAGGAATAAGGCGGATGATGGAAGAACGCTATCTTCCATTTCGATGTGTCTTTTTCGAGCTCCGAAACGAGCCAGTCGATCTGCTTTTTATCGAGTTGGACGGTGTTGAGAGCGTAGAAAGACGCATCAGCCTTAACCAGCTTGTAGTATTCGCGACCGTCCATATTGAACAGCTTATAGTTGCGCTGATTGGGCTCATCATGGTTGCCAAGCGAGGCATAAAACTTGACGTCTCGGTCGATCAATGCCTTATAAGGCAGTTCAAATTTCTTCACGTAATCCTCCGGCTTCTGGTCGTAGTACATGTTGTCACCGGTCAGGATGATGGTGTCATAATTGAATTTTTCCTGATACGCGGCCATCATCGTCCCAAGTTCATACTGTACGCGTGTGCCGCGCCCCGTATCACCGACTGCGGCGAACTTGATCGAGCCTTCGGCATTCGGCAACGTTACCGTACGTTCGGCTTCCGGGACCGCGTTTTTCGCAAACTGGCTGACATTCGGCATCCGCTGGCCGTCTACGACCGTGGCGGCCGAAAGCAGTATTGCGGCCGCTACGAGCTTTGTCTTAAATAATTTCTCAATTCTGATCGCAAACACTTTCCCCGTGATCATATCGCTGCAAATCCCCCAGATCTTAGTTCACTACGGCAACGCGTTAGTCATAAAGTCAATGATCAGCCCGGACTCCTTATCGAGAAGGATCAAGTCCCGGCCAATAAAGTGGTAATTTAGCTCTTCAGGCAATTCAGGCAACGCCAAAAGCATCCTCGGCGGCATTTCAACCTTTTCCCGGCCCTCCGGATAAGCGGCATTGACCACAAGCTTTAAGCCTTTGGTGTCGGCCTCGGCATTCTCGGCTTTGATGTTAGCGAGCTCAGCGTCTGAGTAGTTTGCCTTAATTATCCGGGCGATCATCGCGACTGCCGAAGGTGTAAAGATCTCGCCTCTTTTCGCGGCTTTGCGCTGCGTAGCAATATTCTTGAAAAGTGCTGATTTATGGGCAGCTAACTGTTCGGCCGTCGCCTCGGTGGATAAGGTCGGCATTCCCGCCTCGATCTCGCGACGCTGTGTGACGTATGAATTCACCGCCGCTTCAAATGCAGCCTTTGCTGCTGAATCGTCCGTCTCACTGGCTACCGCTGTTTTTTGAGCATGGATGCTAATTGAAGTCACGATCAAGATCGTGGCAACAGCGTAGTACTTCATTACATTGCGCATAATAAACACCTCGTAATCAGCAAAGCTGTGCAACGCGTGTGCCATTAGTCCCTCATGCTAGAAACCGTAATGTACGTGCGGCGTTATCAACATTTCTGTGATTCGCACCTCCCTGATCTTATGTTTGGATTTATTACACACTTGAACAGCGCAAAAAGAGCGGGCACTTAACCCGCTCCTATGAGACCTGCGCTTCAAGAACGATGTTATTCGCTCTTCGTAGAACGCGGAGATTCAACAACGAATGTCGCCGTATACGCTTTTGAGTCGATCGCCTTGGCCGAACTCGGAAGTGGTGTCAACCGCATAAGGGTTATGTTGTAGCCTTTATAGGGAAGGAATCCATCGCCAGTATTAGTGTTTTGAAGTGTGGTGTTCATCTCAAACGTCTGAGCGTCTTTGCCGTTTCGAGATAACATTACTTTGATCTTGGCATTGCCGGCCCAAATGCAATTGGCGTCTTCTGGACATCGAGAGTCTTCGATAACTTCGACGAATTTGATAGAGATCTTGCCCGTTTTTGCGGTCTTTGAAGTACCGACCTTCACTTTCAGCTCTTCGGACGAGGCCTTGCCCGCGAAAACTAGATTGGTCGATGCAAGTAGCATCAAAATTCCTGCGACGATCGATCTCATAAAACCTCCCCCGCGGCACACAATCGACGCCGCACATCGTTTGGACGCCGGCGTCGATAAAAAGCGTTGCAGCAATATGTGCGATCACGAAGCGGCCGCGTCAGCCGCCTGTAGTTTATCAATGATCGCTCTTGCGAAATCATCCGTTTTCGCGGTGCCGCCCAGATCCTTCGTGAGCGAGGTGCCGTCGGCGAACACTTCGAGCATCGCCTTTTCCGCCCGATCTGCTGCGTCGTTCTCGTTTATGTGACGGAGCATAAGGATAGCCGACATCAGGATCGCAGTTGGATTAGCGATGCCTTGGCCGGCGATGTCCGGAGCGGACCCGTGTACTGCTTCAAATACAGCGCCCTGCTCACCGATATTCGCACCAGGTGCCAAGCCGAGGCCGCCGATGAGGCCCGCACAGAGGTCAGAGAGAATATCCCCGTAAAGGTTCTCCATAACCAGCACGTCAAACTGTTCGGGTCGCATGACGAGCTGCATACAGCAGTTGTCGATGATCTTGTCGTCCGCCTCTATGGCCGGGAATTCCTTCGCAACATTGTAAAAGCAGTCAAGGAAAAGACCGTCCGAAAGCTTCATGATGTTAGCTTTATGCACGGCCGTCACCTTTTTTCTGCCGTGGCTCTGGGCGAACTCGAACGCGTAACGGGCGATCCGCGTCGAAGCTTTTTCAGTGATGATCTTTAAGCTCTCGACGACGCCCGGTATGACGATGTGCTCAAGGCCGGAGTACAAACCTTCGGTATTTTCGCGAACGATGACCAGATCGAGTTCAGGGTTGCGGCTCTGAATATTCGGTAAGGCCTTTACAGGTCTCACGTTCGCATAAAGATCGAGAGCTTTGCGTAGTCCCACATTAACCGAGGTGAAGCCCTTACCAACCGGCGTCATCACTGGCCCCTTCAATGCCACCTTGTTCTTTTTGATCGAGTCGATCGCCGAATCAGGCAATGTAGTCCCGTATTTTTCGAGTGCCTGGGCTCCGAGAATGTGGGTTTCCCATTCGACGTCGATGCCCGTGGCCTCGATGATGCGAACTGTTGCGGCAAATATCTCCGGGCCTATCCCATCGCCCGGTATCAATGTGATCGTGTGTTTCATAAATTCAGAAAGTGTAAACGATTATCTTATAATATTTTTTCGTTTTATGAATGCGTTGATCATCGGTGCCGGGATCATCGGTTTAAGCATCGCCTGCGAGCTCCATCGCCGTGGCGTGGGCCAAATTACTGTGCTTGAGAAAGGTTCTGCAGGCGGCGAAGCCTCGTGGGCAGCGGCGGGGATGCTCGCACCGCACGCTGAGGCTACAGAGGCTGATCGATTGTTTCAACTCGGCACTGAGTCGATCAATTTATATCCGCAATTCGTTGCCGAGCTGCAAAATGAGACGGGGATCGATCCCGAACTGGATCGGTCCGGAACGCTGCAGCTGGGGTTTACTGAAGGCGAGATGAGGTCGCTGGTCGAGAAAAACAGGCTTCAGCGATCGATGGGAACGTCTTCCATCTTGAACGGTGATGCGGTTCTTGAGATCGAACCATCGATCTCAACGCAAGTAGTCGGTGGCCTTTTGTACCGGTCTGACCATCAGGTCGACAATCGAAAACTTCTCGCTGCCCTTCGCGAGTACTGCCGCCTGAATTCCATGGAGATCATCGAGAACTGCCCGGTTGAAGCGGTGGGAATATCCGGCAATTCCGCTTGGGGAGCAAAGGTGAATGGCCGTCAATTCCCAGCCGACGTTACGATACTTGCAACCGGTGCCTGGTCGTCACTCATCGAACCCCGAGACCGTTTGGGATTAAATGTGCGGCCAATACGCGGTCAAATGATCGTTTATCATCCGAACACGCCGCTGCTCACGAAGGTGATTTATGGGTCGGAATGCTATCTGGTACCGCGAGCCGATGGGCGATTGCTGGTCGGAGCGACCGTCGAAGAAGCGGGCTTCGATCGGTCGGTAACGACGACTGCCGTCGCAGCACTGCGAAATGCGGCTGAGGCGGTGATCCCTGCACTTTCGACGCTCGAGATCGTTGATGCGTGGGCGGGGTTACGACCGGCCGCTCCGGACAAGATGCCTGTAATTGGAACCATCCAGGGGGTGGATAGACTTCTTGTAGCGACGGCACATTATAGAAACGGCATATTGCTGGCACCGATAACGGCGAAACTAGTCGCGGACAAAGTAATTGATGGAACCGATAGTGCATACTTCACCGCTTTTTCGCCGGACCGCTTCACGGCTAGTGCTTCGGCCGTCAACCAAAGTTAAAGAATGAAATTCCTATTAATAGCAGTGCTCATATTCGCTGCGACGGCCCAGGCGCAGTCCGGCCGTTCCGCTTCAGTATCTCGATCCGAAAATGGCGAAAGAACCGCTAAGCAGATGTTTGACGAAGCGAACGAGTACAACCGGGTAAAATTCGCAGAATATCAGGCCAAGAAGGTGCCGTTTAGCGAACAGCTTAGGCAGAAGACCGATAAAGAGCGAAAGCAGCTAGCCGCGAAGTATGCAGCGATCGCGAGCGCACGGAGATCAACCGATCCGGACGAGATCTATTTCGCCGGCATGCTGCACTGGATCGCAGAAAATATGGACATGACGGCGGAAACGCTTGTGAGGTTCATTGCGGGGACAGAAGACGCGACGCGGCGGCAAAATGCCCTTGCAATTTTGGTTTTCGTCCACGCAAAACTCGGAAAGCTGGACGACGCAACAAAATATTACGCCGATTACGAGAAGGGGGCAGTAAAAACGAGCGAGATCTGGCGTATGAACACCGAGATCGCGAAAGGATTTATCGGGAAGCGTGATCTTGAGAATGCTGCGGCGTATGCATCGAGGGGCTATGCAGCAGCGAAAGAGTTGATCCGCGAGCCCGGTAGCCGTGTCAATCCGCTGGATGCTGCTCTCGACGCCGGGATGCTGGTATTTGAAGCCCACAGGTCCGCAAATAGGATCGCGGATGCTGATGCTGTCCTCAATGATCTGCGGCAAACGGCCGCAAGCATAAAGCACGCCCTTTTATATTTTTACGCGACTGACAAATTGATCACTCACCAGATCGATACCGGCAGGAAAGAGCTGGCGATGGAAACCTATCTATCCTCGCTGATCGAGGCCGGTAAAACAGTCGGGACGCCGCAGGGCAATGAGGCCATAGACAGGCTGAAACGCCGTGAGAAGCATTACAAAATGCTTGGCGAGCCCGCGACCGAGCTTTTTGGGATCGACAAGTGGTTTCCCGGAACGCAGCGCCCACTGTCGGAGATGAAGGGCAAGGTGGTACTGCTCGATTTCTGGGCGACATGGTGCGGACCGTGCTTCGATGCTTTCCCACACTTTCGGGAGTGGCATGCGGATCTCTCGGACAAGGGCCTGGTGATCTTAGGCATTACACGTTATTACGGGCGGGGCGAGGGATTCGATGTGGACGAGCCGAACGAGATCCTTTTCCTGAAGCGGTTTCGTGAAAAGCACGCCTTGCCATATGATTTCGTCGTCACAAAGGATCAGCAACTGCATGGGGCGTACGGTGCCGTAGCATTGCCAACCGCCATATTGATCGACCGCAAAGGCGTGGTACGCTACATCGATACGGGATCGAGCCCAAGCAGGCTTGAAGAGATGCGTGCGATGGTACTGAAATTGATCGACGAGGAATGACCGATGGCAAAGGTTAGCGTCCAGCGCAACAGGGCCAAAACTCAAAGCTTCTATGATCGGATTGCCGATGTGCATAACCTCGCACTGAGGGTTAACGGCTATCGATCGTCGGTCGCAAAATACCTGCGTTCACTTGATCTCAGGATCGACGGCGAAAGCTACGTGCTCGATGCGGGCAGCGGAACGGGTATCGTTACACTTGGCTTTGCCGACAGCGGGTACCGGCCGAAGAAGACGGTAGCGTTCGATCTTTCGAGAAAGTCGCTGCAGATCGCTGCCGAGCAGTTTGAAAAAGAAGAGCGGATCGACACGGAAATGATGTCGCCGGTACAGGGCAATATTTTGGAACTGCCTTTCGCTGACGAAACTTTTCAAGTTGTCCTATCATGCGGTGTACTTGAGTACGTTTCACTAGACGCCGGGCTCCGTGAACTAGCTCGTGTACTGAAACCCGGCGGCCGTCTCGTTCTGATACCGGTAAAGCCCTCACTGGTGGGTTCGGTTCTTGAATTTCTGTACAAATTCAAAGCTCATCCCGAGAAGGATGTGAGGCGGATTTCACAGCGTTATTTCGATATCGTTGGTGATCATGAATTTCCATTAAACGAACCGATCGCCTGGTCCAAAAAGATCTTTCTACTGGAAAAACCCGTCCCATCCAAACCGTGATCCCGAAGATAATAGCTCATCGCGGCGACAGCATTAACGCTCCTGAGAACACCTTCGCCTCATTTCAAAAAGCCATTGACGCCGGTGCCGACGGGATCGAGTTTGACGTGCGGTTGGCGGGGGATGGCGAGGCCGTTGTGATCCACGACGATTCGCTCCTTCGCACTGCCGGGCTTGCTAGCAGTGTAAGTGATACGACATCTGACCAGCTTGCACGAATCGATGTTGGCAGCTGGTTCAATAGGGAGAATGAGCGTCGGGCTTGCGATTCATTCTCGACCGAGTCGGTCCGAACGCTGGCGGAAACGTTGGACTATTTGAGCAGTTATCAGGGCTCGATCTATATCGAATTAAAATGCGATGAAAGCGATGTTGAGACGCTGACAGCACGTGTAGCCGCGACCCTTCACCAAAAGCATCGTGCAGGAGTAGTGGTAAAGAGCTTCAAACTTGGAGTTATTCCGCGAATGCGATCGCTTCTGCCAGGCATCCGAACTGCAGCATTGTTTGCGCCAAAGATCCGAAACGTTCTTCGGAAAGAAAAATATTTAGTTGAAATTGCCCACGAACTGGGAGCAGACGAGCTTTCCCTACACTACACTCTGGCGACCAAGAAATTAGTCCGGAAGGCAGACGATCGCGGGATGGCAACCGTTGTCTGGACGGCCGACAGCCCGCGATGGATAAAGCGTGCGATGCGGTTAGGTTTGGCCGCGATCATCACGAATGACCCCGGATCAATGTTGGCTCGCCGCCGGGAGCTAGCCGCCAATTCTATTGAGCAGGCCTCGCAAAGATCGCGTCGCTGATCTCAACATTATGCTTGACCGCTGTCAGTGAGATCACAAGGTCGTATTGCGGCAGCTTCGTCCGCGACTTAAACGCTATTTTTACGCCGTCAACTTCACGGTAATCGTCGAGGAAAGTCGATGCAGCCATTCTTCCTTCAGGAGAAACGAGCGTGGTGTCCCAACGCAGAAGCAATCCGGTCTTTACATCAAAAAATAGCGTGTCAGGCCCAAGGCCTTCGGGCGTTGCTTTTACAACGTATACTTCCTTGCCTTCGATGATGTCCCGACCGGTCACTTCAGCTTGGTTGTAAATGCTCTTCAGACTCGTTTCGCGATCGAATCTTCCTGTCAACAACTGGCGCTTAAGCTCCTCACCGGTTTTCGTACGCAGGCCTTGCAGTGGGTTGGTTGACCATCCCGTCGTACCGTCAAATCCTTCTGCAAAATCCCCGAGACCGTTGATCTTAAGGAAAGTGACGTTCTTCGCTTCCGGTGCCGAGTAGCCAAGGATCGTGCCCGTGACACCCATCGGTGACAGGGTCACCGAACCACGCATTTCTCGATTCTTGATCTTTTTCGCCGCGGCGTGTCCACCGAGCGCAGCTGCATATTTTTCAAAAACCTCAGCGGCGGTCGGATCTTTCGATTTTTCGATCGCTGCGTTTGCAGCGGCTTTTCTGGTGTCGTCGACTGCGGAATTTGGCGTCTGAGCATCAGCTGCCAACGAAAGGAGCATGGAAAGGGTTACGATCGATAAAACATTTTTGAAATTCATCTTATTTCCTGTTTGCGTTGATGTACTCTATCGCTTTCTCAAGCTGCGCGTCACGTCCTGCGAGCATTGCTGAACGGCTGCGGGCGACAGTGATGTCCGGAAAAACGCCGCGGCCTTCTATCAGAATATTCTTCGGCGACCGGTAATCCGAGACCGCGTATTGAAAGATCGCGCCTGTCGGCAATGTGTCGAAAACAGATGGCAGGACAGCCCCAGCCGTGGTTTCTCCAATGACCTTGGCCCTTCCCGACTCCTGCATTCCCGCAGCGAATACTTCACTGGTCGAGCCTGACCCGTGATCGGTCAATATCGCGATGGGCCCGTTAAACGGCTTTGGCTGCGGATACGCGATGAATGCAATTGAGCTTTCCCGCGTACGCATTACTCCAAGGGAGAACTCCTCCGTAACCAACATCCCGGCCAGACCTGATGCCATTCCGCCGATGCCGCCCGGGTTTCCGCGCAGATCGACGATAAGACCGTTCGCTCCCGAAAATTCGCGCACGGCTTCTCGTAATTTGGCCATCTGCGGAACTATCCACATATTAAAACGAATGTAGCCAATGTTTCCGTCGATGAGCCGCGATTCGAAAATGACGGGCTGCGGCGGGAAGTTGCCGAATGGCTGGGACATTTCTCCACGGAACTCGGTCCTTGAGAGTTTAACCTTTACGGCAGCGTGCTTTGCGTCCGCGAACTCGGCGTCGAGGCTTGTTCCAGGCTTGCCGTTCAGCCTCGACTCCAGCAATCGTTCGCGATAGACCGTCCGCATCGCTTCAGTCAGCGATCGCCCGCGCTGGGTCGCGTCGAACTCGTCCACGATCGAACGGACCGACCGCTCTTCGATCTTGGTAAGGATAAAGCCCGGGACGATCCCGGCCTTTGCGGCTGCCGAGCCCAGCTCCACCCGGTCAACTACTGCAGCTCCGTCAAAATACACTATGTCAATACCAACGGTGCCGATCGCTTTTGCCATTTCGTCAGCGCTCAGACCCTTAGGAAAGATGCCGAAGTGCGAAAGCTTCAGTTCACCAAGCATTTGCCGCAGAAGTGCATGAAGAACATCATCAGTCTCCGCCTTTCTTGCGAGGGGTTCATATTTTGTTCGGACGCCCTGCCAGTCCACGCCGCCGAAGGTCGGGTCATAATGGCGTTCGTTTATTGTGTTCCAAACCTTTTCGAATGCAGCCGTTCGCCGGGTAGCGCCCTCGTCGAGACCGGTGGCGACTGCGACGGTCGCCTGAGCGAAAGCCCCGACCGCAAAGATTAATAGTGTAAGAATCGTTAAGGAATATCGCTTAAGCATTTGTTTCGTAAATTCGTGGAACCGCTATTAATCTTACGAGCTTTATGGGGTGATAAGTTTCAGTTTTGGGTCTAGACGCGAACCATTATATTATCAGGATATTAGACCTCTCTATCTGGCAATAAGAATTAATAATGAACTTTTCAAACAATATCCTTGAATTGATCGGCAACACACCATTGGTTCGCGTTAACAATCTGACTCGTGAGCACAAGATAAAAGCGACCGTTCTCGCTAAGATGGAAAGCCTTAATCCCGGCTATTCGGTGAAGGATCGCATCGGCGTGTCGATGATCGATTGGGCTGAAAAGGAAGGCGTACTCAAAAAGGGCGGCACGGTGATCGAGGCTACGTCAGGGAATACAGGGATCGGGATGGCCCTGGTCGCTGCGGTCCGCGGCTACAAGTCGATCTTCGTACTTACGGAAAAGGTGTCTGTCGAGAAAATGCGGTACCTAAAGTCGCTCGGTGCCGATATTGTTGTCTGTCCGGCAGCGGCAAAGCCCGGCACGCCGGACCATTATGTAGAGACCGCTAAACGCATCTCTCAGGAGACGCCGAACTCTTTCTACCCGGATCAGTATAACCATCCTGCAAATCCGGCCGCCCACTACGCGACGACAGGCCCTGAGCTTTGGAGAGACACGGACGGTAAGATCACGCACTTTGTTTCCGGTATAGGAACGGGCGGCACGATCAGCGGAACCGGGCGGTACCTCAAGGAACAGAATCCAGATGTGAAGATCATCGGTGCGGACCCGTACGGTTCGATCTTTAAGACATATAAAGATTCGGGGCATGTGCCCGAGGCGACCCCTTATCTTGTCGAGGGGATCGGACAGAGCTTGCCGGTCGGCAACGCGAATATGAAGGTCATCGATGAGGTGATCAATGTAAGTGACCGAGAGTCTTTTGAATTCGCTCGGCAACTGTCGCGGCGCGAGGGCATTTTTTGCGGCGGGTCAACCGGAACAAATTTCGCTGCTGCTCTAAAGATCTCGAAAGACCTGGACGAGGATGCCGTGGTAGTATTCATCGTCTGCGATACAGGAGAACATTACCTGTCAAAGTTCCACTCCGATGAGTGGATGAAGGAAAAACTCCTGCTCGAGCCGCAGCGTATCACCGCGGGCCTGATCAGTGAGACAAAGAATTCCGGTGCTCCGGCAGATCTTGTTTTTTGTGCACCCGAAGACCTTGTCAGCCGGGCGCTGGAGATGATGAGTGAGGCCGGTGTGACGCAGATGCCCGTGCTGGAGGAACACGCTTCGGTGGGCAGCCTAAGGGAAAGTCATATACTTGCGAAGCTGCTGAAAGATCGCGACCTTTTGAATGGAAAGGTGCAAGACATCATGGACAAGAGTTTCCCGGTGGTCGAGGTAGATACTAATCTGGGAGAAATAAAGACTAAGTTGCAGAAGCACCCGGCGGTATTGATCGAGGACTTCAAGCGGATCACAGGCATTATCACCCGCTCAGACGTACTCGATCTGCAGCGATGATCCGCGGGCTGGCATTGATAATGCGATGAAGGACGATAACGCTCAATCGGCACCTGTCAGGAATCACCAGGAGCCCGACATCGATACAACGCCGACACAGACCGATCAGCCGGCTGTGTCCGAGCGTCGGTGGACCATGCCGGAGCCCGTCTTTCGCAAGACAAGCGGATATCTCCCCCAAGGTTTTGAGCAAAGATTCGCCGGATCATCTGCCGATCCAGCTCCTGACACCCTTGAGCCCAACGCCGACACGCCTACTGAGCCTTATACCCCGGAACCGGTCGAAATCGAACCGCAGCCTGACGTGCTGACGGACTTGGACGAAGTGGATGGAGATGAGACTGCCGTCGAGGCTGTGAATGTGCCCCAGGGGCGCGGAGCAGGAAAGGTTCTAATGATCCTTCTCGGATTGATCTTGTTCGTTGTTCTCACCATTCTTTTCGCTACCGTGATTTGGTACATCCTCTCGCCGGGCACTGAAGCGACTATCAATTAGCAGCAAAACTTGTCCTGTTTGTTCGTCAAATACGGGCGGGCTGCGGCGTGCGGCGGATAGATATGTCAGGGGCAACGCTTCAATATCATGACAAGGAATATCCGGTCGGCGAGGGCGTAACCTCGATCGGTCGAACTACCGACAATCAGATCTCATTCCCTGACGATTCAAACATTTCCCGCTATCATGCCGAGATCGAGGTCCGGAACGGCGAATACGTTCTGATCGATCTCCAAAGCAGTAATGGAACGATGGTGAACGGTCGGCCGATCTCGCGTGAGACGTACCTTCGACCGGGTGACGTGATCGTTCTAGGCGGCACGAGCACGATCGTGTTCGAGAGCACTGCGTTAAACAGCGAAGTGAAACCCGACCAGGAAACCGCGCCCGAGCCAACGGACCTTCAATATTCTGCGGCAGCGTCAGGGGCAGCCGCGGACGCAGCCGAATCGGGCGGTTCAGGGAAATTGTTCTTGATAGCCGGAGCGATCTGTTGCGTTGCTCTCCTTTTCGTTGCAGCCGCGGGTGCCCTCTATTATTTCAGTCGGACGCCGGAATGCTCCGCGACCGCCGCATTTATCCATCCCGAACAGGGTGACACTATCGACACTCCGACCGATATCGAAATAGATGTGAAAAATGGGAACTGTTTGGCTGGTGTGGTTTACACGGTTGACGGAAGACCGTTCGCTCGATCTGAAGAGATCCCATATTCGGCAGCGATCGATCCGCGGAACTTCCCTGATCTTGCCGACGGTATTGACCACGAGCTAGGAGTGATACTGATCGACCGCGACGGAAACCAGATCTCGCAACCCAACGCCGTCCGTGTCGCCTTCGAAACGAGGCGCCTGACGCGGCCTGAGCAGCAATCTGAAATTGCGACCGGACCCCAACAGCCGATCGGCGGGCAGGCTCAAAAGGAAATGTCGCTCATCGAGCTACAGCAGCTAGTCAACGCTTTAGCTTCGCGGTTCTCGGGCGGTCGCCAGTATAATGTCTCGAATCAGCAGTTTTTGCTCGAAGTCAGAAAACGAACAGCCGACTATGCGAAACCGGGGTATTTTGAGAAGGCATCGAAATACCGGGACGCGATAAATGTGGCGTACGCACGGGAGCAGAACCTCGACGCCGCTCTCGGATACCTACTTGCGATGAGCAGAAGCCGTTTCGAACCCGCGAAACAGGGAGACCGTGAAGGGCTGTGGCAAATGTCGACAGATTTTGTTGCATCGAATGGTTATAACGGGTTATGCGGAACTGAGAGCCTTTCGGATCCGTCGCAAAACTGTGCTGCGAAAGCGTCGGCTCTATATATGAAAGCGATCGTTCTAGGAGTATTCGAAGGTGATATGGTCTACAGCGTCGCAGCGTTCGGAAAGTCGCCGCAGGACGCCGGCACTTGGAAGTCCGGACTTCCGGCAAATCGTGTTGACGTATGGAATTCCATAAAGACCGCTCCCGAACGTGAACAGCTCGTACGGTTCTTCGCGGCCGGGGTTGTGGCAGAAAATCCTCAGAAATTTGGGATCTCGACAGACCGCCCACTATCGGAGCTGTACCGCTTAACACTATAAAATGCCGGACGTCGTGCTTACATATCCGACAAACGAGGGCTCACGCGAGATCGTGGTGACAGGTGACCGGCTCGCCCTGGGTCGCGGTAGCGAAGCGGACGTCCGGTTTGATGACGACGGACTGTCACGACTTCATGCGACGATCTATCGGGATGGCGATAAGGTCTGGATCGTCGACGAGAATTCGTCGAACGGCACGTTTGTAAATGGGGGTCGCGTGAATGCTAATGGCACTCCGTTATATGACGGTGATAACGTTAAGATCGGCCACCGCACATCATTGCGTTTGCGGATCCTTCAAACGGAGATCAGCACGGCGAATGACCAGCCGGTCTTGCATACAGACAAGACGGTCAACGTGGCCAGCTCCGTCGCAAATTCACGGCCGATCAGCTTGCTCCCGATCGCTCTGATCGCCTTCGCATTGTTATTCGTCAGCACGTCGGCGGTGTTTATAGGTTTCAAGGTGTTAGGGAACAGCAAGAATTCTGTAGTCAGGATAGATCCGGAGGAAACTCCGTTCGAGCGACCCGTCGCAGATCGAGATCCGACACCGGATCCTGTTGGCACTCAACCGAATTCAAAGACAGTCGACTTGACGCCAGGGAATACAACCCCGCCTTCTTCGCCAAACGGCAGTAAACCGCCGCTAACGCTTCCGGCCGGGAAGGGATATCTGGACGTTTCCGATTCGGAACGGCGAAGCTATCTGCGTGATAGGGCGATGCGGATCGCAGAGGTTATCGGAAACAGCAGCAGTGATGAGATACCGGACGCTGCAGTTGAGAAGATCAAATCGTTCACCGATGCGTACGCTAAGCGGCTGAACGTCAAGCCGTTGGGCGGCTGCCGCTTCGGCGACAATTTGCAGGTGACCTATGAACGTGCGAGCAAGAATGCGCCGTTCATCGTCAAGGCGTTCAACGAAAAAGGGATCGATCCGCGAATCGGACTCTATCTGGCGATGATCGAATCAGAGCATTGCGTGTGTCTGCAAAGCCCGACAGGCCCGCTGGGAATGTTCCAGTTCACAAAGGCGACCGGTGAGATGCACGGTTTGAAGACCGTCCGCGGGGCGACTCCTCAGAACCCGGACGAACGATGCGAACCCGAGCCATCGGCCCGTGCTGCCGCATCTTACATGAAAGCCCTCACGGGTCGGTACGGCACGGGACCCGCTAGCGTGCCGCTAGCGATCGGCAGCTACAACAGCGGCGAGGGCGGTTTGAGTTCGAATCTGGTGAAGGCCCTGGAATCGAATTCCGGGCTGCCCAGAGACTTTTGGACGCTTATTTCAAAAGGCGACATCCTATCCAAACAATTTCAATCAGAGAATTTTAAGTACGTTCCCAAATTCTTTGCCGCGGCGATCGTCGGTGAACACCCGCAGGACTTCGGCCTAAAATTGCAGCCGCTTTCGACCTATTCGCGATAGAGCACGATGACCGAACTTTGGCTGAAATATCGAACCGAATCAGGTGATACGAAACGCGTTCCGGTCATCGGCGAGATGTTCACGATCGGCCGGCAATCGACGGCGGACCTCAGCATTCCGGACGGCCGGCTTTCGCGAGAACACGTCACAGTTCAACGATTTGGCGACATTTTCATGGTTTCCGACCGCGGTTCCAGTAATGGAACGTTGCTTAATGGGAAACAGCTTTCGGAGCCGAAAAGTATCGATAATGGCGACAAACTCGAGCTAGGGGGCTTGCTCATCGAGGTCGAGATCAAGTCCGACCAGGCGATAATTGCACTCACCGTTGCTGATCCCGTTCCCGTCTCGTCTGTCCAGTCGGCGACCGCACCGCCCATGGCCCAAAGCGATAAGAGCGGTAACTCAATGCTATGGCTATTGATGATCCCGATGTTCGGTATTGTCATCTTGCTATTTGCGGGTGTGCTGATATACGCGGTGATGAGCCGCGGTGGGCAGACGCCGCAGCCGGAAATTGTCCTCGAGGAACCAAACGAAGTTGATAGCGACGACCGTGAGACGACCGACAAGCCAAAGGCTGCATCTTCTATCCAAACTAATGGTGGATCACCGTCAGCCCCGAACTCGCAAGACACCACGAAGCAGCCGCCTGCTACGCCGAGCGAGACCGCTGTTGCCGAAGAATTAGGTGCACAGTTTCTCAGACGCATCGCTCAGAATGACCCGAAGGCATTCCTGACCTCGGATCACGCGAAACGCGTCGACTCGCGGGCGAAACAGTTCAAAGGCTCCGCGGGACTAGCACAGAATATACAATCGGCACGAAAGAACTCGGCCGCCATCATACAATTAGCAAGCGAGCACAACCTAAAACCGCAGTTACTCGCAGTGGCGGCGATCGCCAGACTCGGCGGCTCAAGCGGTGACGTCGTCGCATCCGCTCGTGCAGCCTCAGACGTTCTGGGAAAGCTTGCTCCTCAGATCGGCAGCGAGCTTGCCGAGGACTCATTGCTCTTGATCGCGGCATACGACCAGGGTGCGGCCGGCGATACTATGAAGATGCGGAATATGCTCCAGGACATTGCGACCAAGTCCTCCGAAAGCCCTCGCACGATCCGCTCGATCTGGTTTCTAGAAAAAGAAGGAAAGATCACAAAGACGGAGTTCGAAAAAGCTCTGACGTTCCTCGCAATCGGCACGATTACGCAAAATCCCAAGGCTTATGGCGTCAACGCCGAGGCACTTACTCTATAGGTCCGAGGCGAAAAAATTATGTTGGAAAGCGAATGGGTGACCGGAAACGTTGCTGTTACGATCGACGGAATTCCGCTCGAAATGCAGATGACCGTTCCCGCGAGACCCGTAAAGCCGCAACGAATGCTGCCTGTATTTCAGCGGATGGCTAACGCGCTCGTCGATGTCAGCGTTGAAGCTCTCGCGACGGAAGGCGTGCCAATTTCGTGCAAAGCCGGTTGCGGAGCCTGTTGCCGGCAACCGGTCCCTATCTCGGAAACTGAGGTATATCAGATCGCAGCCCTAGTTGAAGAGATGCCCGAGCCGCGGAGGAGCATCATACGCAAACGCTTTGCAGACGGGGCCGCACATTTCAGAGATACCGGATGGTTCGACCGGCTGAACGCTCACTTTTTCACAGATAAACCCGCGGACAGCGAAGCCGGTTTTCACGAGGCGATCAATGTTGTGCTCGAATATTTCTACGAAGGCATTCCCTGCCCATTTCTTGAAAATGAATCGTGTTCCATACACGAATCGCGTCCGGTCGCGTGCCGCGAGTATTTAGTCACGACCCCGGCCGAGAACTGCTCTAAGCCGACCGCACAGACCGTTAAGGTCGTCGACCTTTTGATCAAGCCGTCAAAGGGCGTTCGGCGTGTCGGAGCGACCGGGAAGCTTCACTCAGCCGGATATTTGACGCTAATTCGAGCTCTTGAACTTGCGGAATCCGTGCCAGAGCAATTCGCTGAGAAGACCGGTGAGCAATGGATGGCCGATTTCTTTTCTGATCTGTCGAGTTCGAGAATCCCGGTGCAAGGCATCGAGCCGCCAAGACCGCCGTCCGAACCGAGCCTGTCCTAGCACGCCATACCGCGATAATTGCGGCGTTTGCCAAAGAAGTAAACGTGTTTTACTAATTTTCCGACTCGTTTTACTATTTACGTCTGATCGCCTATGAGCAACTACCGAAAAATAGTTTGGAACGAGGGAATGCTGCTAACCCCACAGCATTTTCAGCAGTGGGATAATTTCCACGAGGAGTTGCTGAATACACGCGTGCGGTCCATGATGCCGTTTGAGTACGGCGTGCTCGATCTCCGCGTCAACGGCGAGGCGATCGCAAACGGAAACTTTCAGATAACGTCGTGCCGGGCCGTGATGCCGGACGGATTGGTCGTAAATGTTCCTGATGCCGAAGCGGTGCCGGATATGCGTCCAGTCGGTGATCACTTCAAGGTCGAGAAGGAGAAGCTGGGCGTACATCTGGCGATTCCCGCGAGGAAATGGGGAGAGGCCAACTTCCAGGCGAGCGGGTCGCCGGCCGGTCAAAATGTCAGATACTTGCAGGAAGGGGCGATGGTCAAGGACGAGACCAGCGGCACGAACGAACAGCCCTTGGCCTACGCGAAAAGCAATCTCAGGATCATTTTCGACGACGAATTGCGCGACGGATTTTCGTCACTCAAGATCGCCGAACTCCAGCGGACGCCTACGGGGCAGTTGAAAATGTCGGATGATTTCATCCCGCCGATCCTTAAGGTTTCGGCGTCAGCTTGGTTGGTGAGTATGCTGCGGCAGATCGTCGAGATCCTGATCACGAAAAGCGGCAGTCTTGGCGAACAGCGGCGTGCGAGCAATGCATCGCTCGCGGATTTCACGACATCGGAGGTCGCTGTTTTCTGGCTGCTGCATACGATCAATTCATCGATCCCGACGATGTCGCATTATTTTCGCTCGCCCCTTCTGCATCCGGAAAAACTTTATCTGGAAATGGGAACGCTGGTTGGCAAACTGATGACGTTTTCGCTGGACGTTCATCCAAAGGACATCGTCAAGTACGATCACGACGACCTGCATTTCACGTTTCATAATCTCTCGATGCAGCTCAAAGACCTGCTCGAGACAGTGATCCCGAGCCGTTGTGTTCCGATCCCGCTTGAGAAAACCCGAGATACTCTTTACGTCGGCCGCATCGAGGACGAGCGCCTGCTGAAGGAAGCGGGCTTCTATCTCGCCGTCAGGGCTCAGATGCCGGAATCGAAGCTTATAGAGGGTGTGCCGCGAGTTGTTAAGATCGCTTCGCGCGATGTGATCGATTCGGTGATCGGCTCGGCATTGCCCGGTGTGGTGCTGACCCATTCGAACCCGCCGCCGGCACCGATACCGGCGAGGGTTGGGTTTAAGTATTTTCAGCTCGACTCGATCGGACCATATTGGAATGGTATTCAGGGCTCGAAGGTGATTGCGGTCTATGTCCCGAACGAGATACCTGACGAAAAGCTTGAGCTTTATGCGGTGAAACCGTAGCGGGCTGGCCCTAGTGAATTTGTGATCGGGCCGAAATCTTATGGCTGAGGCAGCTAACAAGAATGATCTGGTGACCTTTGCGGGTCCGGTGTTCGACCTGATCCTTCGTCTCAAGGCAGGGATCGTTGCTCCGTCAAATGATCTGCGGCCAAAGGTCGCGGGCATGCTCGAAGATTTCGAGCGGCGTGCCGAGCGTTATAAGTTCAATCACAAGATAGTTCAGGTCTCGAAATTTGCCCTTGCGGCGTTTGTTGACGAAACAGTACTGACTAACAATTTCCCCTTAAAGAATGAGTGGGAAAAAAACCCGCTTCAGCTCGAGTATTTCGGTGAACAGCTTGCGGGCAATAAGTTCTTTGACAAGCTGGCAGCGATGCTGAAACAGATCGAGGTCACGCAGGACGCGGTCGAGATCTACTATTTTTGCATGCTCCTTGGGTTCAAGGGTCGCTACGCTGTCTACGACCAAGACCGCTTGCTGGCGACGATGCAGGAGACGGCTAACGCTCTCGTCAAGGTCGGCAAGATCAAGTCGGTAGAGCTCGCCCCGCATTGGCTGGCGAACGATCAGCCGAAGCCGCCCGAGAAGCGCGGAATGCCTGTTTGGGCAAAAATGGGAGCGATCGGCGGTCTAGGTTTAGCTGTTGTAGTGTATTTTGTTTTGTTCATCGTTTCGTACAAGTTCCTGCAGGACACGCTCGCGAAGCTTGTGATTTGAATTTTCCAGCACTGTTTACCCGGTGGTCCTAACAATTTGATCCGCAAATATGAGTTCCTGGCACATGAACGAACTTAAGTATGCTTTCGGCCTCGGCGGCCTTATGTCGTTTTACGGCATCGTCGGGCTGATAGTAGTTCTTATGCCGGAGGACACGATGGGCTGGAACTATAAGATCGCGACCATCGGCCTCGTGCTGATCACACTTCCCTTCGCACTGATCATCATGTTCTTCGCTGCACGGCGAAGCAAGAAAAAGGAACGCGCCGAAGCCGCCGCTGACGCCGCGGCCCAAGATGCTGCGCCGACAAATCAAGCGTCAAAGGCAGTCGGAAATTATCCTGAGATCGCGACAGGTGCCGAGGAGGTTATCCAGTTCCTGAAAACCTCTAACTTAGGCGAAGGCGGCCGGGACGCAGTGTATTCGCTGCCGTGGTATTTGGTCGCCGGAGCCCCAAAAGCAGGCAAGAGTTCGCTTGTGATCGGGTCGAACCTAAACGTCCAAAACCTTCCCAGCCAACGTCAGGCCGATCAGCGAACTATAAGACCGACAACAAGCGTGGACTGGCGTGTCACGAGCGACGCAGTTTTTATCGATACAGCCGGCAGGTACCAGACTGACGGTGTCGACGGAGAGGAATGGTCGGGTCTGATCGAAACGATAAAGAAATACCGCTCGAATCGACCGCTCGACGGAATGCTGCTGGTCGTAAATGCTGAAACGATACTCAAAGGTGATGAGCGAGAAGTTGAACAGCTAGCAAAAGTCCTTCGCTCTCGGCTCGACGACGCGACGGCTCGGCTCAAGACGCGCTTTCCGGTCTACCTTGTATTTACGCATGCCGATACGATCGAAGGCTTCCGCGATTCGTTCTCGACCTCAAAGAACGAAGACAAAATGTTGGTATGGGGCTCGACGATCCCTTTGGAAAAGACCGAGAACGCGCAGGCACTGTTCGACAGTGAGTACGAGATACTGCAGAACGCGATAAAGAAGCGTCGGTCAGCTCGGCTTTCAGCCCCCTTCCCGCCGGTGCGGCAATTAAGGATATTCAATTTCCCGCTGCATTTCGGTTCCGCGCGCCGCCGGTTTGGGGCATTTGTTAATGCTCTTTTCCGGCCTAATCCATTCAGCGAGAATCCTTTCTTGCGAGGATTCTATTTCACCGCTTCACCGCCCGCGAAGAAAGGTGCAGGGCCGGCTACTGTCAACTCAACGCATTTTACTGAGAGGCTCTTTCGCGATGTTCTCCTTCGCGACAAAGATCTCGTAAAGACGCAGCTGGCGCAGCGTCAGCGGCCTCCGATCTTTGGATGGATCTTGACCACGTTCGGATTGCTGGTCGCGATCACAATATTGAGCCTTGCTTCGGTTTCACTTCTT
Source organism: Acidobacteriota bacterium (assembly GCA_023389035.1). Classification (GTDB taxonomy): domain Bacteria; phylum Acidobacteriota; class Blastocatellia; order Pyrinomonadales; family Pyrinomonadaceae; genus OLB17. The sequence goes on from JAEWFC010000004.1 coordinate 123,846, forward strand.
GCCAATAGAAACCTTCTTGCCGAGGCAGAACGCGAAGGCGGGAAGGCGATAAACCTACGGCAAAGCGACGCGGGTAAGAACATTCTCGAAAAGGATGAGGCCGGCGCAAGAAGCGAGTTAGAAACTATCGAATCGCTACGTTCACTCAATAGTCGACTCGACGAGTACGAGCGTGAAGGTGCTCCGCTTTATATGCGGTTCGGTTTGTATTCGGGCAACCGAGTTTATCGCGAGAGGCTCCTGCCGCTCTATTTGAGCCTTGTCGACAAGAGATTTGCCGGGCCGACCGTTGCGAAGATCGAAGGCGAGCTAAAGAAATTCGCTGAGACCAGCTCGGTCGCGAATCCCGGCAAGCTGACGGAGGAGGAAGAGACTCGACTTGGAACGCACTACGACCTTTTGAAAGCATATCTAATGCTTTCGGGCGAACATGCTGACAAAGCTGAATCCTGGCACCTTGCAAATTCGCTTCGAGATATCTGGGCCTCGGAATCTAAGGTTCCGAACGACATGAAGCTCGTTGCTCAGCAGCAGCTAGAATTCTGGGCCAAACAAGTGGATCGAGGGTCCGATCGCGGAAATTTTCCCCGCATTAATATCGACAAGATATTGGTAGAGAATACACGTAAGAAACTGCAGGCATTCCCGCCGGTGCAGCGATACTACCGAAGGAAGGTCACAGAGATCTCAAAGGAGGTCGATGAAAAGATCGGACCGACGACGCTCGATGGGCTGCTTTCGCGGAATGGTGCAGACACGAGCCTTTTGACCGGAACGTACGTGATCCGTAGCGCGTACACGCGAGCGGGTAACGACTTGATGAAGACCGCGATCTCCGAAGCATCGGCAAAGCTGGCGGAAGACGACTGGGTGATGGGCGAACAAGGTAAGGATCAGCTTACTCAGACGAGTGACGCGGCGCTGCTCAATGAAACCTATTACCGTGATTACGCAGATCAATGGAGAAACTTCGTCAAGGGTGTAGACGTTCGGCGATATGCGAACGCCAAGGATGCGGAGAACGCATTACAGGCATTTTCGCTAGCGAAGTCACCGCTTGAGGTATTGATAGTCGAGATCACGCGGAATACAAATCTCTCTGCACCACTCGACGACGGGAGCTGGATAACTTGGATCAAGGGACTCGTCTTCGGCGAGGACGAGAATGCAACGGGTGGCACGCAGCCTGAGAAAGATTTTCGCCCGCTCTTTGATTTTGTTGGAAAACGCGGCGATACGGCCGACCCACCAATGGCGAGATATCGCGGCGAACTGGGCCTACTCGCCCGCGAACTTAGCGGTAAGAGCGATGACGAGATCAAGCGGATTGCCGCGGAGATGGCCGGTGAAGAGCCGCGAGACCGTCTTAAGCTTGGGACGCGTGAAAAGAACGTGAACGGCATGCTGTCGTCCTTCGGTGAATCGCCTGCGGCCCAAGAACTGTCAGCGCTGCTGATAGAGCCTATCGATCGCCTAAAGGCTCTGCTTGGTGCGGACGCGAAGAGCCAGCTTGCGAAAGCCTGGGCCGAGCAGATATTACCCGCCGCAAAAGAGATTGAGCGTGGTTATCCTTTCGAGGACGGGCAGACGGACGCCGATCTTACCAAGCTGACAGCTTTCTTGAATCCTGCGGACGGCAAGTTCTCAGAGTTTTATGACAAGCGTCTAGCCAGCTATTTTGAAGAGTCGAACGGCCAGCTAAAGGTTAAGGCGAACGCAGAGATCCAGTTTAGCGATGAGTTCGTTACCTACCTTAACAACGCTATGAACCTGCGCAAGGCTCTGTTCGGTACCAGTCCGACGCCAAAGTTCGAGTACGAATTCGCTCTGAAACCGGTAACCGGAGCAATGGTCGAAGTCGTTATCGACAGCCAGAAGACCGATTCCTCGGGTACGGGTTCGTTGAGGCCGACCTTTCCTGCTAGCGGTGCGACGGAGACGGGAGTCTTAGTTCGGCTTGTTTCCACTTCCGCACCCGCGGCGACACCGACATCACCGGATGGAGCGGCAAGTCCGTCGGCAGCCGATCCCGGTGAACTGCGGTTCCCCGGAAACTGGGGAGTGTTTAGGTTCGTCGATGCAGGGAGGCCGCAGAAACAGCCAGGCGGCGAATATTTGCTTACGTATACGGTCGGCGGTAAGACCATGACCGCGACGGTTCGGCCAAGCGGCGGAGATCTTTTCGACAAGACCATATTCAGACAGGTGAAGGCTCCGGAGAGCTTCATAAAGTAGCGGAGACAACGATGAACGACGCAAAAGCACGACTGGACGCCGGCGACTTGAAAGGAGCGGTCGAAGCAGCCCTCGGTGTTGTGAAGGCGAACCCGACTAACATTCCGGCCCGGACATTCTTATTCGAACTTTCGTGTTTCTCAGGAGATTGGGACCGCGCGGAAAAACAACTCGAAGTCATCGGCCACCAAGACGCTAACGCGATGATCGGTTCGATGATGTACCGACAGAACTTTAAGAACGAGCGGGACCGAATGCGCTATTTCAGCGATGGACTCGCTCCGGAGCTAGTTACCGCAAAACCCGCCCATATTGACGATCTAATGAATGCGGCTAATCGCCTGCGTGAAGGAAGCACTCTCGAGGCCCGCACATTGCTGGATAAGGTCGAGGAAGAGCGTCCGGCATATCCGTGTAAGGTAAATGGTTCAGCCTTCAGCGATTTCCGCGATTACAACGATCTTACAATGTGCGTGTTCGAGGTATTCATTAAGGATTCGTATGTGTGGCTGCCCTACGAGCAGATACGGTCTTTGAAGTTTAATAAGCCTCGCTCGCTCCGTGACCTGTTTTGGCTCCAAACGGAAGTTGAAATGCTGAATGGAACCGCTGGTGAAATGTTTTTCCCAGCACTTTACGCGTCCTCGTGGAAAAGCGATAACGACGCAGTACGGCTGGGCCGAATGACCGACTGGCGGGGCGCGGGCGATGACCTATTCGTCGGCGAAGGGCTGAAAATGTTCTGGATGGATGGAAATGATCGATCGATCCTCGATATCGAGACGATCGAGTTCGATCACGGGAATAACGGCGAGTAACATTTTTGGTGATTATTTTCACGAATTGGATTAGAATGTTGGTCATTCCGATCTATTCACGCCGTATTCATATTTTGTTTTCGGGTTTTAGGAGCTTTTCTTGATGAGCGAAGACCTTCAGAAGCCGCCTGTTATTGACCTCGACGCGCTGATCCATCCGATCTCGGAAGACCAGCCGTCGGGTGAGAACCTGCGTTACGCCGGCCTATATGACGAGATCAGCGAGGCTCGGCGTGCTGATGACGCGCTCGCCCTCGGTGATTGGACAACAAATCTAAAAACGGCCGATTACAAAAAGGTCATTGAACTCGCAACCTCGGCTTTGACTTCACAGACCAAGGACCTGCAGGTTGCCTCGTGGCTCACCGAATCGCTAATTCGGGAGCACGGCTTTGCCGGGTTGCGCGATAGCATGAAGCTGCTTTCGCTTCTTCAGGAAAACTTTTGGGACACGATCCATCCCGAGATAGACGAAGGCGATATGGAGGGACGGGGTAATGCTATCGAATGGTTCGATGCCCAAGGCGCCGAGTCGATTCGCAGCACTGCGATCACCGCCGGCCGCGGCCTAAGTTTCTTCGATTATGAGGATTCAAAGCTTTTCGATATCCCTGAAGACCTTACCTCGCTTGACCCGGAAGAGCAGCAGCGTCTAAACGCTCTGAAAGAGAGGGCTGAGCGGGAGAACCGCACTACGGCCGAACAATGGCGCCAGGCAAGAAAGCAGACGCGGCGACAGTTTTGTGAAGAGACGAATTTTGCGATCGACGAATGCTGGGCGGCCTACGGTGAACTCAATCGCGTGATAGAAGAAAAGTTCGATCGGAATCAAACACCCGGAATGTCGAACTTGAGAAAAGCTCTTGAGGACGTCCACGGCCAGGTGAAAAAACTGCTTGAAGAAAAGCGCCTCGAAGAACCGTATGCCTCGGACAACGCTGATTCGAGCGAAAACGGTGCCTACGGCGATGAGGGTTCGGGGGCAACTACCGGGACTGGTCAAATGGGGGCAGCGACAGGTGCGATCCGCGACCGCCGAGATGCCTTGCTTAGGCTTGCCGAAGTCGCCGCTTATTTTCAGCGATCTGAGCCGCACAGCCCTGTTTCCTATCTCGTCCAGCGAGCCGTCAAGTGGGGTAACATGCCTCTCGAATCGTGGCTGAGCGACGTTATCAAGGACGAAAGTGTCCTGTCGCAGCTGCGGCAAACCCTCGGTTTCGATACCGGCAGCAGCGGCTGGGAAAGCGGCGACACGAGCTATTCTGATTCGTCGTCTGACAGCTCAGCGAGCTCGGACGATTCATGGTAAAGGATTCACAAGGTGGACGTACGATCATCGGCGATGATCACCCGTAATAATTTTTCAATTTAGTAAGGAGAAAACTAATGCCAACAAAAGAGAGTTTACAGCATAAGATCGACCGCGTTCGCCCGCCGCGTGTTCAGATCACATACGACGTCGAGGTCGGTGGAGCGATCGAATTGAAAGAGCTGCCGTTCGTCGTAGGTGTCATGGGTGATTTCGTCGGTAAGTCTGAGGAGCCGCTGCCGGCATTGAAGAATCGAAAGTTCGTTGAGATCGATCCGGACAATTTCAACTCTGTGCTAGCCGGTATGGCACCACGATTGGCGTATACGGTCGATAATAAGCTGCAGGACGACGGCAGCAAGCTTGGGGTTGAACTGAAGTTCAAGAACATCGAGGATTTCGAACCCGACAATATCGTTCAACAGGTCGAGCCGCTTAAGAAACTCGTCGAAGCACGCCAAAAGCTTTCCGATCTGCGTTCGAAAATGGACGGCAACGAAAAGCTGGAGTCGATGCTCGAGGACATTATATCGAGTGCCGACAAGCAGAAGGAGCTCAGCTCCGCGCTCGGTATCGAAGGCAAGGAGGACGCATAGAAATGGCTAAGCAGAAAGAAGAAGCCGGCACACAGACAGTAGAGGTCGAGGAAGGCGGCGGATTGCTCGACCAGATCTTGACCGAGGGCCGCATGGCGCGCGACGACTTCCAAAAAGAACGAGCCAAAGACATGATCGGCGAGTTCGTAAATCAGGTGATGAGCGGCGAGCTAACCATGTCAAAGAACATGGACGTCGCGATCAATTCGCGCATCGCCGAGATCGACCGCCTTATCTCTTCTCAGATGAACGAGATCATGCATCACGAAGATTTCCAGAAACTGGAGGGCTCGTGGCGTGGCCTGCACTACATGGTCAAGAACACGTTGACCAGCCCGCAGTTAAAGATCCGTGTAATGAGCGTGACCAAAAAGGACCTCCTCAAAGACTTCGAACGGGCATTGGAATTCGATCAGTCCGCAATGTTCAAGAAGATCTATGAAGATGAGTACGGAATGTTTGGCGGAGCTCCGTTCGGCGCTCTGGTCGGAGATTTCGAATTCGGCAATCATCCGCAGGACATGGCTCTGCTAGAGAACATGTCGCAGGTGGCCGCCGCGGCTCACGCTCCGTTTCTCAGCGCCGCAGCACCCGGGCTTTTTGGATGGGATACGTTCAGCGAAATGTCCGAGGTTCGAGACGTGTCAAAGATCTTCGACCGCACGGAATATATGAAATGGCGTAGCTTCCGCGAGTCAGAAGATTCACGCTATGTCGGATTAACGCTTCCTCACGTTCTGATGCGTGAGCCGTACGGAGCAGCAACTAAACCTACCGAAACCTTCCGCTTCGAGGAGGACGTCGACGGAACCGACCACAAGAAGTATCTGTGGGGCAATGCAGCGTATGCTCTCGGAACCAGGCTCACGGAGGCATTCTCGATGTACGGCTGGTGCGTTGCGATCCGCGGAGTCGAAGGCGGCGGACTTGTACAAGGCCTTCCGACACACACCTTTGAAACGGACGAAGGCGAGGTCGCAATGAAATGCCCGACAGAGGTGGCGATCACCGACCGACGCGAGAAAGAGTTTGCCGATAACGGGTTCATTCCGCTCGTACACTGCAAGGGTACTGATTACGCTGCGTTCTTCGGTGCACAGTCGGCGAACAAGGTGAAGAAGTACGATTCCGATGCAGCAAACGCTAATGCGCGACTCTCCACGCAGTTGCAGTATACGTTCGCAGTATCGCGATTCGCACATTATTTGAAATCGATGATGCGCGACAAGATCGGCAGCTTTATGTCTCGCGACGACTGTCAGGCATTTCTCAACAAATGGATAATGAACTACGTGACGGAGGATGACAGCGCATCCGCTACTACGAAGGCTCAATATCCGCTTCGTGAGGCTCGCATCGACGTCGCCGAGATCCCGGGCAAGCCAGGTTGCTACCGCGCGGTCGCCTTCCTAAGACCGCACTTCCAGCTCGACGAGCTATCGGTCTCTCTACGGCTGGTTGCAGACCTTCCGCAGCCGGCTAATGGATAGCCGAAAGCGCTTTCCTGCCCGTTCGGATCGCGAACTTCTTGATCCGAACGGGCATGTTCACCGCCGCAGACTAATTTCCCGTTAGTTCGCAAAAACACATCGGCCGACCGTCTTAACCGTGTAGCTGATGAAGAGGTCGTTAGCAATATTATTCAAATAAGGAGCAAATAAAATGGCAGTTGACATGTTTTTGAAGATTGACGGTATCGATGGCGAATCGCCCGATAGCAAACACAAGGCTTCGTTAGAGATCCAATCCTTCTCTTTCGGTGCGACACAAACGGGATCCTTCGGTTCCGGCGGCGGTGGTGGTGCAGGCAAAGTGAACATGCAGGACTTTCACTTCGTCATAAACCTAGGCAAGCACTCGCCTAAGCTTTTCGAAGCCCTGTGTACTGGCAAGCACATTCCGTCTGCGACCCTTACGTGCCGCAAAGCGGGCGGCGATGCACAGGAATATCTGAAGGTGAAATTCTCCGACTGTCTGATCTCGTCCTATCAGGTCGGCTGCTCGGCAGGCGGCGGCGACCTTCCGATGGACCAGTGCTCCTTTAACTTCACGAAGATCGAGAAGGAATACAAGGAACAGAAGAAAGACGGTTCGGTCGGCGGAGCGATAAAGGCTGGCTACGACGTCAAGGCAAACAAGAAGGTCTAACGGCCGCTTTTGCCCGATACCATTCCATCAGGTTATGCCGGGTCAGATCAGATCTGATTCGGCATAACCTTTACGATTTCCAAACAACTCGACCATTCATATGGCCCGACTAGATAACGAGGTACGCGTTACACCGTCAGTTCTCGACAGATTGATCGACATGGATCCGCGCGTTAACGAGGAAGCACCCAAATCAAGGTCGGCTTCCCTTCGCGACCTTCGGGATTCGGTTCGCCGAGATCTGGAATGGCTGCTAAATACGCGATGCTATCTGGATTCAAGCCTGGACCTGGAAGAGGCTCAGCGATCAGTGGCGTTCTATGGGCTTCCGGATTTCACCGGGCTGGGCGCAAAAAATCCGGCTGAACAAAAAAGGCTCTCTACAGCGGTCGAGACAGCACTCAAGAATTTCGAACCTCGATTTATCGATCTGAAGGTAACGCTTGAACCGCTCAGCAATATCGATCGGCAGCTAAAGTTTCACATCGAGGCCAGGCTCGATGTCGAGCCCGCTCCAGAACCGATCGCGTTCGACACAGTACTCGAACTCGGTTCGGGCGAATTTTCCGTTGTAGAAAAATAAAGGGCTCAATCCAAACGATGCGCGACGAACTATTAGGATACTACGAACGAGAGCTGATCTTCCTTCGCAGGATGGGAGCGGAATTCGCGCGCAAGTATCCAAAGATCGCTACGCGCCTGCTGCTTGACGAAGAGAAGATCGAAGACCCTCATGTCGAGCGGATGATCGAAGCCTTCGCGTTCCTCACCGGACGTATCTCACTAAAGCTCGATGACGAACTTCCGGAGATCACGGAATCGTTTCTAAACGTTCTCTACCCTCACTATCTGTCACCGATCCCGTCGATGGCCGTGGTCCAGATGACGATCGGTTCGGCTAACGACAAGATGACTTCGGTCCAGCGTCTGACAAGAGGCGCAAAATTGAACTCGCGGCCGGTGGATGGAACGCCATGCCAATTTCGCACGGCCTACGATGTCGACCTCTTTCCGATCCAGCTGGAATCCGCGGCGTTAGAATCGCCGGCACCGAAAGACGGCAGGGGCAAGTATTCGGAAAGCTCTATTCGCCTCAGCATACAGTGTAACGGCGACGCTAATCTGCATGAGTATCGTGCAGGCGATACTGGCAAAGAGCCTGACTCCCTTCGATTCTATCTAGACGGTGATCCGCAGTTGGTCTTCCCGCTCTACGAAATGATCTTCAATCATGCGACGGCGGTTGAATTCAGAGCCAAAGAAACGCCGATCAGTAACAAGACCCTCAAAACGATCACAAACATTCAGCTGCGCCTACCCGATCCGGTGATCATTCCGGCTGACGAAGGGCTAAAACAGGTCGGCTTTCGCGATACGGAGGCGATGCTGCCCTTCACTAGACGGTCTTTCTCCGGTTACCGTTTGCTCACCGAGTACTTTGCGTTCCCGTACAAGTTTCTCTTTTTCGATGTTCTGGGGTTGGACCAAGCGATCGCCCGCAAATTTGGAAGCCACTTTGATATCCTGATCCATCTGAAGGACATAACGCCGCCTGCGGCTCCAATCACGGCCGAAACATTCAAACTAAACTGTGCGCCGATCGTTAATCTGTTTCAGCGGACGGCTGATCCCATCTATCTTTCGCAACAGAAATACGAGTATCAAGTCATCCCCGATGTGCACCGACAGTCCACTACCGAGATCTATTCTATAGATGAAGTGCTGACGAGCGATCCACGAACGAATACCGTAAGAACTTTTTCACCATTCTATTCCGTAAGGCACGCATACGGGGAGCAGATGGACAAATCGTTCTGGTACGCCGTTAGGCGGCAATCGCAGCGTCTCGATGACAGTGGGACCGAAATGTACCTATCTATGGTTGATTCCCGTTTTGATCCTCGGGTCCCGGCTGCTGAGGTTCTTAATGTTCGAACAACCTGCACTAACCGGGATCTGCCCGGACGCTTGTTGTTCGGCGGGAAAGAGGGCGATTTCGAGGTTGAAGGCACGGCCCTGATCTCTCGCGTGCGCTGCCTCACGAAACCGACCGAAACAATACGCCCGCCGCAGCGACGTGCTGCACAATGGCGGCTGATTTCACACCTGAACCTAAATTATTTGTCCCTGGTCAATGGTGAAAACGGTGTTCCCGAAGCTTTACAGGAGATCTTGCTGCTATACAACTTCAACGATTCGGCCGTCACCAGAAAGCAGATCCTCGGCTTAACGGGGATCGATTCCAAAAAGGTGGTTCGACAGATCGGAGGACGCGTCGGTACAGGTTTTGTTCGTGGCATCCAGACGACGGTTACTTTTGATGAAGCACAATTCGTCGGCAGCGGAATGTTCCTTTTCGCCTGCATTCTCGAACGATTCCTAGGGCTGTACGCATCAGTGAACTCGTTCAACCAGATGGTGATGCGATCGGAACAGAGAGAGGACGTTGTGAAGATCTTTCCACCGCGAGCGGGTGAGCAAGATCTGCTGTAGTGATATTGCGGCCCTTTTGCCATGGCCGCCCAGACTTAGACGATGACGAAGAGGCCGCTCAACGAAACGCTTTTCGAAGAGCCATACCGATTTGAATTTTTTCAGGCGGTAAGACTATTTGAAAAACTGTTTCCCGAACGTGGGTCTGTCGGCGGTGAGTCGATGCCGGCCGATGAACCCGTGCGATTTCGCTCGCGCGTGACGTTCGACTTTCCGTCGAGCGAGATCCAAGAGATCAGACCACCGGCAGATAGCTCAGAAGATGAGCGGACCGAGATGTTCGTCAACTTCATGGGAATGATCGGCGTCAGCGGCGTCTTGCCTGCACACTACACGGAGCTAGCCTTCGACCGCATACGCCATCGGGATACTGCGCTCTGGGCGTTTCTGGATATTTTTACGCATCGAGCCGTCTCTCTTTTCTTTCGATCATGGCGTAAATATAGGTTTCCGGCGGATTACGAACGAGGAGACGACAAATTCACGGCATATCTGCTTGATATCGCCGGCATGGGAACCAGCGGGCTCCGCGGCCGGATGTACCTCGATGAAGAGACGTTGCTGCCGTATACGGGCCTGATAGCTCAACGGCCACACTCAGCAAAAGCTATCGAGTCGATCCTGTCTGATTACTTCCATACGACTGCAGAATTAAGACAGTTCCACGGGCAGTGGCTGGACCTGGAGAGATCGGATCACACCCTGCTGGGAGAGCAGAACTGTAGGCTTGGGGTGGATACGATCGCCGGCACGAGAGTCTGGGACCAGCAGTCTAAGTTTCGCGTTAGGATCGGGCCGCTGACCTACACTCAGTTCACAGATTTTCTGCCGACCGGAAAAGGCAATCAGAAACTCACCTCGATAGCGAATTTTATGGTAGGCAAAGAACTCGATTTTGACGTACAGCTTTTATTAATCGCAAAGCAAGTTCCGGGAACCGTACTCACAACACGCGCAATGCGTCGCCCAATGCTCGGTTGGACAAGTTTTTTGAAGACAGTGCCCTTTACTCAGGTAGATGACCAAGTGGTACTGCAGGTGGATGCGTGATCTCCCTGACCGGGTTAAGCGTGATCACTGATCGAAATCAGGAGAAATGTTATGAACGTGAATCTAAAAAGCCTCGTCGGCCGGTTGAATGACACAACGCGGTCCGCTTTGGAAGCAGCCGCAGGACTCTGCCTCGCGCGTACCAATTACGATGTAGAGATCGAGCACATTCTGATGAAGCTGCTCGAGCAAGATGACACTGACCTGCACCGGATCGCTGGCCATTACGAGATCAATATTGACAGGCTATCGAAGGATGTCAGCTCCGCATTAGACCGGTTAAAGAGCGGCAATTCCCGCACTCCGGGCTTAAGTGACCGCATTCCAAGATGGATACAAGATGCGTGGCTGCTGGCTTCGGTCGACTACGGTGCCGCCCGCGTGCGTTCGGCCCACCTGGTTCTTGCACTGATTACGAGCGAGGGACTCTCGCGAATAGCCCGCGATATCTCGAAAGAGTTGAGTCACATCTCCGCCGAAGATCTGCAGGCCAAACTACCGGATATCACCGCCGACTCGGTGGAGGAGCGCGAGGCGATGGCTCTCGGCGAGACGGGCGGCGTTTCAGGCGGCCAGCAGGTTGCTAGCGGCGTACCGGGCAAAACGAAGTCATTGGACCAGTTTACCGAGGACCTGACGGCGAAAGCGGCTGCCGGCAAGATCGATCCGGTACTCGGGCGCGATTTTGAGATCCGGCAGATCATCGACATTTTGACCCGCCGACGGCAGAACAATCCTATATTGACCGGTGAGGCGGGCGTTGGAAAGACCGCGGTGGTCGAAGGCTTTGCACTAAGGATCGCTCAAGGTGATGTGCCGGACCCGCTAAAGAATGTTGCCGTTCGGTCGCTCGATCTCGGTTTACTGCAAGCCGGTGCGGGGATCAAGGGCGAGTTTGAGAACCGGTTGAAGTCAGTGATCGACGAGGTAAAATCGTCGCCCCAGCCGATCATAATGTTCATCGACGAGGCTCACACTATGATCGGCGCAGGCGGAGCGGCTGGACAGAACGACGCCGCTAATCTTCTCAAGCCCGCGCTCGCCCGGGGCGAACTGAGGACGATCGCTGCGACGACATGGGCGGAATATAAGAAATACTTTGAAAAGGACGCTGCACTCGCCCGCCGATTTCAGGTCGTGAAAGTCGAGGAGCCTGATGAGGAAAAAGCCGTTGCGATGATGCGCGGCATCGCGGATAAGATGGAGGCTCACCACAACGTGAGGATCTTGGATGAAGCGATAGTGGAATGCGTAAAGCTCTCCAGCCGGTACATAACGGGACGGCAGTTGCCGGACAAATCGGTTTCCGTTCTTGACACGGCATGTGCAAAGGTTGCCATCGGGCAGGGAGCGACACCGGCAGCTGTTGAAGACGCGACACGCCGGATCCAGAACCTGTCGTCAGAGATCGATGCACTTGAGCGTGAACAAGCCACGGGCGCCGCTCACGATGAAAAGATCGCCGAGCTCCGGGCGGCAAGGACTGAAACCGAAGGCGAATTGGCTAAGCTGAACGAACAGTGGGAAAAGGAAAAAGCGCTGATAGAGCAGATACGCAACGTCCGGACCAAACTTGAAATGACCCGGTTGGACGGAAAGCTCGTGGACGCTACGGCAGGAAATACTGTAACAACCGGAGGCTCCGCCACGTCAGCAGCAACCGCAGAATCAGATGCATCCATCGGGGACGAAGGCTCCGCTGCCGCCACTGCCGCAGCACCGGAACCGGTCGACACCGGCATGCTAAAAGCGGAATTGCAACGCCTTGATTCTGAATTAAAGGAGATCCAAGGAGAGAATCCGTTAATGCAGCCTGTTGTAAACGGCCAAAGCGTGGCTGAGATCATCTCCGGCTGGACGGGCATTCCGATTGGAAAAATGGTAGCGGATGAGATCAATGCGGTCCTCGATCTGCACGAGACATTGCGCGAACGCGTTCTTGGCCAAGATCACGCATTGGAAGCGATCGCTCAGCGAATCCGGACCTCTCGTGCCGGACTGACGGACCCGAAACGTCCTATTGGCGTGTTTCTTTTAGTAGGAACGTCGGGCGTCGGCAAGACGGAAACGGCCTTGGCACTCGCTGAATCGCTTTATGGCGGCGAGCGAAACCTGATCTCAATAAACATGAGCGAGTATCAGGAAGCCCACACCGTTTCCAGCCTTAAGGGTTCGCCTCCAGGATATGTCGGGTACGGCGAAGGCGGTGTCCTCACTGAAGCGGTGCGTCGAAAGCCATACTCGGTCGTCTTGCTCGACGAGGTTGAAAAAGCTCATCCCGACGTCATGGAGTTGTTCTTCCAGGTGTTTGATAAAGGTGTGCTCGAAGACGGCGAGGGACGGGAGATCGATTTTAAGAACTGCATAATACTGCTCACATCGAATGTCGGAACGGACACAATCATGAAGCTCTGTGCGGATCCGGATACAAAGCCGGAACCGAACGGGCTGGTCGATGCAATAAAGCCCGAGTTGAATAAGGCTTTCAAGCCGGCTCTGCTCGGCCGCATGGTCACTGTGCCGTACTATCCGATATCTGACGAGATACTCCGACTGATCATCAAACTGCAGCTTGGAAAGATCCGCGAACGCATATTCGACAACCACGGTGCGCAATTTTCCTATGACGATTCCGTCATAGATACTGTGGCTAGCCGCTGTACGGATGTGGACAGCGGCGCTCGGAATGTTTACAACATTTTGACCGGCACTCTACTGCCGGAAATGAGCGGAGAGGTCCTTTCTAGGATGGCTAGCGGAAGCGGAATTCAGAAGGTGCACGTCGGCGTTGGCGAAAACGAAAGGTTCGTTTACGACATCGCCTGATGCACCAAAGGTTGGCGGATATATATGCGACTATCACAAGACGGCAGGATGATGAACATCCGAACCCCGCTAGGCAAGGATGTCTTGCTTTTGGCCGCTTTCGAAGCGACCGAAGAAATGTCGCGTCCATTTTCAGTCGTTGTCGAACTCCTTCACGAGGGAACCCCGGGCGGTGAGGACGTACACGCTGTCGATCCCGCAACCATTCTCGCGAGATCCGTTACCGTTGAGCTTGAGCAGCGTGACGGTACAAAGCGGCTATTCAATGGGATCGTCAACCGATTCGAGCAGCGTAACCGCGACGATCGATTTACGCATTTCCAGGCAGAGATCGTGCCTTCCTTTTGGTTATTGTCGCAGGTCACCCAAAGCAGGATCTTTCAAAACCTTACGGTGCCCGAGATATTGACAAAGGTTCTAGACGGCTTGAACCTTTCATGGAAGTTACAGGGTACCTACGAAAAGCGTAACTACTGTGTTCAATACCGCGAGACGGATATGGATTTCGCGATGCGTCTCATGGAGGAAGAAGGTATATTTTTCTTCTTTGAACATTCAGACGGGTCGCATGCAATGGTACTCGGTGATGTCGCCGGATCTTATGGGACATGTCCGGGCAAGAGCACGGTGTCTTTTGATCTGAATCTTTCGCGAGTTGAGGATTTTGTGCCACTGGTTCGAAGCTGGGTGGTGAATTACCGGTTGCAGACCGGTAAAGTGACGCTCTGGGACCACAATTTTGAACTACCATACAAGCGGCTGGAGGCTACCGAGAACTCGCTGTTCCCACTTGAGGGAAAACAGGCACTCGAGAGTTACGACTATCCCGGCAGATACGCTCAGAAATTCGACGGGATCGATAAAGGCGGCGGCGAACAAGCATCTGCCCTCTCAAAGGTCTTCAGTGAACGCTCGCGCGTTGCAAAGCAGTCGATCCAGGCGATCGATTCGCGTTACCAGATCATTAGCGGAAATGGCGACTGCTCCTCCTTCACAGCAGGCCACAAGTTTACGTTGGAAGATCATCCGCTCGGGTCTAACAATGCTCAGTATGTCCTTACGACCGTTTCTCACGCGGCGACGCAAAGTCCGGACTATGTTTCAGAGGACACTGCGCTTGACCCCTACGACAACTCTTTTACATGTATCCCGGTCGGCAGCAATGTGATCTTTCGACCAGGTCAGATCACTCCAAAACCCATCGTCCCGGGTGCTCAAACAGCCACGGTCGTCGGACCATCGGGCGAAGAGATATTCACGGATAAGTACGGCCGCGTGAAGGTTCAATTCCATTGGGATCGCGACGGCCGAAACGATGCGGACAGTTCGTGCTGGATACGTGTAGCTCAGACCTGGGCCGGTAAGAAATGGGGGACGATGTTCATTCCGCGTATCGGAATGGAGGTTGTCGTCGGCTTTCTAGAAGGTGACCCGGATCGCCCGATCATTACAGGATGCGTGCCAAATCCGGACACGATGCCTCCGTACACGCTTCCGGACGAAAAAACGAAGTCTACTATCAAAACCAACAGCAGTAAGGGCGGCAACGGTTTCAATGAACTTCGTTTCGAGGATAAGAAAGGCAGCGAGCAGATCTTTATCCATGCCGAAAAAGATCTCGATATTCGGGTTAAGAATGACAAGAAAGAGATCATTAAGAACGACCGGCACATCATCGTCGAAAAGAATTCCTATGAGGAAGGCAAAGGTGATTCCCATAACAAGCTGAGCGGCAACTACAATTCAGAAATGTCCGGCTCGTCATCAACAAAGGTCGGTGGCGATATTGACACAAAAGTCGGCGGAAAGGTCGCCTATGATGTCGGCAGCGAGATCCATCTGAAGGCCGGAATGAAAGTGGTTATCGAGGCGGGAACGCAGATCACCTTAAAAGTGGGCGGAAATTTCGTCGACATCGGTCCGGCTGGTGTTTCGATCAAAGGAGCGATCGTAAATATCAATAGCGGCGGTGCAGCCGGCTCAGGCAGCGGGTGCAGCACCACAACACCAACTGCACCGAAAGAAGCAGTTGATGACAAGCCGGGTGAACAAGCAAGCAAACCACCGCCGCCGCCCGGGAGTGGAAGTTCAGGCGCAGCTGCAGCCATGTCAGGGGCTGCTGCGTCGGGTGCTCCAACAGTTGAATCAGGAACCGGTGTTGGGTCCGCCGGAAGCGGTGGATCGTCTGGAGCAGGTTCGGGCGGAAGCGGATCGGCGGCAGGAACGGGCAGCGGTGACGCGGGTGCCGGAACATACGGAATGGGGCACGGCGGAGCTCAGGAAGGCGGATCACAAGGCTCCGCTCCTCCTGCAGGGCCTGCTGCTGGGGGCGTCGCCGGGATTGGGGCACCTCCCGGATCAGGGACTAGTGGCGGCGGGTCAAGTGGCACGTCCGGGCAAGGCACGGGAGATAGCGGATCAGCGTCGGGCACAGGTGCCGGTGACGCCGGTACCGGAACATATGGAATGGGACACGGTGGCGCTCAGGAAGGTGGATCACAAGGCCAGACTCCACCAGCCGGACCTGGCGCGGGAGGAATCGCTGGAGATTCCAATTCATCCACTGGATCCGAATCGGGAAGCTCAGGCGACGCAGCCGGAACCGTTCCGCCGGCCGCCGGGTCTGATGGGGGCGCCGCGCCCGCGGAACATGGCGACCTCAAAAATCGATGGGCGGATGAAGATCCAGAAATTGTACCGCCGACAGGAGGATTTTAAGTGCATTTGACTTACTACAGTTAGGTTTCGACGCATTTGAAATATAGGTGTTTGTAACAATGGAGCGCGAAAAGCTAAAACAACATCTGTTTACCGAGGGCACGCGATTGTTCTGCATCCTCGATGGGGCTTCGGTGCCCCAGCTTCCGATGCAGCTATACAAGATGCAGGCTACGAACGAATGTCTGTTCAAGGGCGATCTTGAGCCTGACATGCTGTATGTAGCACCCTTCGTGGTTCATCTTCCGCCAGAGGACAAGTTCACTGAATGGGTCTTTAGCGAAGGTTTCGGCAAGCACTGGGGTATTTTCGTGCAGAGCCGTCGGTCGATGAATGAGATGCGAAGGCACTTCAGGTCGTTAGTTAATGTTTACGATGAAGACGCTCGATCATTGATCTTTCGTTTTTACGACCCGCGAGTGCTGAACAAATTCTTGCCAACGTGCGATGCAGCACAGTTACGACAGTTCTTCGGCGACATGGATGCGTTCTATGCTGAGGACGGACCGAACCTTATTCGTTTTCGTCTGGATAAGGGGCGATTGGAAACAAAGGAATTGAACTAGAGGACATATGCCGCCTGCCGCGAGAATTACTGACAACGTCGCGCATCCGCTGCCGCCTGTACTAACCGGTGGGCCGACCGCAGTTACCGTTATCATCGGATATCTGCCCGCTTGGCGTGGAGTTAATCCGGCTGCGGCAGCGGCGATGCAGGCCGCGAAAGCCGTGTCCGACGCGGTTATAAAAACGGCCGAGGCCGCGACACTTGCGGCAGCGGGAACGCCGGCCGCTCCTGCCGCGAAAGCGGCGGAAGAGGTTGCGAAGGCAACAGCAGCTGCGGCAATGGG
The DNA here is from genome assembly GCA_023389035.1 of Acidobacteriota bacterium. Classification (GTDB taxonomy): domain Bacteria; phylum Acidobacteriota; class Blastocatellia; order Pyrinomonadales; family Pyrinomonadaceae; genus OLB17. The sequence continues at coordinate 140,890 of JAEWFC010000004.1, forward strand.
TAGTGCGATTTCGGCCGCTGCGGGCGGGTCCGACATTCACAGCTGTGCTACGCCGCTTCCGACGCCGCCACACGGACCCGGGATCGTCATAACGCCATCGAAGACAGTCATGATCGCCAATTTTCCGGCTGCAAGATTGGGCGATACCATCTTAGAGGCCGTTGGTCCCCCGAACAAGATCGTGAAGGGCTGCCCGACGGTAATTATTGGCGGATAGGGTCTTCGGGATAGAAGTATGTTCGTGATCAAGACTGCACAGCTTCAGCAATTCATCGCTGCCGACGACAACGAGCTGGCGGCTGTCATTGCCGACGCTTTAAAGGCTGCCAACGGTACCAGGGTCGCGGAATACGACCGCGAACGTTTATTACAAATGTCGGTGATCGGTATCGCCCGAGCTCGTTCACACGGACTGACGCGCGCCGAGGACATCGCCGCATTCGTCGCGGTGATGGTCGAGGTCGCTCCCCGGTTTGACGAACAATCGGAGATCTCCGGGATATTGAGTGATGATACTTTCTCCCCGCAAGCTCGATTTTATCAGCTGTTCGAGCGGGTGACGCCTGAGGCGTGGGCCGATGCTCAAAAGAAATACGACGACACCTTTTGGTTTTGCGATGAAGCCACCGGAGGAGCAAAATGACAGCGATCGAAAGAGGCGAATCGGGCGGCCAGAACATCACCGAGCGGATCGCTCAGTGGGAAGAACAGGTGTCAAAGCTCGGTAAGGAGCGCGAAGCTAAACCTACCCCTGAGTTACAGAAGGAACTTCAGCGGAAGTTCGACACTTTACTTCACCTGAAAAACATCGCGAAAGGCGATCCAGGTGAGCGTGCCCTTCGTGCAGCTGAAACAGCAAGGCGGCTTACGCTTGACAGAGCGATCAAGCAGGTTGATTGATCGCTAAGGCCGCGTCATTGCTTCGGGTACCACCAGCTCGTCGAATTTTTCTTCAGTCAGCAATTCGAGTTCTACAGCCGCCTCTTTTAGAGAGATGCCTTTTTTGTGTGCGTGTTTAGCAAGCTTCGCGGCATTGTCGTAACCGATGTGCTGATTGAGCGCCGTTACCAGCATCAGCGAATCGTTCAAATAGCGATCGATCTGTTCCCGGTTCAGTTCGATGCCCGCGATGCAATAGTCCACGAATCCATGGCAAGCATCGTGTATCAACCGGACCGAGTGCAGGAAATTGTGGATCATCACGGGTTTGAAAACGTTCAGCTCGAAATTTCCCTGCGACCCCGCAAAACCGATTGCGGCATCGTTACCAAATACCTGCACGGCGACCATGGTCATCGCTTCTGATTGCGTCGGATTGACCTTTCCGGGCATTATCGAGGAACCGGGCTCGTTCTCGGGCAAGGTTAACTCGCCGATCCCGCAGCGCGGCCCCGAAGCCAGCCAACGTATATCGTTTGCGATCTTCATCAGCGAACAAGCCAACGTCTTCACCGCTCCGGAAGCAAAAACGAGTTCGTCGTGCGCGGAAAGTGCGGCGAACTTATCCGGATGTGACTTGAAAGGAAGTCCGGTAAGCTGAGCGATCTTCTCTGCTGCCCGCGCGGCGAACTCGGGATGAGCATTAAGACCGGTTCCGACAGCAGTACCGCCGATCGCCAGATCCATCAAACCGGGCAAGGCCATTTTAAGGCGATCGATATCCCGATCGATCAGGTTTGCCCAGCCGCCGAATTCCTGGCTGACCGTCACGGGAGTAGCGTCTTGCAAATGCGTCCGGCCGATCTTTACGATCCCATCGAACTCCGCCGCCTTCGCTTTGATCGCTTTGCTTACATTCTCGACCTCCGCGATAAGGGCGGTAGCCCGCTCCGCCGCGGCAATGTACATCGCTGTAGGGAACGTATCGTTAGATGACTGTGATTTGTTTACGTCGTCATTAGGATGGATCGGCACCTTAGAACCCATGTCTCCGCCCGCGATCTCGATCGCACGGTTCGAGATCACTTCATTGGCGTTCATATTGGTCTGGGTTCCCGAACCGGTTTGCCAAACCCGTAGCGGAAAGTGGTCGTCGAGCTTACCGTCGATCACCTCATCGGCAGCCTGAACGATAAGTTTCATCTTGTCCTCGGGCAGCTTGCCCAGGTCGAAGTTTACGATCGCTGCGGCTTTTTTCAGGATGCCGAGGGCACGAATGATCTCGCGTGGCATCACGTCGAAGCCTATGTTGAAATGCTTGAGCGATCGCTGCGTTTGAGCTCCCCAATAAACACTCGAGTCGACCTCGATCTCGCCCATCGAATCTGTTTCAATACGATTTCCCATAGTTATCCCTATCCCAAGAGCGCTCTGTACAGTTACCGGCCGGCTATTTTCTAATGACCGTTTCTATCGGCAATCCGGCTTCCCGCCAAGCCGCGGTACCGCCGGTTATGCTTATCACTTCCTTAAACCCGTTGGCCGAAAGTATATCTGCCGCTTCTTTTGACCGCCGCCCCGTCTCACAGATGATGTAGACCGGCTCGTTCTTTTCCAAGCGGTCGTACCGTTTTGGCAGCTCATCCAGCGGTATATTTATTGCCCGCGTCGCATGGCCTGCCGAGTATTCTTCGGCCGTGCGAACGTCTATGAACTGCGAATATGCTCCCTCGACCTTCGGCAGTGCATTTTGCGGACTGATCTCACTTATGGAGCCACCGCCTGCAACGTCGTTTTTCTCGGGATCTTTCACACCTGCGCAGCCCGCTAACAACAGCAAACAGATCTGTATCAATCCTACTAAAGCCTTCGATCTCATAATGTCCTCCCACCGCTGACTAAAAAGTCTCGCTGTCGCGCCCGGCATAGGCTTCGAGAGCGGCTACATCGGTCAATGTAACGCGCTTACCCTTTATGGTCACAAACCCTCGTTGCTGCAGGCGCGTCATGACCCTGCTCACGACCTCGCGAACAGTCCCGATCCGCGCGGCTATCTGATTCTGCGTAAGCGGCAGTACAAAGCTCACCGTCTCCGAACCATTAGCATTTTGCTTGCCCGCTTCTTCCAGAAGCAGTTGTGCAATACGTTGGCCAACCTCGCGGAGACTTAACGATTCGACCAGCTCGGCGCAATTTCTAAGCCGTTTAGCAAATAGCCTCGCAGCGGATAAAGCTATCTGCGGATAACGCAGCGAGGCCCGCATCATTGCGTCCTTCGGAATAAACAGAAGGGTCGAGTCTTCTTCCGCCGCGACAGTTGACGGATAATTCCCTTCATCGAAGAGCGGCAATTCGGCGATCGTCGTGACCGCTTTCTCAACGTGAATGATCTGTTCACGCCCGTCGATACCGGTTCGAAAAGCTCGTACCGAGCCTGCCGCGATAACAAACAGGCCTGAAGGATTATCGCCTGCAAAAAACAGTATCTCGTTTCGTGCCAGGCGTTTCTCGCCGGCCTCGCGGGCGAGCGTGGCGAGTGCTTCGTACTCCAGCGATGCGAATAGCGGGGCCTGCTTGAGAGTGGAAACCTTGTCTGTTGGCACAACAAAATCTTATATGCTGCGGGTTCGGACGCCAAATGCAAAAAATTCACGATGGGTGACTTTAGTCACCTACAGCACTCCCGTGATCCGATAACTTAGATCAAGGACCTGGAGGCCTAAGAAATAATGAATTTAGATCTGAACACCAAAACAGTAAGAGAGTTGGCATTGGAAATGCCGGCAACCACCCGTGTATTTGAGAGCCTAAAGATCGACTATTGCTGCGGCGGCCGAAAGCCTATTGCCGAAGCCGCTGAATCGGCCGGTGTCGACCTGTCGACGCTGAGCAAAATGCTTGAGAACGTCTTTAATGGCGGCACGGTCGATGCGGACTCCGTCGCACCGGAAAAGCTCGATCCGTCGAACTTGATCGACCACATCGTGTCGAAGCATCACCTTTACACGCGCGATGAGCTTGTTCGCTTAATGCCCTTGGCGGAAAAGGTTCGCGATCGCCACGGTGATCATCATCCTGAGCTTTTTGAGCTTCAAAGCATTTTCCAGACGCTTTCTGACGAACTGCTTGTGCATATGCGGAAAGAAGAGGCCGTGCTGTTCCCGTTCATCAAACAGATGCAACTCGCGGCAGACGGACTTTTCCCGGCGTATCCGCCGCATTTCGGAACTGTGCAAAACCCGGTTCGAATGATGATGATGGAACACGATGCGGCGGGCGATATGCTGAAAAAGATGCGGGAGTTGACCGCAGATTATACGCTGCCCGAGGGAGCATGCCCGAGTTACACCGCGTTATTCCACGGAATTCAGGAGCTGGAAAAAGATCTTCACCAGCATATACACCTCGAAAATAATGTTCTATTCGACCAGGCGGTCGAACTGGAAACCAAGGTATTCGGAAGCGGGAATGTCGCTGCTGAAAGCTGCTGCGGGGCTGGCAAGTAGGCTGCGAACGGTCCCGTAATAAGGGCCCATTTTCGGGCCCTTTTTTATTTGTTTTAGGCCTTCCTGCGATAGTGAACGATGAACCGCTCAGCGGGCGTTTCCTCATCGCCAGGCATTATGTCAAACGAAAGCTGCTCGAGGCCGTGCGCACCAAACGCCGCCAGCTCCGATCGTGACATCGGCCATGGTAATTCATCCGTCTCTTCATCTTCTTCGCGGCCGCGCGTTACCACTAAAAGTTCTCCGCCGGGTGCGACAAACGAGGCGATCGAAGCGATGGTCTGCTCACGCATAGATACCGGCAGCGGCTGGATAGTATAGACCTCAAGGACAAAGTCAAAAGCACCCAGCCATTCGCGATAAGGCTGAAACAAGTCCATCACTTCGAACCGGATACCCGTCTCCGCGTGTAGTCTTTTCGCCCATTCGATCGCATTCGGAGAGATGTCAAAGGCCGCGACCCGAAAGCCAAGATCGTCGAGATACTTGGCGTCGTCACCGAGTCCGCAGCCGACCACTAATGCTGATCTATCGTTCCCCTTCAGCTCGTATTTCTCCGCAAAAGCCCGAAGATAGCGATTCGGCTCTAGATCTGCCCACGGTATCAATTCGTTATCGCCGCCGGCCTCCTTATAGAGCGCATCGAACCAGCCCAGGACATCGCCGGCCTTGTAGTATTCGGACGCGATCTCACGAACGCGTTCACGCGGGGTCTGCTCGTTTGTTTCGTCGCTCACTTAAAAGGGTATCTCCGTCTCGGTAGGTGCTCCGGCCTCTTGCCATGCCTTCCATCCGCCTTTCAACGATCTGACTGCAGTATAACCCATCTTCTGGAGCATATCGGCCGCAAGAGCTGAGCGAAAGCCGCCGCCGCAATACAGTATGATCTCAGCATCTTTCGGGAACTTTCCGATGATGTCCCGTTCAAGAACGCCGCGGCCGATATGGATCGCACCGTCCGCGTGCGAAGACCATTCGCTATCTTCGCGAACGTCGATCAGGGCCGCTCCATTGTGGATCCGATCCAAGGCTTCAGCCACATCTATCTCGGAGATGCGGCCCTTCGCGTCGTCAACGATCGCAATAAATTCCTCTGAGTGTTCCATTCTGTTTGTCCGTTTCTATATTTCTGCTGCGTCTCCTACAGCGTAACCATTTTCGCAAAAGCAAGGAGCAAATTTAATGAAGAGAGTAGCACTATTTACAACGATCCTGATTGTAACGCTGGGCACCATCGCCTGCAGCAAAGATGCAGAGGTAAATGCATTTATTAATGAATTCGATTCGGCGACAAAAGAGCTCGTGGACAAGATCGATCGAGATCCGACCTCCGCAGGTATCGATGATGCCCGCCGAACGTTCGAATCGCGCAAGCCGCAGTTGAAGGCAAAGTGGGATCAGATCAAGACCGCTATCGGAGCACAAGTCAGCAGCGAGACAAAGAAGCGTCTGGAGACCAGTATTGCGAACAACCTCCGGTCGATCACTGAAGTATCGATGAAGAACATGGCAAAGTTGGCAGCAGACAAGGAAGCACCCGCCAAACTGCGAACGCTTATCGAGGATTATTCCGGCACATTTGCCCTGCCGGGACGTTCGAGCTGATCCGGTTTTACAATTGATCACCCGCCGGCGTTCGATCTGCGGTCGAACGCCGCATTTTTGTGGTTTTAGGCAGACTCGTTATAATGGGTCTTTTCAACGACCATTTAATAAAACGAGGCAAAACAATTGGCTGAACAATTTGATGTAACGATAATCGGTGCCGGCCCGGGCGGCTATGTTGCTGCGGTTCGAGGTGCTCAACTCGGTCTTAAAGTAGCGATCGTGGAGAAAGAAAAGGACGCTAAGCTCGGCGGAACCTGCGGTCTGCGAGGATGTATACCGACAAAGGCTCTGCTGAACGCAGCTCATCTTTACCAGAAGGCCGGAGAGTTTGAAAAGTTCGGCTTAAAGGTTGACGGCCTTTCGTATGACTGGGCGGCTGTCCAAAACTATAAATCGGGTATCGTCGATAAGAACGCAGCGGGCGTGACGTACCTGATGAAGAAACACAAGGTCGCTGTATTCAACGGTTTCGGCAAGATCGCCGGTAAAGGCAAGGTCGAGGTAGAAATTGCCGACGGCAAGAAAGAGACGATCGACACCAAAAATATCATCATCGCGACAGGTTCCGTCGTTCGCCCGATACCCGGTTTTGAGACCGACGGCAAGCAGGTCGTGAACTCCGACCATATCCTCGAATTAGAAAAAGTGCCCAAGTCAATGATCGTGATGGGTTCGGGTGCCGTGGGTGTGGAATTCGCGAGCGTCTATCACCGCTTTGGATGTGAGACCACGGTCGTGGAGTTGATGGACCGAATTGTCCCTATCGAGGACGCAGACGTTTCAAAAGAGTTGCAGCGTGCATTCAAGAAACAGGGCATCAAATGCGAAACCGGTATAAAGCTGGACAAGCTTGAGAAAAGCAAAAAGGGTATAAAGGTTTCCGGCAAGAATTCGAAGGATGCTGACGTCTCATTTGAGGCTGAGATGCTGCTTGTAGCCGTCGGCCGTATGCCCCTGATCGAGAACATCGGCCTGGATAAGACAAAGGTCGTGGTTAATCAACGCGGCACTATCAAGGTCAACGAGTACTGCGAAACCGATGAGCCGAATGTTTACGCCATCGGCGACGTTATCGACACCGCGTGGCTGGCACACCTGGCATCGAAAGAAGGCATAATGGTCGTCGAAAAGATCGCCGGCAAGAAGGTCGAGCCGATCAAGCATAATTTGGTTCCAAACTGCACCTACTGCGATCCGGAGGTCGCATCGGTCGGCCTCACCGAAGCAAAGGCAAAGGAAGCCGGTTATGACGTCAAGGTCGGCAAGTTTCCCTTCTCGGCTTCGGGCAAAGCACGTATTCTCGGTGAGACGGATGGTTTTGTTAAGGTAGTCGCAGAAAAGAAATACGATGAAGTTTTGGGCGTTCACATCATCGGGCCGCATGCTACCGAACTTCTGGCCGAATGCGTAGTAGCAATGTCGCTCGAAACGACCGCTGACGAGTTTGGACGTGTAATCCACGCACATCCGACAGTATCTGAGGCGATAATGGAAGCGGCCGAGGGCGTTCACGATCTAACGATCCATTTGTAAGCCAAAAGTCTTTTTCGAGGTTAAAAAGGCCGCCTGCAGAGGCGGCCTTTTGCGTCTTGTTGCGAAACTTTTCTGGTTTATTACATAACTTTTCTTGTTCTTTATGTAACTTCGCTCTTGGGTTATGTAATTTTGCTCTTGCTTTAAGTAACTTTGGTCTTGTTTTATGTAATTTTGCTCTTAAATTATGTAGTTTTGCTCTTAATTTATATAACTTTGCTCTTGTTTTATGTAATTCTGGTCTTAATTTATTCAATTCCGCTCTGTTTTTTCGTAATTCAGCTACTCTTTTAGGTAATTCATTCGAGAATGACGTAGCAGCACAATCGCTTCATTGTTCAATGTCTGCGGGTTCGACGCGCATTTTCCTGGAGTTTCTAAAATCGTCCCGACTTCAAAACTTAAGGCTGCCCGGTCTCTCTCCGGGCAGCCCTTTTGATCTATTCAAAATGATCCGTTAGAAATCAGCTTGTAGTACTGCGACGGTCACTGCGGTCTTTCCGCTGAGAAGCGTCTCCGCCTTGAACGTCATCGGCACATCGTAGTTTTCAAATTTCTGCATGCCGTCGACGCTGCCGAGCATTCTGAGTACGGCGCCCGTCTGTCTCTTTTCTACGACGCCGGTTTTAGGCTCGATAGTCCAAGTGATCTCGCCCTCTTGAACGTCTCCATAGACCGTTCCGAAGTATGCGTTGTCGCGATAGATCACCATTGACCAATTACCGAGCGATACCGGGTTGCCGTCCTTAAATGTAGGGATGCCCTCGGTATAGTCCAGCATGATCGTCATATGAACTGAGAACCACTCGCCGGATCCATTGAGAACAAATGTGTTCCCCCAAACTTTCTTGTCTATATCGTCATACGTTCCACCGGCGGTCTGAGCACCTACAAGGGTAACGCCCGCGGCAAACATATCCTTATCAACCCTAAGTGACTTTGGCTGTGCGAAGATCACACCGGCACAAAGAGCGATTATCGTAAATGTAAACAGTGTCTTTTTCATGACCGTGACCTCCTATGAGCAGGGCCGGTGGGAAACTTTCAGGTCCTTAAGGATGCTAATTGCAAGGAATGTACCGATTGACTTAACTCGGTGCAGTTTCCGGCAACTACCTGATAACAAGAAACTTCTGCGACCGCGGGGATCCACCGAACCTTGCGGACGTTTTGTGATCGCCTCGTAAATACACGGCGATCGTGAAAATATTCACACTGAACGGCGAGACCGATATGCATGAGAGTACAAGTACCGCAGGTCTGTTATAATCAGGCGTTTTATGACCAAGGAAGATACTTCATACCCGCGAAACAAGATCAACATCTTGCTTCTCGAAAACATCTCGGCTTCGGCCGTTGCGGAACTCGAGCAAAAGGGCTACTCGAACGTGCGGCAATTGAACGGAGCCTTAAGCGAGAAGGATCTCGCCGCCGCAGTGAAAGGCGTGCACCTGCTCGGCATCCGTTCGAAAACGAAGATCTCGCGCTCGGTTATCGAGGCCGCTGACAAACTGCTCGGCATCGGTGCCTTCTGTATCGGCGTCAACCAGATCGATCTCAAGGCGGCGACCGAAAAGGGCATCGCAGTTTTCAACGCGCCGTACTCAAATACGCGTTCGGTGGCCGAACTTATTATCGGCTTGTCGGTAATGCTGATACGCAAGGTAGCCGATAAAAATGCAGCGGCCCACCGCGGCGAATGGCTGAAGGAAGCTACCGGATGTTTTGAGCTGCGAGGCAAAACACTCGGCATTGTCGGCTACGGAAATATCGGCTCGCAAGTGTCGAACATGGCCGAAGCCTTGGGAATGCACGTGATCTACTATGACGTCGCGACCAAACTCCCGCACGGGAACGCAAAACAAGTACACGACCTAAAAGACCTGCTCAAGCGGTCAAATATCGTCACGCTTCACGTTCCGTCCGATCCGACCACACGTAATTTGATCGATTCTGCCGCGCTCAAAGCGATGCGAAAGGGCAGTATCCTGATCAATCACAGCCGCGGGGACGTGGTGGATATCGGTGCACTCGCAAGATCCATCCGGTCCGGCAAGCTTGCCGGGGCAGCCGTCGATGTTTTCCCCGAAGAACCGGAAAAGATCGGCGACCGTTTCGCAAGCCCGTTGCAAGGGCTTCCGAATGTTATCCTCACGCCTCACATCGGAGGGTCGACGGAAGAAGCACAGGCGAACATCGGTCTGGATGTAACCTCAAAACTGATAAAGTATGTGGACTTTGGGACGAGCGAGGGCTCGCATACCGTACCGCCGGTATCTCTGCCGCCGCAGGTCGGAACACACCGCATACTGCACATTCACCGTAATATCCCGGGCGTGCTCGGCGAGATCAATTCCCGACTCTCCAAGCGCGGTATCAACATCGTCGGACAATATCTGAACACTAACCCGGACATCGGTTACGTGATATTGGATATCGATTCGAAGATCTCGAAAGAGGCGTTTGCGATCCTGAGGGATATCGAAGGCACTGTTCGGGCCCGGATGGTTTATTAGATAGCACCCTCGAGAGTTCTTTGCTTTGCATGCGAGGATGTCTTGATCACAGAGGCTAAAACAGATGATGCGAATACTTACCACCTTCATTTATACGATCTTCTTTGCGTCCATCGGCCTGGGCCAGTGGACGAAGCACGACGTTGGCACGCGATCAAGTCTCCGCGGTCTCGCAGTTGTTAACGAAAAGGTTGTGTGGGCGAGCGGTACCGGCGGAACGGTGATCGTGACCGCGGACGGTGGAAAGACCTGGAATGTGAGATCAATTCCTGGAGCTGAGAAACTGGATTTTCGCGATATCGAGGCCTTCGATGCCAAAACAGCCTATATATTGAGCATTGGCAACGGCGAAACGTCGCGGATCTACAAGACCGTCGATGGCGGCTTGACGTGGAAACTACAGTTTACGAATAACGATGAGAAGGCTTTTTACGACGCCATTGCATGCTGGGATGCGAAAAGTTGCATCGCGATGTCGGATCCCGTCGATGGGTTCTACCGCTTGATCGAAACTCGCAATGGCGGTGACAGCTGGACGCTGATCGATACCGAGAAAATGGACAATGCGAAGCCGGGCGAAGCAGCGTTTGCAGCTAGCGGGACATGTCTCTACACCGTCGGGCGATCTACGGTTTATCTGGTGACCGGCGGTTCCGACGCTCGAGTGTTTCGCTCGAACGATCGCGGCTGGTCGTGGACGGTTGCTGAAAGTCCGTTAGCGAAAGGAACGCCCGGCAGCGGTATTTTCTCGATCGCGTTTCGAAATGCCCTACATGGCACTATCGTCGGCGGAAACTATGAAAAGCCCGGAGACTCTGCCGGAAATCTTGCGTTTACACGCGACGGCGGAAAGAGTTGGTATGCGGGCGACGGATTAAGAGGTTATCGATCGGCGGTAGCATATATAAACGACAAGACGCTGATCGCGGTCGGGACGAGCGGAGCCGACATCTCGTTTGACCGCGGAGCGACGTGGCGAACGGTCGGTGAGGAAAACTTTAATAGCGTCGCCGCAAAGGGGCAAAAGGCCGTGTGGGCGGTCGGCCCAAATGGTAACGTTGCAAGGCTTACTGTACCCAAGACACGCGATGCGGGGAATACACGCAAGTAACATTATTAATTAGCTTCACGTCCCGTATCATCCGGAAAACCGTACTTTTGCAAATTGAAATCTGTCCGTTTTCGTATAGTCTTTAAATGAGACGTTAATAGTTTTGCTGCGATATATGCAGGTTCTGGTTCAACTTGCCGAGTTTTCGCTCGTCTCTTTTTGAAGACTATGAAACCTATCCTGAAGACCCGAAACGTTCCACTAACTCAAGCGTTCAAGGACTTTTTCGCAAACGAAAAAGCCAGTGCGGTTGTACTTATCATCTGTACAGCAGTTTCATTTGCGATAGCGAATACCGCATTCGGCCCCGGTTACCTTAGCTTTTGGCAGGGTTATATGGGCCCGCTCAGCGTAGAACATTGGGTTAACGACGGTTTGATGGCGATCTTTTTTCTTTTGATCGGCTTGGAGCTTGAACGTGAGCTGTACGCCGGCGAACTATCGAACCTAAAGAGCGCCCTGCTGCCGATTTTTGCCGCGATCGGCGGAATAGCGGTACCCGCTTCGATCCACTTTGCATTGAACGCAGGAACACCGACGCAGCCCGGTGTCGGCATCCCGATGGCTACCGACATCGCCTTTGCGATCGGCGTTCTGGCATTGGTCGGTTCTCGTGTACCGGCGTCGCTTAAGGTCTTTCTTGTCGCTCTCGCCGTAATGGATGACCTCGGTGCGATCATAGTGATCGCGGTCTTTTATACGGCTGATCTTGCAGCGATGTATCTTCTCGCGTCGCTCGGAGTCTTGGCCCTGTTGTTCGTATTGAACCGGTTGGGTGTGATGGCTCTGGTCCCGTATCTGATCGGCGGGATCATCGCCTGGTACTTTATGCTCAAATCCGGCGTACACGCGACGATAGCCGGCGTTTTGCTCGCCTTTACAATTCCGTTCACTCACAAACGTGATGACCTCGATTCGCCGTCGTATAAGCTGGAACATTTTCTACATAAACCGGTAGCATTTCTGATATTGCCCATATTTGCCCTCGCAAACACGGGTATCGTCGTCGGAGGCGATTGGGCCGCCGAGCTTACTTCGGCAAACAGCCTCGGAATTATTCTTGGGCTTGTATTTGGTAAGCCGATCGGCATCACTCTTTTGGCATTTCTCGCGGTGACTGTTGGGCTGTGCCGTCTGCCGCTTGACCTTAACTGGAAGCATGTATTCGGCGCCGGAATGTTAGGCGGGATCGGCTTTACGATGTCGATCTTTATTACGAATCTCGCGTTCACAGGTGACAGCGAGACCATCAACGCTTCCAAGATGGCGATACTACTTGCTTCGCTGACGGCCGGGACTGCAGGTTTTCTCTTCCTGAAATTGCTCGGTCAGCCGAATGTTGACGACGTAGATATGGATACAATGGATTTCCCAGACGAGGAGAACGTTACCACGGCAGAGGCGTAGAGCATGAACCAGGGCTTTACAAGTATTCCCTTTAAGTCGGAGAAGCACAGCGGCCTTTCCGAGATAAATGGGGTCGCTAAGTTTTCGTCTGCGGGCATCGTACTTGAATTCGAATCGAAGCTTTTCGGCCTGATAACTAATGGAGTGAAAGAAGTTCGCGTTCCGTTAAGTGAAATACTCGATGTCGAGTTTAGAAAAGGGTTGTTCAGACGCCGGGCTAAGATCGTGCTCCGGACCAAGACGTTTATCGCCTTGGCGGATCTGCCCCATCAGGATGGTAAGGTGACATTGAAGCTGGACAAGCGGGATTATGAACGCGGGTCTGCAGCGGTTGAACAGCTTCAACGCGAGTTGGCCGAGATCGATGCACACTTGCCGCCGCCTCAAACCCCTGTCAGCCAACTGTTTGAAGACGAATCGGAAAGCGATACGAGACCTCTCGAAAAGTAAAAAAATGAAGGGCACCAATTAACGGTGCCCTTTTTCTTAGCGATTCTGAGTTCGCGGATCCTGTTTAGGAGTTAGCTTGTATTCTTTCGGCGGTTCGGCGCCCATAAGGTGCTTTACGAAATAATCCCATCGGCGCCGCATCATATAGAAGTTGTCCGCTCCATAGCCATGCCGCGCGTTTGGAAAGATCACCAGGTCGAAATCCTTGTTCGCCTTAATAAGTGCATCAACGACGAGATATGTATTGTACGGCGGGACATTGTCGTCCATATTGCCGTGGGCAAGCATTAACTTGCCCTTAAGGCCGCCGGCATACATTTGGTTTGCCTGCTTTTCATAGTTGTCGCCCACGAGTCGGCCGATATAGCGCTCGCCCCAATCATCTTCATAATTGCGATTGTCATGGTTGCCGGACTGTGAAACGCCTACCTTATAAAAGTCAGGAAACCGGAACATCGCGGCCGCGGTCGCAAATCCTCCGCCCGAATGACCCCAGATACCGACCCGCGTAACGTCCATGTAAGGATGCTTTGCGGCCAGCTCCTTGATACCGGCGATCTGATCCTCCAATGTGTTGTCAGCCATGTTCCCGTAACACGCATCGTGGAAAGATTTCGACCGATCAGGATTGCATGTTCCATCTATCACAACGACGATAAAACCGAGTTCTGCAAGAGCCTGGTGATCGCTTCTGGATGCTGCAAAAGACCGCGACCCTACACCGCCGGCCTGCGGACCGGGATAGATATAATTGACGATAGGGTATTTCCTTTTTGGATCGAGGGCTGTCGGGGTGAACATCAGACCATAAAGATCCCATTTACCATCTCGCGACTTGGTCGTTATAGGTGTCGGGGGCTTCCAGCCCGCTTCACTCAGCCTTGAAATGTCAGTTTTTTCAAGCGTCGCGATAAGTTTGCCGTTCAGGTCTCTGAGGACAGCCGTATTCGGTGAATCGGGTTTGGAAAAATTATCGACAAAGAATTGTCCGTTCGGAGAAAGCGTCACCTGATGGTGGCCGTCTTCCGGGGTAAGCAGAGTTAGTCCGCTGCCGTCGAACCGCACTTTGTAGAAATGTGCGAAATACGGGTCCCGGCCAGCCTCCCGCCCATTTGCTTCAAAATATATCGTTCGCGCAGCTTCATCAACTCTCAGGATCCGCGTGACAACAAAATCGCCCTGAGTTATACGATTCTTAACTTGCGCGGTCTCTAGGTCATAAAGATAAAGATGGCCCCAATCGTCGCGTTCCGAATACCAAATAGCCTCTCGGGTTTTTGGGAAATAGCGCCAGTTGATACCGCCCTGCCCGGATTCGTATTGAGTTTCCACCTTTTCTTCGAAGACCTCGCGAACTTCGCCCGTTTCTGTATCCGCGATGCGGAATTTCGCCCACTTGTGATCGCGAGGCGTCGAGACGAATGCAAGGTATCGTGAATCCGGGCTCCACTCATTGTCATCAAAAGTTCCTGTACACGTGATGTCGTCACACAAGGTTCCGCGACGATCGTCGGGTTCGACCTTTAATCGGACAACCGAATTATTCGCCAAGTTTACGATTATGCGGTGGATCTTTATCACGTCCTTATCCTGCGGCAGCGGGTATTTCCATGCTTCGAGCTTCGGAGCCCCCACATTAGTAGTAGCGAGGTACATATCGCTCACATGACGCTGATCCTGCTGATAGCTGGCAAACTTCGTGGAATCCGGTGACCAGATGAGTACCGGACGATCGCTCTTCCGCCAACCTGCGTTATCGGTGGCGTACCCGAAATCCTTTACTCCGTCTTTTGTTATTTGAGTTTCTGCTCCGGATCCCACATCCTTAACCCAGAGATTCCAGTCCCTGATGAAGACCTCTTTCTTTCCGTCCGGCGAGCGTGACACATTGCCTCCGGCGAACCTTCCGGACGGAGCTGCCGGCGAGGTTATTCCTAATTCGGAGAGTGTCGGCGCCGAACGCTTGGCACCATTTGAGGGGTCAACGACCACGTATTCAGAACCGGTCGACGTCAAAACCTGATACCAAAACCGGCCGTCTCGCAAGAATATGGGCCGAACGGAGGCTCGGTCGACCAGAGGGGCCGTGTTATAGCTGAGCATCTTTTCAGCACGAGCGTAATCCTCATTGGTCAAGACGGCGTTTTGAGCGGTGATCGTCACCGCTGTTCCTAATACGAGTATGATCGACAGAAGCTTCGGAGCTTTTCTCATAATTTTGTCGCAATGCGAAGGTATGTTCCTGATTACCGAGTCCGGGTAAGTCTGATATTATCAAATCCTTAAGCTTTCCGATAAATACCGACACCAGTACGGAGAAGAAGATGCCGAAATTTGTGATCGAACGGGATATTCCGCAGGCTGGGAACATGACCTCAGAAGAGCTTATGGCCGCATCCCAAAAATCCTGCAGTGTGCTGAACAAGCTTGGGGCAGAGATACAGTGGATCCATAGTTATGTGACGGACGACAAGATCTACTGCGTCTATACAGCGCCAAGCCACGAATTGATCGAGGAACACGCAAGAGACAGCGGCTTCCCGGCAAATCGGATCTCTGAAGTAAAGGCAATGATCGATCCGACGCGTGCCGGATAGGCAGACTTTTTTTCGCTTCCTCAATTTAGTATTCTGTATAGTTTAGAGCGTTGCAGGACACGATTCGGAGCGAGCCAAAACCTATATGAGTATTGAAGTTGTGATGCCCCAGATGGGCGAATCGATCACCGAGGGAACCGTCTCCAAATGGCTGAAAGCAGTTGGTGACAATATCGAGAAGGATGAGGCGATCCTGGAGATCTCAACCGATAAGGTTGACGCTGAAGTTCCCAGTCCATCCGCCGGTACCCTTCTGGAGATTCGCCACCAGGAGGGTGAAACCGTGGAGGTCGGCACCGTTCTCGCTACCATCGGCTCGGAAGGAGAATCGGCTGAGACGCCGGTCAGCGCCGAGGCTTCGGCACCAGTTGCCAAAGAAACGGACCAGGCAGAGCCCCCAGCGGAAACCCCGGAATCTATCGAACCTCCAACTCCGCAGATACTCGAAGAAAAGCCCGAAACCAAAACTGCCCCTGTAGAGGCGTCCGGCGATGCTGAAGAAGTGGTCATGCCTCAAATGGGCGAATCCATTACAGAGGGTACGGTATCAAAATGGCTGAAAGCTGTCGGCGACGATATAGAAAAAGACGAGCCCCTGCTCGAGATCTCAACGGATAAGGTCGATGCAGAAGTTCCCTCGCCGGTTGGTGGAAAGCTGCTAAGTATAAATGTTGAAGAGGGCCAAACTGTCGAGGTTGGAGCGGTAGTTGCCCTTGTTGGGGCCGCTGGGACGGCTGCAACATCATCTTCACCCTCGCCCTCGGTTAAGGCTGACAGTCTTACGGTTGACGTAACGCCTCCGCAAGAACCCGCAAAGCCCGCGGGCTTGCCCGTTCCGACATCTGCCGCACCGCAGAATGGCGGCGGTAACGGCGATCGCTCTGTGGATGAGCTCCGAAGGATGAAATCGAGCCCGCTCGTTCGCAACATCGCTAAGGAACACGGTATCGATATCACGCGTATCGAGGGCTCAGGGATCAGCGGGCGGGTAACGAAGAAGGACATCCTGTCGTTCATCGAAACCGGTGCCGCACTGCGGCCCGAAGATCTGCTTCAAAAGGGTGTTGCTGGCCGAGCCTCACAGACGGAATTAAGAGCGTCTCGGCCGTCTGCCGCTCAGGCGTCCACGAGCGATCGTGTCGAGAAAATGTCCGTGATGCGGAAGAAGATCGCTGAGCACATGACATTCTCCAAGCAGACATCGGCCCATGTGACCAGCGTTTACGAGATCGACATGACCAATGTCGCGAAGCTTCGTGATAGGAACAAAGCCGATTTTCAAGCCCGCTACGGAACGAAGCTCACATACATGCCCTTCATCTTCCAAGCGGTTACGAGTGCGATCCGTAAGTTCCCGATCGTGAACTCGCAGGTAAATGGCGAGGAGATCATCTACAAGGGCGATATCAACCTCGGGATGGCTGTGGCCCTCGATTGGGGCCTGATCGTTCCGGTGATCCGTAAAGCCGATACACTATCGCTTTCCGGCCTTGCGTTAGCTGCAAATGACTTGGCTGACCGGGCACGAACCAAGAAACTTAACCCTGACGAGGTTACTGGCGGGACCTTTACGATAACAAATCCGGGTGTTTTTGGTGGTCTCTACGGAACGCCTATCATAAATCAGCCCCAAGTAGCCATACTTTGCGTGGGAACGATAGAAAAACGCCCGAAAGTCTTTACGTCGCCTGAAGGCGACGACTACATCGCGATCCGGCAGATGGCCTATTTCGCACTAACGTACGATCATCGTGTCGTAGACGGAGCCGATGCTGAACAGTTCTTGTCTTACATGAAGAAATACTTGGAAACTGCTGATTTTGCACTATAAACTCCGATTTTTCTTCTTGATGTTTAATGCCCATTTCGGTTATCCTCTTCGAGATCGGATAGCGGCGCGATTTGATACATTTTGTATTGAATCGGCGCAGTAGATAAGTCGAGTCTTCCGGAAAACGTACAAATTCCGATCACAATTCCTCCCTTTTTGATATACCGGATAGTAAGTAGTGCCATCAACTAAAGGTGTTTGCATAGCAAACGACGCCTTCGGACGGTTGGCACGATACTTGTTAACGCTTCTACGGAATGAAACCGTACGGATAGACGTGAAGCTGCCCGCAATCAAGACCTTATTGTTTGCGTCTATGGATGCAGGTTTTAGAAATTGAAAATTCGCATCATAGGAGAAAAGATTTATATGCTAAAAAGAACATCGTTATTAGTCCTCGCCCTCGCATTTGGGGCCCTAAATGTACTTGCTCAGGACGCGCAGCTTCGCAGCCTGGTCGCCGGTCAAAAATATACGATCGAAGGGGTAGTAGTTTCCAAGATCGACGAACAGACGTTGGTAGTGAGAGATGCAGTCGGCGTTGATACTCAGGTGGTGATCGCACCGAATGCGAGCATTAAGAACAACTCTTTCTGGGGCGGCGACAGCTATCCCGTTGGGTCGTTGGTTCGCGGTCTTAACGTTAAGGTCGAAGGTCGTGGTGATACGATCGGTAACCTAGCCGCTACGAAGGTTCGCTTTGATAAAAGCAACTTGCAGGTCGCTCAGTCGATCGATGCACGTGTTAGCCCTGCTGAAGCACGCCTGACGGCTGCGGAGCAGAATGCCGAACGTGTTTCGGGTCAGATCGATGAGCTGATGGCCATCTCAAATGCTGCACGCGGTGGAGCGAAAGCAGCGCAGGACACTGCTGACGCAGCTGTCGCCGGTGTAAACGCAACGAATCAGCGTATCAATGCATTGGACGAGTACGTCGTTCAGTCGACGGCGACTGTTAACTTCCGGGTTAACAGTTCAGTTCTTTCACCGGAAGCAAAAATGGCGCTTGAC
Source organism: Acidobacteriota bacterium (assembly GCA_023389035.1). Taxonomy (GTDB): domain Bacteria; phylum Acidobacteriota; class Blastocatellia; order Pyrinomonadales; family Pyrinomonadaceae; genus OLB17. The sequence continues at coordinate 159,339 of JAEWFC010000004.1, forward strand.
GAAGTAGCAGCGACCGCTGTTTCACTTCGCGGCTACACGATCGAAGTAACGGGTTTTGCATCGTCTGAGGGCAATGCTGCTGCTAACAAGCGTCTCAGCCAGCGACGTGCACAGGCCGTCATCGACTACATGGTCGAGAACCATAACGTGCCGCTTCGCAGGATCGGTACATCCTATGGCTTCGGCGAACTGCAGGCTGTCGCCGACAATTCGACTCGCGAAGGCCGCGAAGCCAATCGACGAGTGGAAGTCAAACTTCTTGTGAGCCGTGGACTTAACCAAAACGTTGAGGTCCGTCAGATCGAAGGCGATACGGATAACAGCGACGAACGTTAAGTTCGGTTCTTAATTTATTCATTTGGCGGGACCGGACATACGTCTGTCCCGCTTTTTTCATCAAAGAACGGACGACTATTCCAGCTTGAAGGATGATCTCTCTATGTTTATCGCCAAGGCATACTACTCATTACTGCTTCTCACATTTTTTTCTGTTCTTCCGTTATCGATAGACGCCCAGTCGCCAACACCAACCCCAAGGATCAGCGAAGATACCGAGGTGATCAAGGTTGATTCCCGCCTGATCATGGTTCCGGTTTCAGTGGTCAATTCTAATGGCGATCCGGTGACCGGCCTTTCGGTGAATGATTTCCGAATTTCTGAAGAGAATCGGTCACAGGAGATCGAAAGTGTTGGATCAGCGGACTCTGTTCCTCTCGAGATAGCGTTGCTGTTTGACGTATCCGCCAGTACCGATGCGATGTTCAAGTTTCAACAGGAAACTGCGGCTAAGTTTTTGAACGAGGTTATGCGGCCAATGGATCGTGCGACCGTATTCACGGTAGGTGCTAAGCCGGTCTTGGTGCAGTCTCGCGGAACCGCTGATGCATCGATCGTCAGCGTTCGCTCGATCCAGCCGACAAAGGAACAGACCGCTTTTTATGACTCAGTGGCGGTTGCGACACGCCATCTTCGCGATAACGCACCTGACGCTGCCAGAAAGGTTATGGTTGTCATATCCGACGGCGAAGATACAAATAGCGAGGGAGTACTGCGTGCGATCTGGGACGCGGAACGAAAGGTAAGCGATAGCGTTCAGGGTGAAAGTCTTAGAACCTTAAGGGTAAAAGCACGTGACGCCGCAAAGACACAGGAGCAGGGCAAGGTCCTAAAAGTTCTGCAGGGTGCTGATACGGTTTTTTATTCGATCAATCCCGGCGGCAGTTCCTATCAGCTGAACCAGATGAGCCGGTTCGGTCAAGAAAATCTCCAGCGCTTCGCGTCGGAAACCGGCGGTACGGCGTTCCTTCCAAAGTTCGGACCGGTGGATACCAAAGATTATTTAACAAACAATAACAACGCCCGCCGAAACGCTGAGCTTCTTGAAGGCATCTTCAAGCAGCTGGCCAATGAGCTCCGTGCGCAGTATGTAATTCGCTATTATTCGGAAAGCGAATATCCGACCGGCCGTTTTGTAAAGGTCGATGTAAAGCTTTCCAATCCCGGCTCGAACCGTATCCGAGCTCGCGAAGGTTATTACGTGACGAACTGAGAAAGTCAACAAGTGTTAATGCGGCTGTGGCTAACTTGGTCGCAGCCGTTTGTATTTGTGAGTGACCGGACGCCGACGTCCGACGCCGATCGCATTCTTGGATATTATGAGGGTGTTGCCGGCGGCTGACGGCGTGGGAGAGGCCGGATGGTACTCAGTGGCCGAGGGCATCGCTTCTTTTCCAGATATAGAACGACCTGCCGTCGCCCCCGCGACCGACAACATATCGCCCGCCGTTCGCCCAAGATGCTCCCGAGAGCCCATCGTCCTTGTTCGGATCCTTTTCGGTATTCTTTATTCGTTCGGGTGTTACAAGTCTCTGCAAGATTTCACCGGTCGAGCCGTCGGCTATACGAATCTGCTTGTCACTTGAAATAAGGAGATATCTCTGCTCTTCATCGAAACGCAAAACGTCGAAATCACGATAGTTGGTCGAAATCGGGTCAAGTTCGGTCTTGCAGACGAGGTTTAAGCTAAATAGTGGCTTTTCCGCGGGTGGGGCAAAAATCAGAGCCTCTTCGCAGTTATCTACGACTATTCGATCACCGATCGAGGTAACCGTAATCATATGGCCGCTTCGGCCTGAACCGAAAGAAAGCGGCAAGTTGAACAGCACGTCTCCTGACTCAATATCGCGGGCTTCGATCGACTTACCGCGACGCAGCAATAGCACATTTCCATCATCGCCATATCCGGAAATTTCGATCTGGCGTTCCTTACCGACGCGCTCGATCACTGCAATCGGGCTGCCCTTTCGCATAGGTGCCCAGACGGCCACACGAGCTTCGCCGAGACTTGCGGCCAGGTAACGGCCGTCCCCACCGATAGCTCTTCCTGCGCTCCAGATGTATGGCGAGCGCCCATCCACGACGAGTTTATGAACGCGTCTTCCCGTTTCCGTATCAATCACTGCGGTCTCAGTCTCAGCGATCAGCGGGCAGAGTAGGCACGTCGTATCTGTCTGTCTCGAATATACGAAATGCATTCCATTATCTACGAGCCTCGCCAGTCCTAATGACCCTTTGATCAGACTACATACCCTCATTTCAAATGTTTGACCGTCCCAAAAACAGACCTCAGTGCGTTTAAGGTTGTACCTACCGCTATAGGTAACCATCACCCGCCCGTCTTGACTCCACTCAGCTTCCCGCACCGACTCAGTTGGCCTTTCAAGCACCTTTACAACTGAGCCATCTTCAAGATCGATCACCCGTGCACTGACCTTTTTTTCTCGTCGTAAAAGTCGGAACGAAAAGCTGTCAGTCAAAATCGCCCGCCGGCCATCGGGTGAGAACGAAATTAATGCGTCCCATTTCTCTGCCCCCGGGAATTTGTGTTGAGCGTCGAGTTTCAACTTGCCGGTCGCGAGGTCCCAGTGCCGGATCGACGCCGACCCGACCGCGATCAACGTTCCGTCCTCCCTTAAATTGCTCGCAATCACTTGATCCTTCGAATTGTCGAAGCTGAGTTTGTAGAGAAACTGGAATGGCTCTTGAGCACTTGCAGACCCAGCAAAAAGCAGGGCGTAGAGTAAGACACAATACCGAAACATGCCTATACAGTATCGCAATCGATATTAGATAGTTACCGAGATATGACACTTTGCCAGAGTGTCACACTGCGGCGGTCTTAGCCTTGAATCCGTTTGTATTTGTGAGTGACCGGACGCCGACGTCCGACGCCGATCGCATTCTTGGATATTATGAGTGTTGGCGGCAGCTGACGGCGTTTGAACTCGTTGGACGGATGCTCGACCTTGTTAAGGATCGAGTACGTTAGATCAGCGTCATTTCCGGCCGCGATTATCTCGGCCGGCGACGCCTTCTGTTCAAAGTACATCTGCAGCACCGGATCCATCAGCTCGTACGGCGGCAAACTGTCTTGGTCAAATTGATTCGGAGCAAGTTCCGCTGACGGCTTTTTCTCGATGATGACGTTTGGGATCAGCTCTCTGCCGGCCGCCCGATTAATTTGCCGAGCAAGTTCCCATGCCTCAGTTTTAAGCACGTCACCTAAAACCGCGAGCCCACCGTTCGTATCGCCGTAGAGCGTGCAATACCCGACTGCTAGTTCAGATTTGTTCCCTGTAGACAGCACAAGCCGTCCCTCAGAATTCGAGATCGCCATCAGGATCACACCACGGATCCGTGACTGCATATTCTCGGCCGCTAGTGATTCACCACCGCGTGTCGGCTTGTCCAATCCCATCTGCTTCAACAGCACCTCGAAAGTGGTACTAATGGGCTCTATACGGCTTTCGCATCCCAGGTTCGTGACTAACTTGAGGGAATCATCCACGCTTCCCTCCGAAGAGAAGGGCGAGGGCATAAGAACGCACAACAAATTCTCGGGCCCAAGAGCCTCCGCGGCAAGAGCTGCGACCAAAGCAGAATCGAGCCCGCCCGAGAGCCCGAGGACTGCCCTCTTGAAACCGTTCTTCGATGCATAATCGCGAATTCCCAATACTAACGCCCGTCGTATCGATTCGATCTCGTCGCCGGTGATACCTCGAGCGTCGGGTTTTCTGACGTCGAGCTCCACGGTCTCTACAAATTCCTCGAATGCGGCCGCCTGCAGGATTATGTCGCCTTCTTCATCCGCTATTAGGCTGGCTCCGTCAAATATTATCCCGTCGTTACCGCCGACAAGATTCACGAATACGATCGGTATCTTGTTCTTTCCGGCACGATGAGCGACCATGTCGCAACGGAGCCGGATCTTCCCTTTGTTGTACGGTGAGGCGTTTACAGACACGACTATGTCAGCACCGGCTGCTATCACATCATCGGTCGGATCCGTTACATATAGCCGGTCCCGCCAAAATGTTTTGTCATTCCAAAAGTCCTCGCAAACGACCACACCGATCTTCACGCTATTTATTTCGAAGATACGACTCCTTGTACCATCGTTTGGCTCAAAGTATCGTGGATCGTCGAAAACATCGTATTCCGGAAGTAGCGTCTTGTCTGAGAACCCGAGAAGCTTTCTGTCGTGGATGATCGCGGCAGAATTGAATAATCGCCGGCCGTCGTTGTCGTCATTAGGGCGGATCGTCCCAATAATGGCGGTGATGCCTGAGGTGTGCGGAACGATACGCTGGAGAGGATCCAATGAAGAGCTTATGATATCGCGATCTTGAAACCAGTCCTGCGAGGTATATCCATGTATCGCGACTTCCGGGAAAACGATCAGGTCTGAGCGATCGGCCCGAGCCTGTTCTATCGCCGCAATTATCTTAGCGACGTTTCCGTCGATATCGCCGTTCGTGGTGTTGATCTGCCCGATGGTTACCCGCATCACGCTCTTGTGGATCAAATACTTTTTGAGTCCGGGCCTTCCACCGCCTCAAAAGATCCCGAGCCCTTTTTCACCATCGTTAGGCGATTGCCGCGGTCATTGTATTTCACCTCATCCATGATGTTATAGATGAAGAGAACGCCGCGGCCTGAGGTCTTAAATAGGTTCTGCGGATCGAGCGGGTCCGGAATGGAGTTCACATCAAAGCCTTCGCCTTCATCTTCAATAGTAAAACGTGCTTCCTTCTTTGAAACTTCCGCGCTGATCCGCACAAGTTTGTGCGTGTCAAACTTATTGCCGTGTTTGACCGCATTGACGAACGCTTCATCAAGGGCCACGAAGAGATTAGATTGCTCGGGACTCACGACTCCCAATTTCTCGACACGCTTCATCAGATAATCAAGCACGATGTGCATCAAGGAGAGGGCGCTTGGAAGGTCAAATTCGATGTATTCGTGCAGGTCCTGCACCAGGTCGACCTTATCGACAAATCTGATCTTGTAATCGAGGATCGTCGCGACAAAGCTTCTTAGCTCTTCCTCATCGAATTCGTCTCGCCTGAAATTCGAAGCGCATAGTTTAAACGCCTTGATATGGTCGTTTGGTTGAACGTCAATAGGGTCCGGAAGACATGTCGGGGCGGCTCCGTTCAGCGAGGGTGCAGGCCGTGTTGAATCGACATCGAGATCGCTGATCACGATATCAAACGACTCAATATTCTCGATCGCTAGAGCGTCGGCACGGTTCTCAACGATCTTAATAAGATGACCGGTCTCGGTGAACACCTCTTCGAGAGATGTAGCGAGGTCGTCGTGGTCGTCAACTATCAAGATTCGTCTTTGCATTTTGAGCAGGAACTACCAGTGAGCCTTACGAAATGAGATATGAGCTTGTTGCAAATAATACCCTAAGTTGTTACTTATTTTCTATTCGTGACCGATCGATTTAACAAAGCATTCGAGTTCGGGCCGCTGGACAGATTCACACTGAAACAGCGGCTTATTATTCGATTGGCGGGATTCGTTGGATATGTAGCCGTCAAGATCATCGGTTCGACGCTCCGTTTCGAAACCACTGGCTGGGAAAATTTCACTTCAATTGTCGATAACGACAAGCTGCCCATCTACTCGTTCTGGCACGATCGGATCATCGCAGGTACTTACTTTTTCCGCGGCCGAAAGATCATTGTCTTGTCATCATCCAGCTTCGACAGCGAGTACACAGCTCGGTGTATCCAGCGTCTTGGATTCGGCATTATTAAGGGATCATCAACCCGCGGCGGCATTCAGGCTCTCGTTGGAATGATCCGATTGATGAAAGAGGGACACGCGATGGCATTCACGATCGATGGCCCGAAAGGCCCTCGCTACGAAGCAAAAGCCGGGCCTGTCGTGCTCGCAAAGAAGACCAGCAATCCGCTAATGCCCTTCGTGATTGAGTGCGACCGCTACTGGACAGTAAAGAGTTGGGACCGGCTGCAGATCCCGAAACCGTTTGCCCGAGCAAACGTCATCATCGGCGAGCCGATCTATGTACCAGCCGATGCCCGGGATGAACAGCTCGAATCAAAACGGGTTGAGCTCCAGCGCTCGCTCGATGGTCTGGTCAAAGCGGGCGAGGTTTGGCGTGCGGGGCTTAAGGCAGACTGACCCGACCGTGATCGTTGTCGAGAACGCTCGCCGCAAGCAAGATAAAGGCAACCCAAACTGCATCGGCGAGCAGCAGATGCCCCAGCTGCATCACGATGGGTCCAAGTGTGAGTAGCGTCGCGGCTCCGAAGGCGACCTGGATCATCACTAAAGAAGATACCCATTTAGACCATCTCACCACCGCCGCATTTTCAGCGAACTTCCGCCGAAAGTGACCGGCAATGAATATTAGATAGACCGCCGTGAAGATCGATAGGAGCGGGTGACTCAGCCGCAGTCGCAGAATGGCGTTCGAGGATTCGGAAAAGTCCTTCGATATACCTTCGGCGATCGACCCTGACGGAAAAAGCATGTTACTAAGCGCTGCCAGCGATCCGCTCATTCCCACAAGTAGAAGCGCTGCCACTCCCACCGCGATCAGGGCAAGCGGCAAAGCACGGCCCCGCATCGAAAATCGTCGTTCGCCCGTCGCGAACCAAACCGTCAGAGTCAGGAACGCTAGCAATATGAACGTATTCACAAGATGTCCGATGGCCCAGAAAGGCCTTTCCTGAGTAACCGCTTCAGCAGTATTTCCGGTCAATACAAGGCCGGCCCCGACCGCCGCTTCAGTGAATACAAAAAAGAACGAACCGATGGTCGCTATCAGTATTTGAAAGGTCTGCCGATCCCGCGATCGATACCATATCCGGATCGCCCACAGAAGCAGTACCAACATGACCAGGCCGTCGATCGCCGTCGAAATTCGGTGCGAGAATTCGATCACGGTCTTGAATTCCGGGGCCGATGGGATCAACTCGCCATTACAGGTGAGCCAGTACTGTCCACATCCGTCGCCAGACTTGGACGCCCGCAAAAAGACTCCCCAAAGGATGACCAGCACATTGAAAAGCAACGCGAAGATCGCGTACTTTGCGAAAGCGGTGGTTTTCTGCGTCGGGCTCATCTGATAAATTTTAACGAGATAAGAATATCATCGCAGCGAGTGGCTCAATAATCTGTAAAGATTGGTTAGCCTTTACAGCACAAAGACGGCCTTTCACTTTTCAGACAATGTCGATCCTCCAGCCACAAAATCCCTGCGTTGTATGAAGAAGCGTATCGACATCCTGCTCGTCGATCGCGGTCTCGCGGTCTCGCGCGCAAAGGCACAAGCCCTGGTTATGTCGGGTGTCGTCCTGGTTAACGAACGACGCGTGGAAAAAGTCTCAGAGGCCTTTATAGAGGATGCCGTCATCCGGATCAAGGGTGATAGCCCGGCGTCGAAATACGTTGGCCGCGGCGGATTAAAGCTGGAAAGGGCTTTAGAAGAGTTCGCGATCGATCCGACCGGATACATATGTATCGACATAGGCTCCTCGACGGGCGGCTTTACAGATTGTCTTCTGCAGCATGGAGCGGCAAAGGTCGTGGCCCTCGATGTAGGAACCAACCAACTCGATTGGAAATTACGCAGCGATGAACGTGTCGAAGTGCGCGAACGCGTGAATGCCCGAGAGTTGCAGCCGGCGGATTTCGACGTCGCTTTCGATCTACTTGTGATGGATGTCTCGTTCATTTCTGTTACCAAACTGCTGGCAGTAGCAAAAAGCCTGCTAAAAAACAGCGGTCGCATGATCGTCCTTATCAAGCCCCAGTTCGAGGTCGGCCGCGGCGAAGTGGGCAAAGGCGGCATCGTTCGTGAGCCCGAGAAACATGAGCGGGTTGTTCGGGAGGTGAATGATTTCGCCTCGTCGATCGGCCTTAGGCTCGGTGGCTTGATCGAATCCCCTATACTCGGCTCCGAAGGAAATAAGGAGTTTCTAGCGCTATATGAAAAGGCCGCCTGAGCCATTAGCGAGGCCGTCCCTCCGCGAGGGCGTCGATTACTATTTCGAAAACGGTCTGATGGTACTGACCGCGAAATTTCTCCTGGAACGCGGCTATTGCTGCGGGAACGGCTGCCGGCACTGTCCATACCCGGCCGAAGAAGATCACAATAAAAATTCTTCGAGCTCATTATGAGTGTCTGCCGTTGATCGGCGCACCGGCTCTTCGGCCTTTACCTCGGCTGCGGCCTGATTTGTCGAGTGTGCCTGACCAATGAAATCGATAGGTGTGCGGGCGATCTGCACGAGCAGTTCCGGAGTGCAGCATACCATCTCGTAATTACTTAGATCTACGCGAGAGACCTCAAGAGTTTCCATCCAATCGAGAGCAGCTTCCAATGCACGCCTCGCTCCGGCATTTTCAGGCCAGACAATGCTGTAATGCATCCATTTGCCGTCACGGCGTGCCTCTACCAGCCCTGCATTTCGAAGGTAAGCCAAATGCCGCGAGATCTTTGGCTGGCTGTCGCCCAAAACCTCGGTGAAGAAACAGACACAGACCTCGTTATTCCGCACCAGGTTTAGAAGCCTAAGCCTGGTTTTATCGGCCAAAGCCATGTAGAGCGTTTCCATATATGTCAAGGCGTTTGTGTCCATGAAATAATTTTAGCACAAATGTCAAAATAGTTATTGACAGCTATAAATCGTTTCGTTATATTCGTTTTACCATATATGTTTAAGCATATATGATTTCAACACGGAGCGAAATATTATGAGCGAAAACAAAGTCACATTCCTTAAGCCACATATATCACTGAACGTTTCTAATATCGATCAAAGTGTCGATTTCTACAAAAAGCTCTTCGGAATCGAACCCCTAAAGTACATTCAGAGCGAATCTACAGTTAATATCTTCGAAAACGACGCCGCCGAACAGAGCATGAAGCCGCTAATGGGTTATGCAAAGTTCGACGTCGAAAATCCTCCGCTGAACTTCGTTCTCAACGAAGTTCCGTTCTCCGAGGGCGGAACGCTTTCCCATCTCGGCATCCAGGCCGCCTCGACCGATGACGTACTGCAGACGCGGGAACGCTGGATCGAGTCCGGTCTTCTCACCGTCGACGAGATGAAGGTCGATTGCTGCTACGCACTGCAGGACAAGACCTGGGCCCGCGATCCTGATGGCAACGAATGGGAAGTGTTCGTCGTTCTCGAAAACACCGAACCTGTCGGCGAAGCCTGCGACTGCGGAACGAAGGTCGAGCACGCTGAGCTTTCGACCGCCGTCTGTTGCACGCCGGCCCAGAAGGCGTCTACCATTGCAGCGACCAATTCTACTTGCTGCTAAATCGGAGGTTCGATGGACGAACATTCTTTCTTTACCCTTTCTGTCCATGCCGGCGAAGACCGCGAGGCGAATTTCGGGGCACTGTCTGTCCCGATCTATCCGGCTTCGGTCTTCGCCTTTACAGACGCTGACGAAGGCGTCGCCATTCATAACGACGAAAAGCCCGGATACTTTTACGGGCGGCTTGGTAACCCAACCCAGTCTGCGCTTGAAGCCGCAATGGCTGAACTTGAGGGTGGCGGTGGGGCTTTGGCCCTCGCGTCCGGGATGGCCGCGATTTCCGCCGCAACGTTCACTCTGCTCGACTCCGGAGGGCATATCGTAGCACCGAGATCGATGTACTCGACGACGACCAACTTCTTTAACCATATTGGCGAGAAGTTCGGCATAAAGACCTCGTATATTGACGCTGCTCGGCCGGAGGCATACGAAGAGGCGATCACACCTCAGACAAAAATGCTCTGGATCGAATCCCCGTCCAATCCTTTGGTCAAGATCACGGATATCGCCGAGGTAGCGGCGATCGGGAAATCGCGCGGTGTATCTACTGTCGTCGACAACACTTTCGCCACGCCGTTCAATCAGAGGCCGTTGGCACTCGGTGCGGACCTTGTGATCCACAGCGCCACGAAATATCTGGGCGGACATAGTGACCTTACAGCCGGCGTCGTCGTCGGCTGTTCGGAACTGGTCGAAAAGGTCCGCCATGGCGCCGCAAAGTTTTACGGTGGGAACATCGCCCCGCAGGTTGCGTGGCTTGTCCTCCGCGGTATTAAGACGCTCGCCCTTCGGATGGAGCGGCACAACGCCAACGGTGTGGCCCTGGCCGAAGCATTGTCCGAACATCCGAGGGTTAAGCATGTCTATTATCCCGGCCTCACGTCCCATGAGAATCACGATGTCGCTCGACGGCAGATGCGCGGGTTCGGCGGAATGCTCGGCGTCGATGTCGGCACTGCCGAAGCTGCAAAATCATTCGTGAACCGCCTCAAGGTCTGCACATTTGCAACGTCCCTTGGCGGCGTTGAAACTCTGGTGCAGCCGGTCGCATTAATGACCCACGCAACACTGTCAGCAGAAGAACGCGTGAAAGCAGGCGTGTCGGATGGGCTTTTGCGAATTTCAGTAGGAATTGAGGATCTCGATGATATACGGCAAGACATATATGACGCGTTAGGATAGTGGAGGAACTTATTAAAATGGAACATCTCGTCATACTCGGATTCGTATTTCTTAACCTTTTCATGGTACTCGGGGCCGTGGACCTGTTTTATTACCACATCTGGAAGTACCGGCTTCATACCCGTCCGGAATCGCGATACGAACATAAACTCCACATGCTGTTCGCATTCATGATGGTCCCGGTTGCGTTTCTGCTTTTTTACGCGGATTTCGGCGGCTACGCCGTGTGGGCAGGCGTGATCGCAGTTGTTTCGGCTCTTGGCGTCGAGGTGATGGACGTGTTTTCGGAGAACGACAGTCGAGCTTCTATCGGCGGGCTTACGACCGGCGAATACTCGCTGCACGTTATCCTGACGATCCTTAAGGTCGCAGCTTTCACATTCATATTTGCGTCGAAACCGGCAGCGGCATGGAGTACTGATTCTCCGCTGTTTCTCGGGACATACGGATCGATGGGCGAGCTGATCGCGATGAAGGTAATGGCCGGCAGCTTTCTCGTCGGAATACTTCATTTGGCTGTGCTGAACCCGCGAGTCGCAAGCATAAATGTGAAAGCTGTCTGCGGGTACGCCGGTTGCAGCGGATCTGCGTGCTGTTCGCAATAACTGGAACGGTTCAGGCATAATTGACACCTCTCCACTTGCCGATATCTGCGTACGCGTATATGTTAGGAACATATGGCGACTAATTCGTCTGAAAACCCCTCTGAGAAGCGTCTATCCTTCCTGGATCGCTTTCTGACCCTTTGGATATTCGTCGCGATGGGTGCAGGCGTAGCGATCGGCTATCTTTTTACCGGTGCACCCGACTTCATAAATCAGTTTCAGGTCGGTTCGACGAATATTCCCATCGCGATCGGCCTGATCCTGATGATGTATCCGCCGCTCGCCAAAGTTAAATACGAGGAACTGCCATCCGTCTTTCGCAATGTGAAGATCCTTGCACTTTCGCTTGTCCAGAATTGGATCATCGGCCCCTTGCTGATGTTCGGCCTCGCGGTCGCGTTTCTCGCAGACAAGCCCGAGTACATGATCGGCTTGATCATGATCGGAATCGCCCGCTGCATCGCGATGGTGATCGTCTGGAACGACCTCGCCAAGGGTGATAACGAATACGTCGCCGGGCTTGTAGCTTTCAACAGCATCTTTCAGGTCCTGTTTTACAGTCTCTACGCCTATATATTCGTAACGATCCTGCCGCCGCTTTTTGGGGTCACTGGGGCTGAGGTTAATATCAGCATTGCCCAGATCGCTGAGAGCGTTCTTATCTACCTTGGTATTCCGTTTTTTGCCGGAATGATAACCCGGTTCTTTTTGCACAGGTCTAAGGGGCTCGAGTGGTATGACAACGTCTTCATTCCAAAGATCAGCCCGATCACGCTTGTCGCCCTGCTGTTCACCATCGTGGTGATGTTCAGCTACAAGGGGCAGTTGATAGTTGAGATACCGTTCGACGTCGTCCGCATCGCTATACCGCTGGTGCTTTATTTTGTGATCATGTTCTTCTCGGCTTTTTACCTCGCTAAGAAGGCCGGTGCCGATTATCCAAAGAGCACTTCGCTTGCGTTCACCGCCGCGGGTAATAATTTCGAACTCGGTATTGCGGTCGCGATCGCGGTGTTTGGCATTAATTCCGGAGTCGCGTTTGCTGCGGTGATCGGTCCGCTGATCGAAGTGCCCGTACTTATCCTGCTGGTCCGTGTGGCGCTGCGGCAGCGTGACAAGTTCGCTGAGACCGTCAGCGTTTGATGATCCTATGAATGAGTCGAAGCCCAGCATGCTGGTGCTGTGTACAGGCAATTCCGCACGATCACAGATGGCGGAAGGCATCTTTCGCTCGATGTTCGGCGATCGATTTGACGTCTTCAGTGCGGGCACCGAGCCCAGCATCGTGCGGCCGGAGGCGATCGCGGCGATGGCCGAGATCGGCATCGATATTTCCGGGCACCGCTCGAAATCGGTTGATGAATTTCGTGATCGGGAGATCGATCTCGTGATCACCGTTTGTGATAACGCCCGCGAAAACTGCCCATATTTCCCTGCCAGATCAAAACTCATCCACCATTCCTTTCCCGATCCCGCAGCTACACATGGCGACGACGCCACGCGGCTTGCGTCCTTCCGCTCGGTCCGTGACGAGATCCAAGCATACGCGGAAGAAGAACTATCCGACGTTATTTCGGAGCTGCAAATGTAGTTACGTCGTATTGTTTCGTGTAACATTCGTTGTATCTTCAGCTGAAGAAATTGGGGATCGCGTCCCCAATTCCCATTCGAATTACTCGCTTAAGCCTCTTCGCTTTCTCCTTTTGACTTGCTCATCTGTGGGGCAGCTGATGCCTGCGGGATCGGCGCTCCGACGGCGTCCGATTTCGCATCCGGCACATCGCGTTCAGTTTCTCCGCCGTTATCGGCAACGATCATCTTGCCGGAATGCTTGGTGAACGTCAGCTTTTCCTGCGATTCATCGAAATCGACCATTACGAAATCGCCCGTTTCGATCTGCTGTGTAGCGACCAGGTTCGACAGCGGATAGACCAGGAACCGCTCGATGGCCCGCTTAAGGTGACGAGCGCCGTATTTGAGATCGATGCCTTCGCCAAGCAAGTATTCTTTTGCAGCGTCCGAACATTCAAAGATGAACTTCGTGCCCGCCGATTCCGTGATGCGGTCCTGAACGGATGTAAGCTCGATGTCGAGAATGCGTCGCAGGTGATGCTCTTTCAGGCTGCGGAAGACCACGACCTTATCGATACGGTTCATGAACTCCGGGGAGAATTTCCGTTTCGCAGCCTCGAGGGCAGTACGGTAGATCTTTGTGTCGATCTCGGTGTCTTCACGCGGCGTTCCCTGCTTGACCGGTGCGAAACCGATGCCGCCTGAGATCATATCGGACATCTCGCGGGCACCGAGGTTCGAGGTCATGATGACGATCGCACGCGAAAAATCGACGCGGCGGTTGTCACCAAGTGTCAGCGTCGCCTTGTCCAAGATTCCCAGCAGCAGCTGCCACAGCGAATCTGATGCTTTTTCGATCTCGTCAAAGAGAACGAACGTGAGCTTGGTCTCTTCGGTGTGTGCCTTATCCAGGTTCTCCTGGGTCAGCATCGGTGACGTTTCGCGATGGCCGAGATACCCCGGAGGCGAACCGATAAGTTTTGCGATCTCGTGCGAATGCTGAAACTCGGCACAGTCGATCTTCACGACCGAGTGCGGATCATCGAACAACACCTCAGACGCGGCCTCGACGACGCGGGTCTTACCCGAACCTGTCGGCCCGAGGAAAAGCATCGTTCCGATCGGCCGTGCAGGATTGTTCATGCCGGCGAGATAGATCTGGAACAGCCCGCTCATGCGGCGGACGGCGCGTTCCTGCCCGACGATCAGCGAACTGAGCTTGTCCTCAAATTCAGCCGCCCGAGGGCTTTTGCGGTCCGGGTCGAGCATGACCCCTTTGCCCAGGTTGTCTTTCTTTTTGGCCGTCTCGTCTTTCATCTTGTTCTATTTACTCCTTGTTCCGACGTCCGAAACCCTACGGTTCCCGCAGCCTTTTTCGATCCCAGATTTCCGAGGTGCCTCAGGGTGCCGAGGGCTGATCCGTCGTAACTACAGATGATTTCAATATATTGTGCGTTGGCTGGATTTAGGTTCGAGCGATCCGGGTGCCGCCGCTGCCGGCGGGCCGTTTCCCCGTTATTATTTGCACACAATCGATAATTATTCAAGAACAAATTGCCCTCATTGACGATTCTTTAATCGTAATATTCCAGCCCAAGGTGCGTTATCAGCTCTTCGCCGCGCATGTGACGGAGCGTGTTTTTCAGCTTCATCAGCTGAATGAAAATGTCGTGTTCCGGATACAGTTCCGGTGCGTGCTGCGGTGCCTTGAAATAGAACGACAGCCATTCCTGAATGCCGCGCATACCGGCCCGCTGTGCCAGGTCCATAAAGAGCGCCAGATCTAGGGCGAGCGGTGCGGCGAGTATCGAATCGCGGCACATGAAATCGATCTTGATCTGCATCTTGTAGCCCAGCCAGCCGAAGATGTCGATCGCGTCCCAGCCCTCTTTATTGTCGCCGCGCGGCGGATAATAGTTGATGCGGACGACGTGCGAAAAATCTTTGTAAAGCTCGGGGTAAACCTCGGGCTGAAAGATATGTTCGAGCACCGAGAGCTTTGACTCTTCTTTTGTCTTGAAATTCTCCGGATCGTCCAGCACCTCGCCGTCGCGATTGCCGAGAATGTTGGTCGAGTACCAACCGTCCAGCCCGAGCATTCGCGATTTCAGGCCGGGTGCGAGAATGGTCTTCATCAGCGTCTGGCCGGTCTTGAAATCCTTGCCGCAGATGGGGACGTTCAGGTCTTCGGCGAGCTTGGTCAGTGCCGGGATATCGACCGAAAGATTCGGTGCACCGTTAGCAAACGGCACGCCCGCCTTGATCGCGGCGTAGCCGTAGATCATTGAAGGTGCGATCGCAGGGTCGCTATCGTACAGGCCTTTCTCGAATGCCTCGATCGTGCGGTGGACTTCCGATTCCTCCAAGAAGATCTCGGTCGATGCGGCCCAGACCATCACCAGGCGGTCGCAGCCGTTCTCGCTTTTGAATCTTGCGATGTCGTCGATCAGCTGTTCGGCAAGCTCCATCTTGTTCTTGCCTTCTTTGACATTGGTCCCGTGCAGCCGCTTTACGTAGTTTTGCTCGAAGACGGCTGGCATTGGCTTTAGCGAGGCGAGCTGTTCGGAGACCTGATTGAGCAGGTCTTTATCAAGCACGCCGGCGTTCATCGCGGCGTCGAACGCGTTCTCGTCGAAAATATCCCACGCGCCAAAGACGATATCGTCGAGCTCGGCGATCGGGACAAAGTCCTTGATCCGCGGGCTGCGGCCGTCCGTGCGTTTGCCGAGACGGATCGTGCCCATCTGCGTTAGCGAGCCGACCGGCTGCGAAATGCCGCGCTTGATGGCCTCAACGCCTGCTACGAGTGTCGTGCTGACGGCTCCGAGGCCGACCAGCAATATCCCAAGTTTTCCGTCTGCGGGAGCTACGTCCACGCCTTTATTGATCATTCTTTTCCTCTTCGAACACGTATCGAAATGCAACAAAAAGCATATCTTTACAGCGTTGCATTAGCAAACGACCACTCCGCCATCTGCTCATTCCAGCACCATCACCTTCGATTCGCCGGTTACCAGGGTTTCGCCGTGCTGGTTTGCGGCGGTGGTATCTAGCGTGACGATGGGCTTGTCTTCGCGGATGTGCGTGACGCGGGATGTGACGGTCACGGTGTCGCCGATGAACACGGGTGCGGTGAACCGCATCGTCTGTGAAAGATAGACTATCTTTTCGGCGGCGAATTCCTCGCCCAGCACGGCCGAGATGAATGCACCGGTCAGCATTCCGTGGGCGATGCGGCGGCCGAAGCGTGTCGAGCGGGCGAAATCTTCATCGAGATGGATCGCGTTGTGGTCGCCGGAAAGGTCTGCGAATGCACGGACCATCTCATCCGTCACCAGTCGCGAGCGTGAATATGTATCGCCGATATTTATCTGCATATTTCGTGAGGGTCTGCGTTTCGACATCATTTTGCGTCTATCCGGCGCCGCACGCAAGCCTAGAAGCTGTACACCTGCGGCTTGCGGGCGAGCATTCTGATCGCCAACGAGACGGCGTCGATCTGGTCATCGTAACGGCCGGTCGGAAAGGCGGCGACCTCCTCGAGAAAATCGTCGATCCACGGCCCGCGGACCAGTGCTACGCGGCCTGCCTCGGCGTGATTTGCCCACGACAGAGCACGCGTCACCTTGTCGACATCGACCCTGACGGCCTTTAGCGGAGCGTACGCACCGCTCACATCGCGATGCAGGTCCTGAACCAGTGCCTGGCCGTGCAGGGCCGACTCAATGCCGTGCTGGGTCGAGCCTTCCTCGGCCATTCGCTCCATCACGAAACGCCGCTGGTCGGGAAAATCGATCCGCTTGCGGAATCCGTCCGCGATGTAGAACGTATCGTCCGGCCCGCGTGCGACGCGAAAGCTGGCCGTGTAATCGGCGGTCGTCTTGGTCGATACGGCCAAGTCGTAGCCGCGGCACCAACGCAGCCCGGCGGGTGCCGCATCGACTATCCGCGTGAACCATTCGCGTTTCAGGATGCCGCCCTCGGCCGGTGACGGCGTCTGCTGATAGAGTGCGGCGAAACAGTAAGAGCCGATCTCGTCCTTTCGCTGCTCGAGCACGGCAACGGGATAGCGTTCAGGCCAGAGGGCTTGCTTTGTTGGGTCTCTGGGGATTTGGACTTCGGTATTTGGGTTCCGGGCTTCGTTTGATTCGCTCAGCTGTTCTTCATCTTCGGTATCTGAAATATCAGGTCTGAGATCTGAGGCGGGTGATGATTCAGCGATTTCGTTGCTCGGGATCTCAGATCTCATATCTGCGATCGGTGAGCTCTGTATCGTCTCCGTCGCTTTTGCGAGGAGCATTTTCTCGTAGTTGGTCATTGCTTTGGTTCTCTTTCGGTTTTGTTGGATCGCGGTGACGGATGCGGAATCCGCGGAGTTCGAGGACGTCTCGTCTTGCGGAGGGTCATTCTGCGGATCTTCATCCTGCAAAGCGTCTTCGCTTGATCCGGGGAATTCTTCTTTTATCGCGGGCAGGCTGACGACCTCCCATTGTTCGCCGCCGTTCTTCATATCGTTGAGAATGCGGCCGGCGAGGTCGTCTTCGTGCCAGCGAGTCTGGATGAGGATCATCGCGGCGTTCGGTTCGAGCCGCGTGCAGATGTCGTTGCGAAACCAGTCGTAGGTCTTGTCGCGATATGTCTGGCTTTCGGCCTGTGCACGGCTTTTGACGGGGTCGTCGATGACCATCAGGTCGGCACCATAGCCGGTGATGCCAGCTCCGACGCCGACGGCCTTGGCACCGCCGCCGAGCGCGGTCTCCCATTCGCTCATGGTGTTGATGTTTCGCGAGGCGGGAAACATTCGGCGGTTAGTGTTCACCGCGAGCGTGGTGTCGCGGCACTGGACGGTCTCGGGCGAACGTCTGATGCCGGCCTCGCTTGCGGGCGTGCGTGGTTTTGGATAGACGTGTGCGGCCGGAGTTCCGCCTTCGCCGATCTGCCCGCGTTCCTCGGGCGTCATCTTGTCCTCGGCCTCGGCAAGCACCTGTCGGACCGCGCGTGAGAATTTGTTTGCGAGATGCTGATTGTAGCTGCCGATGACGACGCGTTTGCGAGGGTTGCGAAGCAGCTGCCACGCAGAGTAGCGGATCGTCACCAGCTCAGATTTGCCGTGACGCGGCGGCATAAAGATCATCAGCCGCTTGAGCGTGCCGTCGCTCACACGCTGCAGCTGGCGAAAGATCTCCTGCTGATGTGCGAGGTCCCACTGCATTCCCGGTGCCGCGGCCTGCAGCCAGCGCTGGAAATCGTCGGCGTTCTTCGGCAGCCAGTCGCCGGTCTGAGCGGCGGGTTCGGGGTTCGGTATTTGTTGGGGTGCGGCCGCCCGCTCGCGTTTTTGTTTTGGACGATCGGAGCGTGCGCGGCGGCGTTTGGAATGTGTGCGGAGATCTGAGTTTGCAAAAGCGTTTGATGTTTCGCGTGCGGTGCGTCCGCGGCGGGCGTTTCGTTTGCCCGATCTTTTTTGGCGGCCGTCCGCGTTCGGCTCAAGCTTCCACCCGAAACGCTCGATCAGGCCCGGACGACGGACGCCGCGATCGATGCGATCGTACAGGCAGCGACGCGAAAACGTATGCCCCGCCGCACGGACCTCCGACTCGATCTGCCGATGCGTGAGCCCCGCAACAAACAATGCCCTCGCCTTTTCAATTACTTCCTCTTTCATACAGCATCGAAATTAATCGATGCCGCCCAAGATCAAAACGGCAAACTGCGCGATACGCGCGTTCTGCACGATCTGCATGATTTGCTCGATTTGCACGGTTGTCTGAATATTGGCTGCAAGTTCCGGTTTCCACTATCGTTCTAATCCGAATAGGTTCTTTGAGGAGTGAAATGATGATGAAAACTGAACTGTACAAATGGGTCGGTCTCGGGATGTTCCTGGTTGTGATGGCGGCTGCACTGTATGTGTATCGGCCGGTCGAAAACCGGCTTACCCGCGTCACGGTAATGGGTGATTCGACAGCGAAGATCGCCCCTGACACGGCGGTGATAACCTTTTCGGTCGTAACGCAGAGCTCGCAGGCGGTCGCAGCACAGCAGGAGAATGCACGAAAGAGTGAGGCCGTAAGCAGCGCGGTCGCGGCGCTTTCGGGTGACGCGGCGATCGAGGTTAAGACAAGCGATTACAGCCTGCAGCCGCAATATAACTATGACTCTTCGCCCGCTAAGATCCGCGGGTATGAGGTAAAGAACACCGTGACCGTTTCGGTGAACAAGACTGACAAAGTAGGAAATATAGTAGATGCGGCGACGAGCGCCGGAGCGAACAGCGTCGAGGGTATTCAGTTCGTGGTCGGACAGGAAAGCTCTGCTCAGGGCGAAGCCCTAGCACTGGCTACCAAGAAAGCGATGGTAAAGGCAGACGCGATAGCGGCCTCGTTAAACGGTCGCATCGTGCGGGTTGTGCAATCAACCGAGGGCGGCGTAGACCCCGCGCACGTACAGGCGAGCTACGAAAACAAATCGTTTGCCAATACCGCGGAAGCCTCGCCTTACAGACCAACGACCCCCGTAACCGCCGGTTCACTAGACGTCCGCTCGCAGGTAGTACTTGTCGTGGATATTGCGATCTCAGTGGGTTAGTGGAAAGTGAGATACCAAGTGATAAATGAGAAAAAATAGATGAGAAGTTTCAACGATCGTTGGGCACGTTGTTAGCTAGAGAGGGATAGACTCTTCAGTGACGACACCATCGACTAATTTAATTCTCACAAGCTTTTCTGTGGCTTCATCGATGTTAAGCGAGTAAATTGCTCGATTCGAATCAGATACCTTGTCAACACTATAGACAGAAAATTCTTGGGCGTCTTTTGCATTATCAAAGACGAGAACAATGATCGATTTCTTCTCGCAATATCTTTGTTTCATGTATCGCGCCATTAAGACGAGATTCTCATCGGTCTGAAACTTTGGCTCGATCGCGACTTCGACACCAATAATTTCAGTACTATACGCTGAGACTATCTTTAACTTAGGCTTTTCTATTCCTTTAACATCGCACTTTACTGGCTTTTGTGCGTGCGTCGTCAAAGAGATTAGGAATAGAGTCGAAAGAAGACAACTCAGGGACATGAGCCTGTGGAAACTCACCCTCATAACTAAATCCTCGTAAAATGACGAACGACGAATGATCTCACTCACCGTTCACCACCATTTACCATTCAACCCTCACCACTCATTTCTAACTTATCACTTATCATTTATCGCTTATCGCCTATCAGCTCTGAAAGTATGTGATCTTGCGGAAGGTGGTCCACGCCGGTTCGAAGATTTCTTTGCCGTCTTTCACTACGGCCTTTAACGTCGTCCGTTTTGTCCAGTTACCTTGCTTGTCGAACTCGTCGTACGTCATACGATATTTGCGATCGCCGTAGTACTTTTTATCGGTCAGATCGAAGTTGGTTTGTTCGACGTCAAGCCCCTGATCGTTCATCACGTCGAGGTAACGTTGATTCAGCTTGCCGTCCTCGGTATACACGCGGCGTTCGCGGGTATTGCCCCTGGTCTCATATACTGAGCGGTTACCCGGCTTGCCAGTGTTGAGGAATAGCTGGCGTTCGATCAGTTTTCCGTCTGCATATTTGTATGTGTAGGAATACTGATAGCGATCGTCGCGCCTCGCTTCGCCTTCCGAGGAACCGATGGATGCCATTGGTGGTGGATCAGATTCATACGTGATCAACCCTGAGTCCGACACACGTTTTCCATCGATGAACCCGTACTGCGTTATCTGAAAAGGCTTTCCGCCGTTATATAAAAACCGCTTTACAAAGTTCCCACGTTCGTCGAAATCGGTGATCGATGATGGTTTCGGGGCCGGTTCATCTGCATTCTGTGATGTAACTACCACCTGGTGAACCTTGCCCTTGAACCCTTCGTCTTGGGCGTCGGTCGTCTCGCGGGCAATCGCGGGCGTTTGCGGAAGCGGCTTGGGCGTCGCGGCTTCGATGCGTTTCTGCAGCTCAAGGTTGACGGATTCCTGCGACAGGACCTTGAAAGTACTGACGGCCGATCGCAGCAGCGTCTCGCCGGCGGCAGAGTTTGGGATATAGATGATGCCGTAATGCGAGCGGCCGGCGACAATCGAACGGATGTGCACCTCAGATCCATCAGCCCGCGTTACTAAGAGAGTCAGTTCGTCATGCGAGCCCAGCTTACCGCGTTTCTCAGATCTGAGAACCATCGAGGAGGAAGCCGAAAGAAATCCGTCGCGGAATCCGTTCTGAAACTTGGTGATATCGGTTTCGGTTTCGAGGCCGAGAGACCTGTCAAGGTAGTGAGTATAGCGGACGATCGCCATGCCTTCTTTCAGCCGCCACGTGAATTGCCGGCCGGAGCCGTCGTAGCCGATGTCCTCTTTCGTAAGGCCGGCGAATCCGCTGATCTGCTTAGGCAATGCGATCGTGAAGCGGCCCTCGAGCGAGCTGAAGTGGTCCTCAGGCTTAAGCCCGGCCACAGACGGCTGCGAAGTCAGCACGCGAGCTCCGCCCGAAGGTGCGGCCGGCGGCGGCTGTGCGATGGCTGACGAAAATGTGAATAGAAGTGCGGCGGTGAAGAGAAGGAGTTTCATCTGTTCGTTAAGTGTCGAGTGATAAGTGACGAGTGACGAGCCGTGATGGTTTCACTGCTCTGCTTACTAAGGATGATAAGTGACAAATGAGAGATGGTAAATGGTAAAGCTCGCGCTTTGCCACTCGCACCTCTCACTTGTCACTCATCACTCGTTAATCTCGAAATCTCACCAGATCGAGCAGCGCTCTTTTCGTACCATCGGTTCGCCTTCTTTACAGCCGAAGGCGGCGGCGAACTGCGGCATGTTTGAGAGCGGGCCGTTTACGCGCCATTTGGGCAGCGAGTGCGGGCCGTTCTTGACCTGTGCGATCTCGGCTTCTTTGGTGTATTTGGCGGCCCAGACCTGGCCCCAACCGAGGAAGAACCGCTGTTCAGCGGTGAATCCGTCGATGTCGGCCGGACGCGGTTTGTCCTTGAGCGACCGCATGAACGCATCATAGGCGACGGTCAGCCCTGCGAAATCGCCGATGTTCTCACCGAGAGCGAGCTTGCCGACCATGAACAGGCCGGGCTGCACCTCGTACTCGTCCCACTGTTTTACGACGCAGGCGGCGCGCTCCTCAAAGCTCTTGCGGTCCTCGGTCGTCCACCACATCTTGAGGTTTCCGTCGGCGTCAAAGCGGCTGCCCTGATCGTCAAAACCGTGCGAGATCTCGTGTCCGATGACGCCGCCGATCGCACCGTAGTTGATCGCGTCGTCGGCAGCGAAGTTAAAGAACGGCGGCTGCAGAATGCCGGCCGGGAACGTGATGTCGTTATTGACGCTCGAGTAAAAAGCGTTGACGATCGACGGCGGCGAGTTCCAGCGCGTCTTGTCGCGGGGTTTGCCGAGGTCTTCCCAGTTACGCTTGACCTGGAATTCGTTTGAACGCAAGATGTTGCCCGCGTACGACTTACGGTCGACCTTGAGGCCCGCATAGCCGCGAAGCTCGTCAGGATAGCCGATCTTTCGCTTAAAGGTCGAAAGCTTGCTCTGAGCCTCTTTCTTGGTCGCGTCGCTCATCCACTCAAGGCCGTTGATGCGGTCTTTCATTGCGGCCATCAGGTTGTCGATCAGCTCGTTCATCCGAGCCTTTGCCTCGGGCTTGAACTGCCGGCGGGCGTATTCCATACCGAGCGCCTCGCCGAGATTTGCGGTCGTGCTGGTGACGCACGTACGCCAACGCGGCTGACGCTCTTTCTGTCCGGCAAGGTAGCGGCCAAAGAAATCGAAGTTGGCATCGGCGTAGGCCTTCGGCAGATACGGCGCGGCCGAATTGACCGTCATCCAGCGAAGGTACGTCTTCCAATCGTCGACCGGCGTTTCGCTGATCAGCGTGCTGACCGTGCCGAAGAATTTCGGCGGAGCGATATTGATGTCGCCCTCGGCACGGACGCCGCGTGCGGACATATAAGCGTTCCAGTCCATCTGCGGTGCGAGCGCCTTTGCCGCGTCGAACGAAACTTTGTTGTAGCGATTGTCGGGATTGCGGAGCTCGACGGGCGTGAGCGCGGCCTCAGCGAGCTTGGTCTGCATCGCCATCACGGTCGCTGCATTCTTTGCCGCGGCTTCCGCGTTGTCGCCGAGCAGCGTGAACATACGCGTCATGTATTCGACAAACTTGGCACGCGTTTCGACGGATTTCGCATCGGTGTTGGTGTAGTAGTCGCGGTTCGGCAGCGAAAGGCCGCCCTGGTTCGCGTTGATCAAAACGGCGTTCGAATCTTTCAGATCGGCACCGACGCCAAAGCTGAAGACCGCCGGAATGCCGGAATTGTGCAGACGGCCGATGACGCTTGCGACGTCGCGTGCCGAGCCGATCTTAGCGATCGCGTCAAAGTGCGGCTTGAGCGGCGCGGTGCCCGCCTTTTCGATCGCGGCATCGTCCATACAGGTCGCGTAGAAATCGCCGATCAGCTGCTGGTCGCTGCCGGGTTTGTTCTTTGACCGTGACGCTGTCTCGAGCACGTCGCGAAGTATCTCGTTATTGCCTTCAGCCAAAATGTTGAAGGTGCCCCAACGCGATTCCGTCGGCGGTATCTCGGTCGTCTTTAGCCAGTTGCCGTTGACGTGCTGGAAAAAATCCGTGCACGGCGAGACAGACGGATCCATGCGAGCCTTGTCAAAGGCCTTTGCCTGCCCCATTCCCGTGACCGACAGCGAAAGCAAAACGAACGCCGCCGCCCATGATCGAAACAATTGAATACGCATCTATTTCTCCCCTGATGAATTCTATTCGGATACCGTTGATTCTAAACGAAAACGAGCAAGGTGGTAAGGGTTAAGGGACGAGTGACAGTGAGGAGTGACGAGTTGTCAGTGACAAGTGATAGATGAGAAATGAGAAATGACAGATGAGAGATGAGAGATGAGAGATGAGAACGGTGAATGGGAAGTTAGTGGCGAGTGGCGAGTGATCGATGAGCTATCACTTATCACTTATCACTCATCGCTTATCACTTATCACTTATCACTTATCACTTATCACTTGTCATCACATCATCGGGATAAATTTCTCGGTCACTTTTTGATGGAGCGTGGCGGCTAGGTTTTTGCGGTCGGGTTCGATTATGGGTTCGTCGCCGAAGTTTAGGACGGCGGTCATTCCGCTGACGGAGAACATCCTGAGCATGTGCGGCAGGAATGCGGTGTCGTCCCACCAGCAGACGATCGCGCTCGGCGGCGGTTCGCCCTCGGGCGTGCGGTAGGTGAGCGAAACGTACGAGACGGGCGTGTCGGTCTTTGCGGCGAAGGCGAGAAACGACGAGCTAAATGGCAGCACCTCTTCGCCTTTGGTGCTGGTGCCCTCGGGAAAAACGATGACGCCTTCGCCGCCGCTGAGCCGGTCGATGACCTGTTGGCCGGCACGCGGGATGTCGCGTTTGTTCTGGCGATCGACGTAGATCGCGCCCATGTCGCGGACCATCTGCCCGATCGCGAACCAGCCGCTGATCTCCTTCTTCGCGACGAAGACACCGGGCACGGCGGCACGGATCACAGGGATATCAAAATAGCTGACGTGATTCGAAACGAGGAAGAATGGCGGCTTCGGCGGCGTGCCGATGATCTCGATCTTTGTGCCAGCGATCCGCACGAACGCCCGCGACCACAGCCCGAAAACGTACTGCCGCCAGTAGATCTTGTTCGGGATGAAGAACCGCATCACGAACCACAGGCCGTAGATGCCAAAGGTCGCAAAAAGCAGTGCGAGGAACCGCAGGATCGATCTAATTTTCGTCATTTTTCTCGACTTTGACGAAATTGTAACGCAGCAAAACACGCATCGGCAAAGCGGTCTTGCCCATCGTCGCGGGCCGCCAGTTCATCTTCCTGACGGTCGCGGTGACGGATTCGTCGAGCCCGTAGCCCGCCCAGCGGACGATCTGCGCGCGGAGAAGATTGCCCTCGGCATCGACGTCGGCCTCGAGCTCGACCGTCGCTTTTATCTCGTAAAGATAGGCGGCAGTAGTGTATGCGGGGCTCACTCGGCGGTACGGCATCGGCGGCCTGAGGCCCGGATATTTCGGGTCGTCGATATCGGGCACGGGCTGAAAATGCGGCATTTGACGCGAACGCGGGCCATCCGCGATGTCAGCGGCGATGGCGTCGGAGAGTGCGGCGGCGGACTTAGCGACAGAGCTCATCAAAAGCTCGTGGGCCTTTGCAGGCGAGTCGGCGTCGAAGGAATACAGCTCCCATTTCACAAGGTGCCCGCCAGCGGAGCTTATGACCCAGACCGCTGCGAATGCCTCGTAGTATTCCGGCTTTTCCGACGACGAACGCCGCATCTCGCCGCCCTTGATCAGCAGATAATACGGCGTGCCGATGCGTGAGCCGAGGTCTTTCGCATCGCTGACCGTCATGTTAAAGATCGCATCGGGCTCCGCACCTTTGATCGCGGCACGCGTCATATCCATGTCGTCAACACCGTGCATTTTCGCGAGCTCGCGGCGGAGGTTGTCGGCGTATTCGGCCGTGATCTGCTGATCGCCGTCAGGCACGACTATAGCGAGCCGCTGCGCGTAACCCGCAGCCGCCAGCATTCCAATGATGATGAGAACCTTAATTGCGATAAAGCACCTGGATCTTGTCTTTCAGCTCAGCCGGGAAATAGACGCGATGGATGCGGTAACCTTCGAGCAGGCCGCGGACGGCCGAGCTGACCTCTGAGATCTCGCGTATCTCGGGCCGCGAAAAACCTGCCTCGACGTAGATCAGGTCCTTCGCTTTTTTCGGGTCGCGGACGTAAAAATTGTGTGCGACGTCACCGGCCGTGTCTTCGATCAAGTAGTAATCAGGATCGAGGCCCGCTTCTTCGACCAGCGTTTTCGCGGCGACCATAAATGTCTCGCGTTCGGCCTCGGGCATATCGAGGTCGAAGCCTTTGAACAGCCGGCGGTGCAGGAATCGCGAGGCGAGATCGCCCAGTATAGGATCAGTAGAATACTGCCACTGCTTGATGTGAAAGAGCACGTCGGTGTCATCGATCGAAAGATGCTCGCTCAAGGTCAAACGCTTGCCCCGCAGAACGTTCTCAAACGCCGTTCCGCTTGCGAACCAGACATCGCCGCCCGACGCAAACAGCTCCAACGCACGCCGTATCAACGCCCGCAAGATCGCCTCGGCAGAACGCAGCGTGCGGTGAAAATAGACCTGCCGAAACATATAGTAGCGTGCCTGCAGATAGTCCTCGACGGCGGAAATTCCCGGTGCCGAGACGTAAAGATGGTCGCCCTCGCGGTTGATCTCGATCGATTTGATGATCCATTCGATGTCGTAAACGCCGTACTTCGCACCGGTCATCAGCGAATCACGGAGCAGGTAGTCCATGCGGTCGACGTCGAGCTGCGACGAGACGAGCTGCGCGAGCGCGGTCGGCTCGAACGTGCCGCGGATGATCGCCGCGACGCGTTCGGGTAGGCCCGCATCAAAACCGCGAAGCAGCCTGCCCGCTTCGGTCTCGTCGCTCAGCACGGCCTCGACCGTAAAGTCTTCGTGGTGAAAGTTTAGGATCGGCTCGATGACGTGTGAAAAGGCTCCGTGGCCGATGTCGTGAAGCAGTGCGGCGACCCGGACAGCGAGAGCGTCCTCGGCCTCGATGCGGTGCGAATTCGCCAGCTTGTACAGTATCCGCGTCGCGAGATGAAATGCTCCCAAGCTGTGGGTAAACCGTGTGTGCTCGGCTCCCTGATAGGCAAAATGCGCGAGACCGAGCTGTCGTATCCGCCGCAGCCGCTGAAACTCACGCGAATCTATCAGGCCGGCGATCAGCTCGCCCTCGGGCGAATCCGTCTTTAGCCTGATGATGTTGTGGACCGAATCGCGGTAAAACCTTTCGGGAGTGCTCATTGTATATTCGCAAAAAACGTTTCCGGCGAAGTGTAACAGTGATATAATACCCGTTCCAAACCCATATCAAATACAGTGTCTCTTTTGGAGGAAGTTATGAGAGTCGGAATAGTCAGGATGCTGAGCGTCCTCGTAGTATCGTTCGTTTTGCTCGGCGGTATCGCTGCCGGGTCGGCTCCGGCTCCGGTCGTGCACATCATCGCGGGCGGTGTCTTTGATTCTAACCGCAATCCGCTGCCCGACATCGACGTAGAGCTGATGGACGACCTCGGCCGCATGATACAAAGGTCCAAGACCGGCGGCGGAGGCCGTTTTGAGTTCCAGGTCGGGACGCAGAAACGTTATACCGTAAAGGTTTTCGCCTTTCGTTATGATTTCGAGGACCAGTCGCAGGACGTCGATGTAGCGTCGGTCTCGGCACAGGCCGGCGAAGGCGGCAGCTCGTACAACAACGTCGATTTTTACCTGCAGCCGAAACGCGGCGGGCTGATGGATGCCGAGCTTAGCGTCGTCTTTGCGCAGGACATTCCCGCCGAAGCGAAGAAGGCATATGAAGGTGCGGTCAAAGATCTGGGGACAAAGCGCCGTGCGGACGGTTTTGCCGGCCTGAACAAGGCGATCGAGCTGAAACCGGACTATTACATGGCACTGAACCGCATGGGCAAAGAGCTGTTTGCTCAGGGCCGTTTCGAAGAGGCCGTGCCGTTCCTGCTGAAGTCTGCGGAGATCAACACCAAGAGCCCGACGTCGTATTACTATTTGGGAGCGTCACTGATCGAGCTTGGGAAGGAATATCACAAGGCAGCCGTCGCGTCGCTGACACGTGCCGCTGAACTCGCACCGAACGCCGCACAGGTGCACTTCGCCCTGGGCAAAGCACAGCGAACGATCGGCGAGACCGCCGCAGCTGAAAAGTCTTTGGTCAAGGCGAAAAAGCTCGCAGCCTCAAACATCCCCGCGATCCACCGCGAGCTCGCACAGCTTTACTCAGACGACCTTAAGAAATACGACCAGGCCGCCGACGAGCTGGAATCTTACATGAAAGCCGCCGGCCAAAAAGGCACCGAACAGGAAAAGACGAAAAAGGTGATCGCGAACCTGCGAGCGAAAGCGAAAGGTAATTGATAGGTGAGAAGTGATAGATGATAAGTGGCGAGTGACGGGTGATGAGTGACGAGTGACGGGTGACGAGTTCCGAATAGAATCATCGTCTACCATTCATCATTCATCATTCATCATTCATCATTCATCATTCACCATTCACCATTCATCATTCACTCACCACTACGAGTTCACCGTTCACCACTAAAAAACGGTGACTGATCTTTCGATCAATCACCATTTTCCGTTTATCGTTTACCGGTAATTAAAGTTCGTCGTCGTCGATATCGATCTTCATCGCTTCGTCGATGTCGAACTCTTCGGTTCCTTCGAGGTCGAGGGTTTCGTCCTCGGCCACTTCTTCTTCGACACCGATCAGGTCAGCGTCCTCGACCCCGGGAACACCGCCGAAATTCGGGATGTCCAGGCCGCCGCGGATATTCGCCAGCTCGTCGAATTCATCGACGGTCTTTTGATTCTCGGTCGGGTCATGGGCGACCTTGACGTTGCGGTAGTATTTCATACCGGTTCCGGCAGGGATCAGACGTCCCATGATGACGTTTTCCTTCAGCCCGCGAAGGTAATCGACGCGGCCTGAGATGGCGGCCTCGGTGAGCACGCGGGTCGTTTCCTGGAAGCTGGCCGCCGAGATGAACGAATCGGTCGAAAGCGACGCCTTCGTGATGCCGAGCAGCAGCGGATCGCCGACAGAGGGCTTGCCGCCTTCTTCGCGAACGCGGCGGTTCTCGTCCTCGTAGCGGAACCGGTCGACCTGTTCTTCCATAAGGAATTCCGTATCGCCGACCTCTTTGATCTTGACCCAGCGGAGCATCTGGCGGACGATCACCTCGATGTGCTTATCGTTGATATTCACACCCTGCAGGCGATAGACCTCCTGGATCTCGCTGACAAGATAGTTTTGCAGTGCTTCGGTTCCGAGAACACGCAAGATATCGTGCGGGTTCAGCGGCCCGTCCATTAGCGGTTCGCCGGCCTTTACGTGGTCGTCTTCCTGCACGTTGATGTGCGTACCACGCGGGATGTCGTATTCGCGTTCGGCACCGTCCTCGCCGGTGATAATCAGCTTACGCTTACCCTTTGAGATAGCACCGAGCGTGACCTTACCATCGATCTCGGACATGATGGCCGTTTCGCCGGGACGGCGAGCCTCAAAAAGCTCGACGACACGCGGCAGACCGCCGACGATGTCCTTGGTCTTGGTGGTCTCACGCGGGATCTTGGCGATGACGTCGCCGGCCTCGACCTCCTGGCCGTCAACGACCTGCAGGTTGGCCCTGAGCGGCATCTGATAGGTCTTGAGCGTTTTGTTGTTGCCGCTCTTGATCTCAAGCCGGGGCTGGTTCTTTTCGTCGGAATCCTTAACGACGAGGCGGATCTGGCCGGTGATCTTATCGATCTCCTGCTCGACCGTCTTGCCTTCCTTAAGGTCCTGGAACTTGACGGTTCCGGCGACCTCGGTAAGGATCGCGAACGTGAACGGATCCCAGGTCACCAGCATGTCGTCCTCTTTGACCTTTTGGCCATCCTTGACGTGCAGCTGAGCGCCGTAGACGATCTTGTAACGAGCGACCTCGCGTCCGCGTTCATCCATCAGGCCGAGCTCTGAAGGCTGACGTTTCATCGAGATCATTTCACCCTTACGGTTCTTGATCACGCTCCAGTCGCCAATGAACTTGACGGTTCCGTCCATGGCGGCAGTGTGCTTGGTCTCTTGCTCGAGCCGAGCGGTACCGCCGACGTGGAACGTACGCATCGTAAGCTGCGTGCCGGGTTCGCCGATCGACTGTGCGGCGATGACGCCGACAGCCTCGCCGATCTCGACCGTATTTCCGGTAGCGAGGTTGCGGCCGTAACACTTAACGCAAATTCCGCGGCGGCTCTCGCAGGTCAGTGCGGAGCGGATGCGGATCTTTTGCAGTCCGGAAAGCTGAACGGCGGCTGCCAGTTCCTCATCGATCTCGACGTTGGCCTCGACGATCGTATTGCCGTCGACGGGGTCAACGATGTCGTCAAGCGAGGTGCAGCCGACGATGCGGTCGCGGAGGCTTTCCACCTCTTCACCGTTTCGGATGATGGCCTCGGCCCAGACACCGCGGAGCGTGCCGCAATCTTCTTCAGATACGATCACGTCCTGAGCGACGTCGACGAGACGGCGTGTCAGGTAGCCTGAGTCGGCCGTTTTCAGGGCCGTATCGGCAAGACCCTTACGCGCGCCGTGGGTCGAGATAAAGTACTGCAGAACGTTAAGCCCCTCACGGAAGTTTGCGACGATGGGCGTTTCGATGATCTCGCCCGAGGGCTTTGCCATCAGGCCTCGCATACCGGCGAGCTGACGGATCTGAGCCTCGGAACCTCGGGCACCGGAATCGGCCATGACGAGGATGGGGTTCAGTTCCTTGCGTTCCGCTTCGCGGGTGTGCATGGCCTTGAACATTTCCTTGGCGACGCGGTCGGTGACCTCTGACCAGATGGCCGTTACCTTATTCTCGCGTTCCATGTTTGTCATGGTCGCGTCTTCATACTGCTTCTGCAGCTTGTCGACCTCTTTACGGGCGTCTTCGATGATGCCCTTCTTGCTGGCCGGCGTGACCATGTCGTCGATGCCGATCGACATACCGGACCTGGTCGCGTACAGGAAGCCCATCGCTTTCAGATCGTCGAGAAGCGAAACGGTCTGGTCGTGGCCGAGCTTGAAGTGAGAGTAGCTGACAAGCGACTGGAGGCCTTTCTTTTTAAGCGTTCCGTTGACGAACGGCAGGCCGTCGCGGGTGAGCCGTTCGTTCAGGATGACGCGGCCGACCGTGGTATCGATGACCTGATCGACGTTTTCACGCACCGTCGCACGCATCACGTCCTGTGTATTGTGCTCGAGCGTCAGATCGATAAGATCGCCCTTCCAGCGAAGGCGGATCTTTGACTGCGTCTCTATCGCTTCGGCGTCGAGAGCAAGCAGCACGTCGTCGATGGAGTTAAAGGCCTTGCCCTCGCCCTTCATCTCGTCGCGGCCGAGCGTCAGATAGTAGCAGCCGAGAACGATGTCCTGCGAAGGAACGGTGATCGGCTGGCCGCTGGCCGGCGAAAGCAGGTTGTTAGAAGCGAGCATCAGCACGCTGGCCTCGATCTGCGCCTCGGCCGAAAGCGGAATGTGAACCGCCATCTGGTCGCCGTCAAAGTCGGCGTTGAACGCCGTACAGACGAGCGGATGGATCTTGATCGCCTTACCCTCGACAAGCACGGGCTCGAAGGCCTGGATGCCGAGACGGTGAAGCGTCGGAGCACGGTTCAAAAGAACAGGATGCTCGCGGATGACGTCCTCAAGGATGTCCCAGACGATGGGTTCCTGGCGTTCGACCATCTCGCGTGCCTGCTTGATGGTGGCCGCGTGTGCGTCCTTTTCCAGCTTGTTGTAGATGAACGGCTTGAAGAGCTCAAGAGCCATCTTTTTCGGCAGGCCGCACTGGTGGAGCTTGAGCTCCGGACCGACGACGATCACCGAACGGCCTGAGTAGTCGACGCGTTTTCCGAGAAGGTTCTGACGGAAACGGCCCTGCTTGCCCTTCAATGTGCCCGAAAGCGATTTGAGCGGGCGATTGTTCGCTCCGCGAAGCACGCGGCCGCGGCGGCCATTGTCGAACAGGGCGTCGACCGCCTCTTGCAGCATGCGTTTTTCGTTGCGGACGATGACCTCGGGTGCACGCAGCTCCATCAGCTTTTTCAAGCGGTTGTTGCGGTTGATGACGCGGCGATAGAGATCGTTGAGGTCAGACGTGGCGAAACGTCCGCCGTCGAGCGGCACCAGCGGGCGAAGCTCGGGCGGGATGACCGGGATCACGTCGAGGATCATCCATTCGGGCTTGTTGCCTGAACGCGCGAACGAGTTTGAGACCTTGAGACGCTTGGAAAACTTAAGCTTTTTCTGCTGCGATGTTTCCTCACGCATGCGGACGCGAAGGTCATCGACGAGCTCGTCGATCTCGATCTTCATCAGGAGTTCCTTGATCGCCTCGGCGCCCATCTTGGCGACGAACTGATTAGGATAATCGCGTGTCAGCTCGCGATAGCGCTCGTCATTGAGCAGGTCCTTTTCCTTGAGATCAGGCACGTCGCCCGGATCGACGACGATGTACGTCTCAAAGTAGAGGATCTTTTCGAGATCGCGGAGCGTGATGTCGAGCAGATGGCCGATACGCGACGGCAGGCCCTTAAAGAACCAGACGTGCGAACATGGGCTGGCGAGCTCGATGTGGCCGAGCCGCTCGCGGCGGACCTTTGACTGCGTGACCTCGACACCGCACTTATCGCAGATGACGCCGCGGTGCTTCATCCGCTTGTACTTACCGCAGAGACATTCCCAATCTGAGACCGGCCCGAAAATGCGTGCACAGAAAAGTCCGTCGCGCTCCGGTTTGAACGTTCGGTAGTTGATCGTCTCGGGCTTGGTGACCTCACCATGCGACCACGAGCGGATCTTGTCCGGCGACGCGAGCGAAATGCGGATCGCCTCGTAATTCGTGGTCAACTGAGTCTTACTTTCGTTATTAAATCGAAACATTTTTTCTCCGTTAGCCTTGGAAAACTCGTTTGGCGGAAGTTGGAAGATCGATCAGCGACCTTCCAAACTTCCTAGACTTCCCAGACTGTTAATCAACACCAACCAATGCGTCTACGCCTGCGGCAACATCCTCGGGATCGATCTGGTCTTCCTGGATCAGTTCGACGTCGAGACACAAGCTCTGCAGCTCGCGAACGAGAACGTTGAACGATTCCGGAATGCCGGGCTCGAAGTTTGAAACGCCCTTAACGATCGTTTCGTAGATCTTCGAACGTCCAGCGACGTCGTCCGACTTGCACGTCAGCAGCTCCTGCAGGATATGGGCGGCACCGTATGCCTCGAGAGCCCAGACCTCCATTTCGCCGAAACGCTGTCCGCCGAACTGTGCCTTACCACCGAGCGGCTGCTGCGTGATCAAGCTATACGGCCCGATCGAGCGTGCGTGGATCTTGTCGTCGACAAGGTGCGAGAGCTTGAGCATATAGATGTAACCGACGGTCACTTTCTGCTCGAACTGCTCGCCTGTCAGGCCGTCGTAAAGACGCGTCTTGCCTGATGGGCCGACCGAGTTCGGAAGGTCCATCTCGTCAAACTTGTCGTTCGCCTGCTTGATGTATTCCTTGATCTCGGACTCGCTCGCACCGTCAAAGACCGGGGTTGCGAAATGGAACCCGAGAACGCGTGCGGCCCAGCCGAGATGCGTTTCCAGGATCTGTCCCACGTTCATACGCGACGGCACACCGAGCGGATTGAGCACGATCTCGACCGGAGTTCCGTCCGGCAGATACGGCATATCCTCTTCCGGCAGGATGCGTGCGATGACGCCCTTGTTACCGTGGCGTCCGGCCATCTTGTCGCCGACGGAAAGCTTACGCTTCATCGCGACAAAGACCTTGACCATCTTGATAACGCCCGGAGGCAGCTCGTCACCCTGCTTCAGCTTGGTGATCTTTTCGTCGTAGATATCCGAAAGGATATTTATCTGACGTTCGGTACGCTGCTGGTATTCCTTGACCTCGCCCGCGATGTCGATCGAGCCCGAGGACACTTCGGCTTTGGTAAGCAGTCGTGCATCGATCTCGCCGAGCATCTGCCGGTCGAGAGCGGTTCCCTTTTTGATGACGACATCTTTGCCGTCCATCAGGTCCTTGGTCAGCTTGCGGCCTTCGAAAAGTTCGTAGATACGCTCGTTACGCTGTTCCTGCAGGATGCGGATCTCGTCCTCGAGGTCGCGGCGAAGATTTTCTTCCTCTAGCCCCTCGATATCCAGCGAACGCTCGTCCTTGTCCTGTCCCTTGCGGGTAAAGACCTGCACGTCAACGACCGTGCCGTCGATGCCCGGAGGGCACGTCAGGCTGGCGTCTTTCACGTCGCCGGCTTTTTCACCGAAGATCGCACGAAGCAGTTTTTCTTCCGCGGTCAGCTGCGTCTCGCCCTTCGGCGTGACCTTTCCGACCAGGATCGAGCCCGGTTTTACCTGAGCACCGATGCGGATGATGCCCGATTCATCGAGATCGCGAAGCATGTTCTCGCCGATGTTCGGGATATCGCGAGTGATCTCTTCCGGCCCGAGTTTGGTATCGCGTGCCTCGATCTCGAGCTCCTCGATGTGGATCGACGTA
This sequence comes from Acidobacteriota bacterium, assembly GCA_023389035.1. Lineage (GTDB taxonomy): Bacteria > Acidobacteriota > Blastocatellia > Pyrinomonadales > Pyrinomonadaceae > OLB17. Next base: position 193,548 of record JAEWFC010000004.1, read on the forward strand.
TAGTAGTCGTCCTTAACGAGGCGTTCGGAAACGAGGATCGCGTCCTCAAAGTTGTAACCGCGCCACGGCATAAATGCGACCAGAACGTTGCGGCCGAGAGCGAGCTCGCCGCGGTCGGTACACGGACCGTCGGCGATGACCTGGCCTTTTCTGACGCGTTCGCCGACCTGGACTATCGGACGCTGGTTGATGCAAGTGTTCTGGTTCGAACGCTTGAACTTAACCAGCGAATAGATGTCGGCCGTAACCTCACGCGAGATCGTGCCGTCGACGTTGTGATCGGCCTTGACGATGATGCGTTCGGAATCGACATAGTCGACCACGCCGTTTCGTTTTGCGATGACCACCGCACCCGAATCGCGGGCGGCGATCTTTTCCATACCGGTGCCGACGTACGGCGATTCGGCACGGAGAAGCGGCACGGACTGACGCTGCATGTTCGAGCCCATAAGAGCACGGTTCGCGTCGTCGTTCTCAAGGAAGGGGATCAGCGACGCAGCGACCGAAACGAGCTGTTTCGGCGAGACGTCCATGTACTGGATGTCGGCACGGTCGGCGGTGATGAACTCACCCTTTTGCCGTGCGGCGACGCGGTCACGGACGATGTTGCCCTTTTCGTCAAGCTCGATATTCGCCTGTCCGATGATCCATTTGTCTTCTTCCCAAGCGGTCAGATAGAACGGATACGGTTCGAACTCTGCCTGCTTGCCGCCGTCCTTTGCAACCTTTTTGTTTGCCTTTTCGACCTCTTCGAGCGGCACGTGATCGTGCGGCTTGAACTTGGTGTCTCCGCCGTTCTGAACGAGAACGTATTCGATAACGCGTCCGTCCTCGACCTTGCGGTAAGGCGATTCGATAAAGCCGAACTCATTGATGCGTGCAAAGCACGACAGCGACGAGATCAGTCCGATGTTCGGGCCTTCAGGCGTCTCGATCGGGCAGATGCGGCCGTAGTGCGTCGGGTGAACGTCGCGGACCTCAAATCCGGCACGCTCACGCGAAAGACCGCCCGGCCCGAGGGCTGAGAGGCGGCGTTTATGCGTGATCTCAGACAGCGGGTTCGTCTGGTCCATGAACTGCGACAGCTGCGACGAGCCGAAGAATTCACGGACGGCAGCCGTCACCGGCTTGGCGTTGACCAGGTCGCGGGGCATCGTGGTGAACATGTCCTGCTGAATGGACATCTTTTCCTTGATCGCCCGCTCCATGCGTTCGAGTCCGATGCGGAACTGATTTTCCAGAAGCTCACCGACCGCACGAACGCGGCGGTTTCCCAGGTGATCGATATCGTCCTGCGAATAGTGTTCGCTGTCGCGCTTCATACGAAGCAGGTAGTTGACGACCTCGATGAAGTCGCCTGCCTCGAGCAGCGGATCGTTGATCTTGTCCTTTTCAGGACGTCCCATCTTGATGTTGAACTTCAAGCGGCCGACACGCGAGAGATCGAACCGGCGTGCGTCGAAGAACATGCCTTCGAGCAGGTGATACGCGGTCGGTACGGTCGGCGGATCGCCGGGACGCATCTTCCGGTAGATCTCGAGCAGTGCATCGACGGGCTTTGAGATCGCGTCCTTACGGAGCGTATTCGAGATGACCTCGCCGATCTGATCGTTCTTGGGGAAGTAGATCGAGAAGCTCTCGACACCTTCTTCGACGATCTGCTGCAGCTTGCCTGCGGCGATCTCATTATTGGATTCGATGATCACCTCGCCGGTCTCGGTATTGATGACGTCGTCGAGAGCGTAAGCGCCCTCGAGATCGGCCATCGCCACCTCGATGCGGTCGCGGCCCATACGGCGGAGCTCGGCAAGAGCCATTTTGGTGATCTTTTTGCCGACGCGGGTGACCTCTTCCTTTTTATCCTTGATGTCCTCTTCGGCACGCATACCGACAAGGCTGGTCGAGCCCTCAGGCTTGATCTTGATAAAGAGCTTGCCTTTTTCGACGACGGCCTCATCGACCGAGTAGAAGAGTCGCAGAATATCGGAATTGGTATATTCGGCGTTCTTTACGACCTCTTCGAGAATGTTGTCGGAGACGGTCTTCATATCGATCTGCGGCGACAGCCACAGGCCGAGTGCACGAAGGAAGATCGTCGCGAGGATCTTTCGTTTTCCGAGGCGTGCATGAAGCAGGCCTTTCTGGTCGTATTCAAATTCGACCCACGAACCGCGGTACGGAATGATCTTGGCAAGGTACTCGTCGCGGTCGCCCTTAAAGAACACGCCCGGGCTGCGGTGCAGCTGCGAGACGATGACACGCTCGGTACCATTGATGATGAACGTGCCGTTATCGGTCATCAGCGGGACTTCGCCGAAGAAAACGTCCTCTTCCTTGATATCGCGGACGGTCGATGTGCCGGTCTCGGCGTCTTTGTCATAGACGGTCAGACGGATCTTGACCTTCAGCGGAACGCTGTACGACATACCGCGTTCCTGACATTCCTGCTGATCGTGCTTATGCTTGAGGCCTACGGGCTCACCGCAGTTGTTGCAGAGGTTCGGGCGAACGGCGTTGAACGTTCCGCACGAATTACAAAGAACCTCGGCGGGGTTGAACGGATCGACCTTTACCTTGGAACCGCAGTTCTTACAGTTTGCACGAAGGTGCTCGAGGCCCTCGAGGTTACCGCACTTGCACTGCCAGTTGCCGATCTGGTATTCGACATACTCGAGCGTGGCCGTCTCGCGGAAATCGGAGACCGGGAACGTCGACTGGAACACCGCGTGAAGCCCGATGTTGTCACGCTCCTCGGGGATGAGGTCCATCTGCAGGAACCGGTTGTATGATTCACGCTGGACCTCGATCAGATTAGGGATCTGTGCCGTGGTATAGATCTTGGAAAAATCGACACGCTCGGGTGACTGGCTCGTTCGGCGGCCAAGCCCGACCGTATTGCTCTGAAGCGGATTATTGATCATGATCGTGATATGCCTCGAAAGGAAAAACCTGTTGATTTATCCTTCGTTTGCTGTTAGGATTGCCCCGGTATATTGAGGTCATCTCCCTGAAAACACTTATCAAAAAAGACGGCAAATGCGGTCGAGGGTAAAGTTTGCCCTGACCGCTTTTTCAGCAGTTAAATTCTGCGTAATAAATTGTTCGAGAGTGTCAAACCGGACACCAACTCCCCAGAAAATGCGGCCGAAAGCCGCTCAATTCAGGACCGCCGCACTACCTGCCTGCCCCGACCGGCGTGAAACACGCCAAAATTAATTCATAAATCGCCAGAAATATAATAGCAACGAAAGGGCGAATATACAAATTAAGCGAAAAATAACAGCTGACCGGCCCGAAGCACTGGAAGCCGCCGCCGCGAGGCGGCCGCTGCCGGCTAACGGGCCGGCCGGCATGAATGGTTACTTGACCTCGACGGTAGCACCGGCTTCGGTAAGCTTGGTCTTGATCTCTTCAGCCTCATCCTTTGAAACGCCTTCCTTGAGCGGTTTCGGAGCGCTGTCGACCAGGTCCTTAGCTTCCTTAAGTCCGAGGCCTGCGACGATCTCGCGAACGGCCTTAATGACAGCGATCTTGTTGCCGCCCGGGCTAGCAAGGATAACGTCGAACGAATCCTTTTCTTCAGCCGCGGGAGCCGCATCGCCGGCACCTGCACCTGCTGCCATCATCATCGGAGCTGCTGCTGCAGCGGCCGAAACGCCGAACACTTCTTCGAGTTCCTTGACCAATTCCGATGCTTCGAGAAGGGTCATTCCCTTCAAAAACTCAACTACTTCATCTTTCGTGATTGCCATGATAATTATCTATCTCCTCTACGGGTTCTCTTTTAGTCGTTCGTGAATCGCCGATCGTGAATAGAAGATCGATCTTCGATCCACCATTTACGATCCACGGTTTTGTTGTCAGCCGATAGAACCCACGGGACCCTCGATTCCGGTTGCATCTCCATCGTCGAAAGGATCTGAGCAGCACAGAAGACCTGACTATCTTCCGGCCCGTTTTCCTTGAGTACGGCTAGTGCGGGACAATGCCCGCAATTTCAAATTCGAGTTCGCCGGGCGTGTGGCCCGACGTCTCAAAAAACTATTCAGCTTTCTCGTCGCCTTCCGCGGCCGGAGCTTCCTCAGTAGCAGCTTCAGCAGCTGGCTCTTCAGCCGGTGTTTCAGCAGCAGGCTCTTCGACCGGTGCTTCGGCGGCGGCTTCAGGGGCTGCAGCTTCCTCAGCGGGTGCTGTTTCCTGAGCCGGTGCGTCAGCAGCTTCTTCAGCCGGTGCGGCTTCGGGAGCGTCCTCAGCAGCAGGAGCCGAAGCTTCAGCCGCAGGTGCGTTGCCCTCAGGAGCCTTGTCGCCGATCTGCTTGATCACCACAGCCAGATCACGCGGGACCGCATTGATAACGGTAACGATACGCTGTGCCTGTGCATTGATGACGAAGAGCAGCTTTGCGATAAGCTCTTCTTTTGAAGGAAGGCTTGCGATCTCGCCGACCTGTTTCAGGTCAACAAGCTTGCCGTCGACGACACCTGTTTTGAAGGTGTAGCGGTCGGCATTGTCCTTCATGAACTTCGATACAGCCTTCGACAGTACAACGGGATCGTTGTCGGTCCACGCGATCGCGGTCACGCCCTTAAATGCATCGGTCGCCTGTTCGTAGTCAGTGCCCTTTACAGCAAGGCGGGCCAGAGTGTTCTTTACCACGCGGTACTGTGCACCGGCGGCACGCAGGTTATTGCGAAACTCCTGGTCCTTGTCTACGGTCAGGCTGTTAAAGCTGACGACCATCGCCGATTTGGCGGTCTGAAGCGACTCAGTGAGGGCAGCCAGATCTTTTGCTTTTGTCTCTCTTGATTTCATTTTTCAAATTAAGCCCTTACGTTAGTGCGGGCTACTGACACTCCTCACTTAAACGTACGCCAGCTCATCGAGCAGGACGCCCGGGCTCATGGTTGCAGCCAGGTTGATCTTTTTCAGGTAGCGGCCCTTGGCGGTGGTCGGCTTTGCCTTCATCACGGCCTGGATAAGGACGCGGGTATTCTCGGCGAGCTTGGTATCGTCAAACGACACTTTGCCGACCGGCGAATGGATAACGCCCGTTTTATCGACACGGTATTCGACCTTTCCCGCCTTGGTCTCTTCGATGGCGGTCTTAACGTCCATCGTGACCGTTCCTGTTTTGGGGTTCGGCATCAGGCCTCGAGGACCGAGGACCTTACCAAGCTGTCCGACCTTGCCCATCATGTCGGGCGTAGCGATCAGTGCATCGAAATCGAGCCAGCCGCCTTTGATCTTTTCGACGATATCATCGCCGCCGGCCTCGTCAGCGCCTGCTTCCTGAGCCTCTTTGATCTTGTCGCCCTGAGCGATGACGACGACCTTTTTAGCCGAGCCGCCAAGGCCGTGCGGTAGAACGATGGTGCCGCGGACGAGCTGATCTGCCTTTCGCGGATCGACGCCGAGCCACATTGTAAGCTCGACAGTCTCGTCAAAGTTTGCGAAGGCGATCTCTTTCAATTTCGCGACCGCTTCGTCGAGTGTGTGTTTCTTGCCGGCCTCGACCTTTTCGAGCGCCGCAAGATATTTCTTGCCTCTTTTCATTTTACCTCCAGGTGATAGCGAACGACTCGGTCGTTCTCCCTAATGAGGAATGCTCGTCGATGAATTTTAATCACCGATCCGCATTCTGCATTCTTATCCTTCGATCGTCAGGCCCATCGACTTTGCCGTTCCCTCGATGGTTCGCATCGCGGCTTCGAGATTTGTCGTATTCAGGTCCTGCATCTTCTTTTCTGCGATCTCGCGGATCTTGTCGCGTGAGATCTTGCCGATCTTTTCCTTGTTCGGCTTGCCCGAGCCCTTCGGGATACCGGCTGCCTTACGGAGCAGGTCGCCTGCGGGCGGGGTCTTTGTTTCAAATGTGAACGAGCGGTCGGCGTACACGGTGATCACGACCGGGATCTTCATATCCGGGTCGTCGTTCTGCGTCTTGGCGTTGAACGCCTTGCAGAATTCCATGATGTTTACGCCGTGCTGACCGAGTGCAGGGCCGATCGGCGGTGCGGGGTTCGCTTTGCCGGCGGGTATCTGCAATTTAATGTAACCTGAGATCTTCTTTGCCATTGCTTTTTTCGATTAACGATCCCTCAAATTGCGAGGGAATGTCCTCATTTATTCTTCTTCTGCGAACGTGACCTTTTCGACCTCAAGGAACGCGAGTTCGTATGGGGTCGAGCGGCCAAAGATCGTGATCGAGACCTTGAGCGTATTCTTGTCCTCGTTCACTTCCTCTACCTTTCCGGTAAAGCTGGCGAACGGGCCCGATTTGATACGCACGACCTCGCCGACCTGGTACGTGAACTTCGGTTTCGGCTTTTCGGTCGCGACCTCGATATTGTGGACGATATTGTCCACTTCTTCCTGCGTCAGCGGCGTCGGCTGCTTTCCGCCGAGAAATCCGGTAACCTTGGGCGTCGATTTGATCGCGTGAAAGACGTTATCAGGGATCTTTCCCTTATCGTCGCATTCGACCTCGACAAGAACGTAGCCCGGGTAGAACATGCGTTCGGAGACGTGCTCCTTATTGCCGCGCATTTCTACGACCTTTTCCTTAGGCAGCAGGACGCCGGTGATCTGCTCCGCGAGTTCCATATCGCGGATGCGTGCCTGCAGGCTTTCGACGACCTTATTCTCGTGACCCGAGTATGTGTGGATGAAATACCACTGCTTCATTTCGTCTGTTTCCTAAACGCCCGCGATCTTGTTGGCGACCCACGTCAGGCCTTCCAAGATATAGATCCAACCCTGATCGACCAGGAACAGGTAGATCGCAAAAAAGATGACGTTGATCAAGACGATAATGGTCGTCTTTTTAACTTCATCACCGGACGGGAACGAGGTCCGGTCCAGTTCCTCGCGGGTCTTTTGAATGAATTCGCCGACCCCTTCTTTTTTTGACCCTTTTTCAAGGGCACCTGCTGCTTCAGCCAATTTATTACTCCCGTATCGAAAGCGTGTCCGCCGGTTCTTGCCGGCATCGCGGTTCGCGAATCTATCGTCACCGCGTATCAAATGGCAGGGGTACCAGGACTCGAACCCGGACCTAAGGTTTTGGAGACCTCCATGCTAACCATTGACACCATACCCCTATCTTCAAGTGACGAGTGATGAGTGGCGAGTTCTCACGAAGCTCGTCACTCGACACTTGCCACTATTTATTTTCGCGGTGCATCGTGTGGCAGCGGCAGCGGCGACAGAACTTTTTGAACTCAAGCCGGTTAGGCGTGTTCTTTTTATTCTTTGTCGTCACGTAGTTCCGCTCTTTGCACTCGGTGCACTGCAGAATTATGTTATCTCTCGGCATAAATCCTCTATTGATAAGAGCGGCGCCTTTAGCTAGAAAAGCCTAAAGCCGTCACTCGTACCTCTCTTATTCCATGATCTCCGAAACGGTACCGGCACCGACTGTGCGGCCGCCTTCGCGGATAGCGAAGCGGAGTCCTTTCTCCATGGCGATCGGTGCGATGAGCGTGATCTCCATCTGGATGTTGTCGCCGGGCATCACCATTTCGACGCCTTCCGGCAGGTTCG
>JAEWFC010000039.1 GCA_023389035.1 Acidobacteriota bacterium
ACGCACTCACGCTGGGACAAACATCGCCGAATTGGGAGCTAATGAGAGAAAAAATGCGAAAAAAGCCTATTTTTGTTCCACACTGTTCCACCTGCACGCGCGCAAATTGGAACAAAAACGGGAGAAAAGGCCACTCCGTGTCACACCTTGTTACAGGCGCCAGATCTCCCGCTGAAACAATAATGGGCAAAAAACACCCGTTTTGACTCACGGCGTCTCAGGCGCCAGCGCTCACGGTGAGACAAACATCAGTTTTTGTCAATGGCACGCAGATGCGTCTCGGTTCAAGCTTCGAAGGGGATTTCGGCGTTTTGGAGGACGGAGAGTTCGTTTCGGGAAACGCGCTCTAGGAGCTTGGGGTCGTCGAACATTTTTACTAAACCGTTGACGGTGGCGTATCGGGGTTCGTCGGCGACAGTAACAGCGAGGTTGATGAATGATCGCATGTATTGATCGAGACCGTCGAGCAAAGCGCCGCCGCCGGTCAGGATAACGCCGCGATCGTAAATATCGGCCGCTACTTCGGGCCGGAGCTCCGTGAGGGTGTCATTTACAGTCGAAGCAATGCGGCGAACTATCGCTTCGACGATCGGGTACATCTCACCGGTCGTTATCTCGACGGCGGACGGGCTTCCGGTCTGAACGTCGCGGCCGCGAACCTCGGTGCTCTTTGAAATATCGTCGGGCAGGAACGTAGTGATGAAATTCGTCTTGAGAAATTCGGCCGTCTCGTCACCAACCTGCAGCCCGCGATGCCGCCGCAGATGCGTCGCGATCACTTCGTTTATCTGATTACTGCCGAAGCGTTCGGATGTGGAATGAACGATCGCACCTTTTGCCACGACCGCAACGTTGGTAGTCCCAGCCCCGATATCAACGATCGCAGACGCTCGTTTATCAGAAGGCAGAACGCCCGCACCAAAGGCGGCGGCAAGGCCCTCTTCCATCATAAAGACCTTGCCTATGCCGGCGTCTTCCGCTGCATTTAGCAGTGCACGCTGTTCTACGTGGGTAACGTCTGAGACCATGCTCATAACGGCCTGCAGCGAGATGTTACCGCCGCCCGTCTTCGCTTTTCTGACGAAGTGGGCAAGCATTTTCTTTGTCCTCTCAAAATCGGCGACCACGCCGCCGATCAACGGGGCTTTGACGATCACATCGCGGCCCTCGCGGCCAGCCATATCGGCGGCCTCCTGGCCGAAAGCTACGATCTCTTCATTGAGCTCGTTGATAGCGACCAGCGACGGCTCGTCGAGCACGACCCCGCGATCTTTTACCGCAATGATCGTGCTGGCAGTACCGAGATCGATCGCCATCGAATCGGTCACAAGCTTTTTGAGCGACGAGATCTTAAGCATATTTAATGGGAACTATTGATTAATTATATGCCGAATGACGTGCTGCTGCCAAGAAAAATCGGAGGGTCGCTAAGCCCTTTATCAACCCCACTTTATCTCAAATACATTGACAGGCTGCTGGCGGTTGCGAACGGTCAAAGGCTCTCGGGCGATGACGGGTATGCGGTTTCCGCTCGCGGCGACAGATGCCTCGCTCATCAGGATCTGGCCGCCGGCGGCGTTGGATTCAAGACGCGAGGCGAGATTTACGGTGTCACCGATCGCGGTGTATTCGGACCGTTTATCGGAGCCTATGTAGCCGATAGTAGCCTCGCCGGTGTGCAGGCCGATGCCCATAGAAATCGTTCCGAGGCCCTCGGCGCGGAGTTCCTCATTCAGCGGCCCGAGTCGTTTTTGCATGGTGACCGCGGCCTTGACCGCGTTCAAAGCGTCTTCCGGCGACGCTGTTGGCGCTCCGAAAAGTGCCATCAAACCGTCGCCGATGTACTTATCGAGTGTGCCGCCGTGCTCAAAGATTATCTCGGTCATTACGCTGAAGTACTTATTGAGCAGTGCAACGACCTTTTCGGGCTTCTCTTTTTCAGAGATGGATGTGAAGCCGCGTATGTCTGCGAAAAGCACGGTGATCGTCTGATTTACACCGCCAAGCCGGAAACCGGCGGGGTTATCGAGCAGTTGTTTAACTACATATTCGGGCATGAAGCGGCTGTAGTTCGCTCTTGCAACTTCCTCACGAGCTAGTCGCTTATGGGCCTTGACCGTCTCGACGGTCACCGCGGTCTGGGCAGCGACAGCACTAATCAGCTCAAGATGGTCTGATGTAAAGGTGGCGAACGGATCGAGACGGTCAGCGTAGAGCACCCCGTGAACATTAGATTCGGTGATCAGCGGGGCGCAGATCGTGGATCGAACACCTTGAGCTACTATCGAATCGGCTCCTGAGAATTGGGCGTCAGCCGTCGCATCCTGGGAAAGCAGGGCGACCTTATCACGCATCACTTTTTGCGTGATCGTACGGCTGATCGTAAGTTTTTCGGTGATAGCGCCGACGCGAGCATCGCGTGTGCGGACGCCGACGGGTGCGAGGCTATAATCCAGGATCTTTCCGTCGAGTGTCTCATCGGCAAGCAAGGCGACCACACGATCGGCCGGCGTCCCGCGAAAGATAAGATCTGTGGCCTTTTCGAAGATCTCTTTGAGGTCAAAGACGGTACCGAGCGATTTGCTCATCTCGTAGAGCAGATCGAGGATCTTAGCTTTCCGGCGAAGATCTTTTATTTCCTCAGGATCAGCGATCCCGGACTCGATGGAAAGATGCGACTGCCTGCCGATGATCTCATTTGCAGAGATCTGCAACTGTGTTTGTCCAAGCGGTTTGTCGTCGTAACTAACACCGGCAGGAGACTCCGTGATCCCTGCGTGGGAGGCCGATGTCGGCGTTGGAGCCGTAAACCCGGCAGATGCCACAACCGGCTCGGTCGCAGGCCTGAGAACCGAGTCGGCGATAGGGATCACAGGGGTGTCAGCCTCTGAATACGCGAGATAGGTCTCACCGATCATCACGCGATCGCCCGGCTGCAGATCCTTTTCAAGCATCGGCGAGCCATTTATGAACACGTGGTTAACGCTACGCTTCAGCTGGCCGTTCTCGATATACCCATCGACGACCTTAAAGCCGGTTGCCGTGCTTTCGATCCGTGCGTGTTTGCGCGAGACACGGCGGTCATTGAGGATGATGTCATTATCGCTCGCGCGGCCGATCGAATACTCGGAACCGGGCACGAGTGCCAGTTCCCAGGCTCTGCCGTTGGGCTCGGTTATACTTAGCTTAGCGGTCACGTGGATATGATTGTAATTCGTACGCGTCCTATTGTGAACCGTTACGCAGCATATGACCATTTATCTAGATAACAACGCGACAACGCCGCTGGCTCCCGGAGTGGCTGAGGCAACGCGAGAGTTTATGGACGAGAGCTTCGGTAATCCCGCGTCCGGCCATCATCTTGCAGACAAGCCACGACAGGCCATCGAATCCGCCCGTGCGGCGGTAGCTCAATTGGTCGGAGCTCGGTCGCCCCATGAGGTAGTTTTCACTTCGGGCGGCACGGAAAGCAATAATTGGGCGATTCGCGGAGTTCTTGAACGATCGAAAGGCAGTGGCCATTTGATCACGTCAACGGTCGAGCACGAATCGGTTCGCCGCGTCATGGATCATGCGGAGGCTTTGGGCTATGACGTTAGCCGCATCAGTGTCGACCAGAATGGTGCCCTCGACATCGATCAATTAGGGAAGCAGCTCAGGCCGGACACACGTCTCGTCAGCATTATGTGGGCGAATAATGAGACGGGCGTAGAATTCCCTGTCGAAAAGATCGCAAACTTTGTAAAGGAGCGATCGGACGCACTCCTTCACGTCGATGCGGTCAATGCGGTTGGCAAGGTGCCGATCGATCTCAATAATTCCGTCATCGATCTCCTGTCGATGTCTGCACATAAGTTTTACGGGCCCAAGGGCATCGGAGCTCTGTATATCCGCGAGGGTGTGAATCTAATGCCGCTCTTCCTAGGTGGGTCGCAGCAAGGCTCGCGTCGAGCAGGTACCGAAGCGGTTCACCAGATCGCCGGCATGGGCAAAGCCGCCCTGTACGCTGCGAACCTGAATCAGATGGGGTCAATTCGATTCTTACGCGACACGCTCGAGCAGCGGCTGACGGAGGAAATACCCGATATTCGGATCAACGGAGTCGAAAGCGTGAGGCTGCCCAACACTTCGAACATCTCGTTTATCCGTACGAATGGCGAGATGATAGCGGCACTACTTGATCAGGAAGGGATCTGTGTTTCGACAGGCTCTGCATGCAATTCATCGTCGCATACGGCGTCACCTGTTCTAGCCGCAATGGGCGTACCTTACGCGGAAGCGATGGGATCGATTAGGTTCTCGTTGGGAAGAAACTCCACTCTCGAGGAGATCGATAAGGTAATCAAAATCCTGCCGAGGATAGTCAGTGACATTAGGCGGCTGGCCGGCAATCAGGCGGCTTTCTCGATCCCATAGCGAGCGAGTTTCAGATAGAGGCCGCGACGGGTTAAGCCGAGTTCGTTAGCGACACGCGAAATGTTCCAGTTGTTGCGTGAAAGCGAGGATCTGATCATTTGCATTTCGAGCTCGGACACCGCGTCCTCAAGCGTGCCTCCGCTGCTGCTGATATTGGCGAACGGCATCACCGGCTGATCGAACGAAGTGATCACCTTCGAATTCGAGTTGTCGCCGAATGCGGTGATGGGCCTGCTCGCACGCTTTAGTTCCGGAGAGAGGTGGTCAGGCGTTACTACCTCACCATCTTCGGCACGGGCGATGATCCGCTGCACCTCGTTGCACAATTGCCGAACATTACCGTCCCACTCGCAGACCATTAAGAGATCGATCGTCTGAGGTGTGAAAGTGATGTCGCGTTTACCAAAACGTGACGAGTAGTGGTTGATGTAGTAATTGACGATCGGCGGGATCTCAGACCTGCGTTCGCGAAGGGGCGGAACGCGGAGCCTGATGACATTTAATCGGTAATACAGATCTTCGCGAAACGTGCCGTCAGCGACCTTTTCTTCGAGAGGCATATTGGTCGCGGCGATGACCCGCACATCGACCTTTATCGGCCGCTTTTCGCCGATCGGCTGGACCTCGCCTTCCTGCAAAAAGCGAAGCAATTTTGGCTGAACGTCGAGCGGCAGATCTCCGACCTCGTCCAAAAAGAGCGTGCCGCCATCAGCCGAGCGTATCATTCCCGGCGAATCATTTACGGCACCGGTAAATGCGCCCTTGCGATAACCGAACAGATGACCTTCAGCGAGTTCTTTTGGTACGGCAGTGCAATTAAACGGGATGAAGATCTTATCCTTGCGATTAGAGATGGCGTGGATGGCCCGTGAGACCAGCTCCTTACCAGTCCCCGATTCACCGGTCACCAAGACGGTCACGTCGGACGAACGGATCTTGTAGACCTCCTCGACCAACGAGGTCATCGCCGGCGAGGAATGGATGAAGCCGGGCAGAAGGCTGCTCGATGCGTACATGCTCGCATCTTGTTCAACCGGTTTCGAGCGTGTGTTTTCGCGAAGGGAGATCACATCCATCCCAAGCTCAACAACCCTGATCAGTGGTTGCAGCGGGCTGCCGTCGTTGAGATGGGCACCGGTGGCGGGACTGACGACGAGGGTGGCACCACGGGCATTCGCAGGTTTGAGCGGCATGACCGACAGATTCCGCTTCTTGGCGAATGCTCGACTGTCGCCGCTATCGAGTGAAGCCTGCAGTTTGTTCAAGATCTCAGAACTTTCTGTCGTCGAATAGCCGTGGGTGATGAAGGGCGTAAGCCGGCTTTCATCATTCATTTCCGCGATTATGAGCCGTTTAGCCTGACTCTCCTGTTGGAGAACGGCGATGAGCTCTCGAAAAAGAAGCTCCCGCGAAGCGGTCGCTTCGGCAAGACGGACCATCTGCAGCTGCGACACGACCGCACTTGAGGCAGCCGAACGTTCAACAATTGATGCCGCAGGAACAGATCTCCTCTTTTGAATCGCGTCGTTTGCCTCGTCCGCGAGGTCGTCCCTGCCAAGCCGCGTAAATATGTCGTAAGCGACACCGAGATGCTTCAGCGCTCGGGCGTTTCGCATCTCAGGCAGATTCGTTCCGATCAATAAGTTAGCAATGCCTGAATTGAAGATATCTTCGGCGGTCTCAAAAATGGTCAGGCAGCGGTTGAAGTGATGGACGGCAAGGTCGCGGTCGCCGGACGCGAGTGCGAACAGGCCGCGAATACGCTGAATACTGCCGGTGACAAAGAAATCTGCGGCGGGATCGTTTTCTTCGACCACCTCTAATGCGTTCTCACCGCCCGAAATATTTCCCAATTCCAGGTAGCTTTCAGCAAGAACGAGCCCTGCCATGTTTGCGTAATGCTTGTCGCCGATCCGCGTGCTCAGCTCGATCGTCTCCCGTGCGGTCGCAACTGCCCCGCGTGCGTCGCCTTCGGCAAGCTTGCACCTGGCGAGATTCCTTAGCGCTTGGGCTTCGTACCATTCGCGCTTACGCTCGCGAGCCATTGTGGCGGCAGAAACGAATAGCTCGTGGGCTTCGGCGAGTTCGCCCCGGAGGATCTTCAATTCACCGAGACTGTCGAGAATACCCGCGACGTGTACATGATTCGACTGCCGAGCCAATTCGAGGGCCTTCCGGATCATTTCCTCGGCACGATTCCAATCACCGATGTGAAGGCGGTGAATGCCGAGGTTGTTATAGGCGATGACAGAATTTAAGACGTGCTCGGTTTGATTGAAGAACTCGATCGACCTTTCCAAACACTCGATCCCTTCCTGCGGCCGCCGAAGGAAGACGTAAGCTCCGGACATGTCCGTATATAGCTTTCCAAGCATGAAGGGTGCCGATCGGTCGCCGATGATCTGCACTCCTAGATCAAAATACTCGAGCGATTTTTCGCTGTTGCCCTCCTGGTGATAGCTCAATGCGATCTCGCGGTACGCCTCGGCCATACCGAGCCAATCGCCGCGGTCACGCATGAAATTGAGAGCACGCTCTGCGTGGTCCCGCGAAATAGGGCACTCATTGAGTTTTCGATAAACGCGTGCAAGGCCTGTCTCGATACCGCCGATGAGATGATCAAAATCTTGCTGTTTTGCCCGTTCGTAGGTGTCCTTCAGTAGAGTTACTGCTTTCGGATGATCCCCGACATTGTTATAAGAGATCGCGAGCTGTGTGATGAGCCGGATCTGAGTCTCGGGCGAAAGTCTGGAGAGAACAGCTTCGTCTTCGTAGTGCCTTACCGTCTCGAGCGATTCTTTATACCGGCCGACCGTCTCAAGCGTAAATGCGAGCAGTCGCTTAAGATTCGCAAGATCGTCATCGTTATGGAGATAATTTTCGATGGCGTCACGCAGGATGCGCTCAGCTTCACTCGATCTGCCCTCGCGCAGCTTTTGCCCAGTGCCGCTGAAAATCGCGTCAAGCACGTCCGGTGCCGCGGGACCGAGGTCGCGCGGATGGGCGTCGCTCGCAGACCGAAACCTGCGGCCGCGGACTTCGGCTACCTGCCGTGGTTGAACAGTTCTACCTTTCATTGGTCGAGCAAGTTCAGAAAGCGCGAATTGCAGCTGATTTTCAGATCAAGCTGAAATCGATCGCAAAGGGCTAAATTGAATACTTAGTAAACAGCGCGAATCAAAGTTATCAGAAAAGGCTGTGGTACGTCCAACGTTTTTTGCGTTACGCTAGGGCTCATCAGCCACCGAAAGTTATGCTAATCTGCGTTATATAAGCATTATGCCGAACGTAAACGATCCCGATATAGAACTTGCGACTGAGACGAAGACCCGGCTCGAAAAGCCAAAACTCTTCAAAGTACTGCTCCATAACGACGATTTCACAACGATGGAGTTTGTTGTTTTCATCCTTTCCCATGTCTTCAAGCGGAGTGACGCTGAGGCCGTCTCCATAATGCTGAAAGTCCACAACGAGGGTGTCGGGGTCGCTGGGCTTTATCCCTACGACGTTGCCTATATGAAACAGCAGAAGGCGACGAATCTGGCGCGATCAAGGGAATACCCGCTGCTGGTCACACTTGAGGAAGACTAGTGTTAGAATTGTATTAATGAGAACGGCTTCTTCGATTAAAAGAGTGCTCTCTTAACGAGAGAGCTACGCAGACGTCTACCTCGTTCGTCCAAAGCCCCAAGTCAGAAATTGGCTTGGGGCTTCGAGGTTTTTGGTGGCGATTACGATTTCATATCGGAGAAGTGATAAAATCGCTGTTCCGTCATCCGCCGCAGCAATCAGAAGGCCGCTGTGATTCAAATTATATGACCGATACGTTAGATCTAAAAAAGACGGTAAACCTACCGAAAACTAACTTTGCGCAGAAGGCAAATTTAGGACAGAGCGAACCCGCACGTCTGAAAAAGTGGAAAGAAAGTCGGCTCTACGAACAGATATTAAAGGCGCGCGAGGGCCGGGAAAAGTTCATTTTGCACGACGGTCCGCCTTACGCGAACGCGGACATTCACATCGGTACCGCATTGAACAAGATCTTGAAGGATTTCGTTGTGAAATCGCGCTCGATGATGGGTTTCTCGGCTCCGTATGTTCCCGGTTACGACTGTCACGGGCTGCCGATCGAAACACACGTTGAGAAGAAACTGGCTGAGAAAGGAAAGAATAAGGCCGACATACCGGTCGCGAGCTTTCGGCGTATCTGCCGAGAGCACGCATCGACGGCGATGAACAATCAGACGCGTGATTTCCAGCGTCTCGGAATTCTTGGCGAGTGGGAAGATCCGTACCTAACGATGTCGAACGAATACGAATCGGCAACAGCACGATTGTTCGGTACATTTCTCGAACGCGGATTCGTTTACAAAGGGTTGCGACCCGTATATTGGTGCATCCATGATCAGACCGCACTTGCCGAAGCCGAGGTCGAGTACCGCGAGCATACCTCGCCCTCGATCTACGTAAAGTTTCCTCTTCTCTCAGAGCCGAGTTTGATCGACGAAAGTCTTGAGGGTCGAAGCGTGTCTCTCGTCATTTGGACCACGACGCCGTGGACATTGCCGGCAAATCTCGGCATTGCGGTTCACCCGGATTTCGATTATTCAGCACTTGATGTAGGGAACGAGGTATATATCGTTGCCTCAGAACTAGCGAAGAGTTTCGCGGAGACGTGCGGGCTTCAAGGAGTGTTCGAGCTTGCCCGGTTTAAGGGTTCGAAAATGGATCGCTTGGAGGCGCGCCATGCATGGCTCGACCGCACATCGCTGATCATGAACGGCGATCACGTCACGCTCGGCGAGGCTGATGCGGAAACTGAGCTTGACGTTAAGCACGAAAGAAAGAACTCGGCTAAATCAGGAACCGGCCTGGTACATACCGCCCCCGGGCATGGGGCTGACGATTTTCACATCGGGAAGAAGTACGGGCTTGAAATATATTGCCCGGTCGACAACGCGGGCCGTTTTACGGACGAGGTCGAGCATTGGGCCGGCGAGAATATCTTTGAAGCCAATCCAAAGATCGTGATGTATCTTCGCGAAGTGGGCGCTCTCGTCCGTGCCGAGCGTTACGAACATAGGTATCCGCATTGTTGGCGATGCAAGAACCCGGTCGTTTTTCGAGCCACGCCCCAGTGGTTCATCTCGATGGACGAGATCGCGGGCGAAGCGTCTGAAGAAGGCTTGCGTGCAAAGGCTTTGAATGAGATCGGAAAGGTTCAATGGCATCCGTCGTGGGGCGAAGGCCGGATGGCGAATATGTTCAAGGGCCGCCCGGATTGGTGCGTATCCAGGCAGCGGTCTTGGGGCGTTCCGATACCCGTTTTCTATTGCCAGGATTGTGACGAAGCTATAGCCGATCCAAAGATCGTCAATCACGTAGCCGACATCTTCGCAGAGGAAACGGCTGACGCGTGGTACGCACGGACGGAAAGCGAATTGCTGCCCGATGGCTTCGTTTGCCCTAAATGCAAAAGTTCGGATTTCCGCAAAGAGACCGACATTCTCGACGTCTGGTTCGATTCGGGCTCGAGCTGCGTTGCGGTTTTGGAGACACGCGGAGCCATGTTGCAATTTCCCGCAGACGTTTATTTCGAAGGCGGAGACCAATATCGCGGCTGGTTCAATTCGTCTTTGATGTGCGGTCTGGCGGCTCACGACCGTTCGCCGTATAAGCAGATCATCACGCACGGTTGGGTGGTCGACGGCGAAGGCAAGAAGCAGTCTAAATCGGTCGGAAACGTAACCGCACCGCAGGAGATAATCGATAAATCCGGGGCTGAGATCTTGCGTCTCTGGGCCGCCGCAGTTGACTACACTGAGGACGTTCGGTGCTCGGACGAGATCCTGGAGCGCGTTGTCGATGCGTATCGAAAGTTTCGAAACACGCTGCGTTACGCTCTCGGGAACCTTGATGGTTTTGATCCTGCAAGCGATGCCGTTGCGGATGCAGATCTGCTTGAGATCGACCGTTGGGCACTCGCAGGGCTCGATGAAGTGACGCAGAAGGTTGTCGAAGGCTACAGAACCTACGATTTCCAAGCCGCGTATGCAGCACTTTATAACTTTTGCACGGTGACGCTGTCAGCCAGGTACTTCGACATTATCAAGGATCGGCTCTACATTCTCGCACCGCGCTCGCACGAACGACGCTCGGCGCAAACCGCACTTTATCGTATTTCGGATACGCTGTGCCGTTTGCTGGCACCGCTGCTTGCTTTCACAGCGGACGAGGCCTGGGAAAATCTGCCGGGTCAGACGCTGGCATCGGTGCACATGGCAGAGTTTCCCGAAACCGCTGCTGTCGATGAAAAGCTCGTGGCTAATTGGGAACGGCTCTTCGCGATCCGCGACGAAGTCTTGAAAACACTCGAAACGGCTCGAGGCGAGAAGACCATCGGTTCGTCTCTCCACGCGAAAGTTATACTTTCCGCGGACAAAGAAACGACACTTTTCCTTTCGGGCTATTTCACGCAGTTGCGGTATCTTTTCATCGTTTCGCAGGTCGAAGTACACGAGGCCGACCGCTTCAGCGTACGTATCGAGAAGGCTGATGGGGCCAAATGTGAGCGCTGCTGGAACTATTCGACCCGCGTGGGTGAGTTTGAAAAGTATCCGACAGTTTGCGAAAGATGCGCCGGAGCTCTCGACGAGATCGGGACGGCCGTGGCGGCATAGGATGATCGATTACGAAATAAACGGAAAGGTCACAGCGTATGAAGTGATCGAGCTATACGGTTCCGCAGGGTTACCGCGGCCGATCGACGACACAGACCGCATCCAACGTATGCTCGCTGGCTCGAATCTTATTGTCACGGCACGCGATAATGGAAAGCTCGTGGGGATCGCGCGTTCGATCACAGATGGAGCATATAGCACGTATCTCTCGGATCTTGCTGTTGATCCAAACGCGCAAAAAACGGGCATCGGGAAACGCCTCGTCGAACTTACAAAGGAAGTGGTTGGAAACGAGTCGATGGTACTTCTGCTCTCGGTCCCGACCGCAATGGAGTATTACCCAAAGATCGGCATGGAACGGCTGGACAACGCATTTATAATAAAGCGGGAAGTATGACCGCGGGTACCGTAGGGCTCGCGCCCCGGAATTGAAACCATGACAGATACAAAGAATCCTTTAGGACTAAAAAAGATACATCACGTTGAGTTTTACGTTGGGAATGCTAAGCAGGCGGAGTTTTATTACCGCAAGGCGTTCGGGTTTTCGCGGATGGCTTATCGCGGACTGGAGACCGGAGATCGAGATGTGACGAGCTATGTGCTGCGGCAGAACCGCGTGAACTTCATTCTGACAACGCCGCTGACGCCGGAGCACCCGGCCGCCGAGCATATTAAGCAGCACGGCGACGGCGTACGCGATATTGCGTTTCAGGTCGAGGACGCGGATCACGCTTTTAGCGAAGCGGTAGAACGCGGCGCAGTCGCGATCATCGAACCGCGTGATTGGAAAGACGAGAACGGTAGCGTTCGGCACGCGGCGATCGCCACATACGGCGACACGGTCCATTCGTTCATCTCGTATAACAACAATAACGGGCATAACTATTCGGGACCCTTTCTGCCGGGATTTGCCGCGCAGGAGGTCGCTGGCGAAGAGGTCGGAATCCAGCTGGTTGATCACATCGTCGGAAACGTAGAGCTGGGCAAGATGAACTACTGGTGTGATTTCTATCGCGATGTGATGGGATTTGAACGATACATCACCTTTGACGACAAGGACATCTCTACCGAATATTCCGCACTGATGTCGATCGTGATGAGCGACGGCGGCCACAATATAAAATTCCCGATCAACGAGCCAGCCGAGGGCAAGGGTGGCAAATCGCAGATCCAGGAATATATCGATTTTTACCGCTCGGCCGGAGCTCAGCACGTCGCATTGCTTTGCAAGGACATTCGGCACACGGTCGCCAAGCTGCAGGCGAATGGCATCGAATTCCTTCGCGTGCCGGATACGTATTACGACGAGATACCGTCTCGCGTCGGCGATATAGACGAAAGCATCGAAGACCTTAAGCGGCTCGGCATCCTTGTGGACCGTGATGACGAAGGCTACCTGCTCCAGATCTTCACGAAACCGGTGGAAGACCGCCCGACCGTTTTCTACGAGATCCTCCAACGCAAAGGATGCAAAGGCTTCGGTAAGGGCAATTTCAAGGCTTTGTTTGTTTCTATCGAGGAAGAACAGCGGCGGCGCGGTAATCTTTAAGGATCCCGCAACTACACAATATCGATGACAGAACCACGAGATATAACAAAAAAGTATCCTATCAAGGCGTTTGTTAGTAAGATACGCCGCTTTGCGGACGACCTCGAGAAAGGCGAACAATTCGTCATTCAGATCGCGAACGAACGGATAAAAGTGCCCAAAGGCGCCATCGTGAGCATCGAGCATGAGCGTGGCGACGGCAGTGAAGAGATAGAGTTCCAGATCAGCTGGAAGACCGATGAATAGCCCAACTTCATTGCTATGACCCCCGATCGTGCGGTCGAGTTCCGAAGTCCAAATATCGCCGAGCTAAAGGAGTTGCTTGCGGTGTTCGCCAGCGCATTCGAAGACCACGAATCGTATCAGGCCGCGATACCGTCAGATCAATATCTGAAAGATCTTCTCTCCCGTGAGGATTTCATTCCCTTGGTGGCCATAGCAGATGGCACACTGGCCGGCGGGCTTGCGGCCTATGTGCTGCAGAAATTCGAGCAGGAGCGCAGCGAGATCTATATTTACGACCTTGCCGTTGACGAAGCTTATCGCCGTCAGGGGATCGCGACCGGGCTGATAAACAGACTTCGGGAGATCGCACGCGGAATCGGCGCCTGGGTGATCTATGTCCAGGCCGACCACGGTGACGACCCGGCGATCAAGCTTTACGAATCAGTAGGCACCCGCGAAGACGTTCTGCATTTTGATATAAAACCGTGATGAAGATCCGGCCCTACACGTCCGAAGACCTTGATGACGTTGTTAAGCTCTTTCGCTCGAACCTAGGGAAGTATTTTGTCGAGGCCGAAGAACAGGAGCTTCGCGGCTTCCTCGCAGAGTATTCTGAAGATTACTACGTCGTAGAGATCATCGACGAGATCGTTGCAGCCGGCGGCATCGCACTAAACCCCGATCAAACGATCTCACTTTGCTGGGCGATGGTACGAAACGACCTGATCGGCACCGGTCTCGGCAGAGCACTGACGCTATTTCGAATGCAAAAGGCCCGAAAAAAATGGGGCGATCGGCCATTAGTAACAAGCACATCGCAACATACCGAGGGCTTTTACAAGAAGCTGGGCTTTGCAACGGTCGAGCATGTTCCGAACGGTTTCGGTCCCGGTATAGACGTGTGTAAGATGGTACGGGAACGTGGCCATCTCGATACATATAGCGTATGAATTCCGGAAGTAAGACTCTTTTCAGTTTAATGCTCTTCGCCATGGCGGCCTTGCCTTCGCTCGCTCAGAGCGTCGTCGTTCCGGATCAAAAAGAGGCGGTCAGGCTTTATCGGCAATCGATAATAGACAGCAAGAACAACCGGCTCTATTTTGATGAGATCGATCGGTGCCGCACACACAATCGCGAGAAGCGGTATCCCCAAGCGATCGATTCCTGCCGCCGCGCGATAGAGCTCGCACAGCGCTTGCCGACCGAAAAAATCTTAGAGCGTCAATCCGGATACATTCAGGTCGGGATCGCTTACCTGCGACAATCGCGTTCTGATCTTGCTGTCAATTTTTTCGAGAAAGGGCTTGAAATCGGACGCCAGTTACTCGACGATTCTGATTCCGAGACCGGTGAGATCTACTTCCTTATCGGCCAAGCACATCATGTGGGCGGTGAAGTCCAGAAAGCGGTCGAGTTCTACGAAAAGGCCGAAAGCTCGATGCGCGCAGCATTTGCAGCCATTGGAGATGACAAGGACGGGATTCGTTCTCATTATCCGGTCTTGATCAGCTACATTTTAGAAGCACACTTACGCCTTCTTGCGGACAGCAAAGATATCCTCGGTGCAGCAGCTTTACAAAAGCGGGTAGACGAGTTCAAGAAGGAATTCGGGACGTATCTGACGACAAACTAAAGCGAGGACCGAACAGCGAGTTTTTAACCTAAATGGAGGACCGGTATGAGTAAACCGAGGGATCTATTGTTTTCTGTAGCTTTCACTGTTCTCTTGTTAGCTGTCGGATGTACGGGACAATCCCCGAATACCGCCATTCCCGAGGTTGGTTCGGTGGCAAGTGTTTCAGCAATGACGACACGCCGGTCAGTACACACGGCCACGCTGCTGAACGACGGAGCTGTCCTGTTGACAGGAGGGTATATTGGGGGAGATGGGAATACATCAAGCGCCGAACTGTACGACCCAGTCGCAAACAGGTTTACTGCAGTCGCACATATGGCTACCGAGCGTTCTAGCCACACCGCAACACTTCTTCCAAACGGAAAGGTACTTATAGTAGGCGGATTCAATGGGAGTTATCTTGATACGACCGAGATATTCGATCCCGCCACTAAACGCTTTTCCCCGGGCGGTCGGTTGACGACAGCGCGTAGCGGACATGTAGCTGCGTTACTGAAAGACGGCAGAATTTTGCTGGCGGGCGGTGTCGGCACTGGATGGACGTTCCTGAAAAGCGCAGAGGTTTACGATCCGAGAACTCACCGCTCGATCACCGTTGGTGAGATGTCGGTCCCGAGAGAATCACACACAGCGACATTGCTGAATGATGGTCGCGTCTTCATCGCTGGAGGCCACGCAGGACGCAGATCGCAGATAGTTATTTACACCAACGCGGAAATCTACGACCCTGAGACACGGCAGTTCGCGAAAGCGGGTGACATGACGATCAAGCGTCACAAGCACGAGGCAGTACGCCTGAACGACGGCCGGGTCCTCATCTTGGGTGGCTCGGACGAGCGGGACGGCGACGGGGCGTATAACAATGCCGAAGTTTACGACCCTATAAAAGGTCGATTCGCCGCGGTGAAAAATCATATGAATACCGCCCGCTATAAGTTACAGGGGACAGCCGTGCTTCTGCCAAGCGGGAAAGTGCTGGTGGCGGGCGGCGCGAACCGAGCAGAGATCTTCGACCCGTCAAACAACACGTTCTCATACGTTGGTGGCGATCTTGGGTCGACACGGCTGTTCGCGACGGCAACCCTATTGCGGAATGGTAACGTTCTGATCACTGGGGGTTACCATGACGGACGGAGCATAAGTGACGGTGCATGGATCTTCCGCGCGTAGCTGGTTCGGCGGCGACCGCCTGAGATCTTGCCTCCTGAGCTTAAGACGATCAGCTCCGATCGAGCTAGTCGTGGGAGGCGAAACGATCCGTAATCGGTTATAACCAATCGACTTGATACTTTTGCCCTTTGTGATCTTTTTTGGACCCTAGAACGATGACCTTAAATTACCTGTCAGGATTTGGGAATGAGTTCGCTACCGAAGCGGTCGTGGGTGCGCTGCCGGTTGGGCGGAACTCGCCGCAGCGGGCGCCGCTCGGGCTTTATGCTGAGCAGTTTTCGGGCTCTGCGTTTACGGTACCTCGCGTTTTCAACAAACGTACATGGACCTACCGTATACGCCCGAGTGTTATGCACAAGCCGTTTGAGCAGATCGACGCGGGGCTTTTTCGATCGTCGCCGTTTGATGAAGTGGTAACGACGCCGAACCAGCTGCGATGGAACCCGCTCCCCATCCCGCACCAACGCACTGATTTCATTGACGGCATCACAACAATTGCAGGCAACGGTGATCATTTTTCTCAGGCCGGAATAGCGGTGCATATCTATGCATGCAACGCGGATATGACGGATCGCTATTTCTACAACGCCGATGGCGAAATGCTGATCGTTCCTGAAATGGGTTCGCTCACGATCTTTACCGAGCTCGGGGCGATCGAGGTATCGCCCGGAGAAGTATGCTGCATCCCGCGAGGCTTGCGATTCCGCGTCGTGATCAATGGCGGCAAAGCTGCACGCGGATACATTTGCGAAAATTTCGGATCACAATTCCGCTTGCCTGACCTCGGCCCGATCGGTGCTAATGGCTTGGCGAATCCGAGAGATTTCGAAACTCCGGTCGCGTGGTACGAAGATGTCGCGGGCGAGATGCAGCAGGTCGCCAAATTCGGCGGTAATTTATGGGCCTGCATAATCGACCATTCGCCGCTCGATGTGGTCGCTTGGCACGGCAACTACGCTCCTTACAAATACGATCTGCGGCGTTTCAACACGATCGGCTCTATCTCATTCGATCATCCCGATCCATCGATCTTCACAGTGCTTACATCGCCGTCGGGTGATACCGGCGTGGCGAATTGTGATTTTGTGATCTTCCCCGACCGCTGGCTCGTGATGGAAGACACCTTCCGCCCGCCCTGGTACCACCGTAATACAATGAGCGAGTACATGGGCCTGATCTACGGCCAATACGACGCGAAGGAGGAAGGCTTCGTCCCGGGCGGAGGGTCGCTCCATAACCAAATGTCCGCCCACGGCCCTGACCTCGACGCTTTTGAAAAGGCGTCGAATGCCGACCTGCAGCCGCAGAGACTTTCCGGCACGCTCGCATTTATGTTCGAATCTCGCTACATCATCCGTCCGACAAAGTTCGCAATGGAAACAGCGGAGCTGCAGCACGAGTATTTCGAAGTGTGGCAGCGGCTAAAAAAGAACTTTCGCATGTGAAGTATCTTTTACGATGTTAGACTTACGCATATGACGATAAAACGACGGTCACAGGCCAAGTGGGAGGGCACGGTCAAGGATGGCGGCGGGAGCGTTAAGCTCGGCAGCGGAGCATTCGAGGGTGCCTATTCCTTTAACTCGCGATTTGGCGACGACACAAAAGCTACCAATCCTGAGGAACTTATAGCCGCGGCGCACGCGGGCTGTTTTTCGATGGCGTTGAGCTCGGCGCTCGGCAAAGCGGGCCACGATCCGGTCAGCGTCGACACCGAGGCGGTCGTCCATCTCGAGAAACAGGGAGAAGGTTTTGAGATCCCGCGGATAGAGCTCATAACCGTTGCGGTCGTACGAGACATTTCGGAAGACGAGTTTCAGACGATCGCCAAAGCGGCTAAGGAAAACTGTCCGGTGTCGAAAGTTCTCGCCGCGGCGGAGATAACGCTGGACGCGACCTTGAAGGCTTAATGTCTGAAACCCGCGAGCTGAAGTTCGCCGCGACGCCTGAAAAGGGCGAGGTCTCGGCTCTGTTGCTGCGGCCGGCGGATGCGACGCATCTCTTGGTGCTGGGGCACGGAGCTAGTTCCAACATGCGCTCGCCGCTGTTGGAAAACCTGGCTGAACACCTTGCTGCCAAGAAGATCGCGACCTTTCGCTATAACTTTCCCTATTCCGAAAAGGGCGGCGGCCGCAATTCGCAGGCGACCTGCGTCGCAACGATCCGCTCAGCGGTTGCAGCGGCCCGGAAAGACGTGCCGGAACTTCCGATGCTCGCAGGCGGCCATTCATTCAGCGGCCGAATGACTTCCAATGCCGCTGCCGAATCGCCTCTCGACTGGGTTAGCGGGCTGGTCTTCTTCGGTTTTCCGCTTCATCCCGCCGGCGCACCTGCGACCACTCGTGCCGAGCATCTCAGCAAGGTCGAGATACCGATGCTTTTTCTCACCGGGACGCGTGACGCACTTGCCGAACTCGATCTGCTCAAACCGGTCGTCAAAGGGCTTGGCGATCTCGCCACACTTCACCTTCTCGACACCGCCGACCACAGCTTCAAGATCCTCAAGCGAACCCGCAAATCAGAAGAGAACGTCTTCGAAGAGGCTGCTCGCGTCGCTGCCGAGTGGGCGTCCAGCGTCGGCTGACGTCTCCAAAACGCAATGTTTGTTCCAATTTGCGCGCGTGCAGGTGGAACAGTGTGGAACAAAAATAGGCTTTTTTCGCATTTTTTCTCTCATTAGCTCCCAATTCGGCGATGTTTGTCCCAGCGTGAGTGCGTTCGACTGGGACAGGCTGGGACAAATATGGGCGATTTTGCCTATTTTTGTTACGCAGCGTGCCCAAGATCTGGTCAATATGCTGTCCGAGCCTGCGTCCGCGAACGTGTCAGCGGTCAAACGGTCTAAGGGCTACGCCACCGGTATGCGGAAAGGGTCTGCCTTTCTGAAACTACGAAAGATTTTAGAGCTCCGCCCAGTCTTTATGCCAATTGGAGGCGTAGCCTCAGGATCTTT
>JAEWFC010000022.1 GCA_023389035.1 Acidobacteriota bacterium
CTGCTAGACCGAGACTTCAGATACGTGGCGGTCAACGCCGCGTACGAAGCCGTGACGATGCGTAAGCGCGCGGAGCTCATGGGCCAGAACCTCTTCGACCTGTTCCCGAACGAGGGTGACAGCGGCCGCCGACTGCGCAGCTCCTTCGAGCGTGTCTTCGACACCGGTGAACAGGACACGCTCGCCTACATTCCCTACGACATTCCCCGGCCCGAGGCGCTGGGCGGCGGCATGGAGCAGCGCTACTGGACGGCCGTCCATGTTCCGGTGCGGGACGACAGCGGGGCCGTCTCCTTCGTCATGCAGAACACGGTCGACGTGACCGACTTCGCCAGGCTGCGCGAGGCGGCGACGCTTCCCTTCCGGTCGCGGCCCGGCGAGACCGCGCTTATCGAACGGGCGCGCGAGGTCGAGGAGGCGCACCGGACGCTGCTGGCCGACAGCGCCGACTTCCGTCGCCTGTTCAAGCAGGCGCCGAGCTTCATCGCCGTGCTGAGCGGGCCCACTCATGTCTTCACCTTCGTCAATGACGCCTACCGCAAGCTGATCGGCGGGCGCGAGGTCGTTGGCCTCTCGATCACCGAGGCGCTGCCGGAGGTCGAGGGACAGGGTTTCGTGGAACTGCTGAACGCCGTCTACCGCGACGGGACGCAGCGGGGCGGGGAGGGCGTGCGCGTCATGCTCCAACAGTCGCCCGACGAGCAGCCGGTGGAGACCTTCCTCGACTTCTCCTACGCCGCGATCCGCGATGGCGTCGGCGAGATCAACGGCATCTTCGTTCAGGGCATGGATCGCACCGAGAGCTTCCGCGACCAGCGGCGGCAGAAGCTGCTGCTCGACGAGCTTAACCACCGCGTGAAGAACACGCTGGCGACCGTGCAATCCATCGCTGCGCAGACCTTCCGCAGCACCGCCGACCCGTCGCAGGCCCGCGCCTCCTTCGAGCGCCGGCTGGTCGCCCTGTCGCGCACCCATGATCTCCTCTCGGAGCGGCAGTGGGTCGACGCGGAACTGCGCACGATCGTCGACCAGGAGCTCGCCGCCTTCGACAATGGCCGGCGGGTCGTCCACGGTCCGCTGGTCGTGCTCAATGCGAAGTCCTCGATCGCGCTCGCGATGGTGCTGCACGAGCTGGCGTCCAACGCCGCCCGCCGCGGCGCGCTGTCGACCCCCGGCGGGTCGGTCTCGGTCACCTGGGCGGTGCTGCCCGACCGGGGCGACGAACGGCTTGCTCTCAGCTGGAAGGAGCAGGGCGGCCCGGCGAACGGCGTCGAGGCCGACAGTTTCGGCCTGCGCGTGATCGACCGTGCGGTGCGCGGCGAACTGGGCGGCAGCGCGGCCTTCAATCAGGCGGGCGATTCTGTTACCTGTGAGATGACCATTCCGCTGCGTGTTCTCACGGAGACCGCCAATGAATTCGTCTGACGCCGGCCTCGGCGTTTTCGTGGTCGAGGACGAGGCGCTGGTCGCCCTCAATCTCGAGGACATGCTCGAGGAGCTCGGCTGCCGCGTCGCCGCATCGGCCATGCGCGTGGAGCAGGCGCTGGAGCTGATCGACGCCGGCATGGCGCCGGACGTCGCCATCCTCGACGTCAACCTCGCCGGCCGGCCGGTCTATCCGGTCGCCACGCGGCTCGCCGCGGCGGGCGTGCCGATCATCTTCGCGACCGGCTACGGTCGCGGCGGCCTGCCCGACGAGTGGCGGGACTCGCCAGTCCTGCAGAAGCCCTATACGCTCGAACAGGTGTCGCAATGCCTGTCGCATGTCGCGCCGGGCCGCAGGGGGTAGATCCGCATGTTCAGCCGAGCTGGCATGACCGCTGTCGCCGCGGCGGGAGTGCTCGCGGCTGCCATGTTTCCGGCTGCGGCCAAGCCGGCGCGGTGCTTCACCACGGACGACGGCTACTTCGACTGCGATTTCACGGCCACCGACAGGCGCGGCTCTTTCGAGATCAGCGGCGACGACGTGCCGACGTACACGATCGAGGTGGACCGGCCGGGCTTCGCCTACGGTTACGCGAACTTCGGCGACCGCAACGTAGCATTGCCGGGCATGTTCGTGCGCCAGCGCGACGACGGGGCGTGCTGGGCGAACCCCGAAACGGACGTGAAGATCTGCGCCTGGTAGCCGTGGGCCCGGCTTTGCATCCATTCGACTTTTGGCGTATGCGCTCACGCGACGACACCTGCCGCTGAGGCCGGCGTCCCCGGACAACTACAGCATGCATCGCGCCATCATCAGCGGTATCGGCATCGAGATACCGGAAGCGACCATCACCAACGACGAGCTGGTGGCCAGTTTCAACGCCTGGACCGACAAGGAGAATGTCGGTCGCGCGGCGCAGGGGCTGGAGCCGCTGTCGCGCTCCGACACAGACTTCATCGTCTACGCGTCGGGCGTCAGGAACCGCCACGTGCTGGTCCGCGACGGCATCCTGGACATCGACCGGATGGCGCCGCGCATCGCGCCGCGCGACGACGATACGCTCGGCGTCATGGCGGAGTTCGGCGTGGCCTCGGCGAAGCGCGCACTCGACCACGCCGGCGTCGACGCCGCGTCGGTCGACATGGTCATCTGCGCCGCCTCGCATCACCAGCGGCCCTATCCTGCCATCGGCATCGAGATCCAGAAGGCGCTGGGCACGTCCGGCGCCGCCTTCGACATGGGCTTGGGTTGCTCCTCGGCGGGCGCGGGCCTGCATGTCGCGACGAGCCTGGTGCGCAGCGGCGCGCACAAGCGCGTGCTCGTGGTCAGCCCGGAGATCATCACCGCGCACCTGAATTTCCGCGACCGCCAGACGCATTTCATTTTCGGCGACGCCTCGGCCGCCCTGCTGGTCGAGAGCATCGGGGAGGGCGAAACGCGGTCGGGACGGTTCGAGATCGTCGACACGCGCAGCTGGACGCAGTTCTCCAACAACATCCGCACGAATTTCGGATTCATGATCCGGTCGGGCCAGGACGATGTTTCGTCCGTCGACATGACCGGCAACATGATCAAGCAGGTCGGCAACAAGGTGTTCAAGGATGTCACCGTTGCCGGCCATCGCTTCATCGTGAACTTCCTTGCTGACCACGGACTGACGCCGGACGGCATCCGCCGCTTCTGGCTGCACCAGGCCAATGCGCGAATGAACGCCATGATCCTGAAACTCTCCTTCGGCCACGACGTTAGTCATGACCGCGCGCCGATGGTGCTGGAGCGGCTCGGCAACACGGCCGCCGCCGGCGCGGTCATCGCGCTCAAGGAGAACCACGAGGACATGAAGCCCGGCGACCTCGGCCTTCTCTGCGCCTTCGGCGCGGGCTATTCGATCGGCGCTGGGCTGCTGCGCATGATGTGAGATGGGCCGCTGGCCCAGGCTTCGGGCCTTGCCGGATTTTCCTGCGGGTCCGGTCTGGCAGCGGCCGCGGAGAGACGCATGACCACGCTCGGTAAGTTGAGGCAACGCGAGGAGCCGATCGAAATCGTGCCCTCGAAGAAGATCGCCGGCCGTGTCGCCGGCATCTTCATTGCGCCGTTCGACCATTTCGTCACGCGCGAGACGGACACGCTCGACCTTGGCTTCGACGGCATCGCCGGCGATCACCACGCCGGCTTCACCCGCCGGTCGGGCGGGCGCGAGCCGTGGTATCCGCGCCGCACCGAGATGCGCAACGAGCGGCAGCTTTCGATCGTGGCGCCCGACGAACTGGCGGAAATCGCGGCGCGAATGGATCTGCCGGAGGTCAAGGCGGAATGGATCGGCGCCAACCTCGTCATCGATGGCGTGCCGTCGCTGTCGATGCTGCCGGCCGGCACGATGCTGTTCTTCGAGGGGGGTGCGACCGTGAAGATCGATGGCCAGAACGCGCCCTGTCGCGTGGCGGGCCGTTCAATCGCCGAACACGCCGGTATGGCCGACCACCACGCCGGTTCGCTCCTGTTTCCCAAGGTCGCGAAGCGCCTTCGCGGGCTGGTCGGCTGGGTCGAGAAGCCGGGCCGGCTGGTGAGGGGTGAGAGCCTGACCGTGCGCGTGCCGGAGCATTGGATTTATCGCGGGTAGAGGCGAAGCGCTTTTTCGCAAGCGGACGCCAGTCTTTGGGAATGCTGCCTGTGCCGCCTGCTCAACACCCTATCGTGGAAACGATCGCGGCGGGCCGGCCTTCTCAAAGG
>JAEWFC010000021.1 GCA_023389035.1 Acidobacteriota bacterium
GAAGCGGTCTTGGCGTCGCGACGCATCCTGTTGCCCAGCTTAAGCAAGAGGATAATCCCGTCCTACCCTCGCTGCAAAGCACGCACCGTCCACGCTCACCACGCACCCATTCTTTTCATACCATTTACGACACGCAGGGACGACTAATTGAGGTCACCGATGCGAACAACAAGGTTACGAACTTCGGATACGATCAAAGGGCGCGAGTGACGAGTGTCACGAATGCGTTAAGTCAAACAACAACGATCGATTATGATCTGAACAATCGACTTAAGAAGATCACTTTTCCGGACACGAACTACGTTCAGCACACATACGATCTGGCGGGACGAAGAAGCGCTACGCGGGATGCGCGAGGTAACTCAACGACATACGATTATGATAATGCTTATCGGCTTACGAGCGTCACCGATCCGCTAGGTCACGCTAAGACGTTCGGATACGATCTGATGTCGAATCTTACTTCGCAGACGGACGCCCTCGGCAACACGACAAATCTCGACTATGACGATTTCGATCGGCTGAAGAAGATCGTCTATCCTCCGGCAAGCAAGGGAGCTACACAGCTCGAAAAAACGATCACTTATGACAAACTGGGAAATATAAAGACTCGAGTCGATACGGCGGGAAGGACGACGAGCTACGACTACGACACGTCGAACCGCCTGATCAAAATTACGGATGCGGATAATAAACTGACACAATTCGAATACAGCCTGCGATCCCACCTTGAGAAAGTGAAGGACCCGCTCAATCAGGAGTATGTCTTTACGTATGATCCTCTGGGCAGAAAACTCTCAGAAACGCGCGCCGGAACGACGATGAGCTATCTCT
The DNA here is from genome assembly GCA_023389035.1 of Acidobacteriota bacterium. GTDB lineage: Bacteria > Acidobacteriota > Blastocatellia > Pyrinomonadales > Pyrinomonadaceae > OLB17. The sequence continues at coordinate 835 of JAEWFC010000021.1, forward strand.
ACGACGCCGTTGGGAACCGCACCAAACGGACAGATCATAATGGGACCGTTACGAACTATACGTACGACAACCTGAACAGATTGACGAGCGGGTCTCTTGGAACCTACACGTACGATGACTTGTCACGAATGCTGACGGCGACAAACTATTATGGCACGGTAAGCTTCACTTACGACAGCCGGGGACGTGTTGACACCACGACCGACGTTTACGGCAAAGTGCTCGACTACGACTACGACGAGAATGGCAACCGCATGCTGATGAAACTTGACGGTTCGAGCCACACGGGCTATACATACGATGCAGCGAACCGGCTTTCAACGATCACAAATGTGCCGGAAAGCGCGACCACGACGTACTCCTACAACCTTGCAGATAAACTCCTATCAAAGGCTTTGCCAAATGGGGTTACTACGACCTATGCCTACGATGGGATGTCACGACTGACGCGGCTGAAGGACGAGGGAACGACGGTTATATCCGACCGGCAGTACACGTTCAACACCGCGAACCAGATCGCCTCGATAACAGAGCCGACCCGGACACGAAGCTTCACTTACGACAATGTTGACCGCCTTACCGGTGCGACCGACACGCTTTTCGGAAACGAAAGTTATGCGTACGACGCGGCGGGAAACCGAACAAGTTCACATCGAAGTTCGACCTACTCACACAACCCCTTCAACCGACTCGCATCTACTAATTCGGCCAGCTACACCTACGACAATAACGGGGCGATGACTTCGCGGACCGATGGTAACGGGACGCTGAACTTCTCCCATGACAGTGAAGGACGGCTGTTGAATGCATATAGATTTGACGGAGCAATGGGATTCGAATTTGCGGAGTATCACTACGACGCGCTTGGACGCAGGATATCGAAGAGTGAACCGTACGACCTGCCTTCGCAGTACACCTACGACGGCAACAATCTTCTTGTCAGCAGTTGGGGCGGCATGGTCACGAAGTACGTAAATGGTCCAGGAATTGACAATCCTCTGAGTGTTAAGGTGGCAGGTTCTTCCAGCTGGTCATACCCACTCGCCGACCACTTGGGCACCCTCGGAGCAACGGATTCGTTCGGCAACGGTGGTTACCGTTTTACCGGTCGAGAGTATGACAACTTCACCGAACTCTACTACTACCGTGCCCGGATGTACGATCCCCAACTCGGCCGTTTCACGGCCGAAGATCCGATCGGCTTTCGCGGAGGAGTAAACTGGTTCGCCTATACCAAAAACGATCCGGTGAACTATATCGATCCGTTCGGACTTAGCCCAGAGAATTGTACATCATGCCCTGGCAACGGACGACCGAAATTGTGGGACAAGCCTCAATTCGAGTCCGGTCCCTACGCCGATCCGAATCCGCTTACTACGATGGAGAAAGGGGATATCTCGAATTTCTGGGAAGATCCGTGGGGCACCGTTGTTAACGCTGTTCCTTACTATTGTTACAACTTCGGCCTCAAAGGATTATTTGGCGATCTGGGGCCACGGGGCACTGGGCTCTTTGGACGAAGCATGGGAGGAGTGCCCGGCGGTCCGGAGATGATCAATACACTGGAAATGGGACCGGATCTATATAACACGTTAGACACTGTTGACCGACGGAACCAGGACTATAACGACGCCATCCGTTGTGCGAGCGGGAACTGCTCGACTTCTCCATACGCCCGCGGAAACGGCTTGGGCGGCACGAATAACGGTTGGCCGTCGCCGCCCGGAAACTAGCTTTGTCGATTGGAGGCGGCGTTGAAGCGAAGAAGGATAACTGCGATTTGCATACAGTTCATCACTGTATTCATTTCTTTTGTCTACCTCCCTACTGCGGCTTACTCTCTTGATTGCCAGTTCGAACAATCGCCCGAGCAAGCTGTTAATTCAGCGCAGGCCATCTTTATCGGAAAAGCGGTCGAGGAACGCTCGGTTCCGATGTCGACCAAGGGCGGGACCTCACTCGGGTACAAAGAGGTCAAATTCGAAGTAACCAGATCATGGAAACTGATCGACAAACGAACGGTCTGGATACGTATTGCGGCGAAACGTGGTGACGATTGTGGATTCGAGTCGACTGGCCACGAGTATCTGGTGTATGCGAATCAGATGAATGACGTCCTCTACATATCGCCGATGTCTAGAACGATGCCAACCGATCTGGCTGGGAGGGACATGGTCGCCCTAGGCACCGAATATCTGCACATTTCCGAAGGTGAGTTTGCACTCTACGATTTTAAGCTTTGGGTAGTAGCAGGTGTCTTTGGTCTTATTTTGTTAATAGGCGCTTGCTTTATTCTGGCTCGCGTGTGGAAGGTCTGAATGTCGAGGTTTATGAAACGTTTTCACTTCATCGCTGCCCTGACCGTATTCATGTGCACTGCATGCAACACCAGCCGCGAACCTGACCCACAGCTTAAATTCTCGCTGATGTGCGTAAAGGGTGAAGCGGGGCCGATAAAGACGTTACTTGCATCATCGCATGAGATAAATATTAACGCGGTTAACGACAAGGTAGGGCCATGTTTGAGCAGCGCCGCCTATGGAGGCCACGTCGAGTTAGTTGAATTTCTATTGTCTGATCCGAGGACCGATGTCAACGTTCTGGATCAAAAGGGAGCTCCACCCTTGGTACATGCAGTGATCGGCAATCAAACAGAAGTGGTGAGGATCCTGCTGAATGCCGGGGCCGACACGAACTTGATCATCCCGAACGACATGGGGAAGATGACCGATATAACCGTGATGAAGATCGCGAAGATCCGCGGCAATCCTGAGATAATTAGCATGTTGGAGAATTCGCCTGATGCAGGAAGAAGGAATAAGAGCACCGGACATTAGCGAAAGAATTTTAAGAGGCGTCATCTTTTCGCAGATTTGGTTTTCAGAAAACAGCATCCGGTTACATCGCTGTGATCGACGACATGGATCTTGACTCATCGACTCGGTAAGGACTTTGTCGTGAGGGCTGCAAAACCACGATCACGAAGCGGCCGCCCGAGAGAAGGCCAAGAAATCAGGGAGACTCGCCGAACAGGTCGAATAGTTTTAGAGATCGAAGCCGAGTTTGGAGCAAGCCTCGCCTTCGGCTCGGCCCGCTCCAAACCCGGGAATTTCAAACAAAAGTACGCCCTCTTTCTACACACTGTAGATAACTGCTTGCTACGTGCCGGAAACACATAACCGCACGAATGGCGTCCTGACCCCGATCTCTGCAATCGTGAGCGAGATTGACGCAAAACGGAATGAGCATGACGGTGTCACGATTCTCGGAGGCGAGCCATTCGACCAAGCGGAAGCACTTTCGGTTCTTGTTGGCGATCTGAAAGAGAAAAACTTTCACCTCACGCTATACACCGGCTACAACGTCGAAAACCTTCGCGAACGCGACGAACCGTGTATTAGCGACACTCTCTCCCACATTGACCTGCTTATCGACGGACCCTACATCCGCGAGCTCGCAAAAAACGCCGGCGAATACCGCGGCTCGTCCAATCAGAGGCTCATTCTTTTCAGCAATATTTCGTAATGCTCCCAAGGCATACGTGATGCAGAATTACGCCATTGGTGCAGCAATTCGCCAGCGACCAATAATCTGGAACCGTGCGCTCGCGTTTTGCCAGCCGCCTGAAAAAGGCACGACTTTTGCTTTGGATTACTATGAGATTGCCGCCACGCTTGCGCATTTCAATATGAGGATGAATCGGAAAATGAATCACATGGAAGGAAATGTCGTTCACCGACTGCTAATCACACAAAAGGAAGCGGAGAAACGGTGGAGAACATCGCGTCAAACGCTCTGGCACATGAGACGAAAAGGGCTCCCCTTCTACAGGCTAAATACGAAAATCCTGTATGATGTGGCTGAAGTCGAAGCGTTCATACGCCGAGGACCCCGGGTTATTAACTAAAATCCTTAAGACTTTACAAGTGGCTCCAGAACGTCTCGCCAAGAGAGATTTTTGTCATCGACGCGGGTGATGCCCGCGTATTAAATCATTCGTTCAGAACGAGGGGTCTTAATTTATCCTTCCGTGCACCTACGTTGAACTGGAGAAGTCCATCAATTTCGGTTATTTGAGGATCGGCGACGGAAATCCAACCGCCCGTTCCGTGCCAAATCTGACGCTTGTTTGCCTTAATGAAGGGGTCAGTATCTATGAAGACCAAATCGTAGACTCGGGCCAGCTCGCCTAAGAATTGAACACCCCCACGAACTACTAAGCGCAGTTTACGCGGCACCACATCAGCGAGTTTGAGGAGCCGATCCACGTAAATTCGTTTCCTTTCGCCCAGAATTGTGGCGAACTCGAACGCGACCGTATTTACTTCAGGCCGATGGATAATGAATTCCGTCCATCGTGCCCAGTCCATTGCCGTACGGCCGTTAAGATGTAAGGCGGTTGGTATTCCGGCCCGCGTAAATTCGCTCCAGCAAATCGCGATTCGCTTCAAATTGTACAAGTCAGTCCATCGAGGAACATTAGCGAACGTGCTGAAGTTTGGAGTCGTAACCAGATCGGGCTCAATTGACGCGAGCGCCCTGAGAAATCTGTCATTCCGAGCCAACCAGTATTTCTCTAAGGGCGGATCATCGGCAATGCCGGAAACTACAAGCTTCGATGACGGCTCAATCCCAAAGCGGTTAGCGAGTTGATCACGAGATGTAAATTTTGGATCGCCCGACTTGAAGTCGATTAATTGACCGAGTTCAATCCCAACCGCGTCTGCCACCAGAGCCACTGGTCGGCTTTTCGATTTGTGATACACAAGCGGCACGTAAAACGGGATCTGCCTATGCTCTACTTCGACATGTCTCGGAATGTCATCTGGGTCGAAACCACCGATTGAATTTACCTGCTCAACATAGCCATTGACGTCACGCGGACAGACGAAGTCGCAGCCCTCGGGCTGATGGCAACACAAATCTAAACAGTTAACCATGTTCGGAACGGATAACCCTCCGCAGATCCGTTGGTCTTCACAATTTCCGCAACCTAGACCATATGCATGGCCACTATCCCGGAGGAGGCGTTTTCGAAGTCGTCGGTCCATCGCTCCCTCCTGATCGCACCTGACTCATTATTGCGATTGCCAGCTGCTTTGATTTATTCATTTTATGGTCCACCCGGCCGACCGCACGTCCCCCAGATTCTCGGATCTCATTTTTGAGGGAATTTCGCATATTGGGTATAAACGCGATTTTGTTCCTCAACTTAAAGACGTCGACCTGATTTCCGCTGATACAGACTTCCAGTTCATCGCCCTCCGCCACCGTAGCATCGCAAATCAACTTCGCTGATACAATCGACTCGTGCTCTATCCTCGGAAGAAGCTCTTCTGACAGTTCCTTCTTCTTTCGCTCACGACATTTCTTCAGGCTGCCACCTTTCTTGAACATGAATTCGTTTCCCACTTTTAAACTCCTTCCCTTTGCGTCTCTAAAACCGGTCGATACGTCTTGCTCCGCCCACTTCTGAACTCCATAAGCAGGCCTTTTTGACTAAGCGTCGCTAAGCGATTGTTCCACCCAGTTGCCTGCACATCCTTATACTTCTCAGACAAATGCGTTGCGTCCGTCTGGGTTTCCTCCTCAACAGCGCGCAGCGTGAAAAGCTGCTTTTCTTCGAGGTTCCCGATCCAGCGAGGCTCCGAAATTGTTCCGTCTTCATCTAAGTTACAGATAAAAATTGCGTCGGGAGTGACATCTAGGAGCCAGGCAAGCTCGTCCCTCGACTCCTCATCAAGGTTGCAGACGACTATGTATCCGTCCATTCTCCTTGCGTAGATTCGAAGGGGCAATACTGCCTGACTGAAAAAACTCCCGCTTGCAGATAGTCCCGCGAAATCCAGGAACACAGGTGTTGGTTTCGCTTGCTTATCAATACTCGCGATCAGCTTCGGGTAAATTCGTCGTCCCGCGAGCCCACTGAGAAACTGGCGGCCATCGGCAAAATCAGTGATCTTAATTATAAGCATTATTTCCTCACCTTACTCACATGCGTCACGTGAATGATATGAGGATAACTTGCGCATCCGGCTTTGTCAACTGATTATTTTTAATCGATTTTGCAGGAAAGAGAGATTGTGAATCCGCGAAGCATGGGAGCCATAAAGTCCTTCATCTTTATTGCATCTGCCTTTGCGCAGCTTGCGACTCCATCGTATACGACGACCGCATCATACGTGTGAAATCTTAGGTCGCAGCAATTCTTCACGATATTGCGCAAGAGACCATTGAAGCCGGTCCCGCGCTGGTTGTCAGAGCGGAATCGAGAAACCCCATTTTTCAAGGCTAGATGTAAGGCTTCAAGAGGTTCTTCTAAATCTACATAGATCGGATTACGCCGCAGACTCTCGAGAACGCCGATTCCCGCATCCCCGACACAATATTCAAAACGCCCCGACTCCCATTTATAACCCACCAAACCAGTATGTGTAGCCGCCGAATGCCATATTACGTTTTCGGCCATTTCTTCAAGGGTCCCAACTAGAGCCTGAGCCAGGTTCTTAACAATCCCAGATGCTTCAGCAGCACGTTGAGCTCTTAGCAAAAAGGACGTCCAAGTGGCTGATTCCACACCCGCGATGGAGCCCGGAATTTGAACAATTTCGCACTCGCTGAAATTAGAGTCTACCCGGCCATTTCGACCAGACGTGGCATGTTGGAGGTTTTCGATCGTCGTAGACCGGCGCAGAATTGAAAGAATCTCGCCGACAGAATCTTGATTGAGAAAGAACAATTCGAACGCGGGGCCGAGTTCCTGAATGTCTATATCGCTGAGTTCGCCAAGAATCTCTGGAGCTGGAAGATTTTGAAGATCGTCCAGGAGCTGAAAATTGAGGAACGTCGCCACAACGATTATTGTACGCCCTATCGTTACAACTCGACCACGCAGGCGTTGTAGCAGGCCACAACGCGTTTTGTTTGGAATCGCAGACCGGCCCCGTTCGGCGTGGTGGCGTTTGGATAAAAAGGTGCCTCGCGTTCCGAATAGCTGCCAGGCAAAAGCGAGGTTCATTGTGCTTTCTTTTTATCGTTCACCGGCGGCTTCGAGTGCCGAAACTTACCTCGTCCATACCAAACACGATTGGCCTCCCACCACACCGGCCTTCAGCCGCCCCTCCTCTGGCAGGAGGGGAGCTATTGCGGTCGCGAAGAGAGCCGCGAAGATAAACGCGCGGTAGCCGAGCGGCGGTAGATAAAGGTCAGCCATCCGAGGGCGGCGATCATCCCACGCCGAGCCGGGGCGGCAGGAAGCCTAGGAAGGACGCTATGAAAAGAGATAGACTAAGCTCTCACACATTTACTTCATACCCTCAAAAGTTTGGTGGTGTCCTAGCGGCGAGATTATTGTATTCTGATCCAGGAACGGTAAAATCAACCCTTTTCGTTTTAGACTTTCCGTAGCTAGACTGAGTTGCGATTTAAGGAACAAATTCAAATCTTTGGTGTGAAATCGGGTGGGACTCAGTTGATACGATTTGGTGGTCGGCTGTAACTTATTGAAAACATTGGAGCGGGCGACGAGGCTCGAACTCGCAACTTTCAGCTTGGGAAGCTGACACTCTACCATTGAGTTACACCCGCTGCCCCAAAAGTATCGCGCCATCCTGCTCATAATTTCAAGCATTTAGTTACCGCCGCTCTCCCTTTTCCATACAGGGGCAGAATTCGTAACAAACGTCGGCGATCTCGTACGAGCTACTTATCGTCGCCGAGGGCTTCGATCTCGACTTTGCTCTTGGTTTCGAAGGCGGGGATGAACAGTTTGCGGTTGTTCTTGGCCAGTTTAAGAACAGCGAAATCGGTGTCGGTGCGGATGGTGACCCAATGGCGGCGATGCTTGGTGAAGCCGAGCGGGATAGCGACTAGCCACAGCGGCGGGAAGAGAACGCCTGCAGCTCCGAGACCCAGACCGGTCTTCCATCGCGGGTTCTTGGTGTAAGAGTACTCGGCAGAACGGATATCAGCGTACGCAAAGCGTTTCGCAGGGCCGGAACCTTTCGCAGGCACGATCTGCATCGCGTCTTCTGTGAGCTCGACCCTTACGTCATATTCGCGGACCGATCTGCCTTCGGGTTGAAAAAGCTCGATCTTTTCGAACGTGATGTTGCGATCGGCAGTTTGGCCGTAGACCGCGGCGGTGATAAGCGAGAGGAGGATAATAAGTGAAAAGATGTTTTTCATATAGATAAGCACCATTTCAACAGAATTCGGGCAGGCCGAAACGCGAGTTGTGACAGTTTGTGCAGGTCTAACAATCGCCGGGCACGATGTCGTTATAAACGTCGCGAACCTGAATTCGAACATCGTTCAAAGCTGCCAGCAGCTCATCAGCGGACGAAAGATGCATCCGCTCGGATATCAGGTCCAGAGCTTTACGGTTCGCCAGCGGCAAGCGGGTCGTTCGTCCGATCGTTACCCGAAGGTGATGGTCGAGCGCGGATAAAAACTCGTAGCCTTCTGCAAAACTTTGATACTGAGGCACGCTAAGCGAACCGGCAGCGTGCAGCAGATCAAGCGTTCGACGCGTCGAGCGGTCGCTAACGTCGTCGGGAACCGTATCACGCAGCTGCAGAAACCGGGTCGCAAAGTAAACGTCCAACATCCCACCCGTGCCGTACTTTATATCTACATCACCGGATCGACGCGGACCGGTCTTGTTCAGCTCAAGGCGTGCACGGATCCGCCGCGTCTCGTCCGCGAGATCTTCGGGATCCAATGACGAAGCTCTCTGAAAGATCGCCTTACGGATCTGCTCTTCGGTATTAGACGCAAACTCAGGCTCTCCGCCCACAGCCCGCAGCTTCATAAACGCGAGCAATTCCCAGATCGCAGCACTTTGGCGAATGTAATCGAGAAACGCGTCGGTCGAGATCGCCAGCGATCCATCATTACCGTGCGGGCGAAGCCGCATATCGACACGGTACAGCGAACCGTCACGCGTCATTGCTGAAAGCGTATTGACTAGGCCTTCGACAAGACGGTTTGCGAGTTCGTGTTCGCCCGGAACACGTGAAACTGCCCCATAAGCAATAACCAGATCGAGGTCGGAATCATGATCGACGCCTGCACCGCCGAGCTTGCCAAGCCCAAATACAGCCATGTGCGGAGCCACAGCATCCGGAAAACGCCGACGGAGCTCGCTTTCGGCTATCGCAAGTGCGGCGGCGATGCTTGCTTCGGCAAGCTGCGTCTGACGGTCCTTGGACCGCCGGATCGTTATCTTTTCAAGGGCGTCAAAAGCGAGGATCTCGAGGAACAGCGAACGCCAAGCACGACGCAGAGCACTGAGCCGATCACGGGATTCGCCGTGACCTTCGGTAACGGACAGGAGAGCTCTGTAATCACGTTCAGGAAGGCTGTCGGTTTCCAGATCGACAGCTGCGAGCATCTCAGGCGAGAATTGTTTTAACCGTGGAGCTTTGCGGATCAGTCTCGTTATGGCAGCGGATACGTCAGAATCGCCCGGCATGCTGTTGTCAACACGGGATACAATTCGAGGGTCGGACGCGATGGCCGTCACCGTTGCCTCGTCGAAGACACGGTCGAAAACGCGGTGCACGTTGCGTGTGTGTGCGGAAAGATCGGCTTCGAATCGGTCGAGCTCAGAGTAGCCCATCCGTCTGGCGACGACCAGTTTGCGGTGTCCTTCCAATGGAACCATATGCGTCTGCAGACCATGTTCCATCTGAAGAATGTGCTCCAACTGTCGAAGGAAAGCGTATGCGTCCGAAAGCTGCGTCAGTTCCCGTTCATCGATCAGCTTTCGATCGGCAAGTCTTGAGAGGCTGATCAACGAATGCGGACTCCGCAGCCATCGATCTCTGCCGCCATACGCCAGCTGCAGGGCCTGGGCAATGAACTCGATCTCGCGAATGCCGCCCTTCCCAAGCTTGACGTTGGTACCGCGTGAATTGATGTTCTCGAGGTCGATCTTTTGTTTCGATTCGCGAACGTTACGCAAGGCATCCTCGATCGTCACATCGGAAGAGAAAACACTCTCAGCGACCTGAGCAAAGAAGTGCCTGAAGATGGATTCGGAACCCGCACTCGCACGGGAGCGGATAAGAACCTGCCGTTCCCAGGCGGCGGCCTCCCGTGTGTAATAGCGAACAGTATCGGCGAGAGACAGCGAAAGCGGCCCGACCCGTCCATGCGGCCGAAGCCGCAGATCGACGCGATACGCGGCACCTTCGCCGGCCTGATGAGCGATCAGTTTCGTTATAGTCTCGGCGAGCTTGATGAAATATTCTCGATTTGTTACGGGCTCGCGAGAACCTACGCCGGCGGTAGTTCCTTCGCCGGAATAGATAAAGAGCAGGTCGATGTCGGAAGCGTAGTTGAGTTCTTTAGATCCGAGTTTTCCGAGCGAAACTATACAAATGTCAGCAGGCCGCTTTCGACCTTTATCATCAGTTTCAAGCGGCGGGCCATATTTGTTGTCGAGTTCCTGACGTGCAAGCCGCAAGGCATGTTCCAGGATCGCATCCGCGAGATTCGATATCTCCTCTGTGATCTCAGAGACGGTCGCCAGCCGCCGAATATCTCGGAGGTAAATCCTCAAAAGCTCGCGGCGTCGGAACCTTGACAGCATCACGTGAGGTTCGACCTGTGAGCTCGTGAGGGAAAAGCGGGCTAGCGATTCGAGCAGCTCTTCTTTGTTTCGAACAACGGATTCGCCGCGTTTGCGTTCGAGCCAGGAAATATATTCCGGATGCTGCAGCAGCGTCGCCGCTATCAGCGGGCTGTATGAGACCAGCGTCAAAATATCAGAAAGAAGTGGGGACTTTTTTCTGAGCCGGCGCTCTTGGGCAGGATGTTTTTCAGCGAGCTGAACGAGAAACCGCTCAGAGCTTTCCGGGTCTGGCAAGCTTTCGATCAGCGTGGTCACGTCCGTCATGACCGGAACCGCCTCGGATCGATGCCGTATTTCTTGACCTTGTAGCCGATGATACGTTCCGTTGAACCAAGCGAGCGTGCGGCCTTGGCGACGCTGCCTTTGTTCGATTTAAGAGCGTCTTGGATCATGTCACGCTCGAAAGCGGCCACTGCTGATTCAAGTGTGAGGTCCGTAACCGTACCGCTATTTTCTGCGGTCTGGAGCGTTGGAGGCAGATGGTGTCCGTGGATAACATTCGAATCACAAACAAGAACTGCGCGCTCGATGGCGTTCTCAAGCTCGCGTACATTTCCGGGGAAATGATAGCTCATCAGCATATCGATCGCGGGAGTCGAGATGCGTCTGATGCGTTTGTCATGCTCTGCCTCGTACTTCTCGAGAAAGTGTTCTGCGAGTAATAGAACGTCAGACTTTCGCTGTCGAAGAGGAGGCAGAAAGATACTGAAAACGTTGAGGCGGTAATATAGATCTTCGCGAAATTCGCCATTCGCGATCGCTTCCTCAAGATTCTTGTTGGTTGCGGTGATAAGGCGGATGTTCGTCTTGATCGTTTCTGTCCCGCCGACTCTCTCGAATTCCCTTTCCTGCAATACGCGAAGCAGTTTTATCTGTGCCTGCGGCGGCAGGTCTCCGATCTCGTCGAGAAAGAGCGTGCCGCCCTCTGCCATTTCGAATCGTCCTTTCTTGAAACGATCAGCTCCCGTAAATGCCCCTTTCTCGTGTCCGAAAAGCTCCGATTCAATTAGCGTTTCAGGAAGTGCGGCACAATTAACCTTGACCAGAGGCCGCTTGCTCCGAAGGCTATTGTAGTGGATCGCGTTTGCGATCATTTCCTTTCCGGTACCACTTTCACCCCGAAGCAGGACGGTGGCATTGGACCGGGCGACCTGTGTCACCTGCTCGTAAACGTGCTTGATCGCATTTGAATTGCCGACGATATGGCTGAAATCGTACTTTTCCCTAAGCTCGTGTTTGAGTAGAGAGTTTTCCTCGCGGAGCTGCTCGCGTTCACCTCGCACCGCGTGCTCGATCCGAAGGGCCTGGGCGATCATCGAGGAGATCAATTTCAACACCTGCTGATGTGACTGCTCATCTGTCGCAGCCGCTAAAACACCCAGCCGCGACTCTCCCAGCGAAACAGGAACTGCGAGCACACTAGTTTCGAAGACGTCCATGCCCGGCCCCGCGGCGATGAATTCCGCGCGATCGTCGTCGAATACAGCCCGAAGAGCCGAGCTATCGGCCTTTTGATCAAGACGTCGAAACTGATTGACTGTTAGGCCGGCTGCAGCTGCGACGGTTAATCTTTTTCCGTCGTACTCTTTTAATAGTAGGAAGATCGCCTCGAGAGACAGAGCCTCTCGCACCAATTCGAGCGCTGCTCTGATCCCTGAACGGACATCGCGTGGGCTGGCAAGTGCCTCGCTAACGTTGGCGAGAACTCCGAGCGAGTCAAACTGTTTCGATGGCGAACTCATACGGCGAAAAGGAATAATACCAGACCGCCGAACATTCTGTTACCCGAATCCTACATTTTTGTTAGAGTCTAGCGTCCGGATTCGCTCTGGTTCCGCAATCACGTTAAACTCACTACCGTGGCTGAACGCATCGAAATTGTCGTAAATGCTGACTCGAACAAAAAACGGCTCGACGAATTCTTGTTCGGCCGTTTCGGCGGTCTCAGCAAGATGTATCTGCGTCACATCGTCAAAGACGAGAAGTGCGAGGTGAACGGCCGCCCCGAGAACGTCGGCTATCGCGTACGTGAGAACGACTTTATCGAGATAGAGCTTGATCTGACGCGCGAGACCGCCATGCGTCCGCAAGAGCTGCCGATCGACGTGGTATATGAAGATGCCGAGTTGATCGTCGTCAACAAGGCCCCGGGCATGCTGGTTCATCCGACAAACCGCGACAAAAGCGGCACTCTGCTGAACGCACTGACTTTTTATCTCAACCGCGAACACGTTGATAACGTCCGGGAATCGATCCGTCCGGGCCTCATCCATCGTCTGGATAAACAAACTTCCGGCTTGATCGTCATCGCCAAGACCCAAAAGGCCCATAAGCGAATGACCGAATACTTTCGCAAGAAGTTCGTCGAAAAAAGGTATTTGGCCCTCGTTGACGGCATCGTCGGGTTGGATTCGGGCACTATCGACGAGCCCATCGGGCGCTTTGGCGAGCGCAAGCAGTGGGACGTGAAAGCCGACGGCAAATCCTCGCAGACCCGGTTTTGGGTCCGGCAGCGAAACGCCGCTACCACGCTTCTTGAGCTTGAGCCTGTGACCGGCAGGACAAATCAGCTGCGGATCCACTGTGCCGCGATCGGCCATCCTATCGTTGGCGATGTAAACCGCGGCGGCAGCGAATACCAAAGACTCTGCCTTCACGCCTGGAAGATCTCGTTTCGCCATCCCGCAACAAAAGAACAGATCGAGCTTACCTGCGACCCCGACAGCTCATTTGCTCCCGAAACAGCGTTGACCCGCAAAAGCTCCGCAACGCGTATCTGATACCTCACACCCCGACCCACTAGCCTTGACCACTAAGGCCAATGCCCCAAAAGAGCAGTGGCAGTAGGAAGCGGACCTAATACGGCAGTTATTCGGTGGCGAGAATACTATTGCAATTCGTGTGGCTGATTCGTTATTATCTCTTCAAATCAAGTTTGCCGAAGTTGTGAGAACAACGCGGGGGATCCAATAGCTCTCATGTCGAGAGTCGGGGCGTATCTGAATAGTCAGGAGAAGACTTCTTCGCTTCCAGCCCGTCAGCTAACCTCGTAGGCGAAAACGAAGAAGGACACCGGCTAAACCGAAAGAGGTTGTGAGCAATGTGCTTCACGACCTCTTTTTGTCTCTACGGTGCCTTCGATTGCCCAAGGTCAAAAAGGACAACAGGAGGTACGCGAAATATGAGACGGATAACAATAATCGGCGGCGGAGCTAGCGGTACATTGCTCGCTATCAATTTACTCCGACAGCCGGCAGGCGAACGGGTCGAAATAAACCTCGTCGAAAAACGTCCCCGGGTCGGTGGAGGCGTTGCATTCTCAACCGAACAGGATGTTCATCTGGTGAACGTTCCTGCAGCGAAAATGGGAGCCTTTGCGGACCGGATAGATCATTTCCACGAATGGCTTACGGGAAAGGGATACACCTACGAGCAGGCTGCCTTTGTTCCGCGACGGATCTTCGGAGACTATTTGCGCGAATGTCTCCAAACCGCGTACGACGAGCGGCCCGATAATGCCACGCTGAACGTCTTTGATGACGAGGCGATCGATGTGGTGGTAGATAGCGATAAGGCCCAGGTAATACTTGCGGGCGGCGATATCATCTACTCGGAAAAGGTCGCACTGGCTTTCGGAAATTTTCTGCCGCCGCATCCAAGTGTCGCCGACCAGGCATTCACTCGATCAGAACGATACTTTCAGGATCCGTGGAATCCGGGAATGTACGATTCGATCGAAACGGACGACAGCGTTCTGATCATCGGCACCGGCTTGTCGATGGTCGATGTAACGATGCAGTTGTGCCAGCTCGGACACCAAGGGGAGATAAACGGCATTTCAACCCGCGGCCTGCTGCCCGCAGTTCACAAACTCGGTGCAACCTACCCGGCGTTCGCCGAGGAGCTCCAAGGAATGCGGCGTGTGACGGATATGCTGAAGATCGTCCGCCGCCATGCTGAAGAGGCGTGCCGCACCGGCAGTGATTGGCGGGCAGTGATCGACAGTCTGCGCCCCGCGACGCAGGAACTTTGGCTTGGCTTGCCTTTAGCCGAAAAACGTATCTTTATGCAGCATCTGAGCCGGTACTGGAATGTGGCCAGGCACCGAATGCCGCCCGAGGCCGCGAAAACGATGGACGAGCTACGCGGAACTGGCCAACTGCACATCTTAAAAGGGCGGTTAAAGAGCATTGCAGCCGATGCCGGCGGTTTTGATGTCAAATATTCGGAACGTGGGATCTCTCATGAGATACGTGCCAACGTTATTATCAACTGCATCGGTTCCGAGAGCCGCTTTGATAAGCTGGATACGCCCCTTGTACAGAATCTGCTTCATGCTGGAACGATACGGCCGGACTCGCTGAACTTCGGCCTCGACGCTGAGCCCGACGGCAGACTGCGAAACCGTGTAGGCGAAGCGAGCGATGTCATGCACACGCTCGGCACTGCTCTGAAAGGAATTCTGTGGGAATCAACCGCGATTCCCGAGATCAGGGTCCAGGCGCGCGATCTCGCCGGCAAGCTCCTCGAGCCGGCACCGGTGTCGGCGTAGTGCAGAGGCCCGCGCATGGACCGCTGAATAGCAGGAGAAAGATTGAACGTCTGATCGGTCGATCAACTAAAAAGGAGAGCCGATCGCTCTCCTTTTTATGTGATCTCATTACTTCGTCCTGAACCGGCTATTGGGTGTCAGGGGCAGCTTCGTGATTTTTGGAGGCCGACCTTGGGATCGGTTTGTCGTAGCCTTTTCTGGGCACTAGTACGATCTTGTCTAGCTTTACGGGATGGCCGGACATGTTGGCGTTCATCTGGTCGCCGTCTCCTTCTGAGCAGTCGAAGGAATAGGTGAACTGGCCTGCTGCGAGGCGCTTGCACATTTGTTCTTCGAGATGGAAAACGAAAGCATCGGCGTAGATGCCCATTGCTTCGTCCGCGTGTCCGATCGCTTCGGCCTCGTCGCCCTCGACATAGACAGGGATCATATCCGTGATATGTTCGCACCGCGCATAAACGGGACCAAGTACGTGGCGACGTGCGACGGCGAGCGTCTTTCGTTCGGAGGCTTTATCGGTTGCTGTTACGGCCTGGGTTGTTTCCATTTCTTATCGGATCGTTGTCGGAGCGTTGCGGTTAAATCAAGAAACGATGCCGAAACTTTCGCTATCGGCATCGTTCCACTTTGTTAGGCTATGTAGCGATGTCTTACCAACGCTTGCCGCCGCCGTAGCCGCCGCCACCGCCGCGATTTCCGCCGCCGTAGCCGCCACCGCCGCCGCGGTTACCACCGCCGCCGCCGTATCCGCCGCGATCTTCGCGGGGCTTAGCTTCGTTAACCTTTAGGTTGCGGCCGTTGTGCTCTTTGCCGTCAAGCTGAGCAATTGCGTTGTCGCCATCTTCTTTGGATGACATTTCGACGAAACCGAAACCGCGTGAGCGGCCCGTTTCACGGTCCTCGATCACGTTAGCTGATTCGACCGTACCCATTTCACTGAACAGGTCGCTGAGGTCCTGATTCGTTGTTCCAAAGTCCAAATTTCCTACGTAGAGTTTCATTGACATAAATATTTCCTTTCCCGTCTGACGGGAATTCTAAAGAAGCTGCGAATTGGACGATTGGGTCACGAATTCGGATACTCAAAAATTCAAGAGCTACTTCTGATCTTCTAACCGGGCCTGCTCTCAAACTTATCCAAAACCGTTAAGAAAAGTCGCATCGAAATGCGAGAGAAGGATTACTTAATTAGGATGCACTTAATCGCCCGCAAAAGCAAACTAAATAAACGAATAAATAGTTTTACTTACTGAGCGTGAATGGGCGGCCTGTCGACACGCTTTCGGCGCCGGTACTCACGATAGATGCCGAACCCCTCTTTTGAAAGGCTGACGATCACACCGCGATTCGCAAAAAGCAGCTTAAGCCATGCGGCCGTTCCCATTTGCGGGAAATAGATGCCGCGGAAAAAGAGCCGTGCGACAAAGTGGCCGATGCGTATATCTATAGGTGAATCCGCCAGGGCATCGATCACTTCGCGGTTTCGTTCCGGGCTGTACGAACGCGACCATGCGGCGATGGTCTCGCGTCTGGCCTCCTCGATCGTCATCTTCGCGGGCTTGTGAGCCATAACGAATTGTGCGAAATCCAGCCAGTGCTTCGGCCGCTCAAGACGACCCGCTTTTTGGAGGCGGTCGTACAGCGGCGTAGCCGGGAAAGGTGTCAGCTGGCCAAAGACCGGCAGCCCGGGCGCCCAGCTTTCGATCTCGCTGACGGTGCGGGTTCCGACGCCGACCGTGTCGTTGTCCATCCCGAAGATGAACGAGGTGATCGCGTAAATGTTGCGGCGGGCAAGTCCGTCCAGCACTGATTTGTAATTTGCGGGTTTTGAGAATGTCTTGTTGACGTCCGCCATGTTCGCGGGGTCGATCGATTCCATCCCGATAAAGATCCAGCGGCCGCCCGATTCGGCGATCAGATCGACAAGCTCTTCATCAGCCAGCAGGTTCGCACTGATCTGCGCCACCCACGGCAGTTGTGCACCGGCGGCGATGATATCGCGAAGTAATCCTTTCAGACGCTTCTTATTGATAGCGAGATTGTCATCGATAAAGAATACGGCCATCTGGCCTTTCTCTTTTCGGGCCCGCGCTTTCAGACGCAGCAATTCTTCGACGACGCTCTCGTTCGTTCGGAAGCGGATCGAGTCACCAAAGAAACCTGTCACCGTACAGAACTCGCAGCCGTACGGACAGCCGCGGCCGGTCTCGATCGGCACCACAAAGAACTTGCCCCAACCGGCACCCATTTTCGAAAGCATCGGGCGAAGAAATTTCGGAACGAGCGAGAACTGATCAAGGTCCAGAGTTTCCCAGGGGATGTGCGGATAGTTTTCAAGCGTCGGCTTTATGTCATTTCCCTTTTCATCCAGTTCCGGCTGATAGACGTCTTTCAATTCGCCCTTCGCAGCATCGGCAACGATCAGGGGCCAAGTGGCGTCAGCTTCGCCAAGAGCGACCGCGTCGGCATGCCGCGGCCCGCCGTCGCGGCCGAGGGCTTCGTCAGGACATTCCGTCACGTGCGGCCCGCCCATCACGACCTTTATTCCCGCTTCGCGTAATGAATCGGCAACCTCGTATGCACGTGCGACCATTCGCGTCATTGATCCGATGCCTACCAGCCCGACGTTCTCCTTTTTGCAGAACGCGACCAGTTCAGACCGGGACATCGCTTTCGCATTCCCGTCGATCAGAACCACTTCGTGTTCCGGCGGAGTCAAAGACTGCAGCAGGAACATCCAGAGATGAGGCATGAAGTTGCGGGTTACACCGTTATCCGGGTTATATAAAAGGATCTTCATTGTACGTAAAACAGAATCGAGCAGGAGCGATGCGAGGAGAATGCGGTCTTCATTCCGCTATGGGAAGCAATCGCACCTTTGGTTGCATAAGCTGACTAGATTTGATTTTGCCACGTTAGCGACATTTTTCCTACTGTATAACGCCGTATTTGCAATCTAAGTGCATTTTGTTTCGTAACGCCTCTCCCCTAAACAACCGTGGCGTTCTTTGCGTATAAACCGTTTGCGTTTAATATTTTAGGAAATCCGAGCTGTCAGATTCGAAAATCAGGCCGCGAGCTCGAGCGGCCGAGTGATGATCTCAAAATGAAAAAATGGTCCTCTTTGCTGTGCATTGCGTTCTGTCTGATCGGAGCGTCATTCGCGTTCACACAACAACTCGAGCCAAAGTTCGACTTTTACACACGCGGCCCGTACCGCGAAAACGTACCTCGGCCGCAGTCGCTGTTAAGGTTTGACGTCGGCGACCACCACACGACGTATGCTCAGATGGAGCAGGTGATCTTTGCTATCGCGAAAGCTGCACCGGACCGGGTCAAGGTCCACGAGATCGGCACGACGAATGAGCACCGGATGCAGTATGTCCTCGCGATCTCTTCGCCCGAAAATATCTCCAGACTTGACGAGATAAAGGCGAACACCGCACTGCTGGCTGATCCGCGAAGGACCTCGCGAGCTGACGCCGAGCGCATCGCCGCCACAACGCCGTCGACCGCCTGGATGGGCTATACGATCCATGGCAATGAAAGCTCTTCTTTCGAGGCCTTCATGCAGGTCGTTTATCAGCTTGCCGCGTCGGATGAACCGGAAACCCTCGAGATCCTGAGGAATAACGTCGTGCTGGTTTTGACCGGCGCGAATCCTGACGGACATGAGCGTTTTGCTACCTGGTACAACTCGGTTGCCGTCGGCAGCCCGGACCGCCGGGCCGTTGAACACTCAGAGCCGTGGTCGATCTACGGACGCCATAATCATTATCGTTTCAATCTGAACCGCGACACACTCGCGATGACGCAGAAGGAAACGCACAACATGATCAAGGCATACAACGAGTGGAATCCGCAATTGGCCGTCGATCATCACGGGCAGACATCGCAGTACTTTTTTCCACCGGCGGCCCTGCCGATCAATCCGAATCTGCCGCAGCCGGTGACAAATCGCTGGATGGATATCTATGGCCGGGCAAATGCTTCCGCCTTTGACGCCAATCGTTGGGATTACTACGTGCGTGATGTGTTCGACGCGTTTTATCCCGGCTACTGGGATACGTATCCGTCGCTTTCCGGTGCGATCGGCATGACCTACGAGACTGATGGCGGCGGCTGGAAAGGACTGAACTGGGAACGCGACGACGGCACGATCGTCACCTTTCGTTCATCGATCGCAAAGCACTATGTGGCATCGATGACGACGCTGCAGGCCAACTCACGGAACAAGACCGAAAGGCTCAAAGATTTCTACGACTTTCGCGCAAAGGCGATGTCCGATCACGCCTCGGCAAAGCTGAAACGGGTCGTGATCGTCCCCGGGCGCGATCCTGTAAAGAGCGCTGAACTGGTAGAAGTACTGCTGCGTTCGAACGTCGAGGTGAAGGTGGCAAACTCGGCCTTCTCATCATCGACCGCACACACATATCTGCAGAAGGATGCTCCGGCGGAACGGCGCAGCTTCCCTGCCGGTTCGTACGTCGTTGACCTGAACCAACCGCAGCGAATTCTTATCAAATCGATACTCGAGCAAGACACGCCGCAGGATAAGGCGTTCGTCGAAGAAAATATGGCCCGCTTTCGTCGCAACCAAATGCGCGGCCAGGGCCAGCCGAAAGAAGAATACGGTTTCTACGATGTGACAGCGTGGTCGCTGCCTCTCGCGTTTGGTGTCGAAGCATATTGGACAGAAGATTCCGGCTCGCTCGACGCGGCGACAGTGACGCAGCAATCCATCGAACAGGCGAAGCTCGGCGGAACGACCGGGCGTGCGTCGGTGGCCTATATCATTCCGTATCAAACGGACTCGACCGGAGCGATGGTGATGCGGCTGACGCAGCAGGGCTTCAAGGTCGCCGTCGCAACACGTCCTCTAAACGCGGGCGGTCGAAATTATCCTGCGGGAACCTTTGTCGTGCGCGTCTCTCGCAATCCGGAAACTTTGCACGATGCCATTTCCAGAATGTCACGTGAGATGGGTGTGAGGGTAACCGCGGTCGATTCCGGCTATGCCGACGAAGGCGACACGGGCATCGGCGGTGAAGCCGTGCTCTCGCTATCGAAACCAAACATCGCCGTTCTCGCAGACGAAGGTACCGACGCCGAATCCTACGGCTCGATCTGGTGGACGCTCGACAAATATGGGATCAAGTTCACGCCCTTGTCGGCGTCCGCGATCAGGTCAGGTGCGCTTCGCGATTACAACGTCCTGATCCTGCCTAACGGTAACCCGGGCAGATACAACGGGAATTTCAACGCTAACGCCGTTAACACGCTCAAACAATGGGTTTCTGACGGCGGCAACCTTGTCGCCATCCGCGGCGCGGCGGTTTTCTCTGCACTTAAGGACGTCGATCTGACCAGCTCACGCATGGTCGGAAGCGAGGAAACAAAAGAAACTCCAAAACCCGCAGCCTCGCCATCGCCATCGCCCGAACCGACACCGCCAAGCGACAAGGCCGACCAGATCCCAGCGGTGCTGCCGCCGATAGCGTCGCCTTCGGCCGATGCGAACAAGGTACCGGTCCCGCTGCCCGGTTCGATAATGCGTGCGACGGTCGACCGCACGACATATCTTAATTACGGTGTAAACGAAAGCGAGCTGCCCGTACTATTGGCGAGCGGTTATTTCTTCGGTTACTCTAAGCAAGGTACGAATGCATTAGTTTTTGACGAGAGCCCGAGACGGCCGCTGACGGTCTCCGGCTTCACATGGCAGGGCAACACCGAAGAACTCCTTCGCGGAACCTCGTACCTGATCGATGAATCGCGTGGCCGCGGTCATGTGATCCTGTTCGCGGAAGACCCGTTCTATCGCGGAATGACACGAGCTGTCACGCGGCAGTTCTTTAATTCAATGGCATTTGTCGGAGTGTTTTAAGTCTCTATGTTCACAGTAAAAGCAGGATACAGCGACGACATTGAGCTGCGTTCAAACGTTGAAAAGGTTCGCGAGTTTTTCGCCGACCTGAGCAATTTCGCCGACCTGATGCCCGGCATCGCCAGTATTCACACGGATGCGAAAGGCGTCGCACATTGGCAGATCGTCGCCGATATCCCGGTCGTCGGGTCGATGCGGCAAAAGTTCGCGGTCGAGCTCGGCGAGCTCACGGACGAACGCATCGAATGGTTTCCGATCCGCGACGAGACGCAAAACTTCCTGCGTTTCTCTGCAGACTTCCTGGAAAAGGCAAAAAATGTAACGCTCGTACATTTTTCGCAGATGGTCGAGCTTCGTCGAAAAAGCGCACGCGAACTGCACATGCTTGCGGGCCTCGCAGGTGAATCGCTGATCAGCACGGAAATGAGCAAAAAGATCACTGAGATGATCAAGGTTTTTATACAGCGAGCAAAGGAGAAGTTAGAACAATGAAACGATCTTTATTTTTCGCGGTCCTTATAGCATCATTCGCGGCCGTCGCAGCAGCTCAGGTCACGCTGCCGCCGGTAAGCCAGCGGCAGTCGGTAACACAGGGCGTCGGCGATACCACCATCACGATCGTCTATCATCGGCCCAATGTGAACGGTCGAAAGATCTGGGACGGCTTGGTTCCCTACTCGCAGGTGTGGCGAGCAGGCGCGAACCAGGCTACGCTCTTCGAATTCTCAAAGGATGTGACGATCAACGGCAAGCCGCTGCCGGCCGGAAAATACAGTTTTCACGTCATCCCGAGCGCGGGCGAGTGGACCCTGATATTTAACAAGGACGCCGGCCAATGGGGCAGCTTTGCTTACAATGAAAAAGACGACGCGGTCCGCGTGACCGCTACACCTGCGAAGACCTCGTTTCACGAATCGCTCACGTACTCCTTCGTCGATCCGAAACCTGACAGCGTTACGGTGCAGCTTGCCTGGGAAAACCTCGCTGTGCCGATGACGATCGGGATCGGCGATGTTCACGGCCGTTTGCTGACGCAGATCCGCGAAGGAATCGCGTCAAAAACAGGTGCCGAGCAGGTTCCGTTCCTTAACCAGTTCGGTTCCTACGTTGCGACGTTCAAACAAAAAGAGCACTACGTCGAAGGGCTGAAACACATTGATGCTTCGATCGGCGTCCGTGAAACGTATTCCAATCTCTCGATACGGGCACGCATTCTCGGCGAGCAAGGCAAGTATTCGGAAGCTGTTGCGACCGCTGAGAAAGCGATCGCTCTCGGACGAGCGAGCACTCCGCCGACAAATCCGAACATTATCGCGACCTTGGAAACACTGGTTACCGAGTGGAAAGCTAAGATATAAATAAAAAATATTCGCTTCGTCGATCTTCACCGTTTATGAGGATTGACGAGGCGATATTTTTGCGATAATATCCTTACTGAAATTGATTTTCAATTTCTTTCACTCGCAGATGAACAACACGGCATTAAAATTCGCACCGGTTTTCTCCGACAATAAGCGGGTCGACCTTTCGCTCGATGGCGGTGAAGCGACGCTTAAGCTTTCGACTTACACCGAAGGGCTCGGCTGGTGCACTCAGAAAACGATGCAGCTCGGACCGGAACTTCTTGACGAGGTCCACCGGGTCATAACCGCTGCCCGACTGAAAATACGGCGCGACAATGCTGCTGCTGATCAAGATGCCGGAGATCCCGGCGATGCGAAGATCCTTCAGTTTCCGTTGTTTTCCTGATCCTCCGTACGTAAAACTAAAAAAGCCCGGCCTTTCTCCTGCCGGGCTTTTCTTTATTCAATGTTCAGAGATCTAGCTGACCTCTCGCAGAACGATCCGCTCGGAACCGGCCTTTGCCGTACGTTCGGATGTCAATTTCTCGAGCTCTTCGATATGCATCTGCTCGTCTGAGATCTGGCCCTCGAGCCAAAACTTCTGCGGCAGGTCGTTATCGTCGCACGCCGCCCAAGCAGCCATATAGACCGCCATCGCTTCCCTTTCAAGCTCAAGGTCCTGCTTCAGCATTTCGTCGATATTGATCGACTGACGGATCATCGCCGGTTCAACCGTCGGCACGCCGCCAAGAGCGACGATCTTGTCGCCGAGCACTTCTGCGTGGTCCTGTGCTTCCTCGGCCTGGTCGCGAAACCAATCCTTAAAGACCTCGCGATCTTTTCCCGTCACCAAATAACTGTGCTGCGAATACTGAATTACGCCCGCCAGCTCAAGCGACAACGCCTTATTTAGATTATCTACCAACTCTGCTCTTCCCATAGTGAAAACGCCCCCGTATTTCAAGAGGCTAACACACCATGGATCGAGTCGTCAAGATAAACCCTTTATTTACAATAGTTAGTATTGAAATTCAATTTCACTTGCCCGCGGAGTACCGGCATAATGTGAATGGCGGATCTTAGGTGATCGTTCCGCCGTCAACGGTGATCACTTCGCCGTTCATATAGGAATTTCGCGGGCTGACGATAAACGCAGCGAACTCAGCAAGTTCGCTCGGTTCGCCCAGCCGGCGGAGCGAGACCCAGTTCTCGTGTGCGGCCAGCAGGTGTTCGGGCAGCGTGTTGCCGAGATCGGTGTCAAAAATTCCCGCAGCGATGGCGTTCACGGTGATCCCGAAATTCGCCGCCTCGCGTGAAAGACATTTCGTAAAGCCGATCATCGCGGCCTTTGAGGTTGCGTAGTGGACCGAGGTAGGCAGTGCCCTTATGGCACCGATGCTCGTGATGTTTAAGATCGTCCCCGCGCGTTCGCGGATCATCTGCTTATAAAACGGCTTGGTCACCGCAAACAGGCTGTTGACGTTTGTATCTACGACCCAGTCCCAGCTCTTGTCCGTGGTCGTGGCGAAATTATCCGGCTTGTTCACGGCGGCGTTATTGACCAGAATGTCCACCGCTCCCCACGCATCGCGTATCTCGCGTGCGATGTGCTTCATTCCGTAGCGGTCGGTTACCGATACCTTAAATGCCAACGCCTTTCGCCCAAATGCCTCGACCTTTGCCTTTACTGCCTCGGCCAGATCGTCGCTGCTGTGATAGTTAAATGCGATGTCCGCACCCTCGCGGGCAAAGAT
Source organism: Acidobacteriota bacterium (assembly GCA_023389035.1). Classification (GTDB taxonomy): domain Bacteria; phylum Acidobacteriota; class Blastocatellia; order Pyrinomonadales; family Pyrinomonadaceae; genus OLB17. Next base: position 25,010 of record JAEWFC010000021.1, read on the forward strand.
CTCACAAAGTGCAGCACCGATACCGCGTGTACCGCCGGATATGAACGCTCGTTTACCTTCAAGTAGCAGACTCAAATCGATCTCTCCAGAACCCGTAATGAAAACAAAATAAAAGGTTAATTAAATACCGCTAGGCTGACAAGTGGTACGTGATGAAACTTTACAAAGATGTCAGGCGGCAATTGCGGGCCGTTCGGCCTCACGCGTGGGCAATAGGGCAGCGATCTCGCGGATAATATCCTCGGTCGCGTTCGGTGTGGCAAGCGATCCCGCGGCGTCACGCAAGGCGAGATATTTCACCCGGTCGTCGGTCAGGGCTCGCACGGTGGGCACGATATCAGTCGAGCGTTCGAGCATTATTCCGGCTCCGCGAGAGGCGAGAAGTTTTACCGTACCGGCTTCCTGCGGCATCGGTGGTGTCGTGATGTCGGCGATTATCGGCAACCGGCAGGCTAGTGCCTCGAATGTCGTCAGTCCGCCAAGTTTTGACACCATGACGTTCGCCGCATGCATCAGGGTTTCGATCTCGTCAGAATAACCGATGACCTTCACCGGGAATTTCGCTGACTTGGCCAATTCCTCGGCCTCTATCCGCAGCTCTTCATTCTTGCCGGCAAGAAAGATCGCCTGCACGTCCAGCTCGCCGCGGATCAGTTCCTTAAAGATGGTCGGGATATTGCCGCCGCCGATCCATCCGGCGTTTACAAAAACGGTGAATTTATCCGGATCGAGTCCGAACGCCCTGCGTGCCGACTGCGCATCGGTCTCGCTGACCTCGCGAAACTTCGGATGCAGCGGCAGGCCCGAGATCTTGATCTTCTCAGCCGATACGCCGTAATCCATTAGCTGTCGGCGGGCGTCGTCGTTCGCGACCAGATAAAGCGAAACGTCATCGCATGCCCAGCCCTTCCAAAAACCGTAGCACGGGTCGGTAACGACCGTAACCAGCGGGATCTGGTCCTGCAGATTAAGCTCGCGTAGGATGCGTCCGAAGATATGCTGTGTCAGAGGATGAACGCTGACGACCACATGCGGGCACCATTTCTCAAACGATGCTTTCAGCGGCACGATGCAGCGGTCGAGGAACAATGGCCGCGTCTCGGGGCGGAAACGATTCACCGCCCAGTACAGGTACTTCATCCAGCCCTGCTTGTGGCGAAGCATCCAATTGTACAGATTGACCAGCTTTTCAGTGACGTGATGAGAATCTTCGATCGCCTTGATTATCCGGACGACCGCGGTATTTCCCTGCCAGAAATTTTGCAGCCCGACAGCCAGCGCCTGGGCGGCGGACCGATGCCCACCGCCGGTGTCAGACGAGATAATAAGTATCTTTGGCGTCGTTGTCGGCTGCATTCCCGGTGATCGATCGACTATGCCTTCAGGGCAACTTCCCTAGCCTTCGCAAAACCCATTTCAGCCGCAGCTTTCTTCATCTGCTTTTCGAGCTTCTTGATCTTGATCAAGTGGCCCGCATTGAAAGGCAGCGACGGATAGTAGCAGTTTGATTCGTGCGTACAGTGGCAGCCGTTACCGGCTTCCTTGCGACGTTCCTTCATCTTGTCGGTGCGCCACGCTTCCTGAAAGTTCCAGTCGTAGTCACGCAGGTTCAGTACGTCCGGCTTGTTCTCGCATGACGAAAGCACGCCGTTGTCATAGATCACCGCACCGGCACTGCCCGCAAAGCATTTGAGCTGCGCCTTCTCTTCTTCCTTGGTCTTGGTGATCAGGTCGTGCATGTAGATGTCGACCGCAGCCTTAAAAAAGCCTGACTTACCGCCATAGTTATTCTTGAGTGCGGCGTTCTTTGTATCCTCAAGGATCATGTGCGAGAGCTCTGCATATCGCCGATGATCGAAATTCAGTTCGTTAGGATCGGCTGACGGCGGACGGATGTAGTTGATGTTCACCTTGTCCGGCTTCAGATCGTACTTCAGGAAGTCATACCAATCGAAGATCGTGTCCTCGTTGGAATGCATCACGCAGGTACAGGTCTGAATGTCGAGCTGCGGATACTGCTCGTGCTTCATCTGCTGCAGCGTACGGGCGGTGTGGATCGCCTTGTCCCAGCTTCCCTCTTTACGGCGGATCTTTTCGTGAGCCTCCTTCATTCCGTCGATACCGAGCGCGACAGTGACATTGAGGTTCGGACACTCGTCGAGTATCCGTGTCACGTCCGGAAAGATACGCTGATGTATCTGTCCGTTCGACATCAGATAAACGGAATCGAGCTTGTTGTTCTCGTAAAACGATCTGACGATCTCCGGCAGGTCCTTGCGTGTAAAAGGTTCGCCGCCTGCGAGCACAAGCACTCCGAGATTGCCGCCCAAAGTTTCTGAGATCCTTGCGATCTCATCGGTCTTCATCTGCAGTTTCTTTCTCGGACGGTCATCAAGCTCATCCGTAAAGAAGCAGTGCGTGCAACGCATGTCGCAAACGCTAGTGACCAAAATATTCAGAAATACCGGAGAGATGGGCCTGCCGATGGCAATGCTGGCATAGCGCTTAAAGATCTCTCGAGTTGTAAAGTCCATGAAATCCATGATTTTTTTCCTGTCGGCAAACGGCCGTTCTTTCTTTTGATGCAAGAACGGAGTGCAACTTTCCAATTTACTTTATTGGAACAGGTTTCAGCAATCTAAGTTAACGGTTAGAATCGAGTTATGTTCCGCAGGATATACCTGGACAACAGTGCAACGACCGCCATCGATCCCGAGGTGCTCGAAGCGATGATGCCGTTCTTGACGGAGAATTTCGGCAACGCGTCGAGCATTCATCACTTCGGTCAGGTAACGCGGTCAGCGGTCGATCGTGCCCGGCACCAGGTCGCGTCGCTGCTGAACGCTCGGCCGAATGAGATAGTTTTCACGTCGGGCGGCACGGAATCGAATAATCTCGCGATCCGAGGACTGATCGAAAGCCATCTTGAAAGCCCGCTATATAATAAGGATAACTCTTCAGACCTTAAGCCACGGATCATTACGAGCGCGATCGAGCACCCGGCAGTAAAAGAAGTATGCTCAGACCTGGAAAAACGCGGTCACGTAGAGGTCGTTCGATTGCCGGTTTATGATGACGGGATCGTTCGGGTCGAAGATGTCTCAGCCGCGATCACGCCAGAATCCATCCTGATCAGCATAATGGCCGCCAACAACGAGATCGGAACACTGCAGCCCATTGCAGAGATCGGGAAAATTGTACGCGGGCTACGGGCCGACGGCCAAAAGATCTGGTTTCACACCGATGCCGTGCAGGCCGCGGGAAAGATCCCGGTCGACGTTGAAGAGATCGGCTGCGATCTGCTGTCGATCTCCGGCCACAAGATCCACGCACCGAAAGGCATCGGTGCATTATATATTCGCCGCGGCACACGGCTTCACTCGCAGAATATCGGCGGTCGACAGGAACGAGGCATCCGCGGCGGGACCGAGCCCGTTCCGCTGATCGCTGCATTAGGTGCGGCCGCCGAGCTCGCCGGCAACCGGCTCGAGACAGTTTCGGCGAAAATGCGTGAGCTTCGCGACAGTTTGGAAGATCGCATTTTCGAGAATATCGAGGGCTCGACTCTGAACGGCAGCGTTGACGGCCGCCTCCCGAGCATCTCGAACATCTCGTTTAGCGGCATCGAAGGCGAAGGCTTGCTCATCAATCTCGATATGCAAGGAATTGCCGTTTCGACCGGTTCGGCCTGCTCGTCCGGTTCGCTTGAACCCTCGCCCGTGATCCGAGCCCTTGCCAATGGCGACGAACGGGCTCGCGGTGCCATCCGTTTCAGCATCGGAAAAGACAACTCCGCAGAAGACATCGACCGGCTGATGGACATCCTGCCCGCATCGGTCGCAAACCTCCGCCGACTCAACGTAAACGCCTGATCTTTCGTCCGTAAATTCAGTCAAACCCGTAGTTCCAGTGCTTTCTTCGGAAGATAACAAATAATTTTCCGAATGTTAGATATCGAACAGACGGCCGAAATAGACAAACCTATACTCGGTCGTATCCTCCATGAGCCCTGGCACAATTGTCCGAGCAGTGCTGGGGTTCAGCCGCGTCCTCGCGGCAGATCAAGGGGTATCAAGCGAGTTCTTTCGCTAACGTTTGAATATAGAGAGCTGAAAAGCTCGATCCTCACCCGACCGGGGACGGTTAGACATTGTCAAACCGTCCCTTCTCGTTTTTGCCTATCAGAAGAACGTTTCCGCGCGGGCTTGCGCCGATCGGGATAGCTGCGAAAACCATCTTCAAAGGCGAATGGAAAGGCACGCGACACAGTGACGAACTGATCGCCTGCATCCGGTTTAGACATCAACGACAATAGAGGCAGATCGGCGAACGGGGACGATCGAGTGGGGAGCCGGACAAGTGCGACGCTCGGTCTTCCGGCGACTAGGACGATACAGATGACAACGAAATCAAGATCGTCCGTCGGCGTTCATTCCCTGCCGCGGTGCTGGAGTTGGGAATACGCGGGGCTGAGGCCTCAAACCGTGGTGCTGGCGGCAAAAACCGCGGGGCTGGGGGCAGAATTTGGAAATTTTCAGCCCCGCGTCTTGACGGTCTGCCGCCGGTGTTCGAGAAACGCCCCATCAGCACTTGACCCATATTCTCGTTTTCGATACTCTATCAGTTCGCTTTCAGGCGAAAATACCTATCAGTGTAGGCAGATATGAGTACTTATTTTCCGAGCGGTAAAGGTTTGGCCGAGAACCGCAAATGGTTGGTTGTTGATGCCCGCGGTAAGACGGTCGGCCGTCTGGCCACCGAGGTGGCTCGGATCATCTCAGGTAAGAACAATCCGGCATGGACCCCGTTCATGGATATGGGCGACCACTGTGTTGTGATCAATGCCCGCCACGTAAAGTTCACCGGAGCAAAGGACGAGCAGAAGCTCTATCGCCGCCACACGCTGTATCCTGGCGGGCTTCGTGAGACGACCGTCAAGGAAATGCTCGAGAAAAAGCCCGAAAAAATTGTCGAGCTGGCTGTCAAAGGCATGCTGCCCAAGACCAAACTCGGCAAGGCGATGGCAAAGAAATTAAAAGTGTACGCCGACGGCGACCACCGTCACACGGCTCAAAAACCGGAGGCGATCGAGATCTAACGATCCGAGATCCAGCATCGATTTTATGGCAGACATTCAATATTACGGAACGGGCCGCAGAAAGACCTCGACCGCACGTGTTTACCTTCGACCCGGCAACGGCGACATCGTCGTCAATCGCCGCACATTCGAAACATATTTCCCGAATCAGGCTCTGCAGATGATAATCCGCCAGCCGCTTAGCCTTACAGACACGCTTGGCAAGTTCGACATTCTTGTAAATGTCGATGGCGGCGGTGCTGCCGGTCAGGCTGGTGCGGTCCGACACGGCATCACCCGAGCGTTGATGGAATTCAATGCAGACCTTCGTCCGACGCTTAAGAAAGCCGGACTGGTCACACGTGACCCGCGTCAGAAAGAGCGTAAGAAGTACGGACAGAAAGGTGCCCGTAAGCGTTTCCAGTTCTCAAAGAGATAATTAGTAAGCTGCTCGTTCACGAGCTGCTCACAATCCATTGCCGGAATACCTTGGTTTATCAATAAGTTTCCGGCGAGTACATAAACCAGAAGGTCAGGAGAGATAAAGTTTTGGCTACAGTAACGATGAAAGAACTCCTTGAAGCAGGGGTTCACTTTGGTCACCAGGTTCGGCGTTGGAACCCAAAGATGAAAGAGTACATCTTTGGCGAACGCAACGGTATTTACATTATCGATCTGCAGAAAACGCAGAAACTTTTCCGCGACGCCCTGGGCTACGTTCAAGAATCTCTAACCGAGCGTCCTAATCAAAAGGTGCTTTTTGTCGGTACCAAGCGACAGGCACAGGACGCCATCAAAGAAGAGGCCGAACGCTGCGGACAGTATTACGTTAATAATCGCTGGCTCGGCGGCCTGCTAACGAACTATCAGACCGTTCAAAAATCGATCAAAAAGCTCAAAGAAATTGAGGCGATGCGTGAAGATGGCCGCTTCGAAATGCTCACTAAAAAAGAGCGTCTCAAGCTGGATCGCGAGCACGAGGGCCTGATGAAGAACCTCGCAGGTATCAAGGACATGGGCGGAATGCCCGATATGATGTTCATCATCGATGTCCGTAAAGAGGATATCGCGGTCAAAGAGGCGAATCGCCTGGGCATCCCGATCGTAGCGGTAGTTGACACCAACTGCTCGCCCGAAGGCATCGATCACGTAATCCCCGGCAACGACGACGCCCTGCGTGCGATCAGACTTTTCGCTTCGCGTATCGCGGACGCGATCCTTGAAGGCCGACAGGTCGGAACCGAAGGCGGAACACCCGAGCCCGTTTCGTCAGAGGAATCAGGTGACGGCGATTCGATCGCGCAAGATCAGATCGATATCGCTGCGACGCTTGCAAAAGCGGGCATCTCGGACCCTGATGAGGAAGATGGCGGCATAGAGATGGAAAGTGACGATGATACTTCGACAGATGCAGATATCACCGTCGCGGACCAGACTTGGGAAACCGCCGAGGCAACACATTCCGATGCCGACGCAGGCTCGTATGTCGATAAGGAAGCCGGTGCCGGTTCCGAGCCGGAAGTTCGGCCTGAGATCGAAAAAATGGCCTCCGAGGACGTAACCGAGCTCACTAGTAGTGAGGCGACCGAAACAAACGAAGCAACGGCTAGCTAGTTTTTCATTTAATTTTCCTGAAAGCGTGGCTTTTTTCCGTTAGCGGTAAAATGCTACGCTTTTTTACAAGATATGGGGACGTCCGAATCGTCCGAAAGAATATTTGGAGCAATTATGGCAGATATAACAGCAAGTGCGGTGAAATCGCTGCGTGAGAAATCAGGTGCAGGAATGGTTGACTGCAAGAACGCCCTCGTAGAAGCGGGCGGAGATGAAACCGCTGCGATGGAGCTGCTTCGCAAAAAAGGTATGGCGACAGCCGGCAAAAAGGCCGGACGCGTCACCGCTGAGGGCGTTGTCGGTTCATACATTCACATGGGCGGCAAGGTCGGTGTAATGGTCGAGATAAATTGCGAAAGCGATTTCGTTGCACGCGGCGAAGAGTTTCAGCAGCTGGTAAAAGACGTTGCGATGCATATCGCCGCGGCTGATCCGCGTTACGTAAATCGAGACGAGGTCCCTGCTGATACTCTCGATAAAGAACGCGAGATCCTCATGGACCAGCTAAAGAACGACCCGAAAAATGCCGGCAAGCCCGAGGATGTGCTTGGAAAGATCATTGATGGCCGTCTTAATAAGTTTTACGAAGAATCGGTGCTTGTCGATCAGCCTTTCGTAAAGGACCCGTCGAAAACGATCGGTGAACTCGTCGCCGAAAAGATCGCTTCGATCAAAGAGAACATCACTATCCGACGCTTTACCCGTTACAAAATGGGCGAAGGCATCGAGAAAAAAGCTGATGATTTCGCTGCCGAAGTAGCCTCGATGGTTGGATAACAGATCTCGGTAGCGGCGGCCCGGTTTCGGTCCGTCGCGACCCGTTTTCTATTCGTTGAAACAAACTTTCGGCCTTCCTTTATGGAACCTGTCTTCAAACGCATCCTTCTTAAGCTTTCGGGCGAGGCCCTAATGGGCGGCCAGAGTTATGGAATAGACACGGCTGTTGCTGAATCGGTTGCGAGAGAGATCAAAGCCGTACATGACCTCGGCGTCGAGGTTGCGATTGTCGTTGGCGGCGGAAACATCTTTAGGGGCGTATCTAAGTCAGCCGGCAACATGGATCGCGCCGCGGCCGACTACATCGGAATGCTTGCCACGGTCATGAACGCCGTTGTCCTGCAGGATGCGATGGAAAAGCTGCACGTTTACACGCGTGTTATGTCTGCGATCGATATCCCGCAGCTCGCTGAGCCTTTCATTAGGCGCCGGGCGGTCAGACATCTTGAAAAGCAGCGAGTCGTCATTTTCGCGGCCGGCACCGGCAATCCGTACTTTACAACTGACTCCGCCGCCGCACTTAGAGCCTGCGAGATCGGGGCGAATGTGATCTTTAAGGCGACAAAGGTCGACGGTATATATTCGGACGATCCGATGACGAATCCTGCCGCAACTCGCTTTGAAACGATCTCGTATCAGGAAGTGCTGGAAAAACAGCTAAAGGTGATGGATGCTTCGGCGATCTCCCTTTGCATGGACAACAACCTGCCCATCATGGTCTTTAACATGAAAGAGTCAGGGAACATCATTAAGGCGGCGAACGGGGACCTGAGTATCGGCACCCTGGTCACGGTCGGAAATGCGGCCTCGAATGCCGTTTAATTAAGAACCCAAACGAGGTATAAATGAGTGTTGCAGACGTTGTGAAGGAGACCGGCCCGAAGATGGAATCGGTCATTGAGGATTTCAAACGGAAACTGTCGAACGTAAGAACAGGCCGTGCTACGGTCGGTTTACTCGATACCGTCAGCGTAGATTACTATGGCACGCCTACGCCGCTCAACCAAATGGCGTCGGTCGCAGTGCCGGAACCGCAGTTGATCACAGTTCAGCCGTGGGACATTTCACAGCTGAATGCCGTCGAAAAGGCGATCATTGCCGCAAATATCGGCCTGAACCCGTCAAATGACGGCAAGGTGATACGTTTGCCCGTGCCGCCGCTTAATGAAGAGCGTCGCCGGCAATTAGCGAAGCAAGTCCATGAGATCGCCGAAGATCACCGCGTGGCGGTCAGGAACGTTCGACATGCTTCGAACGACGCACTGAAGCGGCTCCTCAAAGACAAAGCAGTTTCTGAGGATGAAGAACGCGGCGGCTTGGACGACGTACAAAAACTAACCAACAGTTATATTTCGAAGATCGATGAGCTCGCAAAGAACAAGGAACAAGAGATAATGAGCGTTTGATCTCGGTTGCACGAACGAAAAAGGGCCGCACGATGTGCGGCCCTTTTTTTGTTCAACGAATTACTTTGAGGAATTTGTCGATTCCTTTAACCCAATTTCAAGGTTCTTTTTGAATTCAGTACAGAATTCTTCAACAGCCTGTTTATTCGAATTGTTCTGCTCGAGGCTCTGCTTCAAACCGTCTCGAAACCGATTAAGCATCGTCCGTTTAAGTGCCTTCGTTACGAAGTTTTCGTCCGGGTCATTGATCTGATCATTAAGCAGAGTGACGACATCGTCACACGACTGTATGCCGATCTTGGTTTCGCCCACGGTCGTGTCAACAGCACGATCGGATACGGAACGGTTAGAGTCCGAACCCGAAACACCTTCCTGAACTCGATCAACGATCCCACCGCAGCCGAGGCTAACAAATAGCAGCAGCGTGATCGAAATGACAAATGTAAATATATTTTGCATCAAGAATATTCTCCCTTCTCTTGACGCAATGATAGAGGTTTTTTGCCGGAGTTCAAGGCCGAGAAGCGGTCTCAGTCGAAGCCGGAGTCCCGTCAAATTCGTACACAACGTATAGACTCAAAGCTCCATCCCGGACCTCCGCACGTACGTCCGACACATTCGCTAATAGGTTTCCGCGAACCGCCGCGATCGGCATATTCACCGCCACCTGTTCACCGCTGAGGATTTGGATCGGGTTAACGCGGGAATTGATCGTCGACTGAACGATCGGTGTAAGCAGGCCGGCAACGACCGGATTTACGCCATCAAGGTTTACAGTTTCGACATTGACCTGGCCGAAGACCCTTTTGCTTTGGGCGTCGAACCGCAATTCTAAATTTGTCTGTGCCCAACCGGAAAAACGCACACATCCAAAGGGCGATTGATAAGCGCCGGTAAAGGCCATCGGAGCCGCCAGTTTATCATTCGCGAAGCTCACGCCCGTCTGCACGCCGCTTCCCTCTTTTAAGACGGTGATATGACCGCTGCATGCACCTTCGGCATTGTTCGGAGCAGCTTCAGCGTTCGGCCCTAGAGGAAATGACGGTGCGTTTATATTTTCGTACATCGCACCCAGAAGGTCGTTAAAAAAATCCTGCCTCAGGACGATCTGTGCCGTTCCCGGAGCCATCCCGTTTGGATCAGGCGGCTGAATTACCGCACCCGGCACTTTCGAAGCCGACGGAACTCCGACGAACGTGAAGAACGTCAGAGCTCCGCCGACAAGTATCCCGATCAATAGGCCTGCGATCAATTTCCCCATTGTATTATTGTGCCGGCGTTGCGGTCGGCGTTGCTGCCGGCGCGGCAGTTTGTGCCTGTGCCTGATTGATCACCTGGCCAACTATCGCGGCAACAGCGCTGAATATCATATTCGCCTGAGCCTTTACCTGTTCCGGATCGATCTTTTGATACTCGGTCGGGATGTTAAAGAGGTCGGGGTTGGGCGTCGTAACGATCTCGGACATCTGCGTCACCAGCCGCAGGCCTTTGTATCCCTGAACGTTCCCTGACGATTGTGCGACCGTCTCAGACCGTACGGGCAGGCCGGTTTCTTTATCGACAAGCAGGAACGAATCGGTCTCTACGGTCCCGGCCTGCGTTTGTGTGTTCGTCGCTGACTCATAAGTGTATTTTGTCGTCTGGCGTCCGTTGATCATCTCATCGCCGACTAACCGGACTCCCGGAGCACGTTTCACTTGCTCAACGATCTGTGAAGGCAGCAGCAGGTTTCGGATCTCGAATCCGACAGCGTCTCGTGTGAGCTCGGCATACTGGCGTCGATTTGGCAACACGATGTAGTTCATCGATCCTTTTTCGAGGTATATGACCCGCTCGCCGTTCGGCAACGCAAATTCCATCGCTCGGTCATTCCCCATACGCGCAACGTTCGCCCCGATAGTCGGCATCGTCGCTTTCTGGGCTTCACCGATCGTTTCAAGCGAAAGCTGGACCTTGCCCTGATATTGCTCCGGCTCACGAGCATCAACGACCGACGAAGCGGCAGTGTTTGAATTTGAATTGTTAGCCGCGGTATTTACATTTGTATTAACGTTTGTGTTAACCGGCCGGTTAGTCATGTTGCCGTCGGGGTTTGCCCCGCAGCCTGCGAGGAATGCCGTACAAAACAACCCGAGTGATAGATTCCGAATGTTTGAGATCTGCATAACTGTGCTCCTTCTTGTTATGAACTGAATTGATACACTACCTTATCAAACCGAGATAGTGTGCAACAGCTATGCCGATTCCAGGCGGGCAAACTTCTCGATCAGCTTTTTCTGTCCGAAGCCTGGAAAGCTGACCGTCAGCTTTACGTTATCGCCGCTTCCTTCGCGACGCAGGACCAGTCCCTTACCGTATTTTTCATGCCGAACGTGCGAACCGGGAACAAACTTCCCCTCATCCGCGGGCGGCTTCCTTTCCGTCGAGGCCGCAGCCTTTAAGCGGCCGAAGCTTGTGAGCGAATCTTTATCATCCGGATCACCGCCTCTAGCCGACGCTTCAGAACTCTGGGCGTCGCCGCCGTCACGCCGTTTAAAGAATTCCATCACTGCTTCGGCAGAATTGTACGTCTTCCCGGCAAATGGCTTTTTCGGCTTGGGTTTGGGCAATTCCCCGCGTAACGCCGCGGCGGCCATCTTATTTGACTGAGTGGTAGAACTCCGTGCGAACGATAGCCACGATGAACCGTAGGAGAGGTCCTCGATCAGTTCGAGCGGAAGTTCGTTCAGGAACTGTGAAGGCTCGGCCGCCATATCCTCGCCAAAGACCCTCCGCCGCATAGCATGCGTTACATAAAGAGTCTTCTCGGCACGCGTTATCGCGACGTATGCCAAGCGTCTTTCTTCTTCGAGCTCCTTCGGATCATTGATGCTTCGGGAGTGCGGGAACACTCCATCCTCAAGCCCGGCGAGAAATACAGTATCGAATTCCAGCCCTTTCGCAGAGTGCACTGTCATCAGCGTAACAGGAGCGTTACGGTCATATTGGTCCGCATCCGACGTAAGTGCGGCGTGGTCGATGAAGTCTCTCAGGCCTGCTTCGGGCATTCGGTCATAATCGGCTGCGGCATTGACCAATTCCTCAAGGTTCTCCAGGCGAGCCTCCGCTTCATCAGTATTTTCTGATCGTAGCATTAGCGAGTACCCGCTATCATCGATGGCAGAGATCACCACGTCCGTGACCTTTCGGTCTGTGGTCTGCGTCTCTTTTGCCTTTTCCGTAAGTGCGAGAATGACGCGGCGAAAGGCCCGCATCGCATCTTTGGCCCTATTCGTAAGTTCGTTGGGAAAGCTTGAACCCGGATCGGTGAGTTCACCTAGAGCCTGCCAAAGCGATGTACCGCGAACGCGTGCGGCTGACTGCAGAGCGTCGAGCGATGTCTTTCCGAGACCGCGAGCCGGTGTGTTTATTACGCGTAGCAGAGCAATATCGTCATCGGGGTTCAGAGCAAGCTTTAGGTACGCAATAATGTCCTTTACTTCCTGACGCTCGTAGAACGAGAAACCGCCGACGATGTTGTAATCGATACGCATCCGCCGGAGAGCTTCTTCGAAAACGCGCGATTGTGCGTTTGTCCGGTAAAGCACGGCAAATCGCTGATTCGCATTTCGCCGAAGATGCTCTTCGATCTTCGAAGCGACAAAACGCCCTTCGCCGTCTGCGTCCGATGCCTGAAAGTAAAAGATACGTTCGCCGCCGGGGTTTGCCGTCCAAAGCTTCTTTTTCTTCTGATTTACGTTGTTTTCGATGATTGCGTGTGCCGCATCGAGTATCGTCTGGGTCGATCGGTAATTTTGTTCGAGTAGGATCGCCTTAGCGTTGGGAAAATGCTGCTCAAAGTCGAGGATGTTCCTGATGTCAGCTTGCCTGAAGCCGTAGATGCTCTGAGCGTCGTCGCCGACCACACAGATGTTCTGCTGCTTTTGCGTAAGAAACTTCATCAGGTCTAGCTGCAATTGATTAGTGTCCTGATATTCATCGACGAGGATGTATTTGTAGCGGTCGTTATACTTCTCACGCACCTCAGGCGATTTACGAAGCAGATCCACCGTCTTGATCAGGAGATCATCGAAATCAAGCGCGTTGGCCTGCTTTAGCCGCTGCTCGTACATTCGATAGACCTTTGCGATCGCCGCACGCTTTTCGTCGGTCTGTTCGATACGCGACGTAAATGCGTCGACACTCTCGTTGCGGTTCTTCGCAGTGCTTATCGATGAACGGACGACGCGTGGGATGATCTGCTTTTCATCCATCCCGAGGTCCTTGATACACGCTTTGATGACTTTCTGAGAGTCGTCCGTATCGTAGATCGTGAAACTCCGCTTGTAGCCTTCATTGAGAGCTTCTATGTCTTGGCGAAGAATCCGCACACACAAGCTATGGAAGGTTGAGATCAGCGGGAAAGAGTTCAACCGAAGGCCCTTTAGTAGTTCCTGTATCCGCTGGCGCATCTCGCCTGCGGCCTTATTCGTAAAGGTCACGGCCAGAATACTATGCGGCTCGACGTGCTTTTCAGCTATCAAATAGGCGATGCGCACCGTAATGACGCGCGTTTTGCCGGAACCGGCACCTGCGAGCACAAGGAGCGGCCCTTCTGTGGTTGTTACTGCCTCGACCTGTTGTGGGTTGAGTGAAGAAAGAATTTCCATTGGCTAACTCGAAACTTCAATGTTAGCAGATGGAGATGCTCGGCGTTAGCCTCGCCGGCTATTTGATCAAAGCCTGGATCTCTTTGAATTTTTCGTGACGTGAACTGCCCATCAGTTCGAAAAGCGCCATCTCGGCGGATGAAGGGATCACGCCTAATGAGGTCATCCTTGCGATCCCTGCCTGTTTATCGTGCTCGTAGCGAGAAGCGACGCAATCCATCAGCACATGGGTCTCGATAGCCTTATGAACGAGGTCCTGAGCGGTCTGCATGACGCAGATATGTGTCTCAACGCCGCAGAGTATCACCTTCGGCGTGCGCGTAGCGCTGATGGTCCGCTCAAAGTCTTCGCACTTGAATGAGCTGAAAGTCGTCTTGTCGATAAACTTTGCGTCGTCGGGCAAACTGAGCATTATCTCTTCTGCGGTTCGGCCCAGGCCCTGCGGATATTGTTCAGTGATGATAATGGGCAGTCCGAGCGTGGCGAATCCCCTAACAGCGATCGCGATCCGTGAGGCGATCGATGCGAAATCAGGGATCGCAGTTCGAAAAGCTTCCTGAAGGTCTACGACGACCAGACAGGCTTCATTCTGATTTATCGCTGTTTCCATTATCGGTGACGCCAGGGGCCGCTTCTCGATCCTTTTGCCGCATTTCCTTTTTGTACTGCCTCACGAAAAAGAAAACTGCGGCGAAGCTGATGATCAAGATCAGCAGCATCATCGCCGCAATGAAATAGATCTCAGCAGTTGCAGAACCGGGCATTAATGAAGTTTAGATCGGTGCCGAACAACTTTCAAGTTGCTCCGAAAAGCGTATCTAGTGCGGTGCCTCGCCGGCAGGAAGGGAGTGCGGAGCGTCACCCTCAAGTAGCCGACGATAAAGTTCCGGGATCGTCCGAACCTTTTTATCCTTGTCGGTCACGACATGCAGCGTTTCGCCCTCGGCGATCACTTCTCCGTCCGCAGGCCGCACGACCTCGTAGATAAACCGTATCGAGCGGCTGCGAAGCTCCTGCATCTTTGATCTAACGATCAAGAGGTCCTCGTAAAAAGCCGGTGATTTGTACCTGATGTAGGATTCGGCAACGATCATCAGAGCGTTGTCGGCTTCCATCTGGATGTATGAAAACCCGCGTGCACGACAGAGATCGCTGCGCCCCGTCTCGAACCAGATGAGGTAGTTCGAATGATGGACAATGCCCATCTTATCGGTTTCGGCATATCGGACGCGGATCTCGGTTTCGTGCCAGCCGTCCATATAAGGAAAGATAAAAGAATTGGCTGGGAGACAGGGATTCGAACCCCGATAGGCAGATCCAGAGACTGCAGTCCTACCATTAGACGATCTCCCAGCGTTATTATTAATTTACGTTCCAGAAATGGCCGTGTCAAATCTCAGCCGCTTTGCGGTTAATGCTATGCACTGGCAGAATAAAGACTTATGTCCGCACCGAAAGACATTATCAATAACCGGCAGGCTTACCATGAGTATCACATCCTGGATAAGTTCGAAGCCGGTGCTGTCCTGCTCGGAACGGAGGTCAAAAGCATTATGGCGGGACGTATCCAGTTAAAGGATTCGTATGTTTCGGTAAAAGACGGTGAGGTATGGCTGCTCAACGCTCACATTTCCCCATATTCACATGGAAACAAGCAGAATCACGAGCCCTTGCGGACGCGAAAGCTGCTCTTGCACCGAAAAGAGATCGAAAAGCTTGAAAAAGAGACCACGCAAAAAGGCATGACGCTTGTCGTCACGGCGATCTACTGGAAGAACGGCCGGATCAAGTTCGAGATCGGCGTCGCTAAAGGCAAGAAACTCTATGACAAACGGGCAACCGAGATGCAAAAAACGGTCGAGAAAGAGACCCGTCAACAGTTGAAAGAACGGTTGATATAAGTTATAGATATTACACACGTTTCTCCACTCATAAACGAAACTTATACAGAGGTATTGATGGAATCCCAAGGAATATCAGAGCGTTTTACGGAAGCATCTGTCGATGCATTGGCCGTTGCAGTTTTCAAAGGCGAAAAATCGTCGGTTGACGATCTTAGAGAGCTCGACAGTTTATCCGGCGGACATATCGCGGCAGCGATCAAATCGGAAGAATTCAAAGGCGATACCGGCGAGACCGCATTGATCAGGCTCTCGCCAAAAGGAAAGGCCCGAGCGTCAAAGCTTCTCCTCATAGGCTGCGGCGATCGAAATGAATATCGAGCGAGCGATGTTGCTATCGCCGCAGGGACCGCGACCCGCTATTTGCGTAAGGCAAATGTGCGATCGTTCGCTTTCTTTCCCAGATTTTCCGCAGACGCTGTCGGAGCCGCTCAAAACACCATACAGGGAGCCATCACAAGCCAATTCGAGCTCGACAAGTACAAGACCAAGGATAAGAACACGAAGTCGGTCGACCGCGTCGTGGTTTATGTCCCCGGAGCGTCACCAAACGACTTGAAACGCGGTGTCGCACAAGGAACTGCCATCGGGGAATCGATGAATTTCACGCGCGATCTGGCAAATGAACCTCCAAACATTCTTCAGCCGACGGAGATGGCCCGCCGCGCACATGTGATGGCAAAAGAGGTCGGGCTCAAGTGCGAAATTCTTGACGAGGCGAAAATGCAGAAACTCGGCATGGGATCGCTTCTTAGTGTCTCGCTCGGATCGGAACAGCCGGCAAAACTCATCGTTCTCAAATACACACCAGCGAAACCGGCCAAAAAACAAGGACTTCTCGCATTGGTAGGCAAGGGCATCACATTCGATACCGGCGGTATTTCCCTGAAGCCCGGCGAAAACATGGATGCGATGAAATATGACATGTCCGGCGGTGCGACCGTGCTCGGAACGATGCGTGCTATCGGATTGCTGAAGCCGTCCATCCCCGTCTTGGGAATCGTTGCAGCGGTCGAGAACATGCCGGACGGAAAAGCTTCACGTCCTGCCGACGTTGTGACCGCCATGAACGGCAAGACGATCGAGATCTTGAATACCGATGCCGAAGGTCGCCTGATATTGGCTGACGCGGTCGCCTATGCCGAAAGGCTCGGTGCAACCGAGATCGTTGATATGGCAACACTCACGGGTGCTGTGATAATCGCCCTCGGCGGTGAGAACACCGGCATCATGGGTAATGATCAAGAGCTGGTCGACAAGATAATCGATTGCGGTAAGGAGGAAGGTGAAGGTTTCTGGCAGCTTCCGCTCGGTGCCGAATACAGCAAGCAGATCAAGTCTGACATAGCCGATATTAAGAACATCGGACCGCGTGGAAAGGCCGGCACAATAATGGGAGCCGTCTTCATTCAGGAGTTCGTCGATAAAGCGAAATGGGCACATCTCGATATCGCCGGGACCGCATGGAATGACACGGTCAGGCCGCATCAGGCAAAGGGCCCTACAGGTGTCGCAATACGTTCCCTGCTCCGGCTTGTCGAGCGTTCGCAATAGACAAAACCGAAAATAAACCTTACTATTGGCTGGTATTTTTACCGGCCAATTTTTTTGGCAATTTCCACCCTATTTTTCGTCTATTTGTTTGTGCATCGTGTAACGCGGCGATGTGCGAAAGCTATACCTGAACTCGAAGCTTCAATGAGCCGTAATTCGATAAATCTCTTGATCGCTGTCGGAGCCTTGCTTTTGGTTACGGCATGTTTCTGCCGGTCGGATCGTCCTGACGGTCCGGCCACTCGTGACGAACCATCCGGTTCAAGTCCTTCTGAAAGCAAACGGGGCTCGAATAGCGAGCGTGCAGATTCCGGCGATTTCAAGGTCGAATATCTCGACATCACAACCCCGCGATACATAGAGATCGACCGGCAGGTCAAGGACGAGAATTTGCTGCCTGACGCAGCCGATCAGCTAAACGCCGCGCTCAGCCTACCGCACGATATAACGATGCGGACCAAGGACTGTAACGACATCAACGCGTATTACGATCCCCGTGACCGCTCCATCACGATGTGCTACGAGCTGATGGAGTATTTCTACAAGACATTCAAGAGCGACGGCCGCAGCGACCGCGAGGCTTACGAAAAGATGTTCAGCGCCGTGCGATTCGTATTTCTGCACGAGATAGGGCACGCTCTGATCGATGCGTATAAGCTCCCGATCATGGGCGGTGAGGAAGATGCCGCTGACAGGTGCTCCTCGTTCATCAACATCAAGGAGCTCGGCGACGAGGGTGTCGAAGCCGTATTCGCGGCTGCTGAGGCTTTCGCGATAGAGTCCAGGCGTGCAGGCGGAAAGCGAAACCTTGCGGACGAACACTTGCTGCAAGAGCAGCGGTTCTACAATTCGCTCTGTATGATCTACGGATCGAACCCTGCCAAATATTCCAAGATCCTTACAGAAGGGATCTTGCCGAAAGAGCGTGCCGTACGTTGTCCCAGCGAGTACCAAAAAACTGTCGACAGTTGGGTAACACTGCTGCAGCCCTGGAGAAAGTCGTAATATGTTTAACGTAAAAGGAGCGAGAAATGAACAGGTTTAGACGGCTATTGCTCGATAATGGCAATAAGGTGAATGGAGTGATCGCGATCGCGATCATCTCGCTTATAGTCTTGGGGTGCACCTGCAACAAAGATCTTGGCAATCTGGCCTCAAACACGTCGACCTCGGAAAATACTTCCGGAGATAACCCATTCGGTGATGATGCAAAGACAGGCGAAGACGGCGTTGACGGCCTTCCGGGCGAGCGCCTTACAAATGCTCTTGTAAAGGCCACGACTGCAGAGTTTGCCCAGGCGGTCAGTACGGGAGACTTTTCAAAGGTCCATGCGAACGCCTCGATAGATTTCCAGAAATCGATAGCGATCGAGCGTCTTGAGCGCGAGTTCAAACCATTCGTCGACCAGAAGAAACGCTACCTGCCGAGCCTTGCGAAACTTTCTTCGACCGAACCCGAGTATTCGCCCGAGCCGTCGCTGCGAAGCGAGCAGGGCCTCGATATTTTGGTGGTTAAGGGCAAGTTCCCAACTTCGCCGCTGGATGTCGAATTCGACTACGAGTACGTTAAACGCGGCGGCACGTGGAAGCTGCTGAAGCTCGTCGTGAAAATGTAGCCGTTGCTAGGTCCTATCTAATTCGAAAGGCCGTCTGAAAAGGCGGCCTTTTCGTTTGTTCGACTCATTGATCACCACTCGGTTTTCCGCGTTTCCTTCGTTTAACATTTCCCTTTTGTCACGCAGCAAATGAGTTTTTTGACGTAACAAATCGAATTTGTCTGGTGACAAATTACTTTTTTGACGTAACAAATTGAATTTGTCTCGTGACAAATTACTTTCTTGACGTGACAAATTGAATTTGTCTGGTGACAAATTACTTTTTTGACGTAACAAATTGAATTTGTCTGGTAACAAATTACTTTTGTGACGTAACAAATTGAATTTGTTACGGAACAATAATGCTCTCTTCGCAGTGAGTGGCCAGAATCTTATGGCTCCTTACGGGAGATGCCCGACGGGACGGACTTTTGCTTTTTAGGCCGGTCACGGATAAAATTTCCCTTTTAATTAACCTATGAAGATCCACGAATATCAGGGCAAAGCCTTGCTGAAAGAGTATGGCGTTCCGGTTCCCAGAGGCATCGTCGCTCGGACACCGGACGAAGCTGAGGCTGCTGCACGCGAGCTCGGCACGGACGTAGTTGTCGTAAAGGCTCAGATCCACGCCGGCGGCCGCGGAAAGGGCGGCGGCGTAAAGCTTGCGAAGTCACCGGCCGAGGCAAAGGAGATCGCGGCCGAGATGATCGGAATGCAGCTGGTCACACACCAGACCGGCCCCGAGGGACGCGAGGTCAAAACGCTGCTTATCGAGGAAGGCCTGCCGATCGACAAAGAATTTTATCTGGGCATCACGCTCGACCGCGTTACCGGACGGAATACGTTCATGGCATCGTCGGCCGGCGGGATGGATATCGAAAAAGTTGCCGAAGAGACGCCTGAACTGATCCTGAAAGAGACGATCGACCCGTCGGTCGGCATGCGGGCGTTCCAGGCGCGCAAACTTGCGTTCGGTCTCGGGATACCGAACGAGCTGATCAATCAGGCGGCCAAGTTTATGATGTCGCTTTACGAGGCTTTCGAGAAAATGGACGCCTCGATCGTCGAGATCAATCCCTTCCTTTTAACAAAGGATAATCGCCTTATCGCTCTCGACGCCAAGGTGAACTTTGACGATAACGCGATGTTCCGTCACAAGGATTATGCCGACCTGCGGGACCTGGACGAAGAGGAACCTCTCGAGATCGAAGCTTCGAAGTTTGACCTGAACTACATCAAGCTCGACGGCAACATCGGATGCATGGTCAACGGAGCAGGACTCGCGATGGCCACGATGGACATCATCAAGCTACATGGCGGCGAACCGGCCAATTTCCTTGATGTCGGCGGCGGTGCATCGCAAGAGCGGGTCGAGCAGGCCTTTAAGATCCTGCTGGCTGATGAGAACGTAAAGGCGGTGCTCATCAACATCTTTGGTGGTATCGTACGGTGCGACATGGTCGCGAACGGCGTCGTTGCTGCGGCGAAGAACCTGGGCGTTTCGATCCCGATCGTCGCCCGGCTTGAAGGCACTAACGTCGAAGAAGGCCGCCGCGTTCTGAAAGAATCCGGTATCGGCATTATTCCTGCCGAAGGCATGAGCGACGCTGCTGAAAAGGTCGTTTCTGCAGCTGCTAACGATTGATATTAAAACTCGATCCGACTTTAGAGAGGCGGGCTTGTCCCGCCTTTTCTTTTGCCGCGCGATCCGACCTTCGAGGTATCGCCGTCAATAGCCGGTCAGAAGACTTCCGGGTGCCGTAACGATCAGATCCGGTCTGGTAACTCGGACCTTTACCCGATGGTGCTCAATCCGTTCCGTAGGGACAGGCGCTTTAATGGTGATCTCGTACCGTGACCGTAAGTCTCCCGTGATCGCGCGGATAATTTGAGCGCGGACTGACGGCGCGGTGTCGAAATAGTAGTGACGGCCGCCGGATACATGGACCAAGTCATCGAGAAATTCGCGGCCGATCTGGTATTCGGCAGCAGTTTGCCCGGCAGTTGAATACGTGACGGGAACCGGCAGATCCGTGCCTGGGATTCTACCCAGAACCGATGGCGGCGGAGGTAGTTGGCTCAATGTATCGAGGTAAATCGGAAAATAGATTACATTTCCCTTTTCTGCATCAAGAAGCGAACGTTCGAAGTCGGTTCGCCTAGAGATTGTGTCAACTCCGTCAGTTATGAGCAATACATAAACATGTTCTGTCTCTGCGGCTAACGTTTTCGCGCTAAGTTCGTGGATCGTGTCGTAGATAGATGTTCCGTTGCCAAACCGAAATTTTCTTGTGGATTTCTTAAGCCTAGTTCTATCAGTTGTGAACTTCTCGACCACTTCCAACTCTTGATTGAATTTCGCGATCATGATGCGGTCGTTCGGGGCTAGAGCATCAATCATTTCATTCGCAAGATCAAGAATGCCCGCGGCGATCATCGAGGACGAAGGACTGTTATCGATAAGGAGTACCACATTCCGTGGAGTAGTGGCAGATGCCTCGAACTTAACGATTTCACTCTCCAAGCCATTTATGAAAACCGCGAAATCATCGCTCGCGAGGCCGGAGATATATCCGCCGGTGGCAGACGACCTAACGGAAACCGGCAAAGTGAGTTCCTTAACTTGGAGCTCCGACGACTTGGGAGGCTTGATCTTTTTCCTCTGCTTGTCAGACAGTTGCCGGGCGGTGTATTCCGTTGACTCAGAGTACGAGGATTGTGCGGCGGCGACAAATGCGGATGTCGCTAATACTAAAATGGCCGCAATAATTCTGAGTGATATTTCAGATGACATGATCGTTTGAACGGTTGTTCGAGGTTACACCTTAATATACATCCTACGACGATAGAGCAGCCACATCAGGAACCACCAAAAGAGAATAAAACACGATGCATACGCGAGCGATGCGTTGATCGGCTCAAGCCAAGTACGAAATAGGTTACCGAATATCCATTGCTGGAGCGAAATGTCTTTGCCCTCGGGGCCTGCGACCTTTATTAGTCCAAGCATGCGTGCCATTATCCCGGAGAAGACAAATAACGCGAGCGCGTTCACACCAAACACTACGAAAGGACGTGCCCATTTCTTATAGCCTTTGACGTCTATCACGTAGTAGCAGACGCCGAGTGTGAGAAGTGCAAGGCCTGATGTGTATACGACGTAAGAGCTGGTCCAAAGCGATTTATTCAGCGGGAACAGCAAGCTCCATGACCACCCAATGGCAAGAAGAAACGTCCCGAAAACGAAAAGACCGAGAACTGTCTTGTATGACGCGAGGTCGCTGCTCGCCGATGATGCTTCGCTTAATGGAGTCTCGCCGACATAGTGACCTTTTCCGGACCTGACCAGCCAGCTGCCCGTAAGCACGCCCGATATGGTCGTAACGATCGCAGGGATCGTCGAAAGTATTCCTTCCGGGTCAAACACTTTGCCTGCCCGCCAGATATGATCCTCGGTTAGTATCACGCGGTCGAGATAGGCTGCGAGATTGCACGCTTTGTCGTTGATCGTGGTGATCTCGCAGCCTGGAACCGGCACGGTGGTCATCAGGACCCAGTACAGAATAAGCAGAGCGATACCGATGAGAGTCTGATGTTTCCATGATGTGTGCAGAAACATCACCGAAACTATCAAATAACACACCGCGATCCGCTGCAGCACACCCGGAACACGCATCGTCCCAAAGTTGTACCATGTAAACTGCGTTCCTGCGAGGTACAAAACCAGCACACACAGCACGGTCACCCCGCCGATGATAGCTGCGAGCTTCTTCTTTTCCGCAAGATAAAGAAATAATGCGGCTGTGAATGCCAGCATTATCAAAAGTTTGACGATCTGCGGCAGTGCCGTCTCACCAAAGACGAAGAACGGGATCATCGAGATCAGCAGGCCGAGGACAAAGATCTTTACCGCACGCAAAATGATCTTCAGATAAACATCTCGCGTAACGCCCTCGGCCATTCGCCGGCCGAGCGAGATCGGGATCGCTACCCCAACGATAAAAAGGAAAAATGGGAATACGTAGTCGGTAGGCGTGATGCCATGCCATTCAGCATGCTTTAGAGGGCCGTAGATCGCAGACCAGGTTCCGGGATTATTGACAAGCACCATACCGGCGATCGTCATCCCACGAAAGACATCGAGCGAAATTAAGCGGTCGGGCTGATTCGACATTCGTTGGACGAGATTAGCACATATCGCTTTTATCTATCGCATTTAGGAAACCCAACCGAGCCTGGCAGAAGTTGACGTGATGTGAGCGGTGTGATGAAGGGAATGCCACGCGTACATCGCAAGCATCGACTCTAAGGCCCACTTCCCGGATTCAGGATGGATCAATTCACGCCGGAAGTCCTCATCGGACATTCCGGTTAGCAGTTCCGACCACCTCGCGTGCACGCCTTCGATGATCGATAGAGATGGTTCCAAAGGCATAAGGCTGTCGGCAAGCTGCGCCCAAAGTTCCTCATGGTATGGCCGGATGATCGGCCCATCTTCAGTTAGGGCGAGCTTAAAGCGACAAAGTGAATTAATGTGACTGTCCGCCAAATGATGGACGGTCTGACGAAGCGTCCAGCCGCCATCTCTGTAGGGCGTGTCGATCTGCTCTTCGCTGAGACCTGAGACGGCAGCCTTGATCGCACAAGGCAGGTCGGCGATGGTGGAAATATTCTCGGCTCGATTCGGGTATTCCGCCGGATCGAACTTTCCGATAGGAAAACGCGGGTCTTTCTCAAAGACTTCATCCATAATAAACGTCTTCAAATCGAGTGAACTGTTTCAGGAACGCGAGCCGGATCGTGTCGGTCGGGCCGTTTCGCTGTTTAGCGATAATCAGTTCGGCAATGTTCTGTTCGCTTTCCGGTATCTCATCGGGCTCCTTTGCGTAGTAATCCTGCCGGTATATAAAAGCGACCACATCAGCATCTTGCTCGATCGATCCTGATTCACGAAGGTCCGACATCATCGGTTTAGGCGGGTTTCGCGCCTCCGGAGCTCGCGACAGCTGCGAAAGAGCAACGACCGGAACATTGAATTCCTTGGCGAGAGCTTTAAGATCGCGCGAGATCTGCGAGACCTCCTGCTGTCGATTCTCATTGCGACGGGTTCCGCCGCCCATCAATTGGAGATAGTCAACGACGATAAGCTCCAGCGACTTTTGCTCGACCGCGAGACGCCGAAGCTTCGCACGCATTTCAAGCACCGAAATCCCGGGCGTATCATCGATGAATAGCTTGGTATCCGAAAGCTCACCGATCGCCTCGGCCAATCTGGGCCAATCACGTTGCGAAAGATTACCGTTACGGAGATTCCGGGCGTCGATCGATGCCTGAGCGCTCAGCATACGCATCAGGAGCTGTTCCTTCGACATTTCCAGAGAAAAGAAGGCGACCACCGCTCGTTCGCGAACTGCAGCCTTTTGAGCGATGTTCAGCACAAGTGCGGTCTTTCCCATCGACGGCCGCGCGGCAATGATAATGAGGTCGCCGCCCTGCAAGCCGGACGTCAGGTTGTCGAGATCGCGGAAACCGGTCGCAAGGCCCGTTAGTGCGTGCGAATCACGCTTGTAAAGTTCCTCGATCTTCTTGAAGACATTCTCGGCGATCGGCTGTATCGGCGAAAAACCTTCACGGGCCTTCTGTTCGGCAAGCGAAAAGATGGACTGTTCAGCACGGTCCAAGATGATCTTGGCGTCTTCTTCCTCTTCAAGGGCCTCGCTCGTGATCTGGTTACAGGTGCGAACCAGGTCACGCATCATTGCCTTCTCACGTACGACCGTAATGTAATCACCAACATCAGAAAAATGCGGCAGCCCGTACGTGAGGTTAGTGATCGCCGCGACTCCGCCGATCGCTTCGACAGAACCTTCCTTTTTCAGTTCCTCTGCTATCAGTATCGGGTCGATCCGTTTAGACGCCTCAAAGAGTCCTACCATCGCTGCGAATATGCGGCGATGCAGCGGCGAATAAAAGTATTCGGGCTTTAGGTGTTCAAGAGCTTGCGTTACTAGGGTGTTGTCTAGGAGGATCGCTCCGAGGATCGCACGCTCGCTGTCTTCACTGGACGGTAGCGGTCGTTCAAGGTACTGTTCGCGACGAGCTTCAGGAAATGCCATAACTAAATTATTCGGACCAAATGCGGCCGATGAGTATTCACTAGCTGTGGATAAAAAAGGGAGCGGACGAACCGGCTAAGACCTAATGATCTTTCAACGCCGATTTCGATGATACACATGCCATTGTGTCTGAGCCAACGCCGGGAATGCTGATTTTTTATTGGTGTTTTTGCATTTCTCGACAACAAAAATGACCGCGAGCGGTTATCCCGAACGCGGTCAATACTTTGCGAAACATAAGTTCTTTATTCCGCTGTTTCAGCCACTGCAGAGGCATCCGACGCTTCTTCAGCAGCGGTCTCGGACTTTGCCTTTCGCTGCTTCTTATCGGAAGCAGCTTCGGCGTCCTCACCGCCCTCTGCGTTAACAGTTACCGGAACTTCTAGCGTAACCTCACGATGAAGCTTGACCTTCACCGTGTATTCGCCGGTTTCCTTGATCGGGTCTTTGAGGTTTATCTTACGGCGATCGATCTCATAGCCTTTCGCCTGCAGAGCCTCAGCAACATCCATCGAGGTAACTGAACCGAATAGCGTTCCGCCGTCACCGGCCTTGCGTTCGAACGTAAGTGAAATGCTGCCCATCTGCTCTTTCTGGGCTTCGGCGGTCGAGCGCTCTTCAGCAGCTCGCTTAAGCAATGCTGCTCGTTCCTGCTCGATCTGCTTAACATTGCCCTTTGTTGCCAGCGACGCCAGCCCCTGAGGCAGCAGATAGTTGCGTGCATAGCCGGCTTTCACCTTTACGATCTCGCCGCGGCCGCCTACGGATTCGATATCTTCTCTTAATAGAATCGTTGTATTTGCCATTGAAAAATCCTCCTCGGCCTATTCCGAAACAAACGGCAGCATTGCCATCGTTCGGGCACGCTTGATCGCCTTCGCGATACGCCGCTGATCTTTTGCCGTGATGCCGGAAATACGTCTCGGCATGATCTTACCGCGTTCCGGAATGAATTGACGAAGGAAGTCAACATCCTTCCAATCTACATAGTCAGGGACGACCTGGCGCGGTCGGCGACGCTGATAGCGCCGCGGCATCTTATCCCCAAAACCGTCGTCCGCCATCGGTTCTCTATCCCTGTCGACGGGTGCATCCATATCTCTTTCTGCCATAATTCTCCTCCGGCCTTAGGCGGTCGCCTCCTCGGTTTCAGGTTCCGTTTCTTCGGTATTACGAAAGCGTGCACGCTGAGCGGTACGCTTTTCGCGTTTTGCCTGCAGCTTGTCCGCGGTCTTCCGGTCCTCATCAACTCGAACGGTCATGTAACGCATGATCATATCGTTGACGCGCATGCGGCGTTCGAGCTCGGCGATCTCCTGGCCCGATCCCTCGATCTCAAAAAGCACATAATGGCCTTCGTACTTCTTCGCGATCGGATACGCAAAGGTGCGGATACCGATGTTATCCAAACGCACAACAGTACCGCCTTCTTTCTCGATCAGCTTTCCGACAGCTTCGTTGAGTTTCTCTATTCGTTCGCCGTCCGTTTCAGGATCAACGATGTACATTACTTCGTATGTTCTATTCGCCAAGTTCTTTCCTCCTTTTGGCTTTCAAGCCTCGGACACGTCGCCCGAAGCAAGAAGGTAGTCTAATTAAAATCAGCCATGGCTCTCTCGACACCATGCATTATTACTGTTCGCACCGCATCGGCTGAGGTCTTGAGTACGGATTCGAGTTCAATGCTCTCCGACTTTGCGAAATTCTGGAGCACGAAATCCCGTGTATTCGCTATCGGGTGTTCCGGCAAGATCCCAATTCGAAGCCTTGCAAATTCACTGGTTCCGAGTTGCTCTATGATCGATCGAAGCCCGTTATGTCCGCCATGCGATCCCTTCGGCCTGATCCTTACGGACCCGAAAGGCAAGGCAAGGTCGTCTGAGATCACCAACAGCCTCGCGATGCTTCGTGCGTTTTTACGCAACAGACACTTGACCGCTTCGCCACTCAGGTTAATGAAGGTTTGCGGCTTTACGAGTTCGACCGGCTCTCCCGAAAACACCGCACGGCCAACAAGTGAGCGACACTCGTCCCGTTTGATCGGAGTTTGCTCTTCACGTGCGATCAGATCAGCGACCATAAAGCCGAGATTGTGCCGGGTCCGCTCATATTGCAGTCCCGGGTTACCCAGCCCCACGATCAGCCAGCCGATCCCACCTGCTTCCTCAGTCGGCATTGCTCAAAGATCCAAACAGAAACGGGCGATTCTATTCTGCGTCGCTCTGTTCCGGTTCGCCGGCTTCGCCCTCAGCGGCTTCTTCACCCACGACCTCAGGTTCCGCACCTTCTTCAAGTTGCGGTTCAAGGTCTGCTTCCTGAACGATCACGATCGATGCCACTACGGCTTCCGGATCATCCTGGATCTCGATACCTTTACCGACCTTCAGGTCTGATACGTGGATCGGGTGTTCTGACGACAGTTCAGATATGTCGACGTCGATCGAATCCGGCGTATTTGCCGGCTCGCAAAGCACCTTGATCTCACGCATGGCCTGTGAAAGTACGGCACCTTCGACCTTCAGAGCTTCGGGCTCACCGAGAAGATGGATCGGAACGGTCATTTCGATCTTCTCACCTTTCGAGAACCTGCGAAGGTCCGCGTGTATGAGGCGTCCTTTTACCGCGTCAATTTGCCGATCCTGAAAAATAACGTCATGCACGCCATCGCCCTCGATATCGAGCGAAAACACGGTGTTTACACCTGAATCGGTTCGCAGGATCGCCGCGAGCTCTTTAAGGTCGGCGCTGGCAGCAACACTTTCGGTACCTCCGCCGTAAACGACGACAGGGATCTTTCCCTCCTGACGGAGACGGCGATTGATGCCTTTGCCGCCAAACTCTTTCTTAGCAGCTTTTACAACTATTTTTTCAGCCATAACTTTTACCTAGTCCAAAGTTCAAGGTTCGCAGTTCAAGGCATCGACCTCGAACATCGACCGGTCAATTAAATAAATAACGACGAAACACTCGTCTCATCGTGAATCGATTTGATCGCCGAAGCGAGCAATTTCCCTACGCTCAGTATCTCTATCTTGCCGCCTTCGACAAGCGGTTTTCCATTCTGCTCGACCGGAATGGTGTTGGTGACTATCACCTTTTTCAAATACGAATTAGTAATGTTATCAACTGCTCGGCCGGACAGGACGGCATGCGTGAAGCACGCGTAAACCTCATTCGCTCCTGCGTTATGCAACGCCTCTGCGACCTTGCAAATCGTTCCACCGGTGTCGCACATATCATCGACGATCAGGCAGTTCCTACCCGTGACATCACCAACGATATTCATAACGTCGGCCTCGTTGGCACGTTCACGCCGTTTATCGCAAAGGGCCAGTCCGGCATCGAGACGCTTCGCGTAAGCACGGGCACGTTCAGCACCACCCGTATCGGGAGCAACGACTATTAAATTCTCGATCGGATTGCTTTTGAAATAATCGACAACGATCGGTGCGGCGTACAAATGATCAACCGGAATATCAAAGAAGCCCTGGATCTGCGATGCGTGCAGATCGATAGTAAGAACGCGGTCGGCACCTGCCTCTGTTATCAGATTGGCGACAAGCTTTGCAGCTATCGGAACCCGGGGCCGATCTTTCTTGTCTGACCGGGCGTAACCGAAATACGGGACTACGGCAGTTACCCTTTCCGCAGATGCTCTGGAGAAGGTGTCGATCATTATCAACAACTCCATCAAGTTGCCGTCCGTCGGCGGGCAAGTGGGCTGAACGATGAACACATCGCTGCCGCGTACGTTCTCACCGATCTGAAAGTTAAACTCCCCATCGGAAAAGCGGTCCGTTGAGGCTTTCCCCAGATCGCATGATAGGTGTCCGCAGATCTCCTCCGCGAGCCCGCGATGAGCGTTGCCCGAAAAGATCTTTATATTTCCCGTTACGCTCATAAAACCGTCCGTACCCGCGATCGTCAGACATAGAAAAAGCGGGGGATTCCGATACAGATCACCCGCTCCGATAACGATAAGTGGCTGGGGCGGAAGGATTCGAACCTACGAATGCCGGACCCAAAACCCGGTGCCTTACCACTTGGCGACGCCCCAAGACTTTTCTGGAGAAACTGATCGGAAGCGAGCTAATACACCTCTGAAAGTGCCTCGCGATACTCATCACGCGAGATAGCTGCTACGGCAAAACTTCGCCAGTTGGATTGATCACCAAGGGCTTTCATTGCTGTTTGCCGTGTCTCTTTATTGTCAAAACTAGCAAAAACGCTGGCACCGCTGCCGCTCATAGCTGCCTTTATGGCACCGAGTTCGAGAAGACGCATCTTAACGCGTCGTATCTCCGGATGTGCGGTGAACACCGTTTCCTCAAGATCGTTTTCCAGATCGAACGCTGCAAGATCACTGCCCTCAGCCTGAAAACGACAATTGAGAAGAATACGATTTGCCGCCTCTTCTGTCAAGTTTCGGGGTCCAAGCGACTCGAACGCACCTTTAGTGGAAACTGCGATCTCGGGAGTTACGACCAGCATTAGTTCTGATCGTATATCCGGTAGTGTTTCAAGCTCAGTTCCCCGACCGCGCCCGAACGCCGAACCACCATAAAGAAAGAATGGCACATCCGACCCGATAGCTGCCGCTAATTCATGGAGTTCCGGTACAGATGCTCCGAGTCCCCACAAACGGTTAAGGCCGAGCAGAGCTACTGCGGCGTTTGATGATCCCCCGCCAAGACCGCCGGGGTAAGGTATCCGTTTAACAAGACGAATAGACGCACCGCTCTTTACCTTGTAGCGATTTCTGAGAGCCTTTCCTGCTTTGATTATCAAATTTCTGTCGTCGATAGGGATTTGTGGCGCGTCACAGAAAAGTTTGAGTTCCCGATCGGCCGACAATTCGATCGTGTCATGCAATGAGATCGTTTGGAAAACAGTCGCAATATCGTGAAAACCATCGGGCCTTCGGCGCAGCACACGGAGTCCCAGGTTGACCTTGGCGAACGACGGCAGAGATAGCCTCGACATATTCAGATGATAGGGCTGGCAAACTAAAAAGACACGTCAGAAAGTCATGTTCCGGCGTGTCTTTATTGTAAATTGGTACTTTGCTCAGTCCGTTCTCATAAATACTTGCGTGAAATAGAGGCCACCATCCGCTGCAACCGCTATTCCGACAGCAGAACGGTTCCATCCGTCCGACAAAATATTCTTCCGATGATTCGGGGACTTCAACCAACGATCGACTGCCATCGCGGCAGCTTCGTCGTAGCCTCTCAAGAACGCTATATTCTCAGCGATAGCTAACCAATTCCCCATTCCGAGCCGTTCAGCTCGCCCGTCCACCGTCGACCCGTCGGAACCGCGGTGACTAAAAAACCCGTCCGAGGCCATGTTCCTCGAATGGAGCCTGGCGATCTGCGCTACGCGTTCGTCCCACGACAGCGGAGCCATGCCGCGTGACGCCCTTTCATAATTCAGAAGATCGAACGTCTGGCGTTCGAGACCGTAACTTGAATCTCTCGTAACTGAACGATCACTGGCGGGTATCCGCGGCTGCGATACACTCTTCGCCCTGCCGCCTGCCCCGATCTCGGCTACCAAGATAGGCTGGGGCTTGCCCGAACGAACCTGTGCTTCCGCAGCGGTGACGAAAATACCGGACAAAATAAATAGAACAATAATGGAAGATCGCACTAAAGCCCTCACTTCGGCAGTCCGGACAACCGCGTCTGCGGTCCCTCTGACTTTGCTTGCAACGCTTTCGACGTCGCTTCGCCTTTTCGGTTAAGGTGTGGATGCAACAGGGGGCATCCGATGCATGGGAAACCTGATACGATTCCCTCATTTAAATTATATCAGGAATGGATGGCCAGTTCCCGGAAAATCGATGACGAGTGCTAAGATTTGTTTGTTCAGCAGGATTTGCAGGGCGTTATCATTATGATCACAGCCGCAGTGCTCGCAAAGCGAACCAACACGCCGATATTCACTGTGCGTTACTATACCCGCATCGGGCTCCTGAGGCCATCTCGGGATCTGTCCAACGGCTACAAGATCTACAAGCCGGCAGATAAGGACCGCCTAAGATTTATAAATTCGGCAAAAGAACTCGGCTTTACGCTTAACGAGATCCAGGAGATCTTAGACCACGCCGTGCAAGGCGATTCCCCATGTCCCATGGTGAGAGAGATCGTCGAAAAGAGAATTCATGAGAACAAGGAAAAGATCCGTGAGTTGAAACAACTGCAAAGACGTTTGGAAGCTGCGGCGGCTAAGTGGCAGACGATGCGTGACGGTTCACCGGACGGCCACTCCGTCTGTCATTTGATCGAGACATTTAGCGAGGCATCAGACAAGGCTTGACTTGATAGTTACTCACAGGTTGTAAGATATTTTCGGAGGCAATAAAAATGGAAGATCCGAAAACATCGGTAAAACTAGTATCGATCGGACGCTCGAAATCAGGCGACGCGTCCGTCGAACCGCACATCGACCCGGTCTGCAAAATGACCGTTACGCCTGCGACTGCTGCTGCCCTATCTCAATTTGAAGGCACTACGTATTACTTTTGCAATCCCGGCTGCAAAACGAAGTTCGATGCAGATCCGCGTAAGTACCTTGAGATCCATGAGGAGAAGGTAGGGGGCACTTGCTGCGGAACTCAGGCGGCTGAGGCTGCTCTTACGCGGACCGAATCAGAGCACCTTGACCCGGTATGCGGAATGACCGTTAGCATAGAAAGTGCTGCGGGATCTCACACACACAATGGCAAAGACTACTACTTCTGTTCCAACGGATGTGTCCAGAAATTTAGGTCCGACCCCGAAAAGTTCTTAAACCCACACCCGGCGGCAGATCTGCCGCAGGACGTTGAGTACACCTGCCCGATGCATCCGGAGATAGTACAGATCGGGCCCGGATCATGCCCGAAGTGCGGGATGGCTCTCGAGCCGAAAGAAATCAGCCTCGAAGACCAGCCTGATCCGGAACTCGCCGATATGAAAAGGCGTTTCTGGATCTCAGGAATTCTGACTCTGCCGGTCTTTATTCTAGCAATGGGCGAGATGTTCCCTGCGTTCCATTCCCTGATCTCACCACGCATTTCCATCTGGCTACAGTTTTTTTTGGCGACGCCGGTCGTGCTCTGGGGCGGATGGCCATTCTTTGAGAGGGCCTGGCAGTCGGTGAAGAATGCCAGCCCAAATATGTTCACGCTGATCGCGATCGGGACGGGAGCTGCACTCATTTATAGTTTGGCAGCGTTGTTTGCTCCACAGCTTTTCCCGGCTGAAATGATCGATGCCCATTCAGGCATAGTCCCGGCCTATTTTGAGGCTGCGGCGGTGATCACGACCCTTGTCCTGCTTGGCCAGGTTCTCGAACTAAGGGCACGTTCGCAAACTTCATCAGCGATCAAGGAATTGCTGCGGCTGGCTCCCGAGAATGCAACGGTGGTCCACGAAGACGGGACGGAAGAAACTATCGATCTGCGTCATGTGATCCAAGGCCAGACGCTTCGTGTAAAGGCAAACGAAAAAGTACCTACCGACGGCGAGATCATCGAGGGCGAGACCTCCATCGACGAATCAATGGTCACAGGCGAATCGATGCCCGTGACAAAACAAACAGGGGCAAAAGTGATCGGCGGAACGCTCAATGGAAACCGCAGTTTCCTGATGCTTGCTGAGAAGGTCGGCAAAGAGACCTTACTTGCGCAGATCGTCAAAATGGTCGGCGAAGCTCAACGTTCGCGTGCGCCTATCCAGCGCCTGGCCGACGTTGTCTCGGCTTATTTCGTTCCGGCCGTTATCCTGGTCGCTATCGTGGCGTTCGGCGTATGGCTCTCGTTCGGCAGCTTGACGTATGCGATCGTCGCAGCGGTTTCGGTGCTGATAATCGCCTGCCCGTGCGCTTTAGGTTTAGCTACACCAATGTCGATAATGGTCGGAACCGGAGTCGGTGCTAAGAACGGCGTACTCGTTAAGAAAGCTGAAGCGCTTGAATTGCTCGAATCTGTCGACACGATTGTTGTCGACAAAACAGGAACCCTCACCCAAGGCAAACCTACCTTACAATCTATTCTTACATTTGATTCGAACGACAACGATGTTCTACAGATCGCCGCCAGTCTGGAAAACTTGAGTGAACATCCACTTGCGTCGGCGATTACAGGTGAAGCCAGGGATCGAGGACTAGCTTTACTTACCGTTCAAGAGTTCGAGTCGTTCACTGGACTTGGGGTCGGAGGATTCATCGATGGAAAGCGAGTTCTCATCGGTAGTGAGAAGATCTTCCAGGCAATACCGGATGAAACTGATAGTGGCATCAGACAGATGGCTCAAAGTTTTCCTCGCGAAGTAACCGTCATCTACCTTGTGGTCGATCTCCGAGTTGTTGCGTTGATCGGAATTGCTGATGCTATCAAACCTTCCGCCAAAGCCGCCATCGACGGGCTTCACCGACAAGGCATTGAGGTCGTAATGATGACGGGTGACAATCAGGCCACAGCCGATGCGGTCGCTCGCGAGCTTGGTATCGACAAGGTGTTTGCCGAGGTCATGCCGCAGGATAAAGCTGGGAAGGTGAAGGAATTGCAAACGATGGGCAAGCGTGTGGCGATGGCTGGCGATGGCGTTAATGACGCACCTGCTCTGGCACAAGCTGATGTAGGAATTGCGTTCGCTTCCGGGACTGATGTTGCTATCGAATCGTCAGACATCACGCTGCTTCGTCCCGATCTCGATGGCATTTTGAAAGCCCGAAACCTAAGCCGAAGCACGATGAAGAACATCCGCCAAAACCTGTTCTTCGCATTCGCCTACAACCTTATCGGTGTGCCGATCGCTGCCGGTGTCCTATTCCCTGTTTTCGGGGTCCTGCTGTCGCCGATGATCGCAAGTGCGGCGATGACGTTCAGTTCAGTTTCAGTTATCGGAAATGCGCTTAGATTACGGAATTTAAAGCTATGATGGCTCCACGATCGGCTTAACGAGATATGAATAAATTTTGCCTTGCGATCCACGGCGGTGCCGGGACGATATTGCGTTCGACGATGACACCGGAGTTGGAACTGGAATACCGTGAGGGCCTGGAGACCTCGCTTCGGTTAGGCTGGTCTGTCCTGGAATCCGGCGGCTCGTCGCTCGACGCGGTTGAAACTGCTGTGGCTTCGTTGGAAGACTTCCCGCTCTTCAATGCCGGCTGCGGCTCTGTGTTTACCGAAGAAGGCAAGAACGAGATGGATGCGGCGATCATGGACGGCTCCAACCTAAAAGCAGGTGCGGTTGCGTTCGTGAGGAACGTGAAAAATCCGGTGCGTTTGGCGCGGCAAGTTATGGAACGCACCGAACACTTGCTCCTGGCGGGTACAGGTGCTGATCAGTTCGCGCAGTTGTGCGGCGTCGAGACGGCTGACGACGATTACTTCTTCACTGAACATAGATACCAGCAACTACTTGAAGCCCGCGAACGCGGCGTGATCCAACTTGATCATACTTCCGACGAAGCGGCGATCATCGAAGCGTCGTCCGATCCCGCACTTGGAACTGTAGGAGCCGTAGCTTGCGATACCAAAGGCCGACTCGCCGCTGCAACCTCAACTGGCGGTATGACGAACAAGCGATTCGGCAGAGTTGGCGACACGCCGATCATCGGTTCTGGGACTTACGCGGACGAGTTCTGTGCTGTCTCATGCACAGGACACGGTGAGTATTTCATGCGTGCGGTTACGGCCTACGACGTTTCGGCACGTATGAAGTATAAGGGTCTTCCGCTGCACTCTGCGGCTGCCGAGACGATCGCTCGCCTGACCCGGCTCGGAGGAGAAGGCGGATTGATCGCGGTCGATAACTCCGGAAACGTCGCACTGCCTTTTAATTCGGACGGGATGTATCGCGGCTATGTGAATGCCGAGGGTATGTTTCGGGTGGATATTTACCGGTAGTCATTCTTTGTCGGTCTGCGATGTATGGATCGATAGTTGAAAAGCTCCCTTGGCAGCAGGTTCGCCTCCCGTCATCTGCATTGACACGATCATCGCTCGTCCCTCTTCGCGGAATCCCTTCGCCTTTAGTTTGAACACCACAGCTCCGAGGATGCACGCAATGCCGCCGATCATTACCGTCGCCGGAGCGCCAACGGCCTCTGCCAATGTTCCCGCCAGTAATGCTCCGATGGGTGCAAGCCCCATGAACATCATCGAATAGACGCTCATTACACGGCCGCGTAATTCATCCGGCACCATCGACTGCACGAGCGTATTTGATGCCGACATCTGTGTCATCATGAAAAAGCCGACAGGAAAAAGAAGAACTAGTGAAAGCCAGAAGTTACTTGAGAACGAAAATAGCCCGATGCTCAGCCCGAACGATGCACAAGCGATAGAAACCCACCGGCCCAGACCGAATACGCTTTTTCTTGAAGCCAGAACGAGAGCTGCTGTAAGAGCACCGAGGCCGCTTGCTCCCATTAGAAACCCGAGTGTGTCCGGGCCGCCGCCGAGGATCTGATCCGCAAAGATAGGCATTAACACCGCATAAGGCATTCCCATCAAACT
This sequence comes from Acidobacteriota bacterium, assembly GCA_023389035.1. GTDB lineage: Bacteria > Acidobacteriota > Blastocatellia > Pyrinomonadales > Pyrinomonadaceae > OLB17. The sequence goes on from JAEWFC010000021.1 coordinate 60,212, forward strand.
GACCAGCCCCAACAGCAAAAGCAAAGCTCTGATCGGCTTTGTAAATGCCACATATCGGAAGCCTTCCACAATGTTTGATATCGTCGATCCGGCCCGCGGGCGAACGACAGGCGTGATCCGCATCATCACCAAGCCGGTCAAAACGGCAGAGTAACTGACAGCATTCCCTAAGAAACACCAACCTTCGCCGACCGCGGCTACGAGAATCCCTGCGATCGCCGGCCCAACGATGCGGGCACCGTTGAACATCGATGAATTCAACGCGATAGCATTGATCAGGTCCTCGCGTCCTACCAGGTCCACCGCAAAAGCCTGACGGGTCGGAATGTCGAACGCATTAGCGATCCCGAACCCGGAAGCTATTACAAACAGATGCCAGATCTCGATCTTTTCACTGAGGGTGAGGTAGGCGAGAATGAACGCCAGGACCATCGCGGCCGATTGCGTCACCATTAGAATTCGATGACGATTAAAACGATCCGCCACCGCACCTCCGAGAGGGGCAAGCAGAAATACCGGTATCTGCGACGCAAACCCGACCAGACCCAGAAGTACTACGGAACCGGTCAGCCGATAGACGAGCCAGCTCTGGGCAACGCTCTGCATCCAGGTGCCGGTGAGCGAAATAAACTGGCCTGCAAAGAAGAGACGGAAATTTCTGTGACGCAGGGCCCGAAAGGTTGAGCTGACCCGCTCATTTAATAAAGAACTCACTAATCTACTCTGCCCTGTAAACCTCATAGAAAATCTCGGCAATTCCGACAATACTTTAGTCAACATTTCCCAAACCGAGAAATGTCTAAGACTGTGGACTAACACCACTCTCTATCGTGAACTTTTTCACATAGCTACGTCGTCCGCAAGAAGAGATCAGGAAATTACAATGTTTTTCAAGCCTTGCTTAGGGCACAGCTGTTGCGGTGAATAATAGCGATCTCTCGCTTTGAGAGAGAAAGACTTAAATCAATCGACTCACACAGCAGTATCTGAGCCTGATTTGGGAGGTTCACCATGAGATACAGAATTTCGTTAAGTTTACTATTCTCAGTCCTGGTCGTATTGGCCTATTCCGTTAGTATCGACCCGGCCTTCGCACAGAATGACGGCCGTACAAAATCGTTCAGTGCGGAGCGGATGACAACCGCACTGCCCCCCATCCACACATGGGAAACTATCGTTAACAACTCTTTCCCCATTCCGAATACTGATCGATATTTCAGCAGCTATGGACAGCCCTCGGTTAACGTGAACGGCACCGTGGTCTTTCGTGCCCGAAGCACTATGGGCGGCCACGAAACCGGCATGTATATGAGGCACCGCGAAAGAGCCGGTCTTATTGCTCTTGCGGATCTCCACACCGTAGTTCCAGAACCAAATAACCTTGGGACACTATTTCGTGAGTTCTCTTCGTTTCCACGGATCGCTATGAACAGCGACTATTCGGCGTTCCGGGGTCTGCACTCACCCGTTTACCGATACTTACTTCCGGACGACACCGAAACGCGGGCGGGTACAACTGGCATATACGTTTCTTTCGACCAAATGCCACTGTTTACGGGAGCCTCGAAACTCGGGGTAATACCCGGATTTGAACAGTTCACAGTCCCGGGATTTAAGTACCAGATGTTTGACGTCTTTCCGGGCGGATCTGCGATCAATGATGAAGGCACGATCGTCTACAAGGGTAATTGGACCGAGAACGAAACAGATCACAAAACAGGCATCTTCTCTCGAAAGCTTTTGAATGGTCCGATGGGCGGCTACTACATGACGAAACTCTTGGCCGGTTCGGACACGGAGATACCAAATGTTCCTCCAATGCTGACAAAAACGGGTTTTGCTCCAATGACCTTTGATTCGACATCGCCTCCAACCGTCGTTGGCAACGACGTTGTATTTCTTGGGCTGGATTATGAGCTGGATCCTCATTATGGTGGCATCTACCGTGTCGGAATTGACGGCGGCGAACTCGAGCCGTTGATTGAGATCGGAAAGATCCTGCCAAATACTAAGACATCTGAACTTATCCGATTGGGTGAGGGCCTTTCGTTCGATGGTAGATATCTCGCATTTTGGGCAGCATGGGGCGACCAGTTCAAGACAATTCGTTTGAACTGTCCTGAAGACGGCAACCGTGATCTGTTGGCTTATTGTAATGGCATCGACCCAAACAGCATCTTTGACCGGGCAACTGGCCAATGGTATCAGATCCACCAGGTGCCGGTGGAACAAGGCATTGCTCTAATGGATGTTAAGACACGCGAGGTATGGGTGGCGGCGAATACGTCGCAAGATTTCAACGACTTCGCGTTTTGGACTTATTCAGGACATGTACCTGGATCAGACGGCGACGACGATGCCGAGCCCCCTCGATGGCGGTCTGCAGCATTTATGACCGTTTCTGATGGAACCGTCGTATTCAAGGCGAGAACGGCCACGATCAATGATAGAAACGAATATATAAACGTCGTTGATGGACTTTACATGGTCGACGTACTCGCGAATACCGGCATCGAGACCTTGGTCGAAACAGGTATGGACGGCTGGGTCCTTGACAAGAGCCTTGCCCCAAACCAAATGCCGATCACGGGCCTGGGCATAGAACGGGAGGGATTCAGGGGAAAGATCCTCGCGATCAATGCAGCGATGGCCAACGAAGAAGAAGGCTGGGGTGGGATCTATACAATGACGTTTGCGAGAGGCTATAACAGCATCACTTCGACAACGACGAAAAAGACCGTCAAGAAGTGAACAGGATAGTTCAACATATCTCGAAAAGGAGGGCTTCGAACTTCGAAGCCCTCTTTTAATCGGTTTCACTAACCCAAACGGATAAATTTATGTCTGCGGAGAATCTGCAGCCGGTTCGTCGCCAAATCCGGGAATGACGACGGGATCGGCTTCACGAACTTCCGGCGGCTCATGGACGAACGCCATCTTTTCTTCGGCTTCCGCCAATTCTTCTTCAGTCGGGGTTAATTCCTCCTGGGTGATGACAGCGTCAGCCTCAAGGCTTAGTTTTATGTACACAGGAAAATGGTCTGACCCAAAATACTCCAGGCGGCGGAAATCGACCAGGCGAAAATGATTGGAGTGGAACAGGTGATCGAGCGGAAAGCGGAATAATGGTATTCCAGCGTGAAATGTATGGTAAAAACCGCGCCCGATCCTCGGATCCAGGAGCCCGGTCACGTTCTGAAAAAGATAGTTCGTCCGCGACCACGCGACGTCGTTCAGATCGCCAAATACTACGAACGGCAGGCTGTTATCTCGATTTTCACGTCCGACGATAAGTATCTCCGCATCTCTAGGTGTTGATCGGCTGTCTTCCGAAGGAACCGGCGGCCGAGGATGTAGGCATCGAAACTCCACCGCTCGGCCCGACCTCAGTTTCAATCTCCCGTGAAATGATGGTATATCGCTTTGGACCAGAAAGTTGATCTCTGCATCGACCAGTTCCAGGCGTGAATACAGCAATAGTCCGTACGTATTGTCCTGGGGATACTTCAGAGTGTGCGGCCGCTTATCCTCAAGATAATCCATCTCAAGCTGCCACCAGTTATCTGTCTCAGCCAAAAGTATTACGTCGGGGTCAAGCTGTTCGATCTGCTGTTTTAGTCCGGCAGATTGGCGATTTTCCATTAGGACATTCGCAAACAATACCGATAGGAAATTCTCCGGGTCATCTCGTTTGTGGTCCTCAACCTGCACACGGGCAAGCCGCGTGTACGGAAACATCATATAAAGCTGATAGACGAGACAGATCAGCAGCAGAGCAGCGAAAATGATGGCTACCGTATCCGGAAGACCGATCACGAGCAGAAAAAATACCGCCGTGACAGCGGCGAGGATCAATATCTGAAGCCGCGGAAAATCAAATACGCGTATCCACCACGCATCGGCCTTGATCAGCGGCATCGCTGTCGCCAATATCAACACCGCCCCGATGATGTAAAAAATATATTCCACGCTTTGGTTTGAATTCTAAAAGAATCGAATGCCGTATGAAAGCGCCTCTGCCGAGGAAACTACAAATTTCGACCAGATAGCAAAAGAGCGTGGAACACAATGTGTATCCCACGCTCTGATCCTGAATAAACCGTTTGGGCCTTATTCGCCTTTGGCCGCGGCCATCGTCTCCTCTTCTTCCGGACGAGGAGCTGCGAGCCCGAGTTCGGGTGAGCGCCACAGGTTTGATACCAGCAGTTCTCTGATGAATGTCATTTCCTTCGGCAGGCGATCATACAGCTTAAAGAACAGGTCGTCGTGGGTCGAGATCTCTTTGATCCACAGGTCCCGGTCGAGCTTCATTACCTGTTCAAACTGTTCGCGGCTGAAATCCAGCCCACGCCAGTCCATATCTTCGTAACGCGGCATCCAGCCGAGCGGAGTTTCGATCCCCTTTGATCGGCCGCGGGCACGTTCTACTATCCATTTCAGAACGCGCATGTTTTCGCCAAAGCCGGGCCACAGAAACTTGCCGTCCTCACCCTTGCTGAACCAGTTGACCGAGAAGATCCTCGGCGGTTCCGGTATCTGCCGGCCGAAATCGAGCCAGTGTGCGAAGTAATCACCCATGTGATAACCCGCGAAAGGCAGCATCGCGAACGGATCGCGACGAACCTCGCCAATGTTGCCGAAAGCAGCGGCCGTCATCTCGGAACCCATCGTCGCTGCCATATAAACGCCGAACGCCCAGTTGAACGACTGCTGGATAAGCGGAACAACGGAGTTTCGACGCCCGCCAAAGATAAATGCCGAAACGGGCACGCCCTTCGGATCGTCAAAACGCTCGTCGACAACCGGACACTGCGTGATCGGTGCCGTAAATCGTGCATTCGGATGGGCCGCCGGTTTCTCGCTGGATGGCGTCCAATCGTAACCCTGCCAGTCGATAGCGTGTGCCGGCGGTTCGCCGTCCATACCTTCCCACCAAACATCGCCGTCATCGGTCAATGCAACGTTTGTGAAGATGGTGTTCTCGCGGATCGAATCCATTGCGTTCGGATTCGATTGATAACTGGTGCCGGGTGCAACGCCAAAGAAGCCGGCTTCCGGATTAATAGCGTGCAGCTTGCCGTGTTCGTCGGGTTTTATCCACGCGATATCGTCCCCAACGGTGGTAACTTCCCAGCCCTCATCGCGAAATTGCTTTGGCGGAATAAGCATCGCGAAGTTCGTCTTTCCGCAGGCAGACGGGAAAGCCGCACAGACGTAATCCTTGCGACCGTCGGGCGATTTCACGCCTACGATCAGCATATGCTCCGCAAGCCAACCTTGTTCGCGGCCAAGTGTCGACGCGATCCGGAGTGCGAGACACTTTTTGCCGAGAAGTGCGTTTCCGCCATAGCCCGATCCGTACGACATTATCGAGCGCTCTTCCGGAAAATGGACGATGTACTTGTTTTTCGGATCAGGCGAGCACGGCCACGCGACATCCGGTTGCCCCTCAGCCAGCGGATGGCCGACCGAATGCAGGCAGTGAACGAATTCCCCGTTCCCCATCGCGTCCAAAGCCTGTTTGCCCATACGGGTCATGATCTTCATATTCACGACCACGTAGGGAGAATCGCTAAGCTGAACGCCAAACTGCGATATCGGCGAACCGATCGGGCCCATGCAGAACGGGATCACATACATTGTTCGGCCGCGCATCGATCCTCGGAACTTCGGCGTCAGTATCGCCTTCATTTCCTTCGGCGCCATCCAATTGTTCGTCGGCCCCGCGTCGCCTTTCGACAGTGAGCAAATGTAGGTTCGGTCTTCGACGCGAGCTACGTCCGAAGGGTGCGAGCGAGCCAGGAAACTGTTGGGACGCTTCTCCGGGTTCAGTTTGATGAACGTACCGGCCTTGACCATCTCGTTGCAAAGACGGTCGTATTCTTCCTGTGATCCATCGCAAAGATAGACCGAATCGGGTTCGCACAGCTCAGCCATGTCGGTTACCCAACGTTTCAGTTCCTCGTTCTTGAGATTGTCCGGGATAGTATATCTCGCCATACTTTTTTAATTAGTCTTCTCTTGATCGGTAGATTTATTCGGACGGCCGCGCCGCAGAAACTGCGCACGCCTGCCTAAAAATATGCGTCAAGATTATCACAGCATAATACAAAAGTTAATTAACGGGTAGATCTTTAGGTCTCCGGAACTGATCCGACCCAAGGATCCGATGCAAGACGATCCCTCCCGCAACTATCCACTCACACTCTGGTATCCGGCTGGATGTCTGGTTCGCCGTTTAGTACTTGAGGAAGTCTTTGCGGTTTTCTATCAAATAACGCTCCTGTTTTAAGTAATTCTTCTTCATTTTTATCGAAAACTCTCTTACATTTATTTAATTTTGGTCTTTTTTTACTCAAAACTTTCTCTTTTCTAAGTAATTTAGACGCTAAAATGCATAAAAAAACTATTGTTTTCAATAGTTTGGGGATTAAATTAAATAATATTGGAATTAAATTACATAAAAAATGCTCTCTTTTCTGTAATTTTTTGCTTTTTATCGATTAACAGGCTCAGCGGATGGTAACGATAAACTTATTGCTCAGAAGAGTTAGGGTAGAATCGACCGGCGAACGAAGCTAAAACCGAGGGCGATTTCGCCGGTTCACCAAGATCAAACGCATTAAGGTCGGTGGGTGATGAGCGCAGTTAACAGGCGTCTGCACGACGTTCGCAATGGCTCGACCTAACGGCTGCCCGGCTGAACGATCGATTCGACCGAGACGAATTGTCCTGGCGTTTTTGTCCTTACACGAAGCCTTGCACCAGAGCGGTCTGCGTCGATGGATGAACGGTAGGTTATCTCGTAGGCAGTGCGAAGCTGCAGCGCGATGTCGCTGTACGCCTCTTGGATCTGTGTGAGCCGCGATATCGGATAATAGACACCGCCCGACAGTTCGGCAAGACGCGGCCCCTCGACCGAGGCTTTTGAGGTAAGCGTAAGATGTCTGTTACGCAAGGGGTCGATATTTTCGATCGCCCGCGTATTCTCGGTAGCAGCGATGAGACCGGTCGGAACGTATAGAGGATAGATCAACGCCCCGCTCTCCTCGATAGCTCCCGCCAACGAATCGAACGCGAGAAACGACCGGTTGTCGTCGCCGTCGGTCAGAACAACTATCGCGGTTCGCTCACCTCTGAGCGGCCTTAGCGTGTCAGCTAACGTATATGCCAGGGCGTCGTAGTATGCGGTCGAGCCGCCGGCGTCAAACGTATCGAGTGATTCGGAAAGCCGTGCTTTATCCGTAGTGAAGTCGGAAAGGACCCGCACATCCTCATCAAACAGGACGATCGAGACCTTGTCATTCGGATCGACCGTCTCTACAAAGCTTCGGGCCGCTTTTCGGATGAAATTTACGTAATTATCCACGCTGCCCGAGACGTCGAGCAGGAGCACAAGGTTCACACGGGAACTGATAGGATTTACGCTCTCGACGTCGATGAGCTTGCCCGCCTCCAGCAGCTCGAAATCGGCCGCAGAAAGCCCTGGGATCGCGCGATTGTTTGCGTCGGTGACCCTTACCGTTGCCATTCGGCGTCCGGGGCCGGTGAACGCGGAGCCACTGCTTGCGGAAAGCCGCGGCGAACGCTCGACGGGAGGAAGCGTTCGCTCATATTCGCCGAAATGCTTCGGTGCCGCACGCCGGATCGCGGACATCAGGATCGAATCGCCGCTGCGGACGATCGCCTTTGCGGCGTTTGTCAGCGGCCGTTCGCGAAGGTCGCTTGCGACCTCATTAGGGGGAACATTTAACAGCACGATGCCCCGTGCGGTGCGAACGTTGAGCGAGACGGACGTTTCCGCAGGAGCCTTTTCGGCAGCACCGTTCCCTTCAGTTTCCGGTACCAGCGGTTCGCGCCGCGGTGTATCGTCCGCCGGTGCTCTATAGCTGCCTTTGATCGTGAAACGACCGGCCGAACCTTCTCTAACAGGCTCAAGTTCAAAATCAGCGACGAACCGCGGGCGGGCGGCTGTCCACTGCATCTCGTACCTGATCTCGTTTTCGGGCAGATCGGTAACGACGGTGCCGGTATCGGTCTCCGCACTTACCTGAGAAAGATCGCCGCGCAGCGAGATCTCACCGTCCGACGTGGTTACCCTGACCTTTGATCGCAATGGGACGGTCACCGTGAGATCGATCCGCTTGGAGCCCTGCGAAGGCGACACCGTGATCCGCGTACGCCCCTTGGCGTTCTCGACACGAACATCCGCAGCCGTCAAATCGGACGACGATGAAGCAGTAAAGCTCGCGACGGACGAGTCGATCGCAGCTACCTCGACCCGGCCCTGTCGATTTACGATCTCAAGCCATCCGTCACCTGCTAAAGGCAATTCGACCCTGACGTCCTGGGCCTGCAGGATCGCGGGCCCAAAGAGTAACAGGGCTGCAATTATGCTGAATTTAATTAGAGCTAACTTCACGATCGGCTGCCGGAAAGCCGCCCTGACTGGATCAGGCGTTGGCGGACGCGTTCCTGCCATTTCTTTCGCGGCTGGTCATTTTCCTCGAACTTTTCCATCAGGTCTTTCAGATTTTCGCCGCCCGCCTGCCGGGTCTTGAGGTAGAGCAATGCAATGATGATCGCCGTGAATGACGTGGTAATGATCTGCAGCGGCAGCAGAACGATCTGCAGCAGACTTTCGAACAAAGCAGCGATCATGGGATTGCGTTCTTTCTCGTCGGACTTAACCTGAGAGTTGCCGAGATTGATCGAGATCATGGTATCCAGCTCGGCCTGTTCAGGTTGTGCAATATTTTCAGATGATGCTGCCGACGCTTCTGCTGCCCGCCCATTTCGCTCGTCCACACTTCGCTCGACCGTTCTCGCAGCTAGATTTATTACGAGCGAGATCGTGCTGGCGGATACAAGCGGGATCATGAACATGATCACAAATGCAGCAAAGACCGTTACAAATGAACGCCGGACGAGCAGGTGTGATCGACGCATCGCCGCCGTTACCTTGAGGTTTTCCATCATTACGATGGGAGACGTCAGCATTAGGTTAATGCTCAGGTAGAAGAAGCACAGTATGCCTGCGACGACCCCGACAGCGCCCGATGCGACCGCCACAGCGCCGGTAATGCCAAAGATCAAAGCCAATATAACGAACGGTATGCCGAACCCGACCAAGCCGCCGATCCCTGCGGCAACGACACTAAGGAGAGTTGCCAGAATACCAGCGCCGGCAAAACGTTTTGCCTTTTTCCGGGCCTCGTGAAGAGCAGGCCTCAGACGGATCGGGCGCAACGGAACCGCGAGCGAATGGATCACGATCCAGCTGATGGTGCCCGTTATCAAGTATGCACAAAATGCTGTGATCAAGCTGAGGCTCGTGCCCGTCAATCCCAGAAATACGTTAGCAGCGGTGCTGTTGATCGTCTCTGTCGCCTTAAGGATATTGAGGATCAGCAAAAACGCCGTGAGCACTATCATAGGGACATGAAAGAACATCGATAGTGCCAGAAACTTCGTGATGTGCTGCGTGTAGATCATGCCGGCACGCCGGAGCAAACCGAAGATCCCCTCGGAACGTGAACGAAGATTGCTCGCAAATGCCTCGGCGGTCTGCGGACGCAGATCGGGATCTTTTTCGAGTGCAGATGCGATGACACCTTTCAGCTTACGCCGTATGTTCTTTGCCTTTAGCGGCGGCGGAGGCTGCTCGCGATGGGCGTCCATTACGTGCGTAAAATCGCCCGCGAACGGAGTACGTCCCGCCAGCATTTGATAAGCGATCACGCCCAAACTATAAACGTCCGAACGCGCGTCGAGCTTTTCTCCGCGGCACTGCTCCGGAGACATATAAAGCGGTGTACCGAGAACTGCGCCAACACGTGTCAGGGCCTTTGTAGCGAGTGTCCCGCCACCCAGAGAGTTTTCACCCGCGGTCGTAGGCGAATCGTGAGGATCTGAACCTCCGATCAGCCTGGTTCTGACCATTTCCTGGTCACTCCCGTTTTCAGCAGGCTCGATGAGCGCGGTAGCTTTGTCGCCCATTACGTCCGCAAGCGATTGTCCCGGGACAAACTGGATAACAGTAGCGGATTCTGAAATAAGCGTCGGGGTGACGCTGTCGTGTATGCCCGTAACCGGCGCCGTTCCGGCAGAGGTCTGTGCTCCGCCGGCCAGGAAGCCTACCTGCTTGCTTTCCGGGTATTCGCCTGTGTTAGCCGCAGTCGCGTCCTCGAGCTTGGCGATGCCGAAGTCCAGGACCTTTACTGTGTAGCCGCCACGTTGATTTGGTTCAAGCCAGATGTTATCGGGTTTCAGGTCGCGATGGATAATGCCCTGCTGATGGGCCTCATGTACCGCCGAGCATACCTGTTCGAGAATATCTATGGTCCAATCGACGGGAAGGTTTTTTTCTTCATCGAGGATCTCGCCTAGCGTGCACCCGTCAAGATACTCCATAACGAGATACGCCACCGGGCCTTCGTCAGTCTGCGCGAAACCGAAATCCGTGACATCGACGACGTTCGGATGTCTTAACCTGCCTGCGGCACGAGCCTCGCGGCGAAACCGCTCAACGAACTCCGGCCGGGCCATAAACTGCGGGGCGATCACCTTTACAGCCACGGGACGCTCGGTACCGAGGTGCGTGGCGAGATAGACCGTGCCCATTCCGCCGCGGCCCAACTCGCGTTCTATCTTGTATTTATCATCGAGCGTATGCCCGATCGGTTCGGCAAATCGCATTCGGTAAAGGGTGTGTCAGGTGTCGAATAACGGCAGGCCGGGCGTTCCCGAAATGCCGCGAGTAAAACGATAAGTATAGTTCATTAAAGCTCGGGTTAAAATATGAAAAGGCGTGGTCACCGGCCGGAAATCTGTGTACACCGGTGATGCACGTTGCCCGATCGGCCTTGCAGATCGCCCATATCTTGCAAATCGCACAATTTTCAACATTTTGCGCAAAGTGCTATTTACCCACCCGCGAGCCAAGGCAGAATTGTCACGTGCGGCACACTTTGGGACCGGAAGACCTTTTACAATTTGTTCTAGTCAAATCAGTCGGGCGGTCCGTATGCGGAATTCATCTAACGCATAGACGCCACGGCCGCAAAGCAACGCCCGCAAAGTGTGGCCCCCAAAATAAGGCCGGTAAAGAAGGCTACGAAGGTGCCAACCTAGCAGACTCGTCCGGTTGGTTCTCGACATATTATATGCATGGTTGGCAATGTTTTTTGCTGAGTTACCGCTGGGCGGTTGCTCTCTTTGCGGAACTCGGCTAATTTAATCAGGTTCGACCCGAACAACCTCATGTTTCACTTGTGCAACACCGTTTCACTATGCTAAAGTGATTCTGTCGGTAGAAATCTGGCCTGGAGAAAAAACAAAACATATGAGCTTGGATAAAAGTAAGGCGATCGAGTCTGCGCTGCAGCAGATAGAGAAAAAGTTCGGCAAGGGTTCGATCATGCGTCTCGGCGAACGCCCACACGAAGACGCAGGTGCTATATCGACAAACTGCCTAAGCCTGGATGCCGCGATCGGCGTCGGCGGTATGCCCCGCGGCCGCATCGTTGAGATCTATGGTCCCGAGAGTTCAGGAAAGACGACGCTTGCATTGCAGGTGGTCGCCTCAGCCCAGAGCGAAGGCGGTGTCTGTGCATATATCGACGCCGAACATGCGATGGACCCGGAATATGCGGGCAAGCTCGGTGTGAACATCGATGACTTGCTGATCTCGCAGCCCGATTCCGGCGAACAGGCGCTAGAGATCGCAGAAACGCTGATCCGCTCGAACAGCGTTGACGTTATCGTGGTCGATTCGGTCGCGGCACTGGTACCGCGCGCGGAGCTCGACGGCGAGATGGGCGATTCGCTTCCCGGCCTGCAGGCACGTCTGATGTCGCAGGCACTCAGAAAGATCACGGCGATCGTTTCCAGCTCGCACACCACGTTCATATTCATCAACCAGCTGCGTGAAAAGATCGGCGTATTTTTCGGTTCGCCGGAAACGACGACGGGCGGAAAGGCTCTGAAGTTTTACGCCAGCGTCAGGCTTGATATTCGAAGGATCGGAGCGATCAAGGACGGCGACCGCGTCGTCGGCAATCGCACGCGTGTAAAGGTGGTCAAGAACAAATGTGCGCCGCCGTTCCGCGAGACCGAGTTTGACATCATGTACGGCGAGGGCATCAGCCGCGAAGGCGATCTGGTCGATCTCGCTGTCCTACACAACATCGTGGAAAAAAGCGGTGCGTGGTTCTCATACTCCGGCGAGAGGCTCGGGCAGGGACGCGAGAATGTAAAGACGCTGCTCAAGACGAACACGGAGCTGCGCGACCGGATCGAGCACGACGTAAAATCGAAGCTCGGCTTTCTGAAGGCAGAGGCCGCACCTGCATAACGAAAAAGGCCGCCCGTTCACCGAGCGGCCTTTTCACATTCGAATCAGATTGAACCTACGGCTTGCGGCCTGTCCGCGGGCCGTTGGTATTTGAGCTCCGCATTGACGGTGCCGTGCTTCGCATCGAAGGAGCGTCGGTTCCGGTCGAGGCATTCGAAGATCCCTGCAGCTGACGACGGATCTCTTCTTCAGACGGAATTCCGGGCGTTGCCGTCGCACCGGCTCGGGGCTTGACGTTAACGTTCTTAGGATCGATGCCGGGGATCGGCGTGGTTCCCGGCCGTGCAACGTTTGTCGGGTCAGCAGGGATCCCGGGCGTGGGAGTTCCGTTCACGCCGTTGAGCGGAAGCGGAGCGTTGGAAAATCCGGGCGGCATATTCGCCGCGTTGATGTTTACGTTTCCGATACCGACCGTGTTAGCAAGATTTGCGTTCGGATCGGCACCGCAGGCAGTTAAGATGGCCGCCGTGACGGCGAGAAGGGTCGCAAGAGCGAACAATTTATTCATTAATGAAGATCCTCGTAATTTAAAATAGCTGTGCCGGGTTGAAGGTTGCGTCTCCGGAGGACAGCGACGGCGTTCAAACCGGCACGGGCAGGTATTTTATCGGTCTAATGTTGATCGCAATTGTCGGGGAAACAACCGCTAATGGGTGATTATAGCCAGCGGCGAGCTTTTGTCAATACTTTCAAAACACGGTTTTTCGCGCCCGGCGGGAACCTGAAACCAAGTATTTGACAACCGTTTAGCCTTTACATAGACTTATGAATTCGCCTCCCGGCGAAGGTCTTCCGGCCAGGTAGCTCAGTTGGTAGAGCAGCGGACTGAAAATCCGCGTGTCGGCGGTTCGATCCCGTCCCTGGCCACCATAGATTAATTAGTCAGGGCTGCCACATTCGCAGCCTTTTTCTGTTGTAGGATTAATTAGTGGGAACTCGTAGCGGCCCTGTTTCGGCAATAATGTTGTTCAATTAATCATGGGCTTCTCTCTCATTAAAGCTAGACGTTTCGTTGTCCAATTCGACTTTAAACGCTAGATAACTTTATGGATGATCGTAGTATCGCTAAGTTGCTATTAACTATTGTGGTAGCCGGTAGCGCGTTTTTGCTCGCTTGCAATCCAAGAGAAACGCCGATTTTCAGGGAGCTGGCAGAAGCAAGCGAGAAAGAGATCACGCAACGAACCGAGGAAGCGATTCACAATGATCCGGAGCTACAAAAGCTTAGTGAACTGTGTAACTGGATCCCACGAAAGCCAGACGCGGCTGTAGTTAGCAAATCTTGGAGTGCTAACAACGGGAAAACCCTATACCTTTACCTATTGACCGAGACTAGTTTGGAAGATATGGAGAAAATATGGCTACCGCATTTTTCGCACAATGGTTGGGAGGTAGCCGATAGTGATCGCCTCGTGGTAGGAAACACACTCAGATTCAGAAAAGAAGGATACTCGATAAGGATCCAATACGGCGGGCTGGGGAGCGGCTCAAATCTAGCTTTTAGTTGCTCGAGTCCCGGCTAGCTCTGCAAGGTTTTTTTTGGCATCGGTACGAACGATTTCTTTGTCGCTTAATTTCCTCCTCATTCGATTCAGACATTCCAATAAGACGCATCAGCCTTAGTTATCATGGGTCGCGGTGTGACTTGCAAAGTTCGTGACGGCAACCTAACTTATGCAAAGCACTTTCCTCGTCCGTCTATATGGCTCTGCTAGAAATGCGTGGGATCACGAAGGAATTTCCCGGCGTCAAGGCTCTTGACGGCGTTACCTTTGATCTGCACGCGGGCGAATTTCACGCCCTTGTTGGCGAGAACGGCGCGGGAAAATCGACGCTAATGAAGGTACTCTCGGGCGTTTATCCGCACGGCACGTACGGCGGCGAGATATTGGTAGACGGTAAGGCGGCGAACTCCGGCAATATTCGTGAGGCCGAAGATGCCGGGATCGCAATAATCTTTCAGGAACTCTCGCTGGTCAAAGAGCTGACCGTAGCCGAGAACATCTTTCTTGGCCGCGAGCCGTCGCGCTTCGGCGTGGTTAATTGGTCGGAGATCTACCAACGGTCGGCCAGCCTTCTTCGCGATCTGAAGCTGCCGCTCGATCCGCGTACAAAGGTCGGGAATCTCGGCATCGGGCAGCAGCAGCTGGTCGAGATCGCAAAGGCATTATCAAAGAACGCCCGCATTCTCGTGCTCGATGAGCCAACGGCAGCGCTGACGGAATCCGAGGTCGAGACTCTTTTCACGATACTCCGTGATCTGCGATCGCGCGGCGTCGGGATGATCTATATCTCGCACAAGCTTGATGAGGTCTTTGCGATGAGCGACCGCATCACAGTGCTCCGAGATGGCAAGAGCGTCGGCACGGAAGCGACGATCAGCCTCGACCGCAACAAGGTCATCGCGATGATGGTCGGCCGCGAGGTCGGAGACATCTTTCCCCAGAACTCTCACGAGGTCGGAGACATCGCCCTCGAAGTTCGCGGGCTTACCGTTCGCGATCCGGATCGGCCCGAGAAGAAATTGGTCGATGATGTTTCGTTCAGTGTGCGGCGAGGCGAGGTTCTAGGCATCGCGGGCCTGATGGGGGCCGGACGAAGCGAGTCGTTGATGACAGTTTTTGGCGCGTGGCCGGGTGAATCGAGCGGCGAGGTGTGTGTCGGTGGAAAACGGGTCGACATAAGATCTCCCGTCGACGCGATAAGCCACGGGATCGGCTTCGTGACCGAGGATCGAAAACGTTTTGGACTGATACTCGATCAGTCGATCGCGAACAATTCAACGCTCGCGAACCTGCGGCGGATCTGCGGCTCGCTGATCACGAATCGTGCACGCGAGACCGCGGCGACACAGAAAGTTATGGGTTCGCTCCGCGTAAAGGCGGGCTCGCCGGACGTAGTAACCGGAACGCTTTCGGGCGGAAATCAACAGAAGGTCGTGCTCGGGAAATGGCTGTTGACCGAGCCGAAAGTGCTTTTTCTAGACGAGCCGACACGCGGCATCGACGTTGGTGCAAAACAGGAGATCTACGCCGAGATAAACAAGCTTGCAGCGAGCGGACTCGCGGTTGTGATGGTGTCGAGCGAGCTGCCCGAAGTGCTGGGCCTGTCGGATCGGATCCTTGTACTGCACGAAGGAAAAGTAACGGGAGAATTTACCCGAGCCGAGGCGACCTCGGAAAAGGTCATGGCCGCCGCGACGGCGACCGTTGCCGCCTGAAAGTAATTCACGATGACGGAAAATGTGACCGAACAGAAACGATTCAAGCTCGAGACATCCGCCTTGCGGGCGTACACGATGACGGCTGCACTCGCGATCATCTGGGGGTTCTTTCACTGGCGAACGGGCGGCAATTTCATCACGGCTGAGAATCTATCGAACCTGATGACGCAAACCTCGGTCACGGGCATCATCGCCGTCGGAATGCTCATGGTGATCGTGTCGGGAAACATAGACCTGTCGGTCGGTTCCCTGCTCGGGCTTGCCGGTGCGATCGCGGCGATCGTAATGACTACGATGGGCTATGGCATCGTACCCGCTATCATCGCCGCCATCGCGGTCGGAGTTTTCGTCGGTGCGTTACAAGGCTCGCTGACCGCTTACTTTAACATCCCGGCGTTTATCGTTACGCTCGGCGGGCTGCTGGCGTGGCGAGGAGTCGTTAAAGGGATCACGAACAGTTCGACGGTGCCCGTCGCCGAGCCTTCGTTCATCGCGATCGGGCAAAGCTTCCTTCATCCGACGGTCGGATGGATACTGGCGGCGGTTGCGATCCTGCTGGTTCTGTTCCTCGCCTTTCGTCGTGCACGTTCCCAAAAGGAATACGGGCTCGGCGAAGGCAAGATCGGTACCGAGTTGATGAAATCGATAATTCCGATAATCGTTATCGTAGTTTTTATCGTGACAATGAACGCCTACGCGGGAATCCCGAATCCCGTGCTGCTGTTCCTGATCGTCGCAGGCATCGGCTACTTCATAACGAACAACACGACATTCGGCCGCTACCTCTACGCGATCGGCGGCAACGCTGAGGCGGCGAGGCTTTCGGGGATAAATAACAAGTTGATCGTGCTAAAAGTGTTCGCGCTGCTCGGTGCGTTCGTAGGCCTAGCGGCGATCGTCAGCACAGCGAGACTCGGCAGTGCGACCGTCGATGCAGGTGCTTTGAAAGAGCTAGACGCGATCGCCGCGTGTGTGATCGGCGGTACCAGCCTGATGGGCGGCCGCGGAACAGTCTTTGGTGCCTGCCTCGGTGCGTTGATAATGGCGAGCCTTGATAACGGAATGAGCTCAATAAATCTTGAGAGCTATTTGCAGGACATTATCAAGGGCACGATATTGGTCACCGCGGTCGGACTTGATATGATTGGCAAGAGATCTTAACTCAACTTTTTCTGGAGTTCCTAAAAGAAATGAAATTGAAATTATTGGTGATCGCTGTCGCCGCAGCGTTGTTTTCCGCATGCGTTTCGGCTCCCGCCCCAGGCACGAATACTGCGAACTCGACTAACACCGCCGGCACGGGCAGCGTGAAGATCGGATTCTCGATGGCGACGCTTGAAGAAGAGCGGTGGGTCCGCGATAAAGAGGCGTTCGAGGCTCATTGCAGAAAGATGAACGTCGAATGCGTAGTGACGGTCGCGAATAAGAGTGCGGAAAAGCAGGCGAACGACGTCGACATCCTGCTGACGCAGGGCGTGAATGTTCTGGTCATTGCTCCGCACGACGCAACGCAGGCTGCCTTGATGGTCGACCGTGCAAAGGCCAAAGGCGTTCCGGTGATAAGCTACGACCGCCTGATAAATTCGGACAAGATCGATCTCTACATATCGCATCAGGTTCCCGTGATCGGGCGCAAGATCGCTGAATATGCTCTGGAAAAGGTCCCGACCGGAAACTACGTGATGGTCTACGGCGACGCCAAGGACAACAACTCTTTGATAATGAAGAAAGAGCAGATGGCGGTTTTGCAGCCTGCGATCGATCGCGGTGATATTAAGTTGGTCGTCGATCAGCACGCGACCGATTGGAAGGCCGAGGAAGCGATGAAGATCGTCGAAAATGCTCTGACGCAGAACAACAATGACGTTAAGGCTGTGGTTGCGTCAAACGACGGCACGGCAAGCGGTGCTATCGCCGCGCTGAATAAGAAAGGCCTCGCTGGAACGGTGGTCGTAACCGGCCAGGACGCCCAGTTGAGCGCACTGCAGAGCATCGCCGAAGGCAAACAGACGATGACGGTATACAAATCGATCATTCCGCTCGCGAGCGGTGCCGTCGAAGCCGCGATCAAACTTGCGAAAAAGGAAGCTCTGAGTAACGCGCAGCCGTTTCGCAATGACGCGATCCAGAAGGACATCCCCGCGATACTGCTCGAAGTCCAAGTCGTCGATAAGAACAACCTAATGGACACCGTCATCAAAGACCAGTACGCTACCTACGACGACGTTTACAAGAACGTCCCCGAAGGCCAGCGGCCGGCAAGGCCTTAGGTATAGATTAATCCCATTCTGAAAAAGGCAGCCAAGTGGTTGCCTTTTTTGATCGTACGGGGATTTAATAAGTTACGTGACGGAGACAGAGCCCTTAGCGAGCCGGATCAGGCCGCATACGCTCGTGGACTACGTCGGCCAGAGCCATCTGGTCGGCGAGGGGAAACCGTTTCGCATCGCGATCGAGAACGGCCATGTATTTTCGTTCGTGCTCTGGGGTCCGCCGGGTACGGGCAAGACTACGCTGGCACGTATTTATGCGAACGCTATTAACGCGGAGTTTTATGAGCTCTCGGCCGTATCGGCGGGCAAGGATGACATACGCAAACTGATCGCGGCGAATTCGCTTGATCCGCGGCCGAAGATCTTATTTCTCGATGAGATCCATCGGTTCAATAAAGCCCAACAAGATTTCTTGCTGCCGTTTGTTGAGAGCGGCGAATTGGTGCTGATCGGGGCGACCACCGAGAATCCCAGCTTTGAGGTCATCCCGGCGCTGATGTCGCGTCTGCGTGTCTTCATTCTGGAAGAATTCAGCGACGACGAAATGGCAGCGATCATCGATCGTTCGGGATACGAATTGGAGCCTGACGCCAAAGAATGGCTTATCGAAATGGCTAACGGCGACGCACGGCAGGCGATCACCATGATCGAAAACACCGCCCGCTTTTATGAAGTGGTGAACCTCGAAACGCTGAAGGAAACGCTTCAGTCGAAATTCCTCCGCTACGACAAAAAAGGCGAGGAGCACTACAACGTCATCAGTGCCTTCATTAAGTCGATGCGTGCTTCTAAAGCCGACGCGGCGATGTATTACCTGGCCCGAATGGTCGAAGCGGGTGAGGACCCGAAATTCATTGCACGCCGGATGGTGATCTTTGCATCGGAAGATATTGGACTCGCACAGCCGACAGCACTCGTTGTGGCCAATGCGGTGTTTGATGCGGTGACCACCATTGGCATGCCCGAGTGCATACATAACCTCGCACATGGCGTCGCGTTCCTGGCCAATGCCGCCAAGGACCGCAGCTCGACTAACGCGATCGGTAAGGCGATGGAAGATGCGAAAAAGTTTGGGAATCTTCCCGTGCCGATGCAGATCCGCAACGCCCCTACCAAGTTAATGAAGGACGTTGGCTACGGCGAAAAGACCGAAGACCAATCAGAAGATCTCCTGCCAAAAAAGCTCGCCGGAAAAAAATACTTCCAATAAAACAAATAATTCGTGCTTGCCGTGAGACTTTTCCAGGGGTAATATCGTCTTACTGACCAGAATAGGATTTTGGTCAGGAGTCATATGAAAGATTCTACTCAGCCAAGATCCACACGCGACGCGATACTCGATGCAACGGACCGAATGCTAGCTAAGCACGGTTATAAGAAAATGACGATCGATGACCTCGCCAAAGAGGTCGGCATCGGCAAAGGCAGTGTCTATCTGCATTTTGAAAGCAAGGAAGAAATTGCACTTTCGCACATCGACCGGATGATCGAGCGAATGAAGTCCCGCTTGCACAACATAGCTGTCTCACGGGGAAACGCGGAAACGCGGCTGCGAAAGATGATCCTTGAGAGGGTTATGTACCGCTTCGACAATGTTCAGCATTATTCGCAAAGCCTGAACGAACTGCTATCTCAGCTGAGGCCGCGGCTGCTCGAACGCCGCAAGAGATATTTTGAAGAGGAAGCTCGACTGTTCGCCGGCGTTCTGGAAGAAGGAAAGCAGGACGGTCGCTTTACAGTGAAGGACGCCAAAGAGGCAGGGCGGACGATCCTGGATGCGACCAATGCATTGCTTCCCTATAGCCTTAGTGCGTACGAACTCGGCGAGCGAGCTGAGATAGAGCGAAAAACGCTTCGCGTGGCAGATTTGATCATGAACGGATTGGTTAGGCGATAGATCATTCAACGGAGTTACTTATATGACATACACAAAGGCATTATTTCAGTTTATTCTCGGTCTCTTCGTGCTTATTCCTGTGGCGATCGGACAAGCCCCGATGCCGGACGGCACCGTTGATCAGCAGACACGCGATGCAGTGATCACGACACTTATTAAGGACCTGAACGATTCTTATGTTTTCCCCGACATCGCGGGGAAAATGCAGGCCGATCTCGAGCGTCGGAGAAAAGCCGGCGAGTACGACGCGATCACGTCCTCGACCGTGTTCGCTGATAAGCTGACGGCTGATCTGCAGTCGATCAGCAATGATAAACATCTCAGGGTTCGGTTCTCTCCAAATCCGATCCCTGTGCGTGCCCAAAGATCCGAGCCCACGCAGGAAGAAGTCGAGCGCTATCGAGAGCAGACGCGGCGGATGAACTTCGGTTTCCAACGCGTCGAACGACTCGACGGAAATATTGGTTACATCGACCTTCGAGGTTTCAGCGACCACGAGCTTGGTGCGGACACTGTCGCGGCAGCGATGAGATTTCTTGCAGGTACAGACGCGATCATCTTTGACCTGCGCCAGAACGGCGGAGGGAGCCCGGGAATGGTTGCACTGATCACATCCTATTTGTACGGTGATAAGCCGGTACATTTAAACGATATGTATTCACGTAAGGGTGAAAAGACTGAGAGCTTCTGGACCCGCCCCGAAGCTGCCGCGATAAAATTCCCGGACAAGGACGTTTACGTTTTGACGGCGAAACGGACGTTCTCAGCCGGTGAGGAATTTACCTATAACCTCAAGAACCTAAAGCGTGCGACCATTATCGGCGAGGTTACGGGCGGCGGTGCTCATCCGGGCGGAATGGTTCGATTAAGCGATCATTTCGGTGTGTTTATTCCGACCGGTCGGGCGATCAATCCGATCTCGAAAACGAATTGGGAAGGCATTGGAGTAGAGCCTGACATCAACGTGCCGAAAGAGCAGGCGCTCAAGGTCGCACATATTGCCGCCCTCAAAAAGTCATCGGAATCCGTCAAAGACGAGATGGCGAAAGGACAGTTGAGCAAGTTGATCGCCGACCTAGAAAAGGAACTTACAGAAATGAGAAAGACCGCCGTGAAATAACGTCGGTCTTTTAGACGAATCCATAGCGGATGCTAAGCGGCGTCCGCTTTTTTATCGCTGCCAGTAATTCTTGATCTTGAGATCGAGCATCGGGAAGGCACAATATTCAACGCTGCGGCCGGTCTCGCGAAGCTTTTTCACCATGGGGATCGCGGCGTCGGCGTTCCGAGTGTGTACGATGATCGTTGCCGCACGCTGCAGCTCTTTTCGCTCCGTCAGCCACTCAGCGATCGCAAAGCCGGTCGTCGCGTAGTCATCGTGGTCGTTCGATTCGTAATGATGAGGTAGCAGATCGTGATCCAAAAATATCGCATCAAAGGTACCGCCTTCCAAGATCATCTTAGCTTCCTCGACCGTCTCGGCGATCTCGATCTGGTCGCCGGCAAACCTTTTTTCGAACCACCGATGACGTCGGCGATCGTCATCCAAAAGGAACACGCTGATTGGCGTCCGCTCGACTGTAAGATTGGCTAAACCTAACTTTATCAATAAATTCTGGAACAAACTCATACAAGGAAAAATGCTTTATTATCGAAATTCCAATATATCACAGCCGCCGTTTCTCCGACCGTTTCGACGGGTGATATAATACCGTTTTCCCGATACCAAGACAGATGGCCGCCCAGGTTACACACATCGACAGCAAGAAAGCTCGTGAAGGTTCTGAAGATCCCGTTCTGCCGAACGATGAGACCGAGTCCGTATGTCCGAATTGCTTCGGCTCCGGAATGGAGGTCGTCGACGGCAAAGGGGCACGCCTGTGTGAATGCCGTAAGAAAAGCCGGTCGTCTAATCCATTTGCGAAAGTTCGTGTACCTGAACGTTACCTTGGCTGCCATCTGAACAGCTACAAGCCCGATCCTTCTCAGCCGTCGCAGACTCTGGCTGTAAAGCACGCTTTTACATTCATCAACGAATTTCCGGCGGTCGATCAAGGCCTGCTGCTTACCGGCCCGGTCGGCGTCGGGAAAACGCATCTCGCCGTCTCAATACTAAAAGGTCTTACATACGAACGCGGTTTCTCGTGCCTCTTCTACGAATTCGGTTCGCTGTTGAAGGAGATTCAGGATTCGTATAATGCATTCACGAAAACTTCTGAACTGGCGGTTCTCGGGCCGGTTTTGAGCACTGATGTTCTGGTTCTCGATGAGCTTGGTGCCTCAAAGCCGACCGATTGGGTCCGCGATACCATGGCGCACATCATCAATACGCGCTACAACGATAAAAAGCACACCATTTTTACCACTAACTATTCAGATGAACGCCGCGGGAATGAAGAAACGCTCGAAGACCGCATCGGCGTGCGACTGCGTTCGCGGCTTTACGAAATGTGCCGCACGATCGTGATCACGGGCAGTGATTATCGGCGCAATTTCCATCCGGGACTGCGACAGCTGGGCTAGGCGGAACTCTTTCCCACGAAGATCCTTGCAGCGAAAAGTGAGGCTAGAACGATCGCGAAGCCTGCGGGATAGAAAATATCCGACTTCACGATCATCCAGAAATGGATAACGCCCAGGACGGGAACGACGTACGCAAGCTTATGGAGCTTTGCCCATCGCTTACCGCCGAGCCGTTTAACCATTCCATTCGTTGACGTCACGGCCAGCGGTATCAGTAAAGCGAAGGCAAGCATGCCGACAGCGATAAACGGCCGTTGCCACACATCCCGACCGATATCCGAAAGATCCAGCCCCTTATCAAAAATACTGTACGTGACCAGGTGCAAGACCACGTAAAAGAACGCATATAGGCCGAGCATTCGGCGATGCTTGATGAGGGCGTTCCATCCGAATGCCTTTCTTAATGGCGTGACCGCAAGAGTCACCAGCAGCATGATCAGTGCAAGCACCCCGTCGTACGGAGAAAGTACTCGATCGGGTTTGCTCCGAGCCCGCGAGTTGCAGCGTCGTACAAAAGTAAAGCGAGCGGAACGAGGGCGTTTACAGATAGAAGAAATTTGTTGAACCTGACATCGGTCATCCGCAAGTTAGAAATTTGCCCTCAGGTCCATTCCCGCATAGAGAGACGCAACCTCATCAGCATATCCGTTGAACATCAACGTCTTGCGCATCGAAAATTCACCGATACGCCGTTCGCTTCCCTGCGACCATCTTCGGTGGTCCACTTCGGGATTAACGTTTGAGTAAAAACCGTATTCGTTCGGAGCCGCGAGATTCCACGTAGTCGGGGGCTCGGTGGCGGTCAAGGTTATCTTGACGATCTACTTGATGCTCTTGAAACCGTACTTCCAAGGCACGACCAGACGTATCGGGGCACCGTTCTGATTCGGAAGCTGCTTACCGTAAAGACCGGTCGCGAGGATCGTCAGCGGATGCATCGCTTCATCGAGCCGGAGCCCTTCGACATACGGAAGATCGATGCCCGCAGCGAACGACGACTGCATTACCTTTC
Source organism: Acidobacteriota bacterium (assembly GCA_023389035.1). Lineage (GTDB taxonomy): Bacteria > Acidobacteriota > Blastocatellia > Pyrinomonadales > Pyrinomonadaceae > OLB17. The sequence goes on from JAEWFC010000021.1 coordinate 83,495, forward strand.
GATCGTAATGGGTTTCGAATGCAACGTATTTCGCCGTGCTCATCGGTTCGACACGGTCGAGAAGAAGTTTCAGCGGAAACCCGACCCACGGGATGACCATTGACCACGCCTCGACGCAGCGAAAACGGTAGACACGTTCTTCCTGCGGAAAACGCAGGATCTCATCGATATCTATGATCTGGGGTCGTTGCACAAGTCCACCGATCGCGACGGTCCACGGCCGCGTTGCCATTCGTTGTGCGGGCCGTGCTACACCGCCCTTGTCGGTCGAAAACTCGTAGAAGTTATTGTAATTTGTAACGTCCTCGTATGGTGTTAGTTCGTCCGCAAGGCTTTGGACCGACGACGAAGCTACATCAGGGATCGAAGCCGTCTCCACATTCCCCGGAGGCGGCGGGTTGAATACGCGATAAGATACCCCGGTCGCCAAAACAGTCCCGGCAAGCAGGCCAAGCTTCATAAACTTCCGCCGGTCGAGATAGACCGATTCGGGAGTTATTTCAGATGAAGGTATCTTTTCGGACATTGTATTGCTTTCTACGATTTCGCCAACTATGTACCGTGCAGATTCAATGCAACCGCCAGGGGCTTGAAGCGTATTATATAATGCTCGCGACTACAGGTTCCCCTGGAGATCATATGACGATAAACAAATGCGTTCTTGTTGCCCTCACGGTTCTTTTCGTATTCGCCGGAGCCGTCTCATCCCAAACGCCCGAAAGTACTCCGTCACCGGAGGAAGAAAAAGCAAGGAAAGAACTTGATGCCAAAGTGCTTGAGCTTCTCGATCAGGCGGTCTCAGATGGGGCTACGCTGCAGAATGCCCGCAATCGGGCGCTAGTTTTTGCGATGGCCGGCGACATGATGTTCAAGCTCGACAAGGATCGGGCGGGCGAACTCTTTCGCCGTGCGGGTAATGAGCTGGTCGTCGCGACTGCTGAAAGCGACAAGGAGATCGGCGAGTCAAGCGACCCTTTTATTGGTTTGTTCAGCGGGGACAACGTGCGCACTCAGGTTTTGCCGATGATAGCAAAGCACGATGCGGATCTTGCCTACGACCTTTTGCTGCAGACGCGGCCTGCCAAGGTCGCGGAAGCGATCGCACGTGTCGGAAGCGGGTCGACACCTGAGGCAGAACTCGTCGGATTCAGTATGGACCGACAACGCGTACAGCAGGAGCTTTCGCTTGAGCAGCGCTTTGCACTCCTCGTCGCCGAAAATGATCCGGACCGTGCTGTAAAGCTTGTCAATGAGAGTCTGTCGAAAGGAATATCCTGGAGCGTGATGCCGCTGCTGCAAAAGCTGCATGCAAAGTCACCCAAGAAAGCGACCGATCTCGCCGGCGAGGTCGTGCGAAAGATCGTGAATTCCGATCTGGTGCAGAAACCGGATGATATGGACGCGGCAGTACGCTTTCTCGAGTTCGCTTCCGGGCCTTCTGCCGAAAAGGCTCGACGTGAAAAGCAGTTCACATTTACCGACGAGCAAACCGCAGACCTTGCGAACAAACTCGCCCAGACTCTTCTTCAACCCTCGAACACTACACGTGCGGCATCGACGCTTACGCGCCTGCTGCCGTCGTTCGAAAAGGTGTTGCCCGCCCGTGCTGCTCAACTCCGAAACCGCCACACCGAGATGATGAACGCTTTGCCGCCCGAAATGCGGGGTATGCAGCGGCAGCAGAAGCTCTGGAGCCCCAATTCGACGCCCGAGGAGATAATCGCCGAACTCCCTGCAATGACCGAGCTTGAAAGGTCGAACGCATATATGATGCTGCCGCAGCGGATCGCTCAGATCGAAGACGATTCGAGGGCAAGATCGGTTATCGATAAGATCCCCGATCAAAAGGTCCGAGCAAATGCGTTGGAGAACTACGAAAAGACTCGGATCACGCGTGCCGCAAAGGCAGGACTTCTCGAGGATGCACGAAGATTGATCGGCGGCCTTGCGAAAAAGCAATCCAGGATCGAGCGGCTGGTCGCGCTTGCCATCGATTTTCATAAGCTCGGCGGCGAAGACAATGTAAAAAGCTCTATTTCGCTGATGCGTGAGGCTAGGTCGATGGTTAATGAATACCCTTCGGACGAGGACGAGCTCGCAGAGCTTATGATGCTCGTAAATGGGTATGCGATTGTTGACCCCGCCGAAGGTTTCCGTCTTTTCACGCCGCTGGTCGATCAGATCAATGATGTCGTTAACGCATACGCGGTCCTGAGCCGCTACAACAAACGCACTAACGGCTTCAAAAAAGGCGAGCTTCTTCTAAAATCCGTCGGGTATCCGACAGACGGTGTGATACTTTTCCGATTTATCCGGCAGATCGAAGCGCTCGGCAAGGCGGACCTGCCGCGAATGGCACTTCTTTCCGAACGTTTTCAGCGTCCAGACACACGAACCATCGTGAAGCTCTTTCTTGTCCAGGGTTATCTTCGTGACCCGAAGAGCGATGAGAACAGCTTTGGCGGCGAAGGCACGATCTACTTCGCAAACTAGCCGCACGCACATATTCCCGCCTGACGATCATCGCAAGATCGTCAGGCCGACATCTCTCCTTCCTCACTGCATAACATTTTTTAACAAACTGCTTCCATTTTTTACATTTCTATGTATAATGGTGGTGGCTTTTAGCCCGCCTCGATCTCTTCACACCCGAAAAAATCTATATGCCCGCTACCCAGGAACTTCTTCACCAAGGACGTTATCGTTTGGAACAGCCGCTCGCCGCAGCTGACGATCTAAAGGTCTTCAGCGCGTACGACACGGTCAGCAATGTGCCCGTTGTGGTCAAAGAGATCACAACCAATACCGGATCGGTCACGACGCTTTCTCAACAAGAGACCTTGAGGACAGCATTTACGAATCAGGCCCAGGCATTGAAAGCGATGCGGCACGATTCCCTGCTGAACGTTGAGGATTTTTTCAGCGATGTCGGCCGTCATTTTCTCGTGCTTGAGGCGGTCGGAGGAAAAAGTCTTGAATCGATGATCGCTGCCGGCGAATTGCCCGTCGCTATCGATCAGGCTTCCGCATGGGCCGAGCAAATATTAAATGCGCTTGATCATTTGAATGCGCGAAACGGGATGATCCACGGCCATATCGATCCGCGGAGCGTCTATTTGGGTCAGGATGGCCGCGTGAAACTGCTAGCGGTCGAGGTTAGTGACGGCGGAGAACTGCGGTTAAGCACTTCCCTATCGCACGACACCGATCCGGCCAACTATCTATGCTATTCGCCGATCGAGCAGATCTGGGAAAGTCTCGACAGTGCGTCGCAAAAGGTAATTCAAAACTCCTACGACGAACGCTCCGAAGCGATCCTCCTTCAGCCGCCGGACGCCCGCAGCGATGTTTATTCTTTGGGTGCGGTCCTCTACCATCTGGTCACCGGCCGCAAACCTGTCGATGCGCTTGAACGTTCGATCGAGATGCTTGACGCAAAGCCCGATCCGCTCGAAGCACCTAACAAGATCCTGCCCCAGATCACGCCCGAATTTTCATCATTCCTGCTCCGATCTCTTGAGATCCGTCGCGAAGAGCGTTACGACAATGCCGCGGTCATGCGGCAGGCGTTAAAGACCGCTATCGCACGTGCCGCCGACCGCGAGAATGAAGACCGCGAGATCGAAGAAGCCGCGAAAGAACTGAAATATGCCGTGACCGCTCGCACTGAAGAGGTGCAGCGTGCGATCGAAGCCAAGAAGCGAGAGCTCGAGGCAGAACAGGAACAGCAAAGGCTGGCACTCGAGGCCAAGCTTAAAGAGGTAGAAGAACAAAGACTCGAGGCCGAACGCCGAGCGGCCGAAGCCGAACGCCTGCTGCGCGAACAGGAAGCCGCGGCTGCTGACGCCGAACGCATACTTCGTGAAAAGACAGAAGCGGCAATGGCCGCAGATGCTGCCGGGTCAGTTCCCGTTTCGCAGGATGATGTTCCGGGAATATCGACGACCGAAGAGCCCGCGGCAAAGCCCGTCGCAGTTGCCAAGGCAAAGGCTGACGAGGCCCACGTTTTGGCTCCGCCTCAGATGACTATCACGGAGGAGCCCGCTGTTTCGGCGAGCGTTCCCGAACCTGAGATGATCGATCCGGCTCCGATCGTCGAAGATCTTGCGATCGCTCCACCGGAACCTGCATCTATGGCGGCGGATGAAGCGATTGCTTCCGAGTCTGTCTTTTCGTACGGCGAGGAACCCGCAAAACGCTCGATGCCGATGGCTGCAGTGGCCGGCGGAGTTCTGGCATTGGTCGTGGCTGTGGCCGGCGGATGGTTCTTCCTTCTACGCGGGCCTTCTGCTCCCGCAGCCGCCGAAGCGCCTGCCGCGGTTTCGCAGCCGGTTGCCGCACCTTCCGTTGAGCAGGCCGAAACGTCTCAGCCCGAACCGCAGCCCGAGCTCAACGCCGCCGTGCCCGAAGCTTCGCAGCCTGCGGAAAACCCTGCTCCCGCACAGACCGCGGCGGCCGAACCTGCACCAGCCAAACCTGCTGTGAAAAAACCTGTTGCGGAGCCGGCAAAACCAAAACCGGCCCCGGCAAAAAAGGTTACGGTCGATGACCTGATAAACGACAACTAGACGACAAACCAGTTGCACAGATACGGCGGGCATTCCCCCGGCCACTACGAACCGCTATGACATCTACATCCACAAAACGCTTCTTGAGTTCGCACCTTTCATTCGCTGCCGCAGCCGCATTTCTGATACTTGCGTTCGGACAGCTCGGAGCGATCGCCCAGGCACCCAAGCTAAGTCTCGCAGATCTGCTGATCGGGCTGCGATCGCAAAAGGTCTCGCTGCCGGAACGCAACGCGATACTTACCGAGGCCGTAAAACAGCGCGGCGTCACGTTCACATTCTCTGCAGAGATCGAAAAAGAGCTTGCGACCACCGGGGCAGGCCCCGAGCTGCTAGCAGCCCTGCGTGAGATCGCTGCTCCTAAACCCGAGCCAAAGCCCGTCGCAACGCCTATACCGACACCGACTCCGCCCGATTGGAGCTTTTATGCAAAGCGTGCCGAGACCAACGCGACAAAAGGCGAATTTACGTTGGCACTCGCCGATTACGACAAGGCTGCTGAGATGGGATCGGCAGAGATGTCCGTTTTCGTCGGGCGTGCCAAGGCGCATTTTAATCTGAAGTCGTACGACAAAGCTCTTTCTGATTACGATCGGGTTGTCGAACTCGCACCCAAAGACCCGGCCGCATATTACTACCGAGGAATGACCTACGAGCGTGCCGGCAAGCCCGACAAAGCTTTGGCAGATTACCGACGGGCCGCCGAGCTTGATCCAAAGTACGAAGCTGCCGCCGCAAGCGCCAAACGTCTTCAGGATGAGATCGCAAAAGCTGAGGAAGCAGCCCGCCCGCAACCGGCTCCGGTAAAGGTTGAGCGGCCGGAATTCGTCAATCTGGGCACGATCTCGCAGGCGAACGCCGAACGTTTTGTAATGCCCACGTACCCACAGCTCGCCTTTCGATCAAGCATCGAAGGCCGCGTGGTCGTCGAGGTAGAGCTTGATGAAGAAGGCAAGGTCGTCTCGGCAAATGCGACCTCGGGCCATCAAATGCTTCGGCAGGCCGCAGAGGACGCCGCAAAGCGGTCGCGATTCAAACCCGCGATCTTTGAAGGAACGCCAATCAAGGCAAAAGGCGTAGTGGTTTACGGCTTTACCTTGAAAGGCAGCGACGAATAAGTTGTTACCCTGAACTGGATTTAATTGCTAGGCCGCCGGCGAAAGCCCGTGGCCTTTTTTTCGCTCTCGCCAGCTTTGATCCGTCGCCGTCAGAACATAGATCAACGCCGACCGATCCCAAGACCCGCGAAGCCCCCGCTCGTTCCCCGCGTTTCCTCGGCAGTCATCGGTAATGTCGCTCTAAAACATTCTTTTTGTCAGCAAACAAATCGCCCTTGTTGCGTGACAAATTGCTTTTGTTGCGCGACAAATTGCTTTTGTTACGAGACAAATCACTTTTGTTAGCAGACAAATTGCTTTTGTTACGAGACAAATCGCTTTTGTTACGAGACAAATCGCTTTTGTTGCGTGACAAATCACTTTTGTTGCGTGACAAATCACTTTTGTTAGCAGACAAATCGCCTTTGTTATCTAACAAAATCACTTCTGTCAGCTCTAAAATGCTCGTATCTTCGCGTGTAAACGCCGTACCTGCAGCACTTACTCGGATAGTCTCGATCAGTGCGACGAGATCGGCACCGACCACCCGACCGAGCCAACTATCTGCAGGGCCTCCATAAATCGGGCGTCCGGCAACGATCGGTTGATTGCCGGGCCGAATGGCAATATTAGGGGACTTTATCCAACACAAACGACCGTTGCACACGGAACGAGCTTAGCGAGGACCTCGGCGGCGACTTATGATTTCTATACCGGCGCGGTGTTGACTACGACGGATGTTGACAACAATGTTACAAACGCGACGGAATACGATGCGCTTGGCCGCCCGACAAAGTCGATAAGTGGTCTCGGCGTTACAGGCCTCGAAGCCTGGACACAGACGACTTACAACGACGTGGGCCGTTACATAGTCGTCCGCTCAGATCTTAAAACGAAAGGTGACGGCAAAAAGGTCGCGACGCAGTTCTTTGATCAACTGGGACGAGTGCGCCTATCGAAAACGCTCGAAGACGCCGCCACCCAATCCGCCACGAACGAAACTGACGGCATTAAGGTCCAAACGAGGTATAAGACCGTCTCGGGTTATACGTACCACCTCACATCGAATCCCTACCGTGCGGATTACTCTTATAACGAGACTGACGCAACGATGGGCTGGACATTGGCAACCTCGTGGAGCAACGGGAAACGCTCGGAGATACAAACCTTCTCCGGTGCAGGGCTGCCCGTTGCCTTCGACGGCTCAAACACCGCCTCGACCGGCACCGTCCGAACAGACATCGATGCGGATAGGACGCTCGTCACGGATCAGGCAGGAAAGCAACGTGTCAGCAAGACGAATGCTCTTGGGCAGTTGAAAGAAGTCTGGGAGATACTTGCGGCTAGCGAGAGCGGCTCAGAGAGCGTTACCTTCCCCAACACAACCGTAGCCCACGGCTTTAAGACCACCTACGGCTACGACACGCTCAATAACCTTACAACCGTCAACCAAGGCCTTCAAACCAGAACATTTTCGTATAGTTCGCTTTCCAGGCTCCTGAGTGCGACTAACCCCGAAAGCGGGACGATCAGCAACCAATATGATCTGAACGGCAATTTGACGCAGAAGGATGATGCTCGTGGGGTCAGGACCAACTACGTCTATGATGTTCTGAACCGTGTTACAAACCGCAACTACTCGACGCCGGGCGGAACGCCTTCTAACTATCAGGCGACGCCCAATGTTGTATACACCTACAAGACGACCGCACCCGGACTTGGTAACCTGATCAAGGTGGAATCGAGCGTTTCGACAACGGAATACACTGCGTTCGACATCTTAGGACGTGTGACGGGGCATAAGCAGACAACCGATGGTCAGCAATACACTACGGGTTATTTGTACAACCTATCTGGAGCTTTGGTAGAGCAGACCTATCCCTCGGGCCGTAAGGTGAAGAACACTTTGGATACGGACGGTAATCTTGCACAGGTGCAGAGCCAGAAGAATTCGGCGGACATTTGGCGGCCTTACGCGAGCAATTTTGTTTACACGGCTGCCGGGGCTGTTTCGAGCATGAAGCTTGGGAACGGCAAGTTTGAGACGACGGCGTTCAACAGCAGGCTTCAACCGACCCAGATAGGACTCGGAAGTTCCGCGACGAATCAGGGCCTGCTTAAACTCAACTACGATTACGGCACCACGAACAACAACGGCAATGTGCTGAGCCAAACGATCACGGTTCCGACCATTGGACAAGCAACCGGATTTGTCGCAACGCAGGCCTATTCTTACGATTCCTTGAATCGATTGAAACAAGCCACGGAGAACATCACTCTGAATGGCGGCTCACAAACACCGTCATGGCAGCAGACTTATACTTTTGACCGCTACGGTAATCGAAACTTCGATGAAGCAAACACTACAACGCTTCCAAAAGACTGCACCGAATCCGGCAATCCGGTAGTTTGCGAAGCGATCAGGCCGATCGTCAATCCGTCCGTAAATACAGCGAACAACCGTCTGAACGGCTACACCTTCGACGCGGCGGGAAACACTACCATCGACGCCGAAGGACGACAGTTCACCTACGACGCCGAAAACAAACAGGTCATTGTTAAAGACTCGCAAAACCAAACCATCGGCGAATATTCTTATGACGGAGACGCGAAGCGGGTTAAGAAATTTGTCCCTGCCACAGGTGAGATAACGATCTTCGTCTATGACATCGAAGGCAAAATGGTTGCGGAATATTCAACTGTGATTGAACAATCACCTAAAATCAGCTACCTGACCCACGATCATCTAGGAAGTCCTCGCATTCTCACCGATCAATTCGGAGCGGTAATCTCCCTGTAAGCATCCCCTAGAATGGTACCACTGATAAGTGGAGTTTTCGGCCTTTGAGATAAGATACGAAAGGAGGCTGGGAATGAAGCGATCGAAGTTTAGTGAGAGGCAGGTTTTAGGGATATTAAA
>JAEWFC010000026.1 GCA_023389035.1 Acidobacteriota bacterium
TGTACCTGCACTAAAGTACATCGTAAAAATAATAATAGCCATAATAAGCTTTTTCCCTTTTAAGTTGTCGTATATAAGGGGATAAGCACACATAATCGTCATAAACATCGACCAACATGTAGCAACAACAGTTAGGATTGCTGTCCATAATAATGCCCATGTATACTTCGAATCACTAAGGACAATCGCATAAGCATCAAAATTAAAGCCTACAGGAAGAAGTAAAACTTGATTTCTCACCAAAGCATCCGCAGAGCTTAAAGATCGTGCCAATATATTTAATACCGGTAGGAGACAGACTAATACAGCTAGTAAACAAATGAAAGCTATAATCCAGTCTCCAATTCTAGTGCTTTTTGATTTAATCATGTCATTACCCTCCTACCAGATGCCACGTTCGCCAAATTTTTTTGCCAAAGCGTTTGCTCCGAACAAAAATATGACGCCCACGATGGATTGAAATAAACCGACGGCAGTGGTGAGTGAGAATTGTAGCCCACGAATACCGTAGTTGTATACGAATATCGAAATAACGTTAGAAACATCTGTGACAAGCTTATTACTAAGTGCGTAAGGTCTGTCAAATTCACTACCAATAATGTGACCTAGGCTTAGAATAAGTAAAATAATAATCGTAGGACGAAGTCCTGGCAGCGTAATATGCCAAATTTTTCGTAAACGACTTGCTCCATCCACCGATGAAGCTTCGTAAAGTTCTGGGTTTATACCTGCGATAGCTGCTAAATAGATAATTGTATTCCAACCTACGCTTTGCCATATACCTAGGACTATGTAGGTGCCAACCCAGTACGCAGATTCATTCAAAAATGGTATTGAGGAGAAGCCCATCTTGTTAAGCATAATGTTAACAAGCCCATTAGTAGGTGCAAAAAGCTGTAACGCCATACCTGAAATAATAACCCAAGATAAAAAGTGAGGCATATAGACTACAGTTTGGGTAAATCGCTTAAAGCGTTTGAAAGCGAGCTCGTTTAAGAGTATGGCAAGAATAATAGGTGCAGGGAATCCTAGCAACAGGTCAAGAACATTTAGCATAACGGTATTTCTAAGTGCATACAGAAAATCACGATTAGAAAATGCCTTTATAAAATATTCAAACCCATTATTGCCTGCCCATGCCATCTCCCACGGGCTTTGAATAATGCTATAGTCTTTAAAGGCGATCTGAATATAGCCCATCGGTATATAACGGAATATGATAAAAAAGGATAACGGGAGAAACAGCATCGCATAAAGTATCCAGTAACGTTTAATATAGTTGAGCGATTTATTTTTTTTTGTCGTTAGCATATATGTACCGCCTTACATATAAATTTTTCTTCCCTGTTCATCGCCAATCCCTGTTTTTCTAAAGAAAAACGTATTAACTTGATCTCGCCACTCGCAAGCATTCATGTGCTGAAGATGAAGTCGCTTTTTCACTGAGTCAAAAGTTTCCTGTGGCACTCGATTTTCTAGCGACTCCCATGCTTGTAATAATGCTTCGACCTGCTCGGCACCTTCAAAATGACTGTCATATATGAACTGAAGCAGCGTTCGTCCGTCTTTCATCTTATAGTCATAGCGAACGCGATGGAAAAACAGTAACAATGCCTCTGGACAGCTTTCAATATCGTCATACATTTGTTGTATGGACTCTGGATATTGAAGCGTATACCCTGTTCCTTTCGACGTACGATCCACACCAATCGCTTCAAAGTTTGCTCTATGATACGTCCCCCACTTTGAAAACTCGTAACCATCAACATTTGGACCGTAGTGATTACTTGGATTCACCATAAAGCCAATACCAAGAGGTGCGGTATAGCTCTCGTAAATGGCTGTTGAGCTAAGCAGCATGTCTTCTATCGTCGTAAGACCATAGTCATCTGTTTCAAATGTTATCCTGATCCACTCTTGGGTTAGCTCTTTAGCCGTAAGCTCAGGGTTCCACGCCATTCTCCCAAAGGCATACAAATTGCTCTGTGCAAGCATATGACCGGTCCAGTTAACATCATCACCTGTATTTGTAACCGCTGTCATAGCGACGATCTCTTGACCAAACAATGTTTTCAATTGCTTTCCTGTGTCAACTTCAGTTGATAAAATGCCCTCCCACTGAACCGCTAAGCTGAACAAGTCAATTTGATGGCCAGTATACTCCTGAGTAATCTGAAATTCAATCGCTTCATTTGTATGTTTAAGGCTTGAAAAGAGAGGCGACACTGGCTCTCTCGTCTGAAAATCTAGAGGTCCATTTTTAATTTGTAGAATGACATTCTGATCAAATTTACCATCCAGTGGCTGAAAGTGTTTATAGGCTGCCATTGGGCGGTCAGTTTTCGTGTCTCTCCAATCCTGCTGGCAGTTATACACAAAGCACCGCCAAAAGACTAAACCTCCAAACGGAGCAACAGCAGCTGCGATTGTATTTGCACCATCTGCTTGAGTTCGTCCAAATGCCTCTGGACCACCTCTAAATTCAGAATCAGCTTTCACGACATAGCCTAAAAAGTCTGGTATTGTATCGTACACAATGGCGGACTGAGTCTTCCAAAATTCCTTTACGTCTGTACAAAGCGGATCTGAGGTTGTAAGTCCACCAACAATCATCGGTGCATCAAAATGTAC
>JAEWFC010000010.1 GCA_023389035.1 Acidobacteriota bacterium
TCTTAGGGTTGTGCTTCGACATCACCTTTGTAATAGCCGCCGTCAATGTCGTCTTCCCGTGGTCAACGTGACCGATCGTCCCGATATTCACATGCGGCTTACTGCGATCGAATTTTTCCTTGCTCATCTATATTCTCCGGTCGAATCGAATGATAATTTAACTAATTTTCTGGAGCCCAAGACGGGAATTGAACCCGTGACCTCATCCTTACCAAGGATGCGCTCTACCCCTGAGCTACTTGGGCTCAAACGTAAAAAGATATGGAGCGGGAGACGAGATTCGAACTCGCGACATTCAGCTTGGAAGGCTGACGCTCTACCAACTGAGCTACTCCCGCTCATGGTGCATGGGGTAGGATTCGAACCTACGTAGGAAGTTAATCCGTCGGGTTTACAGCCCGATGCCTTTGACCGCTCGACCACCCATGCTGATTTTCTTAATGCGTTAATCGGCTTTTTGAGCCAATTAGCAAATTTCCAATAATAACGAAAGGCCGCAAGGCGCGCAAGTCGGACGCGCGACTTTTCGGCTCAATTGGCGGTCAGACCAATTTATCTGGCGTTATCGGCAGATCGCGAACCCGTTTTCCCGTCGCATGATAGATCGCATTGGCGATCGCGGCAGGTATGCCGACCAGTCCCAGCTCGCCTAAACCCTTTGCTCCCAATGGGTTTACGATCTTGTCCTCTTCGGGGACAAAGATCGTTTCGATCACCCCGATGTCCGCATTTACCGGAACGTGGTAGCCGGCAAGGTTCGGGTTCATTATCCGGCCGATGCGGTGATCGATCTCGGTATGCTCCATCAAGGCCATACCGATCCCCCAAACTACGCCGCCCATTTCTTGGCTATGAGCGCCTTTCGGGTTAATGATCCGGCCCGCAGCGGTCGCTTGAACGACCCGAGTGACATAAACGCGGCCGATATCCTCATCGACCTTTACCTCAACGAACTGTGCCCCGTGTGATGCGGTGGCGTATCTGCCGCGTTCGCCGAAATCCGGGGTCGAAGTGTGCGTCGCGGCCAAATGGCCGAGGTTATTCCGATTGAGCAGTTCGGCGATGGTCGTGCTGTTCCCGGTTTGGCCCTTAACGAAAACCTTTCCGTCCTCAAACGCCACATTCTCGAAAGGAACTCCGGCAAACGGCGAGCCCTCACGGGTCGCGTCCATCTCGATCAGCTCTTTCTGCACGATCTGTGCACATTCCTGAACGGCGGTACCCACACTTGCGGTCGTGATCGAGCCGCCTTGAGACGGAGCGGTCGGCAGATCACTGTCGCCAAGTACAAATTTGACCTTTTCGATCGGCAGCCCGAGCTGCCTCGCCGCGATTATCGAGATGGTGGTATAGGTTCCGGGCCCGATGTCGGTCGTGCCGCTTTCGACGAGGGCAGTTCCGTCAGCTCTAAGGGTTACGCGGGCTGACGATGGTGCCAGGAAAGCTCCCCAGGTTCCGGTCGCAAGGCCGTAACCGACGAGCAAACGCCCATCACGCATGGAACGCGGCTCCGGCTTACGTGCCTTCCAGCCGAATTTCTCGGCTCCCTGGCGGTAACACTCGCGAAGTTCCTTGCTTGAGAACGGCCTGCCGCTGTCGGGATCTTTCTCAGCGTAGTTGATCAGACGCAGTTCGAGCGGGTCGATCTTTAATTGATAAGAAAGCTCGTCGAGCGCGGATTCGAGTGCAAATGCTCCGGAAACCGTGCCGGGCGCACGCATCCAAAGCGGTGTTTGCAGATCGGTGCGCGTGATCTTTGCCTCGGTGCGGACGTTCGGGCAGGCGTAAAGCGTTCGCGAGATGCCGACGAGGTCCTCAGAAAAATTCTCATGAGACGACGTGTTGTGGGTCGCCTCGTGGATGATCGCGGTCAGTTTTCCCGATCTGTCGGCCCCGAGCTTGATGTTTTGAACTGACGCAGGCCTGTATCCGTGTGCCGCTGCGAGCTGGCGGCGAGAATAGACGACCTTCACCGGCCGCTTGGTTTCGCGCGAGGCCATCACGGCAAGGAGCGTGTTAGGCGTCGGCCGCAGCGAAGCACCGAACGCACCGCCGACGAACGGCGATTGGACGCTGATCTTTTCCTTTGGCAGCCCAAAATGCGTGGAAAGGTAATTTCTCACGCCGTCGACGCCCTGTGTCTTGTCGTAAACCGTCAGCTTGTCCGCTTCCCAATTCGCCACCGTGGCGTGCGGTTCCATCGCGTTGTGATGTTCGACCGGGATCGTGTAGCGTGCGTCGATCTTTAATTCGGCGGCTGCGAATGCTTCGTCAGGCGTGCCGCGAACCGGTCGCGCTCGGCCTGCAGTGTAGCCTTTATCAAGTACCTTTTCGACATCGGTCGATGGCGTTTCGGTTGCGTATTCAACCTTGATCAGCGACGCCGCGTACCGTGCCTGCTCAAATGTCTCGGCAACGACGAGTGCGACGGGCTGGCCGCTGAAGAGAACGCGGTCGGTCATCAACGCGAAAAAGGGCTTGCTTCCCTCGCCGAATTCCTCATCGGGTTTAAATGATGCAAGTTTTTGAACGTTAGCGTGAGTAAGCAGCTTGATGACGCCGGGCTGTTTTGCGGCCTCGCGTCCATCGATGTTCTTTATGGTGCCGCGTGCGATCGTCGCGGGAACGATGTAACCGTACGCGAGGTTCGGGAAGCGGAACTCAGCGATGTAGGTCGCGGTGCCGGTGACCTTTGCACGGCCATCGACGCGGCTTGGTGTGTTTTTCAGATCGTCGATCATTTGGCGGCCGTGCCTCCGTCGTTTGCGTTATTGAGTGCACGAGCGATCGCACGTTGGGCGAGCCGCACTTTGTATGCGTTGTCGCTTAAGGGCTGCGCCTTGGCGACGGCGAGCTTTGCTGCCTCGCGGAAGACGGCGTCCTCTGCACGTTTGCCCTGCAGAAATCGCTCGGCCTCGTCGGCACGCCACGGTTTATGAGCGACGCCGCCTAGTGCGACGCGTGCCTGGCGGATCGTGCCGTTCGCGGCTTTTTCGATCGCGGCCGCCACCGAAACGAGAGCGAACGCATAGCTGGAGCGATCGCGGAGCTTAAGGTAATAGGTATTCGCTCCGAAGTTGTTTTTGGGCAGGTCGATCGATGTGATCAATTCGCCATGGTTGAGCGTGTTGTCTTTTTCAGGGGAATTCAGCGGGAGTTTGTGAAAGTCAGCGAATTTGATTGGTCTGGTCTTTCCGTCGGGCGACTGAATGTTCACCGTCGCGTCGAGTGCGGCGAGAGCTACGCACATATCAGAAGGATTCACCGCTACGCATGACGTGCTCCAGCCAAAGATGGCCGAATAACGGTTAAGCCCGTCCATCGCACCGCAGCCCGACCCCGGCTGACGCTTATTGCAGGGCGTTCCGAGATCGTAAAAATAATGGCATCGCGTTCGCTGCATCAGATTGCCGCCGTTGGTCGCCATGTTGCGTATCTGCGGCGACGCACCGGCCAGGATCGCCTGTGTCAGCAGTGGATATTGTTTTCGGATGAGCGGGTGATTTGCGGTGTCGGTATTCTTAGCGAGAGCCCCGATCGAAACGCCGCCGTCAGCGGTCGAACGGATCACGCCCAAGGCAAGCCGCGAGATATCGACCAGCTCGTCGGGCCGCTCGACGCCCTCTTTCATCAGGTCAATGATGTTGGTGCCGCCGGCGATAAAGCGTGAATTGCGGTTGGCAGCGGCGAGTTTTACGGCGTCGTCGGGAGCGGCGGCACGTTTGAATGCGAATGGCCTCATCGTGCACCTCCGATCGCCTGAACGTCTTCGATGGCCGCGACGATATTCGGGTAGGCGCCGCAACGGCAAATGTTGCCGCTCATGCGTTCCTTTATCTCGTCCTTGCTCAGTTTCTGGCCGCGGGCTGCCGATTGGACGTTGGCCGTGACGTGGCTGGCGTCGCCATTTCTGGCTTCCTCGAGCATGGCGATCGCCGAACAGATCTGGCCCGGCGTGCAATACCCGCACTGCATGCCGTCGCGTTCGATGAATGCGGCCTGCATTGGGTGAAGCTTATCGCCCTCGGCGAGGCCCTCGATCGTCGTGACCTTTCGGTCGTCGCACATCGCAGCGAGCGTCAGGCACGAAAGCTGTCGTCGGCCGTCGATGATCACAGTACACGCACCGCATTGGCCATGATCGCAGCCTTTCTTCGAGCCGGTCATCTCAAGCTGTTCGCGGAGCGCATCGAGCAGCGATGTGCGCGTATCGACGGGCAGCGAGTGCTCCTTGCCGTTGACGTGTAATTTCACCGTCAGCTTTTCTACCGCGACCCCGTTTTCGATCGCAGGCTGGCTCGCGATCGCGGGAACCACATCACCGAGCTTAACGGCTGCGACGCCAAGGCTTACAGCCGCGGTTCGCTTGATGAAGTCACGCCGCGAGCCGTCTGCAGAGACAGCTAGATCATCAGGGGTTTTGATCTCGTTCGACATAAGTTTTTATTGGAACGGTTAGATTAGCACAAGATGGGGATTTTGGGATTTGGTTTTTGGGCTTTGTGCTTTAGTTTTTAGTTTTTCTGAGTCTCCGTGGAGCCTTAGATCTTTTCACGCAAAGACGCTAAGTGCACAATGAATTCGCAAAAGACGCGAGGTTCAGGTTTTCTTGGACCGCGGATGGAAATTTTCGTAGGCCTTCTTTAAATGAGCGTCGGTGATGTGCGTGTAGATCTGGGTGGTCGAGATATCGGCGTGGCCGAGCATCTGCTGGACGCTCCGGATGTCGGCCCGGTTTTGAACAAGGTGCGTAGCGAACGAATGTCTAAGCGTATGCGGAGAAACGCCTTTGAGGCCGCAGCCTTCACCGCATTCGCTGACCATAGCATGTATCTGCTGGCGATTTAGCGGCCGCCCAAGCGAGGTCACAAATAGATTGTCGATCTCGATATTCTCGATCTTGCGGCGTTCGGCGAGATACTTTCGCAGCCATTCGACCGCACTGGCACCAATGGGCACGCGGCGTGTCTTGCTGCCTTTTCCTGTGCAGGTGAGAATGCCACCGTCGAGATCGGCGTTCTGCAATTTCAAATTCACGACCTCGGATACACGAAGCCCGCAGGCGTACATCAGCTCAAGCATCGCACGGTCGCGAAGGCCGGAATCGGTCGCGACGTCAGGGACCGAGAGCAGCAGTTCCATCTCAGACTGATTTAGGAATTTCGGCAGGTAAAAGCTTTTGACGGGCGTGTCGAGGTCTTCGGCAGGGCTCTTTTCCAGATGGCCCTCGATCATCAGAAATTTGTAAAACCCGCGGACCGCACTGATCAGCCGGCGTTTTGAATTTTCCGAAATGCTCTGATGAGAGAGGTCCATCAGCCACTCGCGAAGGTCGTTACGAGTGAGCCGCAAAAGCTCGAACCCGTTCTTCCCTGCCCAAGCCTCGAGCTTTCGCAGATCACGCTCATACGCCGTGAGCGAATTCTTCGCAAGCCCCTTTTCGACGCGAACGTAGGAGATGTATTCGCGGATGAGATCTCTTTTCACTCTGGCTATTCTATCACTGCCCTGCACCGTATTCCCCGAGGAATAGCTTTGCCGGAGGCTCATACTCAGTGCAACCAGGACCGTTGATCAAAGCTCCCGATCTTGCATCTAGCAGATCGTACGCTCGCTCCCGTGAGAAATTGAACGATCGGAGATCGCTCTCGCTTCGAGCTTCCAGCAACCGGCGGTAAAGGAATGACATCGACGAGCAGCGATCCTCATTGTTCATCGCATCGAGGCTTTCGATGACCGCGGGGACCGCATCGTCACTGAGTTGGACGTTATAGTAGGCGTCGTACTCCCGGCCCTGCTGCATTAGCTGGATGTTCTTTCGGGCGATGAAGTCATCGGGGTTTAGCAGGTTGGTGACCGCGAGGATCGCGATGGCCGACCAGAGAGCTCCCCACGCGAAGTTGTTTCGCTTACCGCGGAGAACGGTCCAGCCGAACCAGACGAAGACCACGGCCAGCCAGATCATCATGACCATCGGATAAAAGCGGACGGTCGTCCAGCCGTATCCGAGCTCACCTGTCAGCAGCACGAGCCGCTGCATCGCCGACGCCATGATGACGAACAACAGGCCGACCTGGATTCCCGCGAGCACGCGAAAGATGGTTTCGTTTCGCGGTTCGTCACGGCGAAGCAGCCAGTGTGACGCGAGCAGCATCGGCAAAACGAGGAACGACACCCATACAAGTTCACCAAACCCGCGGCGTGCAAAATCGGCGAGCTTTAGGTCAGGCGTGTTCTGCACGAAGTCCATTCCGCCGAACAGATACGGCAGCTGAAAGATCACGAAGCTCGCAAAGAGCACGTTGAGCACGCCGAGAATGATGACCGTCTCGACCGTGCCGAGCGTGAAGACCGCCGGGAATTTCGTGTTGTCCCAGTTCTGCCAGTCGCGGGCCGTCGGTTCGGCGGCCGGTGTCGGCTCGTCCGTCTTTACGGGATCGGGAGCGTCGCTGATATTGATGTGCTCGACGACGGTCGCGTTATTTGGGAGCGATGTGTCTTCGGCCGGCTCGGCGGCGAACTTGTCGACAAAGCTCGTCTCGCTCTCAGCCGCGGCGGGTTCCGGCTTCGGAACGACCGAAACCACGGCAGCTGCCGCATTCTTTGTGAGGTGCTCGATAAGAGTTCCGCGGAAATATCCGGCGGTTAGCCACGCAAAGAGCGACGTGAGCATCACGTGCGAAATGACTGTCTCGAGATCGAAGTTTACGACCCGATTCGCGAAATTTTCGAACGCCGCGTCGGCCGCCATGAACAACGCCCCGAAGATCAGGAACAGCGGCAGTGCGATGGCTACGCCGCGCAGGACAGAGAACGCGCTCTTGCTCACGCGGTTGCCGGGCATCTCTTTCCAGTCGATGTCCGCACCGAGCAGTACGAACGGAGCAAGCACTGAGCTCAGGCCTGCATACAAAACGCCAACTCCGTAGTGGAACGCACCGGCGATACGCTGGTTCACCCCGAAGTTCGGCAGGACCAACACGCCCATAATTACGATGATCGCGAACGTGTCGAATACGAGAAGCTGCTCAGAATCGCGAAGCAAAAACATCGACGCGAAGAACAACATCGCGGCATGCAGCGCTAGAGTTCGCGGAGTCAGCAGTTCGCGTCGGTGCCGATATGCGATCGCCACCATCCCGGCGACGAACGTCGTTACAAAAAGGAACGCGTTCAGCCCCCAAGGCGTCTGCCGCAACATGAGATTGCCAAAGATTCCTATCGCCAACGCCGTAAAAAGTATCTCGATCCCGCTTCGTGTTTTATTGCTCATCATGGTGACTTAAAAGTTCTCTGAATATGAATGCGTTCGAAAGGTTATTTTCCTTTCATCGCCTTGATCAGCGCTTCCATATGGTCGAGATAGCGTTCGAGGGCTTTTCGGCCGGCGGCGGTGATCTGATACTCGGTCAGCGGCGTGCGGTCGAGAAACGATTTCTTCATCGTCAGGTAGCCTGCTTCCTCGAGCTTTCGTGCGTGGACGCTGATGTTGCCGTCCGAGGTGTCGAGAAGGTTCTTGAGATCAGTAAAGCTGAGCTTGTCGTTGGCCGCGAGCGCACTGATGATCCCGAGCCGCATTCGCTCGTGGATGACCTTGTCCAGATCGCTAGAGACCGCTCCTGCTGCCTTTTCGACACGGAGCGCATGCCGGCCACCTGAGCCGTTATCCCCTTTGATCGCTGTATTCTTTCTCGACATAATATGCTCGGAACCGATGGATCACGACCCAGCAAATGGCGTCCCGAAAATACCGACCGCGAGTTCAGCCCAGACCAGGAACAGCCCGATGAGCAGCGCGGCGCACGCGGCGATCCGATACGGCCAGGTTGTAATGAAGCGTAGTGCCATTTCGCACATGAGCCCGGTCGCAAGCAAAAGAAAGCCCGCCACGAGAAAATCGAACGGGCCCCATTTCACCTCGTCGGTCAACTGCATCGCGACTGCCGGGATCAAGAGTAAAACCCCGACCGATGCGACGATCGCGGCAAGCCGTATATTTTGAATTGTCATTGAATTTATTGTCATTGGGTCGTTGTACTAGCCTCCGAATCGTTTGGCGATAACGGCGCCGAAAATCATGTGAAGAAGGCCGAAGCTCGCGGCCATTAGGTAGTTGCCGAAGCCAGCCGGCAGGGCGAATGCTGCGGCTCCGAAAGCGATGAAAAGCCAGCCCATTACGGGCACTGCCTTTACGGAAAACGCACCGCCATTTACCACGGCCGCTCCATAGCAGAGCATCCACACGCCTGGCAGCATTTCGTAATGCTCATAACGCCATAACCCGAGCGTGATCGCGATGCCGCAGACGAGCGGTGGTATCGAACCGAACGCAAATTTGCGCGCCGGCGTCGAGAAAAGCGATTGGTCGGCGAGCTTTGATTTTTGCCACATCGCCAGCAGGCCGATCGCCGCCGCAAGAAAAGCCTCGGTCAGCCAAACGATCAGCCAATTTCGAAGGTAGATCTGCTGAGACGCTATATATGCCGCCCCAAGTGCGGTCACGCCCATCAATATTCCGCCGATACCGGGCACGGCAGTGAAACTGGTCGACCGCTCCATCGTCTCGCGGATGAACTTGAGATTATCGAGGGCCCTGTCAGAGATATTGACGGGCTCATCGGCGGGTCGTTCTGTGCGGATCGTTTGTTGTTTCGCCATCGCGGAAATGAATATATGTCAAGTAGTCGGGCGTGTCAAGTACTTTGTATCATAAAGTGCGTTGCTGGGAGAATATTTTTTTCGAGGTGTGATCTCTCGCAATCCGCGTCTGCGGATCGCTATTGTGATTTCTTCTTTTCCAGAGCCTCGAACCAGGCTTTTGATTTAACGGGGTCGTTGACGATATCGCCGAGATTCTCGAGCGGCGGAGCGTCGGGGTTGGCGGTCTCAAAGGTCAGGCGCTTTCGCTGCAGCAGAAAATGCCGGCCATTCCATTTATAGAAGGTGCGTGTGAAATGCGTCGGGCAGCACAGGTCGGCTTCGTCGCCCGTGATCTTGCCGGTCTCGATCTGCCCGAGCATAAAGCGGTCCTGACCGTACAACTCGATGACGAGCTCGCCGTTCTCGGCCCGGATGTCCTTTAGGCCGCCGTCGGTACGGTCGCCGGTGCGGAAGCTCCACTGCAATTCGGGCTGGCCGTCATTCCATCCGTATATATAAACAAGCTGCGGAATCGCACTGCCGCCTGTCTCGATCTTGAGTATTACGGCCGCTTCGTCCTCGCCGTCGTTATCGGCGTCAAGGTATTTGGTCGTAACGTAGCTCATGCCGATGCGGCGTTCGGCGCGTGCGGCCGCTTTTTGCTCGGGCGTCATTTCCTCGGTGATCTCGCGAAAATTCGGCTCGAGCACGCCGTTTACCAGCACGATCTCATCACCGTCCTGATGCTGCCAGCCGCGTGGCAAGGGATATGTAAAGTTTCGGAAATCGAAGGTGCCGAGCGGTGATGTGGTGGTCTTCCCGCGTTCGTCGAGGAGTTCGGCCTGCAGGTTCGGGGCTTGCGGGGTCGGCGGTATATCGGGCTCCGCCTCAGCCGAGACCGGCTCGGCCGGCAAGGGCTCGACAGGTGTATTGTCGATCTCGGCCGACGCGCCGCACGAAATGCAAAATAAAAGAAACGCAACCGCGATGAACCTCGCGGTATCTCTTATTTCCAGAATGTTCATCGTTTGTCTGTCGCCGGACGATCGCGATGCGACGCCCGGCGTCCATCTTACGCACGCGTCAGGCTGCGGTATTTGATGCGATGGGGTTGGTCTGCATCATGGCCCAGACGGCGTTTTCGGTCAGCTTCGTATTCACTGTAGTTTCCGTCGAAATATTCAACGTGGCTGTCGCCCTCGAAGGCGAGTATGTGAGTCGCGATGCGATCGAGAAACCAGCGATCATGGCTTATTACGACAGCACAGCCGGCAAAGTTTTCGAGCGCCTCTTCGAGGGCTCGCATCGTGTTTACATCCAGATCGTTGGTGGGCTCGTCGAGGAGAATGACGTTAGCTCCGGATTTTAACATTTTTGCCAGATGGACGCGATTGCGCTCGCCGCCCGAAAG
Source organism: Acidobacteriota bacterium (assembly GCA_023389035.1). GTDB lineage: Bacteria > Acidobacteriota > Blastocatellia > Pyrinomonadales > Pyrinomonadaceae > OLB17. The sequence goes on from JAEWFC010000010.1 coordinate 10,052, forward strand.
CTGGCCTACGCGCTTCTGCTGGTCGGAGCCGGAGAAGTTGAATTTCGATACGTAAGTGCGTGCGTTCATTTCACGCTTTCCCAGGGTTACGAAATCAAGCCCGTCTGCGATCTCGTCAAAGATCGTCTTGTCGGCATTCAGGCTGTCGCGTGACTGATCGACGTAGCCTAGCTTTACGGTGGGGCCGACGCGGAAATCGCCGCTGTCAGGTTTTTCCTGCTCGGTGATCAGGCGGAACAGCGTAGTTTTACCGGCACCGTTCGGGCCAATGACGCCGACGATGCCGCCCGGCGGCAATGCGAAATCGAGATTCTCGAAAAGCAGCTTGTCGTCATACGCCTTGGAAACGCCGCGGGCCTCGATCACCAGATCGCCGAGCCGTTCGCCCGGCGGAATGTAGATCTCAAGATCCTCGCTGCGTTTCTCCGATTCGGTCGCGACCATTTTTTCGTAGTCGTTGATGCGGGCTTTTGATTTTGCATGGCGGCCTTTCGGCGACATCCGTATCCACTCAAGCTCTCGTTCAAGGGTCTTTTGGCGTTTGTCCTCGGAACGCTGCTCCTGTGCGAGCCGCTGCGATTTTTGTTCGAGCCATGAGGAATAGTTGCCCTTGTACGGAATGCCTTCGCCGCGGTCGAGCTCGAGTATCCAGCCCGCGATATTGTCGAGGAAATACCGATCGTGCGTAACGGCGATGATCGTTCCCTCGTACTTCTGCAGATGCTGTTCGAGCCAGCTGACTGTCTCAGCGTCGAGGTGGTTCGTTGGTTCGTCGAGCAGCAGAATGTCAGGCTTTTGCAGCAGCAGCCGGCACAATGCGACGCGGCGTTTCTCACCGCCCGACAGATTCTTGATCAGCGTTTCCGGCGGAGGGCAGCGAAGCGCGTCCATCGCCATCTCAAGCCGAGCATCAAGGTCCCACGCATCGGCCGCATCGAGCTTTTCCTGCACCTCGCCCTGGCGTTCGATGAGAGCGTTCATCGCGTCGTCATCCATCGGCTCAGCAAACTTAGCGTTAATCTCTTCGAATTCCTTCAGCAGATCGACGGTCGATTGCACGGCTTCCTCGACGATCTCTTTGACGGTCTTTGACTCGTCGAGCTTGGGCTCCTGTTCGAGATAGCCGACGGAATAGCCTTTAGAGAAAACGACCTCGCCGTTGTATTCCTTGTCGATGCCGGCGATTATCCTCAGCAGGCTCGATTTACCCGAGCCATTGAGCCCGAGCACCCCGATCTTTGCACCGTAAAAGAACGAGAGATAAATGTCCTTCAGGACAGGCTTCTTATCGTAAAACTTTGACACCTTGACCATCGAAAAGATGATCTTGTTTGGTTCGGCATTGCTCATAGAAACAGTTATGGTAACAAAAAGAAAGGCGGCCCTAAAGCCGCCGGTCAAAATGGGAGGGTGATCGATTAAAGCGATCTATTCCAGCCTCTCTTCTTATCTCTGAAGATGGCTATAGGGCTCGAGGTGGCCAGTTGGACATCGGTCATCTTAGATAGCACTGCATATCTCCAAATTTGATCGAGTCGTTGCGTCTAAGCTCGGTGAAATCAACACGAAAAAGAATGTACGGCTTGCCATTGTTGTTACGCATTTCGCCTCGATAGCCGTTCAATCGACCGCCGGAAAATTCGACAACGCCGCTACCGACGGTGACCTTCCCGCCCGCTCCGCCGACGACCGAATAGCTGTTTCCGCTAACGGCGAAACCGAGACCCGCAGGCTCATATACCGAGGAACTATTCCGGTAAACAAGCTTAAGGCAAGAATAGCTTCCACTGATCGCACCGGATGGCGTTGCCTTCTTGTTCTGAGCGGCCGGTGCTTCTGACAGGCCGGATGTCTTAAGTTTCGGCAAAACTACCGACGCGATAAAGGCGACCACATCCCGTTGAAACGATTCACTGTTGTAAATGATCAGCAAATTGACGGATTTCCCGCTGCCGGTGGCCGTGATCAGGTTTGCCACAGCCCTAGTTCCGGTCTTTTCGACGATCGCTGCTCCATTTTCGATCGTCCATCCACTCTGATCTGCTACCGCCCGCATCTGCGGAGGCTCGACCTTGTCGAACAATCCTTTTACGATCGTGTCCCAAGAGGCGTCGAAGGTCTGTCTCGAGCTCTTATCGGTCGGCACGGATCTGAACAGCATCATTACCCCGACATCGGTTCCTTCCTGCCTCGAGAACCGGATCGCATCTTCTTCTACGCTCTTCTCCCAGCCGCTCGGTGCCTTGAAAGTTAGAATGTCGAACCTTTCCTGTGCTGCCGCTACGACCACAAAAACCTGGGATGCGAATAGGACTAAACAAACACGCAAAACGTAGTTCCTCATAAATGCACTTATTTGCTCTTCAAAACCCGAAAGCTTCCGGCCCAATTCGAGGACCGCACAGACGAAGGTTATTGCCGAGCCGAGTCCGGAGCGAGCGGGAAGTAATGGAGCCTGTCTTTATCTTCATTGGATACGGGTGGCGATCAGATCTGTATCGGTGTATTTCTGATCGAAGTACCACGCGTTTTGAAACGTCGTGTTGTTGCTGAAGGCTCCGTCACGCCGCGTCGGTGAGCTGGATTGCAGTACAAGATTCCACTCCTGAATTCCGGAGAAATAGTGAAAGGTAAATCTGTATGTCGCCTTTTCGAGGGCGCGGTTCTCGGACGAGAGGCGTGTGCCAAGAGCATCGACGCCGCCAGCCTTGCTGAATGACTCGATCACGCTCTTCGCGGGGATCACCGTCAACTCATTGCCGCTGACCGAGTACCGCCCGGATTCTTTAACGATAATGATCTTCGGCATCGACATCCGAAAGCTTCGTTCGGTGAAAATATAGGTGCCGTCGGCCTTAAATTCGTACCGGCTCTTTGTATAGCCGGCCGTGCCCCAGCTGACCGGGTCGGCATACGTCGGATGGACTGAGCCCGATCGCTGCCAGCGGCCTACAAGTTTCGCTGCGTCACCTGTGGCTGCCGCCACGGCGGGTTCGGCTTTTCTGCCGCTGATCGGTGGGAGTTTGAGGTTATCAACAAACGTCTCGATCACGGGCAAAAACTCGTCTGAATTCGTTAACACAAAAACTGCGACGACCTTGCCGCCGCCGGTGAACGTCGATAGCATCGCCGCACCCTTGAGACCTTCTTTTTCAAACGCTCCAATGCCGACGTCTGCCCGCCAGCCGTCTTTCACTCCGGGCGTACCGATCTCGGGTTTGGCAACGGCATTAAGGGTATCCACGGCCATCGCATCCCACAGCACATCGAAGTTTTTTCCGGGATCGTCGATGCCGTCAGCGGAACGTGTCAGCGAGATGACACAGTATTTGCCGTCCAATTCTTTCGTGAACCGGATCGAATCAGCGTCCTTTTCGACCGACCATCCCTTCGGGGCCGTGTAAGTGACTATGTCAAACTTCGCCGTCTGCGAAAGAGCGGCGGCGGCGAACAAATGGACGCAGACAATCAACAGGATCGCGTTTAGCTTTTTCATCGTTACCTCACAGCCGAGACAGGCTGACTTACTACGCGTGGGAAGGGTGATAACCGGCTCATAGATCAGCCCGATCAGAGCGATACTAGCAGGATTCGGCCGCTTTGCAACGTGCTTTTGCTAGCGTTTATCGAGGTCGAATCGCAAGCCGAACCTGAAAGATCGGGGAGCGGAAATAGTACGCAGCGGCGTTCTGCCGATGTCGTAGCGAGAGTTTAGAATGTTCTCGACCGCAGCGAATGCCTCGATCGATTCAGAGATCTTAAAACCTGCGCGGGCGTCAACCGTGAAATATTCGCGGAGCAGCAAGGTGTTGCGGTCGTCTTCGAATTGCGAGGACGAGGCCCGCATCTGTGTTGAGAAGTTCCAGCGCCGGCTCGGGTCATATCGAACCTGTGCGGTGAAGCTGTGCCGCGCGGTCTGCGGCAGGCGGTTTCCGACGATCGACGGGTCGGCCGGAAAATCGCTGATCTTTGCGGCGACGATCAGGTAGCTTGCGTTCAGCTTCAGGGCGCGGGTAATCGCATTTTCGGTGGAGATCTCGAATCCTCGGCTCTCGGTCGCTCCCACATTTTGGCGCTGACGGTTGATCAGCGTCGGTGTGGAACCAGTTGTCACGCTGACGATCGGGTCCGTGACGGTTGTAGCGAAAAGGCTCGCTCGTGTGATGGACTTCGCGTTGAAAAGTTTGATACTGCCGCCAGCTTCAAAAGTATTTGACCGCTCGGGCGTAAGGAACGCGTTTGCCTCGGTCACGATATTGCCGACGCGAAAACCGCGGTAAAGCTCGTTCAATGACGGTGCACGGAACGACCGCGAGTACGAAGCATAAACCGCTACGGCTTCGGTGACCTCGTAGGCGGCTGCAATACGCGGGCTGAACGACACATCGCGCCGATCGGGAAAACGGGTCTCAGTGATCGAGCCATTCGCCAACGTTCGCGTGCGTGCTAGTCCATCAAAATTGCTGCGTAAATCCACGCGGGCCGAGAGATTCAGTGAGAACTTCGGCGTGATCTCCCATCTGTCTTGGGCAAAGAACGAGATATCGCGAGCCTCGCCGCCGACTCGGACCGTATTTGCGGCGAGCCCGTTAAAGAATCCGACCTCGTCGCTGCGGCCGCGCGTCTGCAGCAACTCGACAGACGCGACCGAGTTATGATCTCCGGTTTTTCGTCGCCACTGAACGCTGGCACCGAATGCCCGCGACGGAACGCTCTGCAGGCGCGTGAGAGATTCGCTGCCGCGGTCGGCGGAGACGGAAGAAAAGGTCTGGTCGTAAACCTGACGCTCACCGAACGCTCGCACGCTGAACTCGCCAAATCGTCTGGATACGAGATCCGAACCGACTGCGAGCTGGTAAAACTCGGTCTGATTGTTCGTAAGACTCGTGCCATTCTCGCGATCTTCAGCAAAGCGGTTACCGCGAACGAAAACCTGTCCGTCATCGCCGAAACGCCGGACCAGTTTCACGATCACATTCGCATGCCGCGACGACGCGGGAGTATCGACCGTGCCTCGAGAAGATCCTTCGACGGGAATATAGCCGCCGGTCTTGAACAGGTCGCCGACCACATTGATCTCCCATTTGCCGCGTGATGCGAGCACGACGCCGCTCAGGTCAGCCGTGCTTTGGGTCCCGGCCGATGTCTCGATCTTGGCGACAAACTTTCTATCTCCGAGCTTGAGTGGAACGATATTTACGGCTCCGCTCAACGCTCCGCTGCCATAGAATGAGCTCCCGCCACCCTGTAAAACCTCGATCTGTTCGACCGCGATCATCGGCACGCGAGACCAGTACGTCCAGCCGCCGAACGCATCGTTCAACGAAAGGCCGTCGAACAGGACCGCCGTCCGCGATGCACCGCTGCCCGCGACGCCGCGGAGATTCGCACCTTGAGCTGTGGGATTAGTCGTGCGGCTTGAACTGCGTCGGAACAGTTGAAAACCGGCGAGCTGTCGGAGCGTGTCGTCTGCGGTTCTTGCGGCCGTCACTCCAAGACTCTCGATGGTGATAACCGCAACGTTTGCGTTTACTTGATCTTCCTCCGTACGAGTGACCGTCACCGTGACGGCGACGGATGCCGGCTCTAAGACTATCGTCAGCTGCCCACGGCCCGTTGCGCTGATCTGAACAGAACGCGGCTCGAACCCGGTCGCGTTTACAGAAAGCTTTCCGGCCGTTATCCCTTCAAACGAAAACGCCCCGTCGCCCGCCGTGACCATGCTCGATGTCTGGCCTTCGCTCTCGACGGTCACCTCGGCACCCGCGATCGGAGCGTCCTGCCGGTCAACGACAATGCCCGAGATGGACTGCGAATATACCGGCAGGGTCAACAGCAGGCAGAAAGCTGGAATCAAAAGTGCACGCACACTCCGAGTCTAGCGGATTGAACGGAAGACCTAAAAGTCGGCCGACGGGTGATCAGGCGACGGAACCGGCGGAGGCAAACTCGTCGTTAAATAGAAAACCTCGATCGAAAAAGCGTCCCTTACTCCGCCTTTGATCAGCCGAATCTTATCGATCGGGGCTTTTCGCTTCTTGTAAAGGTGTTTTTCGTAGCGCTTGAAAAGCTCATCGTATGCACGCAGAGACATTTCCTTGTCGGCATAAACTACCACATAGGTAACGTCGTCAGTGTCGCGATTCACTGCAGTTGAAACAACATTATCAAGGCCACTGATTGCATCGGTTCTACTAATAACGACTTCGGGATGATAAAGGAGACCTGCAGGATGGTAAGTTGGGAATCCCTTACATCGAAGAGAGTTGTGCGATTCCTTCGGCATTATAGAAACGCGTTTGATCACATTTTGTATCAGCCGCCCTTCTTTGTCGTCGACCCCGTAGTCCAATTCATAAGCCATCCCCTCGGCCTGCAGCAACCATGTGCCGCCGTACTGGATGACCTTCTTGTTCTTGAACTCATCCGCTGAGATCCTTATTTCATGGTTCGGTGAAAAAACCATCAGAAGCGCAGTATCGGCCGGAACAATCCACCCTTTCTCGATTCCTTTGCATGGCCCTGTGCTGTACAAGACGCGAATCATTGCCGAATCGGACTGGTAGGTTGAATTGCCGAAATCCTGTTTCACCGGAGTGCCAAAGATCTGCTCTATGTCGGTTCGTGTGCTTTTGAGCGGGACGACTCGCGCCCATTCGTCAATCACGGCGGATAATCCGCTTTCCTGGGCCGGGACCGATATGACCGCGAACACTAGAAGAATCAAAATCTTTGTCTTATACATTCTTCATGAAGGCATCTAACGGAGCGCTATTTATTCGGTGTCGTCGAGCCAGGAAGGAACATCCATCCGGCTGTGCAAGACTCTCTCAACCTCGATGAAAAGCTCTCTCTCGATATAGAAGACCACGTAGGGAAAGTTCTTCATGGCAATGTGTCGCAGCCCGGGCACTTGCAGCTCGTGTCCGTAACGGGGTGATCCCAACTCAGGATGTTTGGAGATATTTGCGACTACAGTTTCCAGACGGTGAACGAACTCGATCGCAGTCTCGGATCCGGCCTCATCTAAATAATAACCAAGGGCGGCATTTATATCTTCACTCGCCCTTTGTCGAAGCACGACCGGTTTTCGAGTCACTTAGCTCTTCTCCGCGATACGCTTTCTCAGATCGTCGAAATAATAGGCGTCGAGGGGCTGGCTGGAAAGCTCCGATTCGATCCCGGCCATGATCATCTGGCGAAGCTTCACGCGGTCTCGCTCTTTTCGGAGCAGCTCTCGCACATATTCGCTGCTGCTGCTGTAGTCACCCTCAGAAACCTGAGAATCGACGAACGATTTCAGAGTTTCCGGCAACGATATGTTCATCGTGCTCATAGCTCAAAATTATCATTTATGGCAAACTTTGCCAACATTCCCCATCGATGGATCGCGAGCTGTTATACGAGGACTACTGTTCGTCGACGTGCGGGCTGCGGCTAGTGAAACTTTGGCCGGGTTTGGGCTCAAATTCTGCGGGCTCGGACCCAAGTGGTTTGCCACCGTCATCGTAATCGTACGAGTAGCCTACTCCGTGGACGCTTGCCACAGCCGTCTTTTCATTGACCTCGATCACTGAGATCTTTACGTTGGTGTTATTCACGCCGGTGAGCCAAAAACTCATCCCGACAATTACTCCCTTGTCACTTCCCGCGTCGATCGTGACGTCTGCATACCAACGCTCAGGTTTTTTGCCGACGCTCAGCACTTTTGCCGTTAGCGGTTTTCGATCAAGGATGTGTTTGAATTGGCTCGGGATCTCCGGATGGCCTTTTGGATCTTCGTGATTCTCATCGTTCTTAACGTAAAAGCTTCCATAATCTTCCCACGAGCCAGAGTTTACGGCGTAAGCAAAAAGTTCGAGTTGATCAGTCGGGATCAGCCAACGCTGGTGTCCCCATTTCACCGGCGTGAACTGTTTTTTGAGCGGAAGCAGGTGTTCGCCTTTATGAGTCTGTTCGGAATCGAGGGTGAGTATGCCGTCGTCAAACTTCGCTGATCCGAAATTCACCCACGCACGTGGTCCGTTACTGCACGTATCACGGTATGCGGCGAAGCCATGCTCCGGCGTCCAAACAAGCATCTCCGACCACGTTTCCCCGACGTAACGCGTGTATGATCCTTCCCATTCGTTGGACTTCCGGCTCTCAGACAAGATCAGTTTGAATTTCTCGAGAAACGGCCCCTTTACCTCGTCAGGCAGAACGTCCACGTATCCCTGAGCACTCGTCTGCCATGAACCGAGGAAACATAATGCGAGGCCCACTAACAGATGGGTTAATTGTCGGCTGGGAAACATGGTCATATTGTAACTTTCCAAGTTGCGCAGCGGCAATGATTTCTTTCCGCAGTTCGGACAGTATTTCCGGGCAGTCCGTTGCTCGCTTTCGGCCCGAATGCCCTCACCACGCGGTAACCGGTGTCGCTATGCGAGGCCGATGATAGAGTCAAAATACTGGCGGTTCACAAATTTGTCTCCGATTCACCGAATGGCTCGTGAACCCGAACTATAGGATCTTGATCATGAAAGGCCATACATATGGCGAAAGCTTCGGAACGGAAATCATCGCAACTGCGACCGAAGGCCGCAACGGTACGCGCGATCAAAAATGAATTTACACCCGTCGCAACCTCCGTCACATCGAACCCTGGGACATAGAGTTCGCCGAAAGGCACGAAATCCCCTGCGTCGAAATGTTCGATCCATTCGCAGGCCCAGTCATCATCGCCGGGCTCATACTCGCTAATAGGATTGTAGTCTTGGCAAATGAAAAAATGGCCGGCCCAGTTATTGTCGAGATCATATTCGAAGTAGACAGCTTTTGCTTCATGATTTTTCGCTTTTGTAATAGTTGGCGAAAGCCCGGCAGACAACCGTCTCTGATATTCAGACGTGTCAATGTCAAGGATTTTATTGGTCAACTCCGCTCCGGCCAGCGATCTTCCGATGGTTTCAAACTCCACTTCCAAACCGGTCCAGTCCTTATTGCGCACAAACAAATGCATCCTGTGAATGAGGCTAAATAAATCCATAGAGAGACCCTCAAGAAATTACGGCATTTTGTATCGTCGCCTTTTCGATCCTGTCGCGTTTTATCTCAAACCCGATCCCCGGGCCTTCGGGGGCGGTTATTGTTCCTTCGGTGGAGACCTCGACGGCGGGTTCGATGATGTCTTCCTGCCAATAGCGTTTGGAGGCGGAGACGTCGCCGGGCATTGTGTAGCCGGCGAGGGTTGAGATGGCGATGTTGTGAGCTCGGCCGATGCCGCTCTCGAGCATACCGCCGCACCAGACGGGCATTCCGGCCTCGCGGCAGATCTGTTCGATCATCATTGATTGCGAGTGCCCGCCGACGCGGCCGTTCTTTAGGTTGATGATCTTGCCGGACTTGAGTTCGATGGCCTTGCGGGCGTCGTCAGGCGATTTGATCGGCTCATCGAGGCAGATGGGCGTTTTTATCTCTCGCTGAAGTTTGGCGTGATCGATGATGTCATCGTGCGGTAAGGGCTGCTCGAGCATCATCAGGTCGAACTCATCGAGCGAGCGGAGCTTATCGATATCGTCGAGCGTGTAGGCCGAATTCGCGTCGCCCATCAACAGTATGTCGCCGAACTCGGCACGCACGGCCTTGATCACGTCATAATCCCAGGTCGGCGAGATCTTGATCTTGATGCGTTTGTAGCCGGCATCGACCTCGACGCGGATCTTTTCTAATAGCTGCGGGATCGAATCCTGTATGCCGATCGAAACGCCGCATTCGATCGTCTGATTCACGCCGCCCAAATGCCGCCACAACGGAACGCCAAGCTTTTTTGCCTCAAGGTCCCAGCAGGCGGTCTCGATGCCGGATTTAGCCATGCGGTGGCCGCGCGCCCATTTCATCAGGTCCCAGACGTCCGCGGCTGAGGAAACTTCCTTGCCGACGACCATCGGCGCAAGTATCTTTTCAGCGGTGACCCAGGCTGAATCGGTCCATTCCTCGGAATAGCCGGGCGACTCGCCGCAGGTGATCTCACCCCAGCCCTCAGCACCGTCAGCGTCTTCGACACGGACCAGAATGATGCGGCGTTCGTAGGTGCGCCCAAAGCTCGTCTCAAAGAAATGGACGAGCGGCAGGTGTATCTCGGTGAGTTCTATCTTCTTTATTTGCAGCATATCGAAAGACATAAAGATTAATCGATTGCCGCAGATAATTCCAATCTAAGGTACTACCTCAAACTGCACGAACTGCGTCGCAAGCTGGCGTTTTTCCTTCGCCTGACGGTCGATGGCGATGACCTGCAGGACGTAATCGCCCGGCTCCATATTGTCCGCGAGCTTGATCGCACCGCCCGATGCCAGCAGCACCGCACCGCCCGGCCCTGTCGTTGGTTCGACCGGCGTGGCACTGCCGTTCATTATCAGTTGGCCGTCGCGAAATACGCGGATCCGGGCAGTGACATCAGGGCGTTTTGCCGGTCCGGGCCTTGCGTTGTATACCTCAAATCCGTACTGCAAAATACTCCCCACTCTGAACCTGCGACGAGAGGTGTCGATCATCGGATCGGTCGCGAGCGAGACGTTTTGCCCCGCTGCAGCGGAAACCTTAGTCCATTCATCCGGCGTGTAGCCCTGCAGGATGATGCCCGAAATATGAGGCCGACCTTTTTTAAGGTTCGGGACGTCCATGAACTGGCTCGCCGAACCTACCTTGCCGCCCTGTTGGTCACGAAGCGCGACGCGAAACTGAACCGGGCCCGGCGTTTTCACAGGAAAACTAAAGCTGTAAACAAAGCCGTCACGCAGCAGCTTTGCCAGGCCGCTCGGTTTCACGTTCAGCGTGTAGCCACGTGACAGCGTCTGGATGAGCTGGCCGTTATCGCCGAATGTAGCGGCGACGATCACGATGTCAGCCTTTTTCTCACCGTTGGGCTCGTCACGAAATTCCAGATCTTTCGCATCAACGTGCAGCAGGGTGCGAACGTAGCTTCCCTGCCGCGGATGATTTCCAAACACCGGATTCAATGAAAGCGAGATCTCGGTCTTTGCAAAGGGCGACGAGAGAGCATCGTTGATCTGCTGCTGCGGTGAAAGGTTCGAGCCGGCTGCAAGCATTGTTTCGCGATCTGGCGAATTTATAAATCCGCTGCGATAGCGAACGTTAGCTCCGGGCCGGCTGACCCGAACCTCGAACTTATTGAACCTGCGGCGGACGGGATCGAACGTCTCATCGTTCGGCTCATAACCGACCAGATAATAGCTCTGGTCGTTCATCACCTTACGAACTCCGCTTGCGAGGTCGTTGTTGTTCAGTATCGCAAAACCGCCGGTCTCTTTTGCGAGATATTGCATTCCGTCCTGCGAGTTCCACATTTCACGCGAACGCTGGCTGAGGGCTCGACCGATCGACTGCGGCGAAGGCGAAATGATCTTGTCTGCTGCAGTGATGCCGAGCGTCTGCAGGCCGCGGGAATCGACTGCATAAACCACCACCGACGCACGGTTCGCAGCGTCGACGAGCCGGCTCATCATATCTATCATCCCGCCATCGTTCGAAAATCCGCCCTCGATCCGCTGAAATAAAGGGATTCCGTCGGTAAAAAGGATGACGGACTTACGGCCCGGAAGCTCGCCCATTCCGTTGATGATGAATTGCAGTGCACCGAGCGTTCCGGTCGTGTACTGGGCTCGCCGAAAATCCTCGGCCGAATCCAGAAACTCTCGCTCGGCCTGGAGGTCTTCTTCGTCGATCTCACTGCTGCCGCCGATGGCCCCAAGCAGCTCAAGGGGCGTCGGCTCGATGTTCGCGAATGCAGAAGTTCCGCCGCTTCCGAGCGGATTCCATTTGACCCGTTCAATTGCCGCGTGCAGCAGCTTTTTGTCCATCGTGAACTGCTGCAGAGCTCCCATGCCCGCTCCGGTCCGAATGATCGCAACCAGGTCTCCGGGCTGCATCTGTTCATCAACAAATTTTCTGAGTGCTCGACGCGTATGGTATGCACTTTCGAAAGAAAGCGAAAGGTCATCCACGACCAACGCCATCGCTCGCCCGACGCTCTCAGGCCGGATCACACGCGGCGGTTCAGGAATGCCTGGTTCACGCGGATCTGGACGCGGCTCGCGGCGGCGGCTGACACGTTTCTCGCCGCCGGAGACAAAGCTGAAATTCGTGATCGCCTGTCTTTCGCCGTTCTCAAATATCTCCACCTCGTCGGCCCGCAGATCAGTGATCGGGTTTCCTTTCGAATCCGTCACGGTAACGTCGATCTGGATCAGGTTGGTCGAGATCTTGACCACATCGCCGTCATCGGCTGGTGCTCGCGGTGTCGGTGTCGGCTCGACGGTCTGCGAGTTTGCTCCAGCAGAACCGAGAAGCAGAAGAGACAGTGAAAGGCAAAGCGTTTGAATGACGGATCTCATGTTTTGAAGTTTAGAGTTTGCAGCTATGGAACAACCTCGAACTGCACGTACTGCGTCGCGAGCTGTCTTTTTTCCTTTGCCTGACGGTCGATGACGATCACCTGCAGTACGTAGTCGCCAGGCTCCATTTGATCGGTCAGCTTGATGGCGCCGCCCGATGCAAGCAAGACCGCACCGCCCGGGCCGGTCGTTGGTTCGACCGGTGTCGGGTTGCCGTTCAGCACCAACTCCCCGTCTCGAAAGATCCGGATACGGGTAGTCACGTCCGGGCGTTTCGCCGGTCCCGGACGTGCGTTGTAGATCTCAAATCCGTACTGCACGACGCTCCCGACTTTAAAGCTTCGGCGCGACGTGTCTGTTTTGATGTCCGATTCCATGCGGCTCGTGAGCGTTCCAGTGTCGGAGATCGTTTGCCATTCATCGCTAGTGTAACCCTGAAGTACTATGCCGGAAACATACGGTCGCTGCTGCTTAAAATCAGGTATCTCGATGAACTGGCTTGCAGACCCAATAGTTCCCGCTTTTTGGTCTCGAAGTACAACGCGGTACTGAAACGACCCCGGTTTTTTGACCGGGAACGTAAATTCATAGACGAACCCTGTTGTCTTCATTTTCTCAAAAACGTCGGGCGGAAGATTGATTGCGTAACCCTTTCCTATCTGATCGGCGACTGCACCATCCATCCCAAAGCTCCCCGCTAGAATGGCTATCTCCAGCTTCTTCCAGCCGTTGGGAAGTTCTGTGAACTGCAGATCGTTTACGTCCACGTGCAGAAGTGACCGGACATAGTTACCGGTTCGCGGGTGATTGCCGTAGAGCGGATTCAAGTAGAGCTTGATGTCGTTCTTTGCGAACGGCGAACGGAGCGCTTGGTTCAATTGTTCTTCGACGGTAAGCGTTGGAGCAGCCACTACGGCCGGAACTTCACGATCGGCGACTCCGAGGAAACCATTGCGATATCGAACGTTAGCTCCAGGGCGGCTGACCCGAACCTCAAAGCGATTGAATTTGATCTTAGCGGGGTCGAAAGTTTCAGAATCCGGTTCGTACCCGATCAGATAGTAGCTCTGATCTCGCATTGCCCGCTCAATTCCCTTTCCCAGATCATTCTGATTAGTAAAAGCGAGGCCGCCCGTCTTGCGTGCAAGAACAGACGGACCACCCTGCGTCTCGTACAATTGTGATGAGCGGGTAGACCAAATCGCCGAATACTGTTGTGGATTTGTGCTCCCCTTTATACTGTCAGCGGCAGTCGGGCCCGTAAACTGAAGCCCGCGGGAATCGATCGTGTAGAACACGACTGCTGCGCGGTTCGCGGCTTCAATGACCGCTGATAAATGCTCGCTGACATCTTGCGGCGCGATATATCCGACGGGGTCCTTGTCGCTCAATGAAAACCCGTCAGTAAATAAGATGACTGCCTTTCTGCCCGGCAATTCCGACAATCCTTTGACCACATACTCAAGCGATTCGAACAATTCTCCCACATTCAAACCGGGCTGCTCCTCCGCCATTTGAGCTTGTTGTTCTGCTGCAACTTCCGCAGCGGTGATAAGAGGTGCGCCCGCAGTCTGTAAACTTTCCATCGCTCCCGGAGAAATGGTTGTGAATGCCCTCATTCGTCGGCTTCGGGGATTCCACCTTACAGCTTCCGCCGCCGCCAGCAGCAGCGTCTTGTTAGTTGTAAATTGCTGCAGTGCCCCTACACTTCCACCCGCTCGAACTATCGCAACGAGATCCCCGTCTTCCATCTGTTCGTTAACAAACTTTCGAATGGCCTGCCGTGTGCGATAAGCACTTTCAAACGATAGCGAAAGATCGTCGACAACCAGGACGAACGTACGGCGGATCTGATCCGCCCGCGGTATGGTAGGCGTGACGGGAACGCTGATCCCGTCCTGAACGTTTGGTGAAGGCCGTTCGCTTGCGGCGGGACGCGCACTTGAGATAAACGAGAAGTTCGTCATGGCCTGTTTCTTGCCATTTTCGAATATCTCTACCTCGTCGGCCCGCAGGTCGGTGATCGGGTTTCCTTTGGAATCCGTGACGGTCACGTCGATCTGGATAAGGTTCGTCGAGATCTTGACCACATCGCCGTCATCCGCAGGCGGCCGCTGCGGCGGTGTGGGCTCGACGGTTTGCGAATACGTTGCAGCGGCTACGAGAAAAAGCAGCGAGAACGAAAAACAAAGTGTGCGGGTGAACTTGTTCATATTACCTCGGGGGTCTGCGATCAAGGTATTACTTCGAACTGCACGTACTGCGTCGCTATACGTTTCTTATTCTTTGCGTTGCCGTCCGTGACGATTATCTGCAACACGTAGTCGCCGGGAAGAAGGTTACTGCCGAGCTCGAGGGCGTCGGTATGGCTGAGCTCGCGTGTGCCGGCGAGCCCGGCGGCGTCGAGGGTAAATTCCTTACTTTCGAACACAAGCTTGCGGTCGTGAAAGACGCGGCTCTGGATACGGAAATCCGCGGCCTGTTTAGCCGGAACTTTTGCGTTAAGTAGTTCAACCCCGAAGCGCAGAACGCTTCCACGCTTGAATTCGCGGTTCGCGGTCGAATACTTCGGGTCAGGCTTATCGAACGGATCGCCCGAGAAGACATTCGTATTGACCTGCGCCGAGCCGCCTGTCAGCGAAGCCCAAAATTCTTTGGAAACATTCTCAAGCACGATGCCGGAAAGGGTAAGACCTTCCTTCTTCAGGTTCGGCACGTCGATAAATTGATTGGCTGACCCGACCTCGCGGCTTTCGCGGTCGAGTATCGCGACACGCATCTGATACGCACCAGGTTTCTTTACGGGGAAAATGAAGCTGTACGCGATGCCGTCGCGTTTTACGCGTTCAAGATGCTCAGCACGGACGGTCGTTGTGCCGTTCGCATTTGTCTTCTCGACGGGAGCACCATTATCGCCGTAACTGATCGCGAGAATGTCGAAGGTCGCCTGATAGCTGCCGTTGTCCAGCTTTTTGAACGTCAGGTCTTTTGCATCGATGTGCAGAAACGAATGGACAAAATAGCCACGTTTTGGCGTGTGGCCGAATAGAGCGTTTAGCTTGACCGATACGCCGTTCATCGCGAATGGCGATGTGAGCGCTCGCATTATCTTGGTCGGATAGTTCAGGTCCACGACCAGCCGCTGCTGCTCTTCGCCGATAAAGAATCCGCTGCGATGTCGGACCTCGACCCCTTTCCGCAGGACCTTTACATCGACCTTGTTAAACTTTCGCAGCTCGGCGTCAAAGGTATCGTCGCTTGGTTCATAGGCGATCAGGTAATAGCTCTGGTCCTCAAGCACCTTCTGCACTCCGGCGGTGAGGTCGTTGCGATTTGTATATGCAAAGCCGCCGGTCTCTTCGGCAAGGTAATACAAGCCCTGCTGGCTGTTAAAGAACTCACGGTTGCGGTCCGCAAGCCGCTGTGGGATCGAGGTCTGGACGCCGTCCATTTGGGAATTTGGATCGTAGATCTGGTCAGCAGCGGTGAAGCCGGTGTACTCGAGCCCGCGGGCGTCGAGTGGGTAAAATACGACTGACTTCGCATTCGCCTCCGCGACGAGATTCTTTAAGAACTCCATCGTCCGCGAAGCCATTATGCTGCCGCCCTCGATGCGGTTGAATACGTTGATGCCGTCAGAGAATAGGATCACCGACTTTCGACCAGGCAGCTCGGCCATACCACTGACGATATACTTGAGAGCTCCGAGCGTGCCGGCGGTGAAGATGCTCTCGCGAAAATCCGATTGCCCCTCGAGAAACTGCCTCTCGGAATCTAGGTCGTCCTTATCGAAGGCGACCAGGTTAGGATCGCCGGTCCGGCGCAGCATTTCCACGCCCGTCGGTTCGATGGGATCGAAAGAACCGAATCGCCCGATGCCTTTCGGGTTCCATTTGACGCGCTCGATCGCTGCGTAAAGCTGCTGCTTGTTAGACGTAAATTGCTGCAGGGCTCCGATGCCTGCACCGGTACGGATAATGCCGACCAGATCGCCATCCTGCATCTGCTCGTCTACGTATTTCTTTAGTGCGCGCCGAGTGTGAGCGGAGCTTACGAACGAAAGCGTTAGATCATCCACCACGAGAGCGATCGTACGCCTGACCTGTTCAGGGCGTATCTGGAGCGGCGGCTCGGGAATGTTGGTCTCGGTCTTTTCCTTCTTAACAGGCTTTGGCTGCGGGTTATCGACGAATGAAAAGCCGGTGATCACCTGCTTGACGCCGTTCTCGTAGATCTCTATCTCGTCGCGCGAGAGGTCGGGCACCGCTCGGCCGTCCTTGTCCACGACGGAAACGTCCAGCTGGATCAGATTTGTTGTGATCTTGACGACCTGGCCGTTGTCGCCGGGCGGAGTCGGAGCGGGCTGCGGATCTGCGGTCTGAGCCGACGATCCTATCGAAAACAGTAATAGGAAGGCGGCCGCACAAAAAGCGTGTTTCATTAGTTATTGCCTCAGAGAGCGGACAACGGAATCTTACGAACGGGAAGAGAGTTTTGTTATACTATTACAGTTCTTTATCGTTTGGAAGCTTTTTCTACAGACATAATCCGCCCGGGAACCAGCATCGAATCCCTTCGGGAGCCGCAAGATAGAAGTATGAACAGCCCAATTAAACAGCCGCTATTTCTCGCATTTAGTATTTGCCTTTTCACGATCGCCTGCACGGCGCAGCCGGCGGCGGATAGCGACCCTTTGCGGATGATGCGTGAAATGACCAGGTCGGGCCAGATGCCCGCGGAATCGGTCGTTGAGAACCTCGAACGCCGCTATGCCGGCACGCGACCCGGTGCGCTTGCGAGACTGCTGCGTGGACGCATCCGCTTTGAGAATAAGAATTACGCCGGCGCGGCCGAGGTGCTGAACAGTGACGAATTTGAACGGTTGACGGACCTTGGCGATTACGCGATCTGGCTGCGGGGACAAGCTCTGCAGGCAGGCGGCAACCACGCAGCTGCGATGCAGCAGTTCGAGCGTGTAGTGACTTCGTTCCCGACCTCTCTCAGGCTCCGGGAAGCAAAACTTCGCTGGGCGGAATCGGCGATCGCGAGTGGCCGTGCTGCTGCTGTTCCTGCGCACCTTTCGGATCTCGTTCAAAAGCACGATGCGGAAGCATTGCTGCTCACGGCTAAGTCATATGAGACCGCGGGCGACCAGATGCAGGCGATCGCACATTTTAGAAAGGCTTTCCTTTTTGGCGGCGGCTCGGATCATGGCAAGCAGGCTGAGGCTCGTTTGAAGGAGTTGCTTGTGGATCCGATGGTGACGGCAACTGCGGACGAGCTGACAGTGAGTGCCGGCCGGCAGCTGGCACGCGGGCAGGCGACGCTCGCCTATGACCAGTACACGGAGCTTATTCGGCGTTTCCCGTCTGCGGCCACTCCTGAAGTTCATCTCGGACGGATCTCAGCCGCTGCTCGGCAAAACAATGGTGTAAAAGCCCAAGCTGCCTTCGATGCGATGCCCGCGAATATGCCGGGCATGGACCAGGCGTATCGCGAATTGGTGATCGCTTACGCGAAATCGAAACTCTGGCCGCGTGCACGTGCAGTTGCGGAAGAAATGCGTGTGAAATATCCGCAAAGCCCGCTGACCGTAAAGGCGTGGGTAGATGCGGGTTACGCCGCACGCGACGCACGGAACAAAGGCGAAGAGAACTATTTTCTGCGAGCTGCGTTGGTCAATTACCCGACGGCGGTCGAGGTCGCGGGTGCGCAGTTTGAACTCGCATGGCTCGAGCACGAAGCAAAGAATCACGCAAAAGCATCCGAGATGCTGATCGAGCACCTTGGCCGCTATGCCGATAAGGACACGACGAACCGCGGGCGCGCTGGTTACTGGTCTGCACGGAACTCCGAACTCGCCGGCAAGACCGAGGAGGCGTGTGCACTCTACGATGCGACCGCTTACCGCTACGGTGCCAACTGGTACGGTTACATCGCTCTTGAACGGCTCGGAGCGTTGCGAAAACGCGGGCTGTGCCAGTCGGCGCCGGCTTTCCCGGCGGGCTCGATCGTCTCACGTGCGGCCGCAAATCTTAAGACGATCACCGTCGCACCTGAGACCTCAGGACCGCGTGAACTTGAGCGTGCCGAAAAGAGCGACCAGCTGAGCACGATCGGTCTTTTCGATTGGGCGATCGAAGAGCTAAAGGACGCACAGTCGACTGCGCAGAATTCACCGAAGGTAAACCTCGCTCTTGCAAAGCACTACAAACTAAAGGGCGATAACGTAAATGCCCTGCTCGCGCTCGCGAAGAGCTATCCGGATTACGCTCAGATGTTTCCCGAAGAAATGGGCCGCGAGGAGTGGGACATCTTCTACCCGCACATGGCGTGGGACGAGATCAGAAAATGGTCGCGTGCACGCGGGCTCGACATATATAAAGTAGCGGGCCTGATCCGCCAGGAATCGGTCTTTAACCCGACCGCGGCATCGAGTGCGAAGGCATACGGGCTGATGCAGCTGCTGGTCCCGACGGCCCAGATGATGGCTCGTAAATACGGCTCGGCACCGGTCCGATCGTCAACCGATCTATACAACCCGGCCCTGAATATAGAGCTTGGCACCGCCTATATGAAGGACCAGCTCGACAAGTACGGTCGCATCGAATACATGGCCGTCGCCTATAATGCCGGCCCTGGACGCGTCGTCACCTGGCGGCGAACCCTGCCGATGGAAATGGATGAATTCGTCGAAGCCATCCCGTTCCGCGAAACAAAAGGCTACGTCCAAGGCATCATCCGAAACACCGCACAATACCGCCGCCTATACGACGAAAACGGCAATTTCAAACCAAACGTCGGCACCAAGCCCGTGCGGGCCGCGTTGGATACGATGCCCAGCGAGCAGGTGATCGCCGAACATCCTGACGTGGTTGTCGACAGGTCGAAAAGCGAGTGACCATCAGCGCTGTTAGAAATTATCGAACCGCAAACTTCATCGGAGCCGCAACTGCCTGGGCTTCGGGGTTGTAATAATCGTAAACTACCGACGCTGGCGTTTGGGCGTTTATCCCGTAACGAGGACGGAACTTGAAGTTCATCGTCGTGCCGCCGGGGCGGGCCCACATATATACGATCACGCGATCGGGCAATATCTCATATTTCGAGATACCGTCAGCTGACTCGAGTGCCTTTTCGAGAGACTCGCGGCTTACGTCCGCTCCCGGCGGCGTGCCGATCTCAGCGAGCAACATTCCGTAACCGCGAAATCCGACGCGTTCGGCCCTAACCGTACACGACACTTCCTGCATTATCGCAGCTTCATAACGGTCGCATTTGTAATCGAGCTCGACCGCTCGTGAAGCGTTCACATTGCGGCCTGAACTGTCGGCGTCCGGCCAGCCGATATAGTGCCGTGAGACCGCCTGTGCCATCACCGACTCGCCGCCTGTCGCCCGAAGCTCGATGGTGTTTCCGGCAGCTGTAAGTCTTTCGGTAACGGGGATGAGGATCTGTTCGATATTTTCCGGCCCGATCTCGAGCGTGCGGATCGTCTCGCCGTTAACGATCACGTCAACGGTCTGGCTGCCCGAAGCCTCGTTAGAGGCGAGCGATGCAATGAACGTATCGAGCACGTTTATCGTCGTCTGTGTCGAGTACCACACGCCGTAACGGTCTTTGTTCCTTAACAAAAAGACCATGCCTTTTGCGGCAGCCGCTTTATGTTCCTCAGCTCCGACCTTCATCAGCAGCTGCGTGACAAGAGCCGTGGTCTCGATCCGGCCGGCGGATCCCCAGCCGTTAAATACGGTGTTCGATTCCAGGTTCCAATACGTTGCCGATCGCTCATCTCTTCCAAGCGTGACGAGCTTATTAGCGATCGTTGTCGCAAGTTCGGCGTTTCGGGAGTCGTGCAGAGCGAGTCCAAGCAGCGCGAGCGAGTAGGGGTCATCGATCTGCGAATTTTTGAGACGCAGGTATGCGAGAGCTTTCGTGAGTGCGGCATTGCGAGCCGTTGATTCGTCGGACTTGAGCATCGCGAGAGTTCTTGCGATGTAGGTAGTCAGTGACAACGCTCGAGCTGTGTTCTCAGTAGTTTCCCAGCTGTATTTCCTGTTCCACGAGCCGTCGGGCCGCTGCTGGGACAGAAGCCAATTCTCGGCCTTCGATATTATGGCCGGGTCGACCGCGATGTGCGGCGCGGCATCGGTCAGGAATCGCATAGCATAGGCCGTCAATGCCAGGTCGGCTTCGTCGCGGCCCGACCAGTAGGCAACACCGCCGCTTGCGACCTGATAACCGATCAGTCGATCATAGCCATCCTGCAGATTCTTGCGTGCCTGCCGGAGTGTATCGGGCGGCATTCGCATTCCGTCGGCACCGGCGAATTTTATGATCATCAGATTCGGATAAGTTGACGACACCGTCTGCTCACCGCACCCGTACGGCCGCATCAGCAGTCCTTCTACGGATTCCGCGACGTGCGCCATCAGGTTCGGATAGATCTTAAGCTCTGCCGAGTGTGTGCCGGGCAGCGAATTGGACGGGAAGTTTACGTCGAAACTCGTGTTTCCATTAAAGAATCGCGATTCTGTTGCGACTATCTCGCGGCCGTCGGGCCTTACCGTGACAGGCTTCTCGATCGCGTCGGATTCATCCTGTGCGATCGCGGTGACACGCTGTTTGCCGTCTTTGATCGGCTTAACCGCCTTAAATCCAAAGACCGCGTTTTCCGACTGTCCGGAAGCAACATCGACCTGTCGGTCGCCGCCGCCGATGAAGCTATACCAATCGGCCGACGACATCGTAACATTGACTCGCTGACGGTTGGTCGTATAGTTCCGAACCTGGGTCGGCAGAAATATCTCGTCGCCGTCGGTCAGGAATTTTGGCGGATCGAGATCAACAAAGAACGATTGAAATGCCGTCACCTCTTTTTCAGCAAAGCCGACCTTGCCGTTTTTGGTCGAGGCGATGGTGTACATCTTCCAGGTCGTGATGTTATCCGCCATCCGGAATTTCACCTCTGCCTTGCCGTCCGCTCCCGTTATGACCTCGGGCTGCCAGAGCAGCGTCTCAGGGAAGTACTCGCGAAGGCGCGGCGTCGACGTATCTTTTCCCGCGGCGGTGCCGGGTTGCAGTAACAGCAGACCCTGAGCCTGACGGCCCATTAACGGCAAGGCCGAGACCTGGTTTGCAACGATAGAGGCACTCGTCGCATTTACGGTAGCCTCGCCGGAAGCCGTGACCTCTACCACGGCCGATATCGAACCGACCTCGAGTGAGGCGTCGACCCGTACCGTAGCGTTCGCCTGCACGGGAACCGCATTCATCACCCAACGTTGGAACCCAGTTGCGTCGATCTGCAGCGTATAACTGCCGGCGGGCAGGCCACTGAGAAGGTAGCTGCCGTCGTCGCGGGTCGTCGTGCTGCGTGTCAGACCGGATCCGGATGTCGCAGTTACCGTGGCTCCGGGTATTGCTGCTCCGGATGCGTCCGTGACTTTTCCGGCGATCGCACCAGAGTTGCGGTTATACGCGATCTTGTTTATCTCGACCGGTTCCTTGTCGTCCTTCGAGCGTTCTGAGATGACGTGGACCAGCTGCATCATTGTCGCATCATCATAAGTGCCGGGTTTGCCGTCTCGGCCCGGCGAGCGGAATGTGAACTGCATTATTTCCTGTGTCACCGGTGTGATCACCGTCTTATCGGTCTTGGTAGTCTCACCGTAAACCTGAACCGTCTCCACATGCGTCCGGTTCCAGAACCGCGACTTCCGCTCGGCGTTGATGTACAGCGGCATGCCAGCGGCATCCCGCAGCATTTCGTCAGTTATTCCCGCGGAACGTAGCTGAGACCTAATTTCGGCTTCGGAGTTCGGGACCTTTTTGACATTTCTTTGGGCTTCGCGGATGCGGCTCTCTAGCGGGGCGAATACGTCTTGGCGATTCGACCAGACCACAAAATCGTCTCCTCGCCATGTGTATTGGTCGTACTTTCCATCCTTGCCCAGACTTCGTATCTCGATATTCAGATAGCGGGTCTCAGGCGTGAAACTTATCCGATAGGCCCTGCCGAATACGTCGACCAACTCCGGGAGACGCGCCGAAGACAACAAGGTCTTCTCGTCACGGATGAATCCGCCGGTTCGAGCATGGTGTTCCCTGATCGCATCATTTAGTTTGTGCGAGATCGGGACAAAATATCCGAATGACCGGTTCAGCACGATGAAATCATCTTTTGTATCGGGCTCTTTATCTGGCCCGTTCGACCAGATCAACACTTTGCGTTCCGCACGATCGATCCCGAACGCCGTTCGGTAAGGCACTCCCCACGGATCGCGAAGCTCAGCGAGATCCAATCCGTAAAGGCCGAATATCTGACGGAGGCTCGCATCATCGGTCGGGTGCAAAAAGTTGTGTTCGCGATACGCGTCGGTCAGGGCGTTATGAAATACAACGAACTGTGCTGAGATGACCGTGCCATACATTGAGTAACCCTGGTCGTGATAACGCTTGCTGTGAAAAAGATTCGGGTTGTAGTACGCGTTGTGCAGGATTATCTCGCCGACAAGCTGCAGCTCATCCGAGATCGGCTTGGTCATGTCAAGATCATTCAGGTCCTTAACGTTGGTCGAGCCGAATGACCCGCCATAGCCAAGCCAACCGCCGAGACCTTGGAACATCGAACCAAACTCCGCATCCGTCCGTGCACGCTCTTCGACAGCCTTATCAAGCATCACGATGCCGAGCGCACTCTCGATCGCCTGGCCGACCGCGTCGATCACGCCGAACTTGACCGTACCTTCCTCGTTCGGTTTATAGATGGCCTTATCAAACGTGGTCTCGACTGCGATGCCCTGCATCGCGGGAAAGATAACGCCGCGTGTTCCGACGATCAGGTCATCGTCATCTTCGGGATCTTCGATAAATGCGGCGACCGTCATCTGCCCCTTGTAAACTTCACGGTACGGGATCGACAGGCTTCCGCGGCCATCCTCGAGCCGCAGCGAGAGTGAATCAATGACGGACCAATTGTTCACGACGTCTATATAGACCAGTCCGCTTTTAACCGTCGAGACCACATCGACCATCATTGTCTCGCCGGGCCTATAGATCGCACGATCGGTCGTCACCTGTAGCGCGTGCTCGTCCGGATCGAAAGATGCATCTTCGACATCCCGCGTTCCCCGACGGCCCGAGCGGTCGCGGGCGATGAGCCGGAGATCGAGGTCATCGTCCGGTTCGCCGATCTTTGGCCGCTCGCCGACAAACTTGCCCGCTCCGAACTTATTCGTCGGTATGCGTGCGATCGTCTTGTATTTCTCTTCGTCGTCCTCGCTCGCCTTTATCTCTACATCGCATTCGGCAGGCGTTCCGTCGGCATAAAAGGTCGAGATATATGCCGTAAACGGCAGATCCGGGTGCTGGTCATCGATCTCATCGACCATATAGACATGGATCGGCTCTCGGGTGACACGAATGTCGAAACGCCGCTGCTCGGTCTTATTGGTCGTTGCGTCGGTGAGGTAGGCGGCAAAACTGACATCGTGAAATTGACGATAAGTGTCTTCGTCCTCGATCTCATCATGAGCGTCTGAAAGATCCAGCCGTGCGACGAACTTCCCGCTGCGATCGAGTACGCCCTCGCGCACCTGGCCCTCGTCTATGTCGTACTTCTGCTCCTTCCAATTCCATTCGCGACTAGTCTCTTCGACAACGCGAACTTTTCCTTTTGTGACGGGCTTTCCGAAAAGATAATCAGCACGAACTTCGACCTCGGCGAACCGATCAGCGGGCAGATAATAAGGCTTCGAGCTTTTCGTAGTCACTGAAAAATTCGGTAGGTCGTACCGGGAGACCTTGATGCGGTTCACTCCGAGGTTGTCGCCGCGGGAATCACGTACGATAATCGTATATTCACCAAGCTTTGCATTTGAAGGTATACTCCACGAAATTGCCGCGACGCCAAACCCTGAAGTATGAACGCGTTCGCGAAACAGCAACGTGTCATCTTCATCCTCGATGCGGAACTCTATCTCTTCATTCGCCAGTACCGTTTTTGAAGCAGAGCCCTTGAATAGAATGCCTCGGATGTTCAGGGTTTGTTCGGGCTGATAGATCGGCTTATCCGTCATCATCAGGAAGTCGAGATCATTTTCGACCGCTTCCAATTCGTCGGACGCTTCACGACGCAATCCATTCCGTACCCCCGAAACTGTTATCGTCCCGTCACCGGCGAGCACCACCTCAGCCGGGATATCGAAGTTGATCGCCGCAAAACCATCGCGGTCAGTAATTCCCGATCCTCGATAAACGTGCGCCGGCCCGGTACCTTCGCGAGCATCAAGCTCAAGCTCGGCAGCTACCTCTACACCTGCCGACGGGGCTTCGGTAAACGGATTTAGCGCCCTGACGCGAATGCGGTAGCCCATTCCGGTCATCACGTTCGACGCTGCAAGAATTCGCAGCTCGAAGAGCTCGCGTGCAAGCTGCGAAACTGACGCGATACCGACGGTATCGCCGACGCGGTACGTGAGCCGATACCATGCGAGGTCTTCGTTCTGCTGATCGGAAAGGGCAGTGATCGGCAGGCGGAACTCGAGCATCTGGCGGCTTGTGCCGATGGTTGCGGCCGGGATATTTCCTGACGAGCGTTCCAATCCATTCGGGTCGATCAGGCTGACGCGAGCCGCGACGTTTCGCTGCGGCGTGTCGCCGGTGACCGCCAGCCGCACGATCGCCTCGTTGCCGCGGAAGATCACTTCCGAAGCCTTTTCATGCACACGCTGTGCGGCGGTGGAAAGGACTGAGAAAAGGCAGACGAATACTGCGGCGATTAGGGTCGATCGCATAGGACACACCTCGAATTTTTTGCTTTGATTGCCGCAGGCGGTGGTGCCCGCGGCGGTTCAATCTGCGACAACTGTTGAACTTACCGCCTGTGATGCAATGAGTTTTCGTAATGGTTGCTTTTGCGGGAAACTTTCGGGAACGGCTGCGTTTAAATGCAGCCGTTCCACTTACGTTTTACAAATTCCGTTCGATGAAATTCGTCATCAGCTCGTACATGTGCCGTACCTGTTGGGGGTTCACCACGCCGTGACGCTGTGTCGGGTAGAGCATCATCTCGAACTGCTTGCCGTGCTTTTGCAGCTCGTTGGCAAAGCGGATGGTGTTTTGCTGGTGGACGTTGTTATCCATCATTCCGTGGATCAGCAGCAGCTTTCCGTGCAGATCCTTTGCGGCCGTGAGAACGGAAGTGCGTTCGTAGCCGGCACGGTTGTTCTCGGGTTTGAGCATAAAACGTTCCGTGTAAATGGAATCGTAAAGAGCCCAATCGGTGACCGATCCGCCGGCGATGCCCATCTTGAAAAGCTTGCTGTGCGTCAATGCATAGCTCGTCATATAGCCGCCGTAGCTCCAGCCCCAGATCCCGATGCGGTCGGCGTCGACATATTCGAGCGACTTGAGATAATTCACGCCGTCCTCGATGTCGCGGAGCTCCAGCACGCCCATCTGCTTGTAAACGGGCCAGGTCGATTCCTCGCCCTTGCCGCTCGCCGTGCGGTTGTCGCACATCCATATGATGTAGCCTTTTTGAGCAAGCATCTGATGCCAGAGATAGCGGTTGCCCGTCCAGGCGTTTCGCACCTGCGGAGCGTGCGGCCCGGCGTAGGTGTATTGCAGAACCGGATATTTCTTGGCGGGATCGAAATCGGGCGGCTTGATCATGACGGCCTCCATCTCGAATCCGTCACGCGTCTTAACCTTCATGAATTCCGGCCGCGATAGCTTAAATTCATCCAGCACCGCGACGACGTTCTCATTGATGATCCGCTCCAGCGAGCCGTCAGCCTTGTAGAGCGTCTGCTGGTGCGGCGTCCGGATGTCGCTCCAACCGCCGACGAAATGTGTAAAGGTCGAATTGAACGTTGCCGAATGATTTCCCTCGCCTCGTGTCAGCCGCTCGACCGGCCCGCCGCGAAGGGAGACGCGATACTGATTTTCCTCAATGTGGCTGTCACGCGTGCCGGAGAAATAGACCCAGCCGTTCTGCGTATCGACGCCGTGAACGTTCCGGACTTCCCATTTGCCATCCGTCAGCCGGCGGACAAGGCGCCCGTCGGTGTCGTAGAGATAAAGGTGACGCCAGCCGTCGCGGGCCGATTCCCAGACCATCATCGAGCGGCTGTCCTCCGGGCGTCCGGCGAAATGCGGGTTGTCGTAGACCTCGACCCACGCCGCGGTCGTTTCAGTGAAGAGCTTTTTGACACGGCCGTCGCGAGCTGCAGAATTCAGATCGTTGAATGTCTGCTCGCGATCGAGCGTTTGAAACAGCACCTGCTCGCTGTCCGGCGTCCATGCGACACGAGCGATCAGGATGTCACGATCTTTATAGGTGTCGAGATTCGCGAACACCACCGAGTCGCCAAGCCGCTGCACGGCTCCCGGCAGACGGTCGCCGATCACCGGGATGCGTGCAGGACTTGGAATGATCGGAGAACGCGTGACATCGGCAATGCCGAGACGGACCGTCGGGTTCGGGTCACCCGCCTTGGGGTACTTTGTATCTTCGACGATCTGCGGCTGCCCGGCGTCGTTCGTGATGACGAATCGCGGCACTCGTGCATCGTCTAGCCGGAGGAAAGCGATGTGTGTTGAATCAGGCGACCACCAATAACCGCGTGTGTTTCCGCGGCCGTAAAGCTCTTCCTCGTAGACCCAGACCAGCACGCCATTATGCACGCTCGTGCTGCCGTCGGTCGTCAACCGTTTCGTATCGCCCTTCGCGACGTCGACCGTATAGAGGTCATTGCCGCGTACAAAACTGACCCAGCGGCCGTCAGGGCTGTAGTCGGCTTCAAGCTCCTCTTCGACGGTATTCGTCAGTCGTTTGAGCATGCCGGCCGCGATGTCGTAATGCCACAGATCGTTTCCGTGATTCAGCAGGATCGCGGTTTCGCTCGAATTGAACTTTAACGCGAGCGAATTCGCCATTCGAAACGCATCGCGTGCACCGATGCCTGCGACGGTCGCGAGCGCGTTGACGAACCGCTGCGTGTCGTAAAACGGCTGCGATTTGCCCGTGACCGCGTCGACGCGTTTGAGCTGTTCGCCCTCGATCTGCTTGAACGAACGGCCGTCCGCCGACCACACAAGCCGTGACGGGCTGCCGCCGAATGCGACCCGCTGCGACGCGTCCGTGCCGAAGATGTTGTCGAGCGTCAGCATCCGCTCCTGCGCAATGCCCGCAGCCGCGAAAGCGATCAATGTAAGAAATACGACGATCTGTTTTTTCATTTTTTTGATTGTACTCTCAGCAGAATCCGATACGCTCAGCGGCCGGCGGCCGTTCCCGTAAATCGCTTATCGACGGTCGGTTCCGGTGTCGGCATCTCGGCACCCGGATGAACTATAAAGAGATCACGCCGCATCTCTTCGCGGTACCCCGCGTTCACGATCGTGATCCGTGACGCTTCAAATCGTCGAAAACGCATGTGATTTAGGACAAAACGCTCAAAGGACGCAGCCTCGCGAGCGCCTCCGCTGCGGCTTCCGTAGATGTGGATCATACCTATCGACGCAGGGTTGTTTGAAAGTTCGGAGAGATAAACGTCGAGCCTACCCCGCAGATCGCCGTTGGGAATGCGTCCAAAGCTATCGATCAGCTGCGGCTCGTAACGAAATGTCGCAGCTCGTGAGAACCGGTTCTGACATGGCTGTGGAATTGCCGGTATCTCAAGATAAGCGATGGCCCGCGAACCTGCACCCTTATTCGACTGGACCGTTATCTCGCCGGGCTCGCGTTCGACGATGTCGCCGCCAAGCACCGTCCAATTTAGCTGGCCGAGCTTTGATGTCTGCTGATCGACGCTGAACTTCAAAGTGTCAGCCACGCTGTCGTATGAACCCGAACGAATCTCGACGGCCGGGCAATCGACGCTTTCCGCGCGGACAAAGGACGGTGTTGCCTCGGGAATACCCGCACCTTTAGGCGCGATCCAGATCTCGATCGTTGCGTGTTCTCTGACGCCTCCGTCGATGATCACGGTGTTTTCATCGCTGACAACATCAAACCCGATCAGCCAGCGAAAACGTTTCGCCAGACCCTCGCCGTCCTCCGCGTCAACGGTCTGCACGCGGCCGCGATAGCCGATGACGACCATCCGCTTTCCACGCTCGAGCCGCATACGTTTTTCAAGACGCTCGGCCCGCTGCTTACGCAGAGCAAACCAGGTGTCTTCCGTAGCGAAACCCTCGCGGCTGAACTCGTCAAACTTATGAGCGACCGGCTTTGTCTGTGCAATGGCTGCAGCCGCCATCGCGATCGTTACTAGAAAAATGGTGAGAATTTTCATAGCCGTTGGGTTGTCTTTCTTAGTTCAATATAAATGATACCTCGACCTGGGCTTTAACGCTGATGGTCCCAACGGCTGAAACGTCCTCGTCACCCTCATCATCGCTCATCGAGAAACTATTGCTTGTTGTATTGGCATACGGGCTGCGATAGCCGTCGACGTTCTCTTCCTCGATGCTTACGGCTTTGCCTATAGTTTGCCCGATGCGCGCGGCGAGAGCCGTCGCCTTTTCCCTCGCGGCGGCAATGGCGTTGGCACGTGCTTCATCCTTGTGCTTTCGCAACTCCGACGTGCCGAACGTGACCTTGCCGATGTCCGACACGTCCGCTTCGATCAGAGCCGACAGAGCCTCTTCAAATTTCGAAACATCGCGTAATTTTATCGTAATCGAACGCGAGACCTTGTAACCGTCAAACACGTTCGTGTAGTCGCTCGGGCTGGTCTCCGATCGGACGCGCCTGTAATGTTCTGCGACGGAAAGAAAGTCCGTCTTTATGTCCTTTTCATCCGTGACGAAGCGCCTCGCCGTCGCGAGCAGTTTTGCCATTGCTGTATCGTGAGCGACCTTAGCCGCCGCCAGCGTCTTCGCTGTCTTTTCGACCTTGGCCGCGAACGTGACCTCGTCCGGAACAACAAAGACCTCAGCTGTTCCCTTAACCGTAACAGTCGGCAACCCCTCGACCGACTGCTGTGCTTGTACGGCCGATGCCGTGAGCAGACCAATAAGCAATAGATTCAGAAGTATCTTCATTTAGCCTCCAGATAGTGGTGCAATTCTTCGAAATTTCAAGGGTGACCGCTTTAAGCCTTCGGATGTGCTTTATCGTACACCTCGATCATCTTTTCCATCGAGACCTGCGTGTAGATCTGCGTCGTCGAAAGCCGCACGTGGCCGAGCAATTCCTGGATATCGCGAAGGTCGGCACCCTGATCCAGAAGGTGCGTAGCGAAAGAATGCCGCAAGCTGTGCGGCGAGATACTGTGTATATCCGCGCACTGCCTGATATATTTATCCAGCATTCGACCGACGCTGCGGGTCGTGATGCGGCCGCCACGGCGGTGCAGGAAAACGGCGTTTGGGTCGCGGTCCGTCTCGGGACATTCCGCCAAGAACATCGGCCGCGACGTCTCCAGATACAGTACCAATGCCTGCAGTGCATGCTCGTGAAACGGCACGATCCGCTCGCGTTTTCGCTTTCCCATCACGCGGACCATACGCTCGCGAAAGTCTATATCAGATAAATTTATCCCGACCAACTCACTTACACGTATGCCGGTCGCGTATAGAAATTCCAGGATCGCACGGTCGCGTCTGCCGAGATCGGTGTTCAGGTCCGGCAGCTCGATCAGGCGGACGGCGTCTTCCATTGAAAGGTGATTCGGCAGCTTCCGCTCGATACGCGGCGTCGCGACCATTTTGGCAGGATTCGACTCCAGCTTTCCTTCGCGGATCAGGAATTGAAAGAAGGTCCGCAAGCTCGCCAGCTTTCGCGCGATCGACGCCTTTGACCGGTTTGCCGAATGCAGCTCCGCCATCCACTCGCGTATCGTCAACCGGTCGATCTCAGCGACAGGATGATCGTCACGCTTTTCGATCGAGAAAAGAAAATCCCGAAACTGTTCCAGGTCCGAAAGATAGTTCCGCTGCGTATGCGGGCTCATGTTCCGCTCGTATTTTAGGTGCTGCTGAAATTGAACGAGTGATTCGTTAAGCATACGCGGCCGCGGCTATCTCAAAACATAATAACCTCTTCGCGTTCTGATCGTGAGGTCGGGCTTGGCTTTCACCGTTACGTCCAGCTCGCGAAACTTGCCGCGTTTGCCCGCGTCGTCGTCCGGATAATAGCTTAGGATATATTGCTGTGAAAGTTCGGCTGAGATCTGGCGGAAAGCGTTGTCGAGCTCGCGTTCATCGATCGGCGAATAGACAGCACCGCCGGTCTGGCGTGCAAGGTGGATCATGCGGCGTTCTGCGATCAGCTGTCGGGTGTTGGCGTTGCCGCGGCGCGAATTCGTGCGGATAAAATTCTCAAACTCTGTCGTCTTAACAACATAAACCTGACAGTTTTTCATTTGTGCCGCACGAACGGCATTCTCAAATGTGGTGTCGGTCTTTGTGTCGTCGCCATCGGACACTATCACGATCACGCGGCGGCCTTCGGCTTCGGAAAGGTAGTCAGCAGCCATCTCGATACCGTCGAGCAGAGCGGTCGCTCCGGTCGGCGGTGCAAACATCTCGATCGCACTCGTCAGCGAGGCGACGTTGCTCGTGAACCGCTGTTCGAGCCGAGTAACCGTAGACACGCTGAAAAGTGCCGCAAGGTCCTTATGCGGCCGAAGCACGTCGCGGAAAAACTTTATCGCCGCGCGTTTTTCAAATTCCCGTGCGATCAGCACGCTGCCCGAATTATCAAACAGCATCGCGAGTCGTATCGGCGTCTCGGATCGAGAAATGCCGCCGATCTCAACCGCTTTGCCGTCAACTGTCAGAGTAAAATCCGCGAGCCGCAGGTTCGCGACCGGCCTGCCCGAAGCATCGAGCACCGAGACCGGTATCGGCACCAGTGTCGAATCGACCGTGATCACGTCTCCCTCGCTGTTCGCCGGCGTCGGCGTCGCTTCCGGCACGCCATCGATCAGCCGCGGGCGTTCGCTTGTGGGCACGTACGAGCCCGCTCGCGGCGTCGCGGTCGGGCGCGGCGTCGGCGTCTCATTCGGCTTCACGCGGCCCGACTGTGCGGCGGCGATCCCGTTTGATACAGCAATTGTCGCTGCCAGTAATATGAATAGGCGTATGGGCACCGGTGTAAGGATAAGCTATTTTCCCGCTTGTTTGTTGACCGACTGTAGAAAAACGTTGCTTGAGGAGAGCTGTGTCAGACCAGTATGAGTTTAACTCCTGCGACTATCAAGACCGCAGCGAGAAGGCGTCTGAGCGTTAGAGAATCGAACCGCTTTGCACCGAGCGTCGAACCGACGATGCCTCCGGCGATCGCCGCCGCGACCCAGGTCCAGACGTTGTCCGGCAAAGCCGAAAGCTGCCCGCGTCCGCCGATCAGTCCTGCCGCGGAATTTACAAAGATGAATAAAGCCGACACGCCGGCCGCGGTCTTGGCACCCGACCAATGCATCAGCAGCAATATCGGCGTCAGAAATATACCACCGCCGACCCCGACAAGCCCCGAAAGCAACCCGATCACCACACCGATCAAGACCGAAACTGCGAGCGGCGGTTTTGTTTCCCGATCGTCCCCCGAAAGCTCGATCGCGAGCCGTCCGGCCGCCACGATCAGAACCACTCCAAGCAAGATCTTATAGATATTGGTCGGCAGCTCGATCATCCCGCCGACAAAAGCCATCGGGATCGACGCCGCGGCGAACGGCAAGAATAACCGCCACGAAAAATGTCCGGCCCGGTAATACTGCACCGTCGCGATCGCCGAGACGAACAGATTCAGCGTCAGTGCCGTCGGCCGCGTAACCTCAGGAGCCACCGCCACGAACGCCATCACCGCCAAATACCCCGAAGCCCCGCCATGCCCGACCGAGGAATAGAGCATCGCGACAACAAAGATCGCAGATATAATGATGATCGATTCAACGTCCACGATCAGTGTCCAAAGTGATCAAGGCACCCTTGTAGTTCCGAAGCTCCTTCTTCCGGTTGATTCGTTCGCCGTTCTTCTTTGCAAGGAAATACAAAAGGTACACGAATCCCACTACAAGTGCGATCGCCAGGACAATCATCACTAAAAAGATCAGCCCGAGGAAGAGCCACCCTACTAGGTCCAGGTCTGCGGGATGAAACAGTGCCATATTCTTACCCTTCGCGGCTTTGCACCTTCGTGACTTTGCGTTGAAATTGTGTTCCTTGCCACTCGTCCCAGTCATTCAACGCCCGCGCGACCTGCACCATATGCCGTTCGCGTTTGTTGCGGTATTTTTTCCGGAGCTCGACGGGCAGCGGTTCGAGCAGACCGAACGTGATATTCACCGGCTGAAAGTTCTTTGTCTCGACGTTCGATACATATCGGCAAAGCGCTCCTATCGCTGACGTCTGCGGGGCCGTGATCATCGGTTGGCCGTTCGACAGCCTTGCCGCATTTATCCCCGCCAACCAACCGGTCGCGACCGATTCCACATAGCCCTCGACGCCCGTGATCTGGCCCGCGAAGAAAAGCCGCGGGTCTTTTTTCGTCGCAAGCGTTTCGTCCAAGATCTCGGGCGAATTGATGAACGTGTTGCGATGGATCTGGCCGAACTGTAAGAACTCCGCGTTCTCCAGCCCTGGGATGAGCCGCAGCACGCGGGCCTGCTCGCCGTACCGCAGATGATTTTGAAAGCCGACCATTCCATACGCATCGGCCATTAGATTTTCCTGCCGCAGCTGCACGCAGGCGTACGGCTCTTCGCCGGTCTTCGGATGCCGCAAACCCTTTGGCTTCATCGGCCCGAACCGCAAGGTCTCGGGCCCGCGGCGTGCGATCTCCTCGATCGGCAGACAGCTTTCAAACCAATGCGTTTCCTCAAAACGTTTGAGCGGGACCGACTTTGCCTCAAGCAGCTCGGCGATGAACCTTTCGTATTGCTCGCGGTCCATCGGGCAATTGATGTAATCCGCACCGCCCTTGTCATAACGCGCCGCCTTGAACGCGATCGACATATCGATCGAATCCGCCGCCACGATCGGAGCGATCGCATCGTAAAAATAAAGCTGGTCGTCACCCGTGAAACGCATGATCTCGGCCGTCAAAGCCTCGCTCGTTAATGGACCGGTCGCGATAATGGTCGGGCTTGCACTATCCGATCGCGATGCGCGATCCGCAATTGCGGTTACCTCTTCCCGCACGACCTCAATATTCGGATGTGCCTCGACCCGTTCGGTGATCATCTCGGCGAACTTAATCCGATCGACCGACAGGGCCGCTCCGGCTGGCACACGCGTCGCCTCGGCGACCTCCATCACCATCGAACCACCGCGACGGAGCTCCTCTTTCAATAGATAAGGAGCCGAACCGGGCTCGTCGGTCTTGAGCGAATTCGAACACACTATCTCCGCGAGCTTGTCCGTACGGTGTGCCGGCGTCTGCTGCACCGGCCGCATCTCGTAAAGCCGCACCTTCGCACCCAACTCCGCGGCCTGCCAAGCCGCCTCAACCCCAGCCAAGCCGCCGCCGATGATATTTACAATTTCAGCCATTACATCTAATATAAGCCAAACTCCCCGAGACTTCAGAGATCGCGGGCCCCATCGCTTGCGAACATTCACACAAAATGAGAGGTTCCCGAGTCCGCCGCTGCAAGTAATGCGGCTAGTTCTCGTTCGATCGATAGCACACGTGCCGCCTTTGCGCGCAGCCCGACAGGTCAGATCACTAGCATTTGTTTATCGACACATATGAAACTGTTCATTCTCACGGCGCTCATCCTTTTGGGATTGGCCATCACACCGGCACAAGAAAAGACAATCACACAAAAAGAGTTCGACGACGCCTGGAAGACCGCTTATAGCAATGCATTGCGGGTTACGGAGAATCGCTCACGCCGAACTCGCAAGGAAGGCAGAAAAGGTTTCGACGGCGACGCCGCATCGATCAGCCACGCGGTCGAATTGCGCGAAACCGCCGTCGGTCCCGGCCTGACGCTCCGCGAAACCTTCCAACTCAGTGAGAACGGTTCCACCACAAAGAGCGTCACCATAGCACGTCCGGCCGTCGGCAAGGCCGGGTGGGACTACATCGCTCTCGATGAA
Organism: Acidobacteriota bacterium; assembly: GCA_023389035.1. Taxonomy (GTDB): domain Bacteria; phylum Acidobacteriota; class Blastocatellia; order Pyrinomonadales; family Pyrinomonadaceae; genus OLB17. The sequence goes on from JAEWFC010000010.1 coordinate 44,506, forward strand.
GCCACCGGACTGTGGAAACCCTCAGGCCGGCCGGTCTCGCCGATCCAGGGTTTCAAGTACGTCACCGTGCCGGGCGAACGCTCCGGGTCGGAAAAGGTCTTTTCTCGCAGCGACGTATTCAAGTTTATGGGCACTTCCACCGTGAATGGAAAGCCGGTAAAAATATACCTGCACAAGCACGTCCGCGATTTCACGCTTGAAGGAGGCGTCGGCTCGTACTACACGGAGATCAAGTACACGTTCGCCGAGGACGGCAGCTACTTCAAGGGAGAAAATTACACCATAAGAAAAGGTCCGAAAGATAGCGGATTCGCTTCGATCTCCGACGAGCTTGAAGCGGCCCCGAGCTTAAAGATCGATATGCCCGCCGTCAAAGCTCAGCCATCGCCGACAAAATAGCGGTAGCGTCGAGCGGCCTTCTGCCCATGCACTCCAGATCGATCTGCCGATCGGCCAAAGCTGCCGGTATGCACATGCGGTTTTGCCAAACTTCGGTTGGGGTTGCTGCATCATATTGTGTAAGTGAGCTTTAACTGGATAGATCTGTTGCTGGTGTTGGTGGTTGTGCTGTCGGCCGTCGGCGGCTGGCGGCGCGGCGTGATCATGGGATTTTTTGATCTGCTTCGCTGGATCGGCAGCTGGTTCTTGGCTCTCGTCTTTTATCAGCCTCTGTCGTCGGCACTGACCGCTGTGACCACGCTTGAGGACATCTGGCGAAATCCGCTGGCGTTCATAATTATTCTTTTCGCGGTCAGCCTCGTTTTGCGAATGATCGAGGCAAAAGCGACCGAGCGCCTCCCGAAAGATATCCACGAACGCAACTGGGTCAGGGCCTTAGGCATTATTCCCGGGATCGTAAGCGGCGTGATCCTGGCCGCGATACTTGCTGCCTTGCTCTTTGCGATGCCCCTCTCGGACGGCATCAGCGAAGCTGCCCGCGAAAGCATTCTAGCCAACCGGCTCGCCGAACAGACGGAAGATCTCGAGGCCGCATTGGTCCCGGTCTTCGACCCCGCCGTGCGACGTTCCCTCAACCGGCTGACGACCGTAGAGCCCGGCACCACCGAAATCGTCGAGCTGCCGTTCACCGTCACCGAGATGCAGCCGATGCCGTCGCTCGAGGCTGAAATGCTTGACCTGATCAATCAGGAACGCACATCACGCGGCCTGAACGCCCTGGAGCCCGACCCCGAAATGCGTGAGGTTGCGATAAAGCATTCCGTCGATATGTTTGAGCGGCGATACTTTTCGCATGTCACGCCCGACGGCAAAGATCCCTTCGACCGCATGCGTGATATGGACGTCCGATTCCGTACCGCGGGCGAAAACCTAGCTCTCGCACCGACCCTGCAGATCGCACATACCGGGTTGATGAATTCGCCCGGCCATCGTGCGAACATACTCCGCCCGCAGTTCGGCCGCGTCGGTATCGGGATAGTCCGCGGCGGCCGACACGGCCTGATGGTCACTCAGAAATTCAGAAATTAGCTACCGGATCGTGTTCGTCTGAAACACTACGTCCGGCGGAAATGTCGGTATCGGTTCCGGAGGCGTCGGGAACGGCTCCGGGCTCGGGTCGATGACCGGCTCAGAATCCGGCACCGGCGGATCGCTCACCGGATACGGCTTGGGATCAGGCGAGATGTCCGGGTTATGCGGATCAGGCGTGTGCTCCGGTTCCTGCTGATTAAGCGTGATCGCTGCTAATGTTTCGTGATCTAAATTCATAATAAAACCCACCCTTTGTTCGTCACCGTCGAACTCTGCAAGATACATACCATTCCTGCGGCCCGCGTAAATACGGCACGTTTCTTGCCACTATTAATTATTCCGGCCCACAAATGCAATATTTCGATACACGACATTTCGGAGGCAGTAAGAACAATTATGGGAAAATTAAATAATAAGAAGGTAGCGATATTGGTAGCCGACGGTTTCGAGCAGATAGAGCTCACCGACCCGCGAAAGGCTCTCGAACAGGAAGGCGCGACCGCACAGATCGTCTCGCCCGTAGATGGCGAGGTCGAGGGCTGGAACCACTTCGATAAGGGCGATAAATTCCCCGTCGATGTAAAACTCAACGATGCGAACGCCGCGGATTTTGACGCGCTTTTGCTGCCCGGCGGCGTGGCAAATCCCGACCAGCTGCGTATGAACGACACGGCGGTAAGCTTTATCAAGTCGTTCTTTGACGCCGGAAAACCGGTCGCCGTCATCTGTCACGGGCCGTGGCCGCTGATCGACGCCGGCGTCGTCAAGGGCCGCAAGATCACCTCGTGGCCGTCAGTTAAACAGGACCTGATCAATGCCGGTGCGGATTGGTCAGATGAAGAAGTGATAGTCGATCAGGGACTGGTCTCGAGCCGAAAGCCCGAAGACATTCCCGCTTTCAATAAAAAGATGATCGAAGAATTTGCCGAGGGCACCCACAGCGGCCAGAAAGCCGCAACGAACTAATTTCCCCCCACAAGCAAAAAAGGGCCGCGATCAGTTATGGTCGCGGCCCTTTGCTTTTATCCGATCGGTCTAAACCCTGACCGACGCCGTTGCTTTCGCGGTGTAAACCCGCGACATCTTGAGACAGTTCTCAAACACCCGCGAGGTCACGATGCCGGATTCCGGCGGGTCGACCGCTGTTAGGTCAGACGCCCTCGCGGCCTTGATCAGCCAGGCGGTCGCGGCCGCGCGGTTCAGGTCGTAGGTCGGCACCCACGTATCGGTCTGCGGCGAACTGCCGTTTTCATCGGCCACGGCCGCCGCGTCCAGCAGGGCCTCGACCTCGGTCTCAGTCAATACGGGAGTCGCTTCCCACGCCGCCATCAATTTCAATTTTTTTATCGGTGTCATTTCTTTTCCTTCCTAATTTTTCTCGATGTACTTTTTCCACAATGCAGTTCCATCAGCGAACGGTGAACAGCGACCACTCACCGTTCACCGTTCACCACTCACCATTAACTACTCTTTATCCGCCACGATCATCGCGAGCGACGTCGGCCTGACGACCTTTGCCCCGTAAACGTGAAGGCCCTTGACCGCATCGCCAAAGCGTTTCTCAGGCTTGTAGGTCTGAACGTCCAGCACCTGCTCGACGTACGACGTCGCCGTTGCGTGTCCCGCGATCAGCTTGAAGGCGGCACCGGCCGTGTTCGGAACGTTGTTCGATTTCAGGATCGCAAAGCCCGCAGCCTCGCCGACCTCGCCGTTCCTGAGGGCATCGTTCGAACGCGGCGTACCTGCCTTGATGAATCGCTCGTCCTTCAGCAGCAGGCCGTGAAACCACGCCGGCACGATGACGAAACGCCCTTCGATCGGCGTGTCCGATTCATCGAGCATCACGCTCAGATCGACGAGGTGCTCATACGCGTCGTCCTTTGTCGGGACGATCGGTGTACCGTCGCCGATGATGTTGCCGGACGTCACCGCGTCTGCCATTACGTCAGCGAGAAATGTGTCCGCGTGATCGCGAAGCTGCCACGCCGCACGCCGCATCGCCTCGTCCAGCACGTTTACGTTTTGCTGCGCACGGTCGATGCTGTCGACGTAAAAGTTGAAGTATTTCTGCTGATCGATCAGCAGCGTCAGCGTCGTGTCGCTGAGCGTCGCAGGCTCATTGACGTCGGTATTCTTGATGTAATCGCCGACCGTGATGTCGCCGATCGACGCGATCTTTACCGTGTTCCCTTTTGAGCTGATGTCGCCCTCGTAGTCGCGATTGACCACGCGCTCCTGGCCATAGACCAGGGTCTTTTCCAATGCCGTGAGCAGCCGTGCTGCCCAAACCGTAGGTATAAAACTTAATGCCATTTTCTTTTTGCTGTTTCCTCTTTAGTTCTTAGTTGAATTTCCTAGTTACTGTTCGCCGGCCAGCACCGCCCTGACCTCTGCCCAATCAAGCTTCGCGATCTCTGACGGTTTCATTCGCGAAAGCATGTCAGCGGTCAGCTGGCGGTGGCGTGCACCTGATCCCGCTCCGGCGTCGATCGACGCGGTCGGCCTCTGGACCCGAAACTGCTCGGGGAATTTCGCCCTAAGCTTTGCGGCGAGCGCCGCGGCGTTTATCAGTTCTCCTTCGCTGCCAAATTCCAGCTCGCCGGTCACCACTTCAAATAGCAGCTCGGGTGAGCGTGCACCGGCACGCTCGAGCTCCCTCTTCATCGATTCGCGTGCTCCGCGTAGCCTCGCGGCGGCCTTTAATTCCTCGTTCTCACGCCGGAGCTCATCGAGCCCGGCACTGCTTTCGGGCGGTGGCGGCGTTTCGGCCGTCTGCCCTGCGTCGTCTTGTTTTTGCTCTGTCATACAGCGGCGAGATTAGCCGAGACACGGCGCACACCGGTACGGTAAATTGCGCGATCTGCGCGATATGCATGACTTGCGCGATCTGCAAGGTTCACCGCGGGTTCTCCGCCCATTTCCAGAACGAATCCTCATAGACCAGCCAGCCGTGGCGCGTCGCGGAGCGGCCCGCGGTCTCAAATATTCCTTCCTCGCACATCTTTATCAGCGTGTTTCTCGCAGGCGGCGGAACGATGATCCTGTGCTTGCGTATCAGGCGTTCGACCTCGCCGAGCCTGATCCTGGTTCGTATTTTCTTGTCTAACATCCGTTATATCTCCTCATTTCAACATTTAGGCCCGAAAGCTTGCATATCGTGCAAAGCGTGCAATTTATGCATATCGCTCATCTCTCGCATTTCACGATAGTTTTTGCTCTCCACTGCCATTTATTCTCGAACTGACCGGGCGGCGTTCCCATTGCCCAATGGCCTGATCTACTTGGATCGTCTTGTCCATACGTTGGATACTAACAAACATATGTATCCATCGCAAGACAAAATTTCACGGATGAAACAAAATATGAATAGAATTTTCGATGAACAAATAAAACGCAGGGTGCGGGCGATCGTCCGCACTTTTGAGACTGGTAAACCGCTCGGCGATTACGCCGCGTTTGCCGTGCTGGCCGATGGAGCAGGTGTTTCCTACGGCATCAGTCAGTTCACGCACCGCTCGGGTTCGCTCCGTGCGGTCATTGATGAATATCTGCGGCGTGGCGGCGTGGTCGGACGCCGCGTGATCATCGAGCGGTACGCACTGCTCCGCGAAAGGTCACCGCTCGCCTATCGCCGCCTCGCATCAGACGTTCAGTTTCGCAACGCCCTGCGTGCGGCTGCCGTCACCGGCGAAATGCGGGCCGCACAGGACCACATCGCCGAAGAGCTGTATCTGCAGCCGGCGATCGACGCGTGTGCGGGTTCCGGATTCGTACTGCCGCTCTCGCTTGCGGTCATTTACGATTCGCTGACGCATGGCAGCTATGAAGCGATCCGCGACCGAGTTCGCCTCGACCGCCGACATTATGCGTCACCGCTCGAATTTGAAAAGGCGTGGATCACGTCCTACGTCCGAACGCGCGACGGCTGGCTCGCATCGATCCCGCGGCTTCGTTCCACACGCTATCGCACGCGGTTCTTCCTTGATCAGATACAGGCAGGCCGCTGGGAGCTCGAACTCCCGCTGGTCGCTCACGGCGTATGGCTCACGCCCGAGCTTTTGGGTGGTGACGCAAAAGCGGTGACGCAAGATTCCGTGGTGACGCGGCCGCTGTCTTTCGCACGGGTCGGCCACCCGCGGCCGAATGCGGTGCCGCAGAAAAACGTGGTGACGCTCAACGATGTCGAATCGCGTATAGGCCGAGCAGTCGATACCTTCGACCGCATCGACCGAATGGCAATGGCCGTGGTGACGCGCACCGATCGTGCGAAATCGCTTTGGACCGCCGTGGTGGGGACGCTGTTTCAGACCGCGTGGGCGCTGATCGGTTTTGCGGCCGGCCTGCCCGCCGAGGTCTGGTTCTTTGCGGCCGGCGTCGCCGCGGCACTCACGCTGATGTATCTCTACCGGCAGATCACGCTAGGCCGGCTTCGCGAACTGAACATCCTCAAACTGGGGGAACAAGAAATATGAACGACCTCAAGAACATTTTGCTCGCATACGTATCTGCGGTGACGTCGGTCTTTGCTGCCGTCGAGACCCGCACGCTGATCACCATCGTTTCTGCCATCGTGCTTCCGATACTTTTTTTCGCGGCCGGTAAGACCATCGACGTGGTGCTGCAGATCCATCTGCATCGCCGTCGCGACCGTGGTGACGCAAAGGAGGAGCGATGACCGCATTGCAATGGAAATTGATAGCCGGGGCAGCGATCGTGCTGGCCTCGGCGATGTTGGTGACGGCGGTCCGCTCGCACTTTCGCATCGTCCGGCTGGAGACGAACGCTGCCCGTTCGATCACGGCAGCACAAGATGCAGACCGCCGCTCTCGCGAACTCGAAACCGAAACATACATATATAAGGAGAAGGCCGCCCGGCTCGAGATGGAACTCGCCGCCCAACGGGCACGTGCCGAAAAACAAGATGAAGAACTTAAGAAACTGTCTGCTGATACCGATGCTGCTCGCCGTGAGCTTCAGCGTCACCGCGGCCGCACAAACTAATGTTGGTGCGACGCCCTCAGGCATTCCCGCTGGTGACGCAAAAGAGCTTGAGCTTTCACGCCGGCTGATCGACGCACTCGAATTGGAGAACGCCGCTCTCAAGACACGGCTCGCGACCGAGTTGGAGACGACACGCGTTCTGACCGAGCTAAACGAGGCACGAAAGTCAGAGACCGATGCACTGCGTCACGCACTTGCGGCAAAGAACGAGACCATCGCGGCCAAAGATTCCGCGATCGCCGCACAGGACCGTCTGATCGGCGAGCTAAAACAGAAACGCGTCTCGATCTGGAAACGGATCGGCGACATCGCAATTGGTGCCGCGGTCGGTGCCATCATTCGCTAAGGAGAAATAATGAACAGATACATCGAAGAAGCGATACACGAGCTCCGCGTTGCCGGGGCTCGCTACGCCAAGCCGCTACGCTATTACGACGGCTCGCACGATCTCGCGTTTGCGACCGAGAAATTTGCCACCACATTCGGCTCGCTGTTTCGCGAGTTTGCGCTAAACCTGTGCCCCGCCGTCTGCGACGCGATCCGCGACAAACTGCGAATCACTTCATTCGCCTGCTCGCGATCAGAAGTTGGTGACGCAACGCGCACTGGTGACGCGCTTGAGCGTTCCGCCGGAACGGCTGAAGCAGTCACTCGTGCGGTCGAGCAGATCTGGCGACGCAGCCGAATGCAGCTGCGAGCGGCCGAGGTTCACCGCGAAGCGTTGATCGCTGGTGACGCATACGTGGTGGTCTGGCCCGATGCCGCGGGCGGTGCCGCGATCTACCCGCACCGAGCCGCCGCGTGCACCGTCACCTACGACGACGAGCGGCCCGGGCAGATCATACGTGCAGCAAAGTTCTGGCGAACGCATGATCGGCTGACGCGCCTGAACCTTTTCTTTCCCGACCGGATCGAGCGTTACGTCACCGGCCGCGCGAGCGACGCCGCCTTGCCAGAAGCACGCGACCTGATCCCGTTTCGCGACACCGCAAGCGGTGAACAAAACTCGGAGCTCGCCAACCCGTTCGGCATCGTTCCCGTTTTTCACTTTGCGAACAACGCGGCGACCGGCGCGGCGGGACGGTCGGAACTGCACGCGGCGATACCGGTGCAGGACGGCCTGAACAAATCCGTGCTCGATATGCTGGTCGCGATGGAATACTCTGCATATCGCCAGCGTTGGGCGGCGGGCATCGAGGTGACAAAGGGAACAGACGGCGAACCGGCCGCACCATTCAAGGCAGGCGTCGATCACCTGTGGATCGCCGAAAGTCCGAATGCAAGGTTCGGCGATTTCGGCACCGCAAATCTCGATCAGTTCCTAAAGGTAAAGGACAGTTTCCGCATCGACATGGCATCCGTCACCGGCACGCCGATGTACTATCTGCTGCCGCACACACGCGGATTTCCGTCAGGCGAAGCGATGCAGCGTGCCGAATCACGATTCACCGCGAAGGTGCGCGACCGGCAGTCGGCATTCGGACAAACGTGGTCAGAGGCGATGGCATTCGCCGCACGGATCGAAGGTCACGGCGGCGTCACCGTCGAGACACGCTGGGAAGATCCGACCTCGACCACCGAACGCGAACGCCTGGAATCGATCGTGTTAAGGAAACAGATAGGGCTTTCGACCGAGAAAGCTCTGGCAGAAGCGGGATACTAGATGCGTCAGCGGGTCAGCCAGGCGGCGACCGACATCCAAGGCCCGCTGCCCATCACCGTCAAGCGAAATATATGCGAAATGATAAGAAAGCCAGTCGCGTAGGCAAACGCCCGGTTGAGCCGGCCATTAGCACGAGCGTCGATCACCACCAACGCAAGCAAAACGAGATCGGGGAAACCAAAGAACCACAATGGCCCGAGCTCGGCAAGAGGGCCAACCGGCAGCCGCGCGACAGCGGCCGGGATAACCGCGAACGCAGTCACCAGCAGAAGGCGTTTATGATTGGCGGCATTTTTTCGGTAATAGATCGCGGCCCCGAAGATCGTTCCAAAAACGAGCATGTCGCCGAGCGGGACGATCAGAAACGAAAGCCGGTCGATCCCCGGTGGTGACGATGCTGAGCCATACTTTGCAGCCTGCAGCGAAGTGACAACGCCGACGACCACGACCGTCGCAGCAAGTGCGACGCCGAGCCAACCGAGGCGCATGTGCAGAGCGACGCTCTTAGATCGGATCAGAAATATTTGCACCGCGAAGAACAGTACCCACAGCGTCATTGTCAGGCCATGGACATGCGTGATCGTTCTAAGAGGCAGCGAGGAAAGGACAGGTTTAAGATAGTAAGTTTGGGCGAACCCCGCGAACGTCACGACGACAAAAGCGATCGCTGCCCAAAGAAAAAGCCGGCGGTCGTAGCCTCGTCGGTCAAACAGATTGTTTGTGGACATTGCTCCTCCGCGAGAGAAGTTTTCACCCAGCTTGATGGCAAGAAATATTATCCGCAAAAGGCGACCAGGGCAAGCGAAATGTCAGATCCCGCGGTCTTTGAAAATTTGGAAACGCTCGGCGACCGTCTCGGGATCCATGCCTTCCTCCGACGAGATCTCAAAGGCGGTGCGGTTCGCGATCCAGATCCGCGGGATCAAGGCGACGAGGGCGAAGAGATCCGCCTCGCGCTCCTTTCGGGTCTTTCGGCCGATGCCGTGAAAGCTGGCGGTCGTACCGCTGTCAGGAGCGTGCATCAGGTAATGTGCGAATTCATGAAACATCACGAAAAGCTTTTTACCAGCGGCGAGCCTACTGTCGATCGCGATATAGTGGCCGCCCATCACACAGTAATAAAATCCGCTGACACGCAGCGGCATTTCCTGCACGGTGACGCGGTGAAGCTTGCAGAGTCGATAGAAATCGGGCTCGGTCAGCGGACGGTCGTTCCAGCCGACATTGAGAGCTATTGCCTTGTCCAAAAAGAAACGCATTGTGAGAGTGGCAGGGCAGGCACCGCCGTGCACATGCAACATCATATCACCGATGGCACGCACAAGGCGAGCTTTTACCCGCAAGAGTTCGCCTTTTCGATGATCGATCTACTTCTTGCTACGAAGCGTGCGGTCGAGCACCTTTTTCGCATCGCGAACGGCCTCGACGCGTTCCTCCGGCGTGTACGTTTCCCAGCCCTGGAAGAAGACGATACCGAAATCAGCAGGCTGCGGACGTCCCTCGTGCCTAAACCATTCGGCCATCACGCGGTCTGGATCGCCGTACCGGTCAACGGCCGATTCGACATCGAAGGGCGATTCATCGATGGTGCCAAGCGTCTGCGGTTCGCCGGTCATCGTGCTCGCAAGCTTTTGATCGATCATACGAGCGATGCGGTCCTCGATCAGGCGCCCGATGTCAGCGGTCGCACCCGAGACGTACATCTCGCCCTGGCCGAGCAGCAGCCAGTTAAGCGATACGTTCGTTTCATCAGCGATCTTTATCAGCACCTCAGGTGCCGGAAGACGGCCTTGAAAATAGTTTCGGATAGTGGCGTGCGGCACCTCAAGCCGACGTGCGATCTCCGCCATCGACTGATAATCGAACGCCCGCTTTAGTCGTTCAGTAAATTCTCGGTTCATTTTTAGTTAAGCTATACAATGATAATACACACGTTGCACGCACGTTCAAATCGGCGATACAAAAACTCGGCTCGGTAGATAGAAATGCATATGATGAGCCGATATCTAAAGGCTTTCCTGTAAAGCTCGCTCAAAACGGATCACGGTTCACTATAAGATTTGGTCTTTGAGAATCTACCCGATGTGCTTCGCTTTTAGATGCGTCGAGAGCTGACCGTCAAACGAATTCACAATGCGGTAGGCGGGTGGTCTTGATGTTGGTCGTATACAAGATCTTTTCACCAGAACCTTAGAAACTACGAGATCTACACCGGTCCTGAAGATCTTCGGCGTGTTTCATGAGGTCTTGCTTTAGTAAGCATTCGATCTTGTTCGTACCCGGGGCCTCGCGAATTTCGACGAGAATCGGTTTGATGCTAGAATCCTCTATCTCTTCCGATCTTGTCGATCTGAACCCAAGCCTATGAAATTTTGCCCGACCTGTGAGACACGCTACGACGAAGACATTTTGCGTTTTTGTATGAAGGACGGCACGCCGCTTGTGGACGAAAGCGAGCCAAAGTTCATTGAAATGCCGAGCGAAAGCATCGAGCCTCCGATGGTCGAGGAGGACGATCCGGGCGAGGTGACGGTCGTTCGCAAACTAAAGGTTCCGCCTCCCGGAGCTCCGGCTCACCAATACGAGTTCGAGCCGAAAGAAGAGCCGCCGCCACGGATAGTTGTGCCGATGTCGCAACCGGAACCACTGCCGCGTGCACGCGTTGTTACCGCTCAGCCGCAACCGCAGCAAAAGTCGAATACCGTCCTGGTGGTTTTTCTGACCATGATCGGAACGGTTGGTTTGCTTGCTTTAGGTGCAGGAGCTCTTTGGCTATTGATGGGCCGCGGTGATAACGCCAATTCCAATTTGAATGCGAACGTTAACACCAACCTGATGAACATTAATGCGGACATCAATTCGAATCTGGGGATCAGCAATTCGTTTGATTTCGGCAACACGTCAAACTCCGGGAACCTCAACAGCGGCATAAATACGAATACGAACGCACGCACACCTACGCCAACACCTACGCCAACTCCGCGGCCCAGTGCGACAGCAACACCGGATCAAACGCCGGACGCCGAACCGACCGCAACACCTGTCCGAACGCCGACGCCGGTCAGAACACCTGTGCCGACACCGTCGCCCGTGATAATTATTCCGGGCCAGACGCCGCGTCCGACACCGAGATCAACTCCACGAACGGCAGCCACACCACTGTCGTGAGCGATCTCTGAAGGGCCGCCGAATAAAAGGCGGTCTTTTTTCTTTTAAGAACCGAAGAGTAATTTGCCTTGCAACTGGTTTGCGACTTGTATCGCGGCTTGGCGGACTGTTTGGATGTTTATTGCTTCCTGAGAGCGAGAGATGTCTCGACCGCACGCCGCGGGTCGATCACGCCCCAGCCCTGCCGATCCACTTCATGATGGGGAAGACGTTCCGCAGTCTGGATCAAGATCCGTTTGATGTCCTGCGGAAGAAGATCGGGATTCGCCTCGAGCATTTGTGCCGCAAGCGACGAAACTATCGGTGCCGAAAACGATGTGCCGTCCACGAACTTGTAGTGTTTAGTGATCACGTTCTCTTGCCGGAGCTTAAGCAGAATGATCTGGCGAATGCTGTGAACGGGCCGGTCGAGAGCGGCGTCTAACTCGTCATCGATCCCGCTGTTCGTTCGGATCAGTTCATGCAGTTCGTCATCAGAAGCCTTGTCCAGCGTATCGAGCAGCGATGCTTGCTGAGCCGTCGGCGTGTTCGGCAGTATCGGTGCGGGAACCCATATCGAGGGCGCGATAACCTCAGGTTTCTGCAGGCCGTCGATCGTCGGCCCGTATGACGAACGGTACATCCCGCGTCTGGCGCGATTCACCGAGTTTCCGTCATCAAGCCCTCCGACCGCGATAGCAGAAGGAGCGCTTGCAGGCGGAACCACGGGATGATTCGGCAGATGCCCGGCGTTCCCGACCGCACAAACGACCGTGATCCCGGCAGCCGTGCATCTCTCAACTGCCTGCGAGAGCGGATCATTGAGATAATGCTGTTCCTCGTCGCCGCCGGCAGAGATATTTATCACGCGTATTCGGTACTTTTCACGATTGGCTAGGATCCATTCGAGCCCGTCAAGAATGTTCTGGTCGGTGATGCGTCCCGTTCGTGCAAGCTTGACCAAAACCACGTCGGCGTCCGGTGCAAGCCCGCGGTAAAAACCGTTGGAAAGCGAACCGTTTCCCGCAGCTACGACGGATGTCATCATTCCATGCCAGCTCGCCACGTCCGGCTGAAACAATGAGTTCAGGTCTCCATCCTCATGCAGCATGTTTCGGTAACCCAGGATGCGGTTCTTAGGAGTGGTTAGGTCAACATGCGGATAAAATCCCGAATCTAGAAAAGCGATCGTGACGCCGCGTCCGGTAAACCGCTCATCTGCATCAAGACGCAGCGGCGTCGAGAGAACGTGCGAGCCGTCCTTCTGCATTGCGGCGTCAGCTATGATCTGATCTTTGCCGCGTTCAAAAAGCCGGAGACAGCGTTCGCATACCGCCTCGACCGAAGCGATATCAGGAGCGTTCGCTGAAATGAGATGCTGCAGTTCGGGATCAAGCTCCGCAAGCGGAATCAAGCCGATGACCGCCTCGCGCGCACAAACGGGGCAGACATTCTCGCCGGCGGCGATATCGGCGTTCTTGGTGGTTCGCGTCGCGAAAGAGGTATAAGCTGTCATCTGGGCGTTTTCAGTTTTCCACAGCGAACAATTAAAATCAAAGCAGGATCGCACCATCGATCCATCGTTATGACCGGCAAGATCGGACTAGCACTCTCGGGCGGCGGAGCCCGCGGCTTTGCTCACATCGGCGTGCTGAAAGCATTGATCGAGAATGATATTCCCATCGATATGGTGGCGGGTACATCCGCCGGTTCGTTCGTGGGGGCCGCATTTGCCGCCGGCATGACCATCGACGAGATCATAGAGATCGGCCGGGGTGTCAGTTGGTTCGGGGTCGCTGGTTTTTCTTATTCGCCGCGAGGGCTGCTGTCAAATTCTGCGATGGGCGGATTTATCGAGAAACACTTTCCCGTGAACCGCTTCGAAGATCTTTTGCTTCCCTTTGCCTGTGTCGCCTGCGACCTTGAATCGGGTGATGAAGTGGTCTTACGTGACACAGGAAATATCGCGACAGCGATCAGGGCAAGCTGCGCGATACCGGGTGTTTTTGTGCCCGTTACAGATGAGAACGGGCGGCAGCTGGTAGATGGCGGCGTAATAACGCCAATGCCGACGCGGGCTGTAAGAAAGCTGGGTGCGGACAAGGTAATAGCCGTCGATCTGCTAACCTGCGGAAACGGTTTTGGCGGGGTGCCCTCAACCCTGGTCGGTACGTTCGTACAATCCGCAATGATGATGATCAGGACGGCATCGCGGAATCAGCATTATCGAGCAGACGTCGTGATCGAGCCGCAGATCGCACACATTCGTCCCGACGAGATCGGCAAGCGCGACGAGCTTATCCAACTTGGTGAAATCGCCGCTCTGGATAAGATCGACGAGATACGATCCATCATCCTTGGATCGGCATGATTTTTCGAAAAAAGGGCTTGCCAAAGTTATTCTCTATCGGCATTATTAATCCTGTTAATCCTTCTCTCGCGCATCAACGGTGATGCGCCCCGATACGATAGGTTTTGTTCGACGGCGTTTAAGAGGTTCGAGGGCAAGGTTGGTTGATAGTTGTAGAAGCTGCTCTTGAGCGTGCGAAGACGAAATTGGCGGGCAGACCGTAACCCCAATACTCATTCCGATTCGAAGCTTCTCGTGGACATTGCCCGCTCAGGGGCAAAGGAAAAGCATTTATGTCAATGAAACTCTACGTCGGGAATCTCTCATTTCAGACAACCAGCGGAGAACTGGAAGATCTTTTTGCCGGCGTCGGCACAGTTGAGTCAGCATCAGTCGTTGAGGACCGCGAGACGGGCCGCTCTCGAGGTTTCGGCTTTGTCGAAATGGCATCACAGGCCGAAGGCGAAAAAGCAATCGCCGAACTCGATGGAAGCGAGCACAATGGTCGAACGCTGAAGGTCAACGAAGCCAAGCCGCGTGAAAATCGTGGATTCGGCGGCGGAGGCGGCGGCAGCCGCGGAGGCGGCGGTGGCTACGGCGGCGGTGGTGGTGGAAACTACGGCGGCGGACGCAACCGGTGGTAACCGATCCTGTTAGATCAAAGAGCCGTTCGATGAATTTCGGACGGCTCTTTTTATTTCATGAATTTCGGCGAATGACCGGGCGGGATACTGCGGGAGGCTTCGGCGTCGCGGTCTGTGTCGTCTTCTTTGAACTAACAACAAAATCGACGGATCGAAACGGTTTTCCATCAATGAAGATGTCTGCCCGGTAATTCCCTACCAACCACGCCGGATCCGGACGGCCATTGAAATACACCTCGCTCTGTCCGGGCTTGGTCGTATATGAAGCAGCGACCACTCGCGACCCCGCTCGCAATCCCTTTACACTTACCGCGACAAGATACATTTTGACCGTAACGGTCTGATCGCCTTCGAGCCGAACGACACAGTGGATGGGCGTATCGGAGGTTATGAACTCTGACGCAGGCTCGCCCGGATCGCCCTTTCCGTCATCCTTAGCAAGGTACACGTCAGGCAGGGTCTCTGTGGCCGCAGCAGCATTGACGATCTCCTGTCCATGGCCAACGACCGCAAAACAAAGAAAGATCGATAGGAAGATGATTGATCGGGTCACAAAATCGCTCCGGGTAGTGTCTCGACTCTTATGAGACCGCAAACCCTTAATTAGTTGCATCAGCCAAAATTTTCTTCGTTACCGGGCTGGTGCTTTCGCGACGACCGGAGGACTTGTATAATCGGTCGATCAATGCGATTCGTCTTCTCACGCCGTTTTTATCTGCTGTTCCTCTTCGCACTTGTCCCGATTTCGCTTTCCTGGAGTTATCCGGTCCTTCGGCAGATCGCTCTTGCCTACGACCTGCTATTGGTAGCCGCGGGCCTCATCGACTATCTTATCAGCCGAAAACTGCCAGAGGGTTTTGCCGTAACGCGCGAGTTCCAAGGCCGATTTGCGATCGGCGAGCCGAACGAGATCCGGATCCTTATCGAAAACGATTCCATAACTGAGATCACGGCGCGGCTGAAAGATGAGTACCCGCCCGCGATGACATTGACCGGAAGCCGTGAGGCCGAGCTCACGCTAGGCGCACGCACCGCCGCCACATTTACCTACAAGCTCACACCTGTCAGGCGCGGCAAGTATCAGTTTGGCAAGACAGCTGTTCGCTACCTGTCCCGCCTTGGGCTGGTCTGGTGTCAAACTGACCTTGGTGAAGCTCAGACGGTCAAGGTCTATCCAAATTTCCGCCGTGCTCGTGAAATGGAATTAAAGGCCCTGGGAGCACAGTCGTTCCTTTCGATCCAAAGGAGAGCGGTTCGACGAGGCGAAGGCCGCGAGTTTGAATCGATGCGTGACTACGTTCGCGGCGACGAACTGCGGCACATTTCATGGACCGCGACCGCCCGCCGGTCGAAGCTAACGACACGGCAGTATCAGATCGAACGCGATCAAACGGTCATCATCGCCATCGATGCCGGACGAATGATGACAGGCCGCATCGACGGCGAAACAAAGTTCGATACCGCGATACACGCGGCACTCGCCTTAATGTCTGCATGTACCCGCGCCGGTGATAGCTCGGGAATCGTTGTATTCGGACGCGGTATAAGAACTCATTTGCCTCCGCAACGTGGTGCACAGCAATTCGACGCGGTGTTAGAAGCGTTGCATGACCTGGAGCCGGAATCGATCGAGCCGTCTTACGCCAGAGCTTTTCAATTTATCGCAGCGAATCTGAAAAAGCGTGCGTTCGTGGTGATACTCACCGACGTCGTCGATAAAGACAGTTCTCGCGACCTCATTCGCTCACTGAAGCTGCTGCGACCACGACACCTTCCTCTTGTGGCAACTATCGGAGACCGAGATCTGAATGCAATGGTTAGTTCGCAGCCGGACGATATCCGCGAGGTATTCCGTCAATCAGCGGCTGAAGAGATCATTCATCAGCGTGAGACGGCATTGAGGATGGTTGAAACGCTTGGGGGCCTCGCGCTCGACGTGACGACGCAGAACCTCGCACCCAAACTGCTCGAAAGCTACATTCGGGTAAAGGAACGCGGGCTGTTGTAGATCCAGGAAGTGTCACAATCTACCGCGTACTGGGACCCGTCGCATGAAACAATGTCCGAAGGAGTTAGATCATGCGATACACACACGATATCGACCCGGTCATCGGCACGATCCTTGGGATTCATCTTTGGTGGTACGGACTCAGCTACACTCTCGGTTTCATCAACGCTCATTTTTTTCTAAAGCGGCGCCGCCACGACCTCGGATTAGATCTGCAGCAAGTATTCTGCTTGAGCTTATTGCTTATGACAGGCGTCCTGCTTGGCGGACGCATCATCGAGGTGGCGTTTTACGAGTGGGAATTCTACAGAGACAATTTGGCATTGATACCCGCGTACTGGCTCGGTGGAATGGCGAGTCACGGCCTGCTTCTCGGCGGCTTGATAGCGGTTTGGGTCTTTTGCCGGATGAACAAGGTCCCATTCCTTCGGATGACTGATGCTCTGTCGATCCCGGCGACTTTCATCCTCGGAATGGGGCGCATCGGTAATTTTATCGATGGCCAGATCGTCGGCAGCGTAACGAGCGTTCCCTGGGCGGTGAAGTTTCCGGACGCGGACGGCTTTCGGCATCCGGTCGTGCTTTATGACGGCATCAAGAATCTCCTGATAATTCCTGTCCTTGCGGCCCTCGCTCGTAACCAGCCGCGGCCCGGTTGTGTCACCGGCGTCTTTGTGTTCCTTTATTCATTTCTTCGTATTCCGGTTGACGTTTTTCGCGAATATCCGACAAGTTTGTTGGGCCTGGCAACGGGACAAATGCTCAATCTCGCGTTTTCTGTCATCGGGATCTCGATCATCGTTCGAGCCATTAACCTTTCAGAGGCGGTGGCCGATCATCAGCACAGTCGCAGTCACCCCGTATCCGAGACAACGCTTCGGATGCAGCGGATCGCGTTTGTCGCGATACTGTTATTCTGCCTTACGATGCCAAGTGACTGGACGCAAAATGTGCCCGAACGCTACGGATCCCGGCACCACGGTCTCGTGCATTCGAACATCTATCCTGACATCTCGCCTGAGCCTGAATAAGCTCAGGAAACTTTGGATTCCGGCATCGAGTAGCTATCATCCAAAAAGATAGCTGCTTCGGTTCCTTTGCAAAATGCCGTCAACCGCTCGCAAGACCTTTTCATTAGTTTTGATCAAGCCGTCGCATTATGACGACGACGGCTACGTCATTCAATGGTTTCGCTCGGCGATCCCGTCCAATTCATTGGCTGTACTCTACGGACTGGCTCTCGAGTGTGCTGCCGACCAGATACTCGGGCCCGACACTGACCTGCAGATACATGCATTTGACGAGACGAACACTGTCATCGACATCCCGCGTATCGCCCGACTGATCCACGCCGCCGACGATGGAATGGTGATGCTGGTCGGGGTTCAATCGAATCAGTTTCCGCGAGCACTTGATATCGCACGCCCTCTTCTGGAAAAAGGCATAAAGGTCGCCGTCGGCGGTTTCCACGTATCAGGCACTATAGCGATGCTCAAGGATCGTGACGAGCACGTTCAAACTGCGATCGACATTGGCGTTAGCGTTTTCGCAGGTGAGGCTGAGGGACGTCTGGGCCAGGTTCTGCTTGACGCGGCGAATGATCGTCTTGAATCGGTCTATAACTTCATGGACGATCTGCCGAACATCGAAAACGTCGCCACCCCGTTGCTCCCGGCCGAACGTGTCCATCTGACGGCAGGTGCTACGACGAGCTTTGACGCGGGGCGAGGTTGTCCGTTCACGTGTTCGTTTTGCACCATCATCAACGTGCAGGGACGAAAGTCTCGCCGGCGTTCACCCGACGACATCGAACGCATCGTCCGTGCAAATGTCGAGCAGGGCCTGCACTCTTTTTTCATAACCGACGACAACTTTGCTAGGAACAAGGATTGGGAGATCATCCTCGACCGGCTGATCGAGCTTCGTGAAACTGAGGGGCTGAAGATCAGCTTTATTATTCAGGTCGACACGCTTTGCCATAAGCTCCCTAACTTCATCGAAAAGTGTAAGCGCGCCGGGGTGAAACGAGTATTTATCGGCCTGGAAAACATCAATCCCGACAGCCTGCTTGGTGCGAAAAAGCGACAGAATAAGATCACGGATTACCGGCAGATGCTGCTTGCATGGAAGGCGGTCGGCATCGTCACTTATTGCGGATATATCCTAGGATTCCCCGGCGACACTCGCGAATCGATCATCCATGATATCGAGGTGATCAAACGCGAACTTCCGGTCGATCTGCTTGAGTTCTTCTTCCTAACGCCGCTTCCAGGTTCCGAGGATCACAAAAAGCTGCACGAGGCCGGAGTGCCGATGGACGCGGACCTCAACAAATATGACTTGAACCACGACGTCACTGCTCACTCGACAATGTCGCGTGAAGAATGGCGCGACACGTACCGGCTCGCTTGGGAAACGTACTACACGGACGAGCACGTCGAGCGTGTCTTGCGGCGCGCGATCGCGACAGGCACGAGCCCCGGCAAGACGATGTTCTTCATCGTCTGGTTCAAGGGCTGCATACATATCGAGGGCATTCATCCGCTCGAGGGCGGATTCTTGCGAAGAAAGGTTCGGCGAAACCGCCGTTCCGGAATGAATATCGAAAGTCCTCTGATCTTCTATCCGAAATACGCTGCTGAGACCGTTGCAAAGCAGTGGCGATGGTTGTCGCTCTATCTGCGAATGCGTTTGATCTACCTGTCGATCAAACGGGATCCTTCGCGTTTCGATTATATGGATGAGGCTCTTGAACCAGTGACCGACCACGAGGAAGATCGCGAATTATTCCAGACCGACGCAGCCCAGAAATTCCTCGAAACGGTTCACCGAAACGAAAAGATCACGCGTGGCGAACGCGTGTGATCGGATCGGCTTCCTGCTTTTCCTTGCCTCGCCCGGTGAAGTAAACGTACGCGAATAGCAGTGCACCGCTGCCGATGCCGATCGAATATTTTAGCGCCGACGGCAGCGTCGTTGGCGAGATGAATCCCTCGATAAGGCCTGCCACGAAGAGCACGATCGCACACCCGATAATGATACGCGTCGCTTCGATCCCCTTCTTTTTCAAAGCCTGTGCACGTGTCAGATCGCCGGGGTCGATCAATGCGTAGCCGATCATCATACCCGCTCCGCCTGCAAGAAAAATGCACGTGAGCTCGATCACGCCGTGGGCGACCATAAATTCGGTAAGGTCTGCACCGAAAACGGGATCCACAATGTACGAGATCGCAACTACGGCTCCGATTACCAGTCCGTTATAAGCCATCACGTAGAGGGCACCGATACCGAAAAAGGCGCCCCAGGCAAAAGCGTTGAACGACACGAGAATATTATTCGTAAGTATTGAGCTCGAACCTATCGCATTCGAATCATTGAGACTGAGCCACCACCGCTCACCCGATTCTACGGATGCTCGTATCCCGTCGAGTCCCATTACGGTGATGAACTCGCGATCATATGAGATAAGTGCCGCTGAGATCAGGCTAAAGAATAAAAACGTCGTAAAGGCGATGAAAGTGTAGACCCAGTTTTCCCGGATCGTTACCGGCAAGTCGTGGCCGAGGAACTGCTTTATCACGCTCTTTCCCTCACCCTCGGCCCGATAGATCTTCCCGTGAGCTCGCACGACGAGTCCGTTAAGGTAATTGATCAGCTTTACGTCGCGGCTTTCCGCTCTTGCAATCGCAAGGTCTGCTGCTGCCCGACGATAAAGCTCGCCGAATTCGCGCACTTCAGTGCGCGACAGCCCCTTCAAGCTGCTGACACCGAGCAGCTCGAGAAGCTGCTCGAGCCTCTGCCAATTATCCTTTTTGTCTTCGATCAGGCGATTCAATGTCTAACCCCAGTTACTTTGACCGATTTTGATGTCTTGTTGATAATCCTCCGTCCAGCCCATAGAATCAACAGTTTCTGTGTCGGATGAAGTAAAAAAATACCACGAAGAAGAATCCATCGGAAAGACGTACGACCTCCGTATCATTCGCCGACTGGTCGGATATCTGCGTCCGTATTGGCATCTGGCGGCCGCCGCACTTGCCCTCACGCTGATCACAAATATCCTGATCAGCACCCAGCCGTACTTCACAAAGGTCGCGGTGGATGACTTCATCACTCCCGGGCGAACTGACGGCATTTGGCTTTTCGCGCTCGCGTTCTTCGGCGTCTTTCTTTTCCGTTTCATCTTCTCCTACATCCAGGAAATTTTACTGAATACCGTCGGCCAGCGAGTGATGCTCGACATCCGGTCGCAGATCTACGCGAAGCTCCAGCGTCAAGAGGTCGCCTATTACGACCGCTATCCGGTCGGCCGGATCATCACTCGATTGACGTCTGACGTAGACGCGTTGAACGAGCTATTCACGTCCGGCGTGATCGACGTTCTTGGCGACCTCGTGATAATCCTTGCGATCGTCACATGGATGTTCGCTCTCGATTGGAAGCTCGCGGTCGTTTCTCTGCTTACGGTGCCGCTGTTGTTCGCGGCGACGAACTGGTTCCGAAAACACGCACGCAACGGGTTTGACCGCGTCCGCACGCGCAACGCCCGGCTGAACGCCTTTCTCCAGGAGTACATTTCCGGTGCTCAGACGGTGCAGCTGATGAACGCCGAACGGCGATCCCTGCATAAGTTTCGTGCGATCAACGATGACTATCGCCAGGCGAATATCGAGACGATCTATTACTATTCGATCTTCTATCCGCTGGTTGACTTCATCGGCGCGGTCGGCATTGCCGCTCTCATATTCTTTTTCGGCTATAACACGCTCGGCGGCGTCAGTGCTGCACAGGACGCATTGACCGTCGGGACCCTTGCCGCTTTCATACAATATTCCCAGCAGCTCTTTCAGCCGATTCGCGATCTTTCCGACAAGTTCAACGTCCTTCAGGCAGCGATCGTCGCTTCACATCGGATCTTCATCCTGCTTGATCTGGAGATCGAGATCGTCAGCCCGACCGAACCAAAGCGAAAAGGAAAGGCCGTGGGCGAGATCGAGTTCCGAAATGTCTGGTTCGCTTATAAGGAACCCGACTGGGTAATGAAGGACGTATCGTTCAAGATCTCGCCGGGTGAGAGCATCGCTTTGGTCGGCCATACCGGTTCGGGAAAAACCACCATCACGAATCTGCTGATGCGGTTCTACGACGTTCAGAAGGGTTCGATACTTCTGGACGGTGTCGACGTCAGGGATTGGGACCTCGAATCGCTTCGGGAAAATTTTGCGGTGGTCCTTCAGGACGTATTTCTTTTCAGCGGTACGATCGAGAACAACATCCGTCTCGGAAATTCAGCTATCGACCGCGAGCGTGTGAAATGGGCTGCCGGCGAGGTCCATGCAGATTCGTTTATCTCGCGGCTCGATGGCGATTACGATTTCAAGGTCCGCGAGCGCGGGGCCGGATTGTCCGTCGGCGAGAAGCAGTTGATCTCCTTCGCGAGAGCCCTTGCGTTTGATCCTAAGATACTCATTCTCGATGAAGCGACGAGCTCGATCGATACCGAGACGGAACAGCTCATCCAGCAGGCAGTCGATCGCGTGATGGAAGGCCGCACATCGCTCGTGGTTGCACATCGGCTCTCTACGATACAGCGGTGCGACCGGATATTCGTTCTGCATCACGGCGAATTGCGCGAAAGCGGTACGCATAACGAACTCCTGGCCGAGCGTGGCCTATATTACCGTCTGTATGAATTGCAGTACGCCGAGACGCCCGGCGGCCGACGGCTCGCAGGTGCCTGAAATTATGCGTTCGATGCGAGTTTGTTTATAATACCGCCAGCTTATGCCAGAAGCTCAGCTCGAAGACAACCTAAATGATGAGGCGTCTGCACTTGTCGATTCGATCTTTTCACGCTGTTCGGAAAACGCTCCGAACTACGGCGTCAAGCCTGAATGCTTTAGGAGATCGGTCGTCCGTTCGACCAACAGATACATTTCCTCTCAAGATGGCGGTCAGATCAACGAATCAGAAATAACGGATTTCATCGGGCAGCTTCAAGCTGACGATCTCTTTCTGGCGATCGCCTGCGCTGCCGGCAACGAGCGCGCATGGTGGGAGTTTGACCAGCAGCATCGGGCCTACCTGGAACGTGTCGCGCGTCACCTGGCCAAGACGGATATCGATGCACAAGAAGTCGTCGATCAGGTTTATATTGACCTTTACGGTCAAAAGATCGTCGATGGCGAACGCGTTTCAAAGTTTGCGACTTATAGCGGCCGCGGAAGCCTCCGTGGCTGGCTTCGAACGGTGATCTGGCATTCGCTCGTCGATCTGCACCGTGCAAGCCACGACGAAGTTTCGCTGGATGAATTGACCGAGAACGTCGGCGAGGGAATGGCTCATGCCAGCTTCGCGACGGCGGCACCGGGCGGAGAGGACGAAATGCTCGACCGCATCGAGCACGACCGATACCGAAACGCAACGGCACAGGCGCTCGCGTCGTCTTTCGAAGCCCTCGACGACCACGAAAAGCTTTTGCTTCTGTACTATCACGTCGAGAATTTGAAATTACGAGAGATCGCTCAGCTTGTTGAAGATGAAGGCTCTGTCCTGCGTGGTTGGTTTCAGAGAAGATCGGCGGCTCGTGAGAGCGGCGGCCGCACCCACGAATCGACCGTAATGCGTTGGCTTGAGAAGACTTACGCAAAGGTGCTTAGTTCGTTCCAGCAGCGCCTTCGGTCTGACCATGGGCTTACCGAAGCCGAATCCGCGATCTGTATGGATCTAGCGACCAACGATATTTCCGGCAAAAGCATCTTCGCTAGCTTGACGGCAAAATAGCTGATGACAAATAAATTTCATCCCCTTAATAAATTATGCAAATGTTTCCGCCAGGTTACGTCTGCATGCTGGGAGGAAGTTTAAGAACATGGCAAACACTGTGGAACTAAACCAAGACGAGAAGAATATCCAAGGTTTGATCGGGCAGTATCTTGCCATTCGCTCGACCGATACAGCGGATCAGGGCCATCTTGATGAAGACACTCTCTCGGCATTTGTCGAAGGCTCGCTCAACGAACGCCAAGGGAAAGCCGCGGTCGGACATCTCGTCCGATGCGGTTACTGCCGCAGTATATCGGCAGAGCTGATCCGCCTGGAGCTCGCGTTTGCAGAAACATCGCCTGCAACTGTCGCGACGACGGAAGCTCCGCAAAAGATATCCGAGGTCCTTAGCGGCCTGTTCTCAAAGATCTTTGGGACCGCTGACGGTGCGGTATTCGCCCACAGTGACGATGAGGAAGAAAAGAAGTCAGGGTCAGAGGACGATGCTAAGCCTGCCGACAAATAGATAGTACAAGTTGTGACCCACGCCGGTGCTGTTCACGAGGTTTTCCTCTGAACAGCACTTTTGTTTTGCATTTGCAACCGATTGACCGCAGGCAGCGAACTTAGTGATTCATTATTCGCGTGCGAAAGGGTTATAATTATGCTGGTGTCGTCTGATCCAACAAACATCGAAGTTCCAGTCAGCGTCAATGGCGCAGAATCGTGCGGGCCAAACGATCCGGGACTCACGGTCGAGCGTGTCGCGACTGCGAAGCTTCCTACATCACATGGCGATTTTCTCATCGCAGGCTATCGATCTACGATCAGCGACGAGGAATTTGTTGTGCTTTACAAAGGCGAGATGCGGGCAGATATCCCGACGCTGGTTCGGATACATTCGCAGTGTCTGACCGGCGACGTTTTCGGTTCGATCAAGTGCGACTGCGGTCCGCAGCTTAATCGAGCTATCGAGATGATCGAGTCCGAAGGCAGAGGCGCGATAGTTTATCAGCAGCAGGAAGGCCGCGGCATCGGTATCTTAAACAAGATCCGGGCGTACGCTCTGCAGGACCAGGGTTCAGACACCGTCGAGGCCAACGAGCAGTTGGGGTTCGCCGTCGACGCACGCAATTATCGCCAATGTGCCGAGATACTCTTTGACCTGGGCCTTTGCCGCGTAAAGGTCATCTCCAACAATCCCGACAAGCTCGCGGCTCTCGAAGCAGCGGGCCTGCGGGTCATCGAACGGATCCCGATCGAGATCGAAAGCAAAGAGCCGGCGGCCCACTACCTCCGGACGAAAAAGGAAAAACTCGGCCATTTGCTCAATTTCTGAATAATTCGGTAATTGGAAATATATTCAAGTTTTCGGATTTTTTATCTCGCCCGATTATCGTCCGCTCCAAAAAACGCCTACAAAACCCGCGATTTTACCGCGATTTTAGGCTGGCACGCTCGTTGCATTAATAAGATGCGAGCGTAGTTTGCTATTGAGTTTTCAGGTTCTAACACACTCAGACGGTGAGAACACGGAAGACATTTTCAGCTCCCTAATTGTGAACAGAATGCCCCAACCCGCGGTTTTAGTGTTGGAATTCTGTTTTCGTTATGTTTGGGACATCTAGCGACACGCAAGCCTTTTTGAACTTTTCGTTCTCGGCGGACAGATTCGCCCGCCGAACAAAAACTTTTAGTTCGAATCATTACTACAGGAGATAAAAATGAACAAGAACTTCAAATTTCTGTCAGCGGTTCTTGCCTTTGTGTTCTGCTTTTCAGCAGCGGCATTCGGGCAGGGAACGACTGGTACGATTGAAGGCACTGTTACTGACGCCAACGGCGCTGTGGTTCCTAATGCCACCGTTACCGTAACCAGCGTCGGTACAACTGCCGGTTTCAATCGCACCGTCACCGCTAATGACAGTGGATTTTACTCAGTTCCGCGTATACCGGTTGGTACGTATCGTGTAACTGCAAGCGCGACCAATTTCGCGGAGCGCGGAGTTGACGTCACGGTCGTACTTGACCGTACCGCTACTGCGAACGTCAGCCTCGGCGTAGGCGGAGTTGTCGGCGTTGTCGACGTTACCGCTGACAACACCGTGCAGATCGACGCTACCAGCACCACGATCGACACCAGCATCACCAAGCAGGTGATCGAAGCTCTGCCGAAAGGCACGACCTTCGGCAGCCTTTTGAAGATCGCTCCGAACGTTCGCCCCGAGGCTCTCGGTGGTGGATTCCAGGTTGACGGTGCTTCGGGCTCAGAGAACGTTTTCGTTATCGACGGTCAGGAAGTAACAAACTTCCGTACCGGCGTTCTGACACCGAACAGCAACCTTCCCTTCGAGCTTCTTCAGGAAGTCCAGATCAAATCGACCGGTTTCGACGCTGAATACGGCGGTGCTA
The DNA here is from genome assembly GCA_023389035.1 of Acidobacteriota bacterium. GTDB lineage: Bacteria > Acidobacteriota > Blastocatellia > Pyrinomonadales > Pyrinomonadaceae > OLB17. The sequence continues at coordinate 69,987 of JAEWFC010000010.1, forward strand.
CCGGCGGTGTGGTCAACGTCGTTACCATCGGTGGTAACAACGCATTCCGTGGAAACTTCGGTGTTTCGTTCGAGCCGGGCCGCCTTCAGGGCACCCCGCGTCCGATCCTGAACCGCTGGGGAACCGGAGCTGGTCAGTTCGAACAGTTCCAGCCCGCGAGGGATGGCGGTACGAACTGGTTCCCGGTTGCCAGCATCAGCGGACCGATCGTTAAGGACCGTCTCTGGTTCTCAGCGATCTACGCTCCGCAGATCCAGGAAACGAGCCGTACCATTGCGTATTACACGAGCTCAAACCCCAACACCCGTTCGGTCAACGACGTTCTTACATACAACACGAACGTCCGCACTGAGCAGGCTTTCTTCCGTCTCGACGCACAGCCGCACTCGACCCTTCGTTTGTTCGGTACGTTCCTCTGGAACCCGATCATTCAGGAAGGCGTCATTCCCGGCTTGTCAGCAGGCCTTGCAGCTCTGCCGGCACCGGTTAACTTCGGTGGTTCGATCGGTGCCCTTGGCGGCGTTGATCTTGCGAGCCGTCAGGGCGGACGCCAGAACAGCAACACGGTCAACACCCAGGCTACCTGGACGCCGACCTCAAACACTGTTTTCAACTTCCGTTTCGGCCGTACATTCTTGAACGAAAAGCTGAACTCATACTTCCTGCCCGCAGTTACGCGCTTCTTCTGCCGTAACGCTGGTGCGGCAAGTGTTCCCGGTTCGGGCTGCGTCGGCGGCTTTAACAGCGTCGCAAACAACAACGTTGTTAACCTTGACGTTTCGACCCGTACGACCTTCGACGCTGACGTAGCTTTCGTCGGCATCAACGCAGGCGGACGCCACAATCTGAAATTCGGATACCAGTGGAACCGTCTTTTCAACTCGGTTGACCGCGGCCACCAAGGCCTCGGCGTGGTCATTCTTGACTACACTGTGCCGATTTCATCGCAGACGGGTCAGACACCGACCGGTTCGACCGCTGCTAATCCTTCGGGCTTTTGCGGCACTGCAGCACCTGGCGATCCCTGCAACTGGGGTTCAGGCTGGATGCAGCGCTTCGGTACGTTCGGTGAAGCAAGCAGCGTTAACCAGGCATTCTTCCTCCAGGATTCATGGCAGATCGGCCGCCGACTGACCTTGAACCTCGGTGTTCGTTTTGAGAACGAAGAAGTTCCTAGCTTCGGTTCGGGAACATCGATCAGCTTTGGTTGGGGCGATAAGATCGCTCCCCGTCTCGGCGCGGCATTTGACCTGACCGGCGACGGCAAGACGAAGCTCTTTGCCAGCTACGGTTGGTTCTACGACCGCTTTAAGTATGAACTGCCCCGCGGTTCATTCGGCGGCGACTTCTACCGTAACGATTACTTCGAGATCCTTCCGAGCCGTGGTACTGCTTATCAGAACTACACATTCTCGAACATCATCGGTGGAGCAACCGATCCGATCGGCGGCCTCTGCCCCGGACCGAATGCTCCGATCTGGCCGGGTGGCTGGTCGATCTGTCAGTTCGACTTCCGTATCGCAACCAACTCTCAAGGTGCAAACATCTTCGAGACGGGCGGTGTGGATCCCGACATTCTGGCCGCTCGACAGAGTGAGTACACGTTCGGTCTCGAGCGTGAACTTTCGCGTAACTTTGTCTTGAGTGCACGCTACACCCACAAGCAGCTTGACCGTACGGTTGAGGACGTAGGTGTCGTTAACTCGCAGGGTAGTGAAGCGTACATCATTGGTAACCCGGGTCTTGGTCTGGTCTGCGAAGTCTCGCAGGATTCAGGTCTTCCCTGCACCAAGGCTGTTCGTGACTACGATGCAGTTGAGGTCCGTGTTGACCGCCGTGCTACCAACTACTTCTTCAACGCCAGCTACACCTGGAGCCGTCTCTACGGTAACTACTCAGGTTTGGCCAGCTCTGACGAAGCAGGACGTAACAGCCCGAACGTAAACCGTTACTTTGACCTTCCGCCCCTGGGCTGGACGGCAGACGGTGTTCCGGATAACGGACGTCTCGCGACTGACCGCCCGCATGTCTTCAAGGCATACGGTGGTTACAGCTGGAACTGGTTCGGCAACAGTGCTAACCGCACAACGCTTTCGGCATTCACCACTCTCCAGTCGGGTACTCCGCTGACCACGATATACAACCTGTATAGCTTGGGCACGACGATCCTGTACGGACGTGGCGACGCAGGCCGCACCGAAATGTTCACGGAAACTGACTTCAACATCAGCCACCGTTACAAATTCGGCCGCGACAACCGCTTCACGTTGGAGCCGTTCGTCGACATCCGCAACATCTTCAATGAAGACAACGAACTGACCCGCCAGATGGCGATCAGCACCGTTAACTTCAATGCTGCGGTTCTTCGTCAGTACGGCTGTACGACCTGCGGTCTCGCTACTGAACCGGGCGGTATTCAGGAAGCTGCTGTATTCCAGACCATTTTCAATGGCTCCGGTATCAGCCAGTTTGTTGACAACGCACTTGCAGCTGGCAACCTGCAGAACACGTACAACGTGCCGAATGGTTACCAGGCACCCCGAACCGTTAGGTTCGGTGCTCGATTCTTCTTCTAATCTTTAACTAGAATAGAACTTCGGGCCTGTCCTTCGGGACAGGCCCTTTTTTGTTTTCTGGATCCTTGCGGACGGGCGATAGTGCGGCGTGCTTACGCAGCGGAAGTGAACACTCTAAAGTCGATCTCCGGAAAGATATTATCGCGGCGCTCGATCTCCGCCAGTAGTTCGATCTCGGTTTCCGATGGATCGGCTCGGGCTATAAACTTATCCACCATCTTCGAAAGCAGATCGAACCGGTGTATATGCGAGCGGAATCTGCGAGCGGAATATTCGACCGTGGTGCCCTGGTAGATCTGAAAGGCCCAATCGGAGGATTGAGCAAGCAGCAGCTCTCGGGACATCTGATTCGCGACACGCTCGATCAATTCCCGGAGATCGCCTTCCGATCCGTCGGACTCAACCCGGCCTGCATACTCTGTCATCCGCCGCTCGGCGTCGTGCTGATACGGATACATCCAGGAATTGCCTTCATTCAGCCACACTTTGTAGTAACCCGCCTCACCCCAGCTCGAGGCGCTCGGCTGCTGCACCTGGATCGGCAGTCCGCTGTCTAGGAAATCGCCGGGCGTGACGGCCGCGATATCGTTCTGGTCCCAATGCAATTTCCTGAAAAAGAAATCGATGAACTGCGGCCCTTCGAACCACCAGTGCCCGAATAGCTCCGCATCGTACGGTGAGACCACAAGCGGCGGATGCCCTTCGAAAGTATCACGTAAAACCTTCGCCTGTTTGATCCGTTCACCGATGAAATGTGCTGCATTCTCCGCGGCCTTTTCGCGTGCTATCGACGGCCGGTATGCTTTCTTGTTCAGCTGCGGCACGTTCTTGCCGGTAATGCGGTGATATTTTAAACCGAGGTGTCGACGCATGCCGTCCGCGTGAAGATGGGGTTTGAGATACTCGAGCGGAGCATCGAATCCGATATCACGATAAAACTCGCGGTACACATCATTTCCGGGATATCCGATCTCTGCCGACCATACCTGCTGACTGGTCTCAACATCGCGGGCAAATGTCGCCACGCCGTTCGGGCAGACAACTGGAGCGTGCACACCAAATCGCGGCCGCGGATCGCCATACAAGATCGCGTGGGTATCTGAAATGAAATACTCCAGCCCGTGCCGTTTCAGCAGGTCTTCAAGGCCCGGCTCATAAGCACATTCTGCAAGCCAGATACCGCGAGGCTGCCGCTGAAAATGCTTTTTATAGTTCGCAACAGCTATCTCGACCTGTGCGTTGCGGGCCTCATCGGTTGATATCAGCGGCAGAAAGCCGTGCGTCGCACAACAGGTGATCAACTCGACAACGCCCTCGTTCTGAAGCTCGCGAAAGGCGTTGATCAGGTTCTTCTCATAGCGTACATTCCACAGGTCGAGCGACGCCGAAAGATTCGCGACATACATCTTGGCCGCGTCAGCAAAATCCGGGGCTTCTCGCACCGTGCGGTCCAATTCCTTCTTCGCAAGCTCGATAAGATTTTCAAGATGACGTGTGTATCGTTCCTGCAGCAGCGGATCAGCCAGCATCTCGCAAAGCGGCGGCGAAACGTTCATCGCCAACCGCGGCTTTGCACCGGCCTCGTGCAGATTTTGAAAGATAAAGATGAGCGGAAGATAGACCTCTGTGATCGCCTCAAAGAGCCAGTCTTCCTCTAGGAACTCGGGATATTCCGGATGCCTAACGAACGGCAGGTGTGCATGTAGGATCAGGCTGAAATATCCTGTCGGCATACGTTAGGCCATCAGCGAATTGCTACCGAATGCTGTGTGATGAGATGGGCTGATATTTATCAGGGAATCGCGAGCGAGTTCGAACACGCTTTGGAAAGTGAACCAGGCTTGCCCCAAATACCGCCGGGCCGCTGTCTTCAAACTCCTCGATCGTCTCGTCTTCGGCAATGTCAAAATGCGATCTGAGGACCGAAACCGCCGTTTCGCGGTTCAACCGGTCCGCCGCACTCTGGAGCATAGCGAACACTTCCTCGCTAACCCGAAAGCGCAGGTCCTCAAGCGTCGCTCCCGCCGCAAGCAGTATTAGTGCATACCGGATGTCATCTGCGTCCATCCCGATAAATTCGGAGTCGGGCTTGTCGGTAAGTTCAGAGATCGCTGCGTAGGTTGCCGATGCTGAGTTGTCCGCATCATCACCTGCGATCGCGACATCGAAAGCATCCTGCTTAAATCCGGCAACGTCCAGCACCTGGGCAAATTTATCCGAGCCGATGCGCCAATCGGCATCCGAGGCCGAACGCTTGCTCGGTGCCCGCCGCGGCGTCGTTACCGAATTCGAGTAAAGTGCACGGAAATACGGCCGGTTCGGGGCGTAGAATCCGATCTCGGCACGATACGTCGAACCCGGTTCGACACTGAACCACCAATTGCCCTCAGCGTCGATGGCATGTATCTGCTCGGTTCCGCGAGTCTCATTCACGAGTTTAGCGATCAGCATATAGCTTCCGGTATTCGAACCGAATGCACGATGGAGTATCTGAAACGGATTATTTTTTAGCGACCAATAAAGGTAAACACGATTCGGCGTCTGCATTTGCAGCCGCGCACGGTTTTCTCGTGGAAGTTCCGGCAGTTTTGGGTAAGCCAATTCGCGGAAGACCGGCGACATCTGAGCTTCGCCGCTTTCCATCGGTTCCGCGTCTTCGTCTATTGCGGCGCTGATCCGTTCGGCGATACGCTCGACGTCGTCGTCGGATCGGATGGTCTCACCCGACGACACCGTCGGCAAGTCAGCTTCGAGGCCTAATGATTTCTCGCTTTCGCCCATACAAAAACCGCAAATTCCCTTAAATACAAAAGGAAATTATGCGGTGTTTGGGGTGAAGTTACAAGCTGAAGGCCCAGATGGCTTTACTTGGAAGCCGTAACCGCCGTGTTCGACATTGATTTAAGCTTGATCTCAAGCTTCCCGAACGACGCCTTTACCTGCGAACGGACGGGAATGCGTCTTGCATCCTCGGTTATCCATATGATCATCGATCCCTCGCGCTCGATCATACGGCCGTCCCCGAAAATCTCAGGTTCGATCTTGAAACACCAGACACGTCCTATCTCGGTCTTTAGCCGTTCGCGTCCCGTCACCCGCACCGGAACCTTATAAACCAGGCCGGAATCGCTGACGGTAACGTCAAATGTCTTGCCTACGGCAAGCGGCAAGGTCCGTAGATTGTATATGCCGGAGACCAGATCATGCGTCTCGCCGCTGAGGTCCGAGGCGATCATTCGTGGAGCGCGCATCGGTTCTTTCGGGTCGGTCTCGGTGTATGTTACACGACGATCGCTGTAGTCAAAGACCGCCTCGCTGTTGCGAATGCGTTCCTTTTGCACGTCGTGCTTTGTCGTTTTGAGTGCTCTAAGGTCGTTCGCCGCGATCGTCGAATCTATCTTCTGTAAAAAGCTGTAGCGGAAAAGTTTGAGCAGCGTTCCCTTTGAGCGTGCCTCCGCACTTACAAGATATGCACCGTCCGGTCCACCGTTCCCTACTGTAAAGGTGAGTTCAGCGACCGATATCCCTTGTATTACCTTGCTTATCTTCCCTTCGTACGTTAGCGTTTCGCCGATCGCGAACGGGACCTGTGTGCTTTGAGCAGAGATCGCAGACGAAGTAAGAACGAAGCAAATTAAGGTACCGAGGATACGGGAGACAGAACGTTTCATAAGTTAAATAAGTAGATCTTAACCCAGAGAAGGGCGACGATCACCACAAAACCGATCGCCGCGTTGTATTCCCTATGCTTTAAGTATAACTGAAAATCGAAACGCCGGTCCTGCTTTTTCCACGGCGTAGTTCGAGGTATGAAAAGCGGAACAGCTTCGGCATACTCCCGAAATTCTTCCTTCAGATACGACTCAAGCTCTTCTGCTTCGACGTTCATCACAGGCAAATAGATGCTCAGATAAAACAGTGCCGCGAGCACCGCGAGCCACCACACGCCGGCCGCTATGCTGAATCCGACAGCCATGATAAACGTGCCGAGGTACAGCGGGTTTCGTGTGTAAGCGTACGGCCCGCTCGTATCGAGAGCGGCAACCTTGCGTATATGCCCGCAAGCCCACGCCCTCAAGGCAAGGCCGACCGCTGCGATCGCAGTGCCAATAGCAAGCGTAGTAGGAGTTGGGCGTGCGAACACGACGAATAGCGCTGCGAATAAGAACCCAGCGAAAACGCGGTACCGCTGCAGGAATTTCTTGGTTCTCGTCTTCATCCGATATTCGATCAGAAAGCCGGTAGGATCGCCGGACACTGCGCCCCGACCTGAAGCCGCCGGCCAACAGCCTCTACGACGCGCTCGACATCGATATCCATACAGATCCAATTGGAGCACGTCCTCCGGTGGCAGTCGACGCGGCAGGTGATGTCCAACCTTTCGACGCAAATGTCATTTGCAAAAATACTGCCGTTTCTCCACCATTCTGTCGGGCCGAATATCCCGACGATGGGTGTCTCAGCGGCCATCGCTAAATGGGTCGGCCCCGTGTCACCTCCGACATAAACGGCAGCTCTTTTTGCCAACTCGTAAAATCCCTTCAGCGTTGGCTCAGCCGCGATCGCCTTTCCGGACGCACTCGCAGCTAGAGCAGCACTCGCGATCTCTTTTTCCTTCGGTCCCGTAACGATCACAGGTACTAAACCGAACTCTGCCCAGATACGATCCGCGAGCTTCCCGAACTTCTCTGCATGCCATAGCTTCGTGACCCAGCCGCCTGCCGGATTGAGCAAGGCAAATCGACCGCCGGCTGATCTGGCGATCTGCTCCCCCTCAAGCCGATGCTCGGCGTCTGTGAATATCGGGAATGCGATCTCAGAACCTCCAGCGAGGCCCAATGCCGCTGACACCAGGGAAAGATTCTTGCGGATCACATGCGTTCGCGGCGGAATAGCGACCGTATCGGTAAGGAAGAACCGGCTGGCCGGCTCACGCAGATCTTTCTTCGCAAAACCCCAACGTTTCGGTCCCCCCGACAGTTTAGCGATCACGGCAGACTTCAACAGGCCCTGCATGTCGATCGCCACATCTACATCCAACCGCCTCAGCGGGCCAAGTTGGCGGCGGATCTCCGGGATCATTTCATCGATCACGCTTCCCTCACGCATCGCTCGGGTATCAACCTCCACCAGGCTGTCGATCAGCCGGTTGCCGCGAAGTATCTCAGCCGACCGACGCTCCGCGACCCAGGTGATCTGCATCTCCGGAAATTCACGCTTTGCCGCAGCAAGAGCCGGCAGAGCATGCACGATATCGCCGATCGCACCGAGTTTTACGAAGAGTGCCCGCACGTTGCAATCTTAAGTCGCCGATGCTGATTTGCTCAAACTCGTGATTCGTTTTTGACGCCCTGAACTGAGTATTCGAGCGATAGCAAAATGTAGTGGAAATTTTGAAATCCAATAGGTTATCCTAATAGCTGGGCAACCTTCGCCCACCTCGCCCGATTTCTATGATCAAGGCCGAACGCAAACCGCACGAGCTACGCCCTGCATTGGTGTTTCTGGGTGGCGAACTGATCGCCGTCCCGATACCGCTGGACCGTGAAGAGGTACTTTTGGGCCGGGCTCTCGAGGCGGATGTCAGGATCAACGATTCAAAAGTTTCGCGGCGTCACGCAAAGATCACCACCAAGACCGATCCTGAGACAGGCCTCTCGGTTTACGAACTCACTGATTTCGGCACTCGAAACGGCACCCGTCTGAACGGCCACAAGATCAAGAGCCACCTTCTCACCAATGGCGACAAGATCCAGGTCGGCGACCATATTTTGCGGTTCGATCTGTTGGACGAGCTCGACCAGGAATATCAGAAACAGATCCATCGGCTGATCTCTCACGACGATCTGACCGGGCTGCTGTCGAGCCGATCTTTCTTCTCCGAATTGAAACGTGAGGCCGCACGCGGTAAGGCCGAATCCCGTTCGATATGCGTTCTGATGATGGATGTCGACCATTTCAAGAATGTGAACGACACCTACGGCCACCTAACCGGCAGCAAAACGCTCGAAGAGATCGGGCAATGCATAATCGGTATTATGCGAAGCGGCGACGCCGCGGCGCGGTTTGGCGGCGAGGAATTCGCGGCTTTTCTGTTGGACGCCGAGATGGGCCAGGCTCTTGTCGCCGCCGAGCGCATCCGCTCCACAATCGAGCACCACAAATTCAGTGTGATCCGGCAGGGCAAGCCCTCTGACTCGCATCGCGTGACTATTAGTATCGGCGTTGCGTCGTTCCCTGAGGACTCGACCGACCCGATCGAACTGGTGGAAATGGCCGATTCCGCTCTCTATCGGGCCAAACGCGAAGGCCGTAATCGCGTTTGTGCCTACAACGAGCTGTCTCCCGACGACATAAAAGCCCCTCTGCCCGCCAGAAAAGATTAGTTTTTTGCAACCTTTCCCCGTCTATATCGTGTGAGACTTCGGCATTTTTTCGTGTTAAACTTTCGTACGTCGGTGACGAAAGCAGCCTTATTAGCATCAAAATCTCGAAGTGATCACTAAACTTAATCTCGCCACGCATCCATTCCGAAACCGGACGACGCCCTATATTTTGTCGGCTCTTTTGCTGTTTATCGCGGCGGTCGGCGGCATTTTGTGTCTGGCCCAGCTTCGCAGCAACGCGATAGATAAAGAGATCGTCGATAAACAGCGTGCAGAGTTTGAGCAAGACGTCGCTCGCTTTCGCGGAGAGGGCGAAAAAGTACAGCAGCAGCTCTCGCCCGAGCAGCGAAACCTACTGACCGCCGCACATAAGCTCGTCGCGAATAAGAATTTCGGCTGGTCGCGGCTTTTCGCTGATCTTGAGGGCGTTATGCCCGGCAGCGTCAGTGCTTCGCGTATCGCCGTGCAGAACGTCTATCGCGACGGCGACCGCGTCAAGGCCGAGCTGGATTTCGGCGTCCTCAGCCGTGACTATCAAGCGGTAATGGCGATGATCGGTACGATGAACAATTCCGGGCTCTTTCAGGCCGAGCTCCGCGGCCAGAGCCTCCAGCAGAACGAACGTATCACCTACACCGAATACACGCTCCGTCTGATCTATACGACGCCCTACGGCGTTGCTGCGGCAAGCGCCCCGGATGTCGCCCTGAACCAAACGGAGGCGGCGCAATGAACGAAAAAAAGATAAACGGTGAAGAGATCCCGCCGACCGAACCGCAGATGTCCGTAAACGATTTCGGGCTGTCGAAAGATGATGCCGTCGTCGTCGAAGAGCCGGATCGAACCGTCGTCGTCACCAATGACGAGACGATCATCATCGACAAGGACCGCAGCATCGACGCTCCGCCGGCCAATCGCCCGCGAAAGGTCTATCACGGAATGTGGGGCATGACCGAGATCGCCGCATTCGGCGTATCACTGATCACCGTCCTCGGCATCATTGCGTTATATCTCTTTTACGTCGCCCCGTCTAACCGCTTGCTCGAAGAGGCAAAGGCCGACCGCGACCGGCTCGAACGCGAGCGGGCTGATGCACAGTCAAAATTCGGGGGCATCACCAATACTCAGGAACGCGTCGCACAGCTGATCAATAGCGTCGATGATTTTGAGACCCGCTATCTGCCGCTTCCGCAGAACGGCCGCACGGCACTTTATCAGCGTATCAATAGCCTTATCGTCGGCTACGGCCTGACGAATACGAGCGGCCCCGATTTCGCGCCGTTGGAAATGACTAACGAATCTAATGGCGAAAATTCGCAGGAGTCCGGCAGGGCCAGATTCCAGAGCCTGTTTCCTGGTGTTTACGCCTCGATGACCGTCGAAGGGTCTTATCAAAACATTCGCCGTTTCATCAGGGACATCGAAACAGGGAATGAATTTGTCTTGATCAGTTCGGTCGAATTAGAGCCGTCCGAGAATCAGCAGCGACGCCGTACCGAAACTCAGCAAACGAACGACCCCGTTGCTGAGATCGCACCCGGATTCCCTGCGTCATCCGTACAACAAAGCGAGATTCGCCGCCCGCAGGGCCGAACGCTGGGTGACGTTGTAAGTCTCAGGCTTGAAATGGCTGCATATTTCCGCCGAATGGCGCCGCTGGCCGACGTACCGACACAGGCAAACTAGTTTTTATCGAAATGGCTGCAGTAACTGTTAACAATCCGACAGACCGCAACAAGATGATCCTGGCGATCGTTCTTGGGGCGATCGCGTTGCTGATGCTCCTTTACGCGTTCGGCGGCAGCTTTTGGGGTGGAACCTCGACCAAGGTATCGGTGACAACTGCGACCCCGTCGCCGACACCGCGACGCGGTGCCCGGGCGAACGATTTCCAGATGCCTACCCAGTCGCAGCTTGATCTGGAATACGCTTCATTGCCGATAACATATTCGCCGGCGGTGTTCGGCGCTCCTGATCCGGGCCGCAACATTTTCGCCTTTTATGAACCGCCGCCGCCGTGCCCCGATTGCCCGACGCCCACGCCGAAACCGCCGCCGCCGCCGACTCCGGCCCCGACGCCGCCGATCTTCGTCGCATACGTCACGCCGCAATCTGTATATGCGGGTTCGAAGGGCTTCCGCGTCGAAGTTCACGGAGATCGATTCGAGCCTGGCACTAAAATATATTTCAACGGCATGGAAATGCCCACGAGCTTTGTTAATGCCCAACGGGTATCAACCGACATTCCGGCGAATCTGATCGCCGGCGCCGGTTCCGCAGGCATCATCGTCCGCACGCCGGACGGTCGGCTGTTCTCAAACCAGGTCTTTCTTTCCATTCAGCCGCCGCCGACACCAAATTTTCAGTACATCGGGATGATCGCCCGGCAGCACGCGAATAACGACACGGCTTACTACCTCGAGCAGGGCAAGACGGCTCCCGTGACGGCTCGTCTCAACGATGTGATCGGCGGTCGATTCCGGCTTGTCAGCATCTCGCCTGAGCGGATGATCGTTGAGGATACCGGTTTGGGCTTTAGGCACTCGGTCAATATTCAGCAGCCCGCCCAGGGAACGCCGACATTTGGCTCCGGCCAACCCGGTCCGGGCGGCCGCGGCTTCCCTGCAGGCGGTGGATACGTGCCGATGCCGCAGCAGCAGCAAATACCGGGCATCAATACGCCGGTGCAGGTTCCCGAAGGCAGCATTCCCGGAATACCGGATAATATCCCGAGGGTAAACCCGACAAGCCCTGCGAACAGCAATCCGCAGCGGAACAACCCGAATAGCGACACCAAAAAGGATGATGACGGCCAGGACATCGACGGCTAACTGGCGTAGCGAGTCAGGAATGACGCTTTACGCGATCATGGCTATTATGGCCGTGACCACCGTCGTACTGCTGGCCGCCGCACCGCTGGTCCAACAGGAGATCCAGCGTGAGCTAGAACTCGAATCCATCCGCCGAGGCGAAGAGGTTGCCAATGCCATCCGCGAATACGTTGTCTTTCACAACGGCACAAAGCTCCCCGAGTCGATCGACGACCTGCTCGAAGGCCTGCCGCAAGGCACTAAGAAACGGATGATACTGCGTCCGTCCGCCGCGACCGACCCGCTCAGCGAAGACGGCAAGTGGCGTCTGATCAAGGCCGATCCGCAGACGCTCGCTTCGTTTGCCAAACGCGTCCAGGACTATAACAATGGCCTGCTCCCGCCGAATCCCGCACCGCAGCTCGACCGCTTTTCGATGATCATCGTTAATTCGATCAACACCGGCGACGATTCTGATACGACCGAGCCTGACGAGATCACCTTCGATAACATTACCGACAACCAGCCATTTATCGGCGTCGGCAGCCAAAGCCGGAACCGCTCGGTCATTGCATATTACGGTATTGAGAACCATTCGAAATGGATATTCACGCCCCTGTTTCGCGGCGGCGGCAGCAATGCCGGCCCGCAGCGTCCGCAAGGCCCGCAGCGTCCCGGCGGCACCCTGCAAGCTCCCCGTTAGACATTTAAAACAAAAGTTCTAAGACGTATTGACTTCGTCGATTATTAGAATTAGAATAATTCTAATTTAATGGAGGATCATATGGAACTGCATAATACAAAAATAGATATCGCAAAAGATAAACGTGAAAAGCTGATCGAGCTTTTGAATCAATCCCTTGCCGACGCAATGGACCTTAAATCGCAGGCGAAGCAGGCTCACTGGAACGTCAAAGGCCCGAATTTCATCGCCCTTCACGAACTTTTCGACCAGGTCGCGACCGAGGTCGAGGTCCACGTCGATGACCTCGCCGAACGCATTACGACGCTCGGCGGCGTGGCCATGGGAACCGTCCGCATCGCTGCGGAAACGTCCTCGCTAAGCCAGTATCCGCTCGAGATCACCGACGGCACCGCTCACGTCGATGCCCTCTCGACCGCTCTCGCTGATTTCGGAAAGAAGGTCCGTAAGAACATAGACGTCACCGACGAACTCGGCGACGCCGATACCGCCGACCTCTACACCGGCATATCACGCGCCACCGACAAACTCCTCTGGTTCGTCGAAGCCCACAACCAGGCATAACATTCGCGTCTCAGCCGGAGCGATCAGAAGGACTTCGACATAGGTTCGAAGTCCTTTTGTTGTCCGTCGCACACTCCCGACCCGGGCTCTTGCTCCATAGGAGCGAAATGTTTGTACGCAACAAGCTCCGTAGGAGCGAAATGTTTGTAGATCGCTCCTGATCACATGCAACAAGCTCCGTAGGAGCGACACCTGCGATTTCTTTCGACGATTCGGTCTCCCCATTTCCCCAGGCGGCGGAGACTTTTGCACCGACGAATCCCGCTTAGCTCGATCTTGTCCAGGCGGCGGAGCCGTCTGCACCGACGCAGTCGGCGATCAGCCACGTCCCTTTAGGACGTGGTAAAGCCCAGCCAGCTTCCAAATGGGTTTTAACGTCCTTACCCGAATTGGCTTCAGCCACAGACTCTCTCGACTCTACCGTTGCGACAAAGCCCTTTCGCACGCGCGGGCCCCTTCTTTGCGAACTTCGCGTCTTTGCGTGAGACGCCTTTCATATCATGCAAATCGCGCAATCTACCATCGGAATCGCACTGCAAACAATTCATAATCTACCGGGACCGGATACATCAGCCAGATCTTTGATAACTCGATCGCGGCACCAAAGTGCGTCACCAAGCGTAGTCACCAAAAATGCGGCACCAAGTGTGGTCACCAAAATGCGGCACCAAGTGTGGTCACCAAAATGCGTCACCACTCGAACGGCATTTTCGCCCGTTCGGAACACGACGCGATCACAGACGCATTCTTCGACTGCAGTTTGAAACGGTCTTTGGCACGCTTTGCCGACAAATCACCAGAAACGCCGATAAATGCGCCACCCTGCGCCAGGCAAACCAGCAAACAAGGTGGCGCACTTAATTGGGTTTCGGACGAAACAATGGCAATAACGCCGATGTTTGTTCCGCACCGTTCCGCTCGCACGCGCACGCTGCGGAACAAAAATGGGCAAAAAGCCTATTTTTGTCCCACGGTGTCCCAGCCGAACGCGTTCACGCTGGGACAAACATCGCAGTCTTGGGAGAAAAGTATGAAAAAGCCTATTTTTGTTCCAGTGTGTTCCACTTGCGCACGCGCAAATTGGAACAGACATCGCACTTTTTGACGATGTCGCCCCGAAAGACACGGGAATTACTGCTCGTCGAGCTGTATCTGAAGTTGTGTGATGAATGATCTGACCGCCGGTGCTTCGACGGCATCGGGAAATCGGTCGAGGAATTCCTGATACAAAGCGATGGCTTCTTTGTATTTCTTCTGGTGCTCGAGGATGCGGCCGAGCAGCTGATAGATGGTACCTGCGTCGGGCGATATGCCGATCTGTTTTATAGCGGCGGTAAAGTTCTTGGCGGCTTCCTCATAGTCGCGTTCACCGCCTACGACATCACCATCGGCGATCTTGGTCTCGGCGCGTTCCTGGAAGAGCATTCCAAGGCCGGTGTGGGCCTCGGGCTGCCGGCCGCGGCCCTGTGTGATCGCTCTTTTGAATTCGGCTATCGCGCGAGCTTCCTCGCCGGTGTCCTTTAGCAGACGGCCTTTTACGGCAGCCGCTTCGGGATAAACAGGACGCTGTTTGATCGCCGCGTTGATGGCACGAAAGGCCTCCTCGATGCCGCCTTGTTCAGCTAGCGTGCGTGCGAGGCCTACGTTAGCTTCCGGGTAATTTGGTCGGAGTTTGAGCGCACGCCGATACGCCTCCGCCGCCTTTGGACGATCGATCGTGGTCAGACGCTCTGCCTCTTGAAAGGCAAGTTCGGCCTCGTCAGTGGTCTTTGACAATGCAACGTTCACGGTGGTGGCCGTCGGCGCGATCGGCAGGGTAGCTTCCTTGAAACCATTTGCCCGTACCCGGGCAGATGCTCGTGCGGCACCGATGAGTTTCACGACAAGCTTGCCGTCATCACCGGTCGTCCCGTAGCGAACGTCATCGATCCAGACGATGGCCTTCGGCTCGGACACAATCTCTACCGTGCGGACGGACGACGACTGAGAACTGACTGTGACCGACAACCCGAGAACCAGTGCGAAAAAAGCTACTGTCGTACGAAGAGCCATAAGAGAATCGATGCAGCAAACACCGACTGAGTTCACCCCAATCGTGGAAATTCGTCCGATATATCTACGTCCCGTACGACATCGTCGATGCCGTCCTGATTCTTATCTTCAGAATAGAACACCTTGATAAGGGGCGGAGCTATGAGAGTGGTGGCGACCGCCATGAAAAGAACGGCTGCAAAAAAGGGCGGCGTGATCACCGCAAGACCCAACCCGATCTGTGCGACAACAATGCCGACCTCGCCGCGAGGCACCATGCCGACACCGATCTGGCCCATTTCGCGGCGTGTCATTCCCCAGGCACCGAGGCCGCAGCCGATGAATTTAGTAAGAACGGCGATGATGGTTACGATCACCGCCAAGAAAACGACCGATGGATCGCGGAAGACGGCGAGGTCAAGCTGCATTCCGATATTGACGAGAAAGAAAGGGACGAAAAACTCCATCACGCCGCTCGTGAGCTTATGCATGCCGTGATTATTTTCAGTCACCTCGGAAAGGGCCATTCCGGCGAGGAAAGCTCCGATGATCGCTGCTACACCGACCCAAATAGAGGCGACCGAGAGTGCGAGACAGAGGATGATGCCGATATTAAAATACGGTTTGCTGAGCTTAAGGCGGTCGATCCGGGGCCCGAGCCAGACCATGCAGCGTGCCCCGACGAGAGCTACAAACGCTGTAAATCCAATAGCAAGCCCGGCCGTCTTTGCGAGTGCCCAATAATCGAATCCGCCGGTACTTATCGCCGAAACGATGGATAAGATTATCAGCCCGAGGATGTCATCTATGACGGCCGCACCCAGAATGATCTTTGACGTTTGCAGGTCGAGCAGACCCATCGAACCAAGCACGCGAGCCGTAATGCCGACTGATGTTGCGACAAGAGCCGCTCCGACGAACATCGCTTCGATAAAGTTGCCGTCCCACCAGATGGCGATACCGTATCCCGCAATGAAAGGCAATATCACACCGAGTACGGCGACGATCGCTGCCCTGCCGCCGACGTTGAAGATCGTTTGCGGCTTAGTCTCGAGGCCAACCATGAAAAGCAGAAAGATGACGCCGACCTCAGCCACGATGCTGATAATGTCGGATGGCGCTACGAGGCCGAGGACGCTTGGTCCGATCAGTACGCCGGCGAGGATCTCGCCTACTACGGCGGGCTGCCTGAGGCGTTCGAATACTTCGGCGAGTAGTTTGGCCGCCGCGAGCATAATGACCAGCGAAAGCAGAAACTGGCTGTGGTCAGTAGCGGCTGCAAGAAAAAAGTTCATTCGGGAAACCTCAAAGGAAAAGTGGTTGGTATCGAATGTTACGATTCTACCAATCCGCGCCTGTGCGGGAAAATGGAGATAACGGGTCAACGCAGCAAATAACTTGATTTTTCCGGCACGGGTTTTATAATCGAGTATTCGTGGCTGGGTAGCTCAGCTGGTTAGAGCGTGGGATTCATAACCCCAAGGTCGGGAGTTCAAGTCTCCCCCCCGCCACCACGTTTTGCGAAGGCTGCCGTATTTTCCGGCAGCTTTCTTGTTTTGACGCGACGATTTTGAAGTGATCGGGCTGAGGGTTAAGATTCACACAGTGCCGCGACTCGAACACGAACACACGAAAGCAGCGATCGCGGACCGTATCTCGTCCGTCAAGCATAACTACGTGCGTGACTGGATCTACGGCGGTGTCGATGGTGCGGTCACAACGTTTGCGGTCGTTTCGGGCGTTGCGGGTGCCGAATTATCCTCAAAGATCGTGCTGATACTTGGTTTTGCCAATCTCGTGGCCGATGGCTTTTCGATGGCGGCAAGCAACTACCTGGGCACGCGTGCCGAACAGGACGACTACCGACGGTTGGAAGCGATCGAGTACCGCCACATCAAACACGAGCCTGAAGGGGAACGTGAGGAGATCCGTCAGATCTATCGCGAGAAGGGATTCGAGGGCGACGAGCTAGAAAAGGCCGTGGAATTGATCACGGCAGATGATGATCGCTGGGTGAAGACTATGCTGGTCGAGGAGTACGGGCTGCCGGCCGAGATACGCTCCGCGTGGATGGCGGCGTTCGCTACCTTCAGTGCATTTATAATTTGTGGCCTTATCCCGCTACTGCCTTACCTTTTTGGAGCCGGTTCGTCGTTCCTCGTTTCGTGTGTCATGACCGGGATCACGTTCTTCCTGATCGGCTCGTTCAAGAGTCGATGGTCGACACAGTCCTGGTTGCGTTCCGGTATGGAAACACTTTTCGTAGGGGCTCTGGCCGCCGTACTTGCTTATGGTGTCGGTGTCTTGCTGAAAGGGATAGCCGGCTGACCGTCTCTCAGCTCGTTAATCGGCGGTAAATATTCGGCATCCTCTCAGGCAGCGAAAGCACGTCGTCGATAATGGTGTAGCCGACATCACCGTAGAGGTCGCGGAGTTCGGCTTCGGATTCACGGTCAATGGTAATACAGAACGGTATTATCCCGTGGGTCTTAGCTTCGATCAGCGCTTCTCGAACGTCTTCACGAGCATAGCGCGCATCTCCGTAATCGTGATCATATGGGCGGCCGTCAGTGAGTATGATCAGTAGCTTCGTGCGGTTTTCTAGTTTCAACAGCTTGTTGGCCGCGTGACGGATAGCTGCCCCGAGTCGGGTATTGTTCTGGAATGTGATTCCACCGATCCGCTGCTCGATCTCGGCCGAATATTTTTCGTTAAAATCCTTTACAACGTAGAATTTAACGTTTCGACGGCCCTCGCTGGTAAAGCCGTTGATCGAATAGACATCACCGACCGCTTCCAACGCTTCGCTCATTAGAACAAGACCTTCTTTCTCGATCTCGATTATCCGGCGTCCGGGGTAAGTATAAGGCTGCAGAGGATTTCGAGTGATCGTTCTGGCCGTTGACGACGATTGGTCAAGAAGAAGCGAAACCGCCACATCACGTTGTTTCCGCAGGCGCTTGGTGTAGATATTTTCCGAATGACGGCCGTCCGCACGACGATCGATCACCAGGTCTACCAACGCGTTCAGATCATAATCCTCGCCGTCGAGTTCGCGGTTTATCTTCGTCAGATTCTCCGGCTTCATCAGCTGAAACTGATGTCGGATCGACGATATAACCCCGCGATATCGGGACCTGGCAAGCTCAACAAAGTTACGGTCGCCCTTTCGAACTTTCTTCTCTATCACTCGGCTCCAGCCGACACGATAGTCGTTAAGCTCGCGGTCCCATTCGTCGTACGCAAACGCCTCGTCGCCGGGCTCGAGCGGCTGCTCGGGAACCTCGTTGTGCGACCATGCTTCGCTTCCCTGCAGGTCGTCGGGTTCCGCATCCTCTTGGTCCTCGTTCCACGCGTTGAAAAGATCCCGCAGGTCTTGCATCGTTTGCGGCCGCTCCTCACGCCTGACCTGATCCTCCGTAACGGCTTCGTCAGCGTGATGGTCGTCGTACGCAAACTCGCTCTTATCGTCGGGCTCTTCGCTCTCGGCTTCCTGAGTTTGTTCGGGAGTGATGTTCTGAAACAGGTTGTAAACGCGGCTCGTCGCAAATAGCGAATCGGCGACGGTCGGCGGATCGTCTACCAAACGCCGGGCAGTATGAAGCAGGTGCTTCTCGATCACTGATTCGATCTCGGAAACTATCTGTCCATAGAAGTTACGGGCGTCGTCGGTCGCTCCACCGCAAAGCGTGATCTGAAACAATAGTTCGAACGGCACTTGTTGATACGGCACATCGAAAATGAAAGGCCGGTTCCGTCTCAGCAGCTGCTGCATTAGATCGAGGTCCTTTCGAAGCCCGCGATAGTGCACGCGGAGCATTCCATCGATACGGGCATTCTCCATCGTCGAGAAGATCTTTTTAGCGAGCCGCGGCTCTGGAAAGATGCTCAGTACATTCCGGTAGTCGGAGTCCTTCGGAAGTGCCTTTCTACGCCGCTTGATCTCCGCCCGCAGCTCTTCGTCGGAAAGTGCCTTGTCACCCTTTTGCACTTCTTCGATATAGCCCGATAGCGAGAACGCGTCGATCTGCTCTGCGGTGGCAGAATACAGATCCGCGAGGTCGTTGAACGCTGCTTTGAGTTCGATCGTGTCCTTTACAAATGTTCCAAATTCTATTTGCCCGGCACCGTATGCCGCAAGGACCTTATAAAGCCGAAAGTCCTCCTCCTCGGTTTCGAATTCGGCGATCGATCCCGGCAGGTAAATGGTCCTTCCGTCGCCGATACGCGACTCCTGCAGCATAGACGTAAGTGCTGCGATTTCTACCTCCCGACCGGTCAAAGCTTCTATATAAAGTCGCAAGACGTGCTGCACGTTCTCAAGATGAAGGCCCGTCCGCGTCTGCTGAAGCTTGTCATTAGACTGCCGCGTTTCCAGCGCGAAATAGCTCCGACGAGCCTTGGGGCTCTCGTCTTTCATGTCCGCGAGACCGCCCTCGATCCACTCCTCATACTGGTCGAGCGAGACGGATCGCAACGCAGATGCAGATGATCGAAAAGCCGCCAGAGCGCTCTCTGCATCCGTCTCGGCGATATCACTCGCAAGACGCAGGACCCGAGCGACAGCCGCCGTCTTCACGCTTCCGTTTTCGGCTCCATCCAGCTTTATCGCAGAGATCTGGCGAAAGAAAGTGGGGGTGGCACGTAGGAAGGCTATCAGGATCGCATTGCCGCCCGATGCCATTTTGCCGACGACGCCGCTCCAATCATCGAACACCTGATCTTCATGTCGCAAAACATCACCGCCGGCTGACACAAAATGGAGCGTCACGCTTCCGCCGTATTCAAGGCGTTCTGCTGCGCCCAATGCTAGTCTGACAGCTTGTTCCGGCGTTAATCCGGCGAGAGCTTTGGGCAGGTTCGTCCAGAGATCCGCAGTCATTCCACCGGTTCGATTTGCAAAGCTCGCGGCTAAATGCAGGATCGCATCCGCCACCACAAATCGTTGGTCACCGAACTCAGCCAACTGTCTTGCGAGCGGCGGTGTCTGCTTTAGGAAATCCGAGCTATGCTTGGCAGACCGCTGAGCTATATCGACCGCGAGCTTTAATATATCGGTGATTAATTTCGGATCAGAAATCTCAGCCGCTAAGCGTGGAATCAGTTCAAATGTCTCGAGTGAAATTGAGCTAGATAAAACTAATTGTCTGGTACAGATCTGAAAAACATGGCCACGAGCTTTCTGTGGTATCGCCTCCATTCCCGCGACTCCGGCTGCGAAGAAACGGGACCCCGTGTCGGCATTTCCCATGGCGAGCCGGCGGCCAAGCTCGCCCCAGGCCCGCAGGTCGTCAGCCGAAAGCACCTCAGCCGCGATGGGCACCGCTTCCACGAAATCCCGGCTAACACGAAGACTAACGCCCGCCAGCGCCGCGCTCACTTCTACCGCGGCCCGCCGTTTCTCAGCAGGCAGCTTAGAAAGCCGTGCGGCCAACCCGGTCAAGGATTGTTTGGGTTCGGTTCCTTCCTCCATCTGTAGTTCGAGTTTAGGAAGTAGCGGCGTGAATGTCCAAATGGTCACATGCGCGGCGGGACACCGTCATGGTAGACAAATACGTGAAAACAGGCGTTCGTGCCGTATTCGATCAGGGCGTCCAACTTCCCGGCACGTTCCATTTCCGCGAGCTTTGCCATCACGAAATTCTGTTCGTCGACGGGCATATGCTTTCGCGCGAGGTCGAATGCACAACCCGACGTGTGCGGTGGCAGCGAGCCTTCGCCTCGGACCTTAAATGAGTTGGCATTGTTCTGATTTAACAGTATCTGATAGTCCATCGAACGCGTCAGCGAGGTCACACGGAGCGGTCGACCAAAGCGTTGAAAATATGCGTCCGCAAGCTCCTGCAGGATGGGTTTAGCTCGCGGCTGGAACATTCTTAGCAGCCGCATACGCATCTGTTTCCGATGTGCGGGGTTATTGAGATCGTACCGCTGGCCTGCGAAGTTCTCCGCGAGCTTGCTCAAAACTGCGTATTTCGGTGTTCCCGGGATAATGTCGTTGATGCCCTGCGAAAAGCTGAACGATGAGAACGGGCGGTCCTGTGCACTCCCGCCTACGTCCAAATAAAAGCTCTGGGCTGCCATCGGCATTTCTATAAGGTCGCGGCTCAAACGCTTCTCCGCAAGCTCGGCAAAATCCAGCGGCTGCCGATAGCCGGTGCTGTTCATCTCGCGAAGCTTCACCTTTTGCTTGATAACGCCGTCGCCGTAAAGCTCCTTTGGCACCTGGAGTCCGGCAGGCCGTATTCCCTTTTCACCGGGACGGTCTTCAAACGCCTTTCGCTGACGGTCCGCGAGCAGGGCCGCAGGTACGTTCAGTTCCGCTTCTTCCGATTCCGGCGAAGCACCGGTGATGTCCTCGACGTTCGCCGCGTTGATCTCTTCTTCCGCAACCTCCCACGAGGCCATCAGGTCATTAATGTCTTCTTCGTCTTCAGCGCCGAGCGGATCGATCACTCGAACCGGGATCAGCGACGCGCTGTCGATCTGCGGAGCTGCCGGACCGCTTTGCGGTTGCTCCTCGATGCGGCTGACAACCACGATGCCGACGACCGTGAACGTTACGATCAGCACCATCAAAGCTGCGGCTGCGATCAGGATCACGCGGGAATTGTCGCGGTCGGCGGGCGGAGCAACTGCCGCGGCTATTGCCGTGTGCTGCTGCCTCATCTCGACCCGTGATTCAACGGAACGATCTTCGCTAATCGGCGCTGCAAAACGCTCGTCGCCGGAAAGGTCCACGGTGATCGTCGTCGAACTTCCGATCGTTATCGAATCGCCGTCCCGAACTATTACCGGCCTCGTAACCCTTGTGCTGTTTACGAACGTTCCGTTGGTAGAACTCTCATCCGAAACGAGCAGTTCGCCGTCGTCCCAAAAGAAAGTGGTATTAACGCGCGACAGACCGCTGTCCTCGACAACTACGTCAGCAAGACTCGTCCGACCGATCGAAAGTTCTTCTGATACTTCTACGGTACGGCTCTCATAAGGGCCTTGAATATGCAGTCTGGCTTTCACGCGAGCTAATGATGATGATCTTCGGCCTCGGCGACTTCTTTGATCTTGGAAATGTCGATGAGCTTTATGAAATCATTAAAATGAAACATCGTCTCGTCTTTACAGTGTTCACAGAAATACGTCACGTCATCACCTAGATACATATCTTTCAGGTGATACGCGATAAAGCAGCCATAGCACCGTTGGATCCGCTTCCCGTACTCTTTTACGATCTCGTCATTGGCCTGTTCTTTCACAAGCCGAATTTTAGCACAATGGAATTTCACCCCCGCTTGCCAAGCGCCTGCGAATGTGTTTTTAATAGATGCACAGATGAACTTTCTTTCGCTCCACGTTCATTTCTCACATCATCACGCCGGCTAAAACCGCGCGTGGAATGAATCTCGTTTACTGATCCAAACGAACATACTTTAACCAGCGACGCGACTTTGAAAAAAGTTCAAGGGCGTCGTTTTGTCTTTTTGGCTATGAAATTAAAGATCGCACTACAAAAATCAGGTCGGCTGGCTGACGGGTCTTCAGCACTGCTCAAGCGTTGCGGTATCCGATTCTCCAACGGTAACGGAAAGCTACGGACCGAGGCCGAGGATTTTCCGCTGGAGATATTTTTCCTGCGTGACGACGATATTCCCGAATATGTCGCCGATGGTGTAGCCGATATCGGCATCGTCGGCGAGAACGTCCTGGCTGAGAATCCGAAGCCTGTGGATCTTGTTGACCGTCTTGGATTTGGCCGCTGCCGCTTATCTCTGGCAGTGCCAAAAGCACTTGAATACCGCAGCGTTCAGGATCTGAACGGGAAACGTATCGCCACAAGTTATCCCAACATCCTGGAGAAGTATTTTACCGATCGAGGTATCACAGCCGATATACACGAGATCAGTGGATCGGTCGAGATAGCTCCCTCTATCGGACTATCAGACGCTGTGTGCGATCTGGTCAGCTCTGGCAGCACACTGTTTTCGAACGGGCTTCGCGAGGTCGCGACGGTATTGAACTCGGAAGCCGTGCTGCTTAGCCGCCGCGGACTCGAAAACGAGCTGAGCCTACAGCTCGACAGCCTTCTCTTTCGGATCCGCAGCGTTAACTCGGCCGCACGAAACAGATACATCCTGCTCAACGCTCCGCGGGACCGAGCGGCTGCGATCGCGGAATTGCTGCCCGGGATCAAGAGTCCAACGATGATGCCGCTGGCAGATGACGGCTGGGTATCGATACATTCGGTCATTCCTGAGGACGACGTTTGGAATGTTGTGGGCAGGTTAAAAGACGAAGGTGCTGAGGGCATCCTCGTGTTGGGCATAGATCAGATGATCGGGTGAAGAGTTATGCAGGTGACCAGATTTCCGAAACGTGAACAATGGGCAGCGTTGTTGAGCCGTCCCTCAGTCGACACAGAGCAGCTTAGGTCTACTGTCGCTGAGATACTCGCGACCGTCAGGACCGGCGGCGACACGGCCCTTCGTTCATACGCCGAACAATTTGACGGTTTCGCTCCGGATGATCTCGTGGTCAGTAACGAAGAGTTCCGGAGTGCAGAGGACAGCGTATCGCAGGAACTGAAGTCCGCACTCGTCATCGCAAAAACTAACATCGAGGCCTTTCACTCTCGAGCTGAGATCTCCGAGGAGATCATCGAGACAATGCCTGGAGTGTTCTGCTGGAGAAAAACACTGCCCATCGAACGGGTCGGTCTCTACGTCCCGGCAGGCACAGCTCCGCTTTTCTCAACTGTCCTGATGCTTGCGATCCCGGCTTGTCTCGCGGGCTGTACAGAAATCGTTATGTGCACGCCGCCCGGACGTAATGGTCTGATCGATCCCGCCACACTATTTGCCGCAAAGCTTTGCGGTGTGACACGCGTCGTTAAGGTTGGCGGAGCTCAGGCCATCGCCGCCCTGACCTTCGGCACGGAAAGTGTTCCGCACGTTTATAAGATCTTTGGGCCTGGCAATCGTTACGTAACCGAAGCGAAATTACAGGCGACGCGATACGGGGTCGCGATCGACATGCCGGCCGGCCCGTCTGAACTGGCGGTCATTGCTGATGATTCGTGCATCCCTGCATTCGTCGCAGCCGATCTGTTGTCACAGGCTGAACACGGCCCGGACAGCCAGGTTATTATCGTTTCGGCTTCTGAAAAAGTTCTCGAAGCGACCCTTGTCGAAGTCGACCGTCAGGCCTCGACTTTGCCGCGTCGTGATACTGCACTTGCCGCCCTTGCGAATTCCAAAGCGATATTAATGGAGACACTCCAGGATGGAATGGGATTGCTGAATGAATACGCACCTGAACATCTGATAATTGCGACAGAGAATGCGGAAGAACTAGCTGATACAGTCACAAATGCCGGCTCTGTTTTCATTGGTAATTATTCATCCGAGAGTGCTGGCGACTACGCGTCTGGAACCAACCACACTCTGCCAACAAACGGTGCAGCGAAGGCATTTAGCGGTGTTTCGACCGCGAGCTTCACAAAAACGATCACGTTCCAACGGCTAACACGCGACGGCCTAAATGCAATCGGCCCGACGATCGAGACAATGGCGGCAGCCGAAGGCCTCTACGCTCATAAGAACGCTGTAACTATCAGACGGGAGGCGAGAGCGACCCAGTGAATTTCGATGCGCTGAATCTCGCGCGCCCGACCATACGGCGGCTGCGCCCCTACTCTTCCGCGAGGTCGGAATTCGCCGGCGAAGCCGAGGTCTTTCTCGACGCCAATGAGAACGCGTTCGGTTCCCCGGCAGGCCCGACGCTGAACCGTTATCCCGATTCGATGCACGGTGAACTCAAACGGGCTATCGGCAAAATGAACGATATCGCGGTCGAGAATATATTCGTTGGAAACGGAAGCGACGAAGCGATCGATCTCCTCATCCGTATTTTCTGCGAGCCACGTACGGAAGGGATCATCATCTGTCCGCCCACGTACGGCATGTATCGCGTGCTCGCCGAGATCAACGATGTGGAAGTCCGTGAGGCTCCGCTAACAGAACACTATCAGCTCGACCGTCCTGCGATAGATCGCGTAAGCGATGAAAAAGCAAAGCTTCTTTTCATCTGTTCCCCAAACAATCCGACGGGGAACCTTATGAACAGAATGGAGATTCTGCGCATCGCCGAAGAATTCAACGGCATGGTCGTGGTTGATGAGGCTTACATACACTTTGCAGATCAGGGATCGATGATCCGTGATATCGAAGATAATCCGAACCTGGTCGTACTGCAGACTTTCTCAAAGGCCTGGGGAATGGCGGGGCTGCGGGTAGGAATGGCATTCGCAGATCCGAAGGTGGTCTCACTAATGAACGCTGTAAAGCCGCCGTATAACGTAAGCACTATCGCACAACGAGCCGTGCTTGAAGCGATACAAGACGAGGTGACTGTTCAAGGATGGATAACCGACGCTATCGAACAACGTGATCGTCTGGAAAATGAGTTGATACAAATGCCCGGGATCGAGAAGGTTCATGCGTCAGATGCAAATTTCGTTCTAGTGAAGGTCGATCGTGCCCGTGAACTCTATCAATTTTTGATCGATCAGCGAATCGTAATCCGCGATCGGAGCAATGTGATGCTTTGCGAAGGGTGCCTGCGAATCACGGTTGGAACGTCTGCCGAAAACTCACGATTGATCGCAGCGATGAAAGAATTCGAGGCTTGAAAAGGACATGAGCGACATAGAAAAGAAGAAAAAGGTTCTCTTTATTGACCGCGACGGCACGATCATTCGCGAACCTCACGATTTCCAGGTTGACGTGCTTGAGAAGCTGCGTTTCCTGCCCGGCGTCATTTCCGGGCTGGCACGGATCGCCCGTGATACCGATTTCGAGTTGGTGATGGTGACTAATCAGGATGGTCTTGGCACTGCCAGGTTTCCTGAAACTGCGTTCTGGCCGGCACAGAATTTTGTTCTCCAGACGCTCGCCGACGAAGGAGTGGAGTTCGCCGACGTCTTCGTTGACCGCACGTTTCCGCATGAGAATGCTCTTACACGAAAGCCCGGAACCGGCATGCTCGGTAAGTACATTGACGGTAACTACGATCTCGCGAACTCCTACGTTATCGGTGATCGCCCGACCGACGTCGAGCTTGCACGGAACCTCGGCTCCAAGGCGATCTACGTCGAAAATGAAAACTTCCCCCTCGCGGCAGATCGATCCGAAAACACACACGTTGTCGTGACTTGGAACGAGATCTACGAGCTGGTAAAGCGGCCCGAGCGTTTCGTTTCCCATTCGCGGAAAACCAATGAGACAGAGGTATCGGTCGAGCTTAGTTTGGATGGAAATGGCCGGGGCGACATCGCGACCGGGATCGGTTTCTTCGACCATATGCTCGAGCAGCTCGCCCGCCATAGTGGAGTTGATATCACGATCCGCGCTGCCGGTGATCTGCATATCGATGAGCACCACACTATTGAGGACGTGGCCATTGCCCTCGGCGAGGGCTTCAATCTTGCCTTGGGTGATAAGTCGGGCATTGGGCGATACGGATTCTGTCTGCCGATGGACGATTGTCTGGCACAGGTCGCCCTCGACTTCGGCGGTAGGAACTGGCTCGTCTGGGACGCGGATTTCAAACGCGAGATGATCGGAGAAATGCCGACCGAGATGTTTCCACACTTCTTTAAGTCGTTCTCCGATAGCGCACGCTGCAACCTCAACATAAAGGCCGAAGGGCAGACCGAACACCACAAGATAGAGGCGATCTTTAAGGGGTTTGCACGGGCAATAAAGATGGCGATCCGTCGCGAGGGTTACGAATTACCGACCACCAAGGGGCTGTTATGAATGTCGCGATCGTGAAATACAACGCGGGTAACGCGGCGTCCGTCGCCAACGCCGTTCGCAGCTGCGGGATCGAGCCGATCATAACGGATGACCCAGACACCCTGACGGCGGCGGAGAAGGTCATTTTCCCCGGCGTCGGTGAGGCGTCGACCGCAATGCGGTACCTGAACGAACGCGGACTGGACGAAACGATCCGCGGACTGAACCAGCCGGTACTGGCGATCTGCCTCGGAATGCAGCTTCTCTGCACGCGTTCGGATGAGAACAATACCGTATGTCTCGGGCTTCTGCCCTTCGAGGTCAAACGCTTTTCGAAGCCCGGGCTTAAAGTACCGCACGTCGGCTGGGCACGCATTCAATGTTTAGCATCGCCGCTGTTTGACGGCGTCGACGAAGGTTCGTACGTCTATTTCGTACACGGTTATTACGTACAACAAAGCCCTGACGCTTCGGCAATTTCAACTCACGGCGGTCCATTCACCGCGGCAGTCACTCGTGAGAATTTTCATGCGGTCCAGTTTCACCCGGAGAGATCAGGCAGCATAGGCGGCAGGATAATGGAGAACTTTTTGAGCTTATGATCCAGGTAATACCGGCTATCGATATGATGGACGGCAAATGCGTCCGGCTGACACGTGGCGATTATAGGCGGCAGTCAGTATATGCGGATGATCCGCTCGACGCGGCCCTGCAATTCGAAGCTGTCGGCATTAAACGGCTGCACGTTGTCGATCTGGACGGTGCTAAGGCGGGAACGCCGATGAATCTTAGAACGCTAGAGCGAATCGCGGAAGGCACGGAATTGATCATCGATCACGGCGGCGGAATTAAGTCCGACGATGATCTCAGTGCGGTATTCAACGCCGGTGCGGCGATCGCGAATATTGGGAGCGTTGCCGTCCGCGACCGGGAGCGTTTCATGGGCTGGATCGATAGATACGGCAGCGATCGATTTCTACTGGGCGCGGATTCACGAAACAGGATGGTCGCGATCGACGGCTGGCAGACGGTCCTGGATCTATCTGTTATCGACCTGCTTCGGGACTATTGCAGTAAAGGTGTGAGCTCCGCGTTCGTAACCGATATCGATAGCGATGGTGCAATGTCCGGGCCTGCCACAGAGCTATACAGATCGATCATTGCATCCGTTCCAGACATTGATCTTATAGCAAGCGGCGGTGTCTCCTCGCTAGCGGACATCGAGACTTTAGACCGCATCGGCTGTTCAGCTGTCATCGTCGGCAAGGCCTTGTACGAGGGCCAGATCCGACTAGGAGAATTATCCAAGTATGCCGGCTAAACGCATCGTTCCCTGTCTTGACGTCAAAGACGGCCGCACGGTCAAGGGCACCAACTTTGTCGGTCTCCGCGATGCCGGGGACCCGGTAGCTCTCGCGGCTGAATATTCCGGCCAAGGGGCTGACGAGCTCGTTTTCCTGGATATGTCCGCCACGAACGAAGGCCGTAAGACTTTCGCCGAATTAGCGGGACGAATCTCAGCCGAGATCGATATCCCGTTCACCGTCGGCGGTGGTATCACATCTGCTGATGACGTCAGACGGCTGCTGGCCGCAGGTGCTGATAAGATCTCGATGAATACAGCGGCGGTTCGTGATCCCGAACTGATCAGCAGTGCTGCGGCGGAATTCGGTTCTCAGTGCGTAGTTCTCGCGATCGATGCGGCCCGGACTGCAAACGGCTGGCAGGTGCACCTCAATGGCGGGCGTATCCCTACCAAACTGGACGCTGTCGAGTGGGCCCGCGAAGGCGTTGAGCTCGGTGCGGGCGAGATACTGCTCACGTCGATCGGCTCGGACGGCACGACCGCGGGTTTCGATCTCGACCTGACACGCTCGGTCGCCGAGTCTGTGAATGTCCCCGTTATTGCTAGCGGTGGTGCCGGCACGATGGACGATTTCGCCGATGTTTTCGTTCACGGCGGAGCCGACGCTGCGCTTGCGGCGAGCGTTTTCCATTTTGGGTCGATCCGAATTCCGGCGTTAAAGTCTTTTCTCGCGATGCGAGGGCTTGAGGTGCGTGTATGAGCTTAGATTTCGGAAAATATGCTGACGGCCTGATTCCGGCCGTGGTCCAGGATGCGGACAGTGGCAGCGTTCTGATGCTGGGATTTATGAACGACAAGGCGGTAACAGCAACCCAGCGGTCAGGCAATGTCACGTTCTATTCACGGTCGAAGCAGCGCCTCTGGATGAAGGGCGAGACAAGCGGTAACCGCCTGGAATTAGTGTCCATTGCGGCTGATTGCGATAAAGACTCTCTTTTGATCAGGGCACGCCCGATGGGGCCGATCTGTCATACCGGTTCAGATACGTGCTTCGGGTCGGCCGAGAACGATCCTCTTTCTGTACTTCGCAAACTTGAATTGACCATCGACCAGCGCCGGCAAAGCGACGATGATTCTTCGTATGTCGCCGGACTATTTCGGCAAGGCCTGAACCGCATCGCACAAAAGGTCGGTGAAGAAGCGGTCGAGACGATCATCGCAGCAATGGACGGCGACCAAAAGGCCTTCACCGACGAAGCGGCCGATCTTCTGTTTCATTATCTGATATTGCTGAATGCGAAAGGCATTTCGCTAGATGAGGTCGCGGAGACGTTGCGATCTCGCAGCCGCTGATCACTTTACGATGCCGCGTTTCGAGCTTTCGATGAACTCGACCAGCAGGTCCACCTCTTTGCAGTCCTTGATCTCTTCGCGGATACGCTCAACCGCCTGTGTTGTGTTGAGCTTTGCGGTGAGCAGTAAGTGATAGGCATGATGGAGCTTTTCGATCGTTTCCTTTGAATAGCCGCGGCGTTTCAGCCCGATCTTGTTCAGACCGTAGCACTTTGCGTGGTTTCCCTGGATTATCGCAAAAGGCGGGGCATCTTTTACTACGACGGAATAACCCCCGACGAAAGCTTCAAAACCGATTCGGCAGAATTGGTGAACGCCAGAATACGCACCCACATTCGCCCGGTCAGCGATCTCAACGTGGCCGGCGAGCGTTGCAGCGTTGGCCATTATCACATTATTCCCGATGTTGCAGTCATGGGCGACGTGCGCCTGTGCCATCAGCAGATTGTCATTGCCGATGCGGGTCACGCCGCCGCCGCCTGCCGTGCCGCGATGAATGGTCACGAACTCACGTATCTGATTTCTCTCGCCGACCTCGGTTTTGGTATCTTCGCCGCCGTACTTCAGGTCCTGCGGTGCAAGCCCGATCGATGCGAACGGAAATACCTGCGTCTCACTGCCGATAATCGTATCGCCATCGACAACCACGTGTGAAGTTAACCTGACCCGGTCGCCCAGCACGACACGCGGCCCCACGGTCGAAAAAGGGCCTATATAGGAGCCCTCTCCGATCCTTGCATCCGGATGCACGATCGCTGTTTGATGAATTGACTCCATTTGTGGGATCAAATCTGGTCGTCCTCAACCGAAGCTGGCGTTTTTAGGCCGTCTTCTTTCTTACGGACGATCAAGTAGGTAAAGATGGCCATCGCGGGAATAGAAAGGAGAACGCCGAGGAGCGCTCCGCCTGCTGTTGTGGCAAAAATACCGAGAATACCGAGGCGCTTACGGTCGCGAAAAATCCCGAAACCCAATGGGATCAGTCCTAGAAAGAACCCAACAGCGGCGTTGATGATCGTGACCCAGACCAGTGCTTCGGTTCGAGAAATGTGTATCGGGTCCATCTATTGCTCCTTCGGGCGGTCGGCTATCACTGACATTATTTCCGCCTCTGCTGTGATATTACCATCGACCGAGGCGATCCCGTGCATTCGCTGTATTTTAGTACCTACGCGAAGTGCAGTCACCTCAAGCCGCAGAGTGTCTCCGGGAACCACGGGTCGGCGAAACCGAGCCTTTTCGATGCCGCTGAAGTAGGGGATCTTAGAATCACGGTCCTCAAACTCACGCAAGGCTAATATCGCACCGACCTGGGCCAACGCTTCGATCTGCAGCACGCCCGGCATCACCGGAGCACCCGGAAAATGGCCCTGAAAGAAATCTTCGTTAACCGTAACCTGCTTAATGCCGACGATACGCTTGGCTGGTTCCAGCTCGATTATTCTATCGACCATCAGGAACGGATACCTGTGCGGCAAGATCTGCTGAATTGCCCGAGAATCGTAAATAGCCATGGGGTGTGCTGAATACAAAAGCCGGCGGCCGCACGAAATATTACTTCGTCCGGCCGCCGGGCTTGATCAAATAGATCGGATCAATTATCGCGGAGTAGCCGCGGTTGCCGCAGTTGCAGGCCGTGCATTGTAAAAGGTTATGAAATCCTTCGTGATGTCGGTCTTTGCGGGGTTGTACGCAAGGATCGTGGCCGTACCGGCGAGCTTTGAAAGGTCCAGTACGAGGTCGTAGCCTTTCTGATTCGCGTACTCCTGAATGGCCTTTCCGATGTCGGTCATGATCGGAACGATCTCGGCGTTCTGTCGAACACTTGCACGCCGTTGTGCATCTTCACTCTTACGCTTGATGTCGCGATCAAGGGTTTCATACTCGTCGACCTTGGCACGGATCGCAGCCTCACCTATAGGCAACTGGCCGCCGGCATTTGCCGTATCCTGCAGCTTTTTGATCTCAGCACCAAGCGTCTGGTACTTCGTCTGCATCTGCTGGAGCTCGGTCTCGACCGGGCGAAACTCGGCCTGCAGCTTCGTCATTGCATTAAGGTAGCGCGTGATGCCGTCCTTATCGGAAAATGCGTCGGTGTTAATAACCGCAACACGTACGCCTGCCGGCTGGGCCGCAGTTCCCTGGGCGGATACCGATATAACTGACGCTGCCGCGAATACCACTGTGGCAGCAAAAAACATTATTCTTCTCATTGTTATTTAAAAACTCCTTAGCTCTGCAGGAACGATACTGATCGATATGTGCAATATCTTTGAAACAAATGGCGGCCGAGATGTTGCCTGCATCCTTCAAAAAAGCAAGCTGAAATATTATTTCATCAGTCTGGCCAAGTCAATTTATGCCAACCCCAGCCCCTGTCAAAACTGACTAGAAGGTCCGGCCGACGGTGAACCTGAAACCGCTTCGTTTTCCGGGAAGAAATATGCCCGGGAGCTGCTCGGTCACGCCGAAGTTACCGTTCGGATTGTAGTAATAGATTAACCGGAACGGAACGTTAACGACCGGGACCTGAACGCGAAGCTCCAGACCAAGGCTGGCTTTGAAATCACCGAGCTTCCCAAAGGCAGCGTCATCCACGCGAAGCAGCGAGTTCTGCTGAGCCTCGCCGCGAAGGAAGAACTGCTGCACCTCGGGCGAGAGGCTGGTCGGACAGCCGAAACGGTTGCCGCGGCAGAATTCATTTATAAAGTCCGTCTTCGTCAGCAAACGGTTGCGGTAATATAGCAGGCTTCCGAAGCTGCTCTCTAGGACAGGCGTGTTGATCAACGCGAGTGCCGTGACACGACCGCCGCCGAGGAAGCGGTCATCCTCGAGAAATTCCGAATTGATACGCTGAATACCCGATTTGCGGAGGTTGAAAACGCTACCTACGTCGGCAAACGCTGCGATCGTCGCCGGTCCGAAGAGCGGGACGCGATACTCAAAGTTACCAAGAAGCTGAGTGTCGCCGCCAATAAAGCGATAGTTTCGCGAGAACAATGCCGGGTTGGGGCCGTCCGGGCCTGTCAGCAGACCGAGCGAAGCGATCTCAGCCGGAATCGGTGATCCCTGCGGGAAACTCCCGGCAATGGGGTTTGGTGTGCCCGTGGGATTTGTCGCAGCAACGACGTTGCGAGTGGTGATGTACGTATCAAATGGAGCGATCGGACCGATCGAACGCGAGTTATAACCGCGAATGTCATTCTCACTTCCGAGGAAATACCGTTCATAGATCGGAATGCCGCCGACGAACGAGATAGAATTCGCGTTGCGGATCTTGTCAGTCACCGACCAGGTGCCGATCGTTCCGGCCTGGATGCGGAATGCAAAGACCTCTGGATTGTCCGAACGCTTTTTCCGGACCGGAATATAACTCGTGTACGTAATATTCGGCTGATATGTGCGGACATCACCGCCAAGGCCGGCAAATGCGACCGATGCCGCGATCTGCGTTCCCTTTAGCGTGTCGATCCCGTTCGGGGCCGGCTGGCGGGTGTCATAGACAAACGTACCGGTGACACGGCTCGTCAGGATGTTCGGCTGTGCGTAAATTACCGGGATCCTCTGCGAAGGATCTGCCAACTCATTAACCGGCGGATCGTCAATGCTGGTCGCTGAGAACTGATACGTCAGCCCGACACGCGAAAACTGTGTGAACTGCCGTTTCTTAAAGAAAAGCTCGGAGAGAGGTGCGGTGCCGAATAATGTTACGCCGTAGGTGCTCTGCGTGAACAAGTTGGCCTCGTCCGTCAAAACCTGCGCAAGTGGGTCAAATAGTTCGTTTAGCAGATCTTGATTCTGTGTTAGAAACGTTCCTTCGCCAAAGAACTTATATCGTGACGCAAAAAGAGAGAATCCGACTGAGATCGGCCTGTCACGGAAGTATGGCTCCTGATAGGTAAACTGCAGGCTCTGCTGGCGGTTACCCGCACCGAGTGCGAATGAAAGCACTTCGCCACGGCCAGCAAGGTTGTTCGTAGAATACTCCAGCCCGAAAAACGAACCGCCGATACCCGATACACCGCCATTGAACGAGATCTGCTGACGGCCTTTCTCACGGATCTTTACTGTAAGATCTACATCGCCCTGCTCCTCATCAGTTCGCGTCTCGACGTCCTGGTCCTTGTCGATCGGGTCAAAATACTGCGTCTGGTTAAGACGCGCAAGCGAGATCTCGAGATAGCGCTGGTTATAGATGTCGCCTTCGTTGATCAGAAATTCGCGACGCATCACGCGGTCACGTGTGAACGTGTTGCCGGTAAATTCAAGCCGCCTGAGCGTGAACTGCTTTCCTTCCTCGATCGTGATCGTGATGTCGACAATGCCTTCGTCAGGATTCGCCGGGTTGTCACGAAAAACCGGGTCAAACTCGGCGTTGTACTGCAAAAATCCCTGTGCACCGTATTCGCGTTTAAGGTCCTCATAAACGGCGTCCTGCAGCCGTTTGCCGTTGGCGACCTCACCGGGCTTAAGCCCGACGTAGTTCAGGATCAGCTGCTCCGAAAAGATCGAGTTGCCCTCGACCTTCAGTTCACCGACCTTATAGACCTTTCCTTCAGTGATCGGAACGACGATCTTGAGGGTGTCGTCCTTCGACGAGATCAGGGGAAGCGGCAGGGTGATAAGCGGGATGAAATCCGTTCGCTGCACACCAAGCCCAACCACTTCGGGTTCGCCGATGCGAGCCTGAAAGTAGCCTTTCGACCACATATAAGCTCGGACGTTTCGCTGAAGGTCGGCCTGCAGTTTCTCCATGTGGAGAATGTCCTGTCCCTTGAAACGCGATATCAGCCCATGCTCTTTCACGTACTGCATTGAGTTACGCAGTTCGCTGTCGCTGAAGTTCTCGTTGCCGGTGAAATCGATCTCGACGATGCGTGACCGCAGCCCCTGCTCGACGTTAAACGTTAAAGCGATCGACGTTGCGGAAACTTCCTCTTCTTCTATAGTGATCTGTGCGTTAGGATAACCGCGGCTGGCAAGCAATTCGCGAAGAATTCGGGTCGCTGCTCGTGCCTTTACGGGATCGTAGATCTCTTCTTTCGAGATACCTGCACGCTGTTCGCGAAACGCCTTTAGAATGTCGGACTCCGGAACAGCCTTTGCTCCGACGAACTGCAGATCGCGAATTACCGGCCACTCGCGGACCTCGAATATCACGTTAACGCCGCCCCGGACGCCTTCCGTCGTAAGCACGCGTGTAGCCGTCTTATCAAAGAAGTTGAGCGAAAGCAGTTCGCGGAGGTCACGCTCAAGCGCCGCCGGGTCGTACACATCACCGGGTCTGGTCTTGATGTGGTAGATCAGGTCGTCGTCGCGAAGACGCCGATTACCCTGGATGTCTACCGTCTCAATTACCTGCTGCTGCCTAACTGTTTCTATAACTGTGTCTTTGGTGGAAACGGCTGCCGCATTCGATTCCGTGTCCGCTGAGCCGATCGTAGGGGCTGCAAGGACGAGAAGAAGACCTAAAACTACTAGCCCGAATGCGCTAAATTTGTGCATACGAAAAGTGTATCCCTTTATAAGTGCGTGCCAGAGCCGAGAGAGCTGCCCTGTAAAAGCCGTGCCTGCTGCATATAAAACGCTAGATTAATCAATAGCAGACCGCTTTTCAATGCCGGTGTAAGTACGCAGGCTTTGATTCTGACCCGTCTTAACAGGTTGCCTTTTCTGCACTTGTCCGACAAACCTTCGAATTATACAGGCAAATTCCCGAATTAAGAAAAGCCCGCGCAAAATAAAGCGCATTTTCGCACCGCCTCAGTCGCAGCGGTTTCGTGACGGGCAGGTTTTGATTGTGGGGCTATTTGTTTGCGATCAGACGCTCATCGAGTTCAGCAGCAAGCACCTCTCTGAAAGAAAGGGAGTCGCCCTCGACGATGATCTTAATGTCGCTTTGCTCGGCGATCTCACCCTGGATAAGAGCTTCGGAAAGCTCATCCTCGACGTATCGGCGCAAGGCGCGCTTTAGCGGCCGTGCACCGTAACTGCGGTCCTCACACGCCTTTGCGATAAGCCAGTTGCGGGCATCGGACGATATCGCGATGTTTAGCCCGCGTTTTTCGAGCATAGCGTTGAGGTCGCTAAGCTGAAGATCGACGATCTGGGCGAGGTCCGATTCCGTCAACTCGTCGAAAATGATGATCTCATCCAGTCTATTGATGAACTCGGGTGCAAATGTCTGTTTTACCTGCGACATAACCTGCTCCTCTAGCTTTTCCCGTGAGGCATCACTGCCG
This sequence comes from Acidobacteriota bacterium, assembly GCA_023389035.1. Lineage (GTDB taxonomy): Bacteria > Acidobacteriota > Blastocatellia > Pyrinomonadales > Pyrinomonadaceae > OLB17. Next base: position 105,750 of record JAEWFC010000010.1, read on the forward strand.
GCTTGAAATCCTAGATTGCCGCGTTTCTGGATCTGGCGCGCGCCGATGTTCGAGGTCATTATGAAGATCGCGTTCTTACAGTCAACCGTGTTGCCCTGTGCATCTGTTAGTACGCCGTCCTCAAACACTTGCAGAAGGATATTGAAAACATCAGGGTGCGCCTTTTCGATCTCATCAAACAGGACGACCGCGTACGGCGTGCGCCGCAGCCTTTCCGTAAGCTGGCCACCTTCGTCGTGGCCGATGTATCCCGGAGGAGAACCGATGAACTTTGCCGCAGCATGCTTTTCCATGAACTCACTCATATCAAAGCGTATCAGCGAGCGGTCTGAGGCAAATAGGTATTGCGAAAGCGTGCGTGCGACCTCTGTCTTTCCTACGCCGGTCGGCCCGAGGAAAAGAAACGAGCCTACGGGCTTGTTCGGATTTTTCAATCCTGCACGCGAACGCCTGATCGCACGGGCGAGTGCAGAGATCGACGAGCGTTGCGAGACGATTCTTTTATGTAATTCTTCCTCGATGGCAAGCAGTTTTGCTGCCTCTTCGGTTTTGATAGAGCTGACGGGAACGCCGGTCCAGCGTGCGATCACCTCATCAACGTCATCTTTCTTGACCTCGACGGTATGCAGCGAATCTTCAATGCTGCGAAGCTCGTACGAGATCAGCTGGTCCTCGCTGGCAGCTGCACGCTTCCAGTTCTCTACTGCCTCTTTCCACGAAGGCTCGCCGGCGGCATCCTGTTGATGCCTCAGTTTTGCGCGAGCACCGGCTTCATCAAGCACGTCGATGGCCTTATCAGGAAGAAAACGGTCGGAAATGTATCGATTGGACTGATAAACGGCCGCCTCAAGAGCTTCGGGCGTGTAGCGGATCTGGTGAAATGCCTCGTATCGCTCAACCACGCCCTTTATTATCTTAAGAGCATCTTCCTCGTTTGGAGGCTCTACTTTGACGGCTTGAAAACGGCGTTCCAGGGCCCGATCTTTCTCAATCGTTTTGCGGTATTCAGCCGGTGTTGTCGCACCGATGCACTGTATCTCGCCACGCGACAATGCGGGTTTCAGGATATTCGCCGCATCCAGCGTTCCTTCCGCAGACCCCGCACCTACGAGCGTATGCAGTTCGTCGATGAAAACAATATTGCCGGGATGCTCTTTCAACTCGGCCATTATCTTTTTCAGCCGCTCTTCGAACTGCCCGCGGTATTTCGTACCGGCCACAACGGAAGAAAGGTCCAGCGAAAGAAGCCGCTTGCCTTCAAGAAATGTGGGTACGCCGCGGTCCACTATCCGCTGTGCAAGCCCTTCGATGATAGCTGTTTTGCCAACTCCTGCCTCGCCGATAAGTACGGGATTATTCTTTGTCCGGCGGCAGAGTATCTCTGTCAGGCGGTCTATCTCATGCTCGCGTCCGACAAGCGGATCAAGCTTGCCCTTCGCCGCTTCCGCAGTGAGATCGCGTGTGAATTCGTTCAAGCTCGGCGTTTGCGCTTCTTCCTTGTCCGCTTCACGAAGAAGCACGGGAAGGCCGGTCTGGCGTCCGATCTCTTCACGGACATCCTGCACACGCAGCCCGAACTGAAAAAGGATCTCGGCAGCGACCGAACGCTCTTCGCGAAGAATGCCTGCAAGAAGATGCTCAGGGCCGACGTGACGGGTCTTCAAATGACGGCTTTCTTCGTTCGCGTAGAACAGGATCTTTTTAGTCTCAGGTGAAAGATGAAGCTCGGCAGATTGCGGGATCCGGTCGCGAACGACAATTCGCTGCTCGACCTCGCGTCGGATCGCATCGACGCTGATCGTTCGCTGATATGGGAAAAAGCGTGCTGATATGGTCTTGTCTTCACGCATGAGGCCGAGCAATAGATGCTCAGGCGCGATGACGGGCGATCCGTACTGCAGTGCTTCGTAGCGTGCAAAGAAAATTACCCTTCTTGATCGTTCGTTGTAGCGTTCGAACATACTTAAAGGTCTTGCTTCCCGTCGGTGAAGCGTGCACACGGAAGGCTTTAGGACCTGGAACCTCTGTCTGTCAATCTTGAATTAGTTACGAGCTACGCACTATATAGTTGCAAACTAACCGAAAATCCAGAGAAATGCATTACCGGTTCCCGGGCTTAGGGTCTGCCGAAAGTACCGGCTCGGGTTCGGCGATCTCGACGACGACCGGCTCTTTATTGCTGATGCCGCGGATTATTTGACCGGCGTCGGCCATTTCAACCCGCGTAGTAAGAACTCGATGCACGCGGCGCGGCAAGAACATTGGGGCGAGTTTCGCGATCGAATCTGCGAGCGAAACGATATCGCCACCGCCGGACCAGTTTTCACGTACAACCCGCTCGTCTGACCTGTTTATCAGTCGCAGCAGCGTCAGAGCTACCATATAGAGATCATCGACCTGGCCGATGAACGGAAATATATCGGGGATAAGATCGATCGGCGAGATGACGTAGACGATGGCCGCAAGAAACAAGGCCTTTTCAGCGGCCGGGACTCTCGTGTCCTTGAGCAAACGGCCGAGCAGACGGACCATGTTCGGAAGGAACATCAGGAAATTTCCCATCCGGCCGCGAGACTCCCGCTTTTCCGAGCGTTTTGATACCGCGTTTCCGCTGCGTTTCGTGACTGCCTTCATAGGAATATCCGTTAGTTTCCCTAAGTCTAGGAACAACGTGCTCTTTGTGCAAGTTTCAGCAGTACCAGTTGTATGTTAAATTCGAGAGCTTGACGCCCGATAGGTGTCTTCTTTTCACATGATCCTCGAGAACATTAGGAAACGAGCCGCTGCCGATATTCAACATATCCTTTTACCCGAAGGCGAAGATCCGCGAACGATCGCCGCCGCTGAGATCTGCGGCCGCGAAAAGATCGCTCGCATCACCGTGCTCGGTGACGAGGCGGCTATCCGCGACGCAGCAAGGTCGGCAGGTGCGAACCTCAACGGGATCGAGATCATCGATCCCCGGCGCTCAAAAGATATTGGCAGGCTTGCAACGCTTTATCACGAGCTGCGACGGGCCAAGGGTACTACACTCGAAGAAGCTGAGCAGACCGTAAAGGACCCACTGTATTTTGCAAATCTGCTCGTTCGGTCCGGAAAGGCGGATGGATCGGTCGCGGGGGCGACGAATACAACAGCCCACACCGTCGCAGCCGCTCTACGGTGCATCGGTGTCCGCAGCGGTTTCAAAACCGTATCGTCGTTCTTTCTAATGACCGTGCCGGACAAGAAATTCGGAAGACAAGGAGCGATGATCTACGCAGATTGCGGCGTCGTGATAGAACCGGATGTGAACGAACTGGCCGAGATCGCTATAGCATCAGCCGAATCTTGCAGAGCATTGCTCGATGTCGAGCCGCGAGTTGCGATGCTTTCCTTTTCAACTAAAGGCAGTGCAAATCACAGGTCGATCGATAAGGTTATCGCGGCTTCTAAGACCGTAAAAGCCCGCATGCCTGATCTGATAGTCGACGGCGAGCTGCAAGCTGATGCAGCACTCGTACCTACAATTGCAAATTCTAAGGCACCCGGCTCGCCCGTTGCGGGGCGTGCGAACGTCCTGATCTTCCCGGACCTTAATTCCGGCAACATCGCTTATAAATTAACCGAACGCCTTACCGGGGGCACTGCTGTCGGCCCGGTACTTCAAGGCCTCGATCGTCCATGCAATGATCTTTCGCGAGGCTGTACAGCTGAAGACATAGTCGACGCGGTTGCGATAACCGCTGTGCAGTCTCAAGCTCGTAAGGCGGCAGGTTAGATCTTGAAGACGGCTCCGGGCCGGCCGAGAGCACCCGGAACCGGCCTGCCCCTGTGGGCCTTTCGACGTTTCTTTTCGGCATACATCGCCTCGTCGGCATCAGCGATCATCTCCTCAAACGTGCGGCTGCCCGAAAGCACCACAGGTGCGAGGCCGATGCTGCACTCGATCGAATACGGCTTTTCGCTGCATAAGTTGTATTCGTCAATGCGCGTCCTGATGCGCTCAAGAACCTGTTCCGTGTTTTCATCCGGCGAGCCGATGGTGAGTATCACAAACTCATCTCCGCCCCAACGGGCAACCAGATCGGCGTTACGAACAGCCGATTTGATCAGCTTCGCCAAGATCTTCAATGCCTCCGAACCCGCCTCGTGGCCGTAAGTATCATTGATATTTTTCAGGCCGTCCATATCCGCGAACATCAGTGTGAGCCCGCGGGCCGTGCTTGAATGCCTTTCGAGCTTCAGCTGTTGTTCGGCATGCGTCAGAAATCCTCGACGATTGAAGAGGCCTGTCAGCTCGTCTGTTAACGAAATGGTCTTGAGTGCATTCTGTGCGCGAAGCAAATGTGTTACGTCCAACGCATTTCCGAGAACGTATGGCTCTTTGTCGGGCTCAGACACCAGAATGTTGTGATATTGCCAGACGACCGTCTGGCCCTGCTTATCGATCATTGAAACAAGGCCCTCGGCCTCGCCTTCATTTAAGACCTGTCGCAGGTAAAGATCGTATTGGGAGCGGTAGGCTTCATCTATGTAATCTCGAAAACTCGAGCCGATCACCTCAGAGGCCTCGTACCCGAGCGACATCGTCATCGCCCGGTTAACCGATGTCACGCGGCCGGTTACATCGTGCGTACTGAGAATGCCCTGACTGTAATCGAAGAGGTCCCGGTATCGATTCTCTTTTTCCGTTAGTTGTCGCTCGGTCTCTTTCCGTTTAGCATCAGCGAGATGCAGCCGGCGACTGTAATAATAGATCATCCCGAACATCAGCATTACCAGGGTGAATATCGACATCGAAACGCCGAAAGCAGTGTCGTAAAGACCGCGTTCCTGTCCGATCACACGAAGCCAGCCGATAAGTGTCGGGATAATAACGACCGCCGGCATAAGTTGGCGGGCGGCCGCCCCTCCGGCCGTTCGGCTTCGCAGCAGATCAGCAACGCGGCATCTTGGATTGATCACCACAAGGGCGATGCAGATCGCGGTGAATGCTGCGACCGATCCCACAGCCATGCCCCCGGCGCTAACCGGACCCTGATGAGCTGAGTTGTACAAATGTCCTAAAAGTGCCGCGTATGTCGACGCTAACATGGCCAGCGTTGCGATCGCACTTGCACCGCGAAACTTCTCATGAATCGAAAGCGATAACAACGCTATCCCCAACAGCATGAAATTGAACGATGAGTGCAGCGGTACGGGGAGGCCATCGACATCAGCATCGTAAGGCAGAACGTACGCGCCCGTCGTGAGCCCGATCGCACCCCACGTTAATAGCAGGATCGAGCCGATCACGAAGACAGCCCCAAGCGAAGCGGCAAAGTAATTACCGCAGCTCGGAGATCGCGCAAGGAGGTATAGCGAAACACCGGTCAGCAATAGACCTGTCGCCGTTGCCACACGCATCTCCGGATAGCCCGGAACGATCGAGACCAATAACGGAAGCTCGGCCGCCCATCCGACAAGCGAGACCGCGGATATAATTACTGTGGCAAGCGAGCACGTGAATACGACGGGTTTCACGCCTGTTTGAAAAGATATTTGGGAGAACATCTTGGGATAAATCAGGTTAGGGTTCATGCGGAATGAGAATCTTGCGGGCTCCGCACAACAGAGTTTAACACTTTATCTAGCGGTCTGGCTAGTACTTTTACGATTGATCAATAGATCGGCGGCTGGCCTTTTGGCCGCGCCTTCCAACGCTTGTGTATCCAAAGCCACTGATCCGGATATGCACGGATTATCTTTTCGATCTCAGCGGTGTAAGCTGCGGTAGTGTTTACGATATCTGCCTGTCGATCGCCTGTATTTGCAGGTTCTATCACCGGGCCGTGTACGATCTTGTACTTCTTGACCGCATCGTCGTACACGCAAAATGTCGGAAAAATGAGTGAGTTGGTACGGATGGCGAAAGTAGCTGGCCCCGCTGTCGTGCAGGAGTCGACGCCGAAGAACGGTACGAACACGCCTTCTTTCGGATGGGCGTTAACATCAGATAGTACACCCAGGATCTCACCGTCTCGCAAAAGCTTGATCGCGGTCATCGCAGAGTTTGCCTTGTTGATCGGACGATTTCCGAAACGTGTGCGAATCCGAACGGTAAGGTCCTCGATCATCGGGTTGTCGAGCGGCCTGGCGAGGTAGGCTATCGGTTCGTGAAGAGCCGCAAACGCGTAAACAAGTAATTCCCAATTACCTAGATGGCCGGTAGTGATCACGAGCCCTCGCTTCTCATCACGAATGCGTTGATAGAGGTCCAGCGATTCCTCATCAAGATCGAAATCCACGATCGTCCGCAGGCTGTCCGGAGTTGCCTTTTCAAACTGGCTCACCTCGCCGAGCACTCGTCCTAGGCCCAGGAAACTCCCTTTCAACAGACCGAGGCGTTCTCTGTCCGACTTCTCAGGAAACGCCACTTCAAGATTCCGAAGACCCGTTCGCCGTAAGTTCCCGAGCAGATGAAAACCAAGTCGAGCGATGGACTTGCTTACCTGGAGTGCCCATGAACGCGGGAGCACCGACAGCAGAAACAATATCGTGCGGGCGATAGCGTATTCAAAATAGAGCAACCACGTCGGCTTGGATCTTCGGGCCATTAAGTAACTCGGTCAGATCGTGAGATTCGATCAAAGGTCTGATTGGCCGTCCTCCATTAGCCATTCGCGGGCTTCAGCTTCATCGTCGAAGAACTTTGCGACCGTTCCCCGATTTAGGGCAACCGTTTGAAAGAAATGAGTGGACTCGTCGGGCTGAAAATCCGATAACGAAAAAGCAAGCCGAGTTCCGTCGGCGATGCTTGACGCTCCTATTCCGGCCTCGAACACGTCCGCCATATCCAGCGGAGCGATGTCAACACTCCCCAAGATCAATACTCGCTTACAGTTGTTCTGCCGGCATTCCTCGGCGATCATTTCCCAAGCCACTGCGATCGACGATGGGTCTGCGATAAAACCCGGTTCGCGGTCGACAATGACTATCCCGTCTTCATATCTCGTTATCGTGTTTGGCATCCTAGAACGGTCGTCCGAGGCATGGACAACGCTTGCATACGAGTCTACCGAGCCGTTAAGCGGTTGGCAATACGCGCCGAAACCGACCACGTCGAAGTCTTACAAAACTCTTACAATTGCCACTCCTCGAAGCTGTTAGTCTAACAATAGAGCGGTTTTCCGCCTGAAATCTTGACGGTAACTAACATGGGGATTGGATGAAGAACACTGACACTTTAGAACAACACGATTTGAGCATTAACTGGAACACGCTGGCATTTCTTGTGCTGTTCCATATCGGGGCGGTCGCGGCCCTCTTTGCTTTTAGTTGGGCGAATCTGGCCGCGGGCGTATTCCTGTGGTGGCTCGCCGGCAGCCTTGGCATTGGTATCGCATACCATCGCCTTCTGACGCATCGCGGTTTCAAAGCTCCGAAATGGCTCGAATATACGCTCAGCGTGTTCGGAACACTTGCCCTGCAGTCCGGGCCGCTTACATGGGTCACGACGCACCGCATCCATCACGCGTTTACCGAAACCGACCGCGATCCGCACAGCCCGCGAAATGGAACGTACTGGTCGCACATGGGCTGGATCATCCGCGGCAAAGCCCAGCAGCAGACGTGGGCTGACATGCAGCGTTACTGTCCTGACTTCGCAAACGATCGCTTCCACCAGTGGATCAACAACTATTATTACATCCCGATCATCATCGTCGCGGTTGCCTTATTCCTAATCGGGGGCTGGACAATGGTCTTGTGGGGAGTTTTCCTTAAGACGGTCGTCGGCTGGCACTTTACGTGGCTCGTAAATTCGGCAACGCACCTTTGGGGCACACGCCGGTTTGAGACACGCGACGATTCACGCAACAATGCTCTGATCGCGGCGATCACATGGGGCGAAGGCTGGCACAACAACCATCACGCCTATCCGCGATCGGCAAAACACGGGCTGGCTTGGTACGAATTTGATATCAACTGGATCACCATCCGCCTTTTCGAAGCTGTCGGACTCGTGACGGACGTTTATGCCTACAGCGAGAAAGAAAAGAAAGGCAGGATCCAGGCTGATTCGACCGATCTGAAACCGGTTGCCGAATCCGTTTAGTCTGCGGCTTTGACACAGCTTGTAAAGGGCAAAAGTAGATCACGGGATTTACTTTTGCCTTTTTACTTTTAAACTTGAGCTCAAGCAATGCGACGACGTAAAACAGCGATATTCTTTCTGGTGCTGGGCATAAGCCTTTCCGCACTCACGGTCGCGTTGAACGTTGGATGGATACTTCTCAGCATTCGCGAGGTCGCGGTCTTGATCCTCGGGATCATCTTTTTCGCATTGATAACCACGGGCCTGATCCTGAACACTATCTTCCTTGTCCGCGAGATCCGCCGAAGCGAACGTCAGGACGCGTTCCTTAATTCCGTCACCCACGAGCTCAAAACGCCGATCGCCTCCATCAAGCTGTACCTCGAGACGCTTAAGTCGCGGGACATCTCGCCGGAAAAACGCGACGAGTTTTACGACATCATGATCGCCGACAGCAATCGGTTGTTGAACACCGTCGAGCAGGTGCTGCGTGCCGGACAGGCGATCGAAAAGAAGCGGCAGTTTCACGTTACGGATATCGATCTCAACCACGTCGTGACCGGTGCGGTCGAAACGATCCGTTCGAGCTACAACCTCGCGCCCGAGACGATCAAGCTTGCGACGGCCGACGAGCCCGTGCTGGTTTCAGCCGACGCAGACGAGCTTTCGACCGCCTTTGTAAATCTACTCGACAACGCAGTGAAGTATTCCGGCGACGATCGAAAGATCAGCGTTCGCATTCGGCCGGCCGCACTGCAGAGCAAGGTCGCGGTCGTGATCCGCGACAACGGCATCGGCATTCCGGCGTCGGAGCTCAAACGCGTCTTCAAGCGATTTCACCGCGTGCCGGGTTCGCCGTCGGACGCAAAAGGAACGGGCCTCGGGCTGTTCATCGTGCGTTCGATCATCGAACGCCACGGCGGCAAGATCACAGCAGACAGCAAAGGCGAGGGCGAAGGCAGCACGTTCACGGTGCATTTGCCGCTTTCACGTTATGAGAATACTGGTAGTTGAAGACGAGCAGCATATCGCTGACGGCATTCGGTTCAATCTCGAGGCCGAAGGCTACGAGGCGGAGGTCGCGGCCGACGGCGATCGCGGGTTTGCGATGGCGCGTGCGAACGGTTTCGACCTGGTCGTTCTCGATGTGATGCTGCCGGGCATGGATGGTTTCGCGGTCGCCCGTGCACTTCGCGACGCCGAGGTTTACACACCGATATTGATGCTGACCGCACGCGGCCGCCCCGAGGACGTTCTCGCGGGCTTTGAGGCCGGCTGCGACGACTATCTCGCCAAGCCCTTTGACCTGAAGATCTTTCTCGCACGGGTCAGCGGCCTGCTCCGCCGCAATGACTGGGCTCGCCAGCAAAAGGCCTCGGGCACGTCCGCCGACACCATAACCGTCAACGGCAAGACGATCGATTTCGCCGCCCTCGAGCTCGAAAGCGGCGGCACCGTCCATCACCTGACGCTGATGGAGATCAACCTGCTCCGCTACCTGATCGATCACGAGGGCGAGGCCGTCTCGCGAAAGACCATCCTCGAAGACGTCTGGGGCCTGCAGGAAGACACCGACACGCGTGCGATCGACAACTTCATCGTCCGTCTCCGCAAATATCTCGAGGACGATCCCGCAAACCCCGAGATCCTCCGCACCATCCGCGGCGTCGGCTATAAGTTCGTCAGAGATAATTAGAATTTGTTGCGGTTATTTTGATTCCGCGCACGCGCTAGATCGTTCCGCGCACGCGCTAATTCATTCCGCGCCGCGCTAATTCATTCCGAGCACGCGCTAATTCATTCCGCGCACGCGCTAGATCATTCCGCGCCGCGCTAATTCATTCCGCGCACGCGCTAGATCGTTCCGCGCACGCGCTAGTTCATTCCGAACCTCGGATAGATACTCCCGCATTCCGGCTACCCAATTTTATGCCGGCCGAAAGTCTCCGCGGTCTCGCGCGATCACTTTTATTGTTCGACGCCAGTCTTCATGCAGCTCCCAACGCCATAGTTCGAGCTCGGGCGAAAGAACCTTCGCGAAATATTCCCAGTCGCGGTGAAAACTGAGAGCCGGGGCAGCCATGTAAACGAGCAGCGGGCGGTCGAGGATCTGTTTCTCGCCGAAAAGCCTCGCATCCTGCAAGATTCCGCGGCGGCGCTGCAGCTCAAGTTTTCGCCAATAATCGGCAGCCTGCAGAACGGCGTCCCGGTCGGGCGAGGTCTTTAGCTCGATAACGACCAGCCGGCCGTCGCGTCGGATCGCAAGCAGATCGATCTTGTCGCTCGATGAGCGGAACTGGTTGTAGATCGGCGATAGCTCAAGGTTAGCGTCGAGAAGCTTAATGTTCCGGCGAAGGATCGATTCCAGCCACGCCTCCGACGCCAGGCGGTAAAGATCGTGCCTCTTATTCGCAGCGTTCGGTGATCGATATCGGGCGAGCTCGTCGATGAGGCCCGCAAGAGCCGCGACGTTCTCCGTTGTAAGCGGCCTTCGCGATCTTTCGACACCGAACCAAGCCCGCTCGCGGCCCATCACCTTGCGAACACGTGCGAATGGCAGCCCGTTGAATCGAAGCGTTTCACCCTGCTTTGAAAAGACAACGTCGATACTTTCCGGGGCGAGCTCGATGATCTGCCGAGCCGTCCGGCTGATCACGATCTCGGGCGGGATCGAAAGCTTTCGCGGTTTTTCACGCCACAGGTCGCCGATAGTGATCTGTCTTCGCGGCCGAGCCGTCGGACGCTCGCCGGTGCGAACGATCTCGACCACGGTGATCGGCTGCCGTGCAGATGTTCTCAGCAGGGCGGCGAGCTTTTGCAGGTTGCCGGCCTGCCGCTTTTCCGCCGTGATCCAGATCTCCGCGATCGGATCTTTCTTTCGAACGCTCAATCCATCTAGCCATTTCAGTGCTGTCGCTAGTATCGATTCGTGCGTGACCGACGCCGTAACGTCATAAAGCACGGCGATCATCGAACGGTCTTTGTGTCGCAGCATTATCTGTGCGAGCCGTCCGTTCGAAGTGTTGAGCTGAATACGTTCCGCACGAAACTGTGGGAAGCTTTCAAGAAGTATCCGCGCCCCATCATTAGCCTTTTCTAGGCGAGCAAGCTCGATGTTCGCGGCAAGTTCAGCAGCGGGCGTTCGCGGGACAAAGCGTATCGACTCAGACTCACTGGAGATGCCTGCAGAGGTGCGGAGAATTAGTTCGAGCCCGTCGGGTGCAAATTCAGAGATGCGTCGCGTCGTATATCCCGGATCATCCACGAATCCGATCAAGGTCCGGCCGCGTTCGCTGGTGACGTCGATCTCGTCGCATCGCAGCGGCAGAGTGCGCCCGTTCTCACGCACGGCAAGCCATTCTAAATGGCCGTCGAAAAGTGTGCGGAGCTCTTCGGCTATCTCCATTCGCAGTTTTCGTTGAAGTAGTCCATCATCGCTGCGGACCAGTCGCGGTAGCCCTGTTCAGAGGGATGGATGCCGTCGGCGAAAAAGCCCTCGAGCGTGACGCCGGCCGGCTGCGGGTAGTAAAAGACGCGGTCGAGCCCGGCGGTGAACTCGCGGATGTTCGCGTCGTGCATTTTTGAGAGCTGCCAGAGCAGGAACTTTATCGGCTGCGGTATCGCGGGCGAGTATTTGATCATCGGGCAGTTCGAGATAAAGATCGCGGCCGAGGGGTTCAGCCTGCGGATCTCGCCGAGCAGCTCGAGCATGTCCCGGCGCCACTTTTTCGGGCTCGAAAGCTTCATCACGTCGTTGCCGCCGAGGCCGACCAGCACGTAATCGTGGCTGACAGCCGGCATCTTGGGCAGCAGCTCGATGATGGTCCGTCGTGCCGTGACGCCATTTTTGCCGACAACGCTCCATTCGACGCTGCGGCCAAGGCTGCGGCTAAGCTGCAATGCAAATTGCCCCGCGAACGCACGGTCGTGGCTGCGTGCACCGAGCCCAGCGACGGTTGATTCGCCGATCACAAAGAGCGTCGCGGCCCGGCCCGTGCCTTCGCCCGCCACGCCGCTGTTCGCACCGCCGGCACCCGGCAGCACTCCCACGCGGCGCCGCGTCAGCTGTCCCTGCAGATACAGCAGCGGTGCCGCCGGCATTATCGCCGCGCCCGCGATCCAGTATTTCGCCTGCCATCTCTTAAGGCTCATTTCTGCTTCTACGCCCCGAAAATTCGTTATGTTAAACTTCAATCGAACCCGATGATTTTGTCAAATCGATTGCCGATCGGACTGTTGTTTTTCGCCATTTCGCTGCTTTCGGCGTGCGGCGGAACGGGCTCCGGCAATTCCCAGGCTCGGCCCACGCCCGCACCGACGCCTGCCGATCTGCCGTTCACCGTCCGCGAGCCGGAACGTTTCCGAGCCGATTTCATTATAACGGCGGGCGTCGTCGAGACTCGTCGCACGTTCTACCGCGACGGCGACCGCTGGAGATTGGTGACCTACACAGCTGAGGGCCCGTCGCGTGAAGTGATCCATAACGGCAATGATGTGCTGATCGATCACGAACGGCGAGTGTATTCAGAGGCAGAGGCAGAAACAGGCTTCCCGCCGGACTTCGTTCAGGAGGCCACGATTCGTGCCCTTCGTGAACGCGAATACACCGATTACGAGGACCTTGGCCTTGAGGGCGGGCTTCGCCGCTATCGCGCGACTCTGCGTTTAACTGAGGGGCCGTCAGCGGTTATCTTCTACGACGAAAAGCTAAAGATGATCACCAGGCAGGAATTCTATTCAGCCGGTTCCGAGGCTCCGGAACTCATATTCGAGATGCGTGACTTGAGCCTCGACGTCAGTGATGAAATGTTCAGCACCCCCGACGATTACCGCAAGATCAGCGAAAAGGAATTTTACAGCCCGAAGAAATAAGTGGAACAGATTCGCAAATTTGCTCGCTATTTCAGCCCGTACCGCGGCGTGATACTGCTTGGGATCTTTTTCATCCTCGCATCGATGTCATTCGGGCTAATGATCCCGTATCTGGTCGGGCAGGCGGTAGATGATCTAAACGCTGGCGTCACGTGGGACAAGATAATTTACTATCCGCTTATCATACTCGGTGTGAATTTGATGGCGGGCGTCTTTCTGTTTCTACAGAGAAGGCTGCTGATCAATACATCGCGGCATATCGAATACGATATGCGAAACGATTTCTATGCCGCCCTCGTCCATCAGCCGCTGCGGTTCTTTCACGATAACCGCGTCGGCGACCTCATGGCCCGTGCGACGAACGATCTCGCCGCGATCCGCCAGATCGTCGGCCCGATGATCCTCTACAGCTTTCAGGCGATATTCGCACTGGCGATCACGCTTCCGATCCTGCTTAACATCTCGGTCAAGCTGACGCTGCTCCTGCTTATTCCGATGCCGTTGGTTTCGCTCACCGTAAAGTATCTCGGCGAGCAGATCCATAAACGCTTTGAAAAGATCCAGGAATTCTTCTCGGACATCACGGCCCGTGCTCAGGAAAATCTGACTGGGGTTCGCGTCGTGCGAGCGTACGCTCAGGAAAGTTCCGAGATCGCGGAATTTGAAAAGCTCAACGTCGAATACGCGGATCAAAACCTGCGGCTGGTGAAATTTGCCGCCGCGATGCGGCCTCTCCTCTTCTTTTTCATCGGGATGGGTTTTGTGATCATCGTCGCGGTCGGTGTTCCGATGGCTGTCGCCGGCGAGATAACCGCGGGCGATTTCACAGCATTCATCCTGTATCTCCAGCGGATGATCTGGTATCTGATCGCGTTGGGCTACGTCGTGAACCTTTACCAACGGGGCACGGCCAGCCTCAAACGCTTCAATGCGATCCTTGAAACCGAGCCGACCATAAAGGACGAGCCTGAGGTTCCACCAAAACCCCCGATCAAAGGCGGCATAGAATTTCGCGACCTGAACTTCGCATATAATGGCAAGCCTGTTCTAAAGAACATCAGCCTCACGATCGAGCCGGGCCAAACCGTTGCATTTGTCGGGCGTACCGGCAGCGGGAAATCGACGCTAATGCACCTTATTCCCAGGCTGATCGATTCTCCGGAAGGCAGCGTTCTGATAGACGGCCGGGCGGTTCGAGAATATCCGCTGGACCAACTCCGACGGGCGATAGGATTCGTTCCGCAGGAGACCTTTCTGTTCAGTGATTCGCTCGCTGAGAACATTGCTTTTGGGACCGAGACCGATCTTCCCCAGTTGACCAGCAACGCCAGCGGAGCTGGGAAAAAAGAAGCGGCTGGCGTTACGATCTCGGTGGAGAAGGCCGCAGCCATCGCGGGCCTCGCCGAAGACGTCAAGACCTTTCCGAACAAGTACGAACAGCTGGTCGGCGAGCGTGGTATCACTCTTTCCGGCGGCCAAAAGCAGCGAACTGCGATCGCACGGGCGGTGATGCGTGACCCGCGGATCTTGATACTCGATGATTCGCTGTCGGCCGTTGACACTTACACCGAGGAGACAATACTGCACAACCTTCGCGACGTGCGCTCGGGACGTACGACGCTGATCGTCTCTCACCGCGTGTCTACGATCCGCGACGCGGACCTGATCTGCGTGCTCGATGAGGGTCGCATTGTCGAACGCGGAACCCACGAAGAACTTCTGGCACTCGACGGTGAATATGCGACGCTCTACAAGAGGCAGCTGCTTGAAGAAGAGATCGAATCGACTGAATAAATGAACTATGACTGATATCGATCAGAAATATCGAACATTGATGATCCTATGGCTGATACTGCTGTTCTCACAGCTGCTCTTTGTCGCGGTCATCTATTCCACTGTGCCGGAGCTATTTGCAGCTGGGAATGAAGGAACGCTGCTCGGAGATAATCCGCCGATCATCATCGGTGCCGCGATGCTCGCACTGATGAATCTTGTCATCTCGTTCATCCTGCGGGGCAAGCTCGTCCGGCAAGGGATCACCGAGCAAAAGCCTGAGTACGTCCAGACGGCGCTCATCCTCGGCTGTGCGTTCTGCGAGGCGATCTCGCTGATCGGCCTTGTTCTCGCTCTTGCGTTCGGTTATCAGTATTTCTATCTTTGGCTGATCGCGGGCTTTATCGGCATCTTTCTCCACTTCCCGCGACGCCAAAATCTCTACGACGCAGCATTTAACAGCAAGAGGCCCTAGAATAAAAAAGCCGCCCGAAATTTCTTCGAGCGGCTAGTGATTGACAAAAGCTATTAAGTATTTACGGAACGTTGATCGTTACCGTTCGGCGTCCAAAGCGTCGAGCTTCGGCACAGCTTGCCATCCAGATATCGATCTTCTTTCCTTTGATCTTGCCGCCGGTGTCAGCAACTACATAATTGCCGCTGTATGCACCTGCACCAAGGTTTAGTTTCGTTCCCAATCTCAAGACCCTCGGATCGGCTGCGATAATGCCCTTTCGGACCATAGCTCCCGAAGCCGTCCTTCCCCGAAGGCAGTAAGCGGTCGCGACAAATGAACCTCGGTTTGCACCTATCGCTTTCGAAGAGACTGTCTTTTCGACTAGCTTTTTGTCCTTTGGTTTATCTTGTCCGTCTGTCTTCTGTACCTCTGGGGTTCCTTCTTCAGTTTTTTTAACTTCTTCTTTCTTCTTGATCGGGTCCTGAACTGCTTTTTTATCTTCTGCTTTGATCTGACCTTCTAAAACTGTGTCTAAATTATCTGTCGTTGTATTAAATTGTAAGTGCGAATCGGTCGCTATAACGGGGACGTTCTCTGTCTGAGCCTGGGCGTAAACAAACACCACAAATACACTCAAAATAGACAGAATAAGTCCACCTCTAACGAGATTTTTCATTTATTCTTCCTACTCCTAAATTGTTGTCTCGTAAAACGCAAAAATAGTGGTTTTTGACGCTGTGGGCGTCGGCCACTATCTGTGTATATACATAATGATGAGACTGTTTCAGCGAAATGATCTCGCCGGCATTGGCCAAAAATGGCCGCAACAGTTTAAAAGGCTAACATTTCAGGCCTAATGTGTCTACCGTTCGCAAGGCATGCAAATTCTGCGGACGATGTCCGCCGTTTTGTGAAATAGCTTTGCCGTCTGTTAGACTTGTGCTCGCCCGGGCCTGTTCGCGCCCATCTTTTCGAAATATCACATTAGACGGGAGAGCCTCACGAATGAAGGAACGCAGACAAAGCGACCGCTACGTAATCTCGATGCCGATTCGCGTCCAGTGGAAGGATGAAAGCGGCAAGATGATGTCAGAGGAAGGATTGACCGAGAACGTCGGAGTGCAAGGAACGCTTGTCTTTTTGCCCCGCAATCTGCCGCCCGTTGGTGCAAAGGTGAGCCTGACCGTAACGGAGGAAGCCGCTGACGAGGTGGCCGTAACGGCACAGGTCATCCGGCTCGAACGCAATGCAGCCCACCCGCAAGTCGCACTTACGCTCACGGAAGGCATGCGTGTCTGGAAAAAGAAGGTGTGGGAATTCGCCGCCGAAACGATCGCCGGACAGCAGCCTGACGAGGTCGATGACTGGTAAAGCTGCAAAACTATTCCGCCCTCTTTAACGATTCTCAAATGAAGATCTTAGTACTCGGTGCCGGTCGTATGGGACACGGCGCGGCATACGACCTGATTCACAATTCCCCGGACGTCACTTCGGTGACCGTCGCCGATTTCGACCTACAGAAAGCAGAGACCGTCGCAGAAAATGTCGGGACCTCACGCATCGACGCCCATCACATCGACGCCGCAAACCTCTCCGATGTCGCACGGCTGATGCAGGGGCACGATTCCGCGATCTCATGCGTTAATTACTGGTATAACGAATCCCTCTCGCGAGCAGCGATCGAAACTCAAACGAATTTCTGTGACCTTGGCGGCAATAATTACGTTGTCGACGGACAGCTTGCGATGGACGACGCTGCAAAGGCGGCGGGCATAAACATAATTCCCGACTGCGGCCTGGCTCCTGGAATGGTCTCGATCCTGGCGATGCACGGCGCTGCACGGTTCGACCGTTTGGACGAGATCCATATCCGCGTCGGCGGGCTGCCGCAAGATCCGCAGCCGCCGCTAGATTATCAGTTAGTATTCTCTGTCGAAGGCCTGATCAATGAATACGTCGAGGTCGCCCGCGTCATTCGCGACGGCAAGATCACCGAGGTCGATTCGATGACCGAGCTCGAAGCTCTTGAATTCGATGGATTCCCGCCGCTCGAAGCATTTCAAACATCAGGCGGCACTTCCACATTACCCGACACATTCCTCGGCAGTATCAAAGAGCTGGATTATAAGACGATCCGCTATGCAGGCCACTGCGATAAATTCAAAACGATGATCGACCTCGGCCTCTGCTCAAGCGAGCCGCTGTCAGAACCGCCTGCGTCAGCGGGCGGTCAGTTCGGCCAGCCATTGACACCTCGTAAGGTCTTTGGCGAACTGCTGCAGCAGCACTTGCCAGCCGACGGTCCCGATTACGTTCTCGTCCGCCTCGAGTTCGTCGGCAAGCCTCTGGCGGAAACCTGGCCGGAGTCAGAAAGTGTTCCGAGCGTGTCGCGCCTTCGCTACGACATCGTCGACAAATTCGATCCGGCGACCGGCCTCTCCGCCATGATGCGCACTACCGCCTTCCCTGCCTCCATCATCGCTCAAATGATGGCACGCGGCGATGTGCTTACCCGAGGCGCCACACCACAGGAAAAAGCTATCGACCCCGAAAAGTTCGTCGCCGAACTCGTCCGGCGGAAAATTACCATCACAGAATCTTGGGTGTAAACAATTCGTTTCGTTTCGACTGGAAGGCTTCCACAGCCCATGACTCAAGATTAACGCTTACCTTTTAATCCATGCATCAAAACATAAAAATTTTTATGATTAGAGTGTATCGACACCAAGACGCTGAAGAATCGAAAGACTCGCCGAACCACGGCACGCTCGAAGCGGATTTCCGATCTGCTAAGCCATCCAAAGATTTCAATATATAGCCCAACGGTGGAACACTATTCTGAACAAGCTGACCTGATGGAAAAGCATTCTTTTTCCGGCAACGATACGATGGACGCACATCTCGCCGTTGCTGCGCTCGTTATGGGAGCAACACTAGTTACACGAGTTGCAGATCTCCGAAAGATCCCGTATCTGCCCACCCTCGATCCAACGAAGAACTGAATTTCAGATCGACGACTTCTGGAATAACTTCGCGGTCGTCAACGCACCGCTTTCTCACCGGGACGGTAGGTCGCGATAGCTTGCTTCTTTATATCGGCCTCGGTGAACGTGACCGTCTTCATCTCGCCTTTGGCGAACATCGCGGCCTGATCGCTGTAGTACGGCGAATCAGGCCGGCTGCTTTGTCCGTATGCAAGTACCGAGTAAGCACGAGGAACATCGCCGAATTCCACCGCGAAGACCCAGCCGTCGCCGCCGACGGCCGCACGTTTTCCGTCGGGCTGATCCCTAAAGGTCAGTATTCGAAAGCACCCAAGGTCGTTCCCGCAGCCGCCGACCGGCACATCGACGTTTCCGCGGCGCACGCGATGAACTTCGCCCCACCGCACATCAAAGCTGCCGTGACGCTTCTTCGTTTCCTCGACCGCCCACGCGAATGATTCGGCCGCACGTTTACGATCACTTAGGCCGCGGGGCGTATTGAATGGGTCGGTGATGCTCCATACCTGCCGATAACGTTCTTTGTCGGGGAACGGATCGGATCGGCCGCCAGGAACCGGATCGAGTCCCGAGTAATCCCGCCACCAAAGTTGAAAGATCATAGAGCCCCGGCTCTCATCCGACGCGGTGTTATCCCACTTCTCAAGAAGCTCGATCGCCGCAGCCACGTCGCCCTCCGGCTTCGCCGCTTTGACTGCCGAGATCAGGTCCGGCTTTACTCGGTCCGCGAGTAATGCCCGATAAGTGTGTTTGATCTTAACGACGTCTTCGAGGCTGAATTTTTCATCGCCGTTTAGCAGCTGCAATGCCAGCTGGGTGCGAAGTGAGAGTCTCGGCTCCTCGAAATTCGGGTAGCGATTGTCGGTCTTCACCGGCGTGCGGATATTCGTGTAGTGGTGCGAGCTGTTCTGGTTCTGAACGTAGCCGCCGGGCGGATTCAGCACCTGCGGCAGATGATCAAAGGGCACGTACTCCGTCCACACGTCTTTCATGCCGTTAGCAGCGACCGCTGTGACTTCATCGCTCGGGGCGTGGGGCAGCAGCGGCAGCGAGGCGTTCCAGACGTAAAAGATATTCCCGGCGCGGTCCGCATACGTGAAATTCGATGTAGTGCGAGCCCGCATCCGCATCGCATCTTTCCACTCGTCGAGCGATCGCGCCCGCATCATCTTTAGGAATTGCTCGCCGCCACGCACTTCGCCGTCGCCCGCATATTTGAAAACATAGACCTTGCCATTTCCGCGGTGGATGACCGGCCCGAGCGGCGTCGACCAAAACTCGCGCGTCTCCGTCGATACGCCTTCGCCGTTGCGAAACGGAACGGTCACAAGTTCGCGAATTAGCGGTACGCTCTTTCGGTCGAAAACATAATGATCAGCGGCTTTGGGATCCGCATCGAGGGCGTAGATCTGGTCAAGATCTTGGGAATTGTTAGTCGTCGAAAACCCAAGGTCGCGGTTGAATCCGCCGATCACCGCAAACGGCCCGCCGATCCGGAAATCTCCGTAAAAATCGATCACGCCCGGAACGGTCATGTGTGCTTCGTAATAGCCCGCGGACCAGTTGAGGTGCGGATTCCGCATCAAGATCGCCTTCCCTGACTTCGTCCGGCTCGGGGCTAACGCGAAGGTATTCGAACCATCGTCGAGACCCGCGCCTTCGTCGTTCGTCCACGCCTCTTCAGTACGAGCAGGCTGCTGTGTACCTGTGATCGTTTGAACGAAAGTGCGCACCTTCCGGGCATTTGGCTGGCCCAGTTCTGTCGACAGAACGTCGAAACCGGTAAAATCACGCGGCATTGCGGCCGGAAACTCTTTCGGGTGAAGCTCAATGAAGCGGTTCACGCCCGCTGCGAACCCCTCATAAACTTCGCGAACCTCTCGCGAAAGTTGATCATACTTTCCGCGAACTTTTTCGCGTTGACGCAGCGCCGTAAAATCACCGTCGATCCGCTCGTAACCGTGAACCGACGCGGCACGCCCGCTCGCCGAGAGAATGCTCATCGCCGTCCGGTCGCCGTAATCTTCAAGCTGAAGCCACGCTAATGCGTATCCCGCGGCCCGCAGATTCTCAGCACGGATATGCGGCACGCCGTAAGCGGTGCGAATCACTTCGACCTGTTGCCAGAGTTGTTTCTCAGTTGCATCGGTACCAACCGGTGCAAGCGGAGTAAGGAGCAGTCCGAACGAAGTTAGTGTGAAGAGAATGAGCTTGATCATGTGTTCACAGTCTAACCTAAAGTGTCGTCGGCCGAACACCTGACAGGTCGTGAACGCAAACGAAAAAGCCGCCCGAAACTTCGGACGGCCTTTGATTAATTCTTTCACTTGTTATGTCGTTAATCCGACGAGCCTCGGATTAGCTTTCTTCTTCAAAAGCTTACGCAGTTTAAGGCGTGCCTTGTGAAGCTGCGATTTCGATGTACCGACCGAACATCCTAAGATGCGGGCCACTTCCTCGTGCTCGAAACCTTCGACATCGTGCAGCACGAACACGTTCTTGTAACCATCCGGCAGCTGATCGATCGCGTTCTCAAGTGCGATCTTGTCCACGATCGGCATCTTGTCCGGGTCTGCTGTACCGGCAACGATCTGGTCCGGCGTCTCGCCTTCTTCGGTCACCTTTTCGTACTTAACGTTCCGCTTCCGGAAATGCATCAGCACCTGATTGACCGTCATTCGGTGAAGCCACGTAGTAAAGGCTGAGTCACCGCGGAAACTTCCGATCTTGCGATAGAGTTGGATAAAGACATCCTGCGTCAGATCTTCCGCCTCGTACGCGTTTTGAAGCATCCTCAAACATATCGAGTAGACCCTGCGGTGATGCCGCTGATAGATCTCTTCAAATGCAGCCATATCGCCCTTTGATGCTGCTTGTGTTAATTCAAAGTCCGTCGCCTTCGGAACGTCCGCCACGACCTTTGAAGCTTTAGCCGAGGCTTTGCCGCTTCCGGCTTTGTCGGTATTAATTATAGGATAGCTAAGAGTTTCTGTAGTCATTTGCTTGTTCCCCCGCATTACACCGAATCAATCTGCGTGCCAAACGCATTAGGTCTTGTTAACTACACGAGTTTTGGGCTTTTTGGTTCCCTTTTCTCGGGCATACCTTTTAATTCGGCGAACATCAAAGCTAGGATTCAGACCAAAGCGTATAAGCCCGGATCGCATCAGCGCACGATTTGGGGTATGTATTGATAGGATACGTTTCTCTGCGGATAGTGCTATCATCGTCCTTCTCT
This sequence comes from Acidobacteriota bacterium, assembly GCA_023389035.1. Taxonomy (GTDB): domain Bacteria; phylum Acidobacteriota; class Blastocatellia; order Pyrinomonadales; family Pyrinomonadaceae; genus OLB17. Next base: position 127,148 of record JAEWFC010000010.1, read on the forward strand.
GAATTTCGCGATGTTTCGTAAACTTCTGCTCATTTTCGCTTTCGGTTCGCTGGCTTCACTTTCATTTGGCCAGAGTGCCGCGTCATCGCCGTATCGTAGTCAGGAGCTTTCTGACGGCGATCAGATCCCCGTCCTGTTGAAAAATCTGCCGCGCTGGGAAAGCGTGCGGTCCGCTGCTGTAATAACGAACCGAGCGGCCGATCTTGCACCGGTCATCGGCGCTCAGCCGATCGTCTCAGTTATAGAGTTTGTGCCGGGAACGGAGGCTGCTGCGGCCGTTTATCCTGAGGGAAAGCTTCTGTTGGTGGAGTACGTCTCGCCGCGAACGGCTACTGAGGAGAACGGCAGATTTCAGGAATTTCTCGCGGCCAACCCTTCCGACACGACCGTCTATCGCCGGATCGGCAATTACAGTGCCTTCGTCTTTGATTCCCCGGACACTGCGACCGCGAACGCTCTTCTCGATGAGATCACGTACGGGAAAACTGTGGTTTGGTTGGGTGAAGACCCGTTCCTGCTCAAGAGGATCGAGCGTTACATTGCTGTCACCGGGCGCGATGTTGCACTTTCGACAGTGCTCTTCATAATCGCCGTTTTGGTGACCGCGATAGTTTTGGGGATCCTTACGGGACTCGCTTATTACCGCATCCGCGAAAGACAGCGTGCGTCGATGCGTGCGTTCTCCGACGCGGGCGGCCTGACAAGGCTCAACCTTGATGAGCTTGCTGAACCTCTGCAGCTGGTCGAATAGAACTACGGCAGTGCCGCTACCAGCTTTTCGATATCCTCAGCCGTGTTATAAAAATGCGGAGCTATCCGCAGCCGTTCACCTCTGGCGCTCACGATGATCTGTTCTTTCTGAAGCTTTTCCGCGATCTCACTGCAATGAATTCCGCCGGTATGCTGCACGCACACGATCGCTGAACTTTCTTCCGGTGTTCTTGAGCTGATCAATTTATACGGACGGCCCGCGAGCATATCGCAAAGCTGGTCGGTCAGGCTCGCGAGATATTCCTCGATCGCATTAAGCCCCGCTTCATTCAGCAATTTCAAGCTTTCCTCGAGTCCGTAGAATAGCGACGATGCACCGGTTCCGCTTTCCCACGCGAGAGCGTTCGGCTTGTACGGCTGTTCCCTGTCTTCGAAATCCCACGGCGTCTCAACGCTGATCCAGCCGACGAAACTTGGCTCCAGACGTTCCCTCGCACGGTCCGATATGTAAAGAATCCCGCAGCCCTCAGGAGCACATAACCATTTATGGCTTGCACCGGCAGCTATGTCGACATACTGCGACGGCAGATCATAACCCATCTGCCCAAAGCCCTGAATAATATCTACCGCGAAAAGCCCATCGACCGACCGCACCGCACGCCCGATGCGTTCGAGGTCGGCGCGAAACCCCGAATCGTACTGCACCGCACTGATGGCAGCGAGCCGGGTGTTTCCGTCGATCAAAGCGATAAACTCATCCAGATCGACACGCCCGTCGCGTTCGGGGCACATCCGCAGTTCGACGCCGTATCTGTCGCGGACCATTCGCCACGGATAAAAGTTCGCCGGAAACTCGCGTGCGAACGTAACGATATTGTCGCCCTGTTTCCAGTCAATACCGTTTGCGATCGAGGCAAATCCGTCCGATGTATTCCGCATGAACCCGATCTGCTCGGGCCGCACGTGCAGCATCTCGGCGATCAGTGAACGGGCACGATTCTTCGTCGCGATCCAATCGGTATAGTGATCTGAACCGTGATTTGCGACGTCGTTCAGCTGCTTTACGACCGCCGAAACTGCGGCACGCGGTATCGGCGAAACAGCCGCACTGTTCAGATACGTGTAATGCTCGAGGGCTTCAAATTGCGATCGTATGCGGTCGTCCATGCTCAAGATGTTATACCAGACCGCAAGCCTGGTCACGGTCGCCGGCCGATTACAAAACTTTTGACAAAAAAACGCCGTAAAGTTAGCTTAAAGATGGTGATAAGCGATTTCGTGAGAAACGCGTCGCTATTACCGTGCATCCGACCCTTGAGAAATGTTCCAGCGTAAAAGACCGCACAATATTTCATTCGGCACGTTTTCGCCCGATGATGATCAGGATATAGAGGTGATCCGGCCCGCAACGGTGAAGGATTCCCGCGTGTGGCTGACCGAGAGCGTCCGCCTGATCCGCGACGTTTTTCTGATCATTGTGGTCTTTGTACTTATCGGCGTCTTTGCGGTCCAGCCTGTGGTCGTCGAGGGTTCATCGATGCTCCCGCAGCTGCACGACGGCGAGCGACTCCTGGTCAACAAGCTCGTTTACTACAACATCAAGACCGTTCGCTGGGGACATCTCGAACGCGGCGACATCGTCGTCTTTTGGTATCCGAAAGAGCCTGATAAAAGCTACGTCAAACGCATCATCGGCCTACCCGGAGAAACCGTTGAGGTCCGCAGCGGCAAGGTTTTGATCAATGGTGTCGAACTGGTCGAGGAATACCTCGACGACATCAATAACCAAGGGCCGTCAGACCTTTCACCAAAACGCGTCGATCCGCATCATTTCTTTGTGATGGGCGACAACCGTGACAACTCTTCCGACTCACGGTACTGGGGCCTCGTGCCCGAGAAATATATCTACGGTAAGGCATTCTTCCGGTACTGGAAGCCCGCCAACATGGGCTTCGTCGAGCACGGCGAGTATCAGCAGCCCGAAAACGTTGCGGACGATGACGTTCGTGCCGTCAGCGAATAGATCCCGCGAGATTTTCCACGCACTCCGCTTACCGCATCACGCTGCCTTGCGATAAAATAGTCCGCAATGGACACACCAACTAAGGCGATCCTGGTCCTCGAGGACGGACGTTCGTTCGAGGGAGCCTCGTTCGGGGCCGTCGGCGAGACCTTCGGCGAGATGGTCTTTAACACCTCGATGACCGGTTACCAGGAGATACTTACCGACCCGAGCTACGCCGGCCAGATCGTCTGTATGACATATCCGCTGATCGGCAACTACGGTGTCAATGAGCAAGATATTGAATCTCGCCGCCCGTGGGTCGAAGGCTTTGTCGTAAAGGAAGCGAGCCGCATCACATCTAACTGGCGTGCGACGAGTTCTCTCGGCGACTATCTGAAGGCGAATGGCATCGTCGGTATCGAAGGCATCGACACGCGTGCACTCGTCCGGCACATTCGCGACAAGGGTGCGATGCGCGCGGCGATCTCATCGGTGGAAAGCGATCCGAAAGCTTTGCTCGAGCGCGTGCTCGCATCGCCCGATATGAAGGACCGCGAGCTGGCGACCACGGTAACGATCGGGGAAACCTATGAGTATCCTGCGGTCGGCGAGGAACGGTTTCACGTGGTCGCATACGACTTCGGGGTAAAGACAAACAGCCTGCGTGAGTTCGCAAAGTACGGCTGCCGCATCACGGTCGTTCCGGCACAGACCTCCGCCGCAGATGTCATCGCTCTCAAACCCGACGGGATATTTCTTTCGAACGGCCCGGGCGATCCGGCCGCGATGTCTGCGGTCGTCGCTGAGATCGAAAAGCTGGCATCGTCAAATGTCCCGATGTTCGGCATCTGTCTCGGTCATCAGCTGATCGGCGAAGCCTTCGGTGCCGAGACCTTCAAGATGAAGTTCGGCCACCGCGGCGGCAACCAGCCGATCAAAGACCTGACCACCGGCAAGATCGAGATCACCGCGCACAACCACGGATTTGCCGTCGATCCGGATTCGCTGCCCGCGGACGTCGAGGTCACACACATCAACCTCAACGACAATACGGTCGCCGGCCTCCGCCACAAAACCCTGCCCGTATTTTCCGTCCAATACCACCCCGAATCCGCGCCCGGCCCGCATGATTCGGAGTATTTGTTCGAAAGGTTTGTCGATCTGATGAAGGTCGGGTCCGCAGAATGAGCGAGCCTATCGCACTCAAAGCCTACGAGGAACTGGCTGAGTCGTACGCGGCTAAGATCGATACAAAGCCGCATAACGCATATTACGAACGCCCTGCGACGCTATCCCTGCTTCCGAGCGTCAACGGTAAGGTTGTGCTCGATGCAGGTTGCGGGCCGGGAGTTTATACCGAATGGCTGCTGGCGAACGGGGCCGAGGTAAGTGCCATAGACGCCAGCCCGAAAATGGTAGAGCTGGCCAGAAAACGTATCGGTGACGCCGCAGAGATTCGTGAAGCAGACCTCTCGGAGCCGCTCACTTTTCTCGGGGATCAGACCTTCGACTTGGTGCTCTCACCGCTGGTTTTGGAATACGTTGACGATTGGCACCGTACGTTCGGAGAATTTTACAGGGTCTTACGGCAGGGCGGCCATTTTGTTTTTTCGGTCACCCATCCGTTCTTCGATTTTCTTTATTTCAAGTCTACGGATTACTTCGCGACCGAGCTCGTCCACGGTGAATGGCGTGGATTTGGCGGCTCTCCGGTGAAAATGCCAAGCTATCGTCGCTCTCTATCGTCGACGCTGTCCCCGCTTCTGGAAAACGGGTTCACGATCGAAAGGATCCTGGAACCTCGCCCAACCGAAGAATTCAAACTAGCGGACCCAAAGCATTACGCTGAACTCTCTCAGCAGCCAGCATTCCTATGCATTCGCGCACGAAAATAAAACTTTTCCGTGCCGATAGGTCGAACGAACCCGACTGTGTTCGGCATGATCAGTTCGTCGAACAGTCGCTCTTTTCGAACAAACCTTGTCCAGCGAATCTTTTCTGTAAATAATCCTCGTAAGAATCATACGTCCCAAAACCTACGGTTCGATCACTGTTAAAGGCGATTTGAAGGAACTTCGCTAGAAAGCTCTTCGGAAAGTCTTGCTCTGCTTCGAGGAGATATTTCTCACCTGTTTGTAAGCCCTCGGATGGCGTTTGCACGTCTGTCATTTCTCTGTAACTTGAGCTTTCGGAGCTGCCCAAATCGTAGATCTTATCGCCTGTGATCCTAATGCTTCCGCCGTTCATTCCCCTCCAACATCCAAGATATCGCGGCTCTTTTATGTCTGTCGGCACGGAGCCATTTGCAGAACTGGTATACCCTTCCCGCGTCGCTTCGCGATGAGGTATGTTGTTGCTGAAAACTACGGAGTCGTTGCGGTTTTGACATCCTAATGTAAGAAATGCCGTCGCAATGAGAATGATACCGAGAAACATATCAGTCATTTATCTTTTTCCTGCTTACTTCCCGAAGAAAATCATGTCAAGCCCGTCGAAACTTCCAGGGGAAGGGTTTGTTCGGTCATTCAACTCGTTCAATGCGAGAGTATTGTTTCCGAATTACATGTGTGTCCTCAGGTTTTGGAGGAATCAATAGGCCATGTTCAGGGTCGATATTAAGGATCAATGTTATGGAAATTCCTCTTGCAGCGATTGTGGCACCGGGTGCCAGGGGTGAGTCCGGTATACGAGGCCCGGACGTAACCAATAAGAGCGAAGTCGCTGGCAGCTTGCGGTCCACAGCTATCTTCCACAGAACGTCCCTTTGTTTGACCCAGATGTCTCCCTGTTTTCCGTATTCGACAGTTGCGATGGAGGCGATAACCTCTTCCTCCGTGAGTGACCCTTGGTCCTTGAATAGCGAACTACAGCGGATCTCTTGATTAACCAACTCGACGGCGTCGCGAAGGGCAATTTCTGACCGATATCCGGAGAACCCCAGACTCGACCTATCTTCTGGTGATATTCGGCGCTTTTCATCCATCTGATGTGAGCACGGCGTTTCCGCTGGCTGAGATTGATCAGCGTTCGTCCCCGCGAGTGACGCTTCAGATGGTTCCCAACGGCAACTCGATCCCAGAAGTACCGAGATCAGAAGCAGGCCGATCCATGCAATAGCGGGCAAAGCTGTCAATTTCATAGACTCCCAACCCTTATCCGGAACATATTTCTAAAGCAGTGCTGATCCTGAATTTTCGCTAATGGTCGGCCTCGATACGCAGACCACGGTTTTCTCCCTCACGACGTAAGTCGATAGGCTACTTTGGTTGGCGATCAATCCTAACTACGATACTGGCACCCCGATAGCCGAAATCGAGTTCAGCGAAATAAATGAAGGCAACGTTCTTTGGATCGTCCGTTCCAACGAGTTCAGGCTCAAATGGCTCGAGATCGATCCCGATCTTCCATGTAGCATCAAAATCACGTGGTTTAAGATCGGAAAATACGAGCCTATACTTCTCGACAACAAAGACAACTGACTGGTTCTGGGTTAGATCGATCTCAACCGGAACAATAAATCCGCTCTTGGTGCGTTTTGCTTCGATCAGTTCTTTCTCGCCCGAGGAAAAATATACTTTGTAGCTCGTAGAAATGGGTTTCGAGTCAATTTCTACACTCGTCACACGGATCTCGCGATCCTGTGCGAATAAAACGTTTGAACTGAGTAAAAGTAGTAGTGGGATGGAAATCAGTTTCTTCATGTTCATAGCGTCGGTCCTTCAATAATTACAGTGAGCTACCGGTGTCACGACCACCGAGTGCGATCTGCGTGGGTTGGGGCCTGGAGTTGTAGTGTGTCGATTCCCAGCGATTGTTGCCTAGCTGCATTGAGGTGACGGCACCGGCGGCGTTGTAGGTGAGGTTCTTGGCGTAGTTCCAGAGCCCGGCCTGCTGCGTGCAGGTGGCGTTCGTCCCGGGCGTCGCATCCAGACATTTCCCGCTCTGCACCATCGAAAGATCGCCGTTGTTATCCAGGACGTTCTTAACCTTCCGGCCCGAGGGATAGGTCTGCTCGATCAAAGCTCCCGATAGATTATACGTGTAATCGGTCTCGTATTCTTCGCCGTCCGTCGTCTGCCTATGCCCCGTCACACGTCCTAAGATGTCGAACGACGTGTATTCGGTTGTCGAAACGCTGGATTCTACCTTGATCAGATTGCCAAGCCCCGGCGCGGTCGTCTTGTAAGTGTATGCGACATTTGGCGTCGCCTGATAATTAGAAGGCGTGCCGCCCGGCGTCGAGTAATTGCGGTTGGTCACGCGGTTCAGCACATCGTAAACATAGCTTGTCCTGACCCCGCGAGCGTCGTCCTTCTGCGTCAGATTGCCGTTCAGATCATATTGCTAGCTGATGGTCCCGCTTTCGGGGTTCGCCGCACTCAGGAGCCTGGAAAGCGAACTGTATGTGAAATCCCGCTGCTGAGAACCCTGATTCACAGTCGTTAGATTATTGAGCGTGTCGTAGCTGTAAGTGGTCTTAAAACCGTGTGCGATGGATGTGTTCGGGAACGCGACGCTCTCCGAACCCGTCTCGCTTACCGCAAGTATCTCCCAGACCTCTTTCAACTGCCCAAGTGCATTTGTCCTGCTGATCCTGCTCTTTCCCGCCTGATCCGTCACAAGCGTCCTATCAGCATCTATGTCTGTTCGGACGATGCCGGTGGAGTTTTCATTATTGCCACCAAATGCGACCGGAAGGCCTGCACCGGAGAAGGTCTGTATCTCCGAGCGTCGCCCGCTGCTCAGCGGTCGAGAGAGTCCAGCCCATCGTTGGGTCGGTCTCTGTTACGCTGGTCGCGGCCCGGTACGGGTTCGACGAAAGCTGATACGTATAACCCGCAACCGTCTTGTACCGTGTCTGGACCATTATGCCGTGCTGTTCGTTGGTGGGGTCTTCGGTTGCGATGTTCTCGATAGACCGAGAAAGGCGCACTCTTCCCAATTGATCGAAAAGCTGCACCGCGACCTTTCGTTCATCGGCTGCTGATGCAACGCCGCCCGGCTAAAACTCTAAACAGACAGAAAACTCGCCGACTCAAGACCTCATGTCGAAAAGTTATACCTTGCAAATATCGCAGATCTGACACTGATTTATGCTAAACCAATTACTGTTTAGATGTATCACTATCGATCGATCTGGCATACACGATCGTCTCATCCGAGTTTTCAACACCTAGATCTGTCTTCTCTAGCACAAAACGAAACGTTATACCGGCCTCCACAAATGACTCCCGACCGGGAACAACTTTCCGCTTGAACCTCCATTTAAGAGCGGCTGTTTCCGCAGCTTTTGCTAGGTCCTCATCGCCGTCTAATGAGCAGGCCCTCACAACTGAGCCTTCCCGATCAACGAGGATTTTGACACTGACAATTCCATGAGCGTTTCGTTGGATAGCACTTTGTGGATATTCGGGAACAAAGCTCACTTTGAGGTTAGAACGAACGAAATGAGACACTTGAAAAGGCTTAAAGGCGGAAAAATCACACCCATTTTTCTCCTGATCGGCCTTCGACTCGATCCTAGTAATTTCATTTGGTTTATCCGGTCGATTTGATTGTGAAAAACACGACGCACAAACGATTGCGACCACTAGGATAACTTTGAATTTCATTAATTTACTCCTCTTACTCTTCAGGTCGAACCGTAACCTCGAATTCGAGCGTTGCACCATGATCTTTTCCACTTCGCAGTGGAAGCCCCTGCGACTCACGAATCATGTTCTCAATGCCAATTACGAGCTGACTGTCGGCCTTACGCGAAGCGTCATCTTGTTTTTGGAATCGTTCCCAACCTTTGACATACTTTTGAGTTTCTCCGAATAGTTCATGGGCAGTAACTATCGCTTCAGGAAAGGCGATTGGAACATCTTTTCCCGATTTCGTAAGGCCCTTGACGCCATTCGCACCGGGCTTCTCTATAATAACTTTCGTCTCGAAAGTTGGTAAGATCAATCGAGGGATATTCTAAGCCGGTCGTTCCCCAAACGGAATCGCAATTAGGACAATCAACGCCCGGCAAATTCCATTTGTGCTCGGCATCCAAATATCCGACTGACGACCTAAATTGATTTTCTTTCAGCTGAAAAAAACGCATAACTACCTCGGCTGATCCGGCGATATTCTTGGTTTTACGCCAACGTAGGACGTTTTAGGTCTCAAGGGTTTTACCATCTGACCGCACGCCGGGATGACTGTCAAGACTTATTTCGCTGGGCCTGGCATCGAACCGAACTGGCCGCCCGCTTACGCAGGCGGTTCTGACGGTCGATCGTATAGGTCGGCTGACCGAATTGCCGAGCGCTCATCGAGGCGGTGGTGATTTTTGGCTTGATGGGATGGGCGGCACGTGGTGAATTTGTCCTGCTGATCGAGATCGTTGCGGATAAGCAGTGCCGGCACAGCGTTTACCCGCGAAGAGGTTGAGTATTTCTTGAACCGACAAAAGTAATTTGTCTCGCGACAAAAGTAATTTGTTACGCGACAAAAGTAATTTGTTACGTGACAAAAGCAATTTGTTACGTCAAGAAAGTAATTTGTCTCGTGACAAAAGTAATTTGTCTCGTGACAAAAGTAATTTGTCTCGCGACAAAAGTAATTTGTCTCGCGACAAAAGCAATTTGTCTCGCGACAAAAGCAAATTGTCTCGCGACAAAAGCAATTTGTTACGTCAAAAAAGCAATTTGTTGCGTGACAATTCTATATTGCTGCGGTTAAAACCGCGTTGTCTGAGGGGAAGGAGTTGGGGAGCGAACGGAATGAAAAAGGGCCCCGCCGATCGGCCGGGCCCAATCCAAACTTCAGGCGTCTGAGCGGCTATGCTCCGATACCGAAGATGTAAGGTGCAATGACCAGCGAGACGATGGACATCAGCTTGATGAGGATGTTCATCGACGGTCCGGACGTGTCCTTGAAAGGATCGCCAACGGTATCGCCGGTGACCGATGCCTTATGTGCTTCGGAACCTTTGTAGACCATTTCGCCGTTGATCATCACGCCCTTTTCAAACGATTTCTTGGCGTTGTCCCAGGCACCGCCGGCGTTTGACTGGAAAATGCCCATCAGTACGCCTGCGACCGTGACGCCCGCAAGCAGGCCGCCCAAAACTTCGGGGCCAAACGTGAAGCCTACAATGACCGGCGTGATCAAAGCGATCGCACCCGGCAGCATCATCTCGCGGATCGAGGCCTTGGTAGAAATTGCCACGCACTTTTCATACTCCGGCTTTCCGGTGTAATCCATAATGCCCGGGATCTCGCGAAACTGGCGGCGGACCTCCTGGACCATGTCCATCGCTGCCTTGCCCACCGCCTGAATGCAGAGTGCGGAAAAGATGAACGGGATCATACCGCCGACAAAGAGGCCTGCGAGAACGTTTGCCTTATAGATATCGATGCGGTCAATGCCTGCCATGCCGACGAAGGCCGCAAAAAGAGCGAGCGACGTAAGTGCGGCAGATGCGATCGCAAATCCCTTTCCGGTAGCCGCGGTCGTGTTGCCGACAGCGTCGAGGTTGTCCGTACGTTCGCGAACGTCAGGCGGCAACTGGCTCATTTCCGCGATGCCTCCGGCGTTATCCGCGATCGGCCCGAAGGCATCGATCGCAAGCTGCATTGCGGTGGTGGCCATCATTCCGGCAGCCGCAATGGCAACACCATAAAGGCCTGCGAAGTAGTAAGAAGCGATGATACCGCCCGCAAGCGTCAGGATCGGGATGACGGTCGACTTCATTCCCACCGAAAGGCCGCCGATGATATTCGTCGCATGGCCCGTCGAAGATTGCTGCACGATCGAATTCACGGGCTTTTTGCCCATCGCGGTGTAGTATTCGGTTACGAAGCTCATGATCGCCCCGACGACCGAGCCGACAACGATCGCGTAGAACACACCGTTGCGGTCAAAGGTCGCGGAACGAAGCGTAATGCCGCCCTCAGGCAGCATCCACATCACAGCGAAGTAGGCCGCGATAACGGTAAGAACGATGGATGACCAGTTTCCGATGTTAAGAGCCGTCTGCACGTTGGAGGTCTCATCCTTTATGCGGACGAATAGCGTGCCGACGATCGAGAAAACGAGTCCGAGACCGCAGATCACCATCGGAAGCAGGATAGGTGACATGCCGCCGAGATTATCGTTGACCCTTATCTCCTGGCCGAGCACCATCGTTGCGAGAATTGTGGCAACGTACGACCCGAAAAGGTCAGCTCCCATGCCGGCTACGTCACCGACGTTGTCGCCCACGTTATCAGCGATCGTTGCGGGGTTGCGAACGTCGTCCTCGGGAATTCCGGCCTCGACCTTTCCGACAAGATCGGCGCCTACGTCAGCAGCCTTGGTATATATGCCGCCGCCGACACGCGAGAAAAGAGCGATCGATTCGGCACCGAGCGAAAATCCTGTCAAGACCTCGATGGCGGTTCGGACCTGATTGACGCCAAGATCAGCGAACATCCAGAGAAACACGATGAACAGTCCGCCAAGCCCGAGAACTGCAAGACCTGCAACACCAAGGCCCATAACACTGCCGCCGGTGAATGAGACCTTTAGCGCTTGCCTGAGACTCGTCCTCGCAGCCTGTGTAGTGCGGACGTTAGCCTTCGTTGCGACCTTCATACCGATATAACCGGCGGTCGCAGAAAACACGGCCCCGATGATAAAGGCCACGGCTATTACCCAGTGCGAATGTATCTCGCGGCCGTTTACCTCATGAATGGTCCCGGAGTACGCAAGCAGCGCCGCAGTGAACAAAACAAATATGCTGAGCACTTTCCATTCAGCCTTTAGGAATGCCATTGCACCGTCAGCAATGTGGCCCGCAAGCTCCTGCATGTTCGCATCGCCAGCATCCTGCTTGCTGACCCAAGCGGATTGGAATGCCATTACAAGCAAACCAAGGATCCCGAATGCCGGGACTAAATAGATAACGTAGTCGTTCATATTGTTCTTATCTTCTTGTTCTTAACATTATTTCCGCACGGGGGCTGACAGCGATGATCGTTGAGGAACACCCGAGACCCGGCGGTTTAAAGTCTAGGTCGATATCAAAACTATTGATTATCAAATAGTCGGGTGGAATTAACAAACACGCGCCGGCACATTTGATCCGAAACCCAAGATTTTCTACGAACGTTGTTTGGCCGCTGAGCAGGCCGCGGTATGCTCATCCCGCACGACGGATCTGGGTTAGAATCAAAGGAAATGGAAAAGATATCGGTTAGATCTGCACAGCGAGAGGTGATGATCGACATCACAAGTGACGTAAGGAATGCCCTGAGGGCTGCTGATCGGTCAGCTGGAGCGTGTGTGGTCTTTACGCAGCACACCACGTGCGGACTAACGATAAATGAGAATGCCGATCCTGACGTTCAGTCGGACATGCTGGGGTTCTTACAGCGTCTTATCCCTCAATACGAGACGAACTTCAAACATTTCGAGCATAATTCCGACGCGCACATCAAGTCATCGCTGATGGGCTCGAGCGTGACCGTTCCGATCGAGAACGGAGAACTTTGCCTCGGGCGCTGGCAAGGCATTTATCTATGCGAGTTCGATGGTCCCAGAGAGCGCCAGGTGCTGATTCAAACTATCGCTTAATTATCCACGCCGACAACAAAAGTCAGGTATAATATCGCGCCCTTCAGATTTCGCATGCGAGTTTTATCGAGGTGTTAACTATGCCGGTGACCGACCCGAGGATCGACGCCTATATCGAACGTTCGGCAGATTTTGCAAAGCCGATACTTGAACATATCCGGAAACTCGTTCATAAAGCCTGCCCGGACGTCGAAGAAAAGATCAAATGGAGCATGCCTCATTTTGATCACAAAGGGCCGCTATGCCACATGGCCTCTTTCAAGCAGCATTGTGCGTTCGGGTTTTGGAAGCAGCCGCTGCTTGATCAAGCAGCGTTCCCCGCGGAGAAAACTGCGATGGGCGGATTCGGAAGGATCACATCGAAAAAGGACCTGCCGCCTGACAAGGTGCTCATTGGCCTGATACATCAGGCTATGCAACTGAATGAAAAGGGTATAAAGATCGCGGCAAAGAAACCTGCGGCTGTCAGATCGGACCTCGTCGTTCCTGAGATCCTTGCCCAGGCACTAAAGAAGAACCCCAAAGCAAGTGAGACGTTTGAGAACTTTAGCTACAGTCGACGTAAAGACTACGTTGAATGGATCACATCTGCCAAGACCGACGCTACCCGTGAAAAGCGCCTTGCGACAGCGATCGAATGGCTTTCGGAAGGAAAGTCGAGAAACTGGAAATATGAAAAGGAGGCAAAGAAATGATCGGAGTAAGCCCGTATATTGGATTTAGAGGTGACGGCGCTGAGGCGATGGAGTTTTACAGACAAGCGATCGGCGCCGATCTGCTATATGCCCAAAAATACAGTGAATCGCCGATGGCAGAGATGGCTCCGAACGACGGGATAATGCACGCGACGCTAAAGATCGGCGAATCGCATTTAATGGTATGCGACGATTTTCACACGGAGGGGTTAGCGCCCGGCGGAAATATCTCTTTGGCCATCGGATTGGACGATCTGGATAACGCTCATACCATCTTTAACAACCTGGCAGACGGCGGGAAGGTCACAATGCCCCTGGATAAGACGTTCTGGGCGGAGGCATTTGGAATGGTCACAGATAAATATGGTATTAACTGGATGATCAATTGCGAGTCGAAAGAGCAAACTGATTAGCCTGTCGGCCGCTCGATGCCGTCCGCCACAATTTCCCCAAATTCGTCACGTCCATTTATACTCTTCAAATATGGTTGAACCGATACTAGTCGCTAAGCGTGATTCCCAGGATTTCTTTTTGCTTCCGCAGATGGCGAATCGTCATGGCGTCATCACAGGCGCCACCGGCACAGGAAAAACGGTGACACTGCAAAAGCTTGCTGAGGGCTTTAGCAAGCGCGGCATACCGGTTTTTATGGCCGATATCAAAGGCGATCTCACAGGTGTCAGCCAAGCGGGCTCGATGACCGGGAAGATCGGCGAAAGACTTACCGCACTAGGAATGGGCGACACGGTTTTTGAGGGAAGTCCGGTAACTCTCTGGGACGTGTTCGGCAAACAGGGCCATCCGCTGCGTGCAACGATCTCTGAAATGGGCCCGCTGATGCTCTCACGCATTCTGCAATTGAATGACACTCAGGAAGGGGTGCTGACGCTTACCTTTAAGATCGCCGACGAACATGGAATGCTTCTTCTCGATCTAAAGGATCTGCAGCAAATGCTGATGTTCGTCGCCGAGAACGCCAGCGAATTCACTACCCAATACGGGAACGTTTCGAAAGCTTCGATCGGTGCTATCCAACGCGGACTTCTGCAGCTGGAACAGCAGCAAGGCGAGATATTCTTTGGCGAGCCGGCCGTTCGGCTGGAAGATTTTATGCAGACGCTCGGCGGAAAAGGGGTTCTAAACCTTCTAGCGGCCGACGAGCTGATCAATTCGCCGAAGGTCTATTCTACCTTCCTGCTATGGCTGCTGTCCGAGCTTTTTGAGTTACTGCCGGAGGCCGGTGATCTGGAAAAGCCGAAAATCGTCTTCTTTTTCGACGAGGCTCATCTGCTCTTCGACGATGCGCCAAAGGCTCTCGTCGATAAGATCGAGCAGGTCGTTCGGCTCATACGGTCAAAGGGCGTCGGCGTCTATTTTGTAACACAAAGCCCCGCGGATATTCCGGATAAGGTGCTGGCACAGCTCGGCAACCGTGTGCAGCATGCATTACGGGCATATACACCAAAAGAGCAGGAGGCAGTGCGGGTCGCAGCAAAGAGCTTTCGCGAGAATCCCGACGTCGATACGGTCAAAACGATCACGGAACTGGGAGTCGGTGAGGTGTTGATATCTCTGTTGGATGAGAAAGGCGTGCCGACGATGGTCGACCGGGCGTTCGTAGTTCCGCCGGTGAGCCAGATCGGCCCAATTGCAGCCGAACAACGAAGCCAGTTGATCGCGAATTCTCTTGTTGCGGGGATCTACGACAATGAGATCGACCGCGAATCAGCCTTTGAGATGCTCTCGAAGCGTGCCCAAGAAAAGGCTGCTGCCGATGCCCAACTCGAGGCCGCGAAGGCTGCGGAAAAAGAGGCTGTTCAGAAAGCAAAAGAGGAACGTGCGGCTGCCCGTGCCCCTGACACATTAGTAGAGTCTATTGGCAAGAGCGTGGCGCGGTCTGCAAGTTCCTCGATCGGCCGACAGATCGGCAACCAGATAGTCCGCGGAATACTTGGCGGGATATTCGGCGGTACCACTAAGAAGAAGTCCAGCTGGTTTTAGCCAATTGGTGTATGTTGATCAAGACGGCCGTTCTTGAAAGGATAAAGCAGGGCGAGATCACTCTGATCTATCGTCGATGGAAGCGTGCTTCAGTAAAAGCTGGCGGGACGCAGATGACCAAGCTCGGCGTTCTCGGGATAGATTCCGTCGACGTTGTAACGGAAACAGATATCACGGAGACTGACGCTCGAGCCGCCGGGTTCGATTCGCGCGACGAGTTGCTTGGAGATCTCTACGATCGGGGCGAGGACATATATCGGATCGGGGTTCATTATATCGGCGAAGATCCGCGGGAGGCCCTCCGCGAAAGCTCTGATCTTTCGGATCAAGAGCTGGATAGCGTCATCAGCGAACTGAAGAAATTGGATGCCGGAAGCCAGCGTGGCGAATGGACCCAGCAGTATTTGCAGATGATCCACGACCAACCGAACGTTCACGCACGCATTCTTGCAGAATCGATCGGTCTTGATATTCCCCGCTTCAAACCGTGGGTCCGCAAACTGAAAGCTCTCGGACTTACCGAAAGCCTGCGACCGGGTTACCGGCTTTCCCCACGCGGCGAAACAGTTCTTGCAGCACTCCGCCAACAAGCTTAGTTCCAGTAATTAAGCGATTAAAGGTTATGATCGATCGACGCCGCTTCTTAAAACTGCCGCTGTTTGGCCTTCCGTTTCTACTTTCAGATCGGGCGATCGGCCAGACTGCGATCGCCTCGCGACAAAGGGTTCGTCTGCCGGTGATCATTTCAACATGGGATAGCGGTATTGCCGCGAATAGAGCGGGTTGGCCGATCTTGATCAAAAGCGAGAGTGATCCGCTGGATGCGGTAGAGGCTGCGGCACGTGCAGTCGAAAGCGAGCCAAGCTGCTGCGTCGGGCTTGATGCTTATCCCGACCGGGACGGCAACGTAACGTTAGATGCGTCGATCATGAACGGTAACGGCGATTGCGGTGCCGTGTCGTTTTTGCAGCGTATCAAGCACCCTGTGTCGGTCGCGCGAAAGCTAATGGAAACTACTCCGCACGTTATGTTATCAGGCGACGGAGCGAAACGTTTTGCCCTCGCGAACGGTTTTCCCGAGGAGACCGCAGCTCTTCATCCCGATTCCGAGAAGGCATGGAAAGAGTGGCTCAAGAAGTCGGAATATCGGCCCAGAGTTAACATCGAGAATCAACCGCCTGCCGGCAATACTTCACATTTTCCTCCAAAGTATTTCGAAGATGGCTCGCCCAACCACGACACTATGGGAACGATAGCACTCGGCCGTAACGGCAAAATGGCCGGCATGGTCACGACGAGCGGGATGGCGTTCAAAATGCATGGAAGGGTCGGCGATTCTCCGATCATCGGTGCCGGCCTATTTGTCGATGACGAGGTCGGGGCCGCGACATCTTCGGGTGTTGGCGAAGAGGTCATCCGCATCTGCGGGACGCATACCGTCGTTGAACAGATGCGGAATGGCCGTTCACCGGAGCAGGCCTGCCGCGAGGCGATTCGCCGGATCGTGAAACGCGACCCGAACAAAGCCAAAGATCTTCAGGTCGGTTTCCTCGCGATCTCCAATAAGGGCGAGATCGGAGCCTTTGCGATCCAGTCGGGCTTCACCTACTCCGTCACAAATGATCAGTTTCCGGCCGGTCGCGTTTTTGAATCAAAGAGCTTCTTCCCAAAGACAAAATAGACTCATCTTGCTATCTCGTCCCCGGAATTCACATGAAAATGCAGGTGTTTTGAATCCTGATAGTCACCGACATTAGTCAGTACCCTCGCCGCACCTTGCTTATGATAAACCTCAGACGCCACCTGTTTGATCACGTCAAATAATTCAAGCACGAGCCCGTCATCGGCAGATTCCAACTCTAAAAGCGACGAGACGTGCCGCTTTGGGAAAACGACGATGTGCGTTTCCCAAAACGGCCGCGTGTGGTGGTAGGCGATAACGTTTTCAGTCTCGACAACCTTCTCAACAGGCGTATTGCCCGTCAAAACCTCGTCGCAGTAGAAATCTTCCGAATTGTTCATCGATAGCAAAACGTTGCCCGGCGAGACTGGCTCGTCGGGGCTGCTGCCTATGCCGGTATCTTTCCGGTCAGCTCACGGTCCCAGTTTCGATGCTTTGCAATTGCATCGATGAAAGGCTTCGCGACATTTCTTCCTGTGACCACGGCGGGATCGTCATCGGCAGTTCCGGCGAACGTGATGTCGATCAATTCTTTTCCCTCGCCTTCCGCAGCGATCGCCTTACAGTGCTTGAACGCTTCGTTCACGAACTGCACAGGGTCGACCGCGGCGATCAGATTGTCAACACTAGACTTTCCGCCGGGGACGTACACCGCGTCATATAAAACGGACGCCGTGGTCATGAACGTCTCGTCGACCGGGACAATGTGGCCGTCGGCGTCAGTGATCTGGGTATGTACGGGAGCTACGACCTTGACCATCGCACCCTTCGCCGTCAAGGCCTTTTTCATCGCCTTTAGCTGTTTACCGTTGACACCGTCGGCAGCTAGAAATGCGACCATGCGGGATTTTATCGTGTCCTTGACGGTGTTCTCCATGCTGAGAGCCGGCGACGACGGCACGGGTGGTTCGACGTTTGTCGGCTGCACCGATCGCGGATCAGTGTCCGCACCAAAGCTGCGATTGATCGGCATTTCCGGCTTTTGCGGCGTGAGGCCAAGTTTCTTTCCGACCTCATTTGCCAGAGTCTTGTCGACGCGCGTGATCAGGTTGACCATTCGTTGGCGAATAGCGAGGTTTTGCACCTTTCCAAGCTCGAACGAGAAAGCGTCAACGATATGCTTTTTCTCGATCGGGGCCATGCTGTTGTAGAACATCGTTGCCTGGCTAAAATGATCGCGAAAACTGTCGCTTCGTTGGCGGATCTTTTTCGAATCGATCCGCTCAGCATAAGAAGCAAAACCGCCATCAGCCATTCCCGCTTGAAAAGGACAGCCGGCACGGATCGAATTCGGGTCGTATGCTGTTTTACCTGTGTTTATCGTCTGGCGGTGCATGCCGTCACGCTGATTATTGTGAACCGGAGCGATCGGCCGGTTTATCGGTATCTCGTGAAAGTTAGGGCCGCCGAGCCGGGAAAGCTGTGTGTCGAGATATGAGAAAAGCCGTCCCTGCAGAAGCGGATCGTTTGTAAAATCGATACCCGGAACGATGTGGCCCGGATGAAATGCCGCCTGCTCAGTTTCAGCAAAGAAGTTATCGGGATTCCGGTTGAGCGTCATTTTACCGATGCGTTCGACCGGAACGAGCTCCTCGGGAATTATCTTCGTCGGGTCAAGCAGGTCAAATCCGAACTTGTGCTCATCCGCCTCAGGTACAAGCTGCACGCCAAGTTCCCACTCGGGAAACGCTCCTGATTCGATCGAGTTCCAAAGGTCACGACGGTGAAAATCGGGATCTTTGCCTGAGATCCGCTGTGCCTCGTCCCACATTACGCCGTGCACGCCCAATAGCGGTTTCCAGTGAAACTTAACGAATGTTGCCTGGCCTTTGGCATTGATAAAACGAAACGTGTGAACGCCGAAGCCTTCCATCATCCGCAGCGAACGCGGCACCGCCCGATCGCTCATAGCCCACATTATCATGTGCATCGACTCGGGCATCAGCGATATGAAATCCCAGAATGTGTCGTGGGCAGCCGCCGCCTGCGGCATCTCGTGGTCAGGCTCGGGCTTTACCGCGTGAACCAGGTCGGGGAATTTCATAGCGTCCTGGATAAAAAACACGGGAATGTTATTCCCGACCAGATCGTAATTGCCCTCAGTCGTATAGAACTTGACGGCGAATCCGCGGGCATCGCGGGGCATATCGGTCGAACCTCTTGATCCTACGACCGTCGAGAATCTGGCGAACACCGGCGTCTTTACCTTCGGATCCTGCAGAAAAGCGGCCTTTGTATACTTCGCCATCGATCGGTAAACCTGGAAGTATCCGTGAGCACCAGAACCGCGTGCGTGTACGATCCGTTCCGGGATACGCTCGTGATCAAAATGCGTGATCTTTTCACGCATTATGAAGTCTTCGAGCAGCGTTGCAC
This sequence comes from Acidobacteriota bacterium, assembly GCA_023389035.1. Classification (GTDB taxonomy): domain Bacteria; phylum Acidobacteriota; class Blastocatellia; order Pyrinomonadales; family Pyrinomonadaceae; genus OLB17. The sequence continues at coordinate 146,208 of JAEWFC010000010.1, forward strand.
CGCGGTCGCCCGCCTTCAGCGAGTTTTGGTTATCGTTAATGCGAACGCCTTGGTTCGTCGTCAAGAATTTATCCGTGCTGTCCTCACGATCAAATTCCAGATCCGTTGATTTCGGATCAATAGGTTTGCTTTTCGATTTTAGTTTCGGCATTTGTTCTCCGTAAATGTTGTAGTTCAACCAATATCCGTCGATGCGACAGGCACCGCGGACGAAAAAAGTTTGCATTAATTGCAGTGCGGATATTATCTCACACCTTGCAAGAGGTCCCCGGAACTATTTCCGCGCTGAGATAACGATCGAGACGCCAAAGGGGAAATCGAAGCGGTCGAGCAGAAAGCGTTCTGATGAAAAGATCTTGCCGAACAGGCCGTTCAGGGCCGATATGTTGATGTTGTTCTCAGATACGGGCCTAACGCCTGTGATACGCATCAGGGCACGGCCACCGAGTATCGGGCCGAAGAACGTGAAGTTCGCGTAGGTCGAACGTTCGACGGTGAAACCCGCCCGCGTGACCCTGTCAACGATCTGTTTGCGGGTGTAGCGGATCCGGTGGTTCGAGATGTCGTCCTGCACGCCCCAGAGCCACATAAACGCGGGCACGAAGATCAGTGTGCGGCCGCCGGTCTTGGTCACACGGTACATTTCCTTGAGGCCTGCGACGTCGTCGTCGAGATGTTCGATCACATCCAGCGCGGTCGTGATGTCAAACGTCTCGTCCGCGTACGGCAGCGTCTCAGCGAGGCCCTTCTGCACCGTCAGGCCTTTGCGGCGGCAGAATTCCAGAGCGTCGTCTGAAACATCGACGCCCTCGGCAGCACCGAATTGCGAGAGCATTTCAAGATTCGCACCCGTTCCGCAGCCGACATCGAGAATTCTCAGCGGCTGGTGCGGGGTGGCAAGAGACGCGTGGATCCGACGCAGAAAGCTCTCAAGCACAGCCCGCCTTCCGACAAACCACCAATGCTTGTCCTCGACGCGGTCCATGATCGCGTATGTATGCTGCTGCATTTCCTGCGGTAGCGCGGAATTCATAACAATATTGTGCCACAACGGCCGGATCGCGACCATCAGTCGGGATAATTCCCCGAAAACGCGATGTTTGTCCCAGCGTGAGCGCGTTCGCCTGGGACAGGCTGGGACAAAAATAGGCTTTTTTGCCTATTTTTGTTCCAATTTGCGCGAGCGCAAGTGGAACACCTTGGAACAGACACCGGCTTTTTTGCCATTTGTGCGGCAAGACGCGTCCGGGTTCGGCGAAAAACCCTTATAACTGCGCCATTTTGTTTGCTGGCGCGCCTGGCGCAGTGTGGCGCAGTTTATTGGGTTTTAGGCGACTTTTCGCCAAACCGTGCCAAATCCGATACCGCGTCCGCGGTCGTGTCCGCGATCACGCCATTAGCGGCACGCCGCAGATCCGCGCGTCACCGGTGAACACAGTTTGGTGCCGCACCTTGGTGACGCATTTCTTGGTGCCGCATCTTGGTGACGCATTTCTTGGTGCCGCATCTTGGTGACGGTTTCCGATCGAGATATCAAAGAGCTTGGCCGGCAAACCGGTCCCGAGGAATTATGAATTGTTTCCGCGGTTTATCGGAGTGTGTTTTGCGCGATATGCGCGATCTGCACGATATGAAAGGCCGGACCGGTTTCACGCGAAGACGCGAAGTTCGCAAAGATAAATGCAGAATCCCGCGCGTGAGCAAGGGCTTGGTCTCAAAGGTAATGTTAAGACGATCTGCGGCTGAAGCCAGTCTGGCGAAGGACGCTAAAACGCCCTTTCGAATTTTCTCGAACCTACCCACGTCCTAAAGGACGTGGCTAATCGCCGACTTCGTCGGAAAGACGGCTCCGCCGCCTGAGAGTGAGAGCACTCAGTGCTGATCTTCCTCGCGGTTTGGCGGTTTTGCGTGGGAAAAGAGTTTCACGCAAAGACGCAAAGTACGCAAAGGGGAATGCAGAACCCCACGCTTGAGCGAGGCTTGGTCTAAAAGGTTTTAACAAGGACGTAAAAACGCCATGGATGTGGGTAGATCGGTACCGGAAAGCAGCCCAATAGAGCCGTTATTACCGGAGTTTTATCCCCATCAGTTCGCTGGCGTGGGGGCCTTGGTTACCGGTTGGTGTTAGGTCGTAGCTGTCGCAGAGTCGGCGGTGGATGCCTTCGTCGTCGAGGAAGCACGGGCCGCTTTCGGTTCGGCCGAGGATCATCAGATCGACGCCTTCGTTAACATAATCGTCGGAGCCCACGAGCAGCATCCATTCACCTGAGGTGCGATGGGCAGCGAGCTCGAGCTCGTAGAGCGTCGGGTCAAAAATGCTGAGCGGGTTCACGTCGGCGTTTGAATAGCTGGCGATGGTGCGTGCGAAATCGTAGGCGTGCTGCATCTCGTGAACGAGCGTGCCCTCGGTGCCGCGTCGACTGCCTAGCGTTTCGGTAGCGAACGTGATGAAGACCTCGCCGAGAGCCTCTTGAATGCCCATTCGCCCCTCGGCGATCTTTTGACTGGTCGAATCAGCATCGATGATCCCCGTGATGCCTGACGCGTTCACGACGCTGACCGGGCTCGCATTGATCAGCATATTCGAACCGCGGATGGCGTTCACGATACGGCGATGCTCTGCATTGCCCTTTTCGACGATCGAATCAAACGCGTCGTCAATGATGGACTTGAGTTCGGTTGTGACCTGATCGTTGAACCACATCTTACAATTGTCCAAATCCGCACCAGCTGTTGCTGTTGTGCCAGATTATTTCGACGTCTTCGGCCTTGGCGTCCGTCCACCAGTCTTCGAATTCATCTTTTGAGATGTAGTACGCGGTCGGTGCGACCAGGTGGTCAAAAACGATATTGTGCTGCTCGCGCCAGCCGAAGGTGCCGAGGTGGTTCAGGTAGTCGTTATAGAAGAGCTTTTTCGCGACGCCTTTTGCGGCGATGTTCGCGGGGCGATAGACGAGCTTTGTCGTCAGGAAAAGCGAAAGCGTCGGAAGCTTGGAAAGCTGATAGAGCATCGGCTGCGACATCTTTGACGTGACGCTCTCGCGGACTGGGTTTACGTACCGCGTGATCCATTCATTGTTCTCGGCACCGTAGACCCACGCCGAAATGTGGCCGCCTTTCTGCACCTTCGATGCAAGCGAAAGAAATGCCTTTTTCGGATCGGGCGTGTGGTGCAATACGCCAACGCTGAATGCGTAATCGAAAATGCGCTTTAAGGGCAGCCTGAAGATGTCGCACTGAATGATGTGAGCATTTGGCAGATCGCGGGTAAGCGCAAAGGCTGATTCGACGCCGTCGCCTAGGTCGATGCCGACGACGTCCTTCGCTCCCCATTGGGCCGCGAGCTTTGTGTGCCGGCCTTTGCCGCAGCCGCCCTCGAGCACGACCTTGCCTTCAAAAAAGTCAGGCTTTACGGGCTGCAGCCAGCCGAGGAACTGCTCGTTATACTTCGGGTCTTCCTGCGTGAAATGCGTCCATTGCCAGCCGAAGTTCTCAGCCGTCTCGGCCTTGTCCGCCTCGATCTTGCCGAGATCGGCAAAACGCGGCACGCCGCGCACGACCTTGTACTCGCGCGAACATTTCTTACAGGTCAGCACGCCTTCGATTATCTCGTGGCCATCGTACTTGCTGGCGTACGCGAGCTCAATATCGCCGCCGCAGGTCGGGCAGGCGAGCAATTCAAGAAGTCTTTCTTTCATTCAAAAATAAAAACGCACCAAACAGCGGTTTGATACGAAGGGAGATGATATCAGTTTTGACCGGCTGCTTCTATTTTCGTCAGACAAAGATGAACACCCGATTTACAAACATTTCGCTCCCACGGAGCTGCAGCCGCGCTTAGCCGATCCGGGCCTTGAACTGTTCGTATTCCTTATATGGAAAGGGTTGGCGCCAGTTAAATTCGAATTCGTCGGTGTCGCGGTCTTCGTAGAGCTGATCAAAGGTTTCGGCGAAGGCGGCGATCAGGTCGGCGGTCGGGGCAGTGTGTGCGAAAACGAGCTCGCGTTCGGTGCCGTCGCGTTCGACGGTCGGGTACTGATAGATCTCGAGCAGAACGTTTTCGCCATCGCGGAAAAAGCTGAAGTCAAATTCCTCAGGGTCACGGTTCCATTTAAGCAGATATTGGTTCTCAGCATTAGACGGATCGGCGAGAGCGGTCAATATCTGCATAAGCTCCGGAAGCGCGGATTCATGCGGGGCGTGCGCGGTCGTCGTGTGAAATTCATCGACGCCATCGTCAAATCCGATCGACATCCATCCGCACTGCGGGCTGTTAAAGCTGATCTCAAGCATCGTAAGTAAATGGTAAATCGGAATTAGTGAATCGTAAATTGTAAATCGTAAATAGTGAGGCCCGGATCGATACTTCTGGAGCTCGGCGACCGATAAAACGATGGGTCATTCTTCGCAATTTACTATTGACGAATGACGATTTACTATTCACTAGATGCAACAATACCACGACCTTCTAAAGCACATTCTTGCTAACGGAACGCGGCATGAGGACCGTACCGGCGTAGGCACGATCTCGGCTTTCGGCTATCAGACGCGGTTCGATCTTCGCGAGGGTTTTCCGATCGTGACGACCAAACGCGTGCCGTTTCGCTGGGTCGCCGAGGAGCTTTTCTGGTTCCTGAGCGGGTCGACGGATGAGGCCGACCTCCATGCACGAGGCGTGGACATCTGGGAAGAATGGGCGACCGCAGAGCAGACCGCACGATTTGGCCGTGAGATAGGAGATCTCGGGCCGGTATACGGATATCTGTGGCGTTCGTTTGGCGGTGATTATCCGCGGCCGAACGGCGTCGACCAGATCGCTCGCCTGATCCGCGAGATCGAGACGAACCCGAATTCACGCCGGCTGATCGTGAGCGGCTGGAACCCTGAGACGTGTGACGACGTGGCCTTGCCGCCGTGTCACACGCTTTTCCAATTCAAGATAGACGGCGGGCGCACGCTGCATTGCCAGCTCTATCAGCGTTCGGCCGATGCGTTTCTCGGCGTGCCGTTCAATATTTCGAGCTATGCGTTGCTGACGCACATGATCGCACACGTTTGCGGGTTGGAAGTGGGTGAGTTTATTCACACCTTCGGCGATCTGCACATCTATTCGAACCACCTTGAACAGGTCGAAGAGCTGCTGGGCCGCGAACCACTGCCGCTGCCTCAATTGGTCATCCAAAATGCTGAGGGCCTGAAAGGGCTAAATGGCCTGCTGGATCTCGCCTACGAACATCTGAAGCTCGAGGGCTACCAGTCGCACGGAAAGATCGCGGCACCCGTCGCGGTCTGATCTACTTCTGCACAACTGAATACTGGATACGGCGATTAAGGAATCGTCCCTGGGCGGTCGAATTGTCGGCACCCTCACGCGGCTGCGTTGAGCCGTAACCCCGCGTCTGTAAAGTTCCGTCGCGAACGCCTTGGGTCGTCAGGTAAGTCTTGACCGCTGCGGCCCGTGCCTGCGAGAGCGTGAGGTTCGAAGCATCGCTGCCGACGTTATCGGTGTGGCCGCCAACCTCGAGCACGATGTCGGGCGGCAGCTGTTTGATAAAGGTCGCTCCACGATTGAGCGCCGCTTGACGGTGCGTAGGAATTTCCGAGCTTCCGGTCTCGAAGTTGATGATTAGAATGTTCAATGCCCTGACGAGTTGGTCGGCGGTGAATTTATCAGGTAAGGCCTCGAGCGCCGCGTAATAGCAACGCTCCGCCTTTTCCTCATCGCCGATGCCGATGGATGTGCAGTCTTCGCCGGGTTTGACGGGAGCAGGATCGCATTGTGCGATCACTTCTTTGACGTCGCCGCCTTTGCCCTCGACCGGAAGCGGCTTGCATACCTGGGTCGGATGAACGATCGTGATCGTGCGAGCACCGGCCCGCAGGTTTGGAATGCGCTTAGAGCCGTCAGCCTCCGGCAAACCCCACGATTCATTGTCGACGCGAACGTCGCTGCCCGCCGGTGCGCTGCGGACGATGACCTCGAAATCGGTCGGACGCGTGATGATGAAAAGAACGATGCCGAGAATGATTATCGCGAAAAAGAACATCGCGAAAAGCCCGCCCAGTACCCAGACCCAGGTCGGAATTCCACCCTTGGCTTTTTGTTCCTGTTCTTCGCGGGCGGCTTGTTCGGTCGGTGTCGGCGGCAGGTTCTGATACTTTGCCCGCTCGGCTTCCGGAAGTTTGAAATAGGGCGTTGTCTTGTCAGCGACGCCGCCGCCGAAATCATCGGGTGACGAGCCGAAATCGGCCGCATCAATATTCTGCCGCGTCACGTCCCAGTCTGACGACGGCTGCTTTTTGGCACCGGGATACATCGTCTTTCCGAGGTCAGGCGAGCCCGTGTCGATCGGCTTGATGTTGGTGACCGTCTTTCCCCAATCGTCAGCCATCGGCTGCTTTGGAAACTTATAATTTGTCTTGTCCCAGTCCGAGGGAGCTTCGTCGCGCGAAGGGATATTGATATTCGGCGTGGTCTTCGAATAATCGTCCGGCGGCGGATTGTTCTTGTAGTCGCTCACAGGGTTCGATGCGAAACGGCGGATCGCAAGACGCTAGTTTATCACAAGGTCGCGGCAGTTCCGGCTAGAATTGGATGGCGAAAATTACTGCGACTTGATATTGGGCGGCTGTGCCTTTTTGGTGCGGACCGTGATGCCTTCATCGGCGACGACGAAAACGGTTCGGGCGTCGTAGGTCGAGGTATTTACGGGCAGATACGACAGAAGATAGCGGTTGCTGCGAAGCTCGTCGCAGATCGCTTTGGCTGCGGCCTGTGCTTCATCGAACGGAAAGACGCGGCCGCCTGTTCCCTCGATCAGCTGATTGATAACGGCCCCGGCCTTGGGCTGATTGCGGCGATACGCACCACCGGTCCGGTCGCGAAGCTGAAGTGCATAGACCGTGATGTCGTGATTCTGCATTTCGCCGAGGACCTTGGAAAAATCCGTCTTGCTTCCGCGGTCTACGCCGTCACCGATCACGACCACTGCGGTCTTTCGCGTACCGGGCATCAGCGGCAACAGCACTTCGCGGGTGGTCACGTCGAGCGCGTCGAAAAGATGCGGACTGCCCTGCTTTCGGAAGGTCGCGAGCGACGTTTCCATCTTCTTAGCGTCGTCGGTCCATTCCTGTATGATCTCGGCCTTTTCGTCGTAAGCGATGACAAAAAGCTGGTCGCCCTCAAAGATCTCGTATGCGAATTCCATCACGGCCTTTCGCAGGCTGTCGAGATCGGCACCGACGGTCTGTGAATTGTCTACCAGCAGCACTATCCGCGAAGGCGACGGATCGTAGCTGAAATTCTTTATCTTTTGCTCAAAGCCGTTCTCGTAGAGGTAGAGGTTCTCGACCGAGATAGGGTCGGTCTTGGAATCAGTGCGGGCGGCCGTGACGCTGATGATCGATCCCTCGAGATCGCCATAGCGTGAATTGTGACGAGACTGAGCAAAGGCAGGGCCTGCGATCAACAGAACGCATAATGACAACGTCATTGCCCTGAACGCCCTAAACATATCTATTCAGCCTTCTTCTTTGCCGCCGTGTCGGTCTTGGTTTCCGTCTTATTTTCCTTTGATGCAGGCGCGGCATCAGAGGTTGATTCGGTCGTAGATGATTTTTCAGCCGCAGGCGCCGCGGTCTTACCGACGTCCTTGTTCTTAGAATAATCTGTGACGTACCAGCCTTCACCCTTGAACTGAAAGCCGGAAAGAGACCACTGCTTTTCCAGTTCACCGCCGCATGATTCGCAGATCTTCATCGGCTCGTCATTAACGCTTTGTCGGTATTCGCGGTGCATTCCGCAACCGGTGCACTTGTATTCGTAGATCGGCATCTCTGTTTATATCTTTAGCTAATGAATGTTCTTTAGTTGAATGTTATCGTTTGTAGAAACCGTATGCAAAATTTATTCGAATGTAATAAATGAAGCCAGCCTGTCAACGCAGGTATGCTTAGGAGACAAGATTATGAAACGTTTATTGACAGTTTTTTCCATCGTTATGATCTCTGCATTTGCCGCGGCCGCGCAGCAGACCGCCGGCGAGGTGCGGCCGGTTGCATCGGTCGATCTGCAGAAGTATTCGGGTCAGTGGTACGAAATAGCTAAATATCCAAACAAATTTCAAAAGCAGTGCGTCGGAAATACGACCGCCACGTACACCATAAAGTCGGCGGAAAAGCTTGAGGTGCTGAACCGCTGTCTCGAGCGCGACGGCACAACATCGTCAGCAAAGGGTGCGGGGAAGGTCGTAGACAAGCAGACGAACGCGAAATTAAAGGTACGCTTCGCACCGGGCTTTCTATCATTCCTGCCGCAGGTCTGGGGCAATTACTGGGTGATCGACCTCGATCCGGAGTATCGATATTCCGTGGTCGGCGAGCCGAAACGTGAATATCTTTGGATACTGAGCCGGGAACCGGAAATGTCCGATGCTCTGTATCAGCAGATCCTGCGCAAAGTGGAGGCGATGGGATTTCAGCCGGGGAAACTGGAAAAGACCCCGCAGGGAATGGAATCGCTCAAGGGCACGGTCGTGACCGATTAAACCAAGTTCCGCGACTTAGAGACCGAAGGCCCGTGGATGCTTGCGCGGGCCTTCATTTTGTCGTTAGTAGTTTGTTGCAGTGTTTTGCTCGACCTCTGCGTCGTGCTCTGCGAGAAAGCGTTCGGCATCGATCGCGGCCATGCAGCCGGTGCCTGCGGCGGTGACGGCTTGTCTGTAATACGAATCCTGTGCGTCGCCGCAAGCGAAGACCCCGGGAATGTTCGTCTTCATCGTTTTCCCTTCCGTTATCAGATACCCGACATCGTCCATGTCGAGCACGCCTTTGAACAGGTCTGTGTTCGGCTTGTGGCCGATCGCGATAAATACTCCTTCGGTCGGGTGGTCAAAAGCTTCGTTTGAAACGTTGTTATAGAGCGAAATGCTCTGCACGCCGGTTTCTTTCGACCCATTGATCGCCTTGACCTCCGTATTCCACATAACGTTGATCTTGTCGTGAGCGAGCACGCGCTCGGCCATGATCTTGGACGCACGAAACTCGTCGCGGCGATGAATGAGGTCGACCTTAGACGCGAACTTCGTCAGGAACAGCGCCTCTTCCATCGCGGTATCGCCGCCGCCGACTACCGTGATCGGCTTGTCGCGGAAGAAGAAACCATCGCATGTCGCACAGGCTGAAACACCGTTGCCGCCGAGTCCCTCAGGGACAGGTTCTTCGCCGGGAACACCGAGCCACTTCGCCGAAGCTCCGGTCGAAATGATCAAGGTCTTTGCTTTGATGACGGTCGTTATCTCGTCTGCGTCTTCACTTTCCTTCCCGTATAGGGTAAAAGGGCGCTGTGACAGATCGACCCGGTCGATCCAGACATTTATGATCTCGGTGCCGAAGCGAAGTGCCTGCCCGCGGAACTGGTCCATAAGCGCGGGCCCCATGATCCCGTCGGCAAATCCGGGATAATTTTCAACATCTGTCGTAATAGTAAGCTGCCCGCCGGGCTGCGGCCCGTCGATAACAAGCGGGTCGAGTTGTGCTCGCGATGCGTATATCGCTGCCGTTAAACCGGCAGGGCCGGAGCCAAGGATAACTACCTTTCGTTCGATCTCTTTAATAGACATGTTTGTAAATTCGGTCCGGATGCTCTCGCTGATCGTTATTTCTATTATATGCGTCGTGTGATGCCGTAGTCGAATACGCCATCTGCTGTATGGACGACGGCAAATCGTGTTTAACGCTTTAGATTTGCAATTTTTCGCCGCATCCGTGATAAGATATTCGGCTAAGAAGCGTCGCTCTCAGTTCAAGTTAAACCAAGAATGTTACCCAGCACCCAACCTCACTTTGAGGAAAAAAGGTTCGCATTGCGGATGGCCCTACGGCTGCCGATCGTGGTCTCGGGCCGGACCGAGGACGGAGCCGCGTGGAGCGAACCGACGGAGACGGACGACATCTCGACGCTAGGCGCCCTTTTCCAGCTGAACCAAAAAGTAATGCAGGGCGAAAGCCTGTACATACGCTCGCATCGCCCGGACGGCGTCCCCGTTGAGGCAAAAGCAAAGGTCGTTCGCGTCTCAGGTGCAAGCTACGGAACGTCGCGTGTAGGCGTCTCGATCGTCGAGTCAAAGGAAAACTGGCTTCGTTTATTCGTTGCATGGATCGCCGACGACAACGTTGCCGAAGGCCACAGCGAGTGACGGAAATGAAGATCTGAAGACGAAACCCGACGGGCTTTCACGCCTGTCTTTATTTTTTATGAGCTCATACGAAACGATAAAACTCGAACGGAACGGTGCCGTTGCGACCCTGACCATCAACCGCCCGGATAAACTTAATGCGTTGAGCAGCGACGTTCATCGCGAAGGCGTCGCCGTCCTGGATGAATTGCGAAACGACGACTCGGTCCGCGTGCTGATCATCACAGGTGCGGGCGAAAAAGCGTTCATCGCAGGTGCGGACATCTCGGAGTTTGAAGGCAAAACGCCCGTTACACAGCGAAGCGTATTCGCCGAACGCACGCTCTTCAACACGATCGACGCGTTCCCAAAACCGGTGATCGCGATGGCCAACGGATTTTGCCTCGGCGGCGGGAACGAGCTCGCTCTTGCCTGCGATCTGAGAGTCTGCAGCCCGAACGCAAAGTTTTCCCAGCCGGAGATCAATCTCGGTATTATGCCCGGCGGCGGCGGAACGCAGCGTCTGACACGCCTGATCGGAGAAGGGCGTTCAATGGAGATGATGCTGACCGGCGATATGATCGATGCAGAGACTGCACATAAATTCGGCCTGGTGAATCACGTGTTCCCCGCCGAAAACCTCGCCGCAGAGACGATGAAGCTCGCAGAGAAGATCGCACAGAAAGCCCCGATCGCACTGCAAATGTGTAAAGAAGCCGTGAAGTTTGCGTCACGATCTAACCTTGACGAAGGGCTGCGACGCGAGATCGACCTTTTTGCGATATGCTTCTCGACCGAGGATAAGGCCGAGGGCGTCTCGGCGTTCCTCGAAAAAAGAAAGCCGGAGTTCAAGGGGAAATAGTCACCTTTTCGCGCCAGTTTCTTGACGCACCAATTTGATTTCGCTAAAGTCGGAATTTGCCTTTGCCGGAACTCTCAAGCCCATTCATTCCGGCAGGACGGGGACGTAGCTCAGCTGGGAGAGCGCTGCAATGGCATTGCAGAGGTCAGGGGTTCGATCCCCCTCGTCTCCACCAATCATCTCATTCCGTTGGTCCGCTGATCTTGATAGCAGGCTAATCCCCCAAACCTAACGCTAAAGGAGTTTTTCCCGGGGTTACGACCGTGCGGGACAGGCCCGTATTTAGGGTGGCCCTCACGCTCTCGTCCGATTTGAAGAAAAACGCCAAGAAATAAGTAAAATATAGGGTTAGCAGCTAGAAAGTTCGCCGCCAAACGGTGTATGCTACTTGGTTAGTTAGTGATGCTTCGGTCGCGATACCGTGTAGATCTGCAGTGTTGCTTTCAGGCGTACTCAATTACATTCCGAAATCGGTAGAAGTGAGGGGCCATTTGTCCCGCAAAAGTACATAAAATGGCATTAAAATCATTATTTAGTCTATTTTCCAGCGATCTCGCGATCGACCTTGGAACGGCGAACACGCTTGTCTATGCGAAGGGCCGCGGCATCGTTGTCAGCGAGCCATCGATCGTAGCGATCAACAAGGTGACGAACCAGGTCGAAGCGGTCGGCCGCGACGCGAAGGAAATGCTCGGCCGTACGCCCGGCAACATCGTCGCTATCAGGCCGATGAAGGACGGCGTGATCGCGAACTTTGAGGTCACCGAGAAAATGCTCCAGCATTTTATTCGCAAGGCCCATAACGGTAAATCTTGGGTGAGGCCTCGCGTGGTGATCGGCATTCCTTCGGAGATCACGCAGGTCGAACGGCGAGCTGTCGAAGATTCTGCATACCGTGCGAAAGCTTCAGAGGTGTATCTGGTCGAAGAGGCGATGGCGGCGGCGATCGGTGCCGGCCTGCCGATCACGGAACCTCACGGAAACATGGTTGTCGATATCGGTGGCGGTACCACGGACATCGCGGTCATCTCGCTCTCGGGCATCGTCTATTCGCGTGCGGTACGCGTTGCGGGTAACGAGATGGACGACGCCATCACGCAGTACATCAAGCGTAAATACAACCTGCTGATCGGTGAACGAACCTCAGAAGCGATCAAGATCGCTCTCGGAAGCGCGTTCCCACTTGACGAGCCGCTGTCGATGGACGTTCGCGGCCGTAACCTGATCGAAGGAATTCCGAAGACGATCACGATGACGGACGAAGAGATCCGCGAAGCGCTTTCCGACGCGGTTTCCACCATCATAAATGCCGTGCGTGTCGCACTGGAGCGAACGCCTCCCGAACTTTCGGCGGATATCGTCGAACGAGGAATAGTGCTGACCGGCGGCGGTGCCCTGCTTAAGAATCTCGATAAGCGTCTGATGATCGAGACCGGCCTGCCGGTCGTGATCGCAGACGATCCGCTCTCCTCAGTAGTTCTCGGCACCGGAAAGATGCTGTCAGATATCGAACTGCTGAAGCGCGTCCGCTGGGACAACTCATTAATGACCGGAAACTAACTAGTGGTGAATGGTGAGTGGTGAGTGCTGGGTCTGTAGATCTTTCGTTCACCACTTACCGTTCATCGTTCACCACTAAAACAGATGGTTGAGCGAAGTCAACAAGAAGTTTGGAGATTGACGCCTTGGCTAGTCGTTGTTCTGTGCGTCGGAAACTTCGTGTTGATGGCCTTTGACGCGCGGGAGATAACGTCCGGACAGAGAGTTATCAGGGTTTGGACGCAGACGGCTGCCGATTTCATCCAGTCGCCGGTGACATCGATCAGCTCGGGCATCGCCGGTTACTTTGGTTCCATCGCAAATCTTCGGTCCGCACAGGACGAAAATCAACAATTCAAACAGCGCGTTCAGGAACTGGAGCTCGAGCTGAAAGGCAAAGAGGACCTGGTTAACGAGAACGAACGGCTTCGCGGACTGCTCTCGCTAAAAGAAGAAACGAGCTACAAGATCGTGCCGGCGCGCGTCATCGGCCGCGATCCTTCGGTCTGGTTCGAATCATCGATCATCAATCGCGGCAGCATGGACGGCGTAAAGCTGAACATGCCGATCGTAACGGACGGCGGCTTGGTCGGCCGTGTGACCGCGGTCGGGCCGCTGACTGCGCAAGTAGATCTGATAACGCACGATAAGTCGGGCGTCGGGGCCATCGTCGGCGAGATAAGCGGGTCGAATGCCTTGGGCGTTATCGGCGGAACAAATAAGGACATTCTGGAGATGCGGTATGTCCCGGGCTCGATCGAGGTATCGGTCGGGCAGATCGTTTACACATCGGGCCAGGACGGCATTTATCCTGCCGGCCTCAGGATCGGCGAGATCGTCGATATCAAAAGTGGTTCAGCGACAACACCTCACGTCATTTCGGTTAGGGCTGCCGGCCGTATCGCGGCAATGCAGGAGGTCGCCGTCCTGCTGTACGACCCGCCCGAGAAAGAGGAATTCGATCAAAAGCTTCCCAACGCTCTGAAAGGCCCGAAAGGTAAATGAACAACCTCAAGATCACCATAGCCCTGATAGTTGCCGTGATGCTGCAGTGGACGCTGCGAAACATCGCGGAGCCTTTGGCCTATATCGATCTGCCGCTGATCATAATCGTCTATGCCGCACTGCAGCGCGATGCGATCAAAGCGGTGTTCTTTGGGACGTTTGCGGGACTCGCGGTCGATGCTCTGAGCGGCGGCCTGCTGGGTGCTAACGGTTTTTCGAAAACGCTGATCGCGTTCATGGTCTCGGAGCTCGCACGCCGGGTGTACATGGACAACCTTCTTTTACGCATCCCCGTCATAGCTGGAGCGTGTTTACTGGATGATCTTGTGTATTTCGGAGTTCATCGGCTGCTCGGCCAGGAGCCTGCCGGCCAGATATATGTGATAGCCGCTTACACGCTGATAGGTACCACGATCGCCGGAACCATTATTTACATCTTTTTGGACTATTTGTTCTCGGACCGAGCGCGTTCACGTAAACGCGAAATGTTCCCGACCCGCAGGCAGACGCGGCGTCGTAATCCGATACGTTTAGGAAAGTAGGCAGTAATGAAACTCAACGAAAGCTCACAGAATCTGGGTATCCGTATCGGTACGATCCAGATCGTTGCGTTTGTCCTACTGGCATTGCTGGGCGTCAGGCTCTACTATCTGCAGGTCGTTCGCGGCGAATACTTTGCCGAGCGTGCAGAGAATCAGCGAATACGTCTTATACCGATCCCGGCTCCGCGAGGAGCGATCTTCGACCGAAACGGTAAGATACTGGTAGATTCCCGCCCGACCTTTAACGTCGTTCTATCGAACGAGCCAATCAAGAACATCGATGTCACGGACCGCATCGACGTATATGCACGCGGACTTTCTATCGCTCCGGAATACGTCGTCGAACGCCTGAACGCCATCAAGAAGCAAAACGATTTCGAAACGCTTGTCCTGAAAGAAAGTGTCACGATGCAGGATATAGCGTGGGTCGAATCGCACTCGCTCGAATATCCTGAGCTCCGCGTTGAGATCCGGCCGCAGAGGTTCTATCCGCACGGCGAGATACTTGCCCACGTGCTCGGTTACGTCGGCGAGATCAGTCCGAAACAGCTCGAGCTTGAAGAATACAAGTCAAAAGGCATGCGTGCCGGCGACATCATAGGCAAGGGCGGGCTCGAGCAGTCGTACGACGAATTTCTGCGCGGCCGGCCCGGATACCGAAAGGTGATCGTCGACAGCCGCGGACGTCTTCAGTCAGAGATCGAGCGCGTCGAACCGCAGGCGGGCCAGGATATGGTCTCAACGATCGATCTTGACCTGCAGATGGCAGCGGAGCAGCAGCTTCAAAATTCAGCCTCGAAGCGCGGTACCATTCTCGCGATGGACCCGCGCAACGGCGAAATGCTCGTGATGGCATCGCAGCCTTCGTTCGACCCGAATATCTTTGTTCAGGGCAGCAGAACGCCGGAAGGCAGAAAACAGATCGCGGCGTACTGGCAGGACGAAGGCAGGCCGCTCTACAACCGCGCGACACAGGGACGTTACCCGCCAGGATCGACCTGGAAGATCCCGATGTCGGTCGGCGGATTTCAGAGCGACGCGATCGTTGTTGAAAAATCGTCGTTCGCATGCGGCGGCGGCATACAGATCGGCAACAAGTTCACGAAGTGCATGGGCAACCACGGCTCGCCCACGCTGATCCCTGCGATCGCACGCTCATGCAACGGTTACTACTATCGCCTGGGCCTTAAGATGCAGATCGAGGGGATAATCGACATGGTCGAGACCTTTGAATACGACAAGCTCACGGGGATCGATATTCCAAATGAAAAACTCGGCCAGACGCCCAAGAGCTGGAAACCGATCGTCGAGAAACGTGAGGGCAAATGGTCCGATATACGTACTGTATATGCCTCTATCGGACAGGACACGGTCGTGGTCACACCGATCTCGCTGATCCGCACTATCTCAGCTGTCGGGATGTTCGGGCGTATGTACGTTCCGCATTTTATGAAAGAGTTCCGCCCAATTTCAGCAAGCGAGAACTTCGAAGCGCGAGCGGCGTTCGGTTACCAGAATACTGAGCCCAAGGTGATCGAGATGTCGGCTGCTGAGCAGAAGATGGTGGCTGAGGGAATGTGGACCGCAGTGAATGGCGGCGGAACCGCAGGCGTCGTCAGGATGCCCGGTTTCGACGTTGCTGCCAAGACCGGCACGGCGCAGGCTCCCGGCAGTGCGCGTGGGGAAAAGGACCATGCGTGGATCGTGACGTTCGCCCCGGCATACGACCCTGAGATATCTGTCATAGGCCTTATTGAAAACGTCGGCTTCGGCGGCACGCACGCAGGACCGGCCGTTCGCGGAGTGTACGAGGCCTACTTAGCGAAACATCCGACATATAAAAGCGAGCAGACCGAGGTAGCCGCACGATAGTCGGGCAGGAGATTACGAGCACGAGTGGTTGCGATCATCGACAAACGAGACCTTAGGGATTTTGACTGGCTGACATCTTTGCTGGCGGTCGCGATCGCGTCCTTTGGCATCTGGCAGATCCATAATGCCGTGCCATCGGAATCGTATTGGTCAAAACAGATAATTGGGCTCGGCATCGCGGTATTCGCATTCATTGTCGTTGCTTTGACGGATTACCGTCGAATCATTGAAGCCGCCCCGTTCTTCTATGGTTTCGCACTGCTGCTGTTGTTTCTGGTTTTAACGCCGCTAGGTGTCGAGGTCAACGGGCAGCAAGCGTGGGTACGCCTGCCGATCGTCGGACAGTTTCAGCCATCAGAATTTGCTAAGGTCCCGACGGTGCTTATGCTTGCCAAATACTTCGGTGCAAGACGATCGGGCACGCTGCGGTTAAAAGAGGTGATGGTTGGCTGCGCGATCCTCGCGGGACCGGTCGGACTGATCATGCTGGAACCGGATGCGGGCCAGGCGTTGACGTACTTTCCGATCCTTGGCGCGGTCCTCTTTCTTTCGGCTATCAAGATTCGGTACGTGGTCGCCGCGCTTGTCGCTGCTGCGATCTTTGTTCCGACCGCTTACATTGCCGGTGTTCAGACCGGAGTGATCAAGCGCTATCAGCAGGAACGGATAATGGCGATCTTGGATCCTGAAAGCGCCGATCCGCGGGGTTATGGCTACCACACCGTGCAATCGATGATCACGGTCGGAAAGGGCGGATTGTCCGGGATAAAGGGTGAAAGTGAAACGTCGCAGAGCGTTCTGAAGTTTTTGCCGGAGCCGCAAACCGACTTTATTTTTGCAGTGACGGCCGAGAATACCGGGTTTATCGGTTGCGTATCTTTGCTGCTCGCGTTTGCCCTGCTGATATCCAGGCTGATCGCCGGCGCACGCGATTCAAACGACCGGGCGGGAATGCTCGTGATAATGGCTATCGCGACGTCGCTCACCTTCCAGATCTTTATCAACGTCGGCATGACGCTGGGCTTTTTGCCGGTGATCGGTGTCCCCCTGCCGTTGATGAGCGCGGGGCTTTCGGCGCTGTTATCTACATTTATCGCTATAGGTTTTGTTGTTAGTATTAAGATGCGGCGGTTCGTTAACTAGCCGGGCCGCGTCGGAGATGTTCATATGGCAAGGGAAAGAAAGATCGTAGAACGTGAAGTGCGTTCGGTGGAGCGCAAACACGGTTGGGGAGTTCGTGCGGTATGGGTCGTTCTCGCCCTGCTGCTTGCCGGATCTGGCGGAGCCCTCACCGGCCTGCTCGCTTCCTACTATTTGAACAACTCGCGATATTCCGTCGAAGTATCGGCACTTGCCAGCTATCGCCCGCCGCAGGTGACTACCATCTATGCAGACGACGGCGAGACGGTCCTTGCAGAGTTCGCGATCGAGAAGCGCATTCCCATCAAAGAACAAGACATTCCGAAGAACGTCGAGAATGCCCTGCTCGCTATCGAAGACTATCGATATTACGACCACATAGGCATCGATCCTTATCGGATCATGGGCGTCGTCTTCAAGAACTTTACGACGGGCCGTATGGAAGGAGCTTCGACCATCACGCAGCAGCTGGCCAAGAATCTATTCCTCTATAAGGACCAGACATACACACGTAAGGTCAACGAGTGGATGGTCGCTCTGCAGATAGAACGCTTTTATACAAAGCGGCAGATCCTCGAGATGTATATGAACTACGTCTTTCTCGGGGCCGGTGCATATGGATTTGAGGCCGGTGCGAGAACGTATTTCGGCAAATCGCTGAAGGACCTCAATCTCGAGGAAGCTGCACTTCTGGCGGCAATTCCTAAGTCACCGGAGTACTCGCCGACGCGAAACCGCGAAAAGGCGAAGATCCGGCGGAACATCGTTCTCGACCAGATGGCAAAGTACGGCTACATCTCCGAGGGCGAGGCCGAGAGAGCTAAAGCTACGGAAATAAAGCTGGCCGACACTGCCTACTATCAGTCGCTGCCAAAATCGACGGCTTGGGATTACCCGGTCGAAGAGATCCGCAAATATCTCGAAGAAAAATACACAACACGCGTAGCCCAGGGCGGGCTCAAGGTCTATTCGACGATCAACGTTGAGGCCCAGCAGATCGCGACCAAGGTGATCCGCGAAAAGCTTCGCGCTTTCGACAAGAATCGAGCATGGCGTTCTGATTATCGCAACATTTTGGTGGACCCGAATGATGAACCGCTGACCGATCCTAAGGATATCGAGAAAGCTCTCGACGCCTTTAAGCACGCCGATTGGTACGGTGACGAGTACGAGGAAGGCGAATATATCAAGGGCCTGGTGATGAAGGCGAATCCGGGTTCCGATCAGGTAGGTGTGCGGTTCGGACGATATAAGGCGGTGGTCGGACGTGAAGATATGGGCCGCAGCAAAAAACGGCCGAACGATGAGCTAAAGCCCGGCTTTCTCGCAGAGTTCCTCGTGAAAAAGGTAAATGAGGAAACGATGACGCTCGAGGTCGAGCTGTCTCAAGTTCCCGAGATCCAGGCATCGATAGTTACCGTCAACAGTAAGAACGGCGAGATAGTGTGCATGGTTGGCGGTTACGACTATCACACCAACCGGTTTAACAATGCGACACAAGGCCTGAGGCAGACGGGTTCTGCGTACAAGCCTTTCATTTACACGGCCGCTGTCGAAGAAGGTATGACGCCTGACATGCTGGTCAGCGGAGCCCCGATAAAACGCGGCGGATGGTCACCGCATAACTACGACGGTTCGCCAAGCCACCCGAATGTGCCGATGAAGATCGCGCTTGCAAAGTCATACAACCTCGCGGCCGTTCATCTGCTGGAACAGGTTGGAATACAGACCGGTGCACAGATGGTCAGGCGTTTCGGCATCTCAAACCCGATGGCTCCGAGTTTGCCGTCAGCCTTGGGGGCGTCGGAGGCCTCGCTGCTTGAGATGACATCTGCATACGGTGTTTTTCCGAACAAGGGCGTTCGCGTCCAGCCGCATTTGATCCGCAAAGTATATAGCCGCGACGGTACCTTGCTCGAAGAGTTCGATGGCACCAGTTCAAAGGTCACCAATGAATACGTCGCGCTGACGATGGTCGATATGATGCGGGGCGTGACGTCCGGCGGCGGAACAGCGGCTGGTGCAAGCGCCGGCGGGCAGCCGTTGGCCGGCAAGACAGGTACGGTCAACAATCATACCGACGTTTGGTTCATCGGCTACACGCCGACCTACGCTACCGGCGTCTGGATGGGCAATCCCTTGAGAAAGGAATCGCTCGGCCGCGGCATGACCGGCGGCGGCACAGCGCTTCCGATCTTCAACGCCTTCATGAACCCTTTCATGAAGGATAAAGAAAAGGAAAGGTTCCCTGCAGCACCGGCGATGCCGCCTGAGATCCGTGCGGAAATGGAGCGTCGAAAACGTGAAGAGCGTGAACAGCTGGAACGTGCAGACCTGAACGCTATACGAACGGGCGCGGTCTCGAACACACCAAAACCGCCGGGATCTGACCTGAACGATCCACCGGCCTCATCGGGCCCTGATACTCAGCCGGGTGCCGGCACCGCATTACCGGCCGCCGCCGAACCTGAACGGCCGGTAGTCGTCAAACCCCCGCCGCCCAGACCGGTCGCTCCGCCTGCACAAGAGCAACCGTCCGCACCCGAGGGCGGACGCCGCCGCGGGAAGAAAGGCGACGGCCGCTAAACAACCTGGTCATATCAAAGATGGCATGGATCACGATCCGTGCCGTCTTTCTTTTTGTGCGACCTGCCGTGTAAGCAGTGGCATAAAAGCATTTACGCTATTGAGTCAACTGCGGCCGCCCGCAATTTCAGCCGTTTCTCTCCGGAAAAAAGCTCCGAAGTTAGATAAATGAAACCGAATGTTACGCGACAAACAAAAAATGTTACGTAACAAAATCAATTTGTGTGGTGACAAAAGAGCAAAGTCTCGTGACAAATCAAAAAAGTCTCGTGACAAATGAGCAAAGTCTCGTGACAAATCAAAAAAGTCTCGTGACAAACTGAAAATGTCTGCTAACAAATTGAAAAAGTGCGCTAACAAATTAGAAATGTTACGTAACAAATAAAAAAAGTCTGCTAACAAAAGCGAAAAGTCACGGAACATTTCGGAACGATCGACCTACGGAGCCGGGTTTTCGCGATACATCGACTTGTTTGTGGCGTCGGCGCCTGCCCGATACGCGAAACAAAAAGGCCGCCTCGAAAGACGGCCTCACTAATCGTTTCTCCTACTTCCCTACCGCTCGACGAACCTACCGAGGTAGTACGGCAGCATCTTTCGCCACCACGGCCAGTCGTGATTTACATCGTGTCCCCAAAGTTCCAGCAAGTGCGGAATACCTTTTGAATGCAGTATGGACGAAAGCTCGCGGCTGCGGTCCGGGGCTTCGTATGAACCCTGGCCCGACACGATCACGATCGAATCTGCCTGTCGAAGCCGCGGCAGATGATGGCTGTCGTTAAGATTCTTAAGATACATCGCCGGGTTATTGAAATAGACGTTCTCGTCATAAAACCCTTTGTCGAGGTAATTGTAGATATCGTAGCTGCCGCTCATCGCGATCGTTCCGCGAAACGCATCGGAATGCTTGAAATAAGTGTTGGCAGCAAGAAAGGCACCGAGTGATGCACCCGTGGTAAGCGGCCGTGCGTCTTTGCCGCATTCGTTTCGGATCAGCGGCAGCACTTCATCGACGACGTACCGGTCGTAACGGGAAAGCATCTCGACCTTCCAGCCCGGATGCGATTCGCGATTCAGCAGGCTGTATTTGTTCACCGAGTTTATCGAATAAGCCCTGATCAAACCTGCTTCGATAAGGTCCTTTATCGCATCGACGAGATAGAACCTTTCGTACTCAAGATAATCGGCCGCGGCTGTCGGAAACATCAGCAGCGGATAGCCCGCGTGTCCGTATGCCACCAGCGGCATATCCATGTTTAGATTGTGGCTGTACCACGTCGTGATATCGCGTCTCATTTATAAGCAGTCGTCTCCAAAAAAGAAAAAAGGCTCTCGTCATTCGACGAAAACCTTAATTCTATAACGAAACCGTTAAACCCCTTAACTGGGGGACGACATTTTAAGGCCAGCGATCCCGGCGATGATCAGCATGATGCAAAACATGCGGACGATATCCCGCGGCTCATCGAAAAGGGCCATTCCCAGAATAGCGGCCCCGACCGTTCCGATACCGGTCCACACTGCGTACGCCGTACCGATCGGCAATGTCTTGACCGCGAGCGAAAGAAAATAGAAGCTCGCTATCATCAACACAGCAGTGATGAGGCTGGGCACAAGGCGTGTCCAGCCTTCCGTGTACTTCAACCCGATCGCCCACGCGATCTCAAGCAGTCCCGCAATGCCGAGATAGACCCAGTTCATCTTGACCTATTTCGTCACATTGATATCGCGTGTCGTTGAGTTGTAACCGCCGTTGTCGACGACGTTGCCGTCCTTGTCGATAAGCTCAAGCTTTATTGTGTGCTTGCCCGTCGTCCAGCCGGACAGCCACAGCGGGGCCCACTTTTCGATCATTTTCGCTTCACCGCCGTTGACGGAATAACGGACACGATATTCCCCGCCATCACCTACGAGCTTTGCATTCGCAAGCCAGAAATCGATCATTATCGGATCGGCATCCGTTCCCTTGTAGTCGCCCTTCGGACGGCTGTATGTGAGCAGCGGCTTTGCGAGGTCGATCTTTCCGCCGGTCGAAGGCGGCATGTCTTTACCTTCAGGGGTCGCGGCAGGTTGTGCACCAGTGTTGCTGTTTACGTTAGACATCTGCTGGCCGGAGTTTGTCGTCGCAGGAATGTCTAGATTGGCTCCGCCGTTCTTAACCGTAAATCTGACGACGTCAAACGCATCTTCATTCTTGTAGCTTTCGTGCCACGGACGCGAAGCAAAAACACGTAATGTATGTTCGCCATCGGGCACATTGCGCAGCTCGAATTCGCGATCGACGTTGTAATACGCCTCATACGGCTGATTATCCAGGATCACATGGATGTGATTGCCCATTTTGGTCTCAGGGTCCATTCCCGGCTTGTAACCCTTGAGGTCTCCGCTTATCGTGAGCATTACGCGCACCGTCGAGCTTTCGATCGTCGCGCCATCGGGCGGAACATTTATCTCGACCTCGGGCTGTGCCGCGTCCTGTTCGCCGCGCGACGCCATCATATCCTTGATACGCTGCGGCGTTTCCGTGTCAGACAAACTCATCGGGGCCGCCGCGGTATTGGCGTTTGTATTGGCTCGATTGGCGGCCGAATTCGTATCGGCGGTTCCGCCGCATCCGGCCAGGAATATTGCAGCAAATAACGAAAGCAAGAAAGTGTTCTTCATAATTCCTCCCTAAATACTAGTTCCGGCTAGCGGCCGCGTTTGTGCGGCCAACGTGCCGGTTACAGTCTCATCAAGGACGTTTCCGATCTGAAACACGTCCGCAAAATTAGCTACTAAGCGGTCCTCGACTTCCGTCATATCGACATCGCGTCCCAGGAGACGCTGCATTGACGTTACGGGCTCGCCCTCGCAGGCAATTATCCAATTGAAATAATCGAGATCGGTGTTCACGTTAAGTGCAAATCCATGTGTCG
The DNA here is from genome assembly GCA_023389035.1 of Acidobacteriota bacterium. Taxonomy (GTDB): domain Bacteria; phylum Acidobacteriota; class Blastocatellia; order Pyrinomonadales; family Pyrinomonadaceae; genus OLB17. The sequence continues at coordinate 168,847 of JAEWFC010000010.1, forward strand.
TGACCCATCGTTTGATGTGGATCCCGATCGCGGCGACCTTGCCCTCGGTCGTATGAACCCCCGTCAGGCCTTCGATGCGAAAACCTTCGATCTCATAGTCCGCAAGTGTCCGGATCAGTACCTCTTCGACGTCGCGAACATATTTGTGGACGTCCTCTCTGTCCGGCGACAGGCTTATGATCGGATAGCCCACTATTTGCCCGAGGCCGTGATATGTGACCTTGCCGCCGCGGTCGGATTCGAAAACCTCGGCGCCGATCGCACGCAGGATCTCTGCCGAAGCGAGTACGCCGGCCTCTTTCGCACGGCGGCCTACCGTAAAGGTGTGCGGATGCTCGAGGAGCAGAAAATAATCGCGCTCGCGCTTTTCGATCACGTCCCTTTCAAGCTGCTTTTGCAGCTCGAAGGCGGCGCCGTAACCGATGAGCCCAAGGCGTCGAACCTCTAACTCGCGTTCATGCATCTATAACTATGATAGAATTTTCAGCAACATTTGAACAGGTAGGCATTTATGAACAAGATCGGAACTTTCGGGCTGGCCGTGGCGTTTGCGGCTTTTTTTGTGACGACCGCTGACGCCCAGCGACGTCCTTCGCGGCCGACTACGACGCCGCGGGTCGTTACTTCTAATACCGCAGCCGCACAGACGACGACTCTGCGACAAGGTGCCGACAAGGTCTCGATCCAGATCAAGAACGTGACCAAGTTCCTTTATCTGCTTGGAGGAGCCGCCGCCGGAATTGAAGACGTTGACAAGGATCCGCGGGCAAATGCGGCTGCACGTTCAAAGAATGCCGAGAACAAGCGAGCACTGATCCAGACTATTCAGAATCTGCGTGCAGGCATGCTCGCGCTTGAGGTGGAGTTCAGAACAAAAGAACCGCTTAAGAGACATTTACCGCTCGTTCAGGGGATCACGGAATTGACGGCGCAATCGGAAGATCTGGCCGCAGCCGGACGGTTCACCGATTCGGGCCGCCCGCTCCTGACACTGGTTGAGAAGCTCTCAGACGCACTAGCCGCGATGTAAGAAATTGTTAAGGCCGGGATGATGTCTCGGCCTTTTGATCTGCAGGCTTCACAGCAGTCCCGCTTGCAGCAAGCTTGCCTTCAATAAACTTCTCGATATCACCCTTAACAAGCTCTCCGTTAACGACATTTACCTTTTCTGCAAGGACCTCGCCTGACGGCTTTAGCAATGACGGTTCGAGGAAAACGTACCACGGTGAGCCCCATCGGCGTGTGTCGCCGGCTGCACGTCTTTGCGTGTAATGCTGCGTGGTTTCGCGGGCGCGCGTACTTTCCGATTCGTATACGTTGAAAAACGTGAGGCCAAACTGCTTGGCGTGCGAGCGCATTCGGTCGACCGTGTCGTACTCGCCGACCCCGATCACGGTAAGCCCCTTGTCTGAATATTTTGAATGAAGTTCCTGGACGAACGCCACGTCATGGCGCCAGTTCGGGCACCAGGGAGCCCAATACACGACCATCACCAGCTTCTTGCCGGCCGCGAATTTCCGAAGGTTCGTCTCACCGTTGCCTTCGAGATTCTTGTACGTCCAGTCTTGATAGCCAAACTCGCGCTCAACGACCGGTGCGATCTCATTCTGGGCAAACCCCGTCAACGAAAACAGGGCGACGAGTGCGATCGATAAAGGAAACTTCTTCATAAATAATGTTAAAAAGCGTATAGACTCAGACGGTGAATTACAACTGAACGTTGCAGCAGCTTTACTCAAAGCTCGCGTGTTCCTATCTTTCCGGATGGTGGAAATAGACGAGCCGACCAAAGCTTGATATTGAGATATATCCCCGTCAAGGCCGATAGTGCAGCCAGCGAGGAGAATAAAAGAAGCAGCGTCACCTGCCATTTGCCGGCGAAAAAGTAGAAATGAGCCTCGCGGAAGAACCGCGTCTTGAGCGACGGCGGTTGCGAATAGGAGGCGTTCCCGTTCTCGGCGTCGATGAAGATAGATTCCGCACCCAGGCCGCCGATCGCCTGATACTGCGGCCTTCCGTCCTTCATCAATAGAGTCAGAGCGGTCGTCGGTAGTGTCCGGCCGGCAAGTTCATTCGCCCTCGCCATGGCGTCGGGCGGAGTGATCTTCACACGCTCAGGCGCAATATTCTCGATAACACCGCCTTCGACCGTATTCGGCAAGGCGTAAAGAAACCCGCTGACCGCCCATGCAAGGACCGGAACAGATACCAAGACGCCGAGCAACAAATGTGATCGATAAATAATGCCATGCATAATCTCAGATAATATCGGATGCCGAGAGCAACTGCAGTTAATTTCCGGCTCGAACTATGGTAGTCTTCTACACATTGACCATGAGCGAAGCACCCAAAGTTTCTGACATTTTTCGGCGGGCACTCGAGATCCGCGAATCAGATCCGAATGGATCGTATAAGGACGTCGCAGCACAGATCGTCCGCGAATTCGACGCCCGCCCGCTGCCCGAAACCGCGTATCTGACAATTCCCGAGTACGATAACATCACGCCTGAGGAAGATTGGACCGCCGGGCTGCCAGTGATCCTTCGTGGAATACAGAACGCCAACTGGGCTGACATCGCCCATGGCATTATTATCAGCCTCGAGCAGGTCGAGAACTATCCGAAACAGTCAGGACGTGAAGACGATCCGACGAAAGATTGGCGAAACCGAAGCCGACGAATTGCGGACGCGGAGGAAAAGGTTCTCGAAAAATGGATGCCTGAGGACCTGATGGCGGTCGCGAAACGCAACAGCCCGACCGGTTAGAGCTTTAATCGTAGGCCGTCCCTCGCTTCGATCAGCTCGCAGAAATCTTTTAGATCTCCAACTTCCTCGTGCAGGACAGCCTCGTCCCACTGCGGATAGAGATGCGTCAGCATTGCTCTCCTAGGCCGGGCCTTCCGAATCAAGAATAAAGCCTCCGCGAGTTCGAGGTGTTTCTCTACCGGCTTATCTTTGACGAACGAGCATTCAATAAGAAAAAGATCGGAATCACGCGCTATCGCCGAGAGCGGTTCATGAAAGCCTGTATCGGCAGTGTAAACAAGTCGTTTCCCATCGGCGGCGGTAATATGAATAGCCAGGCTTTCCGGTGTGTGCGGCGTCTTCTGTGCAACGGCTTCGACCCCCGGAAGCATTTCAAATCTCTCTAGCGGATCAACCTCAACCACTTCGAATGGAAACGGTTGATCGAAGAGGCCGTAGTCGTTGACCGCATCAAACCTCTCGATCAGCTGTTTCGTGCCGGCAGGCCCGAAAAGCCGCAGCGGCTTCTTTCGTTCCTGCGTTTGGGGGGCATACTTCGTCCCAAAGAGATATGGCGCCAATCCGCCGCAGTGGTCGAGATGAAAATGCGAGAGCCAGATCGCGTCTAGCCCGGCCCAATCACAGCCTTCCTCCGCCATACGATGCACGGCCGACGCGGAGCAGTCCAGAAGCACTGAACCCTCGCTCATCTCGAGCCAATACGCCGGGCTGCTTCGATGCGAATGCGGCACCGATGTGCCCGAGCCTAAAACTGTTAGTTCCACACGGCCATTCTATCAGGTCAGCGGCAGCGGGTTCACATAAGTATCCTGTGTGGTAAATTTAGATAATGAACGAGGTCGATATACTCGCGGTCTTTGCGCACCCGGATGATCTTGAGCTGACGGTAGGCGGAACAATGCTGAAAATGAAGCAGCTTGGTTACCGAACCGGTGCTCTCGATGTCACGCAGGGTGAAATGGGGACGCGAGGAACCGTAGAAGGCCGGGCAAAGGAGGCGGAGGATGCGGCCGCCATCCTAAAGCTGGACGTGCGAGCGAATCTCGCGCTCGCTGACGGACACGTCTTCGTCGATGATGCGTCGAGGACGGAAATGGTGCGGGCTTTCCGGCAGCTAAAGCCCAAAGTGATCCTCACGCATCAACTGGAAGATCCGCATCCAGATCACGACCACATAGCGCATCTCGTCCGGGAATCGGCCCGTCTGGCAAGCATGAAGAATTATGACCCGGAAACCGGAGATGAAAAGATACCCGTTCCGAGGGTCGCACACAATATCTTTTCGCGACGAGTAGTGCCGTCTTTTGTCGTGGATATCTCAGAACACCTTGACCAAAAGATGGAGGCGATCAGAGCACATAGTTCCCAGTTTTACGATCCAAACTCGACCGAACCCGAAACGCGCCTAACCGACAAGCGTTTTCTCGATGAGCTTGAGAACCGATCCAGGTATTTTGGTTCGCTGATCGGCGTTGAGGCCGGTGAACCCTATTACGTTCGTGAAGCTCTGAATGTCGGAGATCCTATTGAACTGCTGACCAGGCCGATGAACCTTTATTCGTAATGTCCACGCTTGCACCCGAAGAGATCGAGCTCAACAAAAAGCTGCGGGTCCTTGACCGTCTGAAGGACCGTCTGGCTGACCGCGAGGAGGACGTTACTGACCTGCGGGCGGCACTCGAGCGTTTCGAAGCAAGGTACACGATGGAGGTCGGCCGCTTGTACGCCGAGCAGGATGAGATCGATGCGGAGATCGCTGAGGAAGAACTAAAGCTGGTCCCGGATGATGAAGAGATCAAGAAACGGGTCGAAGAACTGCGCCGTTTGGCGGAAGAATCTGCGGCCCGTCTGCGTGCGGCAGAGGAACACGACTCTGAGAAATGGGAACCGACGCCCGAGGCTCGCAAGGCTTATCACGATATCGCAAGGATCATCCATCCCGACCTTGCTCTCGACTCGGCCGAAAAGGAACGGCGTCATAACCTGATGGCCGAACTCAATGCGGCGTACACCGCAGGCGATCAGGTCAAGCTCGACCGCCTGACTGCGGAAATGCGGGTCAGCCCTGATGCGGTCACCGGTGTATCAGTCGGCGATGATCTGGTTCGATCGATCAGGCAGATATATCAGATACGCCGACGATTTATCGAGCTCGACGAGGAAGAAAAATCCGCTTTGGGATCGGAATTATACGAGCTGATGCTAAAGGTCGAAGCGGAAGAATCCGAGGGCCGCGATCTATTGAAGCACATGGCGGAGCGAGCTCGCACTCATATTAAGAAGACAGAACGCCGCCTGATCAATCTCAGAAATGTGACTGCAGCACAGGAAGAATACGTGAAAGAAACCTTTGGAATGGATATAGATGAGTTTCGAAAATAAGTCTGAGGAATGAAGTTTCTAGTAAGCCAGGTCAGCTATTTCTTAAGCCAGAACCAGAGCCGGCGCAATGTCTCTGCGCTGCTGAAGTATCTCGGCTTCATCGCTGCCGTCATCGTCCTCTATTCGATCCTGTTCCATTTCATCATGGCTGCGGCCGAGGACCGCTATTTTAGTTGGGTAACCGGCTTTTACTGGACACTGACGGTGATGACGACCCTTGGGTTTGGCGACATCACGTTCCAAAGCGATATCGGGCGGGCCTTCAGCATACTCGTGCTAATGTCGGGCGTTATCCTGCTCTTGATAATGCTGCCTTTCGCATTCATCCGGTATTTCTACGCACCTTGGCTTGAAGCACAGATACATGCCCAGTGTCCGACAGAAGTTCCCCCTGACGTGACCGGCCATGTGATCATCTGTAACTACGAGACGATCGCACCGAGTCTGATCAAAAGGCTCAATCACAACGACATCCCTTATTTCGTGATCGAGGAAAATGCCGCGACCGGGGCCGAACTGTTCCAGTCCGGGGTTTCGGTCGTGAGCGGCAAGGTCGACGGCCGCAAGACATATGAAAGAATGCGAGCCCAACACGCGCGGCTCGTGTTCGCCAATCTCGAGGACACGCAGAACACTAACGTCACGCTAACTGTGCGGGAGGTCGCCCCCGATGTGACTATCGCGGCAACCGCAGCTGATCCCGATTCGATCGATATCCTGGAACTAAGCGGTGCGACCCATGTGTTGCCGCTAAAACAGCGGCTTGGCGAGTATCTTGCAAACCGCATCAGTGTCGGCGAGGATCGCGCGCACGTGATCGGGAGCTTTGGATCGTGGGTGGTAGCCGAGTTTACGGTGCACAATACGACACTGCAGGGCAGAACGCTTCGGGATACAGACCTGCGTGCACGGACCGGCGTAAATATCATCGGCGTGTGGAGACGCGGCCGCCTGATGCCGACCGATGCGGAATATGTGCTTGGCGATTTTGATGTTCCACTGGCTGTCGGCACGGTTGAACAGATCGCGGAACTCGAGAAAGTTCTCGATCATGATGAACCGCTTTCCGATTCCGTTTTGATCCTTGGGGGTGGAAAGGTCGGACGTGCTGCGGCGATCGCTCTCAAGGAAAAGGGCCTGAAGGTGTTCATGGTCGAACGCGAGCCGGGCCGCTGCAGTGAGATCGGAAGCCATCTGGACCGGCTGACGACAGGTGATGCCGCCGATCGGGAAACGCTAATGCGAGGCGGATTGATGGAATCGTCGCTGGTACTTCTTACGACAAATGACGACGCCGTCAATATCTATTTGTCTATATACTGCCGCCGACTAAACCCGCAGGTTCGCATAATCAGCCGAATCACCCACGACCGAAACATCGAGGCGATCCATAGAGCTGGTGCGGATTTCGTGCTCAGCTACGCACCGCTTGGGGCGGAGTCAGTCATGGCTCTCGTTCAAGGTCGGCAACCGATCATCATGGGCGAAGGCGTCGAGTTCTTCACAGCCGAGGTGACCCCGAAACTCGCTGGAAAGTCACTCGTCGAAAGCGGAATAGGAAGCAGAACAGGACTTGTCGTCCTTGCCATAGAAAAAGGAAAGGAGACGATAGAGAACCCGGCCCCGGATACTGTGCTTCCGGCGTATGCGAAACTTGACCTGCTAGGAACGGCAGAGCAGATGGCACTTTTCCGGGATCTATTTAACTAGATCGAGCTGCTAAACGGCTTGGCCGGCTGCATGCGCTGACGCCCACGCCCATTGGAAGTTGTAACCGCCAAGCCAACCCGTAACGTCCAAAACCTCACCGATAAAAAACAGTCCCGGAATCTTTTTTGCCTCCATCGTCTGCGATGAGATCTCATTGGTAGAAACACCGCCGAGCGTTACTTCTGCCTTGTGCCAGCCTTCCGTCTCGCGGAAAGCGACTTGCCAGCCATTGAGCAATTCACCGATGGTTTGGAGCTCGGCATTGCTCAACTGATCGACCGGTCTATTCGGGATCTTTTGTCCAAGGGATTCTATAAAACGCTGCGGGAGATAGCCTGCAAGAAAGTTTGCTGCTAATTTGCGGCTTGAACGTGCATCTTTGAGTAGTTCCGCGACATGCGTTCCCGGCATGGTATCTATCGTCAGCGATCCGCCGCTATCCCAGTAGTTCGAGGCTTGAAGTATCGCCGGGCCCGACAGCCCACGATGAGTGAACAGTATATTTTCGCGAAAGGTCTGGCCATCAGCTTCGACCGCGGCATCGATCGAGACTCCTGCCAAACGCGAATCGGCCTTGCCGGCAAATACTAAAGGTACAAGCGACGGCCTGGTCGGAATAATTTTCAGTCCGAACTGCGAGGCGATCCGGTAGCCGAGATCGGTCGCACCGATCTTCGGGAACGAAAGGCCGCCGGTCGCGACGACCAGGCTTTTCGTCGACCAAGCCCCCTTATTCGAGACGACCGTGAAATCGTTCGTCTTGGCCACCTCTGTGACCGAGCAGCCGGTCTCGATCGTTACGCGTGCGCGCCTGCATTCAGCGAGAAGCATGTCTACGATCTGCTGCGACCGTTCACGGCAGAACATCTGCCCAAGCTTTTTTTCGTAATGATCGATACGATACTGCTTTACCAGTGCCAGAAAATCAGCAGGCGTGTACCGAGCAAGTGCAGATTTGCAGAAATGAGGATTTCCGGAGACAAAGTTTTCAGGTGAAGTGTGGAGATTGGTGAAATTGCATCGGCCGCCGCCTGAGATGAGGATCTTGCGGCCCGGAACTGCGTTGTGCTCGATCACCAGAACGCGTCTGCCGCGTTTGCCGGCCTCGATCGCACAGAAGAGCCCGGCCGCACCGCCGCCGATAACGATCACGTCGAACTGCATCAGGTCAGGTAACGTTCACGCAAAATGTTAGCGTGATGCCGGACATGGCCGGCCATGATAAAGGCTAACGCCCGTACGGAAACCTGAGAACCGCTCGCCGTTCCGCGAAGGTCCCAGTCCGATTCGCGAAGGCTATTTAAAAGCAGGAGATTCGCTCGCCTCGTCAGCTCAAATTCCTCGAGCATATCTGCGATCGACCTTGTCCGACTGCGGCCATTCTTAACGTAGACGTCCTGGTCGAAACCGGTAAGCGGTTCCGTGTCGCCGTGCGAGAACCGATGCAGGCGGTACCCGAAGATCTTCTCGCCATCTATCATGTGACCGATCAATTCCTTGATCGTCCACTTACCTTCTGCATAAGTGAAGTCGCCGCGATCATCGGCGGACTCGCCAACCAGGGTTCGGAGTTCAGCTGGTTGATCCTTCATTACCGATAAAACGTCTGTCTCAGGAATGCTAGAAACGTATCCGGCGTAAAACTCTGCATATTCGTTGTTCTCTGGCCGCTTCATAATGCGGTATAGTATCAAAACATTCAGAGACAAACATTGATCGAGCACTGGAGGCACCTGATGAGAAGATATTTTTCCATGATCGCGGTTCTTTTCGCCGCGATATTGGTTCTTACTGAAAGTCCGTCAACGGCGATAGAACGGCAGTTTGAAGAACGGTTCGTCGTCAACGGCCAGATCGCCAAAAATGGCGATTCGGGCACGTACAATTTTGATCGAGCACACAGTTTTATCGGCTTCAAAGTAAAGCACATGGGACTGATCGAGGTTCCCGGCTATTTCCGTGACTTTACGGGAAGCGTGAATTACGACAATAAGGACATCACTAAGTCGTCAGTGGAATTCACTGCACAGGTGACGAGTGTGGATACAGGCGTAGACGGGCGAGATGCTCATCTGAGGCGACCGGACTTTTTCGAAGTTGAGAAGTATCCGACCATGACCTTCAAGAGCACGTCGGTCTCAAAGAAGGGCAAGGGTTTCGTAGTGATGGGCGATCTGACGATGCGTGGTGTGACCAAACCGGTATCGATACCGTTTCAGTTAACGGGCTTTCTGCCGGGAAATGACCGGACCGGAATGAGAATGGGCATCACCGGTGAGACCACGCTCAACCGCAGAGATTTTGGCGTGAACTATGGCGGCAATCTGCCCGGAACCGATATCCCGCAGATCGCCGACAATATCCGCGTTGTCTTACAGATAGAAGCTGTGCAGCCGAAGGCTGCTGCTTCTGCCGCGGCGACACAAAAATAGCCGGTACGAAATAGAAAGGGACGGTCGAACTATTCATGGCTCGATCGTCCTTTTCTTATTCTGAATGGTCCACTTTACGGCCGTTTGCCGTTAACCGCCGCCGCATCGTCAAACGATATATCGTAGATCGCGTAGCTTTCCCAATCCTTATAGTCGAAATGCCACCATTCGTTGGGATTGACCGTAAAACCTTCAGCTTCCATCAACTTACGAAGCATATCCCGATTTCGTCGCTCTTCTTCGGTACCGCCGGCATACTCGGGTGAAGCCCTTTCGGTGAACTCGTCGTAGCCTGAGGGCATTGGCAAGAATTCACCGGTCTTGAGGTTGAACACACTAAGATCTACGGCACACCCTCGGTTATGCTTTGAGCCTTTTGCAGGGTCGGCGACAAATTTCCTGTGTTCCGGTATTACGGTTTCCCAAAAGAGTTTTGTAATAGACCACGGACGATAGCCATCAAAGATGACGATCCCCAGGCCTTTTTCCTTGAGCTTTCGGTGAACGGCAATGACGCCTTCGGCTGCCGGTTTCTGGAGGAATGCCCGAGCCTGTGGATAGACTTTCTTTCCAACAAAGTTGTTATCGGTAGCGTAACGGATATCCAGCCGAATAGAGCTATCCAGCGAAGTGAGTTCGATCAAGTGCGCCTCTCGTTTGTTTGGCTCTTGCGGCGGTGCGGACTGGCCAAATAATTGAAGCGTGGCGGAAAAGATCGCGATCCAAAATATTCCCAGCTTTCCCGCCCGCGTCATAAAACACAACTTATCATAGGCCCGGGGCGAAAACCACGTCTATACGATGTAATTGTACCAAGATGAACTTAGGGCTTTTCGTCTTCGATCGGTGCTTCGTCCTCTTCGACGATTGTTACTTCCGTGCCGAACTTCTGATAGTCCCGGAATCTAATTACATTCCGCGATTCGAAAACCCGGTCCTTGTTTCGAATGGTGAGTCTGACATCCGACATTGTGGGCAAAAGGTAACGCTCCTCGCTGATCGTCGTCCAATCGTAGTCGATATTTCGCTTGGCCGACGGACACGGGAAAGATGCTGGGATTTCCGTCGCCTCACTCTCGATACGCAGAACGCGAAAGTTCTCGCGGTCGATCCATACCTTTCCCTTAAGTCCGGTAGTAGCAGATTGCTGTGTATATCCGGTGCAGGTGATTCCTTGCCGCGCCTTGTCACGCTCGACATTAAAATTGTAGGTAATTGTCTTACGTCCCCGGATAACATCGGTGTCCAGAACTTCAAACTTAGTCTCGCTCTCCGGTTTGAAAATCGTGGCAAGCATTGAGACGAACTCGCCCGTTGAGCTGGTGCCCCCGACCTCTTCGTAGCTCCGTTTTGAGCCAGAATCGGCTTGCGGTGCACCATTTACCGAAAGTACGCGATATTCTTCTTCACCCGATGAACGATAGCTGACACCGACGATCAGTCGGTCGAGATTTCGGAATGTACCCGTGCCTGCGTATGCGGCCGAGCGTTGGATAAGCTGTTTCACAACGAAATCAGGCATCTCGTCGACCGCCGCCAGCGTACGCTCCCTGGCATTCGTCAACACCTCAGCAGCTTCCGCAGCGTCCGGCCGCTGGAACGCCGCAGGATTCATCCGGCGACGGTCAGCCTCCTCGATCACTCGCTTGAGCTCCTCGTCGTTCTTGCCTTTTGTACGGGTCAGCGAGCGCAGACCGGATGTTAGTGTGAAAGAGATCCCTCGTTCTCGGACCGTCTGTACGAGTTCCGCTCGCGCCGCGGGATCATTCTCAGCGGCGTAGAGCAGTTTAACGTACTCGGGCTGCGAAAGCGGTTTGACTTGCGCGAACACCCCGTTGAAAAGGACGATCGTAATTAAAACTAACAGGGGCGATCTCATTGCTGTCTTTGATGTTTCGAAGCGGTGCGCCGTTCGCCAAACCCGCGGGCTATTCAGAACGATGCAAAACGAAAAAAGCGGAGATCGCTCCCCGCTTTGTATCTTGTAAAAGAAACAAGACTAGTTGACCCATTCCTCTTCGTAATTAAGCTGCCAATGCCGTGTCACCCATTCCTGGGCTGCCGTCATTGCCGTAACCTTCCATTTTTTCAGGTTCTGCAGGACCGACAAGGCCGCAAGCGGCTTGCTCGGATCACGTTCGACCCTGATCACCTGAGTTTGAACCTCGATGAGCGTTTTCTCGTCCTCGAGGATCCTCAGCTTGACCTCACTGCCTACCGGCGGCAAGGTCTCCAAATTAACTAGTGCACTGGATTCACCGATATTTTCAGTTGTTCCCTGTACCTTTATGGTTTTGCCCGTCTCGCCGTCAACCCAGCTCGCCAACACGGGCATGTTTGCCAGTATCCGGTGATGCATCGGCGTCTTATATGATGAAGTAGCGTAATCTATTTGTGCCATCGAAAAAAAATTCCCCCTTTTTTAACTGGCGAAACATTGCTGCCCCGATCCTGATCTTTCAAACAGCCCAGTTGTAGCGGACAATGTAAGCTAATCTTACAAAAAAGTCAAGTATTGCGAAAAATCACTTAACTCTCTATTTTTCAAGAACTTACAAGATATCTCGCTCGCCATGCATGCGAATTTGTGTAAATTTTCACAAATTCTTTTCGAGTCGAGATCCCGGCTGCGACCGACTTTCGCAATATGACGCGAGTAAGCCGAAAAAGGCGCACAACTATTTTCTTAAATACGATTTATTTTGACCCGATCGTCCCCAGATTTAACCCGGAGTTTACATCTCGCCGATACACTGACGATTGCCGAACTAGATATAGGATCTCGATGGACTTCGGAACTTAAGTTGCCTATCGAGGCATGTTCCCAATCGAGCTTGTGAGCGATGGACCGGGATAATCGCATAATTATTCCGGGCGGCATTGCTAAGCGTAATTGTTGGAACAGTTAGTAAGCCGCGGCAAGGGGGCTGTAACGGTCACATACGACCAGGACTACCAAGAATCTCGCGGTTCAAATCCGAAAAATAAAAGAAAAATCCAAAATATCCGAATTTATAGTAACGAGGAATTTTTATATCAACCCAAGAGGTCAAATGAACCAGATGATCATACGATTAGCAACCAGTTTTATTGCCGCATTTGTGCTGGCGTTCGCAGGGTTCGTACCCGCGGCGACCGCTCAATCCCAGGCAAGTACGGGGCAGATCGCCGGCACAGTAACTGACGTTAATGGAGCAGTTATCCCGAACGCGACCGTTACCGTCACTAGCCAGGCGACAAACCAATCACAGACCACGACTACAGCCGACACCGGTTCTTACCGTTTCGTAACGCTGCAGCCCGGAATCTACAACGTCACGTCGAGCACGACGAATTTTGCTGAACAAACTCTTAGTGTCGAGGTGCAGGTAGGGCGCACCACGGACGCCAATTTCACTCTTGGTGCTGCTGACGTCTCCGCTGAGGTGATCGTCACCGCCGAAGGCATACAAACCACGCAGTCGAACAACGACGCAGTTGTTAGTGAGACAGCGATCACTAACCTGCCGATCAACGGCCGTCGTTTTCAGGATTTTGTAACCCTTACTCCGAGTGCACAGGTTGAAGAATCTCGCGGCCAGATCTCGCTTTCGGGCCAGAGAGGCATCAACGGCAATGTAAACGTAGACGGCGTGGACTTTAACCAGCCATTCTTTGGCGGTATCCGCGGCGGTGAGCGGTCGAACCAAGCCTTCGTTATGCCACAGGAATCGATCAAGGAGTTCCAGGTGGTCGCGGCTGGTTACTCAGCTGAATTCGGCCGTTCGACGGGGGGTATCATCAACACGGTGACCAAGTCCGGCACGAATCAGCTTCGTGGTTCGCTCTTTTATCTCTATCGCCCGGAGCAGCTGTCCCGTAAGAATAAATATTCCGATGCGATCCAGGAACAGAAGCTTGACGCACTCGGCATCGAAGCGACGCTCGCACCGACGCAGCATCAGTTCGGCGGTTCAGTTGGCGGCCCGCTGATCATGGACAAGCTCTTTTTCTTCGGTTCGTATGAACAGCAGCGTTTTCGTGCTCCGCGTTACGTAGTGCTTTCCGGTATCGCCGGCTACACGCCTCCTCCGGGTGACCGTGCGGTCGAGGGTTATAACTACCTAACCAGCCTCGAGACTCCCTACCAGCAGACTAACGATGCGTACGCTCTGCTTGGCAAGATCGATTGGAACATCAACGATAACCATCGTGCGAACGTCCGCTATAACTACAGCCGCAACGATGCCTTGAATGCGGCCGCAACCGGCGAAACAACATTCGACCCGACCACGCCCAGTGCACTTTCAGCGAACGGCATAGAGCGTAACCGTAATAACATTGTTGTCGGCCAGGTCGTTTCGAACCTTACCCCGATGGCGATCAACGAACTTCGTGTCCAGTACGCAAAGGAAAGGCGTCCGCGTGAGTCGAACGTCGAAGCTCCGAACGTATTCTTTGGTGCGAACTTTGGACAGTACGGTTCACGAAACTTCCTTCCGACCACGCAGTACGATACGCGTTGGCAGATCGCCGACAGTCTGACGTATCTTACCGGCTCGCACACGTTCAAATTTGGTGGCGAATACAGCCGTTTATATGCGAATCAGACCTTCGGATTTAATCAGTTTGGTGCTTATTCACTGACGACCGGTGGAGCAAGCGGCATTCTCCGCGGGATCTCGAACATTCCGGATGGTAATGTTCTCGGCCGTTTCGATAACACGAATGCTCGTTACGCTCGTCAGATCGGAAACCTTGCTGCTGATTTCACTAATCACGAGGTCGCGTTCTTTGCACAGGATTCATGGCGCATCAACAATAAGTTCACGCTGAACTACGGCCTTCGTGTTGAACAGCAGTTCAATCCAGAGCCGGAAGCCACGAATACGGACCTGATCGAGGTTGTGCGCAATACAAGATTCCCGATTCGCGGTGCAGGATTTGATCCTACACAGATCCCGGACAGCGGTTGGCAGTTCGGTCCCCGCCTCGGCTTTGCATGGGATCCGGCAGGCAATGGCCGTGACGTGATCCGCGGATACTCTGGTATTTATTATGCTCGCACTCCGGGACTGATCTTTGCCGATTCGATCAATAACTACCGTGCGACACCGGGCAACGTGAGCACGACGCTTCCGTTCTCCGGATTCAGCCAAACGACCTTTAACACATTCCTGCTCTCGCCGGCTGGTGCGAACTATCGTGCGATCACAGGATGCGACCCGACCATCGTGCCGCTGCCGCAGTCGTGTATTCCGAACACGGTATATCGCCAATTTGCGATCGCAGGCATCAACCTTAACGCGTTTGGCCTCGACGGCCTGCCTAACGTGACCCCGGAACAGATCTCAGTGATCTCAAGCGGTCTGGGACTTTCAACCAATCCGTTCGTCGGTGCTCAGGTGACCGGCCATGCGGAGGACTTCAAGAACCCGCGTTCCGTTCAGTTCGGATTCGGTTACGAACGTCAGATGGCACGCGGCTGGGTGCTCGGCTTTGACTATTCACACGTCAAGACCGATCGCCTACAGCGTAATCGCGATCTTAACGTTCCGTCCCCGCTGACCGGCCAGCAGTACGTCGATTTCCTGCGTGCAAACAACACGCAGGCGCGTTTCGATGCAATGGTCGCAAATGGCACGATCAATACGATCCTGACATCGGGCCGGATCTATATCGCACAGGTAACTCCGGGCGGCCTTTCATTCCCAAGCGGCAGTGTCACGACGCGTCAGCGTCCGACGAATGATCCGCTGCTGTCGACCAACCGCCTCGCACTCGGTGGCGTTCAGGTTCGCGAGTCTACAGGTAAATCGTTGTACCGCGGCCTTACCATCCGTACGCGCGTGGTCAAGAGTTGGGTACAGCTCAACGCCTATTACACACTTGCGAAGAGCGAGTCAGATGACGACAACGAACGTGATTCAGGTGGCGTCGCTTATGCTAACCCGTACAATCTGCGCGGCGAGTATGGGCCGTCGCGTCTCGACCGGCGTCACCAGTTCGTAGCGAATCCGGTATTCTTCCTGCCTTACGGCTTCGAAGTTTCATCTGCGATCAGGCTGCGTTCGGGAACACCGTTGAACACCTACATAGGTACAGACGCTAACGGCGATAACGTTTTCAACGATCGGCCGCTTGTCGTTCCAGGCCTTGAGTTCCGTCGCAACAATTTCCGCAACAATCCTGTCTATGACATTGATCTGCGGGTTCAGAAGGGTTTCAATTTCGACGAAAGAAAACGGCTTGTACTATCGGCCGAGATCTTCAACGTTTTTAACCTTCCGAACATCTTGTTCGCGTTCCCTGGAACTAACTCGACGTCGGGTTCGCTCCTCCAGTATTGCAACCCGAGCTCGCACCTTTGCGGTTTAGAAGGGCCGACTAACCCGAACTTTATGCAGATCAGACAGGCCGACGGCCGGATCAGTCTGCAGACACGTCCGGGCAGCCAGGCTTTCCAGATGCAGCTCGGTGCTCGCTTTAACTTCTAGTTTCTTTCCCGCGGAGAGATCCCTCAGGCACGTCCTAAATTATTGGGCGTGCCTTTTTTCTTAACGGAACAGACATTTTCCGCCGTTGTCTTCGGCTTTTCTTGTATCATCTTGTTACATACTCGATGCGAATACTGCAGATATCATCGGCAAAGACCTTTGGCGGCGGCGAACGCCATGTCGTGGACCTTTGCCGCGGGCTGCAATCTCGCGGACACGATGTATTTGCGGCTCTTAGACCGACTAGCCAATGGCAGGGCCGGCTAGATTTTTTGCCACCCGAACGACTGCTTCGTGTATCAATACGGAATTCGATCGGGGTCTTCAGTGCGATCAAGATGGCTGAGTTTGCCCGTGAGCACGACATTGACGTGATACATGCCCACGTCGCGCGTGATTACATCCCAGCAAGCATTGCCTGCATGGCAGCGCGAGACGCAAGGTTTGTACTCACACGTCATGTGATGTTTCCCCTTAAACCGTTCAATCGTTTCGCACTCAAGAATCTTTCAATGGCGATCGGCGTCTCTGAGGCAGTCGGGGGTGAGTTGAGACGCATCTTTCCGTACGATAAAGTTCGGGTAATTCCTAACGGGCTGGACACGCAGGCGATGGATGCCGAGGAGACAGCACGACTTCGAAGTGAATTTCGATCAATGCATTCGATACCCGGCGATGCTCAAGTTGTCGGGACACTAGGTGAACTTAAAGAACTAAAAGGCCAGCGTGAATTCGTTCTTGCCGCAGCCGAGATCGTTAAAAAGATACCGAATTGCAGGTTTGTAATAGTAGGCCTCGACAACACGATGGACAAGCGGTTCCGCCGTGATCTTAAGCGGTTGGCTCAAGTGTCCGGGATCGATGACCGGATCTTATGGCTTGACTGGCTGGAGGACACAGCTCCGTTCTATGCGGCGATCGATGTTTTTGTTTCGCCTTCACATTCGGAAAGCTTCGGCCTTGCGATACTCGAAGCGATGGGCAATGGAAAGGCGATCGTTTCTACCTCCACCGACGGAGCGAAGCAGCTGCTGAACGACTGCGGGGCGCTAGTGGGTGTCAATGACGTAGTTGGCATGGCCGACGCTATCGCACGAACGCTAACGGACCCTGAACTGCTCGCAGCATCCGGGCGTTCGGCTCGGAGGGTCGCGTCAGAGAACTACTCTCTTGATCGTATGATAATCGCCACCGAGCAACTCTATGCTGAACTGGTTTCAGACCGCATAGCCTCCCCACTTAAATGATCAAGTTAGAACGTGATTTATGCAGCGACTTCGGGGCCGCAACGTCTCGAGAATGGCTCGAAACGAACGGCATTGGCGGTTTCTCGATGGGAACTGTTTCCGGTGCCAATACAAGGCGATATCATGGGATGCTGACCGCCGCTCTCCGGCCTCCGCTAGGGCGTGTGACGCTGTTATCGAAGCTTGAAGAGACTCTGATCATCGACGGCTCCCGGTTCGAGCTTTCGTCCAACGTTTACCCGGGACGCGTGTACCCTGACGGATTTAAGTATATCCAGGGCTTTCGGCTCGATCCGTTCCCTATCTGGACGTACGAGGTCTCGGGGATAACCTTGGAGAAACGCGTCTTCATGGCACACGGTCGAAATGCTGTTATCTGCCGATGGGAGATTGTTAGTGGTATTTCGACGGAGGTCAGGCTGGAAGTTAAGCCTCTGATCTCGTACACCGATTATCACCATCTTCAACACGAGGACCATCCTTTCAACGGATCGTTCACATCGACGAATAACATCGTCGCTATCAGGCCGTACGACCATATGCCCGAACTGCATTTTGCCCACAACGCCAACAGCGTCGAAGGGACGGGGCATTGGTTCCACAATTTTGAACTTGCGCTCGAAAAAGAACGCGGCTTCGACTTTAGGGAGGATCTCTTCCAGCCCTTTGCGTTGACGTTCGATCTCGCCGACTCAGCGACTCTTATCGCTTCGTTGGACCGCGAGGACATGTCGAAGGCTGACGTCTGGGAAGCTGACGAGATCACCCGCAGGTCAGAGATCATCGCCCAATCGGGGCATCACACCGAGTTTGGAAAGCAGCTTGTAGCCGCAGCCGATCAATTTATCGTCCGCCGCGGCACCGGGCATACTGTTATCGCTGGTTACCCGTGGTTCTCCGATTGGGGCCGAGACACAATGATCTCACTGCCCGGACTAACGCTTTCAACCGGCCGTCCCGAGATCGCACGAGACATCATCCTGGAATACAGCCTCCATATATCCGAAGGAATGCTCCCAAATCGCTTTCCCGACGAGGGCGAGACCCCGGACTACAACACGGTCGATGCCACGCTCTGGTATTTCGAAGCGATCCGGCAGTATACCGAGAGTACGGGCGATCATGACCTGGCTGAATCATTGTATGAGCAACTGGCAGACGTGATAGCATGGCACCTTCGCGGAACGCGTTACAATATTCATGTCGACACGGACGGCCTGCTTTACGCGGGTGAATCCGATCATCAGCTAACCTGGATGGATGCGAAGATCGGAGATAAGGTCATTACGCCCCGCACAGGCAAGGCCGTCGAGATCCAAGCCCTGTGGTACAACGCGTTGAAGATAATGTCCGGGTTTGCACTGCGTCTTGGCCATGATGAGGATCACGTCCGGTTCGAATCGATGGCGGATCTGGCGAAGCTTAGTTTCAACGGCCTGTTCTGGAATGAAGACGCAAACTGCCTTTATGACGTCGTCGAGAACGGCCACAGGGATGGGTCTATTCGACCGAACCAGATCTTCGCGATCTCTCTTCACTATCCGTTGCTTGATCGTGTGCGATGGAGGGCCGTTTTGGAAACGGTCGAAAAAGAACTGCTTACGCCGTTCGGACTGAGATCTCTGTCACCTGCCGATCCCGCCTTCGTTCCTTATTATCTTGGATCCCCGTTTGAAAGAGATTCCGGATATCATCAGGGCACGGTCTGGGGATGGTTGATCGGCCCTTTCATCGACGCCTTTCGCAAGGTTCACGGCGATTCGGAGGCCGCAGTGGCGGAGATGCTTTCGGGGTTCGAGGGGCATTTGTACCAAGCGGGCCTGGGCCAGGTCTCGGAAATATTTGACGGAATGGCGCCGCATCGGCCGCGCGGCTGCCCTGCTCAGGCTTGGAGCGTCGGAGAACTCCTTCGGATCCTCAGTCCTCGATCTTAGTGAAGTGTGATGGCTCCCTGTCCATGACCTGATGCGATGCGATGATCACCGGACCGGCAGGTGTCCCGTTAGCAGCAAGGCATAGTCCGTTACTTTGATTTGTAAGAACCGGTGTTCCTTTCACCAGCATCATAGGAGAGCCTGTCAGCCACTGAACACGTTGACAGGGCATTGGGATCATCGCTGATCCAATAAACATAACGTTCGGACAGCCCGCTATCAAGAACGTGTCCGTCAACAGCATAGGCGGACTTCCCTGGACACGGTGTGCTGTATATGACGAAGGAACGTGCGATATAGGTGCCCCGTGCGGGCAGAGCAAGACGGTCTGCGAGTTTAAAATGAAGCTTGCCATAAAAGGTAACTCCCTGGCTGATCCCCAGCTGTCGAATGGAATAAGGCTTTTGCATTATTCCACCGTTCGCATCTCCGGTCAAAACAATCCGCGAAATACGCGTTTAGAGTTTGAAACTAGAAACTTGAGATTCCCGGTATTAGCAATTTATCTTATTCATATATGCGATTTGTCCCTGTCATCATTCTCTCCCTATTTCTTTCTGCGTCTGCAGTTGCTCAGCCCGGTTCTGAATTGGCAGAGCTTTGGGAAAAGGAGCACGTTTCCAAGATCGCGCCGTCGAATATGAGGCATCGCGATCTTCTTCCAATGCTAGACGCCCTTAAAAAGCTGGGAGTAAAAGTTGAGCAGGTCGGATCGAGCTATGCGGGGCGGTCGATCCATCAGATCGAGTTCGGCAAAGGCCCGCTGAAAGTGTTCATGTGGTCGCAGATGCACGGCGACGAACCGACCGCGACGCCGGCACTGATCGACATGTTCACCGTGCTGTACGCAAACCGTGACAAAGATTGGGTAAAGCGGATCGAGGAAAAGATGACGATCCGTGCAGTACCGATGCTGAACCCAGATGGTGCTGAACTTTTCGTTCGCCGAAGCCTGCAGGGGATCGATATAAATCGCGACGCAATTGATCTCAGAACACCTGAGGCCCAACTCTTAAAGCGCCTACGCGCAGAGTGGCAGCCGCATATCGGATTCAATCTGCATAACCAGAACTCACTGACGGCGGCCGGGCCGACGAGTAAACAGGCCGCGATATCGTTTCTCGTCGTTTACGGCGATCCTGAGAAAACCGAGACCGAGGGACACATTCGCAACAAACGATTGGTCGCCGCTATGACAGCAGCGCTAAATCCATTTCTTCCTGGACACATAGGCCGTTATGGTGATGAATGGACACCAACGGCCTTTGGTGACAATTTCTCAGCGTGGGGAACGCCTGTGATCCTGATCGAGACCGGCGGGCTATACGGAAAAGACGAGATGTACCTGGTGAAGATGAACTTCATCGCATTTCTAACAGCGTTTCGGGCGCTCGCAGATGGAAGCGAAGGATCGTTCAGCCCGGCGAATTACGACCTGATCCCGAGAAACTCCGGCGGCCGGATAGTGGACGTGGTTTTCCGGAACGCGACGATCATCTACCGGACCCAACCAACGGCCGTGAACGTGGCGGACATCGCTTTGGTTCGCGAACGCCGCCGAGCGGAATTTAATGCACCTGCTAACATCCGCCGACTCGGACCCGCGCTTAATGTTGCGGGATTGGAGGAATACGATGCGAGCGGGTTTAACGTGATCGGGCGATTCCAGCCGGTTAAGCAGGGCGCCATAGGCGAACTTTTGTTTTACAGCAAGTCCCGTGCGATCAACTGGGCAGCTGAAGACGTTATGAAAGAGTTTCCGCCCGACGCCGTCTATTCGGTCGGCAGTTGGGTGGTCGGCGAAGGCGTCGTTCCTAAACGTTGATCCCGATGGACAGGTCTACGGCAGCCGAATTATCCTAGATTCACAAGCCTCTAGCCGGTTGTGTATGCTTTCTCTTCTCCGAATCAGCAATGTAGCCTTGATCGACCAACTCGAGATAGAGTTCGGCGAAGGCCTTAATTTGCTCACGGGGGAAACCGGATCGGGCAAATCGATCATCGTGGACAGTCTCGGAGCTCTTACGGGCGAACGCGTTTCTTCCGATCTGGTAAAGGAAGGTTCTGAGACAGCATTGATCGAGGGGCTATTTACGCTAAACGCTGAGCCGCCGCTTTTGCAGATGCTTCACGACGCCGGGATCGAGTTCGACTCGGACGGCAGCATTGAACTGATTATCCGCCGGGAGATCTCAGTCAACGGACGGAATCGCATTTACATAAACGGCAGGCTCGCTACTGCTTCTCTGCTGAAACAGATCGGGGCACACCTGGTCGATATTCACGGTCAAGGTGAACAAAGCTCTCTATCAGAGCCCGCCACCCACCTCAAGTTGCTCGACGAATTTGCCCGGAATAGGGAGCTACGGAAATCCGTTGCAGGAGCGTTCAGCGACTGGACGTCTGCAAGATCGGAGCTCGCTAAGCTCGAGCAGGGCGAATCTGAAAAGCTTCAGATGATCGATGTCTTGCGATTTCAGGTCGCAGAGATCGACCGCCTCGCTCTCAAACCCGGTGAAGCCGCCGATCTTGAAGATGAAAAACGCCGTCTTAATAACACCGAGAAGCTTTCAGCTCTTAGCAGCGAAGCCCTCGACCTCTTATATGAATCGGATACGGCGACTGTCACAACGCTCGAAAAGGCGATGCGAAACGTTGAGGAACTCGCGGAGTTTGATACTCGCTTTGCTGGATATAAGGAAGGCCTGGACACGGCGCAAGCCGTGCTTCAGGACCTGTCGTTCGCCGTAAGAGATTTTGCGACGCACCTAGAATTTTCGCCGGAGCGCCTAGAAGTTATCGAGGATCGACTGGCAGAGATCACACGTGTTTCCCGTAAATATGGTGGGACGATCGAATCGGCCCTTGCTCATCAGAGCGAGGCTGCGGCAAAGCTCGACGCGATCGAAAACTCTGAGTTACATCAGGAAGAGATGCGGCAGCGCCTCGCGAAAGCAGCTCAACAATATTTAGAAATTGCCCATCGCCTTCACTCATCTCGATCAAAGGCGGCTCGATCTTTTGCGAAGGAGACCCGTGCGGCATTGGCTGCGGTAGCACTGGAAAAAGCAATGTTCGATGTAGTGGTGACGGCGTCGGAGACGGACGACTCGAGGTGGACGGCGGCCGGTTTCGATCGCGTAGAGTTCCTCTTTTCAGCTAATCCGGGAGAATCGGCAAAGCCTCTCAGGAAGGTCGCATCGGGCGGCGAATCATCACGCTTGATGCTTATTCTAAAGACCACTGCTCGTGGCTCCCATGCAGATAAGACGGCAGTCTTCGACGAGGTAGACGCCGGGATCGGCGGTCGTGTCGCGGAAGCGGTCGGGTCGAAGCTCAAGGAACTCGCGTTTACACAACAGGTTCTTTGCGTCACGCACCAACCGCAGGTCGCCTCGCAGGCGGACCGCCACTTCGTCGTCGAAAAGTCGTTGGTTAAGAACGGTACGGTGATCGCAGTCCGTCGATTGAGTGACAGCGAACGCATTGAAGAGATCGCGAGGATGCTTGCGGGCGAGACGATCACCAAGGCCGCTCGGGAGAATGCACGAGAGCTGATCGCCGCGGCCGGTTAGTCGGGAAAAGATATGCCTGCAGAGATATTGGCAAAGGTGATTCGCGGCGAAACTATTGAATCCGTTCATCGCGGTCATCTGATCGCGATCGACGGGAATGGTGAGACCGTTCTTTCGGTCGGAGACCCGCAGACCGTTACGTTCTTTCGTTCGGCGTCAAAGCCGTTTCAAGCATTGCCATGCCTTGTGAGCGGAGCCGCCGACGCTTTCGGATTCTCTGATGAAGAGATCGCCCTCGCATGTGCGTCACACTCGGGCGAGGCGAGGCATGTTCGCATCGCGGCATTGATGCTGGAACGAACCGGTTTAGGCGAAGCACATCTCCATTGCGGTTCACATTTGCCCTTCTACGAGAAGGAAGCTGAGCGAATGCTTCGCGAGGGCGAACGACCGACCCAACTGCACAACAATTGCTCAGGAAAGCATGCCGCGATGCTCGCCTTGGCGAAGCATATCGAGGCGGATATCGGTACTTACGAATTGGTGCAAAATCCGGTTCAGGAATTGATCCTCGATACCGTCGCGAGATTCACCGAGGTGCCCATTTCTGACATCGCAATAGCCATCGATGGCTGCGTCGCACCGAACTTCGCTTTGCCCCTTTCGGGAATGGCGACGGCATTCATCAATCTGATTCGCCCGACAAAATTTGACGAGATCACAGCGACGGCTTGCGGACGGATAGTTTCTGCGATGTCCGGCTTCCCGGAGCTCATCGGCGGGAGCGAACGGCTCGACACGATGCTGATGCAGGCTGCTGAAGCAAAGATAATCTCAAAGGTCGGAGCTGACGGCGTTTGGCTTTGCGGAGTTTTACCGAGTGACGAGTTCCCGACGGGACTCGCCATCGCTCTAAAGATCGAAGACGGTGACGATCGCCGCGCACGTCCGGTCGTAGCACTCGAAGTCTTGCGAAAACTCGGCCTCATTTCGGCTGATTCGATGCCTGACGTCTCACCATTGCCGATCAAGAATCGCCGAGGCGACATTGTCGGCCGCGTGGAAGCAAGCACATTCTAGCTTTGGAGAATGGCCGATCAGGGGCCGGCCGAGCTAATTGCGGATCAATTCCCAGCTGTAAACTGTTACCGAGCCGTCATCCCCGCGAACAATGGCGGTGCCTTTGGCAGATCGCTGGCCGGGCTCAACAGAAAACGAGAAAGAGAAATCGCCGCCGGGGGTCGGGACATCCTCATTAGTGGCATCGTTCGAATTGGCTCGATCGTGATCAGCGCACGGCGAGCGATGAAAGTATTTGTGTAACGTAGTTCCGTTGATCTCCGGCAGTGAAAATGTGATCGTTCCGCCCGTCGCGGCGGCCTCCACGAAAACACGAGTGTCGTTTCCGTATGTTGCGGTGGTGGTACTCGTGCGAGTGATCTCTTTCGGGCCCTTGTACGGCACGGCGTTCGCGCCACAATAACCTTCGTCGACCAGGTATCGGTCATATTCATGGTCGATCAACTCCTGCGTGCCCGTGACGCCGGCGATATAAGCGTTGTTTGCGTCGACGTTGCGGTCTAGGCGGCCGGTCAATTGGAGTTGCACGTTCGTAACCGTCTCGATATGGCCGCCGTTTTCCGCCAGATTCGCGCCCGAACGTTTTTCCCGTTCTTCGCGCTTTTTGCTTTCAACACGGATAATGCCCGCCCAACTGCCAACGGTTTCGATTTCTTCCTTTTTTGTCTGGAATTCGACGTCACCCTTACCGATACCGCGCTTAGAGATCGAGGTGACGTCGAACGAAGCATCGTCCTCGCCCGATCTCGTGAAAGCGAAGGTCACATCGGGTTCGCCCGCTTCTTCCTCAGGCGTAACCTCGCCGCCGAACGCCTCGCCTTTGAGCTGAGCATTCAACCTCGTCTTCTCGAAAATATGTACCGATTCTGCATAGATCTCTACCTGTTCCCCTTCCTCAAGATCGAGTTTTGGAACTTTGCAGACGACCTCAACACAACCGTAGTTTCGCCAACTTCGCTGAGCCGACTTATACATCTCATTCGCCGAATTCCAGATAGAAGGGATCATCGGGCCGATCGCCTTCCCGACGATCTCAGATTGTGCCTGGCTCATTGCCGTCGAAGTAGATGCAGATACCGTCCCCATTTTTGCAGGCGTCCGCTTCCCTCCGTATCGCCCGTCGCTGATCTCGATGGTGTTGCCCGGTATACTGTATTTCAACCCGTACCGGCCATCGTTGATCTTGATCTCTTTTATTAGTCCGCGTTCGAGCGCGGTTTCGTAGCCCGAATTGGTCGTGTGAGCGTCGACGGTCATATCGTAGTTCGTCAGCACGGCCTCATCATTTACCGTGCCGGTGAGCTTTGCCTGCAGATCGAATTCGCTCGTCATCGTGATCGGAGCACCGCCGTCACTGTATCTGGTTTTCGAAATTACTTTAGCCTTACCCGTACCGGCGGTCATTCCCTGGGCGTCGGGGCAGGCGGCGACCTCGGCTCCCCACATCAGCGTAAGCTCGCGTCGAAAGCTTTTCCCGTCCGGTTTCGAGACCGCTTCGATCACCTGCGTGTCCTTTATCTCGACGCCGAACGTCTTGCCGTCCTTTATGTATTTCGTCTCGACCTTCTGCGTCCGTGTCCCTTTGGCCTCCTTCGTCTCGAAACTCTTCTTCTCGGAGCCCTCGGCCTTTATTTCTTTCTCCGTCTCAGTCAACTTGATGTCCGGGTTTTCACCGCTTAGTGGCACGAAGAAGAATGCGAAGTGGCGCCAGTTCGGAAGCGGTGACGGATTCGCAAAGTAAAATTCGGCACGGCGTTTTTTTCCTGGAAGTTTACTCGGCGATGGCTTAGCGACGATCGGAGTCGGTCCCGGCCTGGCTTTTCGCTCTTCGATCATGTTGTCGAGGCGCAGCTCAGCACGATCAGAACCGGCAGACACGGTTGACCCGAGCAGACTGTCCGCATCTCGGGAAAATTCCTCCGAAAGTTCATCGGAGCTTTCGCCAAACATAGATTGCGGCAATTCCATTCCACCCCCGGAACGAATTAGCTGCCAATAGAATGTGTGCGGTTCACCGCCGAACGTTTCGAGTTCATTTAGGAT
Source organism: Acidobacteriota bacterium (assembly GCA_023389035.1). Taxonomy (GTDB): domain Bacteria; phylum Acidobacteriota; class Blastocatellia; order Pyrinomonadales; family Pyrinomonadaceae; genus OLB17. The sequence continues at coordinate 194,432 of JAEWFC010000010.1, forward strand.
CGTGCCTTGGCCGGTCGCCGGCACTGACTGAAATACAATGCAGGCGAGCAGCATTATACTGTATAGCGAATTCATCTTTTTCATTTGTGTTACGCCGAGCGAGGACCGGCCCAAGCAATTCACGCGTAGACTTCGTAAAATTCAGATCAAAAAAATGAAGCCCCTGCCATTCGTTGGCAGAAGCTTCATGTAACCACGATCGTTCTATAGCATTACCCGGCAGTGAACGCCCCACCGCGGATCGCCTTGAAGTCTTCCTTCCCAAATACGCGGTCGAGCCAAAGGTTTGTCAATTTTTCCTGAACACTGTTCGCACGAAGTCGGTCATTCAGGTTCTTGAAATCAACGAAATCGAGGTGCTGGTCCTGGTTAAAGCAAGAGAAGACAAAGAACTCCTCGCCTGTATGCGGATTAACGTGCCGCTGCAGACATTGGGCACATACCTCCTTCATCATGCATTGCATCGGGCTGTTTATCGATCCGATCGCGACGTGATCCTGTTTTAGGAACGGCTTGAGCGTGGTGTGCCGCGCCTCGCGGACACCATTCATCATCCGATCAGACCCGATCGCGATGATCCGGTCGACGGTACCAAGGTTCACGGTCTGCTCGCCTAAACGCCCGTTCGCGTATTCGACCATCGCCTGCACGATATTCCCGCGGACGTGTGAGTCCTGCGGCCGCTGCGGTACTATCTCGTCCCCGAAATCAGTCGCCCAGATTACCTGATCGGTCGCGTTCTCTATCTCTTCGCGTTTAAACAGATCGGCTCCATTTCGATATCCCGCAAAGTAGATGACGTGATTATTACTGTCTCGCAAAGCTCGAGCGATCGAAAAAAGGACCGCATTCCCCAGGCCGCCGCCGGCAAGTAACACCGTCTCGTTCTGCGGGATCTCGGTCGGCGTACCCGTTGGGCCCATTACGAGAACTTCCTCGCCTTCCTTCAAAAGCGAGCACAGCCTTGATGACGTTCCCATCTCGAGCACGATCATCGAAAGCAGCCCTTGTTCCTCATCGACCCACGCTCCGGTCAGAGCGAGGCCTTCCATCACGAGCCGCGTCCCGTCGACAACGGGAGCCGACGTCTCAAAGTTTTGCAGACGATAGAACTGGCCGGGTTCGAACTTTCTGGCTTGCAAAGGTGCCTTTACCACGACATCGACGATAGTCGGGGTCAGCCGCTTTACTGCCACGACGTATGCTCGCAGCTGTTCGTCGAGTGCAGCCTCGAGCTTGTCAAAGATCGCGTCCTTTTCTGCCTGCGGCAGCTTTCCGCGATCGGCAAGCTCTTCTGCGAACAGGCTCACAACATGGGTGTACCCATGCTTGGCCGACGCCATCGCCTTTACGACGTTCCCGGCGTACTGCGGATGATTGTCGCCGTAATATGAAATGAACTTTCCGTCGTGTTCGTACGACGTAAAGAATCCCGTTTCACCCTTAACGGTCTCGGCCAAATGCGGCTTCCCGTCGGGACCACGCTCGATCTTAAAAGGCTGGAAAAACTGTCGCCATTCGTCGAGCTTGAATGTTCCCGGCTTTTCCTTTTCGTAGATGACGTTGGGCGACGTACCCGCAGCGACGCAAACCGTCCGCGCCGGAAACTCTCGAATATCGCCGGTCGGTTCAAATTTGCCGGTTTCCGCGACGTAGTCCAGTCGTTCGAACTTGATCGCCCTTACCGCATTGAATTCGTCCGGCACCGCTTCAACCGGATTCATGCACTCGATAAAGTTAATGCCCTCTTCCAAGGCCTTTTGGACCTCTTCGTGATTGAGCCGATACGCCGGCGAGTCCTGAAGCCGCTTTCGGTATACCAGCGATACGCCGCCCCACGACTGTACAAGCGGAACAAAGTTCGGATCTTCACCGGCAGCCTCTGCACGTGCACGTTCGGCACGAATGGCTCGACCGTGTTCCAGAAATTCCTGTACAACCATCAATTCTTCCGGATCGAACTGCTTCATCACGTGCGTCTCGCCAAACTCGGCGATCACGTCCTCATACTTACGCAGCATTTTCTCGACTTGGACAGGATAATACGCGAACAGCTCCGTTGCAGTATCGACACCGGTTAAACCGCCGCCGATCACAACAGCCGGTAGCCGTACCTGAAGATTTGAAAGCGTGTCCTTTTTGAACGCTCCTGTGAGCTGCAGCGCCATCAGAAAATCGGACGCCTGACGAATACCGCGAATTAGGTTATTTCGCATCGGCACGATGGTGGGCCGTCCGGCACCTGTCGCGATCGCGATATGGTCGAATCCGAAATCCCACGCGTCCTCGATCGTAAGAGTGCCGCCGAAACGAACTCCGCCGTATGCACGGAAACGCTTGCGACGCGACAGCATCAGCTGCACCATCGTCAGAAAGTTCTTATCCCAACGAACGGTAATACCATACTCCGAAACCCCGCCGAAACCGGACAAGATTCGCTCGTCGAGCTCCTCCGTGATCTCCGAGATGTCCTTGATAGGTTTCGGACATGTGCGGCCAAGATCTCCCGTCCATTTCGGCGGGAGCGGCTCGATCTTCAGTCCATCGATCCCGACAACGCCAAAACCCTCGTTCAGGAGGTACTGTGAAAGTGTATATCCAGCCGGGCCGAGGCCCACGACCATTACGTTCTTGCCGTTATATGGAAGAGCGTACGGCCGATTTACGTTGAGCGGATTCCAACGAGTGAGTAGCGAGTAGATCTCGAAGCCGAAAGGCAATTTCAAAACATCAGTTAATGTAGCAGTCTCAGCAAGTGGAATATTGACGGGCTCCTGCTTTTGGAAAATGCAGCCCTTCATGCAGTCATTACAAATACGGTGGCCCGTGCCCGCACACATCGGATTATCGATGGTAACGAGTGCGAGAGAACCGATGGGGTCGCCCTGTTTTTTCAGCAGGTGCATCTCGGATATTTTTTCGTCAAGCGGACAGCCCTCGGTCTTGATACCAAGAGGGTTTCGTTTTGGCGTTCCGTCAGGTTCGCGAAGGCCCGTGGAGCAAGCGTCCTTCGATCGCTCGTGACAGATCATGCAGTAATCGATCTCGTACAGAGCGTCACGCATCGTCCCCCGGTCGTCCGTTAGCTTAAAGCCCACACGGCGACGCATTTCCTCGTCCCGGCCCCGCATCACGTTCGGTAGTTTGGGTTCCGGATGGATAAGGTGCACCAGATTCTGGTAATCCAGCGCATGCGGCACTTTGAACGCGGCCCACTTCCGGTCCTTTTTGTAGAAATGCAGAGCAGACCACTGCTCGATGATCTGCAAAGCTGCTTTGACTTGAAGCAGATCGCCGGTCCCGTCGATCTCCAGTATCGCTTCGCTAAATACTTTCCCAAAGGCTTTATCCCGCAAAGAATCGAATCCTTTCTTTATTGCCTCGACTGCTTTAGTGGTTGCTGGAGACCGGTCCTCAGTTTTCGTGAGTTCTTCCTCTGCCGCGACCAGCAAGGCCGTCATCCACGACACCCCGAGCTCTTCGTCAAACACTAGCGTATCATCGAAAACCGACGTCCTAAGCTGGCGAACGGCTTCGTCAAGCTCGACTTCATTTACCGCGGAGAGATCATCGAGCGACTTATACTTCTTTATCGCCCTGCGCTGTACAAAGAATTTGTACTTCCAGATCGGGTTCTGTTCCAGGATCGTCGTCTCAAGATCAACCCTCTCGCCCGTGATCTTGAACATCCGTGCAACGAAATCGGAAAGAAAAGGAGCGGCGTCCGTTAGGATCTTAGATTCGACTCGTTTTTCGTAGCCGTGACCGTGAGTTTCGATGTACTTGATCAGCGCGTTGCCAAGGACCGGCTGCTGTTCGACAACTTCCGCATAAAACTTTTCGGCAAGCTCCCGCAACTTTGCTGCATCAAACAGGTCTGAGTAGCTAAAACCAGGAATGCCGAGTTCGAAATCGTAGTTTTCGGAGTGCTCGCCCGTTTCGGAAAATGCGTTCATATTACTATTTATAGGTACAAAATACGTCCTATCGCCAATCTTTTAATATAGCATTTCGTTGGCAACGGCCACAAAACGAAGGCGTTGGGCGTGAGAGTGGTTTTCCGATGGATAAGAGTTCCAAGATCCGTCCGGGACGTTCCCAGTCAGGCGAACGGCCGAAATTCCGTGTATATACGGGTCAAGTATGGTATAAATCCTGTTTGCTCAGTGTTTTTTGATGCTTCGTCGCGAAGTCAGTTTTTGCAGTATGGAACAAGATTCAAGGTTAGCGTCGGTCCCCCGATCGGGTGGTGAGATCCGCAGTATTAGTAATGAGTATCCCCCGAGTTACTCGGCTTATTTCGACGAGGACTCAGCCGATGGCCGGAAGACCATTCGCCAGTATTTCAATATCGTATACAAACGGCTTCCGCTGATAGTTGCACTGACCGTCCTTGCGACCATCGTGTCTGCTCTCTATATGCTCCGTCAACCGAACCAGTACGTGGCGACGATGGAGATGCTGATCGAACCGCGAAAGCCTCGTGTCACCTCGAAAGATGCGATAAATATCAACTTTGGCAACGACGTAAATTACTACAATACCCAGATCCAACTGCTCTCAAATAATGAATTGATGAAAGAGGTCATTATTGAGCTCGGCCTCTACAAAGACCCTAATCTTTTCGCAAACGAAAATAAGGGCTTCGGAAGCGTTTTCACCTCGGTATTTGCGGGTGAGAAAAACGACGAAGCCCCTGTGCCCGTTATCCCCGTTATTACGGAAGTCGATCCGGTGACCGGAACGGCTCCTGAGATCCGCCTAACGCCTGAGGAAGAAGCTCGCGCTTCGGCGTATGCGAACAAATTCACTTTAAGCGCTCAGCAACTCGAGCGGACCAACCTCGTGATGGTGAGCGTCCAATCGACCCATCAGAAGCTTGCTCCTATTGTTGCAAACAAGGCGGCAGAGCTTTTCAAGCGAAAGGACGCGGAACGCGAAACGCTGGGGATGAAGCGATCAGTCGCGGATCTGGAGTCGTCTATTGACGATCTGCAAAAGACTATCGACGATCAGGAATCGCAACTAATCGCTAAACGAAAGGACTCAGGTCTCGCGCTTGCTGAAAAGGGTGAGGAACTGGCCGCCAGCCGTCTAGGCTCCCTAAGCGAAACATGGCTCAAAGCGCTTGAGGCGAGGAGACAGCTTGAGGGACGTTACAACGCCGCTGTCGCTGCGAATGCTCGAGGCGAGGCATCTAATCTTCCGGACCTTTACGAAAATAAGATCTATCAAGATACTGTTAGGCTCAACACTGAGCGTCGAGCAAAGCTGCAGGACGACATCCGGAACCTAGATAAACAGATCCAAGAACTCGAAACTAAGCGACAGGCTGACAGTACAAAATACACCGATGAGCATCCGGAAATGGTCGCGCTCATCGCTCGTATCGAATCGATAAAGGTCGCGCGCGCCAACACCGAGAAAGAGGTGATGGGCATCATCGACCGCGACCAGCGTAAGATCGAGAAAGACGCAGTCTCCGGCGCCTTGGTTGCTCTTCGCTCTCAGATGGAAGCAAAACGTCGCGAAGAGGCTCAGGCACAGGCCGCCTATGAGCGTGAATCCGCGATTTCGAATGAACAGGGGCAAGCTCAGACACAGCTTACCTCGCTCAAACAGCAGATCGATACGAATCGCGGTCTATTGGGCACCTACACGCAGCGGTTGAAGGAACAACAGCTCGCTGTACAGACCGAAGCACCGGACAATATCAAGATCGCAAGTCAGGCGGAGTTTGCCAGAAAGACCGGCCCAAACCGATCACGAAATGTCATAGTAGCGATGCTTCTCGCTCTTGCGGCGGGCATCGGACTGGCGTTCCTTCTCGATTACCTCGATGATTCAGTTAAATCGTCCGACGATATCAGTCGCCATCTCGGATTGCCCACGCTTGCCCTCATCCCGCACTACATCGATGCGGAAAAGAAGCGCCTTAAACTAGCGGCAGCAAATCCGGCTCCCGGCGGTAACGGGATGGGATCCAGCCTCGTGACACTGGACGAAAGAAATTCACCGATGGCTGAGGCTTACCGACACTTGCGCACTTCGTTACTATTTTCATCGGCAGGAAAACCGCCTCAAACCATATTGATCACCTCATCGCAGCCAAGTGAGGGCAAGACGACCACTGCTATCAATACTGCGGTCACACTCGCACAGGCAGACACCGATGTTGTGATCATCGATTGTGACCTACGGCGGCCGCGGCTTCACAGCCATTTCGGAATGGACAACAGCACCGGACTGACCAATTATCTGTCTGGCGAGCGAAGGACCGAAAATCTGATCAAAACGTATCCCGGACTTCCTCGGTTGAAGGTGATAACCAGCGGTCCGATACCCCCGAACCCGGCAGAACTTCTCAGCTCGAATGAGATGAAGAACCTTCTGCAGTTCCTACGCGGACGCTACAAGCACATCATCGTGGATTCACCCCCCGCGATCTCGTTCACGGACGCGGCGATTCTGGCGACGCTTGTCGATGGAGTTGTACTGGTGGCGATGGCAGGTAAGAGTTCAATGCACCTGATCCGCCGCTTCAAGCAGCGACTTGCGAACATGGGAGCCCGGATTTATGGCGTCGTACTGAACGGCATCAAGTCCGGATCAGTGGAATATGAGTATTACGGCTCGGGATATTACGACTACTATAAACGTGGGAATGACGATACTTCGACGCCGTTTATGGATGAGGTTGAAACGACCGACCACCGAAGGCAGTGATCATCGTGAATTAAGAAATCGGGCTAACGCGTCTTCCCAGTGTGGCAAAGGTTGCAGTCCGAGAGACTCTGCTCGTATCGAAACTAGTTTTGAATTGGCCGGCCGTTGCGCCGGCCTTTTTAATTCCGCGTCAGTTACCGGCGAAAGCAGCTCCGGATCGACGTCCAGTAGCTCACACACCTTTTGGCCATAGCCAAAATAGGTGGTGCCTTCCCCGGCGTTCGTAACGTGGACGATCCCGCTAACTTCCAAGGCTGCGAGTTCGCGCATTCGAGCTACCAGATCAACTGCGTACGTGGGAGTGCCGAGTGAATCACTTACAGCGGTCAATCGCTTTCCCTGCCTTAGCAACTCCGGCATCACGCTCAAAAAGTTAGTCCCGCCGGGGCCAAAGATCCACCCCGAGCGGACGACTAAGGTGTCCGGGTTTGCTGCCTGAGAGCGCCCCTCTCCCTCTAATTTCGATTTCGCGTACACACCCAGCGGATGCGGATCCGACCGCTCGTCATAGTAGCGATCATGCTCACCGCCAAAAACGTAATCGGTAGAGATCGTTATGAACTTCGCTCCCAATTTGCGGCATTCTGCCGCCAGATTCTCGGGCCCGGTCGCATTTGCCGCATAGCTCGCATCAACATTCGTCTCAGCCCCGTCAACGTTTGTATAGGCCGCACAATTCATCACGACGTCCGGGTGAAAACGTTCGAGCGAATACGCCACCGCCTCCCGGTCCGCGATATCGAGATCACTCCGTGACAGCCCGAGGACATCGTCGCCTTGCGATCGACAATGTGCGATCGCCGCCCGGGCTACCATTCCTTGTGACCCTGTTAGAAATACTCTCATTCGCCGCTTGCCGCATTCTCGAGACGACCTGCATACATCGCATCATAATAGTCGCGATAGTCACCGCTGCGAATATGATCTACCCATGTTTGGTTTTCACGATACCACCTTATGGTCTCTGATAAACCTTCTTCCCACGTTATCCTAGGCTTCCAACCGAGCTCGGTTTCGGCCTTTGTAGGGTCGATGGCATAGCGCCGGTCGTGTCCGAGCCGATCCTCAACGAACTTGATCAAAGAGTGCGGCTTTCCAAGAGCGTCGAGCAGTGTTTTCACAACCTGGATGTTTTCGCGCTCGTTCCTAGCACCGATATTATAAGCCTCGCCCGATCCACCCTTTTCGTAAGCAAGCCAAATAGCCCGGCAATGGTCGTCAACATAGATCCAGTCACGAACGTTTCGGCCGTCTCCGTAAACCGGAAGCGGCTCGTCATTCTGTGCATTTGCGATCATTAACGGGATCAGCTTCTCAGGAAACTGTCGCGGTCCATAGTTGTTGCCGCAACGTGTGATCACTGTGTCGACACCGTGAGTTTCCCGAGCGGCACGAACTACGAACTCAGCCGCTGCTTTTGAGGCGGCGTAAGGCGAATTCGGCTGTAGAATGGAGTCTTCCGTAAAGTACTCACCGCCGTCGTCTGGAAGGCTTCCCATCACCTCATCGGTTGATATCTGCACGAAACGTCCAACGCCTCTCGCCCGAGCCCCGTCGAGCAGCACCTGGGTGCCGATAACATTGGTTCGCAAAAACTCACCGGCAGACGTGATACTGCGATCTACGTGTGATTCGGCAGCGAAATTGAAGACAGCGTCACAACCCGCTGGAATTGCTTCCATGACAGCCTCCGGATCGCAAATATCTGCCTTAACGAAAAGGTGGCGCGAAGGATCGATTCCAGCAAGGTTTTCGACATTCCCCGCATAGGTCAGCGAGTCAATGTTTACTATCCGGACGTCTGGTCGCTCGCTAACAACCATCCTTACAAATGCAGAACCAATAAATCCGGCTCCGCCGGTTATAACTATCGTTCTCATAATAACTTTGAAGAATGTCGCCCGGGTCTAAGAGGCTCATCGATCCAGACGCCGCATCTGTCGCAATATCAGATCCGCATATTTCTTGGGCGAATCGATATCGTCCAATATAACCATTCCCGCATACTCACTTGCGTTGTCCACCCGTATATCACCGTACCCTAACATCCGCTGTATCAGGGTAGAGGTAACGGTTACATCTTGCACGCGTCGGAGCGGTATGTTTTGGGTAGTTCTGGACACGAGGCCGCGATCGATCTCGATCGTGGTGTCCGTCAACGTGTATCGGACCAATTTCTTGCGGATATGGTAAAAGACGGGGATCAAAAGAAGTGCCATCCCAACGATCACACCGACGACGGGCGGAATGCCAAACAACATACTCAGAAGGGCAACGAGAACGAATGCCGCGATCACGGTAATAGCGTATCCGAGCATCACGAACTTAACAGTTGGCGTGATCGAGAAGATCTTTTCGCTGTCGTTAACGTCGTTTGTTAGCGGTGAGGCTATCGGCTGTGTTACAACGTTCCGTGAGGGCGAGGGTCTCGTTGCAACACGGGTTTCCGTCTCGGGCTCCAATAGCTCGCCGCATTTCTTGCAATAGACTGCGTCCTCAGAGTTGTTCTGTCCGCATTTGCTGCAAAACATATCTGCATAATGATAACCCAGAGAGCGAGTTATCCGCACGTTAGCAGGTATCGGACGTCGCCTTCAGGCCGACTGGCGATATGCGGTACGGATCAGCTTCTGAAGCACTTTTCCGTTGACGTCGCTCAGCCGTTTAATGTAAAGACAGCAGACGCCAGTAGTATGCGGACCTAGATCCGCGAGCAGAGATTCGAACTCGGAAATGTCTAGTGTCAGATAAAGCGTCGTATTGGCTTTTCGAGGGCTAAAAGCCACACGCGGCCATTCAAGCTCACGGCCCGACGCGTATTTCAGCATCGTTCGGCCGAAGCCGATTATCGCCGTACCCCACATTCGAGGCTCCTCGCCGGTGATCTTCGAAAAGATCTTAACCAGTTCCTGAGCATCGGAACGACGCGTCTCGTTTTCAACCGAGTCCACGAATTCGCTTACGCTTGCATCCGTTTCACGTGTCTTTAGTTCAGCCTTTGCCATCTTCGTGCAAACCTCCCGATGCACCAAATCATAGTCTATGGCCCGCCGTTATAAAAACATCCTCTGTTTCGCTGGTTACCAACATCGAAACTTGACAATATCAGGCATAATTCCTAATCTTTAGGTTCGCCTCCGCACGGTGGCCTATCACATTCCGCAGTAGCTCAATGGCAGAGCATTCGGCTGTTAACCGAAGGGTTGTAAGTTCGAGTCTTACCTGCGGAGCCAATATTCACAGTAGTCATAGCGGCGATCCGTTGGGATCGCCGCTTTCTTATTGCCTGCTCCTACAAGGCGGTGTTTTGCACGTCTCGTTCGAGATGGTCACAAGACACATTTCCTTGGTGGACGACTGGACAAAGCGCTAAACGGAAAATTAGCGGTTCGTATGATGCAACGAGGCGGGTTGATGCCATAGACTCTATTCCTTAGTTACCCTTAGATTAAGAACATAGTTGCGCCGCATTGTGGCTTCCCTGTTTGGGTATCACCGGACATTTATTGGCCTGTGCAGCTATTTGCGCTCGCAAATGCAGTCTGATGCCCCATTAACTGCTGAAAAATACTAGCTGATATCGTAGCCTCCAATAACGAAAAAACTGAAGACATAGCCCTCTCGATCATCATTACGGTAGTCGGGGGCTCGAACTGTCTTCGACGCACGTTATCAGCCTTGGTGGCTCAGGTCGCGGCGAGGAACGATGTTGAGATCATCGTGCCCTATGACCGGTGGTCGCTTCAGGTTAGCGATCTTTCAACGGAGTTCGAAATGGTCGATTTCCATTTGTCCGAAGCTGAGGAGGCCAAGGAATTCGATGTTGAGCACCGTCATTACGACCAACGTCGTGCCGCAGGTCTTCGCATCAGCCGTGGACGGTTAGTCGCGATGACAGAAGACCACGCTGTTCCAGCAGCCGATTGGGTGGAGAAGGTGCTTGAGGCCCACAAACAAGACTTCCTCGTGATTGGTGGGCCGATCCTCGATGGATCGAATCACCCTCTTAATTCTGCGATCTACTACTGCGACTTTGGTCGATACGGATTACCCTTCGAAAGTGGTCGAGTATCCTACGTCTCGGATGTAAACGTTGCATATAAACGCGAAGCTCTAGAGCTGACAAGGCATCTATGGTGGGCCGCGTACCATGAAACTACAGTTCACTGGGCGCTCCAGGGACTTGGTTTTGAACTTTTTCTGGACAATCGGCCGATCGTGACCGAGAAGAGACCAGCCGTAAGCCTTTATAATGCGTTTGTAGAGAGGACCGAGTGGGGACGCGTATTCGCAGAAACGAGGGCAAATACGGTGACAATCGAGAAACGGGCAGCTTTCGCTCTGGGGGCAGTTTTGTTGCCTGCATTAATGTTTTCACGTGTTTTGCGGCACATGCTTCGACAGCGCATCTCGATGGTGAAGTTTTTGCGTGTCGTGCCATACGTTCTCGTCCTGTTAGTGGGCTGGGGAATTGGTGAGATGGAAGGCTATATAACGTCTACGTCAAACCCGGTTCGACTATCAATTACCCCACCGTCGATGGCCCCCGACGACGGACACGCTGAAGCAGTCACAGACTAAGAACGTGTTGCTAAAAAACTTCGCATCGCTTACGTTGGCAGAAGCAATCTCGAAGGCTATCACTTTTGCAGCTTACGCCTACATTGCCCGCCTGCTCGGGCCTGCAGGGTTTGGATATATTGAATGGGCAGGAACCGTGCTGCTTTGTATGAGTTTATTGGTCGACCAGGGCTTCAGCTCGTTTGGAGCCCGTGAGATCGCTCGATCGCCTTCTGAAACGCAGCGAATAGTCACGGAGGTGTTGACGGCTCGTGTTTTACTCGCGGCGCTTGGATTCGTTTCGATAACCTCGTTCGCCTTAGTATTTGTTCGCGAACCTGCGGTCCAGCTGCTGCTGATAGTTTTCGGCCTAAGTCTCTGGTTTCTCCCTTTGGTACTCCAGTGGGTATTCCAAGGTCATGACCAAATGCACTTGGTTGCTATTGCTCAGATCATCCGACAGTCCGTTTTCGTCATCGCGGTCTTCGTATTCGTGCAAAGCGGGGAAGATCTGGTTTGGGTAGGCGCAGCAGAAGTTCTTGCGGTCGCGACAGCGGCTATCTTTTCAGTGACGGTCTTCAAGACGCGATTCGGGGGTCGGGTACTTGTCAAACCCAAATTCTCTTTTCGATCATTCTGGGAAGCGGCCCCGATCGGCATGAGTCAACTACTCTGGGTTTCCAAGATGTTTGGAGCGGTTTTCGTTATCGGTCTTGTGGCCAACCCAACGGATGTCGGTTACTTCGCAGGTGCGATGAGGATCTATGTAGCGGTTCACACGTTCGTTTGGCTTTACTTCTATAACCTATTGCCCTCGATGTCGCGGGCATGGCAATCAGGAGATGAGCATCTCTCCGCTCTGATCAACCGGTCAATAAAACTTGTATCAATCACTGCGACGATCGCGGGGGCTTTCTGGATAGCCACTGCACCGATGTTGATCACGACGGCTTACGGTGCAAATTTCCTACCCGGAGCGGTTGCTCTGCAGTGGATGGCGGGAGCATGTGTCTTGGCAGCTGTTAACGGCCACTACCGATTCGGACTTATAGCCGCGGGTCGCCAAGGACAAGAGATGCTTGCGATGGCACTTGGTTCAATATTCGCGATTACATTGCTGCCGGTCGGCTATATCAACTGGGGAATTAGTGGAGCGGGAGCCGTTTTGTTCGCAGCAGAGATTTTAATACTGTTCGGCTCTGTGCTCTTCGCAAGAAATTCCGTCTTCAAGACATCGCGCGTTGTCACTGTCGACCGGGCGAGCCTTAACACGTTAGTTGGGACTTCCCGTTAGCATGACCTGCGGAATGAATCCCCAGCTGGATCGCCAGCTCCAGTTACCATAATGGTGGGAAATGTTGACCAATACCATGGCATCGAACGCGGGATTGCGATCCGCATTTTTATCACATGCTGGATGATATTTGCCCTCCACTTCGCAACAAACACGGTTCGTGAAATATTTCCCGCTATTGCCCTTGCCGATAATTTCAGCTTTGATGTCTCGGAATATTCGGGTCTGCATCACGATATATTTGAAATTCCCGGACGTGGTTCGTTCATCAATAATAATCCTGGGGCGTCGATCTTGGCAGCGGTCCCGTACTTTTTTCTGAAACCGGTGACCGATCGGGTCGTCGAAAGGGTGCAGATCGCCCGTTCGCTCGAACAACGGTCTGAGCCTCCGAAGTTCGATACCATCTACCCCCTAGCTCAGGAATTCTACGCAAGGTCCAGAGAGCGCGGGCTCGACGTCAAATTTGGTATTGCGGCTGGGATAATGCAGTCGCTCGTGATGGCACCGATCTCAGCGTTGGGAGCGGTAGTCATGTTCTGGATTTTGTTTAGCTTAACCCAAAACCGTGGTTCTGCCGTGTTCCTCACGTTTCTCTACGCCTTCGCGACCCCCATTTTTTTCAGGACGGCTCAACTCAATCAGAATGTTCTAATGGCTAGTTTTGCGCTTTTCTCTTTCGCGTTGCTGTGGAAGCCTTGGTCGAATCCAGCGTCGCGTAAGCCCAACTATCTGTTAGCCGGATTATGCTGCGGATGGACCGTCGTCCTGGACTATAGCGGCCTTGTCGCAGTAGCAGTCATCTCCAGTTACGCAATATCGATCTGGTACGGCGAAGCAGACGACGATCGATCTTTTGCCGATATCGCGAAGTTCTTCGGCGGCCTGGCCGCTTGTGCGATGGTGTTGATGACCTATCAGTGGACCGCCTTTGGAAACCCGATACTGCCAGCACAAAGCTACATGCCGGCCGCGAACTTTACGGATATGGGGTACCGGGGATTCTCGATCCCGCAGGCGGATCTGCTTTATGAAACGGCCTTTGGCGTCAAGTTTGGGCTTTTCACGTCCTCGCCCCTCCTGCTCCTGGCTTTTCTGGCACCGACGTGGGCCAAGAGGAGCACCAGAATGCTGCATGAACGCGAACTTGCATTTGTTCTAGCATTTATCGTTTGCTTCTTCTTATTCTGTGCAGCCAATCAATATGGACGCATGCAGTTCAACACAGGTGTCCGGCATATAGTTCCGGTAGTACCGTTCCTATTTCTGCTCGCGGCAAATGCACTTCTACATATTCCTCGAATTGTAGCGGTATTTCTCGGAGTCACCGCCACATACTGGTCATGGTGTCTTGCAATGTATCGCGACGTCGAGCAGGGCTTAGGTGTTATCGAGTCCGTTAAGCATGTTACCCTCGAGGGTTTTAGACTGCCTTGGTTAACTACGTTTGAGCGAATGGGGTTCGTAACAGATGCATCTCCACTACCGCTTTTCTTATTGACTGGCACCGTGATCTGGCTTCTTTGGAACGTAAATTCGAAAAGTCCGGAGGTTCAGGTCACTTGAAGCAAGTATCGCACCCGGTAACCCGCATGGCCATAGGCGCAGTAGGATTCGCGCTCATACTCTTAGCGGCAACGGTACCTAACAGTAGCTACTCGTGGATCCTCCGGGGAGATGCGAATTTCGATCTGAGTTGGGGTCCGTCCCTTTTCCGAGTGCTCGCGGCTTTTCACGGTGCGATCCTGGTCTTGTTTGCAGCGGTCATGAAGCCTTCAACGGCTAGAGAACTCAACCGTCTATCTAGAGACAACGATCCTAAGAGAATTACACTACCAATTCTCGGTACACTTATTACTCTAAGTGCAGTCGGGGTAGGGTTACGGCTCTGGAATCTTAATACCGACCTCTGGATCGATGAGGTGCTAACCCTGCTTGATTTTGTTCGAAAGCCCTTTGGAGAGATCTTAACGAGTTTTCCGAGCCAGAATCAGCATATGCTGTACTCAATCCTGGCTCACGCCTCAACAAATTGGTTCGGAGAAAGTCCCTGGGCCATCCGGCTTCCGTCCGTGCTATTTGGGGTTGGAAGCATTTGGGCTTTCTTTTTTCTCTGCAGGCATCTTCTTGGAACTAAAGAAGCGCTGCTCGGAAGTGCTCTAATGACGGTGTCATACCATCACGTTTGGTTTTCACAAAATGCACGCGGGTACACCGGTCTATTAATGTTCACACTGCTAGCGACGTGGGCCTGGTCTAAGGCTCTTGGTTCGAACGAGTGGCTTTGGTGGAGCCTTTATGGAGTTTCGATCGTATTCGGGATGTGGGTTCACCCAACTATGGCGTTCGTGGTTGCGGCTCACGGGATTCTGCATATACTGTTCCTCGCGGCTCCTAAGTTGAGTGGTGATGAAACGGCGTCCTCACGCGAACGCATTGCCGGCCTGCGGCCGTTCCTAACATGGACACTAAGTGTCACGGTCACCCTCCAGCTCTATGCCTTGGCCCTGCCTGAATTCCTTGCGGTTGGGCTTCACGAAGAGTCCGCGAACTCCGAATGGACAAATCCCTTATGGGTCGTCACCGAAAGCATCCAGAGCTTAAGTGTGGGTTTTGCGGGGCTTGCTTTTGTATTGATCGGCGGCGCCTTCGTTGCGTTTGGATGGCTCTCACTATATAAGATCGATCGCCGTGCTGGATTGGCAATGGTTCTCCCGGCCGTCCTATCAGCCGCAACGATGCTTATTTTGGGTCATAATCTTTGGCCCCGCTTCTTTTTTTTCTGTATGGGCTTCGGATTGCTGATCGTTATCAACGGAGCCATACAACTTCCGAGACTCCTCCAGACAATCCGGGACCGTTCGGCACTCGCAACGGGGCTCGGGGTGTCATTTTCGCTCGTGCTTATCATCGCCTCGCTGGTTACGGTACCTAAGAACTACGCTTTGCCCAAACAGGATTTCTCCGGAGCGAAAGAATTTGTTGAGCGGCGTTCCGCAAATGGCGACAAGATCGTGGCAGTCCGCCTTGCAGGTGTTGTATATGGTAGCTACTTAACTCCGTATTGGCCGGTCATAGCCACCGATCACGAGTTAGAGGATCTCCATGCGTCCTCGAACGAAACTATTTGGTTGGTTTACACATTGCCGATAGAGATCAGGGCGTTTCGACCAGATCTGTGGACAGCGATCGAACGAGATTACGAGGTGGTGAGGATCTTTCCGGGGACGCTGAACGGCGGTGAGGTTTACGTATGTCAGAAACGAAAAGACAGGTGAGGAGCCGATGATGCAGTATAAGACCAGTAAGAAAGCGAAGACTTTGCCGTTTAATTCGAAGAACAGTTTGGCTGATAACGGTGCGTTAGATCAATCGATCGAGGATCGATCTATAAAGCATGTCAGTATAGTTATTCCGGCGTTCAACGAAGAACAATCCGTTCGCGAAACAGTCCTCGAACTGCAGAAACTTTTCGCGGCAACGGACGTCACGGCTGAAATAATCGTCGTGGACGATGGCTCTAATGACTTCACTGCGAAAGAGGCGAAAAAAGCCGGTGCACGGGTCATCCAGCACCGAAGCAATCGCGGCTACGGTGCGTCGCTGAAAACGGGAATTCTAGCTGCATCATTCGAGATAATCGCTATCACTGACGCAGACGGGACATACCCGGCAGATTACCTGGTGGAAATGCTGAAGGAACTGGAGCATGCTGATATGGTCGTCGGCTCCCGGACCGGCGCAGACGTCCATATACCTATTTCGCGGATGCCGGCAAAATGGATCCTTCGGGTTATGGCGAATTATGTTGCTAATACCAGGATTCCCGACCTCAATAGCGGCCTTCGAGTCTTCCGTCGCGACGTTGCGATGCAGTATTTCGCGATCCTATCCGACCAATTTAGTTTCACGACGACGATCACTCTCGCACTACTCTGCGATAAATATGCGGTAGTCTATCTGCCAATAAACTACCGTAAACGCCAGGGTAAATCGAAGATAGTGCCATGGGACGCGGGCAGTTTCGCAATTCTCATCTTTCGCGTCGCGATGCTCTTCCGGCCGCTCAGAGTGTTTATCCCGTTAGCGATCATGTGCATCACGTACGGAGTGCTTAAATCCGTTTTTGATATGACGCGAGATCCTAATATATCGGCATCTGCCATCCTTGCATTTGTTAGTGCTCTGACAATGGTGCTTACGGGAATGCTTGGCGATGCTGTCGCTACTCGGCTGGGTAGATTTAATCAATATGCCGCACTTGGCGTCAGACCAAAGGAATACCAAGAGTTCAGTGACGAATCTCCCGCGCTTAAGCCTTTAGCGGTAGCCCCCTTGCGCAAATAGCCGCCGATGTCATACATGCTGTATTTGCAAATTTATTTAATAGCAGGCCTGGTTTTTCACAAGGTCATCTGGGAAGTATTGAGGGGAAAAGCCTCGGAGAAGCCGGTTGAACGGCGTTCATTAACACTTCGTTTTATCAAAGCACTTAAAGTCGCGTTGCTCGTCGCTGTGATTATTCAGGTTTTCTACCCCGATCTATTCCCGATCTCAGCGGACCCCGTTTTGATCCGGATCGTAGGCGTATCGATCTTCACTGCGGGATTACTTATCGCCGTCGCGGCGCGAGTCCAACTTGGGGACAATTGGGCGAACATTGAAACTGGTCAGGTTCTCCAGACCCAAACCGTTGTTGCTAAGGGAATTTACTCGTTTGTCCGTCATCCGATATACGTCGGTGACATGCTATTACTGTTGGGGCTGCAACTCGCCCTCAATTCTTGGCTCGTGATGGGTATTCTCTTACTCACCCCGGTGGTCCTGTACATGGCGATCAAAGAAGAGCGGATGTTGCTGAAAAATCTAATCGGGTACCAGGCATATTGCCGAAGCTCTAAACGTTTCATTCCCTTCGTCTATTAAATGTCCGAAATAAGGATAGTAATTCTCGGAGCGGGACCTGCCGGTCTGGGAGCTGCATGGCAACTGGCCCGTCAAAATAAAGCCGAGGTCGTCGTTCTTGAGCGGGAAGAAGCAGTAGGCGGCAACGCCGGAAGCTTCGAAATTGCCGGTATACCTGTGGATTACGGGAGTCACAGGCTTCATCCCGCGTGTGATCCCGCTATATTAGCCGACTTGAAGGGACTTCTTGGCGACGACCTATTGAACCGACCGCGTCACGGCCGCATCCGCATGAAGGGTCGGTGGCTGCACTTCCCTTTAAAACCTCAGGATCTTGCATTACACCTGCCAGTATCGTTTTCGGCCGGAGTTGCTGTCGACGCTATTAAACGCCTGAATCCGACTCGAAATAATGGAAACCAAGCCGAGACATTCACAGGAGTTCTTGAAAAAGGCCTCGGGCAAACGATTTGTCGCGATTTCTATTTTCCATATGCGGAGAAAATATGGGGTTTACCCCCAGAACAACTTTCCGCTACCCAGGCCCGTCGACGAGTATCGGCAGGGTCCTTGAGCAAAGTAATAAAAAAGACTCTATCGATTCTTCCAGGCCTACGGGCACCCGAAACGGGCCGCTTCCTTTACCCGATGCGTGGCTTCGGACAGATCAGTGAGTCTTTAGCAGCTGCCGCCCTATCCGAAGGTGTCGAGATTCGGCTTGGGTCTCCAGTCACCGGCGTTGAGGTCGGTGACCGCAAGGCGGTCCTCTTCGAGCAACATGGCGAATTGAGGCGCATCGAGGCGGATGTGGTGTGGTCGACACTTCCGATTCCGGTCCTGGCGCGAGTAACCACACCGAAGGCACCGGCCGAAGTGATTGATGCAGCAAAGAATCTCGACTATCGGGCAATGGTTCTAATTTACCTCGTTCTAAATCAGGACCAATGGACACCCTACGATGCCCATTATTTTCCGGGTGCAAATGTGGCGCTGACTCGGTTATCGGAACCGAAAAACTACCGGGGAGCGGGCGAGCCGGTAGGGAAAACGGTTCTATGTGGTGAACTGCCATGTAAAGTAGGCGATGACATCTGGCGTGCAACTGATCAGGAACTGGCAACCATCGTCCGCAACTCGTTAGATGCTTGCGAGCTATCGATCCAAGGAGACATCGCCGGCATAGTCACAAAGCGGTTGCCGTACGCGTATCCGATCTACCGGGCCGGGTATGAGACTCATTTCGATGTTCAGGATAAATGGGCTGACAGTTTAGATGGGGTATTAACATTCGGGCGACAGGGCCTATTTGCTCACGATAACACCCATCACGCTCTTGCGATGGCATATGCCGCGGTCGACTGCTTATCACCCGCAGGGGTGTTCAACGCTAAGAAATGGGCCGACTACCGGCTGGAGTTTACAAAACACGTTGTTGAAGACTGAAATTCCCGAAAACATTCTCAGAATCGCTGCTTGCCTGATCCTGGCATTCTGCGTCATAGGCTGCGATCGATACCGTGAACAAGACGGCACGGTCACAGTCCATCTTGATCGTCGATTCCAAACCATCAACGGTTGGGAAGCGGTCGCCCAAGCCGGGCAAGACGCGTCGGCCGGTTTCAAAGGGTATCGTGACCGTCTTTTCGAGATGGCGGTTAACGACCTAGGGATAAACCGTTTGAGGCTTGAAATCAGGAGCGGTCAGGAAAATCCAGTTGATTATTACACGGAATTACGAGCTGGACGAATAACCGAGGATCGGTTTAAGGAAGTGAGGTATGAAGCGGTTGACGACAATGGCGATCCCTCAGTCCTCGACCCGTCTGGGTTTAAGTTTAGCGAGACGGATCGAACAATTGAAAGTGTGGTTATTCCGATCCGGACTTTGTTAGCCAACCGCGGCGAGTCGTTATACCTGAACCTAACATTTGTTGATTTTTCGGAAAGTGCAGGAACTTCCTTGCGGCACAATGAGGAACCCGCTGAGTACGCCGAATTTATGCTTGCATTTTTCAGACATATGCAGGGTAAGTACGGGTTTACGCCTGATGCGATCGGAGTCATTCTTGAGCCTGACAATACGAGGTGGGCTGGCAAAGACATCGGCGAAGCGATCAAAAGAACTGCGGTGTTACTGCGAGATGAAGGATTCACGCCAGACTTTATTGCGCCCTCAACGACGAGCATGCAGCGCGCGGTAACGATGATCGACGAGATCGCAACTGTTCCGGGGGCGGTAGACCACATATCGGAGTTTTCATACCACCGGTACCGCGGCGTCTCGACTGCGTCACTGACCAAACTTGCTGAAAAGGCGGAAAAATTTGGGAAGAAGACTTCCATGCTCGAATGGATCGGTGCCGACCACATCACCCTTCACGAGGACCTTACGATCGGCAACGTATCCGCTTGGGAACAGTACACGCTTGCATTTCCCGATGAGCCCGATAACGGTGCTCAGTATTTCATGCTCGTTTCCAACGGCGAGCCCGATCACACTCCAATCTTATCTGATCGTGCGAAATACCTACGGCAGTTTTTCCACTATGTTCGTTCCGGGTCAACTCGTGTCGGGGCGGAATCGACAGTTTCGTCAATTTCCCCGGTAGCGTTCGTAACACCTCAAGGGACCGCCATAGCAGTAATACTCGCGAAAAGTGCAGGAAACGTGTCAATTGTTGGGTTACCGGCCGGCCGGTATGCCGTTACGCATGCAACCGAGGAAGGCTCCGGGGTGGCAGACGATGCGATCCTCTCGATTGGCGAAGTGCTGAAAGTTCGCATGCCCGGCACTGGCGTGCTAACGGTCGCGGGATTGGAACCTAAGACGGGAAACCACATTGATGTCGGTTACTGAATCTTCTGTTATGGATCCAAGCGAACAGGTCGTCGCTAATGGCGTGCACGAGGACGCCTCGAGAAGCGTAGAACGCCATTCTCGATCACGTAACTCTGCGACCTTCTTGCGATCGGTGGTGCGCGTTCTTCTATTTGTAGTTGGAGCCACATGTGTTACGTGGCCGCTTGTAGATCCGCTGTTCCGGAACAAAGAGAACGACCTGATGGGTCTGGTTTGTCTTCCCATTTCGATCGGAGCCGCGGCGATCTTTGTTGGCATCGCTATAGGGAGCACATGGAAGAGGGCGGTTATCTGGTTTTCAATTGCGATGGTTGGCCAAGCAGTATCACTGCAGCTAATCGATGCCGGTTGGCAGCTTCGATACCAGCATTACCGCACTATACCTAACATCTTTGAAAGCAGTCTCGATACCGGTTTATTCGTGTTTTTAGTAGTTCAGTCTCTCGTTGTTATCACATTCTTGATCCCCCGAATAAGCGAAATTGGTAGTTGGGTGAGCGAAAATTTCAGGCCCTGGCAGATGGTTTTGATTGGCCTGACTTTTTTCCTTTCCACAACCATCGTCTCAAAGGATCTGTGGATTCTCGCTAAGGAGTGGATATTCGCGGTATTCGTTCAGTTGACATTTCTTTCTACAATACTCGCGGGAGCTTTGTCGATCCCAAATGCTGAGAAGCTCGGTTCCCTAATGCGTTTGGTCGACCGTCTTCAAACGATCGGCAGTCGGACCATCGGATCGTTTCCGGTCGCAGTGATCGGTCTCGCGACATTCGCTTTTGCGACATCCGCCGCACTATCGATCCTGTCTTATGAACGTCACCCGCACGTGCCTGACGAGGTCGCTTATTTAATACACGCGAAGATCTTTGCAAGCGGTTCTCTGACCATGGCCGCACCTGCGGTACCCGAAGCGTTCGAAACATTTCTAATAGCGTCAACCGGGGATCGATGGTACCCGTCGACACCGCCGGGTTGGCCGATAGTACTTGCGATAGGTGAGGTTGTGGGCTTGGCGTGGATCGTCAACCCACTACTTGCGGGATGCAATATTTTTCTTTCCTTTTCAGGTCTTCGACGACTCTTTTCGCCTCGAGTTACATACATCGCAACCATTCTCCTCGCTGTATCTCCTTGGTATTTATTTCTCGGAATGAGTTACATGACCCACATGTTTTCGTTGACCTGTGTTCTCGTAACTTTGATCAGCGTGATTGAAACAATGCGAACGGGATCAGCTAGGTGGGCGTTACTATGCGGTTCTGGAATCGGGCTATTATCTTTGGTTCGACCCTTAGAGGCCGTGTCTGTCGGTCTTGTAACAGGCCTTTGGATGCTCGCTATAAAGAACAAAGCAATCACCCGGACCGTAATCGCCGGACTCATCGTTGGTTTACTGATATTCGGAGGATTAGGACTGGCATACAACACCTTTTTTACCGGTCATCCTCTCCGGTTTCCCGTAAACGAATATTTCGATAAGGAGTTCGGGGTCGGATCAAATTCGTTGGGGTTTGGCTCCGACAGAGGAGTGGGTTGGGCTCTGGACCCGAACCCTGGACATAGCCCTCTCGACTCACTGATAAACAGTAGTCTAAATATTACCTCGATTAACACTGAACTCTTCGGGTGGGGGATGGGATCATTGCTTATCGTCTCGATTGGGTTGTTTTGGAAACGACTGGCGGCTGCAGATTTTTTCCTACTCTCCCTCACTATGATGATCTATTTTGCTCACTTTTTCTATTGGTTCAGTGGGGGGCCAGACTTTGGAGCTCGGTACTGGTTCCTCATGATATTCCCACTGACCGTCCTGGCGGCGAGAGGAATCGAGAAAATCATCGAGCAATCCGAATCTTTTAATGCACAATCCGCCGTTTATGTAACATTTTCTTTTTTATGTGTTGCAAGTCTCGTGACGTTCATACCATGGCGGGCGATCGACAAGTATCAGAATTTTCGCGGAATGAAGGCAGATATCCGTTACATGACGGGTGAGGATAAGTTTGGGCGTGGTCTAGTCATGATTCGGGGCAATCTACATCCTGATTTCGATTCGGCTATGGTGTACAACTCGGTCGAGCCGTCGCAAGATCGACCAATCTATGCATTAGCAGTGGACCAGGACGTGGCACTCCGACTTCTTCTTGAGTACGGCGACCGACCGGTGTGGGTGCTGGACGGGCCATCATTATCTGGAACGGGATTTCGCATCGTAGCCGGTCCGAGCGATGCCATCCATATCCGGAATAAGATCGAGCAACTTTTCTAGGTAGACCAGCAAACGTTTAATAATATCCGTGAGACAACCCGTACCCTCAAAACCGCCCGAACTTCCGAATACACCTATTGACAATCGCGATGTGGCACTTTCGATGGCGAACGAGAAGTGTAGTTTAAAGGCTGGGTTAACTCCTATGCGCGTTGGGACAGCTGGAACTGCCTTGAACAGAAACCCGTACGATTACAAACGATTTCTATCTAGCATTGTAAGGGCTTACGACTCAACTATCATTCGAGCCTACTGCAAAGCCCGGTTCACGATTATAAATATTAACATTCTGCAAATTCTCGGACTGGCTCTACGCGGAAAACGTCGGATTCTCGACATTGGTTGTGGGTTCGGGTTGTTCGGATGTTACCTTGCTGCAACGTATCCCGAGATCTCCTATCTCGGTGTGGATTTGGACGTCAAACGGGTCGAGCAGGCGACAAAGGCCGCGAAGAGGCTTGGATTGACTAACGCAGGGTTCGAGGTCGCTAATGCCCGCGCCATGGAACTCCATGACGAATACGATGCGATCTTCATGGTGGACCTTTTGCACCACATCGACAACGAGTCCAAATCGATACTGCTTGATGTGTGCGCTTCGCACCTGGTAAATGATGGGCGGATGGTAATTAAGGACGTTACAACCCACCCTTGGCCTAAGATCGCCTTCACATGGGCGTTAGATGTGGTCATGACCCGTAGTTTCGATATGTGGTTTATGAACGAGAACCGGTTCTACGACCTGTTGTCCGAGAATTTTGGACGGATTGAAATTTATCCAGTTACCGACTGGTTGCCATACCCCCATGTGATCTATCTGTGTGAAAAAACCTAATAAATATCCTGTCGTTCTATCTAGACGTTCCATGCCATCAGCGCAAACCGCTTGAACGATGGCCTCCGATTGAGATGACAAATATAATAAAAAGCTCTGTAGCGTTTCGGTCATGTTTGGTGGCAGCAACCGTCGGCGTTGTGACGCTCGCGGTTTTGACTTTTTCGACGATCTCCTTTGCCTTGCTCCCAATTACCCGGACAGAACATTCCGACGAGGATTCAAGAAAGCAACAGTCAATTGTTTCGCAAGCTTATACACCCGACGCCATTCGCCCAGCGCCGATTCCGTACGCTATTGCCGTGAACAGCAGTGCATTTCTAGTATCGGAAGCTGAGGGGCAAGTCGACTTGATCGGCCTTCGGGTCTCCCAACCCGTCTTTAAGGTATTTGGGCTGTCAAAGGATCGGCAACGGCTTCTCTATTCACCCCTTAGAAACGGTTCACCGTCCGGAGAACTGATCCTAGAAGATCTGACAAACGGTTCAGCATTTAGGGTCACTGACCGAGTCGTTCTCGAAGCAGCGTTTTCACCGGCTGACGATGCGTTGGTCGCATTTACATTTTCTGGGAATGCTTCCTTTGGACTCGGCATCTCAGATATCAACAACAGGATCAGTAGGGTCGTTCAGTCATCAGGCGTTTATCCCAGCATATTGGCTTGGAACCGATCAGGCTCAAAAATCCATTTTTATGACGTCTCAAATGAACCCGTAACTGAAGACATTTCGTCTTACTTTCCAGAACCAGCATTTAAGAATCTTGCATTCTGGAACAGGTCAGCCGATAAAAAGGCGAGAATTTCCGAGCCTACCTCCCGACTTATTAAACGGGTAGTTTCCATAAAGGATAATTTAGTTGACGGGTCAGTACCCGAGGGATTCCCCGAGTTATCGAATTCCGTTAGTTTCCAGACGGGAGTTGGCTCATCTGATCTTTATGCCAAAGACTCGTTTCGAGTACAGATCCATCACCCCCGAATTGAGATCGCTGGAGAAAGTATCCGCGGAACCGGCAAACTGGCGTTGGTCGACAATGCCGCTGATAGTGCGGTCGTCATAGACGATGCCCAATTGGTAAAAGCCCTTTCACACGGAATGATCGTGCGGCAGTTTGCGGGTTCGGAGACGATCCTGAAGTGGGTCGATTGGTCTGGGGGCGAGAGCGTATTAGGTTCCACCAGTGTCACTTACCAGCTTCCGATGCAAAGCGCTGTAATGACGCAAGGCGGAGCGTCTTTCCCTTCACCGGGCAATTGTGGCATCACCGCTCACGCCGGACACATGGGTCATGCATACGATTTCCAAAAGACCGTTGTAGGATCGCACGTGATGGCGACGGCCGGCGGACTCGTAGTTTACGCAGAAAGTTCCGTGACATGTAATTCGGTGGAGCCAACATGTCCCGATTACTCTGCGACCAATTGTCCCGGTTCGTTTCTCGGGAACGTTCTCATCATCCAACACGCTGATGGCACGTACTCCAAATACGCACACATGGAAACCAACTCGCCCCAAGTGGCAGTTGGGACAGTGGTCGAACAAGGGCTCTACATCGGCCGACAGGGCCACACAGGGTCTACCGGAGGATCATTCAATAGTTGTGGAGATCATCTCCACTTCCAACGGCAAATCACGCCTGATCTATTTGGGCAGTCGGTGGATATAGATTTTTCTGAGGTCGCAGTTGAGCCTCTATCGTGTGGCGTGACTTACAACTCCGCTAGCACCGAGTTTTCACATTCTATATCACCAGTTTCGCGAACAATTGGATTCAGCGGCGGCCCTGGAACGGTCAATGTCGTTTCTACAGGCGGAACCTGGACAGCCGTCACGAATACACCATGGATCACCGTGACCGACCCAGGTGCGGGAAATGGCAACTCGATGGTTGCTTACGACGTTCAGGACAACTCGAATGGCAGTCCTCGTACTGGAACGATCAATATTGGTGGACATCTTTTTACGATCTCACAGGCTGGATCGCAGCCTGCAAATCAGCCACCGACCGTCGATGCCGGGAGCGACCAGATGATTCTTTCGCCGGCACCAGCACAGCTAACCGGGATCGCATCGGACGACGGAGTTCCGAGCCCTCCCGGCAGTTTGAACGTTAGCTGGACCAAAGTTAGCGGTCCAGGGAACGTGGTTTTTAGTGATCAACATAGCCTTGCAACTAATGCGCAGTTCAGCATGGCCGGAGAGTATTTGCTTCGTCTCACGGCAACAGATGGCGATCTGACCTCAAGCGACGATATACGCATAACAGTTAATATCAGCAATGCAGGCGGAGCTCTATCAGGTAATCGATCCTCATCTCCATCTCAGGTTGACCTTACCTCTGAGGGTTCGGCCGACTGGGCTCATTGGGGTCTCGTCGATGCGGACACGTACACCCATAAGAACACGGTATCGCGGTCGATAAGCGATTACGAGTACATTGGCAACACAAGTGTTCTCCGGTTCACTGGAAATGCAACCTCATATGCATGGACGGATGGAAGCGTTGTCCCAAGCACATTTACCGACAGCGGTGTATTTACCTACGGCATCGGCAACGGATTTCGACTAACGGTCCCGGCTGATCCGACACCGAGAACTCTTAAGCTGCATGTTGGACATTGGTCTGCTGGGGGGCGGCTAGTTGCGATGCTTAGTGACGGTAGTGCGTCACCCTTTGTCGACACAACACTTCTCTCGACGAGCGGCGGCGGCTTAGCGATTTATTCCTTAAGTTATCGTTCCGCTTCCCCCGGACAAGTCTTGGACATTTATTGGACGATCGAGAGTTCTTACCATTCTATAGGAAACATTACTCTGCAGGCCGCGACCCTGGTCGATGATTCACTTCCGGCAAACCAGGCCCCAAATGTCGATGCGGGCCCAGACTCTAGCGTGTTGTTCCCCGCTGATGCGGTTCTCGCCGGAACGGTGACAGACGACGGTTTGCCATTACCCCCTAGCCTTTCATCGGCGTGGAGTGTCGTGAGCGGACCTGGTCAAGTGGTTTTCGGTGATTCGAACTCATCCGCCACCACCGCTAGTTTCAACTCCCCCGGAACGTATGTCCTGAGGTTGACGGCCAGCGACGGATCTCTGGCTGCAAGCGATGAAATGACGGTCTCTGTAAATTCCCCGGGACAAGGTGTGCTCACTGTAGCGAGCGGCGTGA
Organism: Acidobacteriota bacterium; assembly: GCA_023389035.1. Classification (GTDB taxonomy): domain Bacteria; phylum Acidobacteriota; class Blastocatellia; order Pyrinomonadales; family Pyrinomonadaceae; genus OLB17. Next base: position 221,052 of record JAEWFC010000010.1, read on the forward strand.
CACCGACTGGTGCGGTGAACTTATCGGCTGAGGGGACGACGGATTGGGCCCATTGGGGGCTGAGCGGTACGAGCTTTAATCATAAGTCCGGAGTGACCCCGCAAATAAGTAATTACACACATCTGGGCGGCGGAACAGTACAGCAATTCACCGGTAACTCGACCAACTACAACTGGACCGGCGGGTCTCCTACACCGACCGCGGGCAATGTGGATACAGGGCTCTGGGTCACCGGAATGAACAGCGGGTATCAGATCACCGTTCCGGCAGACACGAACCCGCGGACATTGAAGATGTATGTCGGACTCTGGGCTGCCGGCGGACGGTTCGAGGCCAGCTTAAGCGACGGAAGTGCACCGATCTATGTAGACACTTCCGTATTGAACGCGACGGCAACCAGCAACCGGATATACACCCTCCACTATCAGGCTGCCTCACCAGGACAAACCCTCACGGTCAAATGGACGGTAAACACAACTTTCAACGCCTGGAGCAATGTCACGCTCCAGGCCGCGACCCTGACCGGCGGAGTCGTACCCACGCCAACTCCGAC
>JAEWFC010000005.1 GCA_023389035.1 Acidobacteriota bacterium
GACCTGGGCGCACAGCCTGGACGTGCACGACGCCCTCGGCGTCGAGCTCGAGGTGACCGACCGGATCCGGCACGTCGCGCACCTGGGTGTGCGGACGCGGGACTTCGCCTACGTCGTGCACGAGGAAGTGCCACCGGCCGACGACTTCCGAGTGGAGCTCACCGCGCCCAGCGGCGCGACCTGGTCCTGGGGGCCCGACGACGCGGCCCAGTCGGTGACCGGCCCGGCGCACGACTTCTGCCTGCTCGTCACCCAGCGCGTGCACCGCGCCGACACCGCCCTGGTCGCGACCGGCGACGACGCCGAGCACTGGCTGAGGATCGCGCAGGCCTTCGCCGGGCCGCCCGGTGCGGGGAGGGATGCACGATGACGGAACCGCTGCGGATCGGGAACTGCTCGGGCTTCTACGGTGACCGGCTCTCGGCGATGCGGGAGCAGCTGGAGGGCGGCGAGCTCGACGTCCTGACCGGCGACTACCTGGCCGAGCTGACCATGCTGATCCTCGGCAAGGACACGCTGAAGGACCCGTCGCTGGGCTACGCGCGGACCTTCGTGACCCAGCTGGAGGACTGCCTCGGGCTGGCGCTGGAGCGCGGGGTGCGGATCGTCAGCAACGCGGGCGGCCTCAACCCCGCCGGGCTGGCCGAACGGTTGCGCGAGGTCGCCCGCGGGCTGGGTCTGGACCCCGCGATCGCCCACGTGGAGGGCGACGACCTGCGTCCGCTCGGCCGATGGGAGGACGCCCTCACGGCCAACGCCTACCTGGGTGGCTCCGGCATCGCGGCCGCGCTCGGCGCCGACGCCGACGTCGTGGTCACCGGCCGGGTCACCGATGCCTCGCTGGTCGTCGGGCCGGCGGTGGCGCACCACGGCTGGTCGCCGGAGGAGTACGACGCGCTCGCCGGCGCCGTCGTCGCCGGGCACGTGATCGAGTGCGGCACGCAGGCCACGGGGGGCAACTTCTCGGGCTTCCTCGACCTGCCGCACCGCGACCGGCCGCTGGGGTTCCCCGTCGCCGAGGTCGCCGCCGACGGCAGCAGCGTGATCACCAAGCACGCCGGCACCGGCGGCGCGGTCACCGTCGACACGGTCACCGCTCAGCTGGTCTACGAGATCCAGTCGACGCGCTACCTCGGTCCCGACGTCACCGCTCACCTCGAGAGCATCGAGCTGGCGCAGGTCGGTCCCGACCGGGTGGCGATCACCGGAGTGCGTGGCGAGGCGCCCCCGGCGACGCTCAAGGTCTGCCTCAACGAGCTCGGCGGCTGGCGCAACAGCGTGGAGATGCTGCTCACCGGCCTCGACCTCGACGCCAAGGAGGCCTGGGTCCGCGACCAGCTGGAGGCCGCCTGGGGCGACCGGCGGCCGGAGACCGTCGCCTGGTCGCGCTCGGCGGACCCCGCACCGGACACGGGCCTGATGGACCGCGCGTACTCTCTGCTGCGCTGCACCGTCCTCGACCCGGAGCCGAAGGTGGCGGGCAAGGGGCTGACCGCCCCCCTGGTCGAGCTCGCCCTGGGCTCCTACCCCGGATTCACCCTGACGGCACCGCCCGCGCCGGCGACGCCGTACGGGTTCTACCACCCCGAGCACGTCGAGCGGTCGGCCGTCGAGCACACCGTGGTCCACGCAGACGGACGACGCGAGGTGGTCGGGGACCCCCCGACTTCCACCATGCCAGCGGGCACCGACAGTGCAGCGGGAGACGGGCCGGGCGGGATCGGCGGGGCTCCACGCCTCTCCCACAGCCCGGCCCGGCTGCTGCCGCTCGGCGCGTTCGTGCACGCCCGCAGCGGCGACAAGGGCGGCGACGCCAACTTGGGGCTGTGGGTCAGGCACGACGGCGACGAGGAGCTCCGGGAGCGCCGGGTCGCGTGGCTGCTCGACCTGATCACCCCCGAGCGCGTCCGCGAGCTGCTCCCCGAGGCGGAGGACCTCGACGTCGAGGTCCACCCGCTGCCGAACCTCGGCGGCGTCAACGTCCTCGTCCGCGGTCTGCTCGGCCTCGGCGTCGCGGCGTCGACCCGGATCGACCCCCAGGCCAAGGCGTTGGGCGAGCTCGTCCGGGCACGCCGTGTACCCGTCCCCGAGGAGCTGCAGTGACCGAGCACGCAACAGCGAGGGGCCAGGCCGCGACGGGCGTGTCGAGTCCGGAGCGCGAGACACTGCGGGCGTCGGCGACCGAGTTCGTGCGCCGCGAGGTGGCGCCGTACCTCGACGAGTGGGAGGACGCGGGCACCATCCCGCGCGAGCTCCACCGCGCCGCGGCTGCCCAGGACCTCCTGGGCGTCGGCCTCCCCGAGGAGGTGGGCGGCGGCGGCGGCGACCTCGCCGACACCACGGCGATGCAGGAGGCGATGTTCGAGGCAGGCGCCTCGAGCGGCCTGATGGCGGGCCTCTTCACGCACGGCATCGCGCTGCCGCACATCGTCGCCTCCGGCGACGCCGGCCTGGTCGACCGGTTCGTCCGCCCGACCCTCGCGGGAGAGGCCATCGGGGCGCTCGCGGTCACAGAGCC
>JAEWFC010000035.1 GCA_023389035.1 Acidobacteriota bacterium
TCTTGCCGGTCGCCGAGTCGATGACGACGATGCACGAGATGAAGCCCTCGTCGCGCAGGATGCGGCGGTCCTTGAGCGAGGACTCGGTGAGGTCCCCGATCGACGACCCGTCGACGAAGACGTAGCCGCAGTCGACCTTGCCGGCGATCCTCGCGACCCCGTCGACCAGGTCGACGACCACGCCGTCCTCGGCGATCACCACGTTGTCGGGGTGGACGCCGGTGGCCTTGGCCAGCTCGGCGTTGGCCAGCATGTGGCGCACCTCGCCGTGGACGGGCAGCACGTTGCGGGGCTTGACGATGTTGTAGCAGTAGAGCAGCTCGCCGGCACTCGCGTGGCCGCTGACGTGCACGAGGGCGTTGCCCTTGTGCACCACGTTGGCGCCGCACCGGGCCAGTCCGTTGATGACCCGGTAGACGGCGTTCTCGTTGCCGGGGATCAGGGAGCTGGCCAGCACCACGGTGTCGCCCGGCACGAGGTGCACGAAGCTGTGGTTGCGCTGGGCGATCCGGGCGAGCGCCGAGAGGGGCTCCCCCTGGGACCCGGTCGAGACCAGCACCTGCCGCTCCGGCGGGAGGTCGGCGAGCTCCTTGGCGTCGACCAGGACCCCCGGCGGGACGCTGAGGTGGCCGAGGTCCTTGGCAATCGCCATGTTGCGCACCATCGAACGGCCGACGTAGGCGACCTTGCGCCCGTGCTCGACCGCCGCGTCGAGCACCTGCTGGACGCGGTGCACGTGCGAGGCGAAGCAGGCGACGATGATCCGCTGGTCGGACTTGTGGAACACCCGGTCGAGCACCGGGGCGATCTCGCGCTCGCTGGTGGTGAAGCCCGGCACCTCGGCGTTGGTGGAGTCGGTGAGGAAGAGGTCGACGCCCTCGTCCCCGAGTCGCGCGAACTCGTTGAGGTCGGTGATCCGGCCGTCCAAGGGGAGCTGGTCCATCTTGAAGTCGCCGGTGTGGAGCACGACCCCGGCGTCGGTCCTGATCACGACGGCCAGCGCGTCCGGGATGGAGTGGTTGACGGCCACGAACTCGAGCACGAAGGGCCCGAACGTGATCGTCTCCCGCGCCGCGACCTCGTGGTGCACCGTCTCCTTGAGCCGGTGCTAGCGCAGCTTGCTCCCGATCAGCGCCAGCGTCAGCTCGGAGCCGACCAGCGGGATGTCCTCGCGCTCGCGCAGCAGGTAGGGCACCGCGCCGATGTGGTCCTCGTGCCCGTGGGTCAGCACCAGGGCCTCGACGGCGTCGAGGCGGTCCCGGATGCTCGACCAGTCCGGGAGGATGAGGTCGACGCCGGGGTGGTTCTCCTCCGGGAAGAGCACCCCGCAGTCGACGATGAGCAGCCGCCCGGCGTGCTCGAACACGGTCATGTTGCGTCCGACCTCGCCGAGGCCGCCGAGCGGAGTGACGCGCAGACCGCGGTCCGACAGGGGTTCGGGGGTGGACAGCTCTGGGTGCGCGTGGCTCACGGTGGTGTCTTCCTGATGGAGGTCAGAGGAGTCCCGCCGTCACGAGCGCGTCGCGCAACGCGGCGAGCTCTTCGTCGTCCAGGGCCAGCAAGGGGCCGCGGACGCGGCGGTTGTCGAGGACGCCGAGCAGCTGCAGGGCGGCCTTGGCGGTCGTGGCGCCGTAGTTGGGGACGCCCATGATGGCGTCGATGACGGGCAGCTGGCGCAGGTGGGACGCCAGGGCAGCCTCGTGGTTACCGGCGAGGTGGGCCTCGATCATCTCGCGGATCTGCTCGCCGATGACGTGGCCGGCGACGCTGACGGCACAACAGGCGCCGTACGCGAGGTAGCCCAGGGTCGCGACGTCGTCCCCGGAGTAGACGGCGTAGCCCAGGTCGACCAGGCGGGCGGCGCCGGGCAGGTCGCCGGTCGCGTCCTTGACCGCGACGACGGTGTCCAGCCGGCGGGCCGCCCGGTAGGTGTCCATCGAGATGCGGGTGCCGGTGCGGCCGGGGACGTCGTAGAGCATCACCGGTACGTCGGCCGCCTCGGCGACGCGGCGGAAGTGGTCCAGCACGCCGGCCTGGGACGGCTTGTTGTAGTACGGCGAGACGAGCAGCATGCCGTCTGCGCGCGCCTTGGCGGCCTGCTCGGCCAGCGCCACGGAGTGGGCGGTGTCGTTGGTCCCGACGCCGGCGACGACGATCGCGCGTCCCCCGACGGCGTCCTTGACCGCGCGCACGATCTCGCCGTCCTCGGCGACGGTGGTGGTGGGCGACTCGCCCGTGGTGCCACTGACCACGACACCGTCGTGGCCGTGGTCGACCAGGTGCGCCGCGATCCGGGCCGTGCCCTCGAGGTCGACGGACCCGTCGTCGGCGAAGGCGGTGGCCATCGCGGTCAGCACGCGGCCGAAGGGGGCGGCGGGGGTGGTCATGGGGGAAGGCTATCGCTCCGGTCGCTCAGACCTTCGGCGCGACCCGGTCCGCCACCAGCGCGAGGTGGTCGAGGTCGGCGAGGTCGAGCACCTGGAGGTAGATCCGCTGCGCGCCGGCCTCGGCGTACCGGCCGATCCGGTCCACGACCTCCTCCGGCGACCCGGCCAACCCGTTGGCCCGCAGCTCGTCCGGGTCCCGGCCGATCGCGGCGGCGCGGCGACGTACCTCGGCGTCGTCGGCGCCGCAGCACAGCACGAGGGCGTTGGACCACGTCATCGTGCCGGGGTTGCGGCCGACGGCCTCGCACGCCGCCCGTACCCGGCCGAGCTGGGCGCGGGTGGTCTCGAGGTCGACGAAGGGCAGGTTGAACTCGTCGGCGTACCGTGCCGCGAGCGCGGGCGTGCGCCGCCTGCCCTGGCCACCGACCAGCACCGGTACCTTCTGCTGCACCGGCTTGGGCAGCGCCGGACTGTCGGTGAGCCGGTAGTGCTCACCGGCGTGGCTGAACCGCTCCCCCACCGGCGTGCCCCACAGCCCGGTGACGATCGCGAGCTGCTCCTCGTAGCGGTCGAAGCGCTCCCGGGTGTCGGGGAACTCGATGCCGTACGCCGTGTGCTCGGCCTCGAACCAGCCCGCGCCCAGGCCGATCTCGACCCGGCCGCCGCTCATCTGGTCGAC
>JAEWFC010000001.1 GCA_023389035.1 Acidobacteriota bacterium
GCCGCTGGTCACGGTCTTGTTTATGGCAAGCCTGATGCTGCCGCTCTTCATGCCCGAAGGGGTCTCCATCGACAAGTTCGTGCGGGCGCAGATCGCGATGACCCTCTTCTTCGCCACTTATGCAGCCGAAGTGGTGCGCGGTGGTCTGCAGGCGATCCCGCGCGGCCAGTATGAGGCGGCGGATACGATCGGGTTGAGCTACTGGCAAAAGACCATGCGCATCGTGCTGCCGCAGGCCATGCGGATCGTGCTGCCGTCGATGGTCAACGAGATCATCCGCGGCTTCAAGAACACGACCTTCATCGGGATTATCGGGCTCTTCGATATTCTGCGGGCAACCTCCACGGCATTGCAGGACCCCACCTGGGTGCGCTTCAGCATCGAGGCCTATCTCTTCATTTTCCTACTCTATTTCGTGCTCTGTTTTGCCATGTCCAAATATGGCGCGCGGATCGAGCGCGACATCTCGGTGAGGCGCTGATCATGGACGACGTTGCAAAGCATGCCCTGGGCAATCCGATTGTCGAACTGCGCGGTGTCAATAAATGGTATGGCGATTTCCATGTCCTGCGTGATGTCAATATGCAGATCGGACATGGCGAGAAGGTCGTTATTTGCGGCCCTTCCGGATCCGGAAAGTCCACGGCAATTCGGTGCATCAACCGCCTCGAGGAGCATCAGGAAGGCGATATTGTCGTCGACGGGACCGTACTGACATCGGATCTGCGCAGCATCGAGACCGTCCGCCGCAAGGTCGGCATGGTGTTCCAGAATTTCAACCTGTTCCCTCACCTCACGGTGCTCGACAATCTGACACTTGGCCCGACCCTAGCGCAAGGCGTGGCGCGGGCCGAGGCCGAGCATGCGGCCATGGAGCTTCTCCGGCGTGTCCGCATTCCTGATCAAGCGCTGAAGTTTCCCGGACAATTGTCTGGCGGCCAGCAGCAGCGTGTGGCGATTGCCCGGTCTCTTATCCTGCGCCCGCAGGTCATGCTGTTCGACGAGCCGACATCGGCGCTCGACCCTGAAATGGTGCATGAGGTGCTCGATGTGATGACCGAACTGGCGGAGGAGGGGATGACCATGATCTGCGTCACCCATGAGATGGGGTTTGCCCGCAAGATCGCTGATCTCGTCGTGTTCATGGACGCTGGCGAAATCGTCGAAGCCGCGCCTCCGGAAGCGTTTTTCGAAGCGCCCGAAAGCCCGCGCACCCAGCTATTCCTCAGTCAGGTTCTGCACTGATCCATAACTTCAGTTTCGAATTTAGAAGAGTATTTTCAGATGACCAACGTCGGTGGCACTCCTGCTGCATTCTCGGAATTTCGTCAGGGCTTTCCCGCTCTGCGCGCCCAGACCTACCTCTCGATTTGCGACAAGATGATCCTGCACGATACGGTGCGGGCGTCGGTCAACGAGTTTCTCGAACACCTGTCGCTGGCATCGGCAAACCGCATCGACCATGAAGTTCGCGTTACGTCGGCGCGCGCAAAATTCGCGCAATTGATGAACGTCGCGCCGGCAACAATAGCGGCGACGCGCAACGTGTCGGATGGCGTCAACAGCATCGCCTGGGCTCTCGATTGGAAGGAGGGGGACAATGTCGTGCTTACCTCCGATTCCGAGCACCCCAATAACGTTTATCCGTGGTTGCGCCTTCGCGAACGTGGCGTAGAGGTTCGCGTGGTCGCGCCGACTGCCGATGCTGCCATCGATGTCGCGGGAATGATTGCCGCGATGGATGAGCGGACGCGTGTCGTTGCCGTCGCTTCGGCGACCTTTGCGCCCGGACACCGGACCGATCTGCGCGCCCTTGGCGAGGCGTGCGAAAAGAAAGATGCTCTTCTGCTGGTCGATGGCGTTCAGACGGCCGGCATTTTTGCCCATGATCTGGCAGCCGAGCCGATCGGGGCTTACGCTACCTCGACATCGAAAGGGTTGTTGGGCCTGTATGGGTTCGGCTTCCTCTATGTCGCGCCGAAGTGGATCGAGCGACTGAAGCCTGCCTATCTGTCGCGCGCTTCGATCATGCAGAAGACCGACGACCATTCGACGATGGGCGGCTTTGAGTATGAGTATCAGCCAGACAGCCGGCGCTTCGAGGTTGGAAGTTTCAATCTGGCGGGGGCCTATGCGGCGGACGCGTCAATTGGGATGCTTCTGAACCTCGGGATCAAGAACATCGAATCCCGGGTATTGTCGCTGGCGAGCCGGTTTCACGAAGGGCTCGTCGCTGCCGGCCTGAACCCGGCGGTTCCAGGACGCGGACCGCAGCAATCCCATATCCTCACGCTTGGCGAACTGGATGCGGGTGGCCACGGCTTCTCGAGCGACCCCTTGATCGCGCCCCTCTCGCAACATCTCGTCCAGAACAAGATCGCGCACACAATCCGTCGCGGTCAGATGCGTTTTGGACTTCATGCATATAATGACGAGACCGACATCGATACGGCATTGGCGGCTATCCGCGAGGGGGTGGCCATCATCAAGGCTGCGTGATCCGCAGCCGTGAACCCGTACTTCCTGTCCGGACAGAACTCGTCGGCGACGCGGAGCGCCGACCTTCACGGCCGGCACGAAGGCGATCAATTCGTTCTTCAAGACCTGAACTTCAATCGACACGGATAGAGTGGGGCATCGTTCCGCCGCTCTATTTGTGTGCGCCGGAGCCATGCGCGACACGGTGCTCGTTCCCGCTGAAATCGGCATGGTGACCATCGCCTTCGACGCCGACAGTTTCGGCAAGTGAGCGCTTCACTGCCACCACCTCTACCACATGGACGCCGGCACTCCGGGATGGTTCTGCCCCGGTCCTATCGGCTTCCCGTGTCTCTATTGACCCACGTCCGCTTCCGGGAAAACCCTCAAGTCGAGGAATGTCAGAAAAGGGTCAGCTCATGTCGATACGCGCGGGGGCCTGAAGGTCCGCCTCTGAAATTCGGGCCTCGAAGCTGCCGGTCCGCTCCCGGCCCCGGTTCGGGCAAAGTTTGCCCGGCCGATTTGCGCCCCATGTCGGCCGTTGGGCGCGCCCTAACCGCATCCCGAGATCGGACATCCGGGCCAACCCGCTTCGTCTTTCTACACCTGAAGCCACACCCTCTGGCCTTGCTATCGGTTGTCGCGCGTTTGGAGGACTGCTCGGCTGATATCTTCCGGACTCAGTGGCTGGCGGTAGAGTTTTGACCTGACGAGGAAGGCAGGTGTCCCTGGGAGCGACAAGCCACGTGCCTGCTGTTTGTTGCGGGCAAGCGGCCTGCCAGTGCGAAGGCAGTTCCGATGGCCGGTATGGATTGGATGAAGGCGCGCCGAGATGTCATCGTCTCTCTCCCTCTTGCTGCCAGCGCGCTCCAAGTGCGCCTGCGGAGAGGTGTGCAAG
>JAEWFC010000015.1 GCA_023389035.1 Acidobacteriota bacterium
CCGCCGTCCGCATGACTCGCTCGGAGGCATGCCTCCGAGCGAGTCATGCGGACAAGTTCTCCTTAACCCGAGGACTCCAATTTAACTTGGTAACAATGTGGGGAGGTTTACAAACCAGGCGCAGCAAGGGCCCGGCACGCGAGCCGAGGCCCTCTTAATTACACATCCCTACTGCTTGATTATCTCGGTACCTTTTGCAGGTTTGACCTCGAATACGGAACCCTTGATACTGTTGTTACGCTTGATCCCGCTGAATCGAAGAAGATCTGTATCCTTGTTATGAGCGGTGACACGGATCTGGACGGGCATCCCGTCACCGTTAACCCACATTTCCGCACTTTGAAAGCTCTCGCGGGCCTTCGGGTTAAGGCGAATATGCCAGACCTCAGAGCCTTCCAAATTTACCTGACCGACATACTGTGCAGTGTACTTCGCCCTCAATTCAGCTTCCGACATATTCATCATGCTAAGTACTCCCCCACCGGCTTTTCCAACATTTTGCGAGGATGTTGAGCCGCGATAAGCTCGTTTAATATCAGGAATATACAGTTGATATAAACCATTAGCGATCGAAAGGATCTCTCGACGCGGCTTCGTCCAAGTGAGAAGGACCTTTGACTCAGTGCGGTTCTTCGACGGAACGAAAACTACCGTACCCGACGAATCCTCAGAGGTGCCGATCTGCGAGTTAGCCTGCACCCTGTAAACGTTCGCCTCCATTGATTTCAACGCTTTATAGTGCGTATCCATTCGCTTCATGATCTCGCGGATATTGCTTTGGGCATGAGCCGTATGTCCCGCCGAGAGAATGAAAATGACGGCAAATGCCGTGAATAAATATGTGTTTATTGATCTCATAAGAGTCGCCCCGAATCGGTCAACAGAAATATGTTCGGTATTGACCATGGAGTTCCGAATGCATCGGCGAACATTGACTATCGTATGGGTGATAAGCCACTATCTTTGACGGCCTGCGATGGGGTTTTGGTTGTAACCCTTTCAGGTTTGGCGAACCAGGATTTCGGCGTGAAAAAGATAAATGCCACAATAAGCAGGCAGAAAACGACGTAGACCGACGTTTCTCTCGGGTAATCCCACATTATGAATCGCATGATGCGTTGCATTGATACTCACTATTCAACCACATGACCGTCACGCATTCTGATCGTCCGCGAGCAGACCGCAGCTGCCTCAGGGTTGTGGGTGATCATTATAATGGTCTGGTTAAATTCCTTATTTAACTTTCGGAACATATCCAGTACGATCTGCGAATTTTCCGTATCAAGGTTTCCCGTCGGCTCGTCTGCCAGAATTATAGCAGGGCTATTGATTACCGCTCGAGCAAGCGCTACGCGCTGCTGCTCACCACCGGACATTTCTAGCGGCTTGTGATGCATTTTGTCCTCGAGCTTCAGCAGTTTCAGTACTTCACGGCGGTTTACGCCATCACTGCTACCGTTGCCACTATGGATCTTCTCGGCAAGCTTAAGATTCCCTTCCGCCGTAAGCGTAGGAAATAAATTGAAACGCTGGAAAACAAATCCTATCTTTCTACGACGAATATCGGTTCGCTGGGCATCGGACACCTGTGCGAGATCTTCGCCGTCTATCACAATGCTTCCGGATGTCGGACTCAGTAATCCTCCGAGCAAATGCAGCAGGGTCGACTTACCGCAGCCTGAGGGCCCCATTATGGCTACGAACTCGCCCGCTTCCACAGTAAGCGAAACCCCGCGAAGAGCGGGGACATCGAGCTTTCCGATCCGGTAAGACTTAACCAGGTCCGTGGTCTCTAAAATCGTCGTCATCTGATACTACTGAAACCGGGTGGTCGAATTGCTGATCGGCGTTCCAGCCGGTTTCGCTGTCGTCTGCTGAGCAGATGCTTCCCGGAGCTTAAGATCAAGGTCAAGCTCCCTCAGTTCCCAGCTGTTCTCAAGCATAAACGCCGTGGCCGGATACGAATTGCCGATCTTTACGGACTCTGGTGACTGATATGTGAGCTTCATCGAGTACTTCTCTTGCGGACGCGTCACCGTTATCTGCAGGGGCAAACGGTCATAATCCGCCGACGCCGTCAGCTTTCCCTCAATGCCATAAGTGATATCGGACGCGATCTCACCTTTGGAATCAAAGATCTGCTGACGTGCGAGCCGTATCTTAACGTTTCGATCAAACCAGAACCGTCGAGCGATAACAACTTTTCCGCTCACGTCACGCGAAAACTCATCAAGCAGATAATAACCGCGGTTTACCTTCCTGAGTGCAGATTTCTTCGGCTCACGCTCATCTTCTTCGATCTGATAGATCGTGCTGAGCGTGTACAACATGTCTTCGGAGATCGGGCGCACCAACAAAGCGTCGGTAAAATGTTGTGGACGAAGGTTAGCAAAAGCGTTTACATTTTGCCTGATCGCTCCGTCCCCATTTTCGGCATCCAATTGTTTTTGCAGCGCAGAATAATCCGCATCATTGGTCCCCATCACAAACTGCTTGTACTTCCCGCTTCCCCCGTCCTGGAGTATAGCGACCCTGAACCTTTCGCCGTCCGAGGTCATCTGTGCAACGTCTGATTTGATGACCGGCACTTGAACCTTCAGGTATATATTCGCCGGCCGCTGCACCACGATCTGCCCGTCCGCTGCACGATAAACTTCCTTGTTACCGAACTGAGCAAAGGAATTATCCTCGAACTTCAAATTCATACGCGCCTCGATCGAACCGACACGAGCGAATCGATCGATCTCAGCAAGCAATTGTTCTTGTGTAGCGTTCTCAGTACTTAGCAACGTCGGCGTCTTCTGTTCAGATTTGACGACACTGCAAGACGCAGAAAACAAAACGGCAACAATGAGAATGTATAAATGCTTTTTCAACTTTATTTGCGGGGTAAACATCTTCGAGGTCAGATGTCGGAATACCCATGTCTGTTGTCCTCTAGGTATGCCAGCGAACAATAACAAGCCATCAAACGGAAAATCATAGCACGCCGAAATGCGTACACCTAACCAATAAAAGACGCGGAAAGCAAGGCAGTTTTGCCTCACCGTCCGCGACTTTTTTGTGATCGTTAGTTACGCTCCGAAAACCCCAAGCCCGCGGGTAAAGTAGTCTGCCATCGTGTAAGCAAACATGATCGCCAGCCAGAAAAAGCTTGCCACCGCGGAAAGCCATATGAGCTTCGGGCTCCAATAGACATGCATGAAGAAAAGCATGACGAACGTCATTTTCGTAAACGCAATAAGCAGTGCAAGCAGTGTGTTCGCACCCGGGAATATCGAGTCAAGGTCCCAAAATGACGATATGTAGGTGAATATCGTACCAAAGATCAATATTCCAAAGACGGCAAAGTACCCGGGAAAGCCGATATGCCCGCCTTCATGATCGTGATCGTGGTCGTTGTCGTAGTGTTTCTCAGCCATAACTAAGCGTGCAGAAAGTGTCGTCCAAGCAAATACAGCAGAGGGAATAAGAAGATCCAAACGATATCGACAAAGTGCCAATAAAGACCCGAGATCTCGACCGGGGCATAATATTCCGGCCCATACGTCCGTCTCCAAGCCATTATGCCGAGCCATGCCATCAGCCCAAGTCCGATTATCATATGCAGAGCATGAAGGCCTGTCATCACAAAGTAAATGTAGTAAAAGATGCGTATCTTGTCGCGGTATTTATTCGGATCAAAAACCCCGTTCGAGAAATAGCCGACACGCTCTGCGTCTGTTAAATACTGCTTGCCTGTCGTCTTTTCCTTTTCTAAAGCGTAGTCCAGCACATGATGTCCATAGTTCCACTGAAATTCGCCTTGCGGATTCACATACGGCTTTTTATCGTCCGTTGCTGCTGCAGCGTGTGCCCGTGTTTCGAAAGGCAGCACGAACTTATCAGACTCTGATAACCCCGCCTTCGTTTCGCCACCGGCCTTCGCCTTCTTATTCCAACCGGCCACAGGTACAAGCCCGCTGTTGTACTTGTCGGTGTACTCAATGACCTTCACTCCAAGGAAGACGGTGCCGAAGATCATAGTCAGTATGATCATGATCACCTGCATATTGCGATTTCCACGTTGCGCGTAAAATACCGCAAGGGCCATCGTTAAGCTGCTGACGATCAGAACGAGCGTGTTCAAGCCACCCCAGAATGCATCGAGGTGGTTACTGCCCTCAGCGAATGCGAGCGGGAACCGCGAGCGAAACACCAAATATGCCGTGAACAGACCGCCGAAGAACATGATCTCCTGCACCAGGAACATCCACATCCCGAGAGTCACAGATTCTTCCTGCTGCTTCATGTCCTCGAACTGATGCTGCAGTCCGGGTGCGTGATGATGGTCGTGTGTGTCTGCGTGTGACGACATAATCGAATTACAAACTAGCTAACTACCGAAGGCTGAATTCTTTTCCGTGCTCCATCCAGGTCTAGCCCGCTCTCTTCACTGAAATCGTACGCCTCCCAAGTGACGATAGGCGTATTCTCAAAGTTTTCGGTTGGCGGCGGTGAACTGGTACGCCACTCCAGGCCGGGAAGCATCCATGGATTGTCACCTGCGGGTTTACCGTAGATCAACGAATGCGTAAGGTATGCTACAGGCATCAACAGGCCTACACCAAGAACAGAAGCTCCCGCTGTAGAGAAAATGTTTAGAACTTGTAGTTCCGCCGGGTACGACGCGTAGCGTCTCGGCATACCCTGATAACCGAGAATAAACTGAGGGAAAAATGTAAGGTTAAACCCGATGAAAACAAGCATCGCAGAGATCTTGCCCCAAAATTCGGAATACATTTTACCCGTCATCTTCGGCCACCAATAATGGATCCCGCCCAAGTAAGCGATCACCTGTCCGCCGACCATCACGTAATGAAAGTGAGCAACGACGAAATATGTATCCGTAAGGTGGACCGTTAGCCCGACCGACCCAAGAAATAATCCTGTCAGGCCTCCAATAAGGAACAAGCCCATGAACCCGATCGCATAAAGCATCGGAGTGTCGTACGAGATAGACCCCTTATAAAGCGTTGCGGTCCAGTTGAACATCTTGATCGCGGAAGGAACGGCCACGACCATCGTCAGGAACGAGAAAACTAGCCCGGCGTAGATCGATTGCCCGCTGACGAACATGTGATGTCCCCAGACCAAGAATCCGAAGACTGCGATCGCAATACTCGAGAAAGCGATAAACTCGTAACCGAAAATTTTCTTTCGCGAAAAATTCGAGATCAGTTCGCTTATCACACCCATTCCCGGCAGGATCATGATGTATACCGCGGGGTGCGAATAGAACCAGAAAAGATGCTGATAAAGGATCGGATCCCCGCCTATCGCAGGGTCGAATATACCGACCTGAGCGAACCTTTCTATGGCTAGCAGTAGTACGGTGATCGCTATGACCGGCGTGCCGAGGATCATTACGAGGCTCGTTGCGTACTGTGCCCAGACGAAGAGAGGCAGACGGAACCACGTCATTCCAGGAGCTCTCATCGTATGGATCGTGACAATAAAGTTAAGCCCGGTCAGTATTGACGAAAATCCGTTAATGAATATGCCCAGCCCGACCGCCATTACATAGGAATTAGAGAATGTGGTGCTGTATGGCGTGTAAAAGGTCCAACCGGTATCGACTCCGCCCTGCAGCAATGCGTAAATAGTCAGAGCCCCACCAACCCAATAGATATATAGGCTGAGCAGATTGATGCGGGGCAGTGCAAGGTCCTTGGCGCCGATCATGATCGGCAGCAGGAAGTTCCCCAATATCGCCGGAATTGACGGTATTAGGAAGAAGAAGATCATCAAGATCCCGTGTTGCGTGAAAACCTTGTTATATGTCGCCGATTGGAGCAGATCACTTTCCGGCGTAAGAAGTTCCAGTCGGATCGCGCCTGCATATAAGCCGCCTGCGAGAAAGAACAGCGACACGGAGATCAAATACATGATCGCGATCCGTTTGTGGTCTTTCGTAAGCAACCACGACTTCAGCGTGTAGCCGTTCGTCAGGTAATTCGGTTTCGGCTCGACCGGATAACCGGCGGCCAATGCATCAGCGTTTTGCATAATCAATTACCACCCCTTGTATTGCTGTTGGCGGTACTATTGGAACCTGTTTGAGCGGGTGCTGCCGGTGCTGCCGCTGAAGGAACACTGCCTGCGGGCCCGCTCAACGATTTGATATACGCGACGAGCGACACCAACTGCTCTTCTGTCACCTGGCCCTTAAAGGTCGGCATTATCGGTTGATAGCCCTCAACAACCTGTGCTCCCGGATTTAGGATCGAGTTGCGAATGTACGCATCGTCGGCGACGACCGATTGTCCGCCAACTAGCTTGACCTCTTTGCCAAAAATGCCTTCGAGTTTCGCTCCACGTTGCTGCGGCCCACCGGCGTGGCATGACGCACACCCCAACTTGTTCTCAAACAGATCTCGGCCCTGCTCGACAGGCGTCTGCCCGGAGACGCTTCCGGCCAGCCAGTTATCAAAATCGCGCTGCTCCATCACATACACGTAGCCGATCATTCCCGAGTGATTAAGTCCGCAATATTCAGCGCAATAAAGCTGGTATTTACCAGGCTTGTTAGCTTCGAACCACATGTAAGTGTAGCGGCCCGGTACGACGTCCATCTTTGTACGAAAAGCAGGGATCGAGAAATCGTGCAGAACGTCCTCGGTGGTCATCGTCAGTTTGACCTTTGTGTTGATCGGGACATGCAGTTCGTTTATCTCACGCTGGCCGGTGCTGTGCTGGATCTTCCACATCCATTGCTTGCCGACCACAAAAACTTCCATCGCATCATCCGGGATACGGTACTGGTTATAGTAAACGTATGCCCCGCCCAGAAAGATCGTCATTGAGATAACGAACGGAATGATCGACCAAACCGTCTCGAGGACCATCGAACCGTGGATCTCCGCGCCGGTTGCGAATTTTTGCTTTTCGCGGTACTTCACCGAGAAAAAGAAGATCGCAGCTACGATCGGGATCGTGAACACGACGCTCACCAAGATCAGGTAGAAGTACAAATAATCTACCTGCCAAGCGAAGGTCGACGCGCCTTCCGGAAATAATGGTACCCACGAATTCGATTGCATAATCTAAACTTGAGCCATCGGCGGGTTTTCGCTTCCGGCACCTTTTCTGCCCTTGTTTCTACGCCAAAAAACCAACCCCATCGCACCCATTCCCAACAAAGTCAACACCGCGAAAGCTCTCAGCACATTCAAAACCGCAAATCCATATTTACCGGTTGAAGGGTCATAGTGATAGCAGTAAAGCAGCAGTTGATCGGCAACATTTCCGACCTTGCTCTCAGCCGATTCCATCAAGCCCAGCTTGAGGTCTTTTGGCGAATAGTCGATGCCGTAAAAGTACCTTGAAAGCTTACCCTCCGGGGTTACCACCATAACAGCACTCGCGTGAGCGAACTGCTCCGACGCTTCGTCCCACTCATACGAGAATCCAGCTGCCTGAGTGACCGCATCAATAGACTCTTGGGTACCGGTGATAAAATGCCAGCCCTTCTCTGTGCCCGGTCGTCCGTAACGTTCCATGTAAGCGGACTTTTTATTCTTTGCGAGATCGGCCTTGCCATTCTCCCGAGCGTCAAAGCTGAGTGCAATGACGTCGAATTCATCTCCTGCGTCAAACGAAACGCCTTTAAGTGATCCCGTAAGCCCGTTCAATACCTGATTGCACAGCATCGGGCATTCGAAATAAACAAAGGTTAGAATTACGGGACGACCCTTTCCAAAATAGTCACCTAACTTAACCGCATTGCCATCTTCGTCCCTGAACTCGGTCGATAGCGGAAGGTCCTGGCCGAGTCTTTGTTCAATGCCGATCCGTTTTAGAGGATCTGGCAGGCCGTTAGAAGTGCCGGCCGAAGGGTCATACTTGCGTGGCGAATACAAAGGCGAATTATAATGCTCATTTTTCTGTGCCGCTGCATCAAACGGCAGAAGGGTCGTCAGGGCCATTAGGCCCAGCGACACCATCAATACACTTTTACGAACAAAAAACTTCATTACAGATTAACGCCGCTTCTCGGCCGCCACGCGTCCAGAACTTGCATCCGTGTAGTACTTCATTGAACCCGAGGCCGCCTGTTCCGCCTCAGGACCGGTGACGGCGTTGATCGGTTGAGAGACATATTTATCTATCGCCTCGTCAATGGGCATCGCGATCACCGCTCCGGTTTCGGGGTGCTTCATTCCGTTCTTTCGCTGTTCATCCCATATCTTGATCAGTTCACGCCACTCTGCCTGCGGCTCCCGAAGTTCGAGGTTGATCGCACCGTTCGGCCCCTGGACTTGAAAGCCCGGTGCGCTCTGCAACCGTGGTTCGGGAGGTAATCGATCGGTATCGCTCATCATCAATGGATTGTTCGAGGACTTCGTTGCGACAGCATCCGCCTCGAGTACATTCCACAATAGAACGTGCATCAACCCGAAGGTAATAATGATCAGAAGCAAGAGCCCTACACCAAAATAGACGATGCCCTTCAGGCCGATCAGATTCTGCTCGTACGGCTTTTCAAAATCAACGAACGTCTTTTCGTGTTTGGTCGCACCCATAATATTTACAAAAAGTGTCTAATGCCCCTGACCGTGCTTTATCGCATTGTCCAAGAACGGATCCATAACCGGGACCACTGGCCGACTAATATACTGGCCTAGAAAGAACCATAACCAGAAACCGCCAATCGCGACCGGAGCAGCGATGTCCATCCAGCTAAGAACGAAAGCTCCCTTTGGTATGGACGTGTCGATCCTAGGGTTCGGTGCGATCAGGTAGAACATATCCACAAGTCGCATCACAAGAATAAAGCCGGCAAGCCACGCGAGCTGGCGAGCACGCCGTTTGAAATCCTGCTGCAGCAGAATTAGAAATGGGAAAACAAAGTGGAATATGAGCAGAATTGCCCCAACCCATTGCCAGCCGTGGGATAATCGTGTCAAATACCACGGCGTTTCTTCCGGAATATTCCCAGACCAGATGATCAAGAATTGTGAAAAATTGAAGTACGTCCAGACCATGACGAAGGCGAGCATCAGCTTGCCGATGTCATGAAGGTGTCGCTTGCCCAAAACGCGGTTCATTGGAGCGAACTGCCCAGTGTAATACAGCATGATCACGACCAGACACAATGTTGACAACGCCCACCCGATCACGAACAGCAGGCCGAACATCGTCGAAAACCAGTGGGGATCAAGACTCATTACCCAGTCGACGGACGCGAACGTTACCGCTAGGACGAAAAATATGATCGCGGGTCCTGAAAACGCGGTGGCACGCCCAAGCCAGACCGCGCCTTCTTCATAGTCTTTCGATCGATCTTGTTTCGCTGACCAATCGCTAAGCAGAAATGCTATCAAACCAAAAACTGCGAAGTACGCAAGCGATCGAACGATCCACCAGAACGGTGTCTGGAAAGCCCCGCGTTGAATAACGGTAAAATCGTCTGCGGGTAGGTGCGTCCACTCGTAGAGCGACGAAACGCCGATCATTATCGGAACGAAAGCCAGGAACGAAACGATCAGCGTTCGAGATGAAGCTTCCAATATTCGGCGGATAACAACGCCCCAAGCTCCGCCGGTAAGGTACTGAAGCATCAGCAGCCCAATGCTTCCGATACTGATACCGCCCCAGAAAATGAACCCCAGCAGCCAAGATCGAAGACCCTGTTCGGGCGACATGTACGCTCCCACTGCGCATGCGAGCAACGCGATACCTCCGAGGCCTAGAAAAGCCGCGCGATACCGGCTAAGCTGCTCCGGTGCCTGATATCTTCCAAGTTCAGCCATTAGCGGGCACCTCCAGCAGTGTTTGAACTGGTATTCGTATTTGCAGTCGGCGACGCCTGCGAACTGGTATTCGCGGAATTGCTGTTCATTCTCAGGTTCTCATCCGGGTTCTGGCTCAATTGCAGTGCTCGGATGTAAGCAACAATTGCCCACCGGTCTGCGGCTGGCACCGAATCGCTGTAGCTGTTCATCCGCCCAAAACCATTAGTGATGACGTCAAAAAAGTGGCCAACCGGGGCGTTCCGCAGGCGGTCCGAATGATATGTTGGCGGCTGGACGAATCCGCGCCTTACGATCATGCCATCCCCGGCCCCAACCGGCCCATGACATACGATGCAGTAGATGTTGTAACGCTCCTCGCCCCGTTTCACCAACTCCTTCGTCACCGGGAGGGGAAACTGGTCGATCATATTTGGGAAGCTCGTCATGACCGTATTGCCTGAAGCATCGGTCGTGGATTCGGCTACAGCATTTGGGTCCGGATTATCGATCTTTCCCGTGTGAAAAGCTTTATTCTCTTTCAAAAAGCCTCGAGCTACAGTTCCGTCCGGTGCATGACGCGATGCCAATGAGTCTGAATAGAACTCACTCTTTTTATACGTCTTGTAACGCGGCTGGTCCTGCATATCAAATCGCACACCGCAACCTGCAGCCATCACTGCGGTCAGGACAATTACGCCACGAACGGCGAAACCAAATTTCTTTGTCGGCGACCCGGTCAGGTATTTAGTGCTCAACATCAAATACCTCCTGAGCTCCAAGGCTATTCATAAACTCTCGTGTCTCGCCATCGTCGAACTTGGGGTCAGCAGTCTCGATCAACAAAAAGAACTTTTCACGCGTGGCAAGAGCAAAACGCGGGACATTGAAGACCGGGTGATAAGGGCGCGGAAGCCCATTCAAGAAAAGCATCCCAAAGACCGCGGTAAATCCCGCAAGGAGAATAGTCAACTCATACGCAGGCGGCACAAACGACGGCCAGCTCAGATAGGGCCGCCCGCCGACATTGAGCGGGTAATCAATGTAATGGACGAAAACCTGCAACCCGATGCCTAAAAACATACCGGTCAATCCGCCGAAGAAAACAAGCACGGGCAGAATGCTCCGCTTGATACCGAGAGCCTCATCGATCTCGTGCAGCGGGAACGGTGAGAAAGCGTCGGTTTTTGTAAAACCGGCTTCCCGCACCTTGTTCGCTGCATCGACCAGCTCAGTGGCGGTGTCGAATTCAGCAAGCAATCCGTAAATGTTCTCCCTCATACCTTTTTCCCGAAACAGACTTTCCGAAGCTCCAGCTGATTTACTCTCTTCTCCAATTATCGCCCCTGACCTTACTCGTTCGGCGGATCGGTCCGATCATATGTTGATTCGACCTCAAGAACGCTTTCGTCAAAATCCTGCTGATGCCCGTGGACGTTCGCATCCGGCAGAAGCGTTCTGACCTCGAAGATCGAAATGATCGGAAGAAACCTCACAAATAGGAATATCAGCGAGAAGAAGAAGCCCAACGTTCCTACAAACATCGTGATGTCCCAGATCGACGGGGCGTACATGCCCCATGAAGACGGCAAGAAATCACGGTTGAGGCTCGTGATGATGATCACGAAGCGTTCCAGCCACATCCCGATACTTACGATCACCGAGATCACAAAAAGCCAAAATGCACTTTCACGAAACCGCTTGAACCACAACAGCTGTATCGACATGCCGTTGCAGAGGATAAGCAGCCAGTATGACCACCAGTACGGCCCGTACCAGATGCGGTTTTGCATCATGAACCACTCGTACTGACTAGCGCTGTACCACGCGAAATAAAGTTCCATCGCGTATCCGTAGACTACGATCATTCCGGTCGCGAGCATCACCTTACCCATATATATCAGGTGGGTATCGGTGATGAAATCCTTCATGTTGTACCAAACCCTCAGCGGTATGCAGAGGATCAGTACCATGGCGAATCCGGCGAATATGGCACCGGCAACGAAGTACGGCGGAAAGATGGTGGCGTGCCAACCCGGCAGCTGCGACACCGCGAAGTCGAACGATACGATAGAGTGCACGGAGAGCACCAGCGGCGTTGAGAGTCCGGCCAGAAGCAGGTACGCGATCTCGTAGCGGTGCCAGTGACGGGCACTTCCCCGCCATCCCCAAGACAAAATGCCGTATGCAAACTTAAAGTACTTGTTCTTTGCCCGATCGCGTAAGGTCGCAAGGTCCGGGATCAATCCCACGTACCAAAACAGCAGCGAGATCGTCGCATATGTAGAAACTGCGAACACATCCCAGATCAGCGGGCTTCTGAACTGCGGCCAGATTCCCATCGTGTTCGGATATGGGAAAAGCCAGTAAGCGGCCAGCCACGGACGACCCGTATGAAGTAGTGGAAAAACTGCCGCGTTCGCTACGGCAAACAATGTCATTGCCTCAGCGAAACGGTTGATCGATGTTCTCCACTTCTGATTAAGCAGTAAAAGGATCGCGGAGATCAGCGTACCGGCGTGTCCGATACCGATCCACCAAACAAAATTGATGATCGGAAAGGCCCAACCAACCGGTTGGTTGTTACCAAACACGCCCATGCCCTTAGCGAGCAGGTACACGACCGACATCAGCAGCAGCTGAGCCGTCATGAATGCGATACCAAAGCCGATGAACCAAAAAGCAGGTGTCCGCTTTTTTAGCGTCAGGTCACTGATCTTGTCTGATACAGTGCCGAACGTATGATCGCCCTCGACCATCGGCGGGTAGATCTTCTGTTGGATATCCTTTAGATCCGACATATTTTTCCGGTTCCGGCTCGCGAAACTTTTGAAGACCATTGCGTGCCCAGAGAGTGCGGCAACAGCTTCAAGAACTTAGTGCCCGTCTCCTCCCTCTTTCTTTGCGGGATACGACTTCACTTTTTTCAGAGGCTTATAATCCGGCATCTCCGGGTTCATGTTCTTGAGGGCCGACATATAAGTCGTCCTCGGCTGCGTGTTCAACTCGTTCAAGAGATTATAGTTACGCTTATCCTGCTTCAGCGCCGCGACCTTGCTCAACGGATCATTCTGATCACCAAATACGATCGCGTTTGTGGGACACACCGACTGGCACGCGGTGACCACTTCCCCGTCCGCTATCCGCCGCCCGTCTTTCTCGGCTTCGATCCTGGCCTGCGAGATACGCTGGGTACAGAAGGTGCACTTCTCCATCACACCGCGGCTTCGTATCGTAACCTCGGGATTACGCATGAGCTTGTACTGCGGGGTATCCCAGTCCTGATACAACATAAAGTTGAATCGTCGAACCTTGTATGGGCAGTTATTCGAACAGTACCTTGTACCGACACAGCGGTTGTAAACCATGTCGTTCAATCCTTCCGGACTGTGAACTGTCGCGTGAACGGGACAAACGACCTCACAGGGAGCGAGTTCACATTGCTGACATAGGATCGGCTGGAAATGGGCACCGCCGGGTGCGTTAATATCATCGCCCGAATAGTAAGTGTCAATTCGGAGCCAGTGCATTTCACGGCTGCGCTCGACCTGCTCTTTGCCTACGACAGGGATATTGTTCTCGGACTGACACGCGATCACGCAGGCGTTGCAGCCCACGCATGCGTTCAGATCGATCGTCATCGCCCATTTATAGTTCTCTGCGTACTGTTTATGGTAGGTCTCGGTCGGGTACATTGAAAGTGGATATTCGTCTTTCTGACGTCCCATCTCAGGATCTTTTTTCCACTCTTCAACCTCAAAAACTCGCAGAAGGTCACGTCCCTCCAAGCTAAAATGGATCTGTCCGGATGCGATCTCTGCTTTAGTACCAGTTTTAACGATGTCCCCGGTCGCGATCTGCATTGCATCGGAACGCAAGCCGCTAAAAACGTTATAACCGATCCCCGTACCGACACGCCCTGCTCTTGAGCGGCCGTATCCCATTGTCAGGGTGATTACATCGTCAGGTTGACCCGGCGATATCCAGGCAGGCACGTTAGCGACCTCGCCTCCCGGTAACCGTACAGTCAAAACGTCTGCCGACATGTTGGTGCCGCGAGTTTCGATAAACGAGATCCCGCGTTCACCGCCAGAGATTTCTTCAGGATCGTTTCCACGATTCAGCTGCAGCCTGGCTGCGGTTGCAGGGCTCACCAACGCGACGTTTTCCCAGGTGATCTTACTGATCGGCTTCGGAAGCTCTTGCAGCCAGCCATTGTTCGTAAATCGTCCGTCGTAAACGGTCGGATCAGGCAGGATCGTGAATTCGATGGGCCCGTTCGACTGGGGAGCCGGCGTCGGCTGAGCGAGAAATCCGGTATTTGCGGCTACGGACGTAAGCGGAAGGGCTGAATTCGCTATGAACCCGTCATGGATCGCCTTCCGCCAGTTGTCCTCGAAAGTACGCGGTGTCGCAGCGGTCGGTGTTGCTGCGGACGCAGGCGACGGAGCGGCCGCAGGGCTAGCTGTGGCTTGCGGTGTCGCTGCCGGCGTCGCGTTATTTGCAGCAGTAGGAGTTCCTCCTGACGTTCCGGTTCCGTTCGTCGGCGTTGCAGCCGCCGGAACCGGCCTAGCTGCAGGTGCTGCCGGGCTCAGATTTCGCGATTGCCAATGATCGCGGACAATATCCAGATCCTTCTTGTCGAAGTTCTCTCGGAAAAACAGCTGGATTATCTCCGCCTCGCTTTTCCCTTCATACAGCGGGGCCACGAGCGGCTGTGTAAGCGTCACCGTCCCATCATAAGCACGTGCGTCAGACCACGTCTCAAGGTAGTGCTTTGCAGGAACGTGCCACTGGCAGATCTCGGCCGTCTCATCAAAGTACAGGCCCGTGTGGACACGCATCGGGACCTTCTCTAACCGCTCGAGCGATAACTTCAGGTCAGACGGCGTATTGTAAACAGCGTTTCCGCCAATAAAGACAAGCATCTTGACCCGGCCGGCATCGATGTCAGCGACCAGCTCACGCAGCTGTTCGGTTTGCGTCTTTTCCGACGGAGTCAGCGGTGCCGTGTATGAGACCGTAGTGCCAACATTCCCAAGAGCCGCATTTATCGCGTGTGCAAGTGCGTGCACAGCAGGCGGCTGATGGTCGCCGGCGATCACAAGCGACCGGCCGCGAAATGCCTGAAGGTCGCGAGCCATCGCCGCGATCCACTCAGCGTTTTCCGTGTACGACGAAACTGCTCCCGATACACCGAGAGCGGCCGCAACCGCTTTAGCGATCTCAGTCATCTGACTAGGTTTCACCGCTAGCCGATGATCGGCCTTTGCCCCCATCAGGGTGGTGGTGGTCTCGATCGCGTAAAGACGGTTAATGTTCTGTTTCTCAGCAGTTAGCTCCCTCGAGCGGGCGTAGTCTTTTATATATCTTACGTTGAAGCCGGAGAATATGTCTGCATCCAACGAAAGCACCCGCTCTGCCGCTTCGAAATTGTAGATCGTGTGAACAGGTGAACCGAAAGCAAGCCGCGCACCGGCGATAGCATTATCGTTATTAACCGGCTCGTATTGATACCAGCGGGCATTCGGCATTTCGGCTGACAGCCGCTGAAACTGGTCTTGTATCGTCGGCGATGTGATGGTTTCGGTCAAAAACCTTACGCCGGCACCACCGTCAGCTCTGTTTGCGTCGATCTCGCCGCGAATGGCGGTCATGAAATTCTGCCAATTTGAGGAACTGCCCCGGTATCGAACCTCTTGCGAGCGGTCCGGGTCATACATGCCCAGCAGGGACGCTTGTGCGTAAGTGTCTGTCGCACCAAGACTTCCCGGATGGTCCGGGTTTCCCTCAACCTTGATCGGACGGCCGTCAAATGATTTCCCTAGAAGCCCGGTTGCGATACCACCTAGCGTCATCGCCGTCGCATAAAACATCGGACGTCCCGGAAGCATGTCATCCGGAGGATTGACGTAAGGGACGATCTTTTCCGGCGGCTGGATCACACATCCGGATAAACCAGCGAGTGCTAGCGACGCTCCCATTACCTTCACAAAATTGCGGCGGCTTAGCGAATCATCCCAAGTCTCGGCGTGAACGGGAAACTCACCCTTAACGTATTCGGCGAATTCCGGAGCGTCGACAAATTCGTCAACGCTGCGCCAATACTCTTTTCCGCTTTGCGAAAGGATCTGGTCGCGTAACGACGCAAAATTTTGTTTGCTATCCTGACTAGGCATCGTGATCGTGATTCCTCGCTGTCTACCTGTGACAAACTGAACAGCTTGTCAGCATCTCTTTGCTGCGTATCCGGTAATCCTGTTTCAACTGCAGCCGCTCTTCAGCCGTTATGTCGCTGTCCTTCCACTGCATGTTGTAGATCTCGCTCTTCGGCCTGATGAACTTCTCCGGCTCCCTGTGACAGGCGAGGCACCACTCCATTTGGAGCGTGTTCTCCTGATATACCGACGGCATGTTGTCGATCGCCCCGTGGCACGTAGAACAGCCAACTCCTTTCGCGACGTGAATGCTGTGGTTGAAATAAGTATATTCCGGAAGATCGTGCACTCTTTCCCACTCGATCGGCTTGTTATCGCGGTAGCTTGCACGAACCGGCTCAAGATACGGGCTGTCTGCCCATATCTGGCTGTGACAGTTCATACATGTCTGGGTAGACGGCATTCCGGCCGAGGCGGTCGTCTCGACCGTTGTGTGGCAGTACCTGCAATCTATGCCGTCATCACCTACGTGGTGCTTGTGGCTGAACTGGACCGGTTGCTGTTTTTCAACGTATCGGCCAGTTAGATACGACGAGCGAGCCACCTGCGTGTAAACAAAGAACGCAGTACCCGCGAGTATCACGCCGAGGATCATACTGATCCGCGCGATGTTATTTGCACTCTTTGGAAAGAATTGAGCCATTTTCTGAGTTACAACGTCGTGATCGACCGGTACCGGATAAGATAATTCCCATTCTTGGGCGAACTTCGCCTAAGAAGAGAACATCAAAAACTAAATTTTTCAGAGAATTACCGTAAAACTGCCCTAATTCTACTAAATCCACGAAAAACCGCAAACGCAACAGTTGCAAATTATCGCGTACGGGCGATTTGTGCAACTTTTCACAATATTAGAATCTCTGATGAGCCAAATTACGTTGAAATTGCCACGCCGCGAATAGCGACTATTGCTTGGTTGTGGCCAAAAGCGCGGCTCCGATCGCCGCTGCGTCGCCGCCTAGCTCGCCCGCGGCTATCTTCGTACGGGCAAATGCCGGTCTGAACGCAAGTTCGCGTGCGCGGTCGATCACTGCTTCCAGTACGAAAGCCCCCGCGTTCATGATCGCTCCGCCTATAACGATGCGTTCGATGTTCAGAAGATTGATCACTGTCGCGACCGCCGTCCCAATGTAGGTTCCGGTACGTTCGAGCATCATTACTGCAAAATCGTCTTCTTTACCAGCCGCGCTGACGATCGCATCGATAGTTATTTGGTCCTCACGGATCTTGCTGAGCGACGAGGTGCTGTCCTGATGTATTCGGTTCTGTGTGCGCCGCACTATGCTTCCTGCAGATGCGATGTCTTCAAGCCTCATCCCCTCGGAATTTAACGCGATGCTGCCGAATTCTCCTGCAAATCCTGAATCGCCACGCCACAATTCACCGTTAATTATGATTGCACCGCCGATACCTTCCCCTACGGTGATGTAAAAAATGTTGGCTGAACCCCGTCCCGCCCCGCCCTTTTGCTCTGCTATGGCTGCAGCATTTGCATCGTTCTCAACGACAACTTCAAGTCCGGATGCAGAACGCAAAGCGTTAGCTATATCGCTCTGATTGCGAATCGAGCGGATCGTTGTATGGACGATCCGTCCGCCTTCGCGATCGACCAGCCCAGGAACGGCAAGACCGACACGTTCGATCTGAGGTGAAGCGGCTTTAACGAAAGACATGGTTCGAGCGAGTTCCTCAAACACGTCAGAGCCGCTGGTTACCTCGATCGATCGCTTATCCGCGACTCCTCCGTTAGGATCCAGGGCTACAGCAGTTATCTGATTCGACGATGCTTCGAGGCCGACCGCCTTCCCGCTCCAGTCCGAAAATTCGCTCATAATATTACCTTTACCGCTCGCGATTGTAGATTCCGGCCCTACGGCTGTCAACCATTAGGCCTTCGTTCTGCAGACGCCCATTTATTGACTACCGCCCACTCTCCGTTTACTCTTTTCAAAGTCTCCGGCAATTTCTCACAGGCCGACACACCTTATGGGCGAACTCGAACACCTGATAGAGCTCTACGGCTATTATGCCGTTTTTGCGCTCTGCACTATCGAGGGGGATATAACGCTCCTGATGTCCGGTGCACTTGCCCAGCGAAACTTTTTTGGGAACTACAGCTTCTTCAAGGTTTTCATTGCCGGTACGCTCGGAGGGATGGCGGGCGACTGCGTAGCTTATGCTATCGGTCGTCTTTTCCATCAGAAGGCCCAACACTATCGTTTCTATCAGATGGCCCAACCGCGTGTAGAGCGGCTTATAGCAAAGTTCGGCGGCTTCGCTATCATCATCTCAAAGTATATCTACGGCATCCGTGCAGCAATGTGCGTGTTCTATGGCATTGGTAAAACGCCATTTTTGCGTTTTCTGATGCTTGATGCGATCAGCTGTTCTTTGTGGGTGCTAATTCTTGCCGGCACCGGATACTTCTTCAGCGGTGCGATCACTACGATAATCGGCGATTTCCAACAGATCGGCATCGCTCTTTTCTTCGTGATCTTGTTTGCGGTGATCGTGATCTACGCGGTCGAACGCTTTTGGATATCTGAGAAGGTCGAAGAGGCTGACCCGGAGACCATTCACAAGATCGAAGAAAAACTTCATGCCGTGGAGGAAGTGGCCCATGAGAAACTCCATGACCTTTCAGAACGGCTGCATTTGACCCGCGAACCCCAAAAGAGTGATGGCGAACGTGCAAGCGATCCTGAACCTTCGGCAAAGGCGGCCAAGAAGTGATTCGTCCAGACTGTCGATGACGTCGCGACGCCGGCGAACCATTTCATGAGAAAACTCTTTTTCCCGGCAATAGACGCAAAAGCGGCTTTACGCTAATATTAACCGTCATCCGTCCGACCCTATTAACGACAATTCGAGGTTTTATATTTCGTGATAATCGAATCTTCTGCACCGACCCGTGTCGACCTCTCGGGGGGCACCATCGACATTCCGCCGCTCTTTCTTTTTCATGAGAATGCGGCCACCGTTAACTTCGCCGTCGATCTAATGGCGAAATGTCGGATCGAGACGCGCAACGACGGCATAATTACTTTGCGATCGATCGACCGTGGACTGGAGTTCGATACCCCGCTCGATCAGATCGATTCACTGAAGAATGAGCTTCGGCTCGAACTGCTCGCAAAGCTCGTATATTTTTTTCGCCCCGAAACCGGTTTCACGATGACAACCGAATCCGAAGCTCCGGCAGGTGCGGGGCTTGCCGGATCATCTACTCTGAACATCGCATGTATCGGAGCTCTTAACGCGCTTGTCGGGAACCGCTACACGCCCGAGCGCTTCATTCCGATCGCCGCGAACGTCGAGTGTCAGGTGATCAAGGTGCCAACCGGCTACCAGGACTATTACTCGGCCCAATACGGCGGCGTATCGTGCATTCATTTCGGTGTTGACGGAATGCGGCGAGAGGCCCTTGAGATCGATACCGATATTCTCGAAAGCCGGATCGCCGTTTGCTATACGGGCGAACCGCGTAATTCAGGGACGAATAATTGGGAACTGACAAAGCGTCATATCGACGGCGACAAAGAATTGTTTGAGATATTCGACGGCATCCGCGATACATCGATCGAAATGCGTGAGGCATTGGTGAACGGTGATTGGGACCTAGTCGGAGATATCCTGCGAAGATCGCACCCCGAAAGGCAGCGGCTGTCCCCAAACATCGCGACGCCGCATATGGAAATGCTAATAAATAAAGCATTAGCGGGCGGAGCTATCGGAGCGAAGATATGCGGCGCAGGTGGAGGCGGCTGTATCGCGTTCTTCTGCGAAGAGGGCCGCAAGCCTGACGTCGAGGCCCTGCTCGCGAGTGAACCGGGCGTCGAGGTCCTTAACTGGAAACTTTCGCGTTCCGGTCTAACGATCCGTACAGAAGCGCACGCCTGATATTTACGAACTTTTCCCTGGAGGACCTATGAGCAAAACTCTCTTCTGCATTGCAATTGTGGTCGGGGCCCTAGCGTTCGGAGCGTCTTCGATAAACGCTCAGAACGCCGGCAAAGTTTACTGGTACGGCCGCGTCGATAACAAGCTGCATCTTGTGATATCCGGCACGACGATCGAACATCGGACCATCGAAGGCCAAACCTCGCCCGATGGTTCCTATAGCTTTACTGCTCCTCTGCCGCAAACTGATACTAAGGTCAGCACGAGGCTTATCGAAGGACGAAGCAATAAGATCACTGTCGTTCAGCAGCCGAACGCCGCCAATAACTATCAGGCGATCGTCGAGATCATCGACGATGGCAGCGGTGCCCGTGAGTATTATATCGAGATCTTTTGGTAAAGCGTGTCACGATCCGGCCCTTTGCGGTGTTTGGTATCTAGAAACTAAATTTCTAAACCAAATTCCCGGAGGACGATAATTCATGCGCTACAAAGGACCTATCTTCGCACTCATTCATTTCGCATTTCTAGTCGGTTACATCACACTTCCCTCGCCTGTCGTCGGACAACTCGCAGAACGCAGCGGAAAAACAAGAGAATTTTGCTCGAACTGGAACTCGGACGGCGATCGTGTCGGATTCAATGAGGTCCGTGAGTTCACGATCCCTGCCAGCGGCAGCATCGAGGTCGATGGCGGCAAGAACGGCGGCATCAGCGTGATCGGCACTGATCGATCGGACGTGACCGTCAGAGCCTGTGTGAATGCCTGGGGCACATCTGACTCGAATGCCCAGGCGATCGCACGAAACGTGACAATTACCCGCGGCGGCGTGATCCGCGGCGAGAACAATTCGGACGACAAGAACTGGGGAGTTTCCTTTCAGGTGATGATTCCCAGAAATCACGACCTCAAACTGACGGCGATGAACGGCGGCATCGCCATTTCCGACGTTAACGGACAGATCGAGTTCGCGACCGTCAATGGCGGTGTTAAGCTCACCGGCCTTAGCGGTGATGTTCGCGGTAAAACTACGAACGGCGGCGTTTCCGTTAAGCTCGAAGGGTCGACATGGCTCGGAACCGGCCTCGACGTCGCGACGACCAACGGCGGCGTTTCGATCTCGCTGCCTGAGGGCTACGCGGTAAACGTCGAAACCGGTACGGTTAACGGCGGTTACAAGACGGACTTCGCCGATCTCGAGGTCGATCGCTCAGAACGCCGGCGACCGGTAAAGGTGAACACGTCACTTAACGGCGGCGGACCTCTGGTAAAGGTCGTCACCACCAACGGCGGGGTCAATATCAACAAGTACGGTCTGCATCCGTAACTGAGGTGTATCGAAGAGAAAAGGCTGCCTGACGAGGGCGGCCTTTTTATTTAATGAATTCGGCGATCAGGCCTGGCATGCTCGGTACTGAGGTCATTTTCTCCATTTTTTTGGATGATTGTTAGCTAACAAAAGCCTTTTGTCACGAGACTTTTTAAATTTGTCACGAGACTTTTGCCTTTTGTCACGAGACTTTTTAAATTTGTCACGAGACTTTTGTCTTTTGTCACGAGACTTTTTAAATTTGTCACGTGACATTTGTCTTTTGTCACGAGACTTTTTCCTTTTGTCACGCAACATTTGTCTTTTGTTGCGTGACTTTCCTTCCTTTTTGCGTGGATCACGGTAAGATTCGTGCGAAGCTCAACCGGGCCTGTCGTCCTTGATCGTTTACGTGGATGAACATACAACAAAGGCTGTCCGGATCGCGTTCCGGACAGCCTATTTATTCAGGTTATCGAAAGATGCTCTAGACCGTTGCTATCGCCTTGGTCAGGGATCGGAAGATGTCTCTGCCATCGTTCGAGCCGAGCAGCTCTTCGCACGCACGTTCGGGGTGCGGCATCATCCCGAGAACGTTGCGGTCGAGATTGCAGATCCCGGCGATGTTATTGCGTGCGCCGTTCGGATTCGACGTATCTGTGATCTCGCCATCCGGCTCACAATAGCGAAATACGATCTGGCCGTTCTCCTCAAGCTGGTTGTACGTCTCGTCGTCGCAGGTGTAATTTCCGTCGGCGTGAGCGACAGGTATCGAAAGCACATCGCCTGACTCAAGCTCGCTGGTATATGGTGTCGAAGCGTTCTCGACGCGAATGTTTACGTGACGGCAGACGAAATGGAGATCGGCATTCCGCATCAATGCACCCGGTAAAAGCCCTGCTTCGCAGAGTATCTGAAAGCCGTTACATATCCCGAAGACAAACTTGCCCGAAGCCGCAAAGTCTTTTACGGCTCCCATCACGGGTGAGAACCGGGCCAACGCTCCCGCACGAAGATAATCGCCGTAAGAAAAACCGCCCGGTATCACCAACGCATCGAAACTGCTAAGGTCAGTCTCCTTATGCCAGACAAAATCGACCGGCTGCCCGACATGTTTGGACAGCACGTGATACGCATCGTGATCGCAGTTAGAACCCGGAAAAACAACTACACCGAATTTCATTATGAAACCATCTCCACCCTGTAATCTTCGATGACCGGATTGGCCAGAACGTCGCTGGCTATCTTTTCTACAGCAGCTTTTGCGGCTTCTTCCGATGCTGAACCGTCAAGTTCGATCTCGAAATACTTGCCCTGCCGGATGTCCGCAATATGTTGGTGTCCAAGGAGTTCGACGGAATGATGTATGGCCTTTCCCTGCGGATCAAGCACGCCTGATTTTAGCGTAACGAATACTTTTGCTTTCATGTATGACTCCGAAATAAATTGTAGATTGTTACGCAAAACGTTGTTTTAAGCAACGTCGTATGCTAAGTTTCACGGTAGTTTTTTCACCCTGGTTCTCTTACTTAATTCAAAAACCCTTTACTAAGGAGACAATTCTAAGAATGCAAAATCAAAAGTCTGCTCTCGGTATGGACGGCAATGTGACCGCTCTGATCGGATACCTGATCGGGATCGTTGGGTTAGTGCTGATCTTTATCGAAAAGGACAATAAGTTTGTTAGGTTCCATGCCCTTCAGTCGGTCCTTTGGTCAGTTGGGGTCACGATACTCTTTTTTGTTGTACTGATCGTGGGAGTGATCCTCGGATTCGTAGTTTCGATGGTATCGTCCACCCTCGGCGGGATCGTTTGGGTGATCACAGTATTGTTATACCTGGGACTTTTCCTAGCGCTATTCGGCGGGTTGATCTTCGGCGCTATCAAATCTTACGGCGGCGATATGACAAAGCTGCCGTTCGTCGGAAATCTGGCTGAAAAGTGGGTTTAAGCTTTATCGCCGAACACTCTGTCGAACACCGTACCGACATTCCGTAAGTAGTATTTCAGATCAAAGACGCGGGCTATTTCTTCTTGCGAAAGCACTGACGAAATGTCCGCGTCTTTTGTTACAAGCTCGCTGTAATTGCCGCCTTCGTCCCATACCTTCATCGCATTTCTCTGTGTAAAGACGTAGGCATCCTCACGGGTGATGCCCTTTTGGGTCAGTGCCAGCATAAGCTGACCGCTGAATACGAGGCCGCGTGTGAGGTCCAGATTCTTTAACATGTTCTCCGGGTACACGACGAGCGTATCCAGCAGCGATGTCGCCTTTGCGAGGATATAGTCGAGCGTCGCTGACGAATCCGGAAGAACTATACGCTCAGCAGAGGAATGCGAGATATCGCGCTCATGCCACAATGCGACGTTCTCGAGGCCGACGATCGCATTTGCCCGGACCGTTCTCGCCATCCCGCAGATCCTTTCAGAAAGTATCGGATTTCGCTTGTGAGGCATTGCCGAACTTCCCTTTTGGCCCGACTTGAACATCTCTTGAGCCTCGCGAAGTTCGGTACGCTGCCAGTGGCGCACCTGAAGTGCGATCTTTTCCAGGGTGGATGCGATGATCGCCAGCGTACAGAGGTATTCCGCATAGCGGTCACGCTGTATTACTTGCGTTGAGACATCTGCTGCTCGGATGCCCAACCGCTCGCAAACGCGTTCTTCGACGTCAGGTGCAAGGTGTGCGAACGCACCTACCGCACCGCTGATCTTGCCGACCGAGACGCTGTCCTTCGCCCGCACGAGACGCTGGCGATTTCGCTCCATTTCGGAATACCACAGAGCCCAAACCAATCCGAACGAGGTAGGTTCAGCATGAATGCCGTGAGTTCGGCCGATCTGCGGAGTGTCTTTGAATTCAAATGCCCGGCGTTTCAGGACCGGCAGCATAGCGTCTATCTTTGCCAACAGGATCTCGCAAGATTCCTTGAGCAGCAGAGCGTTGGCGGTATCGACCACGTCGCTAGACGTCAGCCCGTAATGAACGAATCGCGACGACGGGCCTATGTTCTCGGCGAGATTTGTTGTAAATGCGATTACGTCATGGTCGGTGGTCTTTTCGATCTCGGTGATGCGTTCGACCGTGAAAGCCGCCTTGGCCTTGATCTCTTCGACCGCGTCGGCGGGGATCGTTCCGTCTTCTGCGTGGACCTCGCAGACAGCGATCTCTACATCGAGCCATTTCTGAAACTTATTCTTTTGCGACCAGATCTCGCCCATTTCGGGCAATGTGTAACGTTCGATCATAACTGTTGAAATTAAAAGATAGACGCAAACCACCGCCGCATCAAACGTCAAGTTATCAATCTGGCCGTAACGTTGGATAATGTGATCTATGGGCGATCGAAAAAGTTTGATGGGTACAACGTACCAGCTCTCAAAGGTACTTAAGCTGCAGCAGATCGACGGTGCCGAGGCCGAGATCGCGACCGTGCATGAGATAAATCGGCAGAGCGTGGCGAAGGAGATCCTTGTTCACTGCTTCTTTATGTCTAAGTTTGGGTTGATCGACCACGATCTGAAGGTAGGCAAAGCTCACAGTCAATACTTTACCGCTACGGCTGACCAACAGGCCGCACACTGCTCGCCGGGCCAGATATTCTACCGCTCACGAAAGATTCAGGACCTGCTTGCCGCGAGCGATGAACTGCATGTAGAGGTCGATAACCTATTTGGCAGGACCGATGCGATACACAAGAAGTTCAACACTGCCGACTCGCGTGCCGAAGAGAACGGATTGCGGCTGGCTTTACGGGCCGGCTGCATCAGTGCGGCGTCTGCCGCAAAGTCAGCAAGGTTTAACCGTGCAATGGAGATGTATCCATACGTCTCTACGGCGTTTGGTGCCTATAAGGCTTTCGGGGTGCAGGCTATGCGAATTGCAGCCGCGAGGCAGCGGGCATTAATGCGGCGTCGCGACCCTGCCGATGTGGAAGCGCGGGAGACGACCATCCGCATACTAAATACATATGCCGAATGCCTGGAAACGGCGGATGATTCGCTTGAGACGGTGCAGGGCTTGTTTCCCGAGGATCTGTGGCGTGATTATAAGTCGGTCCGCTCGTCCTGACCGGTGAGTTCCGGCGAGACCAGCTCTGTTTGCCGGTCTCCGAGAATATCCTCGATATAGACCATCTGTACGAGAACGACACAAACGGCCAAAAGCGGTGTGGCAAGCACGAGACCAAGGCCGCCTATCGTTACCGCTAGCGCGAGCTGAAACACTATCGTCAATGCCGGCGGGAGTTCGACCGTTTCTCTTTCAATAAAGGGCGTGACAATGTTGCTCTCGATCAGTTGTACGCCGATGTAAAGGCCGCTGACGTAGAGAGCACTGATGGGGCTCTGTATAAATGCGAACAAGATCGCCGGGATCGCCGATATTATGGGACCAAAGTTCGGGATGAACGATAGAAGTCCAGCCAAAAGGCCAAGCGTCAACGCCATCGGTACACCGAGTATCGAAAGTCCGATCCAGGTCAGTATCGCGATGAATATCATTGATGCGACCTTGCCGATCAGCCACCAACGCAGCGTCTCGCCGATCGCAGCAAATATCTCTTCCGCTCGCCTTCGGCTGCCGATGGGAAATAGGTGAGCGAGGCCGTTCGAGTAAAGCTTTGGTTCAACCGCGAAATAGATCGCCAGCAGTACGACGATAAAGAAATTGCCTACTGCACCGATCGTGGAGGTAAAGAACCCTCCGACACCTGTCAACAGCGAGCCCGTATCGATCTTTGCCATTATCTCGGGAATGCTGGGGAGCTGTGCGATGAGTGTGCGGCCCCAGCTGAATCGCGAAATATACTCGCTGACCATTTGGGCCGATTGTGGAAGCTCGACCCGCAGGTTTTGTATCTGATCAGCAACGCTCGGAGCGAGGAGCGTTATCGCCCCCGCGAGCATAAGCATCAATATCAGCGAGACAAGCAATACGGACCAGACGTCGCCAATTCCCAGATACTTCGCAACAGGAATTGCCAACCCGCGAAGGAAGATGGCAAGTAGGGCCGCCGAGAAGATCAGCAAAATAACGTCGATCGTGAAATAAACGACGACTGCCAGAAGGATCGCAGAGATGATGATCCCCGTAGCTATGAACACACTGCGGGCGATCGCACTATCAGAGGTTCGTGTCGACATTTTTTAGATCAAGCCTTTTTTGATCAAAAGCTCAGCATTGAGGATCGTTGAGCCGGCAGCACCGCGAACGGTGTTATGGCTCAGCGCGACGAAGCGATAGTCAAAGACATTATCCGGAAAAACTCGGCCGACCGTGATCGTCATTCCTTTGCCGCGGCCACGATCTAGTCTCGGCTGCGGCCTGGAAGGCTCATCCAATACTTCGATGAACTTGCCCGGTGACGAATGAAGATCGAGCGATGGAAATGAGCTCATCGCTTCGACTACTTCTTCCATAGTCGCGCTCTTTCGCAGATCGACACGTACAGCGGCCGTGTGGCCATCGATGACATCCACGCGAAAGCACTGAGCAGATACCGAGAAGTCGGCTTTTTCGACCACACCGTCCCGGAAAGTGCCGAGGATCTTTTGTGCTTCTGTCTCGACCTTAGGTTCTTCGCCTGCGATGTACGGCAAGACGTTATCAGCGATATCCATTGCGGAAACTCCGGGATAGCCCGCTCCCGAAATTGCCTGCATCGTCGTCACGCAAACTGCATCGATACCGTAAAGTCGATGCAATGCAGCCAGCGGCGGTGCAAAGCTCGCTACAGCACAATTGGGATTGGTCACAATATATCCTTTGCTGAAACCCCGCTTTCGCTGCTGCACCTCGATCAATCCCAGATGATCAGCGTTTATTTCAGGAATGAGCAAAGGAACATCCTCATCCATCCTATATACGGATGAATTGCTGATGACCGGATAACCCGCGCGTGCAAATGCTTCTTCAGTATCCCGTGCAACCTGGGAAGGAAGGCTGGAAAAAACGATCTCACAGTCGATCGGCGCCTCTATCGGCCCGACAACGATATCTTTAACGTTATCCGGGATCGATCCGGTCAGTTTCCACGCACAGGCTTCCTCATACGTTTTTCCGGCGGAACGGTCAGACGCTGCCAGAGCTGTTATCTCAAACTGCGGATGCCCTTGCAGCAGTTGGATAAACCTTTGGCCGACGGTTCCGGTCGCGCCTAGAATTCCTACACGGTATTTTCTCACGTCGTATTTTTGATGATCCGTGAACTAGAGTCCGAGTGCCGTTTTCATACGGCTCACGCCTTCTGCCATTTTCTCTTCGGGATTGCAGAACGAGATCCTAAGAAAACCTTTGGCTTCGCTTCCAAACGCCACGCCCGGAACGGTGATCACACGATTCTGGAGACACTTTTCTGCGATCTCGATATCATCGCCGAGACTCCGAACGTCGAGCATCGTATAGAACGCGCCTTCAGGGGAGGTCGCTCGCAGGCCAAGCTCTTTCTGAAAAAGATCCACCAAAAAGTCGCCACGCTTCTTATAAACCTCGCGAGCATGCTCTTTCCATCGCTCGGCTTCGTCTGTCCAGCCTAGCAGCGATGCCTTCTGTGTAATTGCAGATGTGCAGACAGTCAGAAATCCATGCAGGACCTGGATCGCGTTGATGATTTGCGACTGCGAGCTAGCCGCCCATCCGAGCCGCCAGCCGGTCATACTAAGGCTCTTCGACAGTCCACTCACAATTACCGTCTTATCGTAGAATTCAGAAGCTGAATGCGGACGCTCCGTAAAGTAAAGATCGCTGTAGATCTCATCCGAGATCAAATAGATGCCTGTGCCGTCCAAAACCTCAGCTATTTGTTTCAGATCACTCTCGGTAAATATCTTTCCGGTCGGATTGGACGGCGAGATAACCACAGCGGCCTTTGTTCTTGGGGTTATTGCCCGCTTGAATTCTTCGATATCAAAAGCAAATTCCTTATCGGCAGGCAGGCGGTAATAGACCGGATTCCCTTGTGAGATCCGCACACACGCATCATACGCAGGAAAGCTGGGGTTTGGCAGCAGAACGTCGTCACCAATGTCCACTATCGATAGAAATGCCGCGGTCATTGCTTCCTGAGAACCGCAGGTCACGACCACGTTGTTTATACCTAGCCCCAGATGCGGATACTGTTCAGCGATCTTAGCTCGCAGTGCAGGAATTCCGGGATGCGATGTGTATCCGTTCTGTTCTTCGACGGTGACGCGCGCTGCTTCCTCTCGGAGAAAATCCGGCGTAGGAAGATCAGGTTCGCCCAACCCGAAATTGATGCTCTCCGGCAGAGCGCGTTCAAAGAACTGTCGGATCAAAGTCGGCTGCAATCCCTGAAGCCGTTTAGGGAGCTCAAATGTTTCTTCCATTCGTTCGACGCTCGTACTCATGCTTCTTTATCGGGCTCGCTATGATGATGGGACGACTCTTCAAGATCTTCCTCGGTCTCTTCGCGCAGTTCTCCGACCTCGACATTGAATTCGCCCTCGGCTGCAGTATTGGGATCGCCGGTCAAGATTCCGCCGATCATCTCCACTTCCCCGATGATCTTTTGCCCTAATCCCGAAATGCGGCTTCCTAAACCGTCGGAAGCGTCTGTTTCGATCTCGTGATCCTCTGTTTCGTTTTGCATATTCGCATACATTCTAGGCGATTCGTGCCGATTAATGAAAACATCCCGCATCATCAATGAATAAATCGTTGACCTGGATATTCCGCCGGGCGTATATTTAGCAAGATTCTGATAAATCCGGTTGCGAGAAAAATAATTTCGTATCACCCACCCATGAAAACAAATTGGCTCAAACAATTGCTGACGCCCTTCGCGGCGTCTCTTCTTTTATTCAGCGTATCGGTCGGCCAGATCGGATTCCCGGTTTCTGAGACCTCAAATCTGGATGCCGCGATCACGCAAACAGTCCCGGCGGTCCAGCGCTCGACTTCGGAGCCGTCTACAAGTATCGCCGGACAAACCGATACGATCGGCTGTTCCGATTCATGGGATACGAGTTTCTTTCCGAATGGTGCTGACTCGACCGTTCATGTCATTGTCCCCGACGGAAACGGCAACTATTATGTGGGCGGCCGCTTTACAACGATACAGGGCGTGCTCGCCAACGGCATCGCTAAATGGGATGGCACGAGTTGGTCATCATTAGGCTCGGGCGTCGGGACCTTTGGAACGGTCTATGACATCGCCGTGTCAGGAAATGATGTTTATGTTGCCGGCGGTTTCAGCTTTCCAACGTCTGGCGGTAATGCCAAGAACGTAGCGAAGTGGAACGGGACGAGCTGGTCCAACCTCGGTGACGGACTGGGCGGAGGCACGCACTTTGTCGAAGCGGTGGGCGTATTCGGCGGCGACGTGTACTTTGGAGGAAACTTTAATACCGCGGATGGCTCGCCGGCCAATGGGATCGTCCGTTGGAGCGGCAACTCATACTCCGCGGTTGACGGCATCGTCGGTAATCCCCGCACATTCGCCGTCAAGGATGGGGCGTTATACGTAGGCGGCAATATTGGTCCGGCGCCAGGCCAGAGCGCCGGACTGATGAAATTGGAAAATTCGACATGGTCCACGATGGGGCTCTCACCGAGCAGCAACATCAAGGACATCGCATTTATGGGCTCGGATATTTATGCGCTCGGAACGGTGGTAACAAGTACCGGCAGCGCGAGCGTCGGAAGATATAACGGAACCAGTTGGACGACGATGCAGACATTTTTCGGCATCGTCAATACGATCGCGGTCTTGGGGAATGACGTTTACGTGGGCGGACAACTGCCGGGTCCACCATTTAACAACATTGCACGGTGGACCGGGACGCAGTGGGTAGCCGTGGGTGCCGGCCTTACTGGAAACTCAGGGAATAACCCGGCCGTGAATGCTCTTGCTGTTTCGGGCAATTCCCTTTTCGTCGGAGGTTCATTCACGACTGCAGGAAATGCCTCAGCCCGCAACATAGCAACGCTGACGAACGGGATCTGGTCCGGTTTCCAGGGAACAGGTCTCGACAGCGCGGCTTTGGCGATCGCTGTTTCGGGTGCGGATGTTTACGTCGGCGGGACTTTTGTCTCGGCAGGACCAGTGACTGCGAATCGTATCGCAAAATGGAGCGACAATTCGTGGTCTCCTTTAGGCAGCGGCATAGGCGGCTCATCATCTGCAGTAAGAGCGATCGCAATTGTTGGAAATGATGTTTATGCCGGCGGAAGCTTCACCAGCGCAGGCGGCATCTCAGCCAGTAATGTCGCGAAGTGGAACGGAACCTCCTGGCTTCCATTAGGTTCTGGCGTAAACGGCACGGTTACGGCGATCAAGGCGGTCGGATCTGAGATCTATGTGGGCGGAGAGTTCCAGACCGCCGGCGGCATTCCGGCGAATCGTATAGCAAAATGGAACGGCACCAGCTGGTCCGCGATACCTAACTCACCGATACCAAACATAGTCACCGGTATCGAGGTGGTCGGTAATGATATTTACGTAGGATCTGATACGACCACGGTCGAGAACCCCAATTATCTCCTGAAATGGGACGGAACTTCGTGGACTCCGATGGCTCCCGTTATGGGCGGCCACGGAGTTACCGCGGTCGCAGCGATCGGCAGCGACATCTACATCTCCGGCGCGTTCAGTACGGTGAATGGTATTCCGGCGAACCGCGTTGCTAAATGGAATGGGAGCTCATGGTCAGCGTTGGGCAGCGGCCTTCCCGGAGCGTCATTCTCAAACCAATTAAGGATCGCCGCAGCCGGCCCATATCTGATCGCCTCAGGCGACTTTACCACTGCGACCGGTTCACCTGCGGGCCGCATCGCTCGATGGGATGGCACAACGTGGACATCCCTCGGCAGCGGACTCGACACTCATGCCGGGGTCATTACCGCGGCGGGCGGTGATATTTTCGTCGGTGGAGGATTTATTACGGCCGGATGCAACAGTTCACCATATTTTGCCCGATGGCGGGAAAACGTCTGGAATGGTTCGGCAAGCAGCGACTGGCACTCGGCGGCAAACTGGGCAAATTCTGCTATTCCGCCGGCAAATGCCGGAGTCACGATACGTTCTGCTCACGCGGCGATCACAACCAGCGATGTGACGGTCAGCAGCTTGATCATCACGAACGGAAAAACGTTAACCGTCGGAGCTGGGCGGACACTGACGGTTACGGGTTCTCTCGATCTTTCCAATGGTTCGATCGCGGGCGGCGGGACGCTCGTTGTTTCCGGCGATCTTAAGCTGAATGGCGGGAATATCACCGGTGTCGCATCTGTGACGATCGACGGCAGCCTTTATCTGAACGGAGGGAAGATCGATACAGCGGGTCCGACGACACTGTCGGCCTGTCGGCCTTCGGCACTTGCGGGCGGCGGCCCCGATTCATTCATCACCGGGCCATTTACGCGATGTGTGATGTCCGGCGGCACGTACCGCTTTCCTGTCGGCAAAGCTAACGGCTATTCGCCTGTAGATGTTTCGGGAGCTTCGGGGACCGGCAACTTTACCGTCGAAACGCGGCCCGGAGCATATTCCGGCGGAGCTGCAGGTTTGCCGGCGAATCGGCTTCAGCGCTGGTGGCAGCTCTCGGGCAGCGGCATTTCGCAGGCGGACCTCGCGTTTAGATACCTTGATGACGATGTTGTCGGTATCGAAGGTTCGTATCGGGCGTATAGAGTAAACAGCGGAAACGCTGAAACTTTGCCCACTGCATTAAACAGCGGTTCAAATACGGCGACCGTCGCAGCTGTGACTTCCTTTGGCGATTTCACGCTCGCAGAGCCGCAAGCATCGGTGCAAACTCTAAACGGAAGGGTTCGACATCCGGATGGACGCGGTATCGCATTCATCGAGGTCACTTTGTCTGACGGACTTGGAAATACATGGACGACCGTAACGAAACATTCCGGGATGTATTACTTTGAAGGTCTCGTCGCACCCAAGGTTTACACGGTAACTGTTGCTCCGAGAAAGCGAGTGACGTTCGCGTCACCTACTCAACAGGTGATAGTGGCCGATAGCGCGGCTGAGGCAAACTTTACGGCACGGCCATAGAATGTATGGCCGGCATCGCTTACCGTAAATAGTCTTCAAGCTTCGTAGCGGTGTTCGTCTTGTCGTCGCGATACTTGACGATTATCGGACAATAGATCGAAAGTCCGTTCGCTTTTCCGAAACCGTGCGTAAGCGCACGCGAACCTTGTACAACGACCGCCCCGGAGGGAATTTCCAGTGGGCGGTCTTCTTCTGCCTTTATGATCTTTTCGTTCGGCAGGTCGAAAACCGGAGTCGAACGAGTCAGGATCACTCCTGTAGCCAGCACCGCGCGTTCCCTGACGATCGTTCCTTCGTAAACGCCCGTATTTCCGCCGACAAGCACATCGTCTTCGATGATCACCGGCAAAGCTCCTACAGGTTCCAGCACACCGCCGATCTGTGCAGCTGCGGAAAGATGCACCCTTTTACCTATTTGTGCACATGAACCTACGAGAGCATGACTATCGACCATCGTTCCTTCGTCAACGTACGCTCCGACGTTTATATATGCAGGCGGAACGACGACAACTCCGGGTGCAACGTAAGAACCGTCTCTGATTGAGCTTCCGCCGATCACGATCCTCACCCTGTCGTCGAGCGTCATCGGCCGCAACGGAAAAGTATCTTTATCAAAAAACTGCAGGGTCTCGGTTTCCTGAGATATCTCGACCATCGCGCCCATGCGAAAGCCCAGCAATATTCCCTGCTTGACCCAAGTGTTCGCATGCCAATTACCTTCGGCATCCTTTTCGGCCGAACGGATCTCACCCTTCCGAAGTGCGAGCTTGAACTCCTCAAAAACCTTCCGGTCATCCGCGTCAAACTCGGTCTTTCCGAACAGCTCTTCGATCTTTTGTTTAAGCGACATACGATCTATTTCTACCGGCGGTCCTAATTTGAGGGTTTCTGCAGCCGATTATACTTTTTTAACGCTTCCTGCATCCGGTCGTGCGGCATCGCATGTATCACAGCTCCCTTGTATCCGGTCATTGTTTCGGCTGCGACCATGGCGTTAATAATAGCTTCTTCGGTGGCCTGTGCCGTCGCCCAAAAGATCTGGTTGATCTGTGCATTCGGCAGCATTTGGATATTCGCAACGCCATGATCTTTGCCAAACTCCGTCGCGTTTGCGGTGGAGAAAGCAATAAAGATATCGCCGGACGAATTCTCACCGCGGCCGCCCACTCTTCCCACGCCTAGCGAGATCCTTTGTGCGACCCGTTTCAGCTGATGCGGCAAAAGCGGAGCGTCCGTCGCAAGAACCACGATTATCGAGCCCGCACCTTCTTCTGCTTTCTTATGCAAAGCGGCAGTCGCGGACTGGGGAAACGTCATTTGCAGGTCCGTGATCTCGCGCCCAACCGGAACACCTGCGATCGTTAACATCTGCCTTGCACCGTAGTTTGCCTGGACGAGAACCGCGACGGTATATCCCCCAAACCTCGCATCAAGCACTCTAGACGACGTCCCGGTTCCCGCCTTGAATCCATGCGAAGCCATTCCGGTTCCGCCGCCCACATTTCCCTCGGCGATCGGGCCCGCTTTTGCACTGTCCAGTGCCTGAAAGACGTGCTCTTTCTTAACATGGAAGCCGTAGATATCGTTAAGATAACCGTCCCAGGTCTCGGCGACTATCGGCAGCGAAAAATCGCCCGAATAACCTTCGCCGGGAAATTTCTTCGCTCCCCATTCGATCACCGCATCTCTTACGATCCCGACGCTGTGAGTATTCGTGATCAATATCGGAGAACCGAGCCCGCCTGATTCTTCGATCCACGTCGTACCGGTCATTTCCCCGTTTCCGTTCAGTGCGTACCAGCCGGCAAACA
Organism: Acidobacteriota bacterium; assembly: GCA_023389035.1. GTDB lineage: Bacteria > Acidobacteriota > Blastocatellia > Pyrinomonadales > Pyrinomonadaceae > OLB17. The sequence continues at coordinate 34,044 of JAEWFC010000015.1, forward strand.
GACGCCCAGCAAAATTTTTTCCTTGCGGAAGTATCGCCGTGACGCCTGTCCTAACAGCTTTATCTCCTTCGCCGTGATTCAGAGTGGTGTAACCGACCTCTACGCCCTTCACGTCGGTAATGGCGTTGTTCGCGCCCGGTTTCCCTTCGAACGGCACCCCAAGATCACGTGCCCGCGGCTTTGTTTGCCCTACGGCACCAACGCCCACAGACAAGATAAACAAAAATGAAACGATCTTTTTCATAAAACGTTTGGAACTAAACCATGCTTATCAGTGTGGATCCGCTGTTTAGAAATGTTCACTTTACGCCCGATTCTTTCATCGCCTTGCGAAGCTTTTCCCGTGTATCTTTCAACACAGGCACCAAAGGCAGCCGCAGATTTTCTTCCAATAGGCCCATTTCGGCCATCACAAACTTGCACGGTGCCGGGGACGATTCGATGAAATTCGCTTCCATCAGCGGCAACATCTTGTAATGTATCTTTCTTGCGAAATGAAACGAGCCCTGCAGGGCATGCTCGACCATTTTCGAGGTCTCTTTGGGCATCTCGTTCGAGCAAACGGAGACCAGGCCGTCGCCGCCTAACGCAATGAACGGCAGCGCGGTCGCGTCGTCGCCCGAGAACACCTTAAAATTCCTCGGACGCCGGGCAAGTATCTCCATCACCTGAGAAAAATTGCCTGAAGCTTCCTTCGTGCCGGCGATATTCTCGTGCGCTTCAGCGAGCCTTAAGGTCGTTTCGGCGGAAATATTTGACGCGGTGCGGCCCGGCACATTGTAAAGCATTATCGGAAAGCCCTTTACGCTTTTCGCGATCTCCGAATAGTGTGCGAACAGCCCTTCCTGGGTGGGCTTGTTGTAATACGGTGCGACTATTAGTGCGGCATCTGCTCCGGCCTCTCTCGCCTTTCGTGTGAATTCGATCGTTGCCGCCGTGCTGTTGCTGCCGGTTCCTGCGATCACTTTCCCGCCGCGTTTATGTGCGGTCTCAACCGCCGCTTTGATTACAGAAAGCCGCTCGGTCTCTGACATAGTTACCGACTCGCCTGTCGTACCGCACGGCACCAATATCTTTACGCCGAGCTTTAACTGCCTTTCACACAGCTTGCGGAAAACATCGTCGTCAATGGAACCATCCTTGCGAAACGGAGTAACCAAAGCCGTTCCCGCCCCGCGCATCCAATCAGCCCTTATCGTCATATAGCAATCCTAACCGAAGTTTGCGGAAACCATAATCACTAAGTTCAATAGAAAAGTCCCTAGATTAAAGAGAAAAGTCTTTAAACTCGGTAGAAAAGTCCCTGAATTAAATAGAAAAGTCTCAAAACTCAGTAAAAAAGTCTCTGAATTAAATAGAAAAGTCTTAAAACTCAGTAAAAAAGTCTCTGAATTAAATAGAAAAGCCTTTAAACTCAGTAGAAAAGTCTCTGAATTAAATAGAAAAGTCTCTAAATTAGTAAGAAAGGTCGTTAAGCTAGATCTAAAACGTCATCGTTTGCGTTCCGAAAGGTAGTAGTGCCAGAGCAGGCGGGCTGCCGTCGAGCGGAAGGGACGCCAGCCTTCGGCAATGGTCAGGAATTCATCCGACGAAGGCCTGGTGCCGCCGGAAAGATCTTGCCAAGCGGTGTGCAGAGCGACGTCGCCGCGGGGCATGATGTCGGGGCGAAGCAGGGCCATCAGCAGGTAAATATCGCTGGTCCATTCGCCTACTCCCTTCAGCCTGATCAATTCCGACTTTGCCTCGGCGTCAGACATTGCTGGGAGAGCGTCGAGATCGACGGTTTGCTCGAGGACTGCTGCGGCGAGATGCCGTGCATACGACGTTTTCTGCCGGCTGAACCCGATCGCCTTAAGCTCAGCCTCCGACAGTCGAATTATTCCCTCTGGCGTCACCGGGCCAAGATGTCGCGTCAGTTTATCAAAGCACGCCTTTGCCGACGCCAATGACACCTGCTGCTCCAGAATGATCTGCAGCAACGTCGCAAAGCCCGGGGCCCGGTCCCAAAGCGGCGGCTTGCCGTATTTGATAAAAATTCTATTAAGATGCGTGTCGCTTTCTGCCAGCTTTTGTGTGCTTTCGGCTAACAAATGTGAATTCAAAGTTCCGGACTTTTCCACTTCCGTTACTATTCCCCTTTTGCAGTGACGACTTCTGCTTTCACGAAATCGTAGCGACAATTATCGGTCAGCTTTTCGCAACGCCATGATCGATTTTGTTATCCCGATGATCCCCTCGTCGAGGATCGTACCATCAGGAAACATGTATCTCATGTCGGATTTGGTCAGCAGGTTGAAATCAGGCGGGGCGGATTTGATCCAGACGCGATTCGTGACGCTCAGTATTGGGAGAAAGAGCCTTCGCGGAAGATAGCCCATCAACGGAAGCCAAGTGTGAGATTCGATAGGGAAACTTTTGGCCGGTGTCTGAACAAAATACCCATGTCCAAGTCGGGCGATCTCGCCGGCAAACTCTTTCTGACGCTCTAACGATCTTTGTCGGAATTCACGGCCGCTTCGTACATTCCATAATTGTGATTTTGGGATAGTGACGTGCTCGATCACAGACGAGCAAAAGACAATGTCAAAAAATTTATCCGGGAAAGGCAGAGGCTCATTCTCGGCGATCAATACCTTTGAAAATCCGAAGTCCTCGTGCCCCTGCTCAAGAGCGTCAGGATCAATATCGGCGATAAAAATATTCTTAGGATCGTAATCGCAGCCGGACAATAGATTGAAAACGTTCTGCCCGTTCTCCGAACCAAGATCAAGCAGTTTTGTATCTTTTGAGATCTCGAAATGGTCTCGAAAAATAGCTGCTCTTTTTCCTCGGGCAAACCGCGAAAATTTCCAGACAAGATCGCTTAGCATAATTTGGTTCTCATCAAATATAACAGAGGATGGACCTGATTCGTTGCTGGTTCGATCTATCGTCCGGTTACCAGATAGACGGGACGAGGGATTCGTCGAATTCTTTTGAAGTGCCGTCGGGCATGATGTGAATAATGTGCGTCACGCCCTTTGAACGCAGCATCGGGGCGAGCATCCCGACGCGGTGGCAGTTTGCACGCGGCTGTTTATGTGCGGAAAGCGGCTGCGATTCTGAGCACATCATCGCTGCAGAGTGTTCGGATGCGATCTCAAGTATTCTGTCGATACCGCGGGCAAGGTCTTCGGGCGGCGGGTTTGTCTTTCCGCCTGTTTCGGGAAGGTGTTCGTAACCGATGCCGTTCTCATTCAAAAGCTCACGCAAGACCCCGCCATTAAACTGAGGCCAACGCGAACGCGCAACGCTCCGCACATCGCAGACAAACTCAATCTCGTACCGGTTTAACAGTTCGAGAAAGTGATCGAACGGATGCCGCCCGTGGCCGATGGTGTAGATCTTCAATGAAATTGATAAAGCCTGCCTATTCGATGATCGTTGGAGGCGAACTGGCAATAATGACCTTCGTCACTCTTCCATAAGGGCTGATGCCGACGGCAACAGGCCCGCAATCGTTTTCTACACGCCCAAACGAATCGCTGGTAAAGCAGAAGAGAGAATTGTGGACCATGCTGAGGTGCTCGCTATTGGGTTCGCCTAATATTCGCAAAACTTCCTCTTTCTGCATCCCCGGCGAAAGCAGCAAAGCATCCCGCCTCAACTCCTTATCCCGCCAACTGTCCGCAAGCGAAACCGCAAATAAGAAGACGGCCGCGAATATCGCCAGCCCGATCAGGTTTTTGGTGTTTGTAAAACGATGCATGGCGCTAACAGCGTAATTCATCTCCGTGACAGCCCGCAACACCTAATCTTTCGCCTCGTCAGATAACGCACGAATATTAACGACCGTGCTTGTATCCTCTAAAGCTGAAAGATCACCGGGATCTTCGCCGAGGTATGCGGCACGGATCACTCGCCGCATAACCTTTGCATTGCGGGTCTTAGGAAGTGCCGAAACGAAATGGATCTTCGACGGAGCAAGGGGCTTGCCCATGTCCTTTGCGACGAGAGCCTTTAGCTCAGTTTCGAGTGACGAGTGACGAGTGATGAGTGACGAGTCAGAGTCATTCGCGCTGGCCACTCGTCCCTCTTCACTTGTCACTACAAACGCAACCATCGCCGTTCCCTTCACTTCATCCGGCACGCCGATCACGGCGGCTTCGGTGACAAGAGGATGTGCTACCAATAAACTTTCAACTTCTGCCGGCCCGACGCGTTTGCCGGCAACCTTTAGCGTGTCGTCGCTGCGGCCGAGGATGAACCAATGCCCATCCTTGTCGCGCATCGCGAAATCGCCATGAACCCAGATGTCTTTGAACCGACGCCAATACGTGTCGAGATAGCGTTCCTTTTCCTGCCAGAAACCGCGAGCCATTCCGATCCACGGCTGTTTGATAACAAGCTCGCCGACCTTTCCCGCCCCTACAGGATTGCCCTGTTCGTCCAAAATATCAACATCCATTCCCGGGCACGGAGCAGGGAACGAACACGGCTTGATCGGCAAAAGCGGATTGCCCATCAAAATACCGCCCGCTATCTCCGTCCCGCCGGAATAATTGATGATCGGCAGCTTCGAATTCCCGACCTCCTTGAACAACCACCACCAAGGAGCCGGATTCCACGGCTCACCGGTAGATGCGAAGATTCGCAAGCTCGAAAGATCGTGCTTTTTAGGAAGTTCGTCACCGTGCGTCGCCAACGATCGAACCAGAGTCGGTGAGATCCCCAGCACCTCGACTTTATGCTTGGCGCAGAATTCCCACATTCGATCGGGAGTGGGGTAATCAGGCGCGCCGTCGTAGATGCAGATCGTCGCGCCGTTTATCAATGCTCCGTAGATCAGCCACGGCCCCATCATCCATCCGATATCCGTGTACCAACAGATGCGGGTACCTTTTCCGACGTCTGTCCCAAACGCCATATCCTGCGCCGCCTTGATCGGAAAACTCGCATGCGTATGCGCAATGCCTTTCGGCTTGCCGGTCGTGCCGGAGGTGTAAAGGATGATGAGCGGATCTTCGGCGGAAGTGGGTTCGGCATTGCCCGGTACGGTCTCCTCTGCTGATGTCGGCTCGGGTTCTATATCTAGAAACGTAGTAACGGTAATGCCCGGAAGGTCAATCTCTCGGTCCGCCAACCGTCCGTAGTTCTCTACAACAAACAAGTGCTTGAGGCTCGGACACAGTCTGGCGGCTTCGACAGAAACCGAAAGCGAATCTACCATCTTGCCTCGTCGTGGAAAACCAGTCGCGGCAAAAAGGCCTACAGCGTTGACCGCTTGCAGTCGGCTGACAACTGCTTCGACTCCGTAACCGGAAAATACGGGGACTGCGATCGCTCCGATTCGATTAATCGCAAGCAGCGAAATTATTGTCTCGGGAATCATTGGAAGATGGAGCCCAAGAGCGTCTCCCTTTTTTATTCCTATGTGTAGTAAGCCTGCTGCCCATAACTGCACATCTCGAATCAGTTCGCCATATGACCAATCTTCACCTTCTTCGTTGGGGTCTTCTGGCCGCCAAACTATCGCGTCACGGCCACGATTTTCAACGTCGTCCCACCGGTCGAGGCACATCGTAGTGATATTAAGGCCGGCGGTGTCGGAACCGCCTGCGTGAGCGGGCGGCCAGTTCGTTGAACCGTCGCCATCTTTCCGGCCCCCCGCTGACGCAGGGGGTTCTGACCTGAACCACTTCGGCATTTCGACGCCGTTCGAGGTGTCGAGCAGATTTTCGTAAGGCGGATCGAATTTTATATCGAGGAATTTCAGGACCTCTTCGGTGAACCTTTCGACGTCGCGGATCGAGAATTCGTACAGCTCGTCCCACGTCGAGACGCCGACCTGTTTCATGAACTTTGTTAGCTGCGCTCGTTCGATCACACCGGGCGTCGGCGTCCAGGCGATCGGCTGATCTTCGAGGAGGTTGGCATCGTGCATTCGGTGATTATATTACGGAAACATTGCCCGGCGAACCGTAGCGTTTGCCTCGTTTCCCATCTGCTGAGGATCCAATTTCCTAAAAACCTTGCCCATCCCGATCTAAAGGCTTACACTGTAAGAATTAGCGGTAAAGCTTTCAGGTATTAGAGGAAAGAATGGAACGAACGATGTTGCCAACGGGCTTTGACGAATTGGATGTGCCCTTGGAACGGGACGTTTTTCTTCGAACGCTCATTCGCGAGCTTTCGGGAACTCTTCAGGACGTGGTCGGCCTCGACGAAGCTTCAGGATTCGTCAGCGTTGTCGGCCAAAACATGGGCCGGGAGATCAATAATTACTATCGCGAGGCACTCCAGGCAAAGACACTTGACCGCCGGCAGGTCGCCGAAGCGTTGGTCGATCTTAAAAAGCGGATCAAAGGGGACTTCACCGTCGTCGAGGAAAACGATGACAAGATCGTGCTGCATAACACGATCTGTCCGTTTGCTGACAAGGTTATTGATCGGCCGGCGATGTGCATGATGACATCTAACGTTTTTGGTTCGATCGCCGCTGAAAATCTCGGCTACGCAAAGATCGTTCTCGACGAGACCATTGCCCAGGGAGATGGCCGATGCGTTGTGAACGTTCATTTGCGGCCGACGGAAGAGTCCGAAGCCTCCATCGGACGCGAATACGTGAAGGGAGGAACATAGCACCTGGAACTCAGTGAAGTCTCAGAGCTAGCAAAGATCTTTCCCGAGCCGACAATGGTGGTCACCAGCGACGGCGAAGTGTTGTTCGCCAGTCCGCAATTATGCTCTACGGTTAAGACCCCTCCGTTAGAAATTGTAGGTAAGAGCCTCTTCGAGCTTTCCTTTACTCGAACGGATAAACTTCGCACGTATCTGGATAACTGCGCCCGCAGCCGACAGATGGTAATAGGTTCACTGGAGCTTTCGTCCAACGGCAGCTCTGAGGCGATGGATTTTCGATGCGAAGGTGCTGTCATCTCCCCGGCCGTTGAACTTGACGGCAATTCTCAGCCGGCAAAGATCTTTTTGAGATTGAAATCGAAGGAAAATGCCGACCGGAAATTCAGTCTCCTAACTCAAAAGATCTACGAACTGAACCGCGAGATATTCGATCGCCGCCGGGCAGAAGAGGAAAGCCGGCGATTATACCAGGAAGCTGCGGAAGCGAGCCGGCTCAAGGATGAGTTCCTTGCGACCGTATCTCATGAACTTCGAACGCCGCTCAATGCGATCCTCGGCTGGGCAAGAATGCTCAGAACTACGGATCCCACTCCCGAACGGCTGGAAAAGGCCTTAGAAACTATCGAGCGGAGCGCCCGGTCCCAGAACCAGCTGATCGAAGACCTTTTGGATGTATCTAGGATCGTCACCGGAAAGCTGCGGCTGGACGTACGGCCGATCGAGATATCAGGGGTTGTGCTCGCCGCTGTAGAATCCCTGCGGCCGGCCGCTGAAAACAAGAGCGTACGACTTCAGACAGTGATCGATCCGCAGGCGGGACTGGTATCGGGTGACGCAGAGCGGCTTCAGCAAGCGATATGGAATTTGCTCGCGAACGCGATCAAGTTCACTCCGAAAGGCGGACGAGTGCAGGTTCGCCTGGAACGGGTAAATTCCCATATCGAGGTGATAGTAAGTGATACGGGTATCGGCATAGAGCCCGATTTCCTTCCGTTCGTATTCGACCGCTTCCGACAGGCAGACGGATCCAAGACAAGGAAATTTGGCGGATTAGGACTAGGACTCGCGATCGTTCGTCATTTGGTCGAGCTTCATGGCGGAACCGCTCACGTAACCAGCTCCGGAAAGGAGAAAGGAAGTACGTTTACTATCAAGTTGCCATCGATCATCATTTCAGAGATCTTGACCGATGACCCCGACGATGTAAGACGCAGACATCCGACCGCGGACGAAAAGATCGATCGGCTCGAACCGCTGGGCGGCGGATCCGCTTTATCAGGCGTAAGGATCCTATTGGTGGATGACGAACCGGATGCACGCGAAATGATGCAGGCCCTTTTGGAGTCATACGGGGCAAGCGTGACGGCTGCCGCAAATGCTAACGAGGCTTATGCTAAATTAGCCGACGGTGTCTTCGACGTGCTGCTCAGCGATATTGAAATGCCCGAAAAGGACGGCTATTCTCTTGTACGCATGGTGCGTTCGGGTAATGGTGAGACCGCATCCTCAAACATCGCCGCGATAGCACTGACGGCACATGCACGGGTAACCGACAGGCTTAATTCGATAGCAGCTGGTTTTGACTCGCACGTTGCAAAGCCGTTCGAACCGGCGGAGTTGATCGCTGTCATCGTAGGTTTGTTGAGGCGGATCAACACCGATAATAGAGAACCCTAATAACGATCGTCATGAGTGAAAGGCCGATTGATCTGCCAAAAGACCTCTTCTTGGGCAAAACCGCGATAGTCACGGGTGCCAGCCGCGGTGTTGGCCGTGCGACCGCAGTTCGCTTGGCAGAGGCCGGTGCAAATGTAGTCGTCAACTATTTGCAGCAGCATACCGAGGCCGATGAGACCGTTCGCCTCTGCAAAGAAAAAGGGGCCGAAGCGATAGCGGTCGCCGGAGATACTTCTGATTTCGCTTCGGCGACCGCTATCGCTCGCCGAGCGGTCGAGCAGTTTGGAAGAATAGACCTGCTCGTTCTAAACGCAGGCATCTGGGAAGGTGCCCCGATCGAGGAAATGTCCGAGGAAACTTGGAACCGCGTCTTGAATACGAATCTGAAAGCTGCCTGGGCGATGTCGCGTGCGTGCGTGCCAGCTATGAAGAAACGGGACAAGGCAGCGATCGTGCTTGTCTCATCAACCGCCGGGCAGCGGGGCGAGGCGAACTATTCAAATTATGCTGCTTCAAAGGGCGGTCAGATCTCCTTCACAAAGGCACTTGCATCAGAGCTATGTCCGAAGATCAGGGTGAACTGCGTCGCTCCGGGATGGATCGAGACCGCAATGGTACGGCCTGTCTTTGAAGATAAGAAATATGAACAGAGCGTGATCGATTCCATCCCATTAAAACGCATCGCGACGACCGACGACGTTGCTCTTTCCATCTGTTTCCTGCTTTCCGATTGGTCGCAGCACATCACGGGCGAGGTGCTTAATATTAACGGCGGCGCCGTGCTCTGTGGTTAAGGTGTGACATAAAGCACAGACCCTCTACTCGTTTCTTTGTTATTCATAGTTCGACGAACGATGAATATCAACACACTCAGCGAATTCCAAAGCCGTTTCAGCGCGGTTCCTGCAAGTGCGAATTACGTCGAAAATCTAATCGGAAACACGCCGCTCCTTGCTATCCACTGTCATTATAAGGGCAGCCGCCGAACCGTCTTTGCGAAAGCCGAACACCTGAATCTTTCCGGCAGCATCAAGGATCGAATGGCGTTTCACATTCTTGCCACTGCCTATCGTGACGGTGCAATAAGGAAGGGGGACATCATCGCTGAGGCGACAAGCGGCAACACCGGAATTTCATTTGCCGCCATCGGCCACGCATTCGGCAATCCCGTTCACGTCTTCATGCCCGAATGGATGAGCAAAGAGCGCATCGCCCTGATCAAAAGCTACGGAGCGGCGGTTACCCTTGTAAGCCACGAGGAAGGCGGTTTTGTCGGCTGTATTGAAAAGGCAGATACTTTCAGCTACGAACACGGCCGCGTGTTTCTGCCGCATCAATTTTCTAACCTGGCTAACCCTGAGGCCCATTATCTAACGACAGGACCTGAGCTTTGGTCGCAGTTAGGATCCGTAGGATTTGAGCCGGATGCCTTCGTCGCGGGAGTCGGGACCGGCGGAACGATCGTCGGTATGGCGGCATTTCTCAAGGAAATGAATCCCAACGTTAAGCTTTTCCCGCTCGAGCCCGCGGAATCTCCTACACTGTCAACAGGGCACCAAGTCGGCAACCATCGCATACAGGGGATCTCCGACGAGTTTATTCCGGCGATCTGCGATCTCAAGAAACTCGACGAAGTGATCGCCGTCTCCGATGGCGATTCGATCCTGATGGCTCAGAAACTAGCCTGCGAGCTCGGACTAGCAGTCGGCATCTCGTCCGGAGCAAACTTCATTGGCGCATTGCTGGCTATGGAGCGTCTCGGCTCTGATGCCGTGGTCGCGACAGTCTTTAGCGACGACAATAAGAAATACCTCAGTACCGATCTCGTCCAGAAAGAACCAGTTCGTCCCGATTTCATCTCTCCCGACGTTCGGCTTTTTGGCTATCAGACCATTCGCCGGCCCGAGATCGCACACTTGTGATCCGGCACTCTTCTGGCATTAGCTAAACTTGACAAGTCCATAAGAAACGGTTGAACTGCTGAGTGTCTGTGAACCAGCAAGATTCACCAATCGTAATGAAATTTGGCGGCACTTCGGTAGGCGACGTTGCTGCCTTTTCGCGTGTCGTCCACATTTTATCGCTGAATGATGGCAGGCCCGCGGTGATCGTTGTTTCGGCAATGACCAGGATGACGGACGCACTGCTCGCGGCTTTTGAGATGGCGAAAAAGGGCGACGGGTCAACAGCCTTTGAGTCGCTGCTTCCGCACTTCGAGCGCCACATGGAAGTGGCCGGACATTTTCTTTCGGAACCAGGGTCTAAACCGTTCGTTACTGAACTCGAACTGGCTCGTGGTGAACTTTCCGATTTATTGACGCGTGCAGCGAGGCGTTCATTGCCGCTTTCGATGCTCAAAGATGCGATCGTAAGTTACGGCGAACAGCTTTCATCCCGCCTGTTGACCGAAGTTCTTAAGGCAAGCGGCGTGAAGACCCGGCATTTTGACGCCAGGCGGCTTATCGTCACGGATGATGAGTTTGGTTCAGCTGCTCCGATCATTGACGAAACCGCGGAGCTTATCCGGCTGGAACTTTTACCCGCGATCGAAGACGGTGAGGTTCCCATTCTTGGCGGGTTTATAGCAGGAAATCGCTCCGGTGAGACCACAACTCTCGGCCGAGGTGGCTCGGATTATTCTGCTGCCATCGTTGCGGCGGCACTCGATGCTAAAGAGCTGCAGATCTGGACCGACGTGACAGGCGTGATGACCTGCGATCCTCGAATTTGCAGCAACGCGCGTACGATCCCGGTCCTATCATACGAAGAGGCAGCAGAACTTGCTTATTTCGGAGCAAAAGTGCTCCATCCGAAAACGATAAAGCCGGCAGTTGATGGCCAGATCCCGGTCCGGGTCTGCAACACATTTGAACCCACGTCGACGGGAACGATGGTCTTGCCGGAGTCCGGTGAAGCTCCGAACAAGATCAAATCGATCGCAAGCAAAAAGAACATAACGATCGTTCGTATCACTTCCGCGAGAATGCTCGGTGCTTATGGTTTTATGAGTGCCGTCTTTCAGGTCTTCGACCGCCATCGGACCGTGATCGATGTGATCTCGACCTCTGAAGTTTCGGTCGCTCTTACTCTTGATAATACAGACTCGATCGACAAAGTTGTTGAAGATCTAAGGCGTCTGGGCGATGTCGAGGTGGAAACGGGTTATGCGGTTATCTGTGTGGTCGGGGAAGGGCTTCGAGCTTCGACGGGGCTTGCCTCAAGGATCTTCTCGACCATTGAGGATGTGAATGTCTCGCTCGTATCCCATGGCGCATCCGCGGTAAATCTCACGTTTGTCGTTAAGGAAGGCGATGCGGCACGCGTGATCGAACGGCTTCATGGCCGGTTCTTCTCTTGATCGCTCTCAGGCAAGTTATTAAAAGCCCGAAATACCGATCTGAAAACGACTCCTGCAGCTAGCAACCCGAGTCCGGTACCGATCGTCCGCCAAGGCAGAGCAAAAGCCATCGAAACGCAGAAGATCAAGCCAACTCTCGCCACCCACTTCGGATAGAGTTTGCTAGATTTTTCTAATCTGAGCGCCGCAAGGTTGGCGATACCGTAATAGACCAGGATCGTAAATGCCGCCGCAGACACTACTGACTGCAGCGTGCCGAATATTGCGAGTGTAATTATGACCGATCCGCTAAGTAATATTCCTAGGTCCGGCACCCCAAATCTCTCGCTCACATGTTCCAGGAATTTCGGCAGGTCGTTTCGCCTTGCCATCGCGAACATCATTCGCGATATGCCGACGATCTGACTAAGCAGGACGCCAAACATTGCGGTTGCGGCCCCGATGCCAACGATCCAAACGACTGCCGGCAGTCCGAACGCTCGGGACGCTTCTTGCAGCGGTGAACTTGTTTGCGACAAAGCTTCAGATCCGATCGCCCCCACAGCGACGGCCGCCACTGCAAGGTAAAGCAGAACCGAGACCACGAGCGTGATGATCACCGCTCGAGGGATCGTTCTTTTTGGATCGTGAACCTCTTCGCCCAGTGTCGCGATCCGTGCGTATCCCGTGTATGCAAAAAACAAAAGGGCCGCAGCCTCACCGATCCCGTAAAGTCCGTTCGGCGCGAATGGCCGAAGGTTCGCGGCATCGAAAGACGCGACCCCGGTCACAACAAAGATCAACAGCGTCATTAGCGTGAGGCCGACGATCGCGGTGTTCAGCCTGCCGGCTTTCTTTATCCCAAAAAGGTTCGCCAGCGTCAGACACAGTGCTGCTGCGATAGCAGCGTATCGTGGCGAGACCGCCGGGACGAGCTGAGAAAAATAGCTCCCGAAGCCCAAAGCGACGGTGCCGCCGGCGGCGAGTTTGCTCGCAAGGAACATCCATCCTGCCGCAAACCCCATCCAGGGATTCAGCAAACGATACCCGTATTCATATGTTCCGCCCGATTGCGGATATGTCGCGGCGAGTTCGGCTGAGCTTAAAGCGTTACAAGTCGCCGCTATACCCGCGATCACGAGACCAATAATAAATGCAGGGCCCGCGATGCCTGCAGCAACGCCTGTTACGACAAAGATCCCGGCTCCAATGATCGCACCGAGACCGATCCCGACCGCATCGAGAAGTCTGATATCTCGTCTCAGTGTTTCGAAACCGCCGGCCTCATTCGGTTGGGTCATTCTTCAGATTTGCCAAGCAAGGCGTCGAGCGAATACTTCCCTGCACCGACGACAAGAAGAAACAGCGAACTGAACAGCATTGCCATGTCCGTTCGTGACTCGTGCAAAAATCCCCATAATCCGTAGTACGACACTTTTCTCAGGCTATAGCCCATAAACTCGCTGCCGATCAGTATCGGGATCTTGGTCGTGAAGATCGCGGTCAGCATTATAACTATTAGCGGGATCGCAGCTAGCCGTATAAGGAAGCCGACCATGACCAAAATACCGCAGACGATCTCGACGCCTCCGACAAGCGATGCGGTCATTTCCGGATTCGCGATAGGTATCTTCGCGAATCGTCCGGCACCGACCTCAGCGGGATAAAGAAACTTCTGCACTCCTTCGCCGAAGAACACCAGACCGACAATAAACCGGATCAAGACCGTCGCAGACGGTGCGTCGGTCGACGTAATTCTCGTTATAACGCTCATATGCTTTCCGCTTTAGGGGAATGTTATAGCAATATTCTGCCCTATCAGGACGATCCCACAAAGAGTCAGCATTTTAAGTACAGCAGCGTGTGCAATAATTCCAACACGAACGAAAACAAGGAGGTTGCGAATGGAGGTAGAAACTGAAACTGCTGTAAAAGAAGAGATCCGCTCCGAACGGATCGAGATAGTTCATCAGCTCGAGGACTGGCTTGAGATCCCGATGCTTGTTTTAAGCCTTATCTGGCTTGCCCTCTTCATCGTAGAAATGACGCAAGGCATCGGGCCGTTTCTTGAGATAGCCGGGAATGTTATCTGGATCATTTTCGGTATTGAATATCTGCTGCGACTTCTTGTTGCCCCCGAGAAATTCGCATATATCAAAAGCAGTTGGCTGACGCTGCTGGCACTCGCGCTTCCGGCGCTGCGCGTCTTTCGGCTATTCCGTGCATTCAGGCTATTGCAGGCCGCACGTGCAGCACGAGGATTAAGGCTTGTGCGGCTTTTGACGTCACTGAACCGTGGGATGAAAGCTCTCGGGGCGACCTTCAGCCGCAGAGGATTTGGCTACGTCTTACTGCTTACTCTGATCGTGATATTCGGCGGTGCGGCCGGAATGTACAATTTTGAAAAGCACATCGAGGGCGGATTCGTGAGTTACGCCGATGCTCTCTGGTGGACTGCAATGCTCATCACCTCGATCGGTTCCGATTATTTCCCTCGCTCGGGCGAAGGCCGTATGCTTTGCCTTATACTCTCTTTGTATGGATTTGCGGTTTTCGGATACGTGACGGCAACTCTCGCGACCTTCTTTATTCAGCGTGATACCGAGACAGCTTCTGAGCGCGGCGAACCCTGCCTCCTCGATCTGCAAACGGAGTTGAAGGAACTTAGGCAGGAGATCCGGGCCGCTATGTCAGATCGTGCTACACAATCTTGATAAATGGACTTATTTACACTAACGAAAAAATTAATGAGCATTCCTTCTACCTCAGGCGAGGAAGAGGCGGTCGGTTTTTTTCTGCGGGATCATTTGACCGCACTTGGATGGAATGTGGAAATGCAGCCTGTCTCTGCGGATCAGAATAACGTTATCGCAACTCTCGGGGACTCGCCGACCGTGTGGATGTCCACACACATGGACACGGTGCCGCCATTCATTCCGCCGACCGAAGATGCCGAAAAGATCTACGGCCGCGGAGCTTGCGATGCCAAGGGTATTATCGCCGCACAGATAACCGCCGCCGAAGAACTGAGAAAGCAAGGCGTAACGAATATCGGCCTGCTCTACACCGTCGAAGAAGAGCGGGCATCCACGGGAGCAAAGGCCGCGAATGATCATCCTCTCGCCCCATCATGCAAATTCATGATAAACGGCGAGCCGACCGATAATGATCTCGCCATCGGCTCAAAGGGTTCCTTTCGCTTGATGATAAAGACGAGCGGAAAAGCGGCACATTCGGCATATCCCGAAGAGGGAGATTCTGCGATCGAATCTCTTCTCGAGATCCTAAATGATATCCGCACCACTCATTTTCCCCACGACGACTTCTTTGGCGAGACAACCGTAAATATCGGCACGATCGAGGGCGGGCTTGCACTGAATATTATTCCGCCGCGTGCAGAAGCTGGTCTTTTGATCCGACTTACGACAAAACGCGAGCCGATCGAGCAGGCTCTCGAATCGGTTGTCCGCGGCCGCGGCGAGATCGAGGTCCTCTCCTGCAGCGAGCCGGTCAAACTTCACCCGGTCGAAGGCTTTGACCAGAAAGTGGTACGTTTCACTACCGACATTCCACATATGCCAAACTGGGGGAAGCCGCTGCTCTTGGGTCCCGGCTCGATCCTTGTCGCCCATACAAAAGACGAATACGTCATGAAACGAGATCTTGAAATTGCGGTCGGTCACTATATTTCCCTCCATCAGGAACTTTCCGATGAGGTCCGTGCCCCCCAAGAAGAAGTAGGAGCATAGGAACATAGATAGACTTGTGTCCTTCTATCTTCCTACGCTCCTATGTTTCCGTCCGAGCGCGTTATTAGTTCAGACGTACGGCCGTCGCGGTCGAACATCCGCTTCCTATAATCACACCCTGGAAATTGGTCAGTGTAAACGAACCGGAAGACGTTTGTTCATCCGAGAATCTTGAGAGTTCACCGACTTGGGTGACCCGCAGCCTGCCGATCGGTACTCCTGCCGGCGTCATTGGAATAAACGAAAAGCGAAGCGTATAAATGCCTCTGCCTTCAGATGTCCAGACCCCGGTCCCCGGCGTGCGATGAGGAGTTGCCGGATTTGCACCGTATTCAGCAACCGTGCCGCCTTGGTTAAAGGTAAGGACACCGGGGAATGGCTGACCGATCGGTTCGCCTGTATTGCAATCGCGCGGCTGTACCGTTGTTTCCCAGGCTCCGACAATACGGTTGAATCCCTGATCGTTTCCCGGATTTAATTGGGCACTGACCGTAAAGGATGCAACCAAAGCGATCACCATCGCAAACACCGAAATTCCTAGCTTTCCTGCAAAGTTATTCGTCTTCATTTTCTTTCCTCTTTGTTTTTCTGGATTTCAACCCAAACTTCTGTAAATTTGCGGTCGATGCGTGCAATAATTGCCTTCACCGTTCATGAAAGTCGTTAATATCCGCATGAAAGTTTGTGAAGATTTGTGAAGATCGGATGGAAACGCCAAATAATGACATTTTAGAGTTCGGCGGATTCCGGCTTGATAAGGGCAAAAGACTTTTGACCGAGATCTCGGGCGAAGGTGTTCCCCTAATGCCTAAAGTGTTCGATACGCTGGTATTTCTGGTCGACAACGCGGGAAAGGTGGTTTCCAAAGACGAACTTCTAGCCGCGATCTGGGCAGATACCGTCGTCGAGGAAAACAACCTAACGCAAAACATCTCTTCTCTTCGCCGCGTGTTCGGCGAAAAGCCAGGTGAGCACAGATTCATATCAACGATACCGGGCCGCGGTTACAAATTCGTGGCTGAAGTTCACCGACAGACCGATGAATTAACAACCGGCGACTCGGTAGAAACCAATTTTCCAGAAGTCTCGACATCGAACGAGGACGAAACTGCAGAAGCTTCCGCGCAGCCGACACGAGCTCGTCGGCTTGGAAGAGTTTACCTGGCGATCGCGGTTTTCAGCCTCGTCGTGATCGTGGCAGTTTATATCTCTTCATCCAGAAGTTCCGCCGGCGATCCGATCCGTTCGGTCGCGGTACTTCCCTTTACTAATTCAAGCGACCTTCCCGACACCGAATATCTTTCCGACGGCATCGCCGAAAATGTCATCAACGGCCTGTCACGCCTGACCGATCTGAAAGTAATGTCCCGGAATTCGACCTTTCGTTTCCGTGGAGACCAGGGTGATATCCGCAAGATCGGCAATCAATTGGACGTAGATGCGGTCGTAACCGGAGATGTCAGGCACGTCGGAGCTGATTTCATAATTAACGTCAGCCTCATCGATGCACGTGACGAACGCCAGATCTGGGGAAACCAGTACGTCCGGAGTGCGACCGATCTGATCGCCGCACAGAACGAGATCGCGCAAGCGGTCGCACAAAATCTGCGTTTGAAATTGACGGCGACCGACGCACAGCTTCTAGCAAAACGAGATACCGAAGACCCTGAGGCCTGGCAGTTATATCAGCGGGGACGCTTTCACGTCTTCCGCCTCACGCCTTCCGAACTACAAAAAGGCGTCGAATATTTCCAGCAGGCGATAAATATCGATCCCAACTACGCACTTGCCTATTCGGGAATATCTGATGCATACCGGTCTCTCGCATTGAGCACTGAAATGCCGCCCGTCGAATATCTTTCGAGATCGAAGGCAGCCGCGAGTCGGGCGATAGAATTGAACGATTCGCTTTCCGAAGGCCATGCATCGCTGGGGATGACGATATTTTGGGGCGATTGGAATTGGCGTGGGGCAGAAGAACAATACAAGCGGGCATTGGAGCTTAATCCAAATAATGCGTTTGCACATCTGGTGTATGCTCACCTGTTGTCCAATCTCGGCCGGCACGCTGAATCCGCTGCGGAAATGAAGCTCGCACGCGAATTAGATCCGCTCTTTCCTTTCAGCAACGCACTCGAAGGACAATTCCTGGTTCACGCAGGGCAGGTGGATGCGGGAATCTCACAGCTGCAGAAAACGATCGAGCTGGCACCCAATTTTTGGATGCCTCACCTTTTTATTTCAAGCGCATACACGCAAAAGGGGATGTATGCCGAAGCGATCGCCTCGGCGAGGCGCTCGACAGAATTATCTCCTGCACAAACCGTCTCGATCGCGTTTGAGGGATTTGCGCTGGCAAGGTCCGGCGATCGAGAAAAGGCTCAGGCAAACCTGGATCACCTGCTAAAGCTCTCATCGGAGCGGTTTGTCCCTGCTACGCATATCTCGATGATCTACATTGGGCTTGGAGAACGGGAAAAGGCTCTCGAATGGCTGGAGAAAGGGTTTGAACAGCGCGATCCCAAAATGGCATTTCTAAAGGTCGAGCCAAAATGGGCAGATCTTCGGGCAGAGCCCCGTTTCATTGACTTAATGCGGCGAATGAACTTCCAATAACTTTATGGACATTGCATTGATCGGGTACGGCAATATGGGCAGGCTTGTAAAGCTGCGTGCAGAGGAGGCAAACCACCATGTGGTCGTCATCGTTAACGAGGCACACGCGGACCTGCCGCCCGAACAGCTTGCCGAAACCCTGCGGATAGCAGATGTTGCGGTCGATTTCACCGTAGCTGATGCCGTTGAACGAAATGTCGCGGCTTGTATGCTCGCCGGGATCCCGATCGTGGTTGGAACGACGGGCTGGAATGATCGGTTTGCCGAAATAAAAGGCCTGGTCGATGAAAATAACGGTTCGCTTGTTTACGGTTCGAATTTCTCGGTTGGCGTTAACCTTTTCTTCCGCATCGCTGACTATGCTGCCGACCTGATATCGAAATTTCCCGAATACGAGCCCTTTATAGAAGAGCAGCATCATTCGCAAAAACGCGACAGCCCCAGCGGCACGGCCTTGAAATTAGGAAGCGTCGTTGCCAAACACTATCCGCAGCAGCCTCCGATCGCCTCGACGCGTGCCGGCAACATTCCCGGAACGCACCGCGTCGGTTTCGACGGCGTCGCCGACCAGATCTTGCTCGAACATATCGCCCGAACCCGCGAAGGTTTCGCACTCGGTGCCATAATGGCCGCCGAATGGATAATCGGAAAGACCGGCGTGAACGAATTTTCCGCGGTCATGGACGAATTGATCGCCCGCCGCAGCGAATGATCGAGGGTACAAGCCCGGGCTTGCTTGCCGTTTCGAATCAGTGCCTGACGGGTCTGCACAGACCACTTTTTTTATCGCTACGAATTGGTTCTTATGCTCGGGCAAAAGTATTTCCAGTCAAATATATCGTTATTTCTGCTCGAAAAATCAGTATTTTCGCTCGAAAACTCAGTATTTTTACCTGAAAAATCAGTATTTTTGCTTGAAAATCAGTATTTCTGCTCGAAAGATCAGTATTTTCGCTCGAAAAATCAGTAATTCTGCTCGAAAGATCAGTAGTTTTGCTTGAAAAATCAGTATTTTTGCTTGAGAAAACAGTATTTCAGATCGAAAAATCAGTATTTCTGCTCTGACATTTCATTTCCTTGAACTGCAATTTGGTCTTATGACAGCGAGATCTGTTCGGTCCGGTGGTTGATCGCACTTATTTAGCCAAGTCGGCTGTGATAACGTTATTTTGATGAAGATCTTGGACGTCGGCTGTGGTTCAAATAAGTATCCGGGAGCGATCGGGCTCGATAATAATCCTCGCACGGGTGCAGATGTGATCCACGATCTGGGAGAAGTCCCGTACCCGTTTCCGGATGACGAGTTTGATCTGATCGTTTCGAATCACGTGGTCGAACATGTGCCCGATGTAATGGTCTTCATCAGCGAACTGCACCGGATCGCAAAACCCGGAGGCAGGATCAAGCTTCTCGCACCGCATTACACGAATGCCGACTGGGCAAACGACCCGACGCATCGCAATCACATCAATAGCTACACGTTCAATACATTTCTTCCGGGCCGGCAGGTCTATGATTTTTATACGGACGTCGTGCTTCGGCCGGTTTCAACGTATGTGTCGCTCGCGGGATTGTGGAAAGCTTTAGGTATCGAATTCCTCGTAAATCTCGACCAAAAGATGCCGTCGATCCGTTTCGCTCGGAAGTTTTGGGAGCAATATTTGAGCTATATTATGAGAGGTAAAGAGGTGCGGTTTGAGTTTGAGGTCGTAAAGAACGCCGGCACCACGCCCGAACCTCTCGCCGCAGCCGAATTAACGGCGAACTAAACCAATGTTCCGGAACATCTGTTATCTTGGAATACGTGTTCCTATCCGTTCCTTTTGAGGTTTTCGATGAAATTCAAATTTCTTGCCGCCTTTTTAACAGCTCTCCTTTTAAGTAATCTCGCGGGCTCCACGCTCGCAAGCGTTTCAGACGCACGAAAGAATAAACTGCAGACTAATCAGCTGGTCTCGATGCTGCCGGCTTCCGATGGCGTTGTGACGATGAACGGCCGCCGTTTCTTTGACGATGCCCTGCCGAGATTGCTTTCAGCGAACCAGAAAATGCTCGGCGACGTGCTCGCACAGATCGCCGCGATGGAGCAAAAGACCGGCATCGACCTGCGGCGGTTTGACTATATTGCGGCCGGCTTTAATACGACGCAGGTCGCTCCGGGCAAATACGATTTTCAGCCCGTGGTTATCGCAAGGGGTGATCTTTCGGGTGACGCGATAATCGCCGCGGCAAAGGCTGCCGCCGGCGGTAAGTACCGCGAAGAGCGGTTTGAGGGCAAGGTCCTTTACATCTTCCAGACCAAAGATCTCGCCGCCGCGAATAAGCCTGCGGCAGCCGGCACGGTTGATAAGGTCACCGGACAGTTTCCCGAGGTCGCACTTTCTGTTGTCAGCCCGAACACCGTAGTTTTCGGAATGCCTGACCGAGTTCGCACCTCGATCGAAGGGAAGACCAAGATCGGAACCGATCTCGTCGACCTGCTGAATCGCAAAGAGATCACGGTGGTGAACATGGCGGCGAAGATGCCTACGGGCGCCGGAGCGTTCTTGCCGTTAGACGATGATAATCTCGGCAAAAGCCTCGATTCGATTCGTTATTTGTTCGGGAATATGGATGTTGTCGGCGAAGAAACGCAAATGAACCTGACGGCACGGACCGTACAACCGGCAGACGCTCAGAATTTGTTCGACACGCTGGATGGATTGAAATCGCTGGGCGGAATGCTTCTAGGCGGGTCAAAACGTCCCGATCAACAGCTTTATGCACGGCTGCTGCAGAATGCGAAACTGTCTAAGGCAGGTTCTGATGTGGCTCTTGATATCAAATTGCCGCAAAGCGATGTCGATGCGTTGATCGCCATCATCGCAAAATAGGTGTCAATAGCGTCGCCTATAGGGATTTTCTCTTCGGGCGGTGAATCGCTCGAGTTCTCTGTTGAAATTCCCGGCTTCGTCAAATAACGGATGAAGCTGAAGACCGCTCGAAAGATACGCGGCTCGTAACTCTACGGGCCGCGTTCCTGCGCGGTTTATCACATGCACTTTTGTTCCCCGAACCGATTCGATCCAGCCTGCAAATTCCTCAGCCCGACCGACGGTCGCAGAAAGCAGCAGCATCCTTATGCGAGGCGGTGTCAGGATTATCGCCTCTTCCCAGACGTGTCCGCGATCATCGTCCGCCAGGTAATGAGCCTCATCCAGGATCACAAGATCTGTCCGGACCTGTTCACCTTGCCGCAAGGCGTCAAATAGCTGGTTGCGGTAGATCTCGGTAGTTCCGACGATCAACGGGGCTTCAGCGTTCTCTTTGCGATCGCCGGTAAGGATGCCGACGTTCTCAGGGCCGAATTCAGCAGAAAATTCCGCGTATTTCGAATTTGTAAGTGCTTTAAGCGGCGTAGTATACCAGCTCCGTTTACCCTGTTCGAGCAATCTGCGGATCTCCTCGCGTGCGATCCACGTCTTGCCGCTACCGGTGGGGGCTGTTACGAGCACATCGTCGGTTTCTATCGCGTTTAACGCCTCTATCTGGAATTCATCAGCATGAAACGGGGCTGAAGGCGGAACGCCGATACCGGACAGCAAGGTCTCGACGGCCTTCATCTGTGAAAGGGTCTGCCGTTCGTCACCTCGCGAATCGGAACTTTCGCGTGCAAAATCGCGTTTAGAATTCCGTTCTTGTTTATGACGGCGTGGACCGTCCGATGGACGGCGTCGGCCGCGTCTATTATCCTTTCGGGGTCCGGGCATACTGTCGAGATGTTAATTGTTTGCGTCGGCGTTGTCGAATGTTCCGAAACCTGCCTAACAGGTGCTATTATTTAGATTTGCATCGCAACGAATCGGCGGTGCTATGCGTCTAACGCTTACGGCAGTTTTTGGGCCCGGTTTATTGATCTTGACGCTTTATTTTATAGAGATTCATACATATGTACGAGCAGCAATCATTAGAACAAAAGGCGCCGGCCGAAACGCCTGAGAATCCGGAGCTTTTCGAGCATTACGAAATTAGGCCCTGGGACTTTTCGCCGCGTATCTACAAGATAATCGGGGCGTCAGTTCTAGCAAATCTTCTGTTTTTGACCGTGATCTCACAGACCAGCGTTTTGACGATGCGAGGCTGCCAGAGCCCGTTCGTCGGTAATGTTTGTACCGTTCTCGATATGGCGTATCTTGGGACCGTAGTTTTCGGTACTGATCGCGAGTTCGTAGATATGGCATACGAGAGAACTGACCTGGGCGAGGCCGAGATCACGTGGGTGAACATGGACCGCTCGGAGCCGCGATTTGAATATCCTCCGGGATATTTCCAGCTCGCGAATCCCGAACAGTTTCAGGCTGAGTCGCTCGGCGGTTTCGATAATTCGTACTCCGGTTTTCCGACGATCGCTCCGGGCATCCCTTCGAACCCGACGATCAACAATGATCTGGCAAGCCGTCCGCAGCGTTTGCCAAAAGCTAATCCGAATCCGGTAAAGGGCAAGGTCACAAGCCCATGGGGTGACGATTCGGAAAACGAAGATGAAGGCGGCGAGAATCCAACCATAGCTGAAAACAACGGAAGCAAGGGTTCGAACACAAACACGAACACTGGCGGAACGCCGCCTGCCGTTCCTGCAGACACCGTAAAACCTCTGGATGCTGTCACGATCAACCGCGAACCAATGCGGGTCTTCGGCAAAGAGGTTGCTGAAAAGATCGACAAACGTGAGGTCGATATCAGCCAGAACTTTAAGGTAACGGCCATCGCGGTGCTCGACCCGAGCGGCAAGATGGACGTCACCGTCGATAAAAAGACGAAACTGCAAAAGTCTCGCATTCTAAGTGCCGAGGGCGATGAGAAGATGATCCAGGTCGTCTCTCAAGCGATCGCGGCCGTTGGTGACAGCGGTTGGCTGGGCTATCTACGTTTGGAAGGTATCGAAAAGCTTAATTTCACTTTCTCGCAGACTGACGACCAGCTGTTGGTCGATATAACCTCAGACCAGATCAGCCCTGAGCGTGCTAGAGCGGTCTCGTCAAAGCTCGCTAATGCGCTATCCGCGGCGTTGCTTGGCGAACGATCGGGCCTTATGAAACTTGGCGACGACGAAAAAGCTTTGCTTCAGGCCGCAACTGCTACTGCAAATGGCAAGACCGTCGTGGTAAACTTTAAGCTTCCTAAGCCGGTGGCTCAGGAAATGATAATGCGGAATGTGAACAAGGCACGCGATTCCGAGGCTGGCAAGAAATCTAACAGCGGGCTCGAGGAACCTGGGACGACTCGTGGCGATACCTCCGCTAAATAACTTTGGGATATAAAAAGAACCAAAACTCGATTCTCTTTTTAACGACGCTCGGCGTTTACATCGGCCTGTTAATGGCCGGTGCGACGCCGGGCATCGTCGCGCAGCAATCTGCCGCGATGACGCGGAACTTTGAGCTGAGCGAAGAGGTAGAGGTAAAGGACGATCTCGATCTTGACCCGGATGCGGTCGGCTCCGAACTCAGAACTGAAGGTCTCGAAGCTCTTTTATCCGAAAGCTCTACCGCGTCGATCCTCCGCGTATTCCTTGCGCCGTTCGCGATCGACACCGTTGCGGTCGAGGTTAAAACATCCGCTGAATTCACAGCCGCGCGCGGTGATGATGCCTGCCGTTCGCAGCAACTTCAAGATTTCTTCTCAAACGATGTCGGCCGCTCGGCCAGCATTACGCCCGCTTCCCTTCCTCGCTCAGGTTTAGCTTAACTGCTTTTACGCCCTGCTCGCGGCGAGCGTCTCGCTTGCCACAACCCAAAATTCAAACCGTCACGGATGCTCGTAATGCAGACGATCTTGCATTGAAGCTTTCGCGATCTATTCACAGAGTGGCGGTATATCGTCCAGGCGTTAACTCGCCCGGAATCAGAGGACACAATGGCAGTTAATAGCTTTGCAGATAAATTGGTTAAAAAGGTATTCGGCTCGTCGAGCGATATCTTTCTCAAGAAAATTAAGCCGATCGTCGCACAGATCAACGATTGGGAAGCCGCGATCGAAAAGCTCTCGGACGATGAGCTGAAGGCGCAAACGCCGAAGTTCAAGGAAATGATCGCTCGCCGTCTCGAAGGGCTCGACGACAAGGACGCACGGCGAAAGGCCGAACAGGATATCCTTCACGAGCTTCTTCCCGAGGCATTCGCTACGGTCCGCGAGGCGTCGCGACGCGTTACTGGAATGCGGCACTTCGACGTGCAGATGATCGGCGGCATCGCTCTCCATCAGGGCCGCATCGCCGAGATGCGGACCGGTGAAGGTAAAACGCTCGTCGCAACTCTTCCCTCTTATCTAAATGGCCTAACCGGCCGCGGCGTGAATGTTGTAACGGTCAACGATTATTTGGCGTCTCGTGACGCAGAATGGATGGGCAAGATCCATCAGTTCCTAGGGCTTAGCGTCGGATGTATTCAGAACGATATGGACGACGTCGAGCGAAAGGAAGCTTACGCTGCCGACATCACCTACGGAACAAATAACGAATTCGGCTTCGATTATCTTCGCGACAATATGAAGTTCGACGTCGAATCGCTTGTTCAGCGTGATCATTATTACGCGATCATCGACGAGGTCGACTCGATCCTGATCGACGAGGCCCGTACGCCTCTTATCATCTCGGGTGCGACCGATGAAGCGACCGACAAGTATTACCTTGCGAACGACATCATCCCGCGCCTCGAAAAAGGCCATAAGGACGAAGAGACAAAGGTCACGACCGGTGACTTTCTTCTCGACGAAAAGAATCACTCGTCAGTACTGACCGAGCAGGGCGTCAGCAAGGCTGAAAAGCTGCTTGGCGTCGACAATCTTTACGACCCGGGCAATATGGACCTGCTGCACTGCGTAGAGCAGGCACTCAAAGCGCACACGCTCTACAAACGCGATCACCATTACGTCGTGCAGGATGGCGAAGTGATCATCGTCGATGACTTCACGGGCCGCCTGATGCAGGGCCGCCGCTGGTCTGACGGACTTCACCAAGCTGTCGAGGCGAAAGAAGGCGTCAAGATCGAAAAAGAAAACCAGACGCTTGCGACCATCACTCTGCAGAACTATTTCCGAATGTACGAAAAACTTTCGGGAATGACCGGTACTGCCGAGACCGAAGCGGAAGAGTTCGGCACGACGTACAACATTGACGTCGTGATGATCCCGACCAATCGTTCGATGATCCGTAAAGATCATTCGGACATGATCTATCGAACTCTCGGCGAAAAGTGGGATGCCGTCGTCAACGAGATCAAAGAGCTTCACGCAAAAGGGCGGCCTGTTTTGGTCGGTACCGTTTCGGTCGAAAACTCCGAGCTGATTGCCGACCGCCTAAAGAAAGAAGGCATCAAGCACAACGTGCTCAACGCCAAATATCACGAACGCGAGGCCGAGATCATCGCACAGGCTGGCCGAAAGGGTGCGGTCACCATCGCAACAAACATGGCCGGCCGCGGTACCGATATTCTGCTTGGCGGCAATCCGGACTCTCTCGCTGAGGATTACCTCAAGCGGATGGAGATCAATCCTGAGGAGGCTACGCCTGAGCAGTATGAGGAGCAGCTCAAGAAGGCCAAGGCCGTCGTAGCGAAGGAACACGAAGAGGTCGTCGCCGTCGGCGGTCTGCATATTCTCGGAACCGAACGGCACGAATCACGGCGCATCGACAATCAGCTTCGCGGACGTGCCGGACGACAGGGCGATCCGGGTTCATCTCGCTTCGTTCTCTCGCTTGAAGACGATCTGATGCGAATTTTCGCGGGCGACAAGGTCCGCTCGATGATGGAATGGCTCGGCATGGAAAAGGGCGTGGCCATCGAGTCAAAGACAGTTTCAAAGCAGATCGAGCGTGCCCAGAAGGCCGTCGAAGGCCGAAACTTCGAAACCCGCAAGCACGTTCTGAAATACGACGACGTGATGAACAAGCAGCGTGAGACCATCTATGGGCTTCGACGCCAACTGATGTTCGAACCGGAGCATCGCGATTATCTGCTGGGTGAACGCGGGGTTGCACGCGACCTTCTGAATGATCTCACGCATAGCATGCTAAATGCTGAAGCTGACCGTGATTCATGGGATATCAATACCTACGCGGCCGAGATCGAGAGCATCTACGCCGTCGATCCGGCAGTCGATGCCGGCGTTGATTTTCATAAAATGGGCCCCGACGAGATCGCCGACGCTATCTGGAAAAAGGCCTCTGCAAACTATGAGGCGAAGGAAAAGATCGCCGGTGAAGAATCCCTGCGTGCCTATGAACGATACATCATGCTCAACATCATCGACTCGCAGTGGAAAGACCACCTCGCGTCGATCGATCAGGTGAAGCAAGGTATCGGGCTAGTCGGCTACGGCCAGAAAGACCCGCTGGTTGAGTACAAAAAGCAGTCGTTCGATATGTTTCAGGACATGCTCGACCGAATCGACACGAATACGACGAAGGCTCTTTTCCATCTCGAGGTCGTTTCGCGCGATGAACAGGAAGAGCGTGAGCGGCTCGAACGTCTCGCTCAGCAGCGTGCTCGTCGGCAAGCAGCCGGAATGGCCTTTACAGGTGCGATGGCAACTGCAGAAGCCGCAGGCGCTGAGGCTGCACGCCATACACCGTACGTTCGCGACACGCCAAAGATGAAACCGAACGACCCGTGCTACTGCGGCTCAGGGAAAAAGTTCAAGAAATGCCACGGCGCGGGAGCATAAAACTGGCGAGGCTTGAGTCATCATCAAGTAACGCCGGAAAGTTCTAGAAAAGCGGGTTCGCATAAGCGCGGCCCGCTTTCTTTATGCCCGACCCTGCGAGAAAGCTTACTTGTAGATCCGCGAACCCTTTTATATAAAAGCTCTCGTTTATACAAAACCGAACTTTCGGCTAAAACAAATAGCACTTTCGGGCAAACGAATAGTTTTCTGTTTAGGACAAGACCGTTTTCTCGGGATTTTTTATCTCATACAGCAAGCCTGGCTAAATTCTCCGCTGCTGACCCTAAGTTAGCGAACTTGATCGAAAATCGTTGATACAGTCTCGGTGTGATATAGTGCAGGCAAGCTCTTTCGCATCTTACGCCACCGGTCATTGGGAGTAACAGCAAAGCTTCTCGTGCCGATTGTCGTTCCGTTCTCCGAACGCAGCCATTAAGGAGAGGCAATGTTACCGACATCCCACATTTCCACCCGCAACCATATTCTCAGTTCACTTTCCGATGAAACGCTTGACCGATCGCTGCCTCTGATCGAAAAGGTCGAGATACCGCTTGGTGAAACCTTGTTCCGGTCTTACGAGCCGATCCCTTATATCTACTTCCCCGACACGGCCATGTCGTCCATCGTCGCGGTCGCTGAGACGGGGCACGCGACAGAGATCGGAATTGTCGGATGGGAAGGTGCTGCCGGGCTTGATGCCCTGCTGGGTGCTGATTCCTCGCCACACGAGGTGATGTGCCAGATGGCAGGCAGTGCACACCGGATGCCGATCGTCGAGGCTCGCCAAGAGTTTGGCAAGGCCGGTGACTTTCAGACGCTTTTACTGCAATTTTACAGAACCCTCGTCGTACAGATCAGCCAAACGACGCTTTGCAACCGCATTCATTCGGTTGACCAACGCCTATGCCGCTGGCTGTTGATGTGCCAGGACCGCTCCGCGGCAGATACGCTCCCGCTCACGCAGGAGTTTCTCGCGGTGATGTTGGGAGTAACGAGGGTTAGCGTGACTCACGCCGCCTCTGAACTTCAAAAGGACAGCTATATCAGCTATTCCCGCGGCAAGATCGACATCCTCGACCGTTCCGCCCTCGAAAGCCTCTCATGCGAATGTTATCAGGTCGTCAAAGATGAATACGACGCATACCTTTCGGCATCGAGAAATAACAACAAGCGGGGTCATTCGCCAACCTCTCGGACGGCGTAAACCCGGGCCAGTCCTTGCTCACGGGTGGGCGCCTCTGCATTTCCCCTTTGCGAACTCGGCGTCTTTGCGTGAAACTTGTCCGGCCTTTCAAATCGTGCAAATCACGCATATCGCGCAAAGCACCATCGAAATCCCGTTGCAACCGATTCATAATCCACCGGGAATAGTCCACTAGCCGGATCTTTGATAACTCGATCTCGACGATATCGCGGCACCAAATGCGTCACCAAAATCTCCCCACTTTGGTTTCACCGGTGACGCACGCGCGGCTTGCCGCCGACCCCGGACCCACAATTACCGGATCTTTGGCACACTTTGACGAAAAATGGCCAAAAACCTCGATAAATGCGCCACCCTGCGCCAGGCGCGCCAGCTGCAAAAGTGGCGCTCTTAATTGGGATTTCGGTCGAATTTGGCCAAAACGCCGATGTTTGTTCCGCTCTGTTCCGCTCGCACGCGCAGCGTGCGGAACAAAAAAGGCAAAAACGCCCAATTTTGTCCCAGCTTGTCCCAGGTGAACGAGCGAGCAGTGGGACAACAAAAAAGGCCGGACTTGCCGGCCTCTTCAGCATGATCACCTGGCTGCTATTTCTTGAGCTTCATCAGGCTGCCGTCGGCGGAGATGCGTTTGCCGGCCGCGAGCTTTTCGGTCGCCTCCATCGCACGCAGCATGTTTTCGCCGAGCACCATGCGGATCTCACGTTCGGTGTAGCCGCGGCGGAGCATCTCGTAGGTGACGAGGGCAAGGTCTTCGGCACCCTTCATTGGAGGCGGAAGGAACGGAACGCCGTCATAATCGGAGCCGAGCCCGGCATGCTCAATGCCGGCAACCTTTTTGATATGGTCTATGTGATCGACGATGCGTTTGTAATCCGCGATGTAGATCGGATTCGCGTCATAAAGCTTGCGGCGAGCCTCATTAAAAGCGGCAGTGTCGCCTTTGTATTGCTCGCGAAGAGCGGTGACTTGATCGCGAAGTCTCGCCGAACGCTCATTTTCCTCAGTGTTGGTGCGGTCGTCGAGAAAGGACGGATAAAAGACGACCATTACCACACCGCCGTTCTGCGGCAAACGTTTCAGCACCGCGTCAGAGACGTTTCGTGTATGGTCGTTCACCCCGCGAACCCCGGAATGCGACGCGATGAGCGGTGCCTTCGTGATGTCCAGCACGTCCATCATCACCTTTTCGGAAACGTGCGAGATGTCGACGAGTATCCCCAAGCGATTCATCTCGCGTACGACCTCTTTGCCGAAATCGGTAAGGCCGTTGTGCTTGATATCGCGGTGAGCGTCTGCCCAGTCGGTAGCAACATTGTGCGTCAGCGTCATATAGCGGACGCCGAGCCTGTAAAAGTTGCGAAGTGCGTAAAGCGAATTCTCGATCGCATAACCGCCCTCGATACCCATGAGCAGACAGATGCGGTTCTGCTTCTTTGCCGCACGAACCTCAGCGGCGGTCGTGCACATAACGAGTTCGTTATGACGCTCGGCTTCGCGGTACGTCGCATCGATAAGGTCCATCGCACGTCGCATCGCACCGCCGGTCTGCATCGTGCTGCCGGAAACGTAGATCGACATGAACTCGCCGGTGATGCCGCTCTTTTTGAGGCGTGCGAGGTCGGTGTGATAAGGGTCACCGCCAAGCTGCCAGCGACCTGTCGAATCATCCGCCAGGTTGAAATCCTGATCGACCATCGGACTGGTAATGTCGTTGTGGCCGTCGATGATGATAGCGTTGCGGTGGATCTTAAGTGCTCGTTCCCACAGCTTCGGATCGGCGTCGGCAGGCATCGTTTGGGCAGATGCGGCGATGGAAAATGCGGCAAAGCAGGCGAGTAATGCAATTTTTTTCATATGTTACGTACAGGAGAATGGAGTTTTTGTAATTTTACCGCAGTTTCATCCGCCCCCGAAGTGTGAGAGAGCATAGGGAAGAATCGTCCGGCTAGCTTCTGCCCGCGCGGAATCGGAGGAATGTCAGCGAGAAGCGGTTCGTCGCTGTCAGAAATGACCCCGTCGAGTATGAAATTTACCACAGCAGCTCGGCGCGGCAGCGGGGAACGATTTTCATATGAACCATGCAGCATCAACGGGTGATGAAAACATGCCTGTCCGGCATTGAGAATCATTGGAACCGGGCGGAACGAACGCTTTTGTCCCTCGGAAAGCAAGGCGAGTACGGCATCCATATCGTCAGCAAGATCCGTTCGCGGCAGCAGGTCCCATTTATGGCTCCCGGGCACGTAATGCAGACAGCCATTCTCTTCATTGGAATCTTCAAGAGCGATCCAGCAAGTCAAATGTGCGATCGGCCGAGTCCGGGTCCAGTAGGAATAGTCCTGGTGCCATGCGACCACACCGCCGTCGAATGCGGGTTTAACAAAGACCTGGTCATGCCAGAGGCGAACCGAGCCGCCCAACAACTCTTCAGCCACCGCGACCATAGGCTTGAGAAATATCAGATCATGAAACGCCGGCGAGACACGCCACGCTCCAAGGGCGTGGAAAACGACCCGCTCTCGAGACTCATTGCGGTTGTATTCGTAAAAATGTACGGTCTCGGAATCACGCAGTGCGATCATTCGATCGAGATCAGCTCGGAGGGCCGCGACCTGATCACTGTTCAAAAGGTCGATACCGGTAATGAAGCCTGCTTCATCAAAATCGGTCGGAACCGCAGGCTTCTCAAGCGCTTCGCTGAAAAGTCCCGACACCGGGCGATGAAACTCCGAAAGGTCGTCGGAAAACGGGTTGGATTGGTATGAACTTTGCACTATGATTTATTCGCCCGCACTGCCTGTCCCACCGGCAGGATACGCTAACTAGCTGATTTAACACAACTTGTGCTGACTATTGGACTCTTGTTCAATTGCTGCTGTTGTCAAGTTCTGTCACCCCTGCAGTGACGGTATTTGTCATCGATACGGGTACGTTACATTATGAGCTCAAAACCAAAGGTTCCAAAAGGCGGTTCGAGTTCGGTCCGTAAGCCTCAAATAAAGAACGGTGTGATCGCGAACCGCGGCCTGCGCGAAAACGACTTCCGCGGGTTCATCGAGAATCTGCCGGTACTCTTCTACGTTGTTGATTCCAACCCGCCCTACACTCCGCTATATGTAAGCCCGGCGTTCTCACGTTTCGGCTATCCGATGGATAAATGGCTGAAGGACCCCGACGTCTGGCTAAAGGTCATTCACCCTGACGATAAAGAATGGGTATTCGACCAAACTACCTATTCCACAGACACCGGCGAAGAGGTTGATTACGAATGGCGGCTGGTCGATGCCCTAGGAAAGGTCCACTGGGTCCGTGACCGAGGATGCCTGATCCGTGATAAGAACGGCAACGTGATGTGCCGCGAGGGCGTGATGCTCGACATCACGGAACGCAAGAATGCTGTCGAAGCCCTCAGCCTCAGCGAAGAACGCTATCGAAATCTTTTTGAAAACGCGAACGATATCATTTATATCCACGACCTGCAGGGTCGTTACCTCTCGTTGAACAAGGCCGCAGAACGAGTTTTCGGCTATCCCCGGGAAGAAGCCCTTAAGCTCGACATGTCGACGGTAGTAGCACCGGAACATCTAGATCTAGCCCGCCAAAAGCTCCAGTCGAAACTTACCGGCGATATATCGCAGACGGCTTACGAGCTCGATTGTATCCGCAAAGACGGAACCCGCGTCACGCTCGAAGTGAACAGTGCGATCATCGCAAAGGATGGGGACCCGATCGCTGTACAGGGTATCGCACGCGATATCACAGAGCGGAAAATGGCCGAAGAGGCGGTCCGTGAAAGTGAGACGCAATATCGTGATCTTTTTGAGAACGCGAACGATCTGATCTATACACACGACCTAAATGGCAACTTTACATCGCTAAACCGGGCCGGCGAAAGGATCACGGGCTTCAGCCGCGAAGAAGCCCTGAAGATGAATATCGCGGAGGTCGTAGCTCCTGACTCTTTGAAGGCTGCACGTCAGATGACGGCTCGCAAACTTGCGACCGACAGCCCGACAACTTATGAGATAGAGATCGTCGCGAAGGACGGACGGCGCGTTCTGTTGGAACTAAGCACGCGATTGATCCACAAAAAGGGCGAGGCCGTCGGTGTCCAGGGTATTGGACGCGATATCACCGAACGGCGGCGTGCTAATGAAGCTCTTCGCGACAGCGAGCAACGATATCGGCAGCTGGGCGAGGGCATCTTCCACCAGGTTTGGACCGCAGACGTGAACGGAAGCCTCGATTACGTTAATCAACGCACCCTTGAGTACTTTGACCTTACACACGACGAGATCATCCGCGATGGCTGGCATAGCGTGGTACACCCCGACGATATTGATGAGAGCATACGCCGTTGGAAGCGGTCGGTCATTACCGGAGACTTTTACGAAACTGAGTTTCGGCTTAGGCAATTTGACGGTACTTACAGGTGGTTCAAGTCGCGTGCAAATGCGGGCCGTGACGACAAGGGCCGCATCATCAAATGGTACGGCACGAATACCGATATAGACGACCAGCGTCAGAGCGAGGCGAAGCTCAACTACTACGCCAGACATGACCCGTTGACCGACCTGCCGAATCGAGTTGAATTCATGAATCACCTGCAGGCGGCTATCGATCGGTCGAACGACCACCAGCAGACCCGATTCGCTGTATTATTCCTCGACTTGGATCGGTTCAAGGTGATAAATGACAGCCTTGGCCATATCGTCGGCGACAAGCTACTCAAGGCCATCGCAGACCGTTTGCGAACATATATCAGACCCGGCGACATTGTTGCTAGGCTCGGCGGCGATGAATTCACGATACTGCTGAATCGAACGGGCGGCGTTCCCGAGGCGGAGATGGTTGCAGACCGGATCCAAAGAAGTATAGCTAAACCGTTTCGCATCGACGGTTACGAGGTTTTCACCACCGCAAGTATTGGGATAATTGTTTCAGACGACATCGAGCGGGGCCCCGAGGACTTTCTCCGCGATGCCGATTCGGCTATGTATCGAGCGAAAGAAAGCGGAAAGGCCCGGTACGAAATATTCGACGGCGCAATGCACGTTCGGAACCTGAATCTTCTAAAGCTCGAAACGGACCTTCGGCACGCTGTCGAACGCGGTGAATTTGAGGTTGCGTACCAGCCGATCGTTGAGATCCAGACCGGGCGTGTACGAGAATACGAAGCCCTTATCCGCTGGAGGCATCCGGAAAAAGGCCTCGTGCCGCCGGACGAATTCATCGAGGTCGCGGAGGAGACCGGATTAATAATTCCGATCGGAAAATGGATCCTTCAGGAATCCTGCCGGCAGTTGGCAAAGTGGCAGAAACGATACGATCAGAAGCTCGCGGTAAGCGTGAACTTATCGGCGAAACAGCTGATGCACCCATCCCTTTTACCGTTGATAAAAGACATATTGGAGCGGTCGGGACTTTCATCCTCACAACTAAAGCTCGAGGTGACTGAAAGCACGGTCATGGAACATCGCGAGGGAGCTCTCTGCGTCCTGCAGCAGCTGAGTTCCATGGGAATCTCCCTCTCGACCGACGACTTCGGAACAGGGTACTCAAGCCTTAGCTATCTGCAGACGTTTCCCTTTGAGAGGCTGAAGATCGATCGATCATTCGTTGAACAAATGGTTGAGAACGATCGAAGCGCCGCGATCGTTAAGACCATTCTGATGCTTGGGGAAAACCTGGGAATACAGGTTGTCGCAGAAGGTATCGAAACCCGGGAACAATTTGAGAAGCTGCTCGTCCTTGGCTGCAGACTCGGGCAAGGCTACTTTTTCTCACGGCCTGTTCCTGCCTCCAAAGCAAAACGATTGATCAGTACGATCGGCAAACGTTTTGTTTCGGATCCCGGATTGTCGCTGCCGGGCAGCCTTCCTATATTTGAGGTCAGCAACATTCAATAAAAAGGCGGTGACGCTCACGCATCACCGCCTTCGTTTACGAAATAAGCCAAATCTACCGCCCGGCGGCCTGGCTACGCGGCTTCGCGTTCTTAACATGGCGGTCAAACCAATCGATCATCTCGAACAGCGTGTGCTCGATCGATTCCTTTGCGGCATAACCGTGTGATTCGAGCGGAAGCATCACTAATCGGGCAGTTCCACCGTTGCCACTGAGTGCGGCGTAAAGCCTTTCCGACTGGATCGGATAGGTTCCCTGGTTGTTGTCCGCTTCGCCGTGGATCAACAAGATCGGTTCATTGATCTTATGTGCATAGAAGAACGGCGAGACCTTTGTGTAAAGGTCGGTCGCTTCCCAGAATGTCCTGCGTTCCGACTGGAATCCGAATGGCGTAAGCGTTCGATTGTAAGCTCCGCTGCGGGCAATGCCTGCTCGGAAAAGATCGCTGTGAGCAAGTAAGTTAGCCGTCATGAAGGCTCCGTAGCTGTGTCCACCGACGCCAACACGTTCCGGATCCACCACGCCCATCTCAACCCCTTTGTCGATGGCCGCCTTCGCAGAATCAACTATTTGCTGCACGAACGTGTCATTCACGGTTTCGGGGTTGCCGACGATCGGCATCGTAGCATCGTCCAAGACCGCATATCCCTGAAGCAGGAAGAAGAGATGTGAGCTGCCTCCCATCTGCGTGAATCGATTCTCGGAACCGGAAACCTGGCCCGCAACCGACGAATCAGTGAACTCCAACGGATAAGCCCAGATCACGGTCGGAAGTTTAGTGCCCCCCTTGTATCCAGGCGGCAGATAGAGCGTGAATGAAAGGTCGACGCCGTCAGATCGCTTGTAGCGAACGATCTGCCGTTTGATATCGCGGAGTTGCGGAGCAGGGTCTTTGAAGTCAGTGATCTGCCGAAACGCCAGAGCCGTGCAGGTCTTCGCGGGCGGACAAACCTGACGTAGATAGAGATTCGGCGGCTCCGCGGGTGATTCCTTCCGCGTAAGGAAATTCATCCCCTCGTCATCAAGCATCGCTACGAATGACTCATACTCTTCCGTCCCAGAGCGGTAGATCTCGCGGGTCTGAAGCGTATTCAAGTTCATCGCCCGGAAAAAAGGCCGATCGCCCTCGGGCGAAGCGCCGGTCCCGGTAAGAAAGATCTCGTCGCCGGTCTGGCGGATCACGCTTCCTCCGTTGGCCAGTGTTTTCATGACCGGCGATCCTATATCGTTGTAACGATCGCTAATATTACGATCATCGATCAGCTTGCTTGACGAGCCGGAGCGGTAATCGGTTTGGAAGATGCGACGCTTGCGTGTGTCCCGATCGAAATCGAAATACCACATCATCCCATCCCGTTCGCCGAACATACGTCCCTGGAAACGGTGTTCCGTTTTCACTACCTCGGTTGCATCGCCCGTAAACGGGGCAGAGAGCTTCATTAGTTTGTCACGGTGTGATGCCTTCGTGCGCGGATCGCCTCCGTCCAATGCCTCGACCCACATGATCATAGCCGGCTCGGTTGGAACCCATGAGTAGCTTCGCGGACCGACGCTGACGCCCTGTACCGGAAGGTTGTCCTGGAGCGGGAGCTCTACGATCGTTCGGACCTTCTGTCCTTCGGCGTTCCAGATCTCGACCTTACGCGGAAATCGGAACACAGGAAACTGATACGAGAATGGCCTATCGACCCTTGAGACGAGAATGAATTTTCCGTCCGGAGAAAGATCGAACGTGTCGTAGATTGCGGTGGATCCTATTCTCGTCACGCGTCCGCTGACGTCGATCTTAGCCGGCTGCGACGACGCATAATATTCAAAAAGGCTTTCATCATTGGGGCTTCGCAGCAGATCTTGGAAGGTTGCTACAGCCCCGCGGCGACCCGATGTCTCCTGAATGTTCGGCTCGCTCGGGACAACGTTCTGATACGACGGAGCTGCGCCGCGTCCCGCCGGAACTAGCATCGCGGAGATGGTATTTGAGTTCTCCCAGTCAAATCCTCCGAACGCTGTGTTTATAAGAACGTCCTTGACCTTGGTTGCTCGTGCCGTAGCAGTGTCGATTATCCAAAGCTCTACGCCTGAATCTGTCAGATTGCCTGCTGCGAGGTACTTTCCGTCCGGCGACCACTGAGGCGACACGATCTTAGCACCGGTCGGCAATGCTACCCGTTGCTCTTTGCCATTCGCGATGGATTTTATCGTCACGCCAACTGAATACGGCTGGCGGTGCTGTGAATTCCGTGTCGGGTCAATACGAAGTCCCGCGAGCCGCAGCATTGGCCGTGCCAGTTCCGAGATCGGCGGATAGCGGAGCGGCTCAAGCAGTGCGATCTTGTCACGAGCAGGTGAGATCGACGTCGCGGGCGTAGTCGGCGCATTCAGCACGTCCATAACCGGCTTTGCAGGCTGCTTATAGGAGCCTTGC
This sequence comes from Acidobacteriota bacterium, assembly GCA_023389035.1. GTDB lineage: Bacteria > Acidobacteriota > Blastocatellia > Pyrinomonadales > Pyrinomonadaceae > OLB17. The sequence continues at coordinate 70,283 of JAEWFC010000015.1, forward strand.
CCTGCAGCTGAGAGTGCTAATACTGCGGTCGCGCAAATAGCAAAAATAGTGCGTTTCATTGATCTATTTCCTTTCCTTGTCTAAGCGTTCGATTATCTTGGATACGATCGATGGGATGATCTCTTTCTCATTCGCATGATGCTCCGTAAAAATAGCGACAGCGAATTTTGAACCGCCCGGAGTCTCGATGTAGGCGGCATCATGGCGGGAACGGCTGGTCCAGCCGGCCTTTGACCACAGACGTGCATTCTTGATGTCAGCGTCGATGATCGCTTTACCTGCGAAATCTGTAGCCTGACTATTGGCCTTGCTCTTTTCTTCGAATGGGTTTCGGGCAAGCAGATCCATCATCATCTTGCTTCGTACGGCATTAACCGACCGGCCGCGTGCGATCTCGGCGATCAGACGTGCAGAAGCATCCGTCGTCAGCATATTACGGTTCTCGCCTTTGTAATTACGGAACTGCTGCTCGACGCCGTATGCATCTTCACAATGGGTCTTTTGGTTCACATTAATATTTGTGTAGCCCATCGACGAAAAATAACGGTTCATGCGGTTGCGTCGTTGGGACCAGAGTTCGAATTCCTTTGCGGGAAGCTCAGCCCCGCTGGAGGTCTGCGTCAGAACGTCAACAATGTACTGTGTCGCCTCGTTTGATGAATCGATGATCATGTCGCGAAGCCCTCTTTCGAGCTCCGTAGTCATCACGAGCTTTCCATCTTCCACCTGTTGATAAAGAGCCGCCATGTAAAACATCTTGACGACGCTCGCCGGATAGATGGGCACATCACCGCGGAAGCTAGCTTCGCGTGCGGTATCGCTTGCGAGGTCGATGAGCGTGACCGAAAGCTCCTCAGGCTTTAGCGGTTTCGTCGTGTAGGACTTGATGAAGTCGGAAACGATGGAATCAAGCATTGCCTGCAATTCCGAGGACCGCTCAGCCTTAAGCGGAGCATAGCTCTTAGGCTTTACTATTTCGATCTCGCCAGCGATGGCCTGAGTGTACACCGGCGATCCAAACACCAACGTAGCGCATAGCACCGCGAATAGGCCGTCACGTAGAAGTCGCATAAATTATCCAGATATCTTTACGGGAAGCGATTTTCAGAGTATAAACGAAAATCAACTCTCAAAAAAGCTTTCATACGATCTATATAAATGACTGAAGAAAAACTCGTTCGGGGCATTAGCCGCTGGGATCTAACGGCGATCATCATTAACACGATCATCGGAGCGGGGATCTTTGGCCTGCCGGCAAAGGTGCACGCACTGATCGGCACATGGAGCCTGATCGCATTTGTCGCCTGCGCCGTGATCATCAGCTTTATCGTCCTATGCTATGCGGAGGTTTCGAGCAGATTTTCAGCTACCGGCGGGCCGTATCTTTATGCACGCGAGGCTCTCGGACCAGTGGTCGGCTTTGAGGTCGGTTGGTTGTACTGGATCGTCCGGGTCGCGACGTTTGCGGCTAACTGCAATCTGCTTGTGACGTACTTCGGGTTTTTTGTTCCGGAAGCAAGCCAGGGAACGTTCAGAGTCGTAGCCATCACGGTTGTCATTGCGGTGATCTTTGGCGTTAACCTCATCGGAGTAAAACAATCAGCGTGGATGACCAATCTGTTCACAGCCGGGAAGCTGATCCCGCTCTTTGTATTTGTCACTGTCGGGATCTTCTTCATCCAGCCCGCCAATTTTTCTTTCGAAAGCGTACCCGAATACGGGGCCTTCTCGACCGCCGTACTGCTTCTTATTTATGCTTTCGTCGGTTTCGAGGTCGGTGTGGTGGTGGGCGGTGAAACAAAAGATCCGCAGCGGAGTATGCCGTTCGCCCTATTGACAGCTGTAGCGGTAGTGGCTGTTCTCTATATCCTGATCCAGATCGTAAGCGTCGGGACACTGCCCGGCCTCGCGTCATCGGAACGCCCACTTGCTGACGCGGCTGCAACGTTTATGGGTACGTTTGGGGCGGCGTTCATCACGGTCGGAGCCTTGATCTCCATCTTGGGAAACCTGAATGTTGGGCTTTTGGGCAGCACACGTCTGCTTTTCGCGATGTCTGAGCAGCGCGATCTTCCGTCTGCTCTTAGCCTTACCCACTCAACGTTCAAGACACCGTGGGTTTCGATCGTCTTAACGTCTGCCGTCATTCTGATATTTACAATCTATTCGACGTTTCTCACCGCTGTCGCCTTCGCCACGATCGCGAGGCTTCTTGTTTACGCAACCACGTGCATCTCATTACCGATGCTAAGAAGAGATCCGGATGCACCGAAGGCGAGATTCGTGGCCCCGATGGGCGTCGTCGCAGCAGTGCTATCTCTGGCACTAATAGTCTGGCTCCTGACTCGTGTCGACTTCGCCAAGGAAGCTCTTCCGATAATGGTCGCTGCCGGAATCGGCCTGGTCATTTTCGGAACTTACCGCTTTCTACGCAAACCCGTGTCCGCGGAAACGTCCTGATCTAATGAAGCTAAAACTGAAACACCATATGCGGAATGCGATCAATGTTCTGGGGCTGCTGGTCCTGTCCTTTTCGCTTGCTAAATCGCAGGTAGCGATCGCGGATCTGTCGACCGGATCGTTGTTAGGCGGATCAGAGAATGGAAAATGGCTGACTGCGGCACAGATGGCCCCAAAGATGAAGAAGCAGATGGAGTTCAAGCTGATCGGATGGAACGGGGTTGAAGAAGGCGGCGTGTCCATGGCGGCGTTCCGTGGTGAGTCGGAGATTTGCGGCGATTACTGGAGTTTCGAGTTTGAACTGGAAATGGATAACGGTGTAGGAATAGACACTACGGCAAAATGGAACCCTGCACCCAGAAATGCCGTGAAGATCCCTAATTCGAACGCAATATATAAAACGGTGGTTCAGAACTTCCTACGTTCAAAAGGAATTCTCTCGCCGACCGTTGCTATCGACAATGTTTACCGGATCGATCTGGATGGAGACGGCACGGACGAAGTGCTTATATCCGCGACCCGCTACGCGAAGGGTATGATGGACGGCCAGACTATCGGCGATTACTCATTCACGCTTCTCCGTTCGGTTCACGGAGGCAAATCGGTCGACCATTTGCTTGACGGCGAATTCTTCTCTAAACGTCCGCCGGAAGATCATTGGCCGCCTAACGTTTACGCGATCGACGCCGTTGCTGATCTGAACGGTGACGGAAAAATGGAGATCTTGGTTTCAAGCAGCTACTACGAAGGCAGTTCTCATGCGGTATTCGAATACTCCGGTGGCAAGCCGGTGGCGGTGAAAGAGCTTGCTGCCGAATGCGGACTCTAGCCCTGACCTATCGAAAAACATCATTTCCGAGCACGGTCGATCTGATGTAGTTGACAGTATCGTTAAGGGTTTCCTGCGGGTCGCGAGGGTCAAACCCGAGTTCCTCGCGGGCCTTGGCCGCGTCGAGATACCAGAAATGTTCAGCTTGCTCGACCTCTTTCGAGGCCACCGGCGAGGATCTTCCCCAGTTCGTGAAGACCGACTCGATCATACTCGAAGCCGCTGTGGCGAACTTTTTCGGCACCGAGAGCATTGGTGCAGACACACCCGACAGCCTCGCAAGGCGACCGAAAAACTCCGCAAATGTCATGTTTGCGGATCCTAATAAATAGCGTTCCTGATGCCGCCCCTTTTCCGCGGCTGCGATGAATGCGGCCGCTGCATCCCGAACGTCGACGATGCTCAGCCCACCGCCGGGACAGTACGGGATCTTACGCCCGAGAAAATCTAAGACGATCTTTGTCGAACTCAACCTTTCATCGCCGGGCCCGAGCAGCAGCGTCGGGTTCATTATGACCAGTCGCCGGCCGTCACCGTCAAAATCTTCCAAAGCAGTCCGCTCCTGGTAATACTTAGACGCGTAGTAGGCCCACTGAGAGAGGATCGCTACCGGCGGAGGGTAAGTTTCGTCAAACGTTTGCTCATCTTCGCTTACCGCGATCGTGCCGCTCGACGATGCGAGCACAATGGTCTTAACTCCCGCGTCCTTGGCCGCCGCACATAGGACGCGCGTACCTTCGACGTGGACAGTGTTCATCGCCGCGGCGTCATTGTTGTCCCGAGAAACCTTACCCGCAAGATGATAGATCACCGAAACGCCCTTAACCGCTTCGGAAACCACTGCAGGATCAGTGACGGTTCCATTGAAGGGTTGCACGCCGGCCGCGATCATCAAACCGGGTACTGACGACGCTAGAACGCGGACTTGGGATTCCCCGCGTTCCAGCAACTGGCTTACGATCTCGGCACCAAGAAAACCTGTGCCTCCGGTAACTAGAACGACGTCTTTGTTTTTAGCAGGTGATCTTTTCTTTGCCATCGGTCAATATTGCTATGAAGCCACCGGCGGTTTGGCTCGCCGGCGGCAAATGAACATTAGATCACTTCAAAAGGATCGGTTCACCGAATCCGAGCTCTTTCAGACGCGGCAGCTGGGTTTTTGCGTCTCCCACAATGAGCCAAAACATTCTGCCGCTATTCAGGTATTTACCCGAAAGATCGCGGATGTTCGCAACTGTCATGTCCCGCACGATCTGTTCCCGCTGCTTAACGTAATCGGGCTTCCATCCGTACTTGCTGACATTGTCTAATAAGTTCAGTTTTGCTCCAGCCGTTTCAAATGTCCGCGCGTTACTCTTGATGAGAAAGCTCTTGGTTGTCGCCAGGTCCGCGTCCGAGAACGTCTTCGGATACTGATCGATAATGTTCTTGATCAGCTGGGCAGCCTCAAGTGTCACATTAGCACGGATGCCGCTTTGGATCGTGAACGGCCCGGCCGCCTCGGTTCCCGAAAACCCCGAGTTGATCCCATACGTATATCCCTTCCCTTCGCGAAGCTCCTGCGTCAAACGGGATGCAAAACCTCCGCCGCCGAGGATGTAATTCATCACGACCGCAGGATAGTAGTCCTTGTCTACCTGCGACAGAGCCGGGTAGCCGACCCTGAATACGGACTGCACCGCCCCCGGGACATCATAAAAGTAAACTTGTGCCTTCTCGGGGGCTGCCGGCGTTGCGGGATTCGGAATAACAACCTTCTTTGCCGCCCACCGTTTATTGATGCCCGACAACGGGTCAATTATCTTTGCCTGATTCAGATCGCCCACAATGTGCATTCGAGCAACGCTCGGCGACATGCTCTTCGCGTAGAACGCTTTAAGGTTATCAAGCGTGATGCTGCCAACCGAAGCGGTCGTCCCGAGGATATTCTTCGCACGAATGTTCCCTGCACCGTACACGAGCTCATTAAACTTCGACTGAGCGATCATGTTCGGATTACCCTCAAGCTGCCGGATCTGGCTGATCACGCTCTGCTTGACGAGATCGAATTCCTTTTCGTCCCAACGCGGCTCAAGCAATATCTCTTCTACCAGAGCGATCGTTTGGGGATAGTTTCTCGCGAGCGTGGTGCCGGTGATCCGAATGCTTTCGGTACCCGCAGAAACGTTGATAGAGGCTCCGAGCTGCTTAATTGCCTCTTCGAGCTGCTCAGGCGTTTTGTTCTTGGTACCCTGCGTCATCATGCGGGCCATCATGTTGGCGACGCCGACCTTGTTAATGTCCTCCAGCAGCAGGCCTCCGTCGATCGCGAGGTTAAAATTCACCAGCGGAACTTCATTGTTTTCGATACCGTAAACCCTCAGGCCATTAGCAAGCGTTCGCTGCCAAACAGCCGGTATCTGCAGCTTTGGTTCAGGGCCGTACGGCGGCTCGACACTGCGGTCGAATGATGACGGCGTCTTTTCATATTCAGCCTCTACCCTCGGATCGACAGCCGATTCCGCCCCCTGAACGATCGGCTCTTCCACAACCTCTGCACGTTTGGAACCGCTCAAGGCGAGTTCCTGCTTGCCCTTAGGAACAAAGGAGGTCGCAACGAAGTTCTTGCCTTTGAAATATTTCTGATAGACGCGTGCGACATCTGCTGGCGTGACCGCCATAACGCTATCGATCTCTTTTGAGATATAACCGGGGTCGCCGGCGAAGATATTTCCCTGAGCAAGCTGAACTCCTTTGCCGAGCACGCTCGAAAGAGAACCATAGAAATTAGTCTCGAGGCCGGCCTTAATACGATCCAGGTCGCCTTGCGAAATACCTTCTTTTTCAAATTTCGCAAATGCCTCTCCGGCGGCGGCCGCAACTTCGTCGAGCTTTTTGTCCGCGAACGCGCGGATGACCAGGTGTGCCTGGCCCGCGAGTTCCGATTGCCGGTTGAACATCACGACGTTCGGCGCCAGCTTTTTGTCTTCTACGATCACCTGATAGAACGGAGCCTTTTTCCCCTCGGTCAAGTAAGTCGCGAGTACGTCGAGAGCGTAAGAGTCCGGGTGATACTGTTCGACCGTCGGCCACGCCATCGTAAGTTCCGGCAGGCGGGCAAAGTTATCTTCGTGAAACAGCTTCACTGTTTCCTTTACAACGCCCGGACGCTTGGCAAGGGGTTCCACCTCTTCGCCGCGTTTGATCTCGCTGAAATATTTCTCAACCCACTTCCTGGCCTGTGCGGTATCAAAATCGCCTGCGACCACCAGCGTTACGTTATTAGGTACGTACCATCGTCTGAAGAATTCCTTAACATCCTCAAGCTCAGCGTTCTGCAGATCCTCCAGGGAGCCGATTACCTGCCAGTTGTAGGGGTGATCCGCCGGGTAAAGAGCTTTATCGATAACGTAGCTTGTGTGGCCATAAGGGACGTTGTCCACGCCTTGGCGCTTTTCGTTTTTAACGACCTGCTTTTCCTTTTCGAGCACCGGCTCTGTCACTGTGTTGATAAACCACCCGAGCTTATCCGCCTCGGCCCAAAGCATCTTTTCAAGCGCGTCATTAGGAACGGTCTGCAGATAGTTCGTACGGTCTCGGTTCGTCGAGCCATTTGCTCCGGAACCACCGATCCTTGCGGAAAGTTTGTCGAGCCCGCCCTTGCCCAGGTTCTCAGATTCCAGGAACAGCAGGTGTTCGAACATATGAGCAAACCCTGTCCGGCCCTCTTTCTCGCGAGCCGAGCCCACGTGTGCGGTTAGCGATACGGCCACGACCGGATCAGACCGGTCCACATGAAAGACAACATCAAGGCCGTTAGGGAGCGTGAATTTCTCATACTCTATCTTGAATGCCGGCGCCTTTTGCGCGGTCAGCAAAGATGTCGAGACGAGTAAAGCTAGGGTTAAGGTCAATATCTTCTTGCTCATAATTTCATTAGGTGGATGTTTTCTTTAGGATCCGGGATAATACGTGCCCAATATCAAAAAAAGTTTCGGCGAATGATAGTTTTCAGTTCGATCGCTCGCATTCATAACTGGTGGCAATAATGCACCCAAATCATAAACTTTAGGAGATAATAAAATGAAAGAAACAATCAAACGCGTTAAAAGCAACCTCGGCTTCACTCTGATCGAACTGCTCGTAGTGACAGCTTCCGTTCCGGTACTGATCGGACTTCTGCTTCCTGCGATCCAGAACGCTCGATAGTCTGCGGCGAGGCCCTTTCGGGGGCCTCTACTCATCTATCACCGGTTCCTGCTTACGGCTTTTCCTGCGTTCCGCTTTCCACGACTTCCGAATAGCTGCAACGTCAAACTTGTCCCGTTTCCCGTCCCGCATATTCTCTACCTCGTGCTGCACCCGGGCAGCGATCAAACGGTAGGCTTCCGTGTTCGGAACACCATCGGTCATCTCTCGAAGCTCCTCATATGAAAGGAACTTCCCGATCTTCGCTCCCACTTTTGCTCCGATACTTTGACGCGCGGGTACCGTCATTCCCTTGGGATACGCTTCAAACGTTCCCCATAAATGGATCGGGAGAATTCCGATCTTCTGGTTAAGGGCAAGATAACCGATCACTGGCTTGAATTCCGCTATTTCTCCGGTCAGCGAACGCGTCCCCTCAGGGAAGATCAGGGCGTTGTAGCCCTCATTTAAGATGCGTGTTACGTGGCGTAGTGATTGCCGCAAACTTCCTGTCCGCTCTATCGGAACAAGCGTCGTGAAATTGTTCATATATGCACGCTTGTATTTTGTGTCGAACCAATAATCGGCAGCAGCGACCGCAACGGTCTGCTCAGCGACGTCCCTGCCGAGAGCCTTTTTAACGAGGCCCGTATCGATGTGCGAAGCGTGGTTCGGTGCGACGATGAAGTTCACATGCTGAGGGACATTTCCCTGTCCTTCGATGGTAGTGTCGAGAACGTTCGTGTAAAGACGTTCCTGTGCAAAATCAACGGCGGCATTTCCGATACGGCGAACGAGCGATGGTATGTGGATCTCTTCGTCGTCTCTACGCTCCTCGGTCTTGGGCTCGTCTGCAAGCCGTTTAGACTTATCGACACGCTGAACTGCTGTAAGTAGTTCGCGAACCGATTGGACCTCATTCAGCGTATCCGGTGAAAGCACACGCCCTCCGGCATCCTCGACGGCCGCCTGAAGCTCAACGAACATCAACGAATCGAACCCTAGGTCGCTGAGGCGGTCCTCTATCAGAACATCGGATAGCGGCCGGCTGGAAACGGTGGCGACGATCTTTCGTATCCACAGCATGTTGTCGTCGCCTTTCGATTCTGCGACGTCACGGGTCTTCTTGCGGTCCCGTTCTTCAAGAGCGGTGAGCATTTCCACGACCTCGGGGCGTTTGACCTTACGCGTTGCTGTTCGCGGCAGTTCGAAAGGCGTGATATGCACCACCTTTACACGTTTGAAGAAAGGTATGCCCGCAGAAACTTCCCGGAAGTGCTCCTCAATTCGTTTATTGGCCTCGGCCCTGGTTAGTGCAATGTCGTGCTCATAGTCCGGAACGACGAGGGCAGCGATCTTCTCACCGCCATCTTCATCCGGCAGCCCTACAACACTTAGCTCCTTTATGGCAGGAGTTTTGCTGTAAATGTCCTCGATCTCATCAGGATAGATATTCTTTCCGTTCGAATCGATGATGACATCCTTCGAGCGCCCTACTATGAACAAATTTCCGTCGTCGTCGATCCTCCCAAGATCACCCGTTCGCAGCCAGCGGTCCTGAAGTACAGCCTCTGTCGCTTCCTCGTTATTATAGTAGCCGAGCATTACATTCTGGCCGCGGGCGATGACCTCTCCGACGCCATTGGCATCCGGGTCAGCGATCTTCACCTCGACTCCGGGCAGCGGCTTACCGACGCTGCCGCGGAGAAGCTTGTTCCCGGGCCGCGCGACCGTGAGAACCGGCGATGATTCCGTTAGCCCATATCCTTCCAGCACGGTAAACCCGAGCCCGTGAAGGTCCTTTTGAACTTTTTCACTAAGTGCCGATCCGCCGGAGATCAGGTAACGCATCTTGCCGCCCATTCCCTGATGTATCGGGAAGAAGACGATCGGGCCAAGATTAAATGGCGTGTTATCCCGTATCCATGCGTTGAGCTCGATCATGCTGTCGGCCGCATCCGCGATCCAGTCACCGCGTTCTCGCAGCCTCGTCTTGATCCGTCGGTGCAGCATTTCCCAAAGTGCCGGGACGCCCACCATACCGGTGACATGGCCGTTCTCAATCGCGTGGGTGAGCTCTTCGCTGGTCAGTTCATCCAGGTATGTTATCTGCGTGCCGTTTGAGAACGGCGTTAGAAACCCGGCCGAGAACTCGAACGTGTGATGCATCGGCAGCACCGATAGCACACCGTCGGTAATGTCCATATCCAGCACGCTCGACAGCATCGAGATCATGTTGGTGAAGTTCTTGTGCGTAAGCATCACGGCCTTTGGCTTGCCCGTGGTCCCGGAGGTAAATATTAACGATGCGACATCATTCCCCAAGACCTTGGGTGGCAGCAAAGCGAGACGCTTTGCTTCCTCGACCTCGCCGGGCATCTCGAATACGTCATCGAAGCTCCAGACATTGACGCCCGCGGTTATCGCCTCATCCAATTTTACTTTCAGCTCCTGATTCTCCCCCGCCAGCTTCGGTGAGATCACGATCGCGGAGGCTTCCCCGGCCTTTGCGAAATTTACGATCTCTTCGACCGAGCTTGCCGGGTCGATCGGGATCGCGGTCGCACCGGCCTTTAGAATTCCGAAATAGGTCATGCCCCATTCGGGCATATTGTGTGAGAACAAGATCACTCGATCGCCATGGGCTATCCCTTTATCGGCAAGAAAACCCGCGGCTCGCAGCGTGAGCTCGCGAACGTCTTCGAATGTGTATTGCTCTTTCCGCCCATTTCGCTCGATACGCATTGCGACACGCGTCGGGAATCGCTTAGTTGACGTATCAAAAAGATCAAGCAGGTCCTTGTACGTATGCGAGCGCTTTTCCTGGGTTTTCAGCTCTTCTTCCAGAGTCGGCAAGACCCATTTACGCATTCCGGGGAAATGGACGTTGAGCCAGTAGTCATACCAATCGAGGCGCTCGGGATACCACGGCAACAGGTGCTTTTCCTTTTCCTTGATAACCGACATCAGCGCTCGGACATTATCTGATCGATAAAGATACTCGTTATCGATCATGAAGGGTTTGAACATCGAGAACGCGTCCATCGTTTCTTGCGTGGTCCGCTTGAAATCTTCAGTCGATTTCTTCAGATCAGAAATGATGTTGCCGATGCGTCCGCCGCCCCAACGCGGCGTTGCCCTGTCCATCAGATCATCGGCCCGACGAGCCAGTTTGTTAAGCATCGGAGCTGACGTGAGTTCGTACGTTCGCTGCTTTACCGGAATCGCCTCGATCATTCCCGCGACCTTATTTATGACGGTGTTCCCGGTTTCCTTGTCCTCGAAATGCTGCCGCTTGTAAAGCCCGACCAGACCAACGATGCGCTTCATATCGTTCGGGTTCGAATCCCCCGAGGAAGCCTGAAAAACAAGCGGCGGATTCTCATCGACCAGCGCGTTCATCGCCGCCGCGAGGATCGCTCCGGCGACCATGTCCACGGGGATGACGTCGAGAACCAGTTTTTCATTGACCGGAATGATAGGCTGCCCCCGAAGTGCTATCAGGATCAGCGGAGCGGTTGTAGTGAAACCTTCGTTCCAGCCCGGGAATGGATATGCCTGGGACGATTCGACGATGGAAGGACGCACGAGGGTCTTCACAATATCGTCCTGCTGAGCGATGATCTGCTCGGCGAGCGACTTCGAGTACGTATAGATATTCGTCCAGCCCCAATACTCGGCTCGCTCGGCACCCAGTTCGGTCGTCCGCTCGCGGATCCACATCTTTCGCTCACGGAAGATCGCAGATTTTAGCTCTGCTTCGTCGTCCGGATCGCGGCCTTCTTCGATAAACCGATTTCTCGCCTGCTCGCGGAACTTCGCGGCCTGCACGGCATCGTCGGCTTCTTGTCTAGCTTGCTCTGACAAACGGGCGCAGTCTTGGACCTCGCGATTCACATCGAACGTCGTTCCAACAAGCTCATTCTTGCGGGGGAAATACCCTACGACCGGCTCGTTTTCCCAGATCGCCCCGCTCCGTTTGCCGGCGACGAAGCAGGTCGAAACATGAACAAGCCGCGGGCGTTTCATCATCCGCGCCAACTTGATGATGTTGTTCGACCCCACGACATTAGTACGAAGAGCCGATTCGAGCGGCGGGTTGAACGTTACATTTCCGGCACCATTAATAATGATGTCCGTGTCGCGCATTATCTTTTTCGCGGTCTTTTCATCCAGCCCAAGATATTCGTTGCCGACATCACCATTGACCGGGACGACCTTTGACCGGATGAAATCTTCAAATCCGTCTCCGTATTTCTCGCGAAGGGGATCGAAAGTAGGCGAAGTTACGATACTCGTCCAAAAACGAGTCATTGATTCGTTCTCATCCCTCGCCCGCACCGTCGCATACACCTTCCCGATATCCGGAAAATTGTGCAGCAGCATCGACAGCGTCACCTTCCCAACGAACCCGGTCCCGCCGATAAAGAAGATCTTCTTGCCCTTAAATATTTCTGTTGGTGATAATTTCATTCATCTTGGAGCGCGGACACTCCTGTCCGCATCGCCGGCTCCTCCGGCGAGATCACTTATAAACGCTACAGAACTATATTCATCGCCTCTTCGTTCGTGCCGAAGCGGCACTTATGCGGACAAGAGTGTCCGCCCTCCAACCCGCCCGCCGATGAAGAAGATGTTCTTGCCCCTGAATATTTCCGTTGGCGATAGTTTCATTCGAAATGGAACGCGGACACTCTTGTCCGCAACGCCGCACGCTTCGAGCGGCGAATGCATCGCCGTCCCGCGCCACTAACCTCGTAAGGTTCGTCATCCTGCCGTTGCAGCACGGACAAGGAGAATACTTTGGCTCGGTCAAGTCGACCTCAAACATTAATCACTTACGTTACACAACCCGATGATCGGCTGGTGCAGCATTGTGATCTCGGCGTTTCGGCCCATGTAGCTGCGGCCCATGGCGATTGCTTCGGTCAAATTATCGGCGCGTTCCCAGCCGAGCATTTCGGGGACGTGCGCGTTCTCGGCGCCGGCTACGATCACCTTGCCGACGTGCTGGCGGCCGTTTTCGCCCCAGTACCACATAAAGAACGGATGCGCTCCATGGTAAGCGTTGCCGCGTCGGTACATCTCGACATAAGCCGGGTTTGACGCGAACTCGCGTTCGTACTTTTCGCGCAGATAGAATGCGTCTCTCGATTCCGGAAGCAGCCGATGGAAAAATTCGATATACGACGGATGGAAATTGTGATCAAACTCGTCAAAGCACGGGTGCGTGATGATCATCACGCCGCCTTTCCTGAGGAGCGGCTTGTTCCTGTACATGTTGAAGTGATAGCCCAGGGCCATCACCTGAACAAGCAGCGGATTAAGCGCCGAATAGACGTTGTACGGCGAAATATCCGGTATGCCCGATATCAAAATGTCGCATTGCCCTTTCACCGGAATCTCGTACTGCCGGTAGTTAAGATCCAGGATCTTGTCGTGCACCGGCTCCGTCTTTCCTGCGTAGCATCCGATCAACTCGTACTGCGCAGGTATCGCGTGCAGCATTTTGCGGCGAGCTCCGCGAGGCATTTTCGAAAAGGTCCGCGCCATCGCCTCCCACTTCATTCTGTCCATGAACGAAAAATCGTCCTCGTTACGCGTAAGGATGTCGTAGCCGTCAGAAAACATCTTGTTGTTGAGCGCGGTCTCTATGTGGAAAACCTTGCACTGCTCGTCAACAAGCTTGCCCAGCCGGATGACCTTGTGATTAAGCTCCGACGCAGGCGGGTCCATGTACGAATGCGAGTCGCGGATCGTCTGAGGCTCATGGTGAGCACGCAGGCTTTCGTAATCACACAGTCCGACCGCAACCGATTTATGCCCGCCGTCCATCGGGACGAGGTTTATGTTCAGATAGATAAGCAGGTCGCTTTCGATCGCACGCTTGTTTACCCGCAGAGGTTCGTTGTGACGGGTGTGCCCAAGCGTGACCAAATTGTCGTCGTCCTCGGCGTCGTGGTTATAGTAGCGGTCCGGGTAATATTCGTTATAGATGTCCGCCCCGACCATCCGCTTCATTTCCCACGCGGTCATCTTTCGGTGGAGCGAATTGGCGATGATCAGGTGAATATCATCGACCCCATTCGCCGCACACATATCCAGCACGACCTCAAGCATCGTCTGCCGCATATCGGGCGTTGCCATCGGCGGGAGCGGCAGTGAGATATCGTCCATCGCGATCGTCACCCGCATTCCGGGTTCGAGCAGCGCATAAAGCGGCTCCATCTCGATCGGATGATTTACCGCGTACCTGATCGCCGCCTCACGATTAGGCAACCCCTTGATCGGCGGATTCGGATAGATCACCCGCGTCCCGATCGGGATGTCCTCAAGGATAAAATCCTCGCCGTTCGGCATAATACGCGGCGCCGAATCCTTATCAATGTACACGATCGACTCGTGCGTTTTTCTTCTTAGCTGTAAAGCCATAATCTGAATTCTTTCTGTGTTAGCTCTGTGTCCTTGTCAGTGCTTTCTGTGGTAAACGTAAAATAAACACAGAACGCACAAGAGGTAAGACACGGAAGACCGGAGCATTAACGATTATCAATTGTCCCAAGAAATCCACTGTTACAGATCTCCGGTCTCTCCTGCATTTTCTGTGTCCTTATCTGTGGTTTCTGTGGTTCAAGCTATCGTGACCACAAAGCACACAGAGTTCACTGATCAGACGATCAATCGTTTCTTCTCCAAAAATCTCGGATGCCCAAAATTGAATAGCAGTCCGATCCTCAAATTGCTGGCCTTCAGATAATTGATAACCTGTGACCAATCAATTGACGTCAAGGCAGTCTGAGCTTTCAATTCAACGATTATCTGACCAAAGCACAAGAAGTCTGCCTTGTACTGCTTTCTCAATGCGTGGCCTTTGTAACTAACCTGCAGCCACTTTTCCCGTTCAAACGGAATACTTCGCAATCCGAATTCGATCTCTAACGCTTCCTGATAGACCGGCTCCGAAAATCCAATTCCCAAACGATGATAGACATCCAAAGCTGCTCCGACGATCCCGTACGTTTCTTCCTCTAGAATAAAGCGAGCAGGTTTGGACCCGTGCTCATCGAGCGGATTGAATTGGTGTCCGTCGTCCATAGTCACTGTGTTTTAGTACGTCAGCTACTTTCTGTGTTGTCTGTGTCCCGATCTGTGCTTTTCTGCGGTCTTTCTCCGGCCTTGTTCCCAAACAATTGAGAACCACAGAAAACACAGAACCAGGACACAGAAAAGAGATGCAACATCCGGTTGAGGCTTACCTCGAATTCTGATCGAGGGCCTTGACTGCTTCGATCACCGTCTCCACCGATCTTATATAAAACTCCGGTTGAATATTCACAAAATCATCTGTCGGCTGGTGATAGTCTTTGTGGTCCTCGACGCCGAAGTAGATGAACGGTATCTTTTCGCGATGAAATGCTCCGTGGTCCGATTGGAACGTCCAATCGTCGCGGCCGAGTTTCGGATCGTCGTGACCTAGTAAGAATTTTATCGCTGACTTTTTTTGCGCTCGCTCAAGAGCCGGCTTGAACTGCGGGTAATGAAATGTCCCTGCCGCATAAAGCTCGCCTTTGTCGCTGCGCGAGAGCATGTCCATATTCACATTCAGCACGATCGCGTCTTTTGCGACTGGCAGGTTCCCGACAAAATGCCTTGCTCCCTGCAGGCCCTTTTCTTCAGCATCGAACGCCACGAATATCAACGAATGGTCCGGCCGCTTTTTCTTGAAATATTTCGCGATCGCAAAGAGCGCCGCCGTGCCCGAGGCATTATCGTCCGCACCGTTATAGATCTGGCCATCGCGAATGCCATCATGATCGTAATGAGCGGTGATAACTATGTACTTATCCGCCCGCTTCTTGCCCTTGATCTGTCCGATATAATTAACGCCGGCAAGCGGTGCGGCATTTCGCCGCGTGATCAGAAACTCTTGCTTATATCTACTGCCAATGGGCTCTAGCCCCGATTCGCGAAAACGGCGCTCGACGTAGTCACGTGCAAGCTGCATCGACTCCCGATCGGCCGAACGCCCTTCGAGTCCATCAGACGCCAAGTACTTTACGTCTTCTAAGAGCTTGACCGCGTCGAAATATTTCGACTTCGGTTTCCACGTCGTGTCCGTCGTGCGTTTGCCGATCGCCAACTGAGCGGGAGCCGCGGCCACCGACATCAGTATCAACAGCACGACCAAGCCTCTTGCTTGCCAATAGATCTTCAACATTTACTTAAGGTCCAACACCGCCCAATCATGCTGTCTTGCCGTCTGTTTCAATCGAAAATCAGGACAGACCGCGACCGGGTGCCCGACGATCGACAGCATCGGCAGGTCTGAGATGCTGTCGGAATAGGCATAGCTTTCGGAAAGATTCACATTTTCACGCTCGGCGTATTCGCGTATCCATTTTGCCTTTGTTGCTGAGGCCATTACCGGCGGCAGCACGCGGCCCGTCGCATAGCCGTTCACGAACTCAAGCCGGTTCGCCACGTAATCATCAATGCCCAGGTACTCCATCATCCGGTCGATCGTAAAATCCAAAGCTCCTGTGAGCACGACCTGCCGATGGCCGATCTTTTTGCCCTGTGCGATCAGTTCCATCGTGCCGGGAAAGATCGCCGGCTTTAACACTTCTTCAAAAAGCTCTTCTGAAAAGTATCTGAGCCGGTCCTGTGAAAACCCTGCGTAACTCCGAAAGAACACCTCGTTGAAAACGTTGCGCGAGTAAAGATCGGTCACGCCAAAAAAAGGCAGCTTCGCCAGCGTGCCGACGCTCTTTTTTGCGGTCTGCCAAAGGCCCTGTTGACGCTTTGCGTAGAAGGCTAGCGTGTGCACAAGATTTGTACTCACGAGTGTGCCCTCGAGATCGTAAAACGCAGCGGCCGTACCAGCTTTTTTCATATCGGATCGTAAACCGGTCAAAAATTAAAACGGGTTAAGTTGGGATAATATCACGCGCGGCAGATTTTGCCCTCTGAAATCGAGTTCAGAGAGAGCATCCGTGATAATTGTAATTACTTTGTATTTACGGCAGGTGCGGCGACTGGTGAGATCAGCCGCCGAACCCCTAGCTTATGACCGATGGTAACGCTGCTGTGCGTGCAACGCTTTCTTCTACGTACGCGACGATGTCCGCACGGGTGCGTTCCGGGTCTTCCCAGTGTGGAGCATGCCCTACACCCTGATATATCTCAAGCCGCGCTGCCGGGATCAGCATTAGCAGCCGTTCCTGTTCGTCCGCAGGAAAAAACCCGTCTTGGTCGCCCCACAGCAGCAGCGTGTCCTGTTTGATACGCCGCAACAAGCTGCTGTGATCAGTGTTGATCATCGTGATGCACGCCTCTTTCCAAACGCGGGCAGGAGCTTTCAGGCTTTCCGAGACGACCATGTCCTCAAACCACCGCGGCAGCTCTTTTGCGTACGTCTTCGATTGAAACATCGCCGCGATCTCCGGCGGTATCGGATCGGTCAATGGCTTTACGACGTTCTCGACAAACTCCTTGACGCCCTCGTTACTTGCACAAGTGCTGAAAGATCCGACCAGAACCAGGCCCTTCAACCGCTCGGGATTTTCTGCGGCAAATCGTTGGGCGGCAAAGCTTCCCATGCTGTGTCCAACGACCACCGCAGATTCGATCTTCAACGCATCCATGAAAAGCCTGAGATCCTCAGCGAACTCTTCAGGCCCAAACCCCGAATCGGGCTTTGAAGCATCTCCATGTCCACGCTGGGTCACAGCGATAGATCGGAAACGCTCAGGCATGTGTTCCATCAGCAGATCGAACGACCGGTGCGAATCCGTCACCCCATGAAGAAAGATCACCGGCGTTCCGGTCGGATCGCCCTGCTCGGCATACGGCAGCGTCATGCCGTTCTTAAGCTGAATAAAATGTGTATTTGCGCTCATATATAAAATAACCTCCGCCATACAAGACGCATTTCTTCCACGACATCGGCAATACAAGATTCCGAATCGTATATATCAAGCGTGTTTATCCGCGATCAAGTGGGCGAAGGGTCGCGGTGATTTTCCATAAGATGCGCTGAAAAGCCGTGACCGCAAAGGAAGTTCTCCCCGAATATAGCTGATCACGAGCGTCGATACGTCCAACATCAGCCGCCGTTATGACATGGTTGATATCACGATTCACGTTGACCCTGGCTCATCACTTCTTGAGCTCAGAATAGATCATCAGACTAGAAGTACACAGCGCAGTAATCGCCGAAACGACCGCTCCCTCGAACGGTGACGTTCCAACGAGGTAGACGTTGCTGAAATACCCGACCCCAAACGCAAGAAAAGAAGTTCCGGAAACCAACATACTTAACAGCACAATATTCCATTTCGTTCTTGGCTGGTTTTTGATCGGCATCGGCTACGTCCTAATAGAGATTCGAAACATTCGCTCAATTTTAGAGCAGTTATAGCAGTCGACTTGAATTCATAGTGCTTGATGCCCGCCAACTGTGCTGTGGAACTCCCAACTGGCAGACGATGAGTCGCCAGCGGTTTACGAACGAACATTTTTTTTGCTTTTATATCGCCATTTCGTGACCCAAAGATAAGAAAGTCGTCCGACAGCAATGCTAAAGACTGACGCAATAAGAAAATTGCCAAGCAGCCCTGACCAACGAATGTTGGATTGGGTTACAAATCCACCTGATTCAAAGGACGTAAAAGGAAACCCGTATTCCTGAACGCAGTCGATACAAATTGGCCTATTGCTTCCGCCGACCATCGCTCCACAAACGAAAAAGAGCACATAGCCAAAAAATACACCAAGAAGAAAACCTTTTGCCTTTATTGACATAAGCAATTGTTAGCATTGCTAATGCTTCATGTGCATACCCTGTATCGGCTAATCGTCACTAGCTAACTAAGGCTGCTGCCGTCAAGATCAACAAAGAAAATATTATCGTTTTTGTACATCCTTAGCGCTTCGTCACCTGCAAGCGCATCTATCTCTGAAATCTTATTTAACGTTTTCTTGACCAAAACGAACACTTCATTCGCCCAAGCGAGAAAGTGCTCATTCTTAATCACCTTTGCACCACTTTCCGCAAAGTAGCTGCGATCAAAGAATAATCGCCCTGGTGTAAGCACTCCATCTTCTTGGCAGGAATTACAAAGTTCGATGACCGGGGATCTAAGTCCATCAAGCATCCAGCGGTTTCCGTCCACCTCCAGCATTTGCAGATTGGTTTCATCGATACGTCTGCTAATGAATAATTTGTCTACGCTACTCCATTTGATCTCTCGCGGCCGAGAAATTGGCCGAAACTCGCAAGTTGGCTGGAGCGATTCGAAGAAAAGGGCTTTACAGTCGTCACCCAATTTCTTGCGCAGCGATGCTGAATCACGTTGAGACATATAGGTCCTTAGTTGCCGTCCCATCTTTAAGCCAAGAATTCGCGATACGTTCCTATTTTCTGTACGGAACGAGTCTACGTCGAATTTTCCGTCGGTCGCCTTATGTTTGGGATCGCGCGACACTACAGAAATTCAGAGCCGAAACTATCGAAAACTACCGCGATTTTACGTCAAAAAGCTGATTTGTCCCGCAACAATTCTAATTTGTCGCTTTAAATTACTGATTTTTATCGCAAAACTTCTAAGTCTTGACATTGAAATACTGATTTTTCTCGTAAAACTTCTAAGTTTTGACGTAAAAATACTGATCTTTATCGAAAAACTTCTAAGTTTTGGCGTAGAAATACTGATTTTTATCGCAACAATTCGAATTTGTTGCTTCATAAATGGCTTGGAAGACTCGTTTACCTGCCGATGTCGGCAACGTCCTCGGCCACCGTTCTCTCCATTTCACAATATTCTGCTAAACGCTTACAATTCAAACCGTTATGCGGCGTGCGATCTTTCCCGGTTCATTTGATCCTCTGACGAACGGCCACCTGGATATCATCCGGCGGAGCACACCGCTGTTCGATGAGATAGTGATCGCCGTTCTTAACAATCCGGACAAAAATCCGATGTTCACCGTGGATGAGCGAACCGAGATGATCAGCGAGATCGTGCCGACGCTCGGCGGTAACGGCTGCAAGATCACGGTCAGCAGCTTTTCGGGACTGACCGCAGAGTATGCAAAGCAGATCGGTGCAACGGCGATCGTTCGCGGCATACGTGCGGTTAGCGATTATGAATACGAGCTGCGGATGGCCCTGATGAACCGCAAGCTCGAACCCACCATCGAGACGGTCTTCCTGATGGCCGACGAGGAATATTCCTATGTTTCTTCGACGCTAATGAAACAGGTCGTGCTATTGGGAGGCCGGGTCGACGGCCTCATCCCCGAAACCGTCATTACGCGTATGCGCAAAAAGCTCGGCCAGGACTGATCGGCACGATACCGAGGCGGTCGTTCGGCGAAAGCATCGACCTGTGGCAAAATGAACGTATGGCAAGCTTCCCCGTTTCCGAGCGTGTCGCCCGAATGCACGCTTCCTCGACCCTGAAAGCCGCCCAAACTGCCGCCGCACTACGAGATGAGGGACACGCGGTGATCGACCTGACAGTCGGCGAACCCGACTTCGACACGCCCGCTTTCATAAAGGAATTCGCCGTCGAAGGGCTGCAAAAAGGCTACACGAAATACACCTCGAGCGCGGGAATGAAGATGTTTCAGGAGGCCGTAGCAGGGTTCTTTGCTCAGAATTTCAATTCTACATTCACTCCGGCCGCCGTCGCTGCCTCGTGCGGCGGAAAGCAGGCATTGTTCAACGCCGCATGCTGCATACTAGATCCCGGAGACGAGCTGCTGCTGCCAAAGCCCTACTGGGTCACATTCCCAGAGATCGGGCATTTCTGCGGAGCGCAGAACGTTTACATCGATACCGAAGCGACCGATTTTGTTTTAACCGCAGAGCAGGTCGAGGCGGCGATCACTGACAAGACCAAGCTGCTGATCGTCAATTCGCCAAACAACCCCACCGGACGCGTTATCCCGCAGCGTGAGCTGCGAAAGATCATCGAGCTCTGCGCGGAGAAGGGCGTTTACGTCCTGACGGATGAGTGCTATCTGTTCTTCGCCTATCCGCCGAACGAAGTGTTTTCATCTGCGTCGCTGCCGGCCGAATTGCTCGAGCATGTCTGCATCGCCGGCAGTTTTTCAAAGACGTTCGCAATGACCGGATGGCGCATCGGCTTTACCATCGCAAACCCCGAATGGACAAAAGCGATGGTGAAATTGCAGAGCCATTCCGCGACCCATCCTGCTTCGTTCGTCCAGTATGCGTGTGCGAAAGCGCTTGGCGAGCCCGCACAAATGATGGAAGCCGTTGGCAATATGATGGCCGAATACACCCGGCGGAAAGAATGGCTGATACCGCGATTAAATGAAGTAAAGGGTTTCAGATGCGGCGTGCCTGAAGGCGCGTTCTATGCCTTTGTCGATGTGCGGGAAATGCTCGGCGGCGAGTTTCAAACGTCGGCTGACGTCGCGGAAAGGCTGCTGAAGGAAGCGTACGTTGTAGTTACCGATGGTGAGGGCTTTGGGGCAGAGGGTTATCTTCGCGTCTCGTACGCAAACTCGATCGAAAATCTCGAAACCGCCGTCAAAGCGATGAAACAGGTCTTTGGTTCGCAGGTATCCGCGGCCGCTTAGTGCGAGATTCACGCAGACGCCTTTAGAGAGCATCACCCGCTCGTCATTAATAGTCCGATCTCCTCTTTACTGGTGGTCGCGGGATCTTTCTCGCCGACTATCCGCCCGTCGCGAATGACCAAAAGCCGGTCCGCGAGCGAGGTAACCTCTTCCAGCTCTGCCGAGACAAGTAGTATCGCCGAACCGGCATCCCGCATCTCGATAAGCTTGCGGTGAATGAATTCGATCGCACCGATGTCGACACCGCGGGTCGGCTGCGAGACGATCAGCAGCTTTGGGTTCAGCTCGAACTCGCGTCCGATGATAAGCTTTTGCTGATTTCCCCCTGAAAGGGCTCGTGCCGTCAGATCAGGGTTCGCAGGCCTGACATCGAACCGCTCGATGATCTCGCCGACACGCTGATCGATCGCACCGCTATCGAGCATCCCACGGTTCGATATCGGTGCACGGTAATGAACGCCCAGTATCGCATTCTCGCCGAGATCTGAATCCAGCAGCAGTCCACGCCGGTGGCGATCCTCGGGGATGTGGCCGATGCCGAGTTCCTTCAGGCGTCGTGCAGATAAATGCGTGACATCGCGGCCTTCAAAATAAACGCTTCCTCCGCTCGATGGCCGCAATCCGGTTAAGGTCTCGATCAGTTCGGTCTGCCCATTCCCTTCGATTCCCGCAATGCCGACGATCTCACCCGCACGAACCGTCAGGCTCACACCGTTTACCGCCGTTCCATGCCGTCCTGTAACGGTAAGGTCACGGACCTCGAGAACCGGTTCGGCAGGTTTCGCATCAGTTTTCTCCACACGCAGCAGCACTTCGCGTCCGACGATCATCTTGGCAAGATCGGCCGCGGAAGTATCGGCCGTCATCGTGTGACCGACGGTGCGGCCATCGCGCATCACCGTGACTTCATCGGACACGGCCAACACTTCATCAAGCTTGTGCGTAATAATGATGATCGTCTTTCCCTGCGATCTCATCCGGCGAAGAATGCCGAAGAATTCGCTGACCTCATTAGGCGTAAGTACCGCCGTGGGCTCGTCCAGTATTAGAAGTTCGGCGTCGCGGTAGAGCGCCTTGAGCAATTCGACCCGCTGCTGCGCACCGACCGAAAGATCTTCGATATAAGTGGACGGGTCCACGCCCAGTTTCAGCTCATCTGACAGCGATCTGATCTCGCGTTCGGCTTGGGCGAGATCGAGTTTTGCGGCAGTTCCTGTCTCTGCACCGAGAACGATATTCTCGGCGACGGTCATCGTGTCCACAAGCATAAAGTGCTGATGGACCATCCCGATACCGAGAGCGATAGCGTCGTGCGGACTGCGGATCTCTACCGGTTTTCCGTCGAACAAGATCTCGCCGGCATCCGGCCGGTAAAATCCGTAGACGATCTTCATGATCGTAGATTTGCCGGCGCCGTTCTCACCAACGATGGCGTGGATCGTGCCCTTATTAACCTTCAGCGAAACGTCGGAGTTCGCAACGCAGTCGCCAAAAGCTTTCTTAACATTTCTTACTTCCAGCATCTAGTTATCTTTCGGTGCCATTGCATCAGTGACCTTTATATCGCCTGCGATTATGCGGCCTTTTGCTTCGTCGGCACGCTGCAAAACTTCGCTCGGGATCAGCGAGCGGTTAAACTCATCGAGAGAGTAGGCCACGCCATCTTTATCAAGCCCAAAAACATGAAAGCCGCCGGCAAACCTGCCGTCTAATACTTCCTGTACCACGTCATAGACCGCGTTATCGACGCGCTTTACCATTGATGTGAGTACGAATCCGGGCTTGACGCCGTTTTGATTCGAGTCCACTCCGATCACGAAACGGTTCGCTTCCCCATTTGAATTCTTTCCGAACTGTTCGACCGCATCAAAAGCACCGAGGCCCGAGTTCCCTGCCGCGGTGAATATCACATCAGCACCTTTTTCGATCTGATTTAGCGCAAGCTCTTTGCCTTTTCCGGGATTGTTCCAGGCGTGGTCTGTAACCCCGACGAAGTTCGTCACGACGCGGACGTCCGGCCGCACCGCACGGGCGCCTTCCTCATAACCTTCCTTAAATCGGTGGATCAACGGGATGTCCATACCTCCAAGAAACCCCAGAACACCCGTTCGCGACTTTGCTGCCGCGATCATTCCGACCAGGTACGATCCCTCATGTTCGCGAAACACCAGCGACGCGACATTCGGGAACGGCACGCCATTCTCGTCTTGAATAACGCCATCGACGATCGCGAAATTGATGTTTGGATAGTCCCTCGCAACCTTTTGCATGATCGGCCCTTGTGCAAAACCGACCCCGATCACAAGGTCAAAGTTACGCTCCGCAAAGGCACGCATCGCGGGTTCGATCGATGTCGGGTTACCGGGCTCGATGTCGTAAAGACAAATGCCGAGATCTCGCTCGGCTCGCTGCACGCCCTCCCAGGCCGCTGCGTTGAACGAACGATCATTCTTACCGCCAATATCAAAAACGATCCCAACCTTCCGATCGCAGTCCGTGCGTTCGACGATCGATCCGGTGCTGCAGGAACTTAGCAGTCCCGCAAAACAGACCGCCATTAAAACGAAGATATTCCTCATATTTACACGGAAACTGAGATGATCATTCCGAGGTAGAGATTACCTTACTATTACTGAAATGTCAGCGTTCGCGGGATGTGCGAAATCTAATATAAGCCGGTAAAGCCGGCGCCGCGTTTATGGGACCTTAACCGGAAACTGGCGTAGCCGCCGGACTCTGAGCTCGACGTGCTATTTTTCAGGATATTGTGCAGCTTATCAGTTCGGGGCGTTCCGGTTCTTCATCGCTGATCGAATACGCCGCAAGAAGTTTTGCCGAAACCGTCGCTGCGTCTCCTTCATCCCGACAATAAACGAGGCCGAGCTGATCACCCGCATTGATGTGGTCGCCGATCTTGATCTCAGATGCGTAGCCGACAGAGTAGTCGACACCGTCTTCCGCTTTCGTTCTGCCGCCGCCGATCTCACAAACAGCGTTGCCGACCGCGTGCGTGTCGATCGCAGCGACGTAACCCGAGCGTGACGCGACCACGGGCACTTTCAGCAGCTTCTCGCTGAGCAGAAGATTCGGTTGGTCGCAGACGCGAGGATCTCCACCCTGAAGTTCAATGTTTTTGCGAAAGGCCTCGAGAGCACGTCCCGACGATAGGGCCTCATTGACCCGCTCGTGAGCGTCTTCGTCAGAATCAGAGATACCGGAAAGTCTGAGCATTGTTGCAGAGAGCTCGACCGAAAGATCCAACGTAGGCTGGACAGCAGGTTTTACCTCGCCGCGCATTATGTTAATGCACTCGTAGACCTCGCATGCGTTCCCGACATGCTTACCCAGAGGCTGGCTCATATCCGAAACGATCGCCATGGTCTTCACGCCAAACGACCTGCCGGTCTCGACCATCGCCTCTGCAAGCCGTTTCGAATCTTCGAACTCAGGCATGAATGCGCCCGAGCCGGTCTTTACGTCCAGTACGAGGGCGTCGAGGTCCTCAGCGAGCTTCTTTGACATTATCGACGCGACAATTAAAGGAATATACGGAACCGTCGCGGTCGCGTCCCGCAGGGCATAAAGCTTTTTATCGGCGGGAGCAATATCTTCGGTCTGGCCCATCATCGCAAAGCCGCATTTATCGATGACGTCGCGAAATTCCTTTTCGGTAAGACCGACTCGATAACCAGGGATGGCTTCCAGTTTATCCAGCGTGCCGCCGGTGTGGCCAAGCCCGCGTCCCGAGATCATCGGCACCGCAACGCCGCACGAGGCTACGATCGGTGCGATGATCAGAGATGTTTTGTCTCCGACTCCGCCGGTAGAATGTTTGTCTGCTTTTGGAAGTTGGACTCCCGAAAAGTCCATCACGTCGCCCGAATGCAGCATTGAGTATGTCAGTGCCGCCTGCTCATCCGGTGATAGCCCGCGAATGAACATCGCCATCACCAGCGCGGATATTTGATAGTCGGCCCATGCTCCGTCGCAAACGCCGGCTATGAACGTGTCGATCTCGGATCTGGACAGCTCGCGGCCGTCGCGTTTTCGGGCGATGATCTCTTGTGGCCGCATTGTTTAGCAAAGGAAAAGCTGCCACGAGTTTCGCACACGGGCAGCCGAAAAGTCTATGACCTCAGTATCCGTCTAATTTTGTCGCATCAATACGACGGCCTCGGCCCTGATCGCTTCGCCGGTCCCTACGGCATCGAGACCTTCGCCGGTCTTGGCTTTCACGCTGACCGACCCGACGTCGACACCGATCAAACCCCCAATGCTCGACCGCATCTCGTCAATGTGCGGCCGCAGCTTTGGTCGTTCGAGCGACACGGTAGAATCAATGTTTTCTATATGAAAACCACGCTCCGCAGCCAGCTCAGCCGCACGCACAAGAAAAACGCTGCTGTCGGCGTCCTTCCATCTCTCGTCGCTGTTTGGAAAATGCGTTCCGATGTCGCCGAGCGCCAGTGCACCGAGTATCGCATCGGTTACCGCGTGCAGCAGAACGTCGGCATCGGAATGCCCGTCGGCCCCAAATTCAGACTCGATCTCGACACCGCCGATGATCAATGCCCGTCCGGCAGCAAGCCGATGCACGTCATTTCCGAACCCGATCCGGAACATCAATAGCCCTCCGACATAAAAGCCTCAGCGAGGATCAGATCTTCCGCGTGCGTGATCTTTATATTGCGCGTTCCGCCGGGAACCGAAGCGATCTTGTGCCCGAGCTGCTCGATCAGAAAGCATTCGTCAGTGATCTCATCCGAAAGGTCGCTGTCTGAATATGCCTCGAATAGAAGGTCGTATCTAAACGCCTGCGGCGTCATCGCCCGTCGAAGCGTCCTGCGATCGACCGTTCCCTGTATCCAGCCTTCATCGATCTCCTTTATGGTGTCGACGACCGGAGCAGTGAGGCATGCTGCGCCCACCTCGCGAGCGCGTTCGATGGTGCGCGTGATCTCATCAGCGGTCACAAGCGGCCTCGCCCCGTCATGGACCGCTACTATCTCGGTATCCGGATCGACCTCATTCAGGCCGTTGAAGACCGACTCAGCACGCGTGCTGCCGCCGGCTACGAATTTGATCTTCGGGATGTGCTGCAGATCCGGTCTCGACTGAAACCTCTCGATGTACTCGGCCGGCAAAACGACCACGATCTCGTCAACCGACGGGCAAGCGGCAAACCGTCCGATCGAGTGCACGACGATAGGCTTGCCGTCGATCTCAAGGAATTGTTTCGGAGTATCGGAATTGAATCGTTGGCCGCTGCCTGCCGCTGCGATAATGACCGTGTTCATGTGGGTTATGGTCGCGGATGTTGGCCGGGAAAACGCTACTCGACCTCTTCGATGATCGTGGTCTGCCGAAGCTCGCGGGTAGCCTTTCTGAATCCCATCGAGCGCGAATCGTGGATCGCTACGTTGCCGGAATC
This sequence comes from Acidobacteriota bacterium, assembly GCA_023389035.1. GTDB lineage: Bacteria > Acidobacteriota > Blastocatellia > Pyrinomonadales > Pyrinomonadaceae > OLB17. Next base: position 96,781 of record JAEWFC010000015.1, read on the forward strand.
ATTGTGGTCTTCCTTTTCTTCCCAGAGCCGCCCGAAGATCATCTTGCCTGCTGTCGTCTGCAAAACGCTGGTAACCGCAATGTCGGCGGTCTTGCCGATCAGCCGTCGCGCGTTATCGATGACCACCATCGTTCCGTCGTCGAGATACGCCACGCCCTGATTGTATTCCTTGCCTTCCTTCAGCACGAAGACACGCATCGCCTCGCCGGGCAGAACGACGGGCTTGACCGCGTTTGCTAGCTCGTTGATGTTCAGGACAGCGACGCCCCGCAGCTGCGACACCTTGTTCAGGTTAAAATCGTTCGTCACGATCACGGCCTCAAGCTGTTTCGCAAGCTCGATCAGCTTGAGATCGACCTCTTTCACCGCGGGAAAATCCGTCTCGACGATCTGAATGTCGAGCTTCGTATTATTACGAAGCCGCTGAAGCATGTCCAAACCGCGGCGGCCGCGTTGACGCTTCGAGGAATCCGCAGAATCAGCGACCTGCTGCAGCTCCGCCAATATGAAGTTAGGGATTATTAAACTCCCGCTCAAGAACCCGGTCTCGGCAACGTCAGCAATTCGCCCGTCAATGATCACCGAAGTGTCCAGCACTTTGTAGTCCCGCGGAACGCTCTTGTCACTGAATATTCCGCCGAGCGCCGAAAGATCGAGATAATCGCCTTTCGCGGCACCGACCATCAGGCCGATGTAGCCCATAAAAAAGCCAAGTGCGATCGTCAGGAACACCTTCATCTCGCCGGGCACCGTGCCGATGTCTTGTGCCGTGATGAGCATTCCGATCAGGTATGCACCGATAATTCCCATGATCGAACCGATCGCCGCTCCGATCAGCGTCCTCAAGCTCGCCATTCGTGCACGCAGCTCAAACGCAATGATCATCAGCGCGATAAATGCGCCGAAGACGCCCGATGCCACCTTTCGGGCCATCGGATCGGTCCCCAGATCATTCAGATGAGACGTCGAACCGAGCGGATTCAACAGGAACCCGATGCCGGCCAGCAGCACGACAAAACCGATACGGATTATCAGCACGTCCCATTTCATCACAACAATACTACCACGCGAGACTTACGAAAATAAACGGTCTAGTTTTACGGCGGCGATTTCGTTCAACCTAGCTCAAACACCTTCCCGTTGATGCTTTTCGCTTCACCTGACAGCGCGAACAAGATGACACGAGCTGCGTCATCGGGCTCGACGGCCGACTTCGGGCGGATCAATTCTGGATCAAATCCACCCGCCGCTGCCTCTGCCTGCCGAATAGAAACCACGTTCACGCGAAAGTTCCCGGGCAGCGATGCCGACAACGCCTTTGAATATCCGATCACACCGGCATTCGCACCCGCGATGATCGGCAACGGTTCGTCTCGCTGCGAAACGACGTTCACGATCCGCGGGCTCGGCCGCTCCTGCATCAGCTTCACAGCGGAATCCGCCACCCGTACAAACGCCGTCAAGCCTTCCCCGATCACCACGTCCGAACCAAACGCCTCCAGATCCAGACAGTTGACCAAAAGGTCCAATCGCCCGAACTTTCCGCGGACCGCGTCCACCAGCCCGGCGGCACCGTCGGCGTCCACGTTCCAACTATGCGACATCGCGAGTGTGCCGAGCGATTCCAGGTCGCTGATCGGCGGAGCGACGCGGCCCGCCAGGTTCGGCACGCCTAAAACGACAAAGCTCCCGTTCAGCGCGAGCTGCATCGCGGTAGCCATGCCGATCGGATTGGCACCGTCCGTGATCAGTGCCACCTTTTCCGCGAACTGGTGAATCGAGCGTGTGGTCATCAGAGACGATTCTGCCACAGACGATGTGCGGTCGGCGATGCGTCAAGCCTAAGATATCGTGTAAAATCTGTTGACCTCACAATTATGGCAAAGCAACCCGCAACAATATTCGTCTGCCAAAGCTGCGGCGGCCAGTCCCGCAAATGGCTCGGACAATGCCCTGACTGCAGCGAATGGAACACGCTTGTCGAGGAACGCTTTCGTCCTGCGTCGCGTTCCGCGGCGGCCGGCATCGGATCGCTCGGCCGAGGCACCGCGCCCGTCGCTTTCGACAACATCGAGGCGCAGGACGACGCTCGCATTCCTTCGGGCATCGACGAATTTGACCGCGTGCTCGGCGGCGGCATCGTCGCGGGGTCGCTCGTTCTGATCGGCGGATCGCCGGGCATCGGCAAATCCACGATCGTTCTGCAGATGGCTGAAAAACTCAGCTCGACGGGCCAGAGCGTGCTATACGTTTCCGGCGAGGAATCCGAACGCCAGATCAAGATGCGCGGCGAACGCCTTGGCGTGAACGCCGATAATCTCTTCATCCTTCCCGAGACCAACCTGCAGGCGATACTCGGCGAGGTCGAGCGTTCGCGGCCGGACGTCGTCATCATCGATTCCATCCAGACAGTTTTCAGCGAATCGATCGAATCGGCTCCCGGCAGCGTCTCGCAGGTTCGCGAGGTCGCGGCCCGTTTCATGATGTTCGCAAAACAGACCGGCGTTCCCGTTTTTCTGACCGGCCACGTCACCAAAGAAGGTTCGATCGCCGGCCCGAAAACGCTGGAACACATCGTCGACACCGTTCTCTATTTCGAAGGCGACCGCCATCACAACCATCGCATCATCCGTGCGACAAAGAACCGCTTCGGTGCTGCCAATGAGATCGGTGTATTTGAAATGACGGGCACGGGACTCGTTCCGGTCGGCAATCCTTCCGAGCTGTTTCTGCAGGAACGCCCCGAAAATGCGACCGGTTCCGTGGTCACGGTCTGTATGGAAGGCACGCGGCCGATGCTGGTCGAGGTGCAGGCGCTGGTCAGCGGTTCAAAGTTCGGCACGGCACGGCGGATGACGCAGGGCTTCGATCAGAACCGCACTTCCCTGCTCATCGCCGTCATTGAAAAGCGTCTGGGATTTCAGCTCGCGGGCGATGATGTGTTCGTTAATGTCGCTGGCGGACTTGAGATAGATGAACCCGCTGCCGATCTCGGCGTGCTCGCGGCGATCACGTCCAGCTTCCGCAATCTTCAGGTGCCGCCCGAGACCGCAGTATTCGGCGAGGTCGGCCTGACCGGCGAGGTCCGCGGCGTCCTGCAGGCACAGGCCCGCGCCCGCGAAGCCCAAACCCTCGGCTTCAAAAAACTCATCCTCCCCGAATCCAACAAAAAAGGCCTCGAAAAACTCCTCGGCATCCGCGTAATAGGCGTCCGCAACCTAGAAGAAGCCATCAACGAACTCTTCTGACCCAAACAACCGGTGCGGCGATCGGCATCGACCGCCCAACGTTGTCTCTGACCAATAACACTCCATCCTTGGAGGTCATCCATTCACCATCGGCCCCAAAACCAGGCACACCGCGGAAGGGCGACCGATCGATGGTCAGCGCCGCGAATCTATTTCTTGTGGCATTTTCAGTCGCGAAAGCCGTTGGAATGAGCGGAGCGTATCGACATGCGGACACAACACTACACTTTCTTTGGTTTGGGCTTGGGCAGTGGTTGCGAAACAATGTAGTTGAACCATTGACTGTACCTCGTATCCGATTGTACTTGTGTGTCCTTGTACGCCCAGTACGCAACGCGACAACGATCGAATATTATGCCGCCATAGCGGCCCTGGTAATCCCACTTTATCTGTGGGATTCGGTGAGGAATGTAAAACGATCGCAAATGCGGGCTCACAGCAGATAGACTCATCCACTGTTTCCAAAAAGCGTCCGGATTCACCTCGGATAACTTTGTCTCAAAGTTTTCTCCCCCCGCACACTGTCCAAACATTATCAGTTTGCTGCTTTTACGATCGGCGAAGTCTTTCCAAGCTACGAGGTCGACCTTATCGTCCTTCTTGTCTAGTGTCGTTTGGTTTCTGAAGGATTCCCCTTCTCCTACGAGAGTCGTTAGTTCGTTTATCGTATTTTTGAATCCGGTCATGGCCTTCCTTGTCCCACTCCGAGAAGTCCCAAACCGATAAACGGAACCGTTAATAAACTCTTTAGCCGCCGACGCGGCCAACTCTTCAAAGAGAAGCCAAGGATTTACGGTGATTTCCCAATTGCGTTTTGTAGACCAACGGAAGTATGACAAGCAAAGGCAGAACATGTATGCTACGCGGTCATTCTTTCCGCTGTTGAGTTTCAAAACCGATCCATCTATATCAAACGGATAAGCGTCACCTGCCCCAACCCTCCGCTCCTCCAATTCACGAAACACTTCGAGGCACATAGCCTCGACCAACTCGTGGCGCGATGGGTCCACAACGGATGCGGTAATCAATGCACTTTCCAAGTCACCCTTGCTAGCGTTTCTATCCCCGGACGTGAAAGCAGTGAGCTCAAGCCAGTCCGCAAGCTTGATATAATTCGTGGATTCAGCCGGTAGCGCGAAAAAAGCCATTGTAAATCTAAAGTGTTAGTTTCTTGAGCCGTTTTCGCTCCATCGAAGAACGAAGCTCTGTAGATACGGATATAATTTCTTTGATCAGGGAAAATGCATCAAGGTCACCTTTGTAGCCGAGAATTTCCGTCCCAGAGGCTTCGGTGAGGTTCTCCTTTGCCTTCGTCAAAGACTCTTGAAATCTCTGTTCGTCGCCCCGTGCGATCTCAAAGGACCGATAAAGAGAGATTCCCCCTCGAAGAGCCGATAGTGCACGCCGATCGCTGATAACCTCACGCAAGATGTTGAGATCGGGATTTTGGCTTTGTACAACAGGCTGCTTCTTGTCCTTCCGTAAGCATCCCTTAAAGTAGTACCAGTTAAAAGTATAGAGGATCCGGTCGGGGTTAGAATGAAAACAGGAGGACCGGATGAAGAGATCGAAGTTCAGCGAGAGCCAGGTGCTGGGTGTTCTGAAGGCAGTGGAGAACGGGCGGGCGGTGGCAGAAGTATGCCGTGAGACGGGGATATCGACGGGGACGTATTTCAAGTGGAAGGCGAAGTTTGGAGGGATGGAGGCGTCGGACATACGGCGGCTGCGGGAGCTTGAGGAGGAGAACTCGAAGCTGAAGCGGATGTACGCGGACGTAAGTCTGGAGGTCAGAGCGTTGAAGGATCTGATCGAAAAAAAAGGCTGGTGACGATCGAGAAGCGGGAAGCGGTTGGATATTTGAAAGGCGAGCATGAGATGAGCGAGCGGCGGGCGTGCTGGGCGGTCGAGATATCGCGGACGACGTACAGATACGCACCGCTGGATCGGGGCGATGGGCCGATCATCGACGCATTGTCGCAGCTTGCCGAGAAGCATTCGGATCTGGGGTTCGGGAAGTTCTTTCGGCTGCTTCGGCAAGCAGGTCACGGATGGAACCATAAGCGGGTGCATCGTGTCTATTGCGAGATGAAGCTCAACAAACGCCGCAAGTATAAGCGTCGGGTCCCGCCGAGGAATCCTGATCCGCTTGCGGTTCCCGAGGATGCGAACCAGAGCTGGTCGGCGGACTTCATGTCGGATGCCTTGAGCGACGGACGAAGGTTCCGCACGTTCAACGTGATCGATGATCACCGGCGAGAGGCATTGGCCATCGAGGTCGATCTCAATCTCGGAAGCGGCCGCGTCGTCAGAGTACTTGACCGGATCGCCGAGATGAGAGGTTACCCGTCGAAGATCAGATTCGACAACGGGCCGGAGCTGACGTCGATAGCTGTTGCCGATTGGGCAGAAGCAAACCAGGTCGAACTCGAATTCATCCGCCCCGGCCGCCCGATGCAGAACGGATTTATCGAACGGTTCAACCGAACCTACCGGCAAGCGGTGCTCGATATGTACATCTTTGAAAGTTTGGAAGAAGTGAGACGACTGACGGCTGCGTGGCTCGATTTCTACAACGCCCGCCGCCCGCACGACGCCCTCGGAGGCCAGCCTCCAAGACCTGATTACTTGAAGGAAACTTCGAGTGTGGGCATCTCGGCAACGTCGTCTCGTTAAACCCGGAGACTCTACTTTAGCCTGGCGCTAATACGGGGAGGTTTACAAAATCTCGGCTCTAGAGATTGACTTGAATGCCATTGACAAGAACTGCAATGTTAGATTAATAAAGTGAATAATGCACATAGATATCGATCTGAATTCTCGGGATACGTGCTTCGAGCAGATGACAACGATTCGGACTGCTCTAGATGAGGTAGCTCGGAAACACCTTCCAGCTCTCGATCGCTTCTTAAAGAAAATCTTCGGTAAACGAATGGAACTTCGCAATGAACTAAGCCTAGCTCAAACCTGGGACCTGGTTGATGAGATCCTAGCTACGCTACCCCCTAAACAACAAAGGGTAATGAGCCTTCGTTACTGCCGCTTGATCCAGCGATCCCAAGCGTCTGTTGGAGAGGAACTCGACCTGTCACAACCCGCAATCTCCGTTTTAGAGACGAAAGCCATACGTAATCTTCGCCACCCATCACGCTCAAATAGGCTTAGGTCTTTTCTGGTCGAAAATGAACCGCCAAAACCACCGCCTCTACATCGACGAATACACAAGCCAAAGGTCAACTAACCAGTGAAATCATAACAATCCTTGCAAATCGCGCATATCGCGCAGTTTGCGGTTGGCGTGTGGGTGATGGTGGGTGTTAATGCGGCGGGACCGGTTTATCGGTTGGATATTTGAAAGCTTGATCCACGAGAGGCGTGGGCTGCGAGATCGTACTCGCGGCTGCCATTTGCGTCACCAGCGTCACCAAAATGCGTCACCACCTGTGTTCACCAGCGGCACCAAATGCGGCACCAAGTGTGTTCACCACGGCACCAAATTGCGGCACCAACTGTGTTCACCAGCGGCACCAAATTGCGGCACCACTTTAGCTGGTGACGCGGGATGACGGCAGCGGCTTTGCCGTCTATGGCGGCCGTAGCGCTTAACACGTTTGGCCGTGGACGCGAACACAGACGCTGTCTCGGACGGCACTTTGACCGGATCTTTGGCACACTTTGGCGAAAAAACGCGAAAGCTCAATAAACTAAGCCACCCTGCGCCAGGCGCGCTCACTGCAAAGTGGCGCAGTTATAAGGGTTTGAGGACAAAAACGCCAAAAAAGCCTATTTTTGTCCCAGCCTGTCCCAGGCGAACGCGTTCACGCTGGGACAAACATCGCGTTTTCCGAAGGCCGATCAGGACGTGATGTGCGTTACAATCCTTTTCGATGGCGAAAACGGTTTATCACGACGGCGACGAGGGCGTCAGCCTCATTGTTAAGCAGCCGAAAGGGAAAAAGGCGGTGCAGCGGGCAGCACGGTTTCCGGTCCACGTCGTTTACGGCGGTGCGGATCGATTCTCAAGAGAAACGCCGCGAAAGCTCGGCGACATCGCCCTGAAAACGCTGGAAACCTACGCACCGGACTTTGCGGCATTTGCACGGGCAATGAGCCTGCCGGAAGCTGAGGGCCTCCCGACCGACGCGGAAGAGATACAAAGGCTCGATCGCCGCATCGCTCGGAACAAGGCAAAGGCGAGGGAAGAGCTTCCCAAAGAGTGGTTCGCATGGTCCGTCCACCGTAAAACGCTGGCGAAGCTGGCCGCGGAACCGGTCGAGGATCTCAGGATCGATTTCGAGGACGGCTACGGTTTTCGCCCCGACGAAGAAGAGGACCGCGACGCCGAACGCTCAGCCCAGGAACTCGCGGCGACAGTCAGTAGCGGCTCGGTAACACGCGGCTCGGGATTCCGGATCAAGTCGCTCCAGCCCGAAACCCACGCCCGGGCAATCCGCACGCTGGACCTGTTCCTCGAGGCGTTCATCGCCTCAGCGGGCCGCATCCCTGACGGATTTGTCGCCACACTGCCAAAAATTACCCACCGAAAACAGGTGCGGGAGTTGGCCGATCGAGTGCGGAAATTCGAAAAAAAGCACGGCCTCGCCACAGGCGTGATCGGGATCGAATTGATGATCGAAACACCCGAAGCGATCGTCAGCCCAAAAGGCAATTTCGCCATCCCCGAGCTTGTAAAAGCCGGCAAAGGCCGCGTCACATCAGCACATTTCGGGGCGTACGACTACACCTCGGCCCTTGGGATATCAGCCGCCGACCAGCACATCGGCCACGACGCATGCAATTTTGCCAGGCAGATCATGCTCGCAACCCTCGCACCGCTTGGGCTAAGGGTTGCCGATTCGGTAACAACAAAGTTGCCCGTCGGGATCCATCGAGGCAAGCCGAGCCAACAGCAGCTGGACGAAGATCGTGTGGCCGTCCACGAAGGCTGGGCCGAGCATTTCGAAAACGTCACCCGCTCAATGCAAAACGGCTTCCACCAAAGCTGGGACCTGCATCCGAATCAGTTACCCGCGAGATTCGCCGCGGTCTATGCGTTTTATCTCAAGAATGTTGATGAGCACGCCGTGCGATTGAAGAAATTCTTAGAACGCTCCACAAAGGCAACGCTTTCAGGAAACACCTTTGACGATGCCGCGTCGGCGCAGGGAATACTGAATTTCTTCGTACGAGGGATCGACTGTGGGGCTTTAAGCGAAAAAGAGGCAGGTTTGTTTACAGGACTATCTCCAAAAGAGATCAGATCATCATTTCAGGATATCGCGACGAGCAGGTCCGGAAGCTAATCAAGGACTTCTGTTGACATCGCTTCCTCCAGCATTCGCTCCCGCTGCTCGCGTGCTGAGAATTCCTGGACACGATCTATGTCGAATTTCTTATTCGGCACCGTGAACGGATCAACCTCGACCGGTAGCCCTTCCAGTTCCATACGGCAGGCTATGATCGACGATAACAGCTCCTGCTCAAAGCGGCTGATATCCGTAAATCGCACGCCGATACCGGTATCGTCAAAGCGATAGATCGCCTTGCATGCAAGCGGCAGACGGTTGCCGTTCGGAAGCTGTATCTCCAGTCGAAATTCATCGCCGGGATATATATTCTCTTCCCAATCAGTAAAACATCCGCCGATGCTTATCTGCTGCAAGAGCGTTTCCTGACGCTCACCGAATTTCGTAACCAACGTCGCAGGAACGTCTAAGGAAAACCTGATGTGCTGTCTCTCGTTAATTGACATCGTGCTGGGCGGCGCAAAAGAGGTGGTGGGCAAGAGCGACCGTCCCTTCCATTTTAGACGTTAAGCCTATGGCGTGACAACAGATTTCTTTCAAACTATGAACGGCGAGCACATGCCCGCCGTTCGCGGAAATACTAAACAGCCGACTATGCCACAGTTGCCGCTTCTTCACGGCCGCAATGTGCGTTAAACGCTTCGACCAGAGCCTCAGCGATCATCGCAGGATGTCGGCCTTCCAGGTCACGTCGTTCGAATAGCTTAACAAGCTTGCCGTCGCGGATGAAACCGATGGACGGCGACGATGGTGCATGGCCGGTGAAGTATTCCCGTGCAGTATCGGTAGCATCAATATCCGCACCTGCGAATACGGTGATCGCACGCGCCGGTTTGTTCTCGGAATTCTGCAACGCCATCGCTATGCCCGGCCGAACACCGCCGGCGGCACAGCCACAGACCGAATTCACCACGACCATTAGCGTCCCGTCAGTGTTTTCGACAGCATCTTTTACCGCTTCCGGCGTCTTTGTTTCTTCTATGCCGAGCTGTGAAAGTTCGGCACGCATTCCGTGAATCATCATTTCGGGATATGGCATATTATGATCTCCTATTAACTACGTATTCATCGGCCGGCTAATACCTGACCTTTTTTTCAAGTATCAGCTACCGGTGTCCATTCGTCAAGACACACGATGCCCGAGAAACAGGGTTTGCCGACCGGAAAGCAATTAACTACACTCTCTGAAGCGGACCGTATGAACATCGAAACCGAACGTAAATATCGAGTTGGCAAAAAGCGTCTTGATCAGATAACGCACCGGTTGATCGAACTCGGCGGCGTATTTGAAAAAGAGGTCTTTGAGGTCAACTTCCAACATCGCGGCGGGAAGATCGATGAACGCGGAGCGACGCTGCGGCTGAGAAAGATCGGCGACTTCAGTGTGCTCACCTACAAAGAAAAAATGCGTTCGGACACCGGCACGAAGCGAAAAATGGAGTATGAAACTACCGTTTCCGACGTTGCCGCGACCGAAAAGATCATTGAACGCCTAGGCTATAAACTTTCCGCCGTTTACGAGAAACGCCGGAAATACTGGCGTTTGGACGATGTCGAGGTCGTGCTCGACGAACTTCCCTTCGGACTCTTTATGGAGATCGAAGGCTCCGAGGCCGCTATAGATGCCGCCGAAGAAAAACTCGGCTTGACCGCTCGCGAGCGTGAACCACGCAGCTATCCCAGACTAACGATCAAGTACGGCCGCGATAACGAGGGTGTTTACGAAGCCCGTTTCGAGCGGACCATAGCGGCCTAAGCGGTGGTATCGTCACCGACGAATTCCATCTGTGAATCGACCGCCATCGCCGATCCCGGAGACGCCTTTTTGTAAGTTCCATCCGGTTTTAGGATCCGAGCGTTCACGTTATCTTTCAAATACGCCTCAAGCACTACTCCACGTATATGTTCACGGATCTCTGCATCAAGTATCGGCACGGCGACTTCTACACGGCGGTCCAGATTGCGGTGCATCCAATCCGCACTTCCGATAAATATCTCAGCGTTTGACTCGCCCCCATTCATGAAATAACAGATCCGGCTATGCTCAAGAAAGCGTCCGACGATAGATCGCACCCTGATATTCTCGGATAATCCGGCGACACCGGGCCGCAGGGCACAAATTCCGCGGATGATGAGGTCGATCTCCACGCCCGCATCGGATGCTTTGTACAACTCCTCGATAAAGTCCTCATCCGTCAGGCTGTTGACCTTGACGATGATGCGTGCAGGCAGTCTGGCCTTTTTGTTCGCGGTTTCACGGCGGATCATCTCGATGAACCTGTCACGCAGGTTGAGCGGCGCGACTAACAGACACTTGTATTCGCCCTGTTGAGAATAACCGGTCAAGAAATTGAACAAGCTGGTCGCGTCCGCACCGATCTCTTCATTTGCGGTCAAGATGCCAAGGTCGGTGTACAGCCGCGAAGTGATCGGGTTGTAGTTCCCGGTCGCGATATGAACATATCGATTTAATTTGTCGCGTTCGCGGCGAACTACCAGCAATACCTTGGAGTGTGTTTTCAGTGAGTGTATCCCATAGACCACATGAACGCCTTCATTCTCAAGCCGCCTTGCCCACTCGATGTTATTCTCCTCATCGAACCTTGCTTTTAGTTCGACAACCGCGGTGACCTGCTTGCCCAGTTGGCTCGCCCGTATTAAGGAACGGACGATCGGCGAATCCTTACCCGTTCGGTACAGACAGATCTTTATCGCCTGCACATCCGGATCCTCAGCGGCGGCCGCGACGAAATCGGTTACGGCAGAATATGCCGTGTATGGATGATGTAGCAGTATGTCTTGCCGTTTCAGCACGTCGAAGACGTTCTTGTCGTTAAACGCCGCCGGGTGCACGGGCGTGATCGGCTTGTCCTTGAGTTTCGGGCGGTCCAATGCATACAGCTGCATAAGGTCCGGAACATCCACGAATCCTTCGATACGGTAGACGTCCTGTTCCGCGAGGCCGATGCCGTCGGTCAGGACCTTCAGCATCTTGTCCGGCATATCCGCTGAGACCTCGAGCCGTACCGGAAAGCGAAAACGCCGACGCTGCAGCTCGCGTTCCAGGGTTCGCATCAGGTCGCCTGCCTCGTCCTCGCGGAGTTCGATGTCGGCGTCGCGGGTTACGCGGAACAGAAAGCCGTCACCGGTTTTCATATGCGGGAAAAGGTGATTTGCGTTCGCTGAAATAACCTCTTCCAAAAGCGTGAATCTGCCCTTCTTCTCATTGATCGGAACGAGCCGCGGAACACTTGCCGGCAGTTTGATGCGTGTGAACCGCTTTTGCCTGAAGAGATGCTTTAGGCTCTTCTGCGTGTAATGGCGATCGGGTTCGATGAAAAGCCCGAGGTTCAGGCTGAGATTCGAGATGTACGGGAACGGGTGGCTCGAATCAACGGATTGGGGCGTCAAGATCGGAAACAGATAGTCTAGAAAATATTTGTCGAGCTTTCGCCGCTCCTTCACCGGCAATGAGCGGTATGGCTCAATCGTGATCGACTCCGCGGCCAGTGCCGGGACCACTGTTTGTGTGAGGTAGTTCGTCTGCTTTTTCAGCATCGGCCGCAGCCGTTTGCCGATCTCGCGAAGCTGCTCGGCCGCGCTTAGGCCGTCGGGCGATAATTCGGTCACACCTTCTTCGATCTGCTCCTTGAGGCCCGAGACGCGGATCATGAAGAACTCGTCGAGGTTTGTTGCAAAGATCGACAGAAACTTAAGCCGCTCGAGCACGGGCAGGGCGTCGTCCATCGCGAGATCGAGCACTCGGCGGTTGAACTCGAGCCAGCTCAACTCGCGGTTGAAAAGCCGAGCGTCGTCCTGTTCCGTCGCGTTCGTATCGGAAACATTTGCTTGTGTGGAATTCTTCAATGTCGGTGATTCAGCGTGGTCCATAGGGCAAGACAATTATAGACCAGCGGCATTACTGCCAAATGTTAACTTAATGTTACAGCAATCTGACATGATCAGCGGTGTTAGTCCGGCCTACGGAAGTATCGTCACCGGAGCTCCCGTTCCGACGGCATCATAAAGCTGCTGAATATCCTGGTTCCTCATCGCTATGCAGCCCTCTGTCCAGTCCGCAAGGTTGCCGCCGCCGTGAATGTAGATCTCGCCGCCGAGCTTCGTCTTTTGCGGAGGCGTTCGGCCGGCATCGATCGCCTTATCGATCGCAAGCTTTTCTGCTTTGGTGATCAAGCCGTCTCGCAACCCGCGTTCGGCGTCTTCGCGGTTCGGGTAGCTGAGTCCGAGGCTTAGAAAGAAACTGCTCTTCGGGTTCTTAACGAAGATATAAAATTCGCCCTCGGGCGTGCGGCCGTCGCCTTCGATCTCTTTGTCACCGACGGGCGACCCGCCGAGTGAGATAGCGTATGTCTTCACCCTAACGTCACCATCGAATACCTCAAGCTCGCGTTTTGATTTCGTGATCACTATCCGCGGGTTCGTGAGGGCAGGAATCGGTGCGTCACCACCGTCCGGATGCGGCGTAGCGAGTGGTTCGGGTTCGGTCATTATCAAGCGTTGGTCGGCATAGATGTAAACTGCGATAGGGACCGATATGACCAAAAGCGTCACCGCGATGATCGCTATTCCTTTGAATTTTCCGATGCCGCCAAGATTCATTTTACCTTATCGACCGCCCGCTTTTTATCGAGCATCGCTTTCGCTTCGTCAGCGCGGCCTTGCTTTTTCCAGAACGCTGCGAGCTTTGTGTAGCGTTCGGCCGGGTCGTATTTCATTGCCCAAGCCAGCTTTGCTGTGCATTCGGGACAATTGTCGAGCGGCCGGCGGTCGGTTTCCGCGACGCTGTTCGTGCCCGCCATCAGGCACTCATACTTCGTGCAGTGACGCATCGAGAACATATGCCCGGTCTCGTGCATCGCTATCTTCAGGGTACGCGTCACCAGTTGCTCCGGTTCGTATTTTCTCGTTTTCGGATCAGCGAACCGGTAAAGCGACCAGACGCCGACGCGCTTATCCAGCGATGCCTGGCCGAAGACGAACGCCCATGTCGGTTCGGGATAAAGATCGAAATTGGTGAACGCGATCAGTGCCGCTGCGTCTTCGGGCATAAGGCCAGGCAGCACATCATCGATAAAATAGCTGGTCAGTATCTGCCGGTTTCGGTTGTCGCGATCGACAAACCGCTGTTTGGCTTTGGGTACGTCACCAAGCGGACGCGCCTTTTGCAGCTTCACCGGAAGGTCATAGTAGGCCCGCATGTACTCGGCGGCGAGATCGATCGCGTCTGACTGTTCGGCCGTGAAAGTGCCGATCGGCTGGATGTAGATCGTTCTGCGATCAGCTGTCGGCAGCGTCGGGTCCGACGCCATGTACTCCTCAAATGTTTCGCCGCGTTCTGTCTGCGAGGTGAGCCAGTCGCCGCGGCGGACCTGCATCGGCTGGTAGAATGGCACAAGCGCGTCGCGAACCTTTTTTAACTTGGCTACCTCCGTATCACGTGTCGTCACCGCGTTCGCGGGCCTGACCTCCGCCGTCTCTGCACACGACAGAAGAAATATTGAAACCAACAGTATCAGGGCCGCTCTTGGACACAAATTAACCATCGCATTTAGGAATCGATTCGGTTCTCAGCTAAATTGCCTCCAGCTTTAGCTGGAGGTAATCGCAAAACAAATAAGGCTTTAGCCGAATCAAAAAGGGTAATTTCTATATGGCTTCAGCCCTCACGGCCTTGAAAACCGGCCCGCGTCAAAAAGTCCGCGTATTCTTCCTGAAATGTAAACTTTTTGTGATGCTCTTCCTGGTTCGCGATGTATCTTCTGACACTCGCGAGTGAACTTTCGCTAACGCTGACGACGAAGTATTCATTCTGCCATTCGAACTTGGACCTGGTTAATTTGTTCTTATTGATCCAATATGACGATTCCCCTTTAATAAGCTGCATCACCTTCTCTATGCTTTGATCGCTGCCGAGCGAGATCAAGCAATGCACATGATCAATATACCCGCCGATGAAATCGATAAATATGCCTTTAGCTCGGGCGTTTTCTCGAATATGAGCGAAGACACTTTTTCGGATATCGTCCGTGAGAAAAGGAAATCGTTCCTTGGTGGACCAAACAAAATGGAGCCAGACCTTTATTAAAGGCATACTAATCAAGTTGCGTTGTGCTAAAGCACGCTGAATGTTCTTTTCGATGTTCGGCTAAAGCCGTTCTCATTATCAAATGCTCCCTCCAGCTAAAGCTGGAGGCAATTTATCTCAGGTGCATTATCTCCCGGCAGCAACACCTAGCGGCAATTATCCAGATACATCCTCCCTCCGGCTAAAGCTGGAGGCAAGTTATCAAGATACATCCTTCCTCCGGCTAAAGCTGGAGGCATTTATCCAAATGAAGTATTTATAGTGATCCGGCGGGCGTCGTCACCATCGCCTTCGATGTTTACGTCAAAGACCCTTGACGGAAAATCGAAACGTCCGAGACGTTCGGCCCATTCGATTACGACTATGGCATTGTCATTTTCAACGATCTCGGCGAGCCCGACACCGAATGCCGCATCGCTTTTTTCATCGATCCGCCAGAGATCGATATGGTAGACGTCAGCGCGGTCGGCATTATACAGATTCACCAAAGCAAAACTCGGGCTCGTCACTTCATCGACGTCGAACCCGAGCGAGCTAAGAATTCCTTTGGTGAACAGAGTCTTGCCGGCACCGAGTCCGCCATGGAGCAGGATCGCGTCACCACCTCGCAGCCGGCTGCCGAACTGCTCGCCAAGCTCGAATGTTTCTTCGGGCGATGTGCAGGTGAACGTTTCCATGTTGCCCCCGATCTGGGTCACCGCAATTCCCCTTCGAGTTCGGCAAAAGCATCCGCGAGGCAATCTCTTACGTCGGAAGCCGTCATCACCCGTTTGCCGAATTTCTCTTCGGCGATGTCACCGGCCATCCCTGCGACATAACATGCGGCGGTGACGCTTTCGAAAATGTCGATATCCATCTGCACCGCCTGGGCGACGAAACCCGTTATCACGCCGAGCAGTGTGTCACCATTCCCTGCCTTCCCAAGTCCGGCATTGCCGGTCGGATTTACCACGACCTTTCCGCCCGGTTCGCCGATCAGCACGCGTTCACCTTTGAGTACCAAAATCACATTGTGTTCACCGGCAAACTTCCGGACGGCACCAACGCGGTCCCTTATGGCGTTCTTGTCCTCCGTCCCCAGCATTCGCATGAACTCACCCTCATGCGGTGTCACGATCAGCGGCGGTGCGGCACCACCCGAATTGCCAAAGTTGTCGAACGGTGACAGGAGCGTGAGAGCATCGGCGTCGAGAATGGTGGGAACCTTTCTGTTCTCCGCGAAGTGGTGAACAAACTTCGCGGTGGATTCACTGCCGGCGGACAGGCCGGCACCGATCGCGATCGCGTCAATGTTCTTTAGAAATTCCTCGATCTGCGGCACCGCGTCTTCTGAAATGGAGCCCGATCCCGTTTCCGCGAGCGGCCGCACCATGACCTCGGGGACGACGCGGCCGACGATCGAATCCTTTGAAGACCTCGGCGTTGCCACCGTCACCAATCCGACACCGGAACGTATCGCCGAATTCCCGCACAAGACCGCGGCACCAGAATAGTTCTCAGATCCCGCTACGATCAGTGCATGCCCGCGTCTGTTCTTATATGAGTCGCTCGAAAACTCTGTTTTACGAGACCACCTGGCTGCGTCACCACGTTCCTCGACATAGAGTTGTGATGGCTGCTCGTCGATAAGGACCTGTGGTGACCCGATCTGCATCACCACGAGTTCACCGTTCGATACGGATGCGGGCGGCAGAACGTTCGCAGGCTTTGGTGACGTAAATGTCACCGTTGTATCAGCCGTTACGTGCGGGCCGATCGGCAGCGGACTATCTGCGGTCAGGCCCGAAGGGATGTCAATTGATAGTACGGTCGGCCGTTTTCCACTTGCGTCACCAACGATCTCCGCGATCCAATCGACTACAGTTTCAAAGAGACCGGCCAGAGGTTTCGTGAGCCCGGTGCCGAACATCGCGTCAATGACGAGATCGGGCTGCATCAGCGCGGAATGCTGGTGACGCATCTTCTCCCAATCGTCATGCGTCACCACTTCAAAAACGACGATATGAGGCTGATCGGAGTCAGCCTCCGTTTTTGATAATGCTTCGACGATCTCGAAATTTACACGCGCGTCACAACCTGTGTCACCAACTTTTCCAAAGAGCACGACCGCGACCTGTGCTCCTGCATAGCTCAGCAGGCGAGCAACAGCGGCTCCGTCGCCACCGTTGTTTCCCTTACCGCAGAATATAAGTATCGATCTCCCTTCAACCGACCCTCCCAATTTTTCGGTTGCGACGTCAGCCACGGCGTGAGCTGCGTTTTCCATCAGGATGATGGACGGGACGCCGTACCCTTCGGTCGTCAGCCGATCGACCTCCCGCATCTCTGCTGCTGTCAGGACCTTTTGCATACCACACTAACTTGCCACAACTACAGATAATGAAAAAGGTCGATATGCGCGATTTGCACGATTTGCGTACTTTGCACGATTTGCACGATATGAATGGGAGGGTTCCAAAAGGAAAGGCCGCATCCGATGAAGATGCGGCCTGGGTATTTAACTATGAGATTGCGAATCGAAAGTCGACGGAGCTCACCCCTCGAAGGAGTTTGCCTGCCACTGTGCTGGATCACCGTTTAATTCCGTTCACTTAATAAAAAGGTCTATTCGGCACCGGCTTCCATAAAATAATAAAACACGGCCGTTGACCCCGAAAATGCAACGCGAAAAATTTTCTTTGACTAATTTCGGCAGTGCATTTATCATTATCCCGCCCGGCACCATTAACATAACTTATAGAAGTAAAACCTGCAGCCTATAGCTGTTTTTAACTTAACCCGGTTCCCTCATGGCCCACGACGTCTCTCGCTCGCGTGAAAATTTCGATACCTTACTGCGTTGGATCGCTGCCGACGACAAGGAAGGTGCGACCGCACGTTTCTTACAGATCCGTAAGGCACTGGTAAAAATGTTTGAGTGTCGTTCGTGTGTTGACGCAGAAGACCTTGCAGATGAGACAGTTGATCGGGTCCTGAAAAAGCTCCACGACATCACACCCACCTACAGCGGCGACCCTGCCCTTTATTTCTACGGAGTCGCCAAGAACGTTTTTCTGGAATACACGCGGAAGCCGCGAACTGCCGAACTGCATGACGGAATTCCTGTACCGGACGCGAAGGACGACGCTTATGAGGCAGATCACCAGTGCCTCGACAAATGTCTTGGCAAGCTGGATGCACGTGAACGCAGTCTAATTATCAGGTATTATAGTTATGCCAACCCCAGCGTTAAGTCGTTTGAACGCAAGAAACTGGCGGACGAACACGGATATTCCATAACAAATCTACGCATTCGAGCCTTCAGGATACGGGTAAAGCTTCAGAATTGTCTTGAAGAATGCCTCGGCGGGCGTGAATTGTAATAGATCCCGCGTCGAATCATATATAAACGGTAAGAGCGATGCCCGATACGGTCTATGACGAACGAATACTGCGTGAATACCTACTGGGTATTCTCGACGACGAGAGCGTTCGCGACGAGATCGAGCAGCGGCTCTTTACCGATCCCGAGTTTCTCGAGGCGGTTTTGGCGGAAGAGGAAGAGCTGATCAGCGACCACAGCGAAGGGGTTTTAACCGACGCTGAGAGATCTGCGTACGAGCGAAACTTTGTTAGAACACCCGAGCGTCTGCGGTCTGAAAGGTTAACGGGGTCCTTGCGTAGCCGTGCGAATTCGGTGAGCGAAAAGTCTGAGAGCGCGCGATCGATCTTCGATATCTTCGGAAGTTTTCAGTTTCAGCTTGCCGCCGGAGCAGCGGTCGTGCTGATCTGCGTGGGCCTGGTCTGGTTCTTTACGCTGCGAAACGGCGGCGAGAACGCGGCGATGGCGTCGCTGAATAAGGCTTTCGAGAACGAACGGCCGCACGTAACGAGAATCGCCGGATTCGACTATGCCCCTGCAATAGAGCGTCGAAGCGGTTCAACCCGGACTGTAAATGACGTCGAGCTTCGAAGAGCGGAACTGTTGATCCTGGACGCGGTCAGCGGTGGCGAGAATGCTGAGACATTGGCCGCACTTGGCCGGCTACAACTCGCCAAGGGCGAATACGACAAAGCGGTCGCAACGTTTTCCAAATTAAAGGATACTGGTGCCGCAGACGCGCAAGCACTGAGCGATCTCGGTGCGGCGTACATTGGCCTCGCCGATCACGCTGCGGATGATGGAAGCCGTCTTAAGTTGAACGCCCAGGCCGTCGAAGCTCTTGACGCGGCGATCGCTGCAGACCCGAAACTTCCCGAGCCCAGGTTTAACCGAGCAATAGCCCTTGGCCGCTTGGGCCTCCGCGATCAGCAGATCGCTGCGTGGAGAGACTACCTTGAGATCGATGGCGATTCACAGTGGGCGAATGAAGCGAGATCGCGTCTGGCAGCACTCGAAGCGGAACCACCGCGTGAACATTCGGGAACGCAGCTGCTGGAAGACTTTTGGGCAGCGTATCGCGTACGAGATAAAGTGCGGGCCTTTGAGGCGGTAAGCCGCGATCGGGAAATGATAACGGGCAAGCTGGTCTTTCAACAGCTTGCTTTTTTATTTGCCGATGAGCCGTCGTCGGGCGAGCGTTCGGTAGAGATCGCCGATGCGATGAGCTTCATCGGCGAGATCGAGCACGAGAGGTCGGGTGACGGTTTCTGGCGGGATCTTGCCCGTTATTACAAAAGTGTCGACGATGTCGATCGTAAGGAATTGAAAAACGCACAAGATGCGGTGCGCGACGGATATCGGCTGACACTCGACGGCGAGTATACGGAAGCAGCGGAAAGATTTCGTAAGGCGAGGAGCTCGTTTGCCGCGGCGCGAAATCCATATGAAGCCGCCATCGCCGACTATTGGCTCGCGTATTCCCTGCAGCAGCTGAGGGTTCGTAAGGAACCGCTCGCGATCTTTTCTAAACAGGCTGCCGCGGCAAAAAGCAAAGGCTACTTGTGGCTCGAATCGCAGATGGAAACCTGGCTTGGCCAGATCGCGTTTTTCGACGATGACCTGTCCGGCCGATTGCGCCACAACGCACGCGCTTTGGAACTCGCGGAAAAGGCCATCGACCCGTTTCAGGTGACGCGGATCAACCAGTTTCAGGCGACGACCTATGTTGCCGTTGGTTCGACCGCCGACGCCGTGCGATATATGGCTGCGAGTTTGGCGGCAGGGACAAACATAAGCATGCGGCAGCGCTACCGCACGCTAAATTCGACGACCCAGCTGCTTGGCCTGCTGGGCCTGTATAGCTCCGCGTTCGCTTTCGAAAGTGAGGCGTACGCCCTGAACCGCGAGGTCGTGAAGGAGCATTCGTACGAATATTTTTCGCTACTGACGTTGGGACAGATCGAAGCAAAACGCGGACGGCTGGACAGCGCTCTGGAGTATTTTCGGCAAAGCCGTGAATCGGCCGCGGGATTTGATGAAAGGTCGCGGCCGAGCCATCTTGGTTATGTGGACGTTTCCGAGGGAAACGCACTTCGCAGCTCCGGCAGGTGCGACGAAGCGATCGAGCGTTATGACCGCACGGTCGCCGGTGTTGCATCGAGCGAATTTCAAATGGACCGCTACGACGCACATCGCGGCCTGCTGATGTGCTATATCGCGACGCGTCAAGACGAGCGAGTGTCGGAGCAAACGGATCTGGTGCTCGGGCTGCTTGACCAATACCGCGAAAAGATCCGCGAGGAATCTACCCGCAACAGTTTTTTCAGCGGCGAACAGGAAGTTTTCGATGCTCTGATCGCCCATCAGATGGATCTGGGACAGCCGGAAAAAGCGTTTGAATTCGCTGAACTTTCCCGCTCTCGATCGCTGCTGGATATGATGCACGCACCGACCGCAGTTCTCGATGGGCGTGACGGGCCGGCGATCGCTCTTCCCACGGAATTCACGAAACCGTTAGAGCTCGGAGCGATCCGGAAAGAACTGCCGGCCGACGTTCAGCTGCTGCAGTACGCTGTGCTAACTGACAGGATCGCTGTCTGGTCGGTGACTGCAGACGGCTTTGCGGCCGCACAGCACAAGCTCGAAACGGCGACGCTTGAGACGGCTGCCGCTGCGTTCATCAGATCGCTCTCGGCGCCGGCAACAAACGGTGTCGATGATCGCCTTCAACTCGGCGAAGCGGTCGCATCGGCGATGATACGGCCATTCGTCGCTCTAATCGATCCGAAGCGGAAGGTCGTTGTTATCCCGGATAAGGTTTTGGCAAAAGTTCCTTTCGGCGCACTGCCAGGGCTTAACGACAACGATTTCCTGATCCGCGATTTTGAGCTGCATTACGCACCGAGTTCGTCAGTTTACGTCATCGCCGCGAGAAATGCGGAGCAGCATACGGACGAACGAATTCTTGCAGTTGGCGATCCGGCATTCGACCGAGAACGCTTCGCGGGCCTGCCGCAACTTTCCGGTGCCGCACGGGAGGCCGCGGCGATACGTAGTAATTATTCGAACACGACGATGCTGTCAGGCCGTGAAGCGACGCCGAATGCGATCGTCGATGCGATGGATAGAGCGAACGTTTTTCACTTCGCGGGGCATTACATTTACGATCCGGCTTCGCCGCTGCGATCGGGACTGCTGGCGGCGGGCCGAGGCGATGATTCCCTGCTGCCGAATGAGGTCATCGCCGGAAAACGATTTTCGCGGCTGCAGCTAGTTGTCTTATCAGGCTGCCGCACCGGATCAGAACAGGTGCTTGATGGCGAGGGCATTCTAGGTGCGGCCCGCATATTTCTCGCAAGCGGCATCCCGCAGGTCGTAGCCAGCCACTGGGACGTCGACAGCGAAAGCACGGCCGACCTGATGATCGATTTTCACAAAATTCGAAGGTCGAACGGATCTTCGACAACCCGCGCGTTGCGCCAAGCTCAGCTGTCAATGCTCGACAGCCCCGACACGCGCGAACGCGACCCCTACTACTGGGCTCCGTTCTTTTCATTCGGAGCTTAAAACCCACACTCGGAGGACAACGTATGCTAAACGCAGATGATCTCAGCGAACTTAGTAAATCAGTCGAAGACGACCCGGTCTTGGCGGGGTCCAACCTAACAGTTCTTATGGGCGGCCTTGCGATAGGTCATCAGCGAAGGGATAGGTGGCAGTCGGTGTTTTTAACCGGAATACCTCAGCATGACCTTACTATGACTGTTTGGCGGATTCCTGCGACCGGACCAAGTCACACACCGTTAAATATCGATATTGCGAACAATCAGCCGATTACGATCGCACCCCAAGGTATACAATATTGGACATCGAGGGATCAAAACAGAGCCAGATGGGATCTAAGGAATTTAGCAAATTTTTCGGAGCTTCATCCGGAAGCTATCCAGTTTCGGCGGCCGAAGGGTTTGTCGTTAACGCGTATAGAAGTCTTAGGTGGTCACGGTTTCACTGCTCTCCGAGCAGCTAGCAGTACGGGAAGACCGAATTACTGGTTTAATCGGAGAGGGCAGCCACCTGAGAGCCCTCCGCGTAAGCGATTTCTTGGAACTTGGTTAGGGATCAACTTCAAGATAAAGCCCGGACAGAGCGTTGAGGTCCGTGGGCGTTCGGGGCGTCTTCATTCAACCTTACTTAACGAACACTCAAGGGTATTTATCCAGATTACTAACAATTGCCGTCGATCGAGTGGATGCTCTGAGCAGCTGGATTTCCCATACTACTATTTCGACTCTGGTCGGAATGAGAAAGGAGTGATCGCAAACACCCCAGTCGATATGCATACCGACGAAGTCTATTCGAAATCCCCTGAAAAATTGTCTTCGATCGACGAGAAGGCCGGCGACCGCATCGCATGTAATAAGATGATGATCTCAAGCCTCGGTGCAATCTCTAGTCTGTTCGACCTTGAGGGATAAGCTCGTGCCATAGCATTTGCAAGCGGCGTACGGGAGTGCGTCGTTTTTTTGTTTTACATGTAGCGAAAGGCCTGGGTGGGAAGATGTTTCTGTGTACATTCACGCTGTCCGCCCTTATCTCCGTCCACGGATTAACGGTGGCATTCAAATTGCACTCCAGTGAACGAAAGGATAAAAAAGTATGAATTTCGGACAAGTCGGGTCTTGTTTGGGAGGCTTACGCTAAATTTTATGGATCTGCTCTGTTTTTCACATTTACGTTGGAATTTTGTTTTTCAGAGGCCGCAGCACCTTATGACGCGTGCTGCTGATAAAGGCCGAGTGTTTTTTATAGAGGAGCCCGTGGGGACCGACGGTGAGAATCGGATGGTTTCGACGGCTGACGGCGATGTACACGTAGTGGTACCGCACTTGAACGAGGAAGGCTTCGCTGATTCACGAAATATAGTTCGCGGCTTCGTTGAGCAGTTGCTTCATGATTTTGATATCCATGATTATGCGGCATGGTTTTACACGCCGATGATGCTTCCGTTGGCTGAGGCGCTGAAGCCGCGTGCTGTTATCTACGACTGCATGGACGAGTTGTCAGCGTTCAAGAATGCGCCGGCCGAACTAAAGCAGCTCGAGGCCGAACTCTTTTCACGGGCGGACATGGTCTTTACCGGCGGCCGCAGCCTTTATGAATCGAAGAAAGGTCAGCACGAGAGTGTTCACCTATTTCCGTCGAGCATCGACGTAAATCATTTCAAACAGGCATTAGACGTAGAGCCGGCCAAAGATATCGCGGCGTTACCAGCACCCAAGATCGGCTTTATCGGAGTGATCGACGAACGTCTCGATATCGACCTGCTTGGGAAGGCAGCGGATCTTCGGCCCGAGGTGCAGTTTATAATGATCGGCCCGGTGGTCAAGATCGATGAAGCCGACCTCCCGCGTCGCGAGAATATCCATTATCTGGGCGGGCGAGATTATAAGGAGCTTCCGTCGTATCTCGCAGGAATGCAGGCGGCGATGATGCCTTTTGCATTAAATGAATCGACGAAGTTCATCAGCCCGACAAAGACGCCGGAATATCTTGCAGCCGGATTGCCGGTCGTTTCGACGCCGATCCGTGATGTGGTGACACCGTACGGCGACGAGGGCCTAGTTCATATCGCAAATACGCCGGAAGAGTTCGCGTCTGCGATCGACAGAGCGCTCGAGGCGGAACTGACCGAACATCGGCGTAGGGCGACAGAGTTTCTGTCGGGGAACTCATGGGATATGACGTTTGAAAAGATGTGGGAATTGATCAAGGCGGCGTCTGACACGTCGAATAACGAAATGGCGGCGGCCGCGGGGCTGGCTGCAGAATAAAGTTTTAATAGGGGACAAGGGTAGTATGTTTGATTATTTGATAGTTGGGGCCGGATTTGCCGGTGCGGTATTGGCGGAGCGATTAGCAAACGGTTCGGGTAAAAAGGTATTGATCTGTGATAAGCGTCCGCACATCGCCGGCAACGCCTATGACCACTACAACGACGATGGAATCCTGGTTCACAAGTACGGGCCGCACATCTTTCACACGAACGCCGCGGACGTATTTGATTATCTCTCGCGGTTCACCGAATGGCGTGAATATCAGCACCGGGTGTTGGCCTCAGTTGACGGAATGTTGGTGCCGATACCGATCAATATCGACACCATAAATAAACTGTTCGGACTGCAGCTGACGTCGTTGGACATTCAGGAGTTTTACGATGGCCTGCGCGAAGACCGTTCCGAGATCAAGACATCAGAAGACGTCGTGGTTAGTGCAGTCGGCCAGGACCTCTATGAAAAGTTCTTTAAGAACTACACCCGAAAGCAGTGGGGCATAGATCCATCGGAACTTGATGCGTCGGTTACCGCACGCGTTCCTACGCGTACGAATCGTGATGACCGGTATTTTACGGACAAATTCCAGGCGATGCCGAAACACGGTTATACGCGGATGTTTGAGAACATGCTTGATCATCCGAATATCAAGATCGTCTTAAATTGCGATTATCGTGAGATCGAGAGCGAGATCCCGTATCGAGAGATGATCTACACCGGGCCGGTCGACTCATATTTTGACTATGCGTATGGCGAATTACCGTATCGTTCGTTGGAGTTCAAGCACGAGACGCATGACACCGAGACTTTCCAGGAAGCTCCTGTGGTCAATTATCCAAACGAGCAGCCGTACACGCGTGTAACGGAATTCAAGTATCTGACGGGTCAGAAACATAATAAGACCAGCATCGTTTATGAATATCCGCAGGCCGAAGGTGATCCGTATTATCCGATCCCGAAGCCGGAAAATGCTGAGCTTTATGCGAAGTACAAAAAGCTGGCAGACGCCGAACCGGGAGTACATTTCGTGGGGCGGCTCGCGACCTATCGCTATTACAATATGGATCAGGTCGTCGCTCAGGCCTTGACGACATACGGCAAGATCATAGGGCAGAAACGAAAGGATGCCGCGAAAGTCGCTCCGGTTCAGGCCGTTCCGTCGTACACCAACGGGCATGGAATACAGAAGCTGTCGAAGGTCGCTTAGAGCGGCACTTGATCTTTGAAAGTCGCAGAAAAACGAGCCGTTTGCCGGCGTATCTCTTCGGCAAGCGGCTCGTGTACATCACGATTGCCGCTGTCGTCCGGGTAATCCCATAGTCCGTTGTGGCAATGCCGGTTATCAGCCCAGCCCGGATGATTGCAGATCGGGTAGAGACAAATGCCGAGGACCGGTATCCCGCTTTCGATCGCAGCATATACCTCGTCACAGACGTATCGGAACCAGTCGGCACGTTCGTCGTCCTCGATACCGGTTTCAGCGATGAATAACGGTTTGTTGTAGCGTGCATGAAATTCGGCGAGGATCTCGCGGAGCGGGCGATACTGCTTATGGCCTCGCGGTATCTTGCGACGACTCGGGTGACGCCACTGATTGTGGAAGTAGTAATTTAGGCCGATGATATCCATATCGCCTGCCCGATCCGATAACATATCGAGGGCATGAAACTGAGCTCTCCGGTAGGTTTCCGCATCACGCTTTGCACCGGGAGTTTCGTCGCGTGGGACGACGTGGATTGCGGGTTCGGTAAACGTAATGATCGAGTCGGGCGACACTGATCGAATGCTGTCCACTGACGCGTGCGCGGCGTTTACCAGTTTCCGTTTTAGCTCGTCGCCGCTCTTTTTTGCGTGAGGATAAAAGAGGCCTTTATCGCCGGCGATCCATGAGAAGAAGGAGATCTCGTTGATAGGGCATACCAACAGTTTGCCGCTAAGTTCCGACTGCAAATACTCGGTAACGGCAGAGGAAAATGCGGCAAAGCGTTCAATGAATTCGGTCGAAAATATGTCGAGGTCATCCGGGTAACCGTAATGAAAATAGTCCCAGATCACCTCGATCCCGGTCTTTTTTGCAGCGGCGACCTGTTTTTCAAGGCTAGCGAAATCGTACTTGAGTGGCTCTTGTTCGATCAGGTGCCAGCGGATGCCGTCTCGTGCGGTCTGCATGCCGAGCTCGAGCATTCGAGTATAATCCGCCTCGGCGAATTGGTCGTGACAAGTTGATTCGATAAGGTCGAGCCGTCGATCAGAGCGGTCCCGGTGGGTTGAGCATTCAAAGCCGCCCATGAAGAAACCCTTGAATGGTGAGCTATGTGCCATAAGGTATTAATTTAACGACCGATCGGCGAAATGAAAAGTTAAGTGAAACTTATGAATGTTTTAGTGACCGGCGGTGCCGGGTACATTGGAAGCGTCGTAGTTGAGGAATGCATAGCGAGCGGGCATGCGGCGGTTGTGGTCGACAACCTCGAAAAGGGGCACCGCGAATCTGTCCATCCCGAGGCTAAATTTATTTCGGGCGACATCGCCGATCAGGAATTATTGCGAGCCGCTTTTCGCGACCATTCCATCGAAGCGGTGATACACATGGCCGCATACTCGCTCGTCGGTGAATCGGTCGATCAGCCGGCGAAATACTATCAAAATAACGTTGTTAAGAGCCTCGCGATGCTCGATGCGATGGTCGCGAGCGGCGTTAAGAACATCGTTTTCTCTTCCACAGCAGCCGTCTATGGCGAGCCCGAGAAACAGCCGATCGAAGAAAGCGACCGTCTGCAGCCGACGAATCCCTACGGTCAGACCAAGTTAGCATTTGAGGAAGCGTTGAAGTGGTACGAGAAGGCGTATGGAATGCGTTATGTGTCGCTGCGTTATTTCAATGCAGCCGGTGCGACCGAAAGATGCGGCGAGCTTCACGAGCCGGAGACGCACTTGATACCGATAATTCTTCAGGTCGCGAGCGGCAAGCGTGAATCGGTGGCGATCTATGGCGATGATTACCAAACCCGCGACGGGACTTGCGTCCGCGATTATATTCACGTTCGTGATCTTGCGGCCGCTCACGTTTTGGCCCTCAGCGTTGACGCGAGCAAAAGCTCAATATATAACCTCGGGTGCGGCGGATCGGGCTACACGGTCCGCGAGGTCGTGGACGTCGCCAGGAAGATCACCGGGCACCCGATACCTGTGACCATTGGGGCTCGACGGCCCGGAGACCCTGCTGTACTGATCGCAGGCTCGGATCGGATCAAGGCTGAGCTCGGCTGGAAGCCGGAATACCAGGAACTTGAGTTGATCGTGGGATCCGCGTGGAAATGGCTGCAGGATCAGGCAAGGGATTCTGCGAGCATTGCCGGAAATCAATGAGTGAACACGACCAGCAGATAACGGAATCGGAAATGACGGCTAGAAGGACGATACTCGCCGACGGCCGTTATCTGATCTATTTCGAGTTCGATGACGAAGAGCAATCGCACACCGACGAGCGAGCGGTAGAGCAAGAGAATGTCTGAATTACGCTATAACCCGCTGCTCGGCGAATGGCTGGTGACGGCGACGCACCGGCAGGAACGCACATTCCTGCCGCCTGCTGGATTTTGCCCCTTGTGCCCGACCCTGCCGGGCGGCTTCCCGACAGAGGTGCCGGAGCCGACTTACGAGATCGTCGCGTTCGAGAACCGTTTCCCAAGCTTGATGACCGATCCACCGGAGCCGGCGATAGCGGGAACCGGACTTTACCCGGTGGATCTCTCGCGAGGCGTGTGCGAAGTGATCCTCTATTCCCCCAACCACACAGCAACGCTTGCGACGGAACCTATTCAGCAGATCCAAAAGCTCGTTCGCGTGTGGCGTCACAGATTTGCCGAGCTTGATGCCCTGCCGTTTGTTGATCAAGTGTTTATCTTCGAGAACAAGGGCGAGGCGGTCGGTGTTACGCTGCATCATCCGCATGGGCAGATATACGCATATCCCTTCATTCCGCCGGTGATAGCGAAAGAACTCCAGCAATCTGAAATTCATTTTTCAGCTAACGGTACATGCCTGATGTGCGACATCATTCAGGAGGAGCGGCGGTTCGAAGGACGGATTGTTGTCGAAAATGACAGTTTTATAGTTTACGTTCCGTTCTTCGCCAGGTACCCGTACGAAACACACATCGCATCAACTCGCCACCTGCAGTCGCTGCTCGACATGACGCAAAGCGAAGAGCAAGATCTTGCGGAGATAATGAAGGCGCTGCTCACGGCTTACGATCGTGTTTTTGACGTTTCGTTCCCTTACATCATGTCGATGCACCAGCGGCCGTCGGATGGCGGGAACTACGACCACTATCATTTTCACATCGAATTTAATCCGCCAATGCGGACGTCGAATAAGCTGAAATATCTTGCAGGAAGCGAGGTCGGTGCAGGAATGTTCATAAACGACACTCTACCCGAATCTACGGCGAAGGTGCTTCGGGATCTGATCCACTCCGCGATATGACAGAACGGGACCGATTGATAGAGAGAATTCTTGTGGGCTGTGCCGATATGTCAGGCGGCCAGTCGCCGCGGCTCTTTCGAGCACCGGGACGCGTCAATCTGATCGGCGAACATACGGACTATAACAACGGATTTGTGCTCCCGATGGCCATTGATCTGGAAACGATCGTCGCTGCAGTGCCGGGGGAAGGCAGCGAAGTGCGTGTGCGGGCTCTCGACGTCGAAGGCGAAGAGGCAGTTATTGATCTGGAAAGCGAAGGCACGAAACTCCGCGGGACATGGCTGGATTATGTCGAAGGTCCGATCCGAATGCTGCAAGAACGCGGTGCGAGACTGACCGGGGCGAATCTCGTTTTTGCGAGCAGTGTTCCGATCGGGTCGGGCCTGTCTTCGTCCGCCGCTCTTGAGATCTCCGTCTCGACGGCAATGCTCGGGATCAGCGGCGTTGAAATGGATCCGCTCGAGATCGCACTCGCAGCCCAGAAGGCCGAGCACGAATACGTAGGAACGAGATCGGGGCTGATGGACCAGCTCGCATCTGTCTTTGGTAAAGCGAGCCACGCACTCCTGATCGACTGCGAGACGAACGATCGCGACGCTGTGGCTCTTGCGATCGGCGATACGTCGGTCGTAGTTTGCGATTCGAAGGTCAAGCATGAGCTCGCAAGCAGTGCTTATAACGAGCGGAGACGGGAATGCGAAGCTGCGGCTGCGTTTTTTAAGGTGAGCAGTCTGCGGAATGTAACGTTGGAAGACCTTCAGGCAGCACACGACGGCCTTTCAGAGGTTATCCGGCGACGGTGCAGGCATGTGATCACTGAGAACGATCGCACCCTTTCGGCCGCAGCAGCGTTTCGGGATTCGGACCTAGTGAAGATCGGTGAATTGATGTATTCGTCGCATCGATCGTTGCGAGACGACTACGAAGTGAGCTGTCCGGAACTCGATCTACTTGTGGAGACCGCTAGTTCTATCTCGGGCGTCTTTGGAGCTCGTATGACCGGCGGCGGATTCGGGGGCTGTACCGTTAATTTGGTTCGCACCGATCAAATTGATGTGTTTCGATCGCAAATAAGCGAGCGATACAAGGAAGCGTTTGGAATAGATCCGGCCGTCTTCACAGTAGTGGCTAGCGATGGAGCATCTGAGCTTCCTGCTGTTTGAGCTGGCCGATCGAACGCCGGGAATCGGCGGCATAGTCGCGGATCGTCTCGACAAGCGGTGTCGGCAGCCAACGTGGCCCCGATTCCCTGTTCAAACGATAGAGGCCGAGTTCGAGATAGAACGATTCCAACGGCTCGTGCGAAAATCTGTACCGCCAATCGACCATTGTAAATAGCGGAAACCAAGTGTAGCCGATGACGGGCACGCCGTTGCTTCGCAGTCTCTTGATCACCGAAACCGACTCTTCCAGCCACGTGGCACGGATCTCGTCGCTCCCGACCGCGCTAGTTTCCGTGATCATGATCGCGGAGCCATAACGCTCATAATATTTCATGATCAACTCTTCAAATCCCCCACCTTCCGGTTCGGTTTCGCGGAATGCGAGGTTTCCGCGTTTATCGATAAAGAGCTGCTTCGTAGACCATTGCGGGTAGAAGTTAAGGCCAATGACGTCGAGCGATGCCTTGCTCTCTTCTAGTTCATACAACGTCTCCGGGATCGCCCCATTTCGGATCAGCCAAGTGAACAAAGCGTGGTTATGGTTGAGCCGGCCCGAGATCAGGTCGAAGCAGAGGTAACCTCGCATCTCTTCCTCCGTTGCAAGATGCGTTAGGTCCTCACGAACCGTTCGAGTTAGTCCCGTAGCCTCGACATGGACCATCACGGAGTCGGGGTTGATCTCTTTCAGCCTTTTAACGGTCCGGACGATCCCCTTTGCGAGCTGAAGCATTATCTTGATGTAGCCTTTGTCCCCCTTCAGATAAGGCGGCCAAAGCCCGCGCATCCCGCACATCATCGAATTGATGATCGGTTCGTTCAACGGTGTGTACCACGAGATCTGGTCTTTATAGCGGTTGGCAAATTCGCCGGCATAATCGGCTACATAGCGGGGATAATCTTTATTAGCAAATTCCCGCTTGAACCAGAACGGGCATCCATAATGCATCAGGTCGATGATCGGAAGGATCTTTAGTTCCTCGACCATGTACGAAATTACCTGATCTGTCCAGCTCCAATCGAAGTGCCCCTGAGACGGTTCGACGCGATACCATGGGATGCCCCAACGCATCGCCTTCAGTCCCAGATCGCTCGCAAGAGCAAGGTCCGTGGGCCAGTTCTCGTAGTGGCCCATCAGCTCGTACTCATCGAGCGAGCGATGTCCGGGCCGGGTCTGCGGAACAAAGGTATTCTCAATGCCAGCTGCCCAAAGAAAGTTTTCTGCTGAATTTTTGCCGCTGAAGTCGCTAAGGTGCAATGTAGGTCAACCTCGCCATATCGACCGAGAGCGCGGGACCTGTGCATATAATACCGATCACCGAATCTAGGTCGTTTATTTTCAAGTGGCCCAGTAGGGCGTCCTCAGATTCGATGCGAAGAACGTCACCGCGTTTCGAAAGAGTGTAATGCTGATATCTTTGCGGGTCGAATTCTCTCGGGAGATCTGAGATCGGTTCGCCGTTATCGGTAAGCTGCCAGCGATCAGAGCCTTTAGTTACGATAAGCTCTCGGTCTACCGTGCCCGAAGACGTGAGCAACGCAAACCCGTAGGCCGCATTGTCTACGCTATTCTCGGCACGGACCGCTGCCTGAAACTCGTAGCTTGAGAAGGCTTTGCCGCGGACAACTATTGCGGGAGAGTCCGAAGAGTTCCGAACGATCAGGACATCTTTGGCGGATAGCTGAGCTTCACCTTCTACCACAGCCCATTCATTCATCGAACTCTCGGCACGCGAACCGTAGAAAAGATCGTCGAAGCCGTACGTAACCGCAGGTGCCACGATCTCTACACAACTATTGTCAGCGAATATGGACAGCTTGTCGAATTCAGGAACGAATTCTGTCTCGAGTATCGTGAGATCATCGAGCTTTACCGATGCAGTCGGGCCGTTTATCTCGAGCAGCAGGCGATGAAAGACATTTGGCACGAAAAGCTCATTCGCAACGCTCGCTATCTGACCACCGGTCGATAAAGAGATGGTGAGGCGATCTTTAGCCGGGCGAAGATCGATCTCGAGCGGCGACTTCTGCCGGTTCGACAGGCGGACAGCGAGCGATCCGCCATCACCGACGTCAACGAACTTACAATTCAATTCAAGCAAAAGATCACGAAAACGCGGGTCGGTCTCGACACCGGCATTAGACAAGCGGATCTCAGTTCCAAGAACCTCTTGTCCGTTCACGCATGAAGCCCATACCGGAACGGTTGGGGCGTGCGGCAACGGCTGGTTCGACGAGGTCGGTCCGGCAATGAATATTCTCTCGCTGGCAAAACCCATCCGGTCGATCGCCATCACACGTTCGCTGCCGACCCAGCTGTGGTACACGCAATAAAGTTCACGATTATTCGGCCCAACGACAACGCTGTTGTGCCCCGGACCGATAACGCTTCCAGGCAGTGTTTTCATTATCGGGTGAACGCTATCGCCGTCAGCGGACTGCTCCCATTCGCTCGTTGAAATGATGGTCGGGCTAACAGCGTAAGAGACGCCGTAAGAGTCGTTTTGCCAGTTGCCGCCGCTGAACATCTCGAAATACTTCCCTTTTCGTTCAAGGACGGTCGGGCCTTCGACCGTGTGCCATCTCACGCCGCCTTTTTCTGCTCGATTGGGGTCATATACCTGCCAATCGAACTTTGCCCGCGTCACCGGAACGGGCGCGCCGGCGAGTGTAAACGGGTCGACCATGCGATCAACGACGGTTCCTGTTCCAATGTGCGTGTGTTCGAGAAAATCGGTAGCGTAGAAGAGGTATCGCTCGCCATCAGAATCAACAAAAACGTGCGCATCGATCGCAAATTCTTCCGTCGTGAGCACGTGTCCACTGTCGACGAACCCGCCGTCCGGACGCTCTGAAACCGCCACGCGGATCTCCATTAACTTTTCGTTGCCGCAGCTGTAATAGAGATAGAAGCTTCCGTTGTGATACACCGCCTCCGGAGCCCAGTAGTACGGTGGCTGCGAAGCTATCGGATCCATCGCCGAGCCCACTGGTTCCCAGTCCACGAGGTCAACTGAACGGATCACGGGGAAAACACCGGCATCACGACCAAAACCGGTCGCGTAACCGAAGTATTCACCGCAGAACTTTATAACAAATGGATCAGGAAAAGAATGCCTGTAAACGGGGTTACAAAAACTCGGAACCCGCCCCGATTCAGAAGGGGCAAATTCGTCGTTCGTGCAAAGAGTCATGCGTGAGTATGTTTCTGCTTCTGCTCTTTTTTACCTGCGGGACGCGAGAAGATCGCGTTCAACCGACTGTCCAACTGAGAAATATCACGAACGGTGTCCGCGTCTTTTGTTAGATGGGTAAATCGCATGACCCGGATGTCCATCGCCGAACCGCTGGACAATTCTGTCATCTGCGAGACCGCCGCTGCCTCATTGGCAGCCGACTTTGAGCGCAATAGAACGACGTCGGGGACGTGGCTCATCGTAAAATCACAAAGCTCGTCATACGCATCGAGGGCATCGTACGCCTCAAGCGAATTATAAGACGAGCAAGCGAGCCAATCCTTCAATGCCGGATAGTCGCTTTCCCGCCCATCGTTCACAACAAGAACCACGAGCGGCCTTCCTTCAGAAACCTTCTTCACGATCTTTACATTGTAAGACGTCAAAAAGGCATAGTCTGTATGTCAGCGAACATATACCGACTGCGTGGTGCTCCCGGGTGGATTCGAACCACCGGCCTTTCACTTAGGAGGCAAACACCCTATGTTCTTTTTCGATCAGATAACATCGTCAGATTTCACAACGGACTCAGTAAAATCGCGGTAAGACAGGGCTTGCAATACATTCTGCGAAATGTCACTATAATTCACGAGTAGTCAATCTGGCGGTGTAACAGTCGGTGTAACACGCCAAACGAGGTGAAAAATGAAAGTGACCGCAACCCGACCCTTTAAGACGAAGCTAAGAAACAAGACGGTTTGGCAAGTCCAATTTGTGACAACTGACACCGCAAGCGGCAAACGGAAAGTGCTCAGTCGAAAGACGTTCAAAACGAAGGCGGACGCTTCCGACGCGATCCCGGCCATTATTGTCAACTACTCGAAAACGGAGGGCCGGATCACTACCGGCGAACGGATGACCTTTGCTGATTTAGTGAAGGTCGCGAAAGATTCGTTCTATGCTCCGGCAACGGTCCGCGACGGCGTGAAGATCGCCGGCACTCGGACACCCGCAACACGAAACAGTCAGCTCGCTGCGCTCCAAAGCTATTTCGGAAGCTTCCGGCTTACGAACATAACCGAAGCGGACGTTACGGCCTATTGCAAATGGCGCGAGTCTCGCGGCAGTCGTCGCGGAAAGCAAGGCGGTATGCGTGGCCGTCCGCTTTCCGTTGCAACGCTTAATCGCGAACTTTCGGCGATGCAGAAAATGCTCAACTACGCGCTTCGGCAAGGTTGGATTACTCGGAACGTTGTTGCCGGTTCCGGTCTGATTCGTTCGTCGGCTGAAGTTGCCAGGACGCGAACATTGGCACATAGCGAAGAAACGCTTCTGCTAGCGTGTTGCGAGACTGGCGAGAAGCGAGTCACCTATCATCGGAAAAACCGCGTCACAGGCGAACGACAGGCCATTACGGCAACGATCGACACCGGCAACGTGGAATTAAAAGCTGCAGTTTTGTTTGCCCTTGACGCAGGAATGAGGCAAGGCGAAATTCTCAAAATGCGATGGCAGGATTTAGACCTTGCCGCCAAGACGGCCACGGTCGTGGCGAGTCATACGAAAACTGAAAAAGCGCGAAAGGTCCCTCTAAGCGACCGGCTTGTACACGAACTCCGGCGCCTTCCAAGTTTCGGTAAAGGCACTGAGGTTTTCGAGACCAAAACGATCCGCCGAAGTTGGAATACTGCACTACGGCTTAGCGGCCTCGAAGGCGTGATTCATTTCCACGATCTAAGGGCGACGTGCGCCTCGCGGCTTATCGCGAACGGCATACCGATGGAACAAGTCGGAAAGATTATCGGCGACACTCAACTCGTCGGCGTCGTTTACAAGCACTATATCCGCGTCGATGACCAAATGATCGAAAACGCCCGGCAGACTATCAACGCGATCACGACACGAAGCGAACGGGAGACCGTAGAGCCTCTTTTGAGCGTTAGCGAGTACGTACAATAGCGGAAACTGCATCAAACGCCTAAAAACGCCTCTATCGCAATATAGGGGCGTTTGCATTTATCTGCAATACAATATGTTGTGCAGATTTTTCTTGACACACATTAGAATCTTCGATAACTTTGTAGTTGAACCTACGGCCCTTCGGTATCATTGCTGTTACCAACGCCGCCGGTGATAAATTCGGCCTTCGATTTAGATTTAATCTAAATGACGCCGCTATCTGATTCACCCATTCCCCAATTTGAGGGAGGGTGTTTTAGGTGGCGGCGTTTTTTCGTTTTCAGGATCAATCAGGAGATTTATCAATGTCAGACTTCCTTAGCGTAAAAGAATTCGCGGCCCGCATCGGTGTTTCGTTATCGTCAGCTCAGCGATTACTTGCATCTCGCAAAACTCCGTTCTACCGTTTCGGGCGCCAAAAACGCATCGCAAAGGCGGATGCTGAGGCGATGATTGCCGATTGCAAACGTCACGCGATCGAACCCGAATCACGACCGATCGAAGCTATCCGAGCAAGACAGACTCGAAAAACAGCGGACGCGGTAGCAAAATGATCGACACCGTATCACTGAAGCACGTTGTATCGCCTCCGCTGTCAGAGGATCATCTGCGCGACATCGGCGCGGTTGAACCATACGGTAAGCGACGGCATCGGGCGTTTGTTATCAACCCGGTCGGAAGCTATGGCCCGGCAATAACATTTGCGAATACGCCAAACGGCGTGCAGCATTGCTTCGCGACGGTATCAGTTCCGAAGTTCATACACGGGCACAATGCCGAACTTCCAAAGGACCAGCTGACCGCGTTCGGCTCAATCTTCGGGGTGTGTGATTACGTAGAGCAACGCACGGGCATTCCGTTCGATCCACTAACCGCAACTGTTACCGAGGCACACTTCGCCAAAGATTTCTTTGTCGGCGCAGAGCGTGTTATTCCGATCCTACGGACGTTATCGACACGCATTTTGCCCGGATATAAGCGGACGCGATACGACGATACGGGAATTCAGTTTCGACGCAAGCAATCGTCGCTTGTCTGCTATTCCAAACACCACGAAGTTATGACTAAAAACCCGGACAACCTAGACGCATTGCAGGCAGCTAACGGCATTCTACGAATTGAGAACAGGCGGACGAGTCGGGCGATCCAAACGATGGGCGCGGACCGCAGCGCATCGCACATCGTCACGGAGGCCTTCTGCGATGCGTTCATAGATCAGGCGATCGACAGGCTCGCTCTCGACGACGCAATTGAGCATTACGAATCCGAACCTGCCTTAGATTCGCTGCTGAAACGCTGCAAACCTTCGGCAGCTTGGCGGCTGTTCGGTTTCCTCAAAACTCTTGAACAGTACGGCCAGGGATTCTGGCGAATTCAATCGCTCGGCATTCCGAAGCGGACATACGATAACAACCTGCGCGAACTTCGGAAAGCAGGCGTCGGACTCGACTAACGACCTATGTATATCTATAGCGTCGTTTGATACCAAATTTGGCACAACGGCATACACCAAGCACTAATGGCACAAAGCAGGAAGGTGACAGAGCAGAACCGGCATACCGGCAACCGTGAGAAGGCACTCGCGGCGCTGATGGTGACGCGGAATGTACGCGAGGCGTCGGAGCTTAGCGGACTCGGCGAACGAACGTTATTCCGTTATCTCGCCGATCCTGCATTCAAGACAGAATACCGGGCGGCGCGACGTGCGGCGGTTGAGCAGACGTTTACAGCAATGCAGGCCGCGACGTCGGACGCGGTTGAAACGCTTATCCGCAATCTTCATTGCGAGCAACCTGCTGTTGAGGTCCGGGCCGCAGCGGTCATCCTGGACACCGCTATCCGAGGCCTTGAACTTTTGGACTTTGCAGATCGACTCGAACGATTGGAGGAAATTACAGATGCGAAAAATTAGAGATTGGCTAAACAGAATCAAACGACTTGAGACGGCAACGGGCGCAAGTAGCGACGTCTGCACGTGCGACGGCGGCACTGGGTACGCGGTTTTTGTTATTGACGCAGGCGATCCGCCGCCGGCTGATGAAGGGCCGCAAATATGCGAACGCTGTGGACGTCCGGTAACGGTCGCGACGTTCATTGTTGAGGTACACGACACGAATAAAAAAGGAGACTAACGAACCTTATGACCAAACGAAAAATGAAACGATCTAAACAGATCGCGGAACAGATCGCTACCGCGAACGGACGCATCGCCGATCTTAAAATCCGACGAGATGAACACGCGGAAAAGCTGCAGGCCGCGAACGTCGCATTTATGAAAAACGATAATGCTAGTTTCGACGATGTGCTTCCGCTTAAACACTCACTCGGTTTGATCGCGGAAACTATCGAATCACTCGAAGCGATGGTTGAACGGCTCAACGGCGAACTAGAAGCGGCCAAGACTGTCGAATCTCAGGCCGAAGCACTTGGGGAAATGTCCGCGATCATCGGCAAACGCAAAACGCATTTTGCCGGGCTCGTCGCAACTCGTCAGGCTTTGAATGATGCGGCGGCGGAGATGCTGATGGAACGGAATCTATTCAACGAGTCTCGCGATGCGTTTCTGTCGAAAATGTGCGTGCTTGTTCCCGGTTTCAATCTCGACTCCCGTCGATGGCCTCACGTTGCACCGGAATTCAAAACACAAGTTGCTGCTGTTATCGCGGAACTCGAACGCGAAGGCGTCGAACGTGCGGATATTGATCTCATTCTCGGCGAGCCGGAACTTCCAACGATCGAACACGAGGCCGTCGCTCAATCCGCCGAGAATTGGCAGGCACAGCAAGCGAGGCAGGCCGCCGAATGGGCACGCTTACGGCGAAAGGATGAAGCGGCAGCGAGACAGCAGGCGGCGAAAGACGAAGCGGCGAAACGGTTTGAGGAGGAATCCCGCGTCCGGGCCGTGAAGCAAACCCGCAAATGGAATACGGTCTAAAGCTCGCGCGCTTTCGGTAACGTTAGCCGATGCAGGAAAGTGCGCGACGGGGCGGGGGGAGCATCGACCTTCCGCCCTTTTTTCCGCCTATGTTTCTACTGTACGAATTACGATCAAAATAAGCGGTTTTCACGCCTGACGGTGTAACGTTTAGTGTAACGTTGCTATTACGACGAGGACTGCAAACTGTAACCTGTTGATTTGATTGGTGCTCCCGGGTGGACTCGAACCACCGGCCTTTCACTTAGGAGGCGAACGCTCTATCCAACTGAGCTACGGGAGCCAACCATTTATGAATCGTAGCTGATCAACGACTTAACATCGTAACCCTCAAATTTCTTTCGGCCGCCCAGGAAGTTCAGTTCGACGGCGAATAAGAGACCGGCCACTTTACCGCCCATCCCTTCAACCAGATCGACAACGGCTTTTGCGGTTCCGCCGGTGGCAAGCAGATCGTCAACGATCAACACATTGTGCCCTTCGCCGACGGCATCCTTGTGCATCTCCAGCGAATCCTGACCGTATTCGAGATCATACGAAACAGAGACGGTCTCAGCCGGCAGTTTCTTCGGCTTGCGGACAGGAATGAATCCCACGCCTAACTGGTATGCCAGCGGTGCTCCGAAAATGAATCCGCGTGATTCGATACCGATCACGGTGTCGATGTCCATTCCGCGGCACGCTTCGGTCATGGCATCGATGGATTCTTCGAGCCCTGTCGGATCCTTGAGGAGCGTGGTGATGTCGTAAAAATTGATTCCCGGCTTCGGAAAATCGGGAACCTCGCGAATTAGTTTTCTTAGTTCTTCCATTATCTATTAGATCGATCTCACAGTGCGATCAAATTCATTCCTTCAGTCTAGATCTCTTAACGTTCAATGCGAAACGTACGCAAACCGGGATTTGGATCGACCACTATCTCTTCCAGCTCGATCACGCGAGCATGCTTCGGCCCGGTCGCAATATCGTCGCGAAAGTGGCCGACCTCGTCTTCACTTCCCTGCACGAGTGCCTCAACGCTGCCGTCGTCCAGATTCCTTATCCAGCCCTTGACCTGATGTGCAGCCGCAGAATGCTGTGCGAAATATCGAAATCCGACACCCTGCACCTGGCCCTTGATCAAAAATCTTCTCGCGATCATTTCCAAAACACGCTGTTAGCCCAATGCGTCCAGACACTCCATAAGCGAACGCTTACGGCAAGTGTAGATCGGCATGCCGCGAAGCGTGAATTTGCTGGCAGGCGTGTGCCGCAGTTCCTCAGCGAGCGCCAGGAAATCTTTCGGCTCGTCCGTCTCGAACGAGATCAAGTACTCCTGGTCCGTAAAACCGAACGCGTGCGTCAGATGGATCCGAATATTCGGAAAACGCTTGCCCACCATGAAGTTTTCCTCGATCAAGGCGTCACGTTCTTCAGCCGGCTTTTCGTACCAGTCGCTGTGCTTCGCACACGGATATAAGAAATGATACTCCTTCGATCCGGCTTTTACGTGCTGGCGGTCTTCTTCACCATCTGAAACGAACATCATCCGTTTCGTAACGGCGAGGTAGTTGTCAGCGGTTTCCAAGTAGCTTCCCAAACGGGTGCGATACAGCCTGGCGGTCATCTCCTGGATCTCGTTCATCGATTCACCGATCCGCCATATCATCAGATCCGCCTTTGAATCGAACCCTACCATCGAATAGCTGAAAAGCAGGAAATTTGGATGATAACCGTCATAAACCGCTTGAAACTCGCTCTTTAGGATGGACTTGGTCTCATTATCCAGACGCCGCCACTCCGGATTGACCCGGAAAAACATAAAATTAACGAACTGTTTCGGCAGCTGACGGACGCTGCGCGACAGTTGGGCGTCGTCGACCAACCGTAGTACTCCTGATTCGCTGTTTTCCTTTTGTATCGCCACGATATGCCGTCCAATACTCGTCCTTTGCCGACCCTTACTGCGAAACAACATTGTTGCAGTATTCCGTTATCTTGCGCAACCGACCTTGTTCGATAACGACGCTTAAAAAAAAGCGTTGACTTGCACCACGGTCAGGTATGACATCCGCAATGTTTACTTCAATTTGCGTCCGCCTCGGCCTACTCGGAAACCCGCAAGAGAGAGTCAGGCAATGCCCCGGGCTTATTGCTTAGGGATCGGCGGAATGGCCCTTTTTATTGGCGTACCGCTCGCGTGGCGATGCTCCAATTTTTGCGCCCATTCACGGGTGATATAGGTGATCAAAATGAAACACAACTTACTCGGTGCCGCCCGTCTCGCGGCGATTCTGTTAGCTTTAGCTGTATTCGGCCAAGCACAAACCTTCACCGCGAATCTTTCTTCCGCACAAGAGGTACCGACCAACGCCTCGACCGCGACCGGCTATGCGCGCGTTTTCCTGAATGAAACCGCGGGAACTATCACATATCGTGTCGTTTTTTCAGGATTGACGAGCAATCAGACGGCCTCTCATATTCATGGTCCGGCCGACCGCGGGGCCAACGGGGCCGTGATCATTGATACCGGCAGCTCCGGAGCCACATCGGGCACCCTGACGGGAACGAGCCCTATCACCGCGCCGCAGATCGCATTGCTGAAATCGCAGCAAACGTATTTGAACGTGCACAGTGCCAATTTCCCGGGCGGCGAGATCCGAGGCCAACTTGCCCTCGCACGACCGGTGGACCATGACGGTGACGGGCGAACCGACCCGAGCGTTCTGCGGTTTCCGAATGTTGCCCCTCCGGGCGTATCCCAGATAACTTATTGGAACCTGAATTCGAGTACCGGCGTTTCGACATTTCAGTTCGGGGATGCCAACCAAGACTTTCCTTCGCCGGGCGATTTCGACGGGGATGGGATCACCGATGCAGTTCTTTACCGAGCAGGATCTGCTGCGACGCCCGACGGCCGCTACTTCATACTGCGTAGCAGCGATAACACGTTCGACGTGCGGCAGTACGGCATTCAGGGAGATCAATCGGTCGCACGTGATTACGACGGCGACGGCATCACTGACATGGCAATATTTCGCCGCGGAGCAAGTGCCTCGGCCGCGACAACATGGTGGATAAAGCCCAGTAGCGGCTCAGGCGAGGATCTAGTGATCCCGTTCGGGCTTACCGGCAATGGCTCTACCAGCTATGATACGCCGGTGCCTGGAGATTATGACGGTGATGGAAAATTCGACGTCGCAATATATCGCTTTGGGCAGACACCGGCGAATACGTTTATCATCCGAAACTCATCCAACGGAGCTCTTCGGTTCGAGCAGTGGGGTAATTTTAATACCGACTACATCGTTCCCGGCGACTACGATGGTGACGGAAAATGGGATCTCGCTGCGGCTCGCACGGGAGCGACCGGGACGTCTCAAATGGTCTGGTGGATCAAACAGAGCAGCACCGGCACAGCGCGCGTTCAGCCGTGGGGAATCAGCTCAGATTTCCCTGTACAGGGCGATTACGATGGCGACGGCCGGACAGATATTGCGACCTATCGCGCGGGATCACCGAGCACTTTTTGGGTCTTCAACAGTCTCTCCAACACAGTGGGGCAGATCCGCTGGGGAACGACCGGTGATTTCCCTGTAAATCGCTTCGATGCACGCTGATCGAACTTGATTGGTTTAGGCCGAACGGTTCTCATAGATCCGTTCGGCCTTTTTGCGGTCCGGGCGTTTTAATTTCGGGGTAGTTGTGCCAGAATTGTCGGGATGATCCGAGGGATTTTCATAGCACTGGTTTGTCTGGTCATTGTATCCGCGGCTGCGGGTCAGCAGCGGCCGCTTCTAACCGATGACATCGATATCACCACTACCGGTGCTATAGAGATCGCGGCGGGTGTGGATTTCCTGCAGAAAGCAAAGTTTCCCCTATCGGGGCTTACAGGAGATCTCACGCGCGTAGGCGATATCCGCATCCGTCAGGGATTCGCCCCGAACGTCGAACTGCAGATCGAGGGCGTAATGCAGAATTTCCTGGCTATCGATACGCAGTTAACCCCTTCGCCCATCCCGCTGAACATCACCGGCAATTCGACCAACGACTTCGATGACATAGTCGTCTCCGCCAAGATCAAGCTGTTTAACGAAACGGGCAAGCTGCCTGCGATCGGCTTGAAATTCGGTTACCAGATGCCGAATACCGACCAGGCCCGCGGCATCGGAACTAACCAGATCAATATCTTCAGCAAGATCATCGTCCAGAAAAAGTTTGGCCAAGTCGCGGGCAAGTCAGCACGCGCAAATGTCTTTGGGAATCTCGGTCTGGGGATAATGAATGCTCCGCTCCGTAATTTCACGCAGAATGATGTGATGCTTTATGGCCTGGCAGGCATTTTTCGGCTGAATGACCGTATCAACATTGCAACCGAAGTTAGTGGACGGCTAAACACTCGCAGCGGCGATGCCCCGTTAGGAACCGAAAGTATTAGCCAGTTCCGTATAGGCACACAGATACGTGCGTCCGGGCTCCGGTTTGATTCTGCTGCGATCTTCGGATTGACGAAATACAGCCCGAAGACGGGTGTCACTTTCGGCGTCACATACGAATCCCCGGTTTTCCTTCCTATCGCAAAATAGGCTGTACGTTTATAGGTGAGTTTCCGCGCCCGAGATCAGGTGCGGTTGCGATAGCTCTATTGACGAACGTCTTCGCTTGCCTAATTGACTCTTTCAGGTCTTTTCCTAATGCCAAATTCGCAGCGATCGCTGCGGCAAGCGTGCATCCGGTCCCGTGCGTTGCGGTCGTTTCAATATAAGGATCTTCGAAAGTTAAATGCTCCCCGTCGATAAACAGATGATCGACCGCCATTCGCTTTCCCGTGCCGAGCGAAGACAAATGGCCGCCTTTTATCAACAGGCACTTTACCCCAAATCCCATGATCACTTCCGCAGCTGAGAGAACGTCATCGACATTTTCGATCGCGACACCTGAGATCCTCTCAACTTCCGGAATGTTTGGCGTTAGAACCGAAGCCAACGGGAAGAGATGTTCAATGCTCGAACGCAGAGCACTGTCATCGATAAGGTCGAACCCGGACGTTGAGCGGACCACGGGATCTACGACAACGTTCGAGATGCAGTTACTTTCAATGAGCCGCGCGGTCTCAACGATGACCTCCCGCGTGGGCAGCATTCCTGTTTTAAGCGCAGAAAGGCCCATGTCATCGATCACCGGCTGCACCTGCTGACGAACCGTCTCAGCGGTCTGCGAAACGGCCCCGAAAACAGCTATCGTATTTTGAAATGTGATAGATGCTACGGCCGCCGTCGGAAAGCAGCCGTGTGCGAAGAATGTCTTGATATCCGCAATAATGCCCGCACCGCCGGAAGGATCGAGACCTGCGATAGTCATACAGACCGGGGGCGTGTTGTGTTCGTTGCTCATATTATAGCCTTGGCAAGTAGCCGCAGTTCATCAGGATCGTTCAGT
Organism: Acidobacteriota bacterium; assembly: GCA_023389035.1. Classification (GTDB taxonomy): domain Bacteria; phylum Acidobacteriota; class Blastocatellia; order Pyrinomonadales; family Pyrinomonadaceae; genus OLB17. The sequence goes on from JAEWFC010000015.1 coordinate 139,769, forward strand.
GATCTGATCGCAGCGAATCCAGCTGCACCGGTATCGAGAATCTCTCTATAGTTTCTTGCACTGATCCCGCCGAGTCCGAGCACAGGCAGTTCTGGCACGGAGATAACGGCTGCGATCAAACCATCGACACGGACCGCAGGACCTTTATTCGGGGTGGCGAAAACGGGACCGAAAAAAGCGTAGTCTGCACCCGATTCGTTTGCGTGCTGCAGCTCGAGATCATTGTGTGTCGACGCGCCGATCAAGAAGTGTTCGGGCACTACATGCCGAATGTCTTGAACGTCGAACGAGTCGGACGGGAGATGCACTCCGTTCGCTTCAGCGGCGACGGCGACATCGAGGCGGTCATTAACTATGATCTCAACTCCGGTCCCTGCCGCAGCGGTAACGACCGATCTAACGAGTTCGAAAAGCAGCCTTCCGGATAGCTTTTTTTCGCGGATCTGGAGAAGGGACACACCGGCCTTTACTGCCGGCACGATCAGAGCCTTAATTGATGAACTGTATTCCTGGAAGTTTTCGGGTGTCGCGTTCCCCGGCGTGATCAGGCAAATGATGGGGCGTTCGCGCGAAATCCTCATCGCTTCGGGCGTTCCTGCTGGCCCTGCAGCATCGCAACGCTCTTCTTAAAGTTAACCGCTTCCCAGATGCCGATAAAGATGTTGACGACGCCCAGGCCCGTGACCGCTCCGCGCACCCAGTTCGAAGCTACTGTACGCTGCAGCGAAGGAAGGCCGCTCTTGTCCGCTAAGAAGACCAACAAGTGATTCTCTCCCCAACTTCCAAAGATCGTGTCCCAAGGCGACAGGATGAGGTACGAGCCCAAAAGCATGCAGAGCAGAATAAAAAAAATGACGGTCAGTTTTTCAACCATTCCGTCAAAGTATAACTCTATTATGAAGACGCGGACAACCGAATTGTCGGCGATCAAACGGTCGCGATCAAGCTATTGACGCGTTCCGAAACGTCACGGAAATTGATGTTCTCAGCGTAAACCTGCTCAAAGTATTTCGCAGCATTCTCACGGTCTCTATCTGCGTCGTATGCCATTGCGAGCTCATACCAGATGCCGAGGCGTTCGTCGTCCGAAATGTTCGAGTTTTCCAACGTCTTTTGGAACCAACGTACTGCGAGGTTTGGCCTGCCAAGCTGCATAAAGCAGTGGCCTAAGAGGTTCGCACACTGGAAGAAACGACGGGTGCCGTCATCAGGTTCTACCAATGAGATCGCATGCTGAAATTCTTTGATCGATTCCTCGAGCAGATACATTTCCTGATACGCGACTGCCGTATTGTAGTGCGTCTCAAAATCGTCATCGACAGTCGCGGAAGCGGCCTCATCAAGTCCCAATTCGTTTCTTAGGTCATTCAGGTCGAAAGTGCCGCTGATCACGCCCGGATCAAGAACGACCTCATGCGAGACGTTGGCTGGCTGAGGCTCAGCAACAAATTCCTCAACCGGCCCGCCGAGCATTGACCGCAGCTCGCCGACCTCGGCTATTTCTCCGTAAGTCTCCGCAAGTTCATCGATAGCCTTTTCTGCAATATCCACATACCCGCTCTCAATGTAAAACCGAATGCTCTCGACCTCTTTCCGAAGCTTGTCTGCCGGAAGCTCAGGCGTGAGCATTTCGAGTCCTTCATGCGGATCGGAGATCTCAGGGTCAGTTTCTTCCGGCGCAAAGGTCTCAAGAGCAAAACTCAGGTCGGCGGACGCTCGAGCTTCCGCTGGCTCGTTAAGTATCTCGGAACGAGATACTTTCGCCTTAGCAGCAAATCGTTTGTCGAACAGGCTTTCACTTTGCGGTTCGTCCGAAATGCCCTGCAGGATGTTGATCTCCTTCAACCGACCGGCATAGTCCTCATTCTGAGGAGCGACCATCACCAATTGTGAAAGCGCCCACCGCTCGTCATCAATGGATCCACCGGACCTTGCAGCTTCCGCGAGTCTTGTAAGGGCGTCTCGGAATCCGGCGTCATCCTTAAGCCAGGAACAACATCTGACCATCATCCGCAGGGCGTCGACGTGTTCCGCCGCTTGTTCTAGAACTGAAGATACGGCAGCTTTTAGTTCCTCGGCTCTGCCATCCATCAAGAGGTGCTCGGCCGCCATCGCCAAAACCCGAGCCGCGGCTTGTGGGTTGGTCGATGCAATGTACAGATGGCCAAGATCGAGAAGTTTGGGAAAGCACGAAGGGTCCGTTTCAAGCAGTTCTACGAGGGAATCTTCAGCCGATTGGAGATCGCCGGAACGAACGTAGCAGTCCACTTGCAGCGAATGCAGATCCCCGTTGTGCTTATCAGCCAGGCGGAGCTCGCGAAGTTTCTCCAACGCGAGGTCGCCTTTATTGCAGGTGAATGCAGCCTCGATGTATTCGGTGAGTACTGAACTCTCCGGGACTGCGACCTGAAGAGCTTTGTCGAATGAATTGTATGCGCTGTCCTGCTCGCCGAGCTTCGCGAAGCGGCGGCCGGCTTCTGCAAATGCGGAGGCCGCTTCTTCATTGGAACCCTCAGCCAGAAATCCTTGGGCGATTGTCGAGAATGCCTCGGCGTTATGCGGGTCAAGCTCCGCAATGTGTTTCCACATCGCAAGTGCCTCGATCTTTTTCCCGGCACGCTCATAGTGAGCGGCCAGTTGTTCGTACTGTGATCTCGATTCCTTTATCGAACCCTTTTCGCGGTACAACTCGGCGAGCCGTTCCATGACCTCGAGCGAATGCGGGTTGATGCGAGCGATCTTGTTATAGATAGCGATAGCCTTTTGGGCGAAACCTTGTTTGCCGTAGTGTTCAGCAACGGCCTTGTAGCAATCGACAGCCTGCGAGGTCTCAGCATTCTTGACATACAGATCACCAAGCATGTTCATTGTGCTGAAATCGCGTGGGTCATTTGCTACGACCTGGCGGAACTCACCGATGGCCAGACCGATCTTTCCCTGGGCGAGAAATTTTTCGGCATTTCGCATTGCCCTTGTCTTATCGAAGCTCATGTTGGGTCAATAATTTCGCCTTTGGATGACGGGTGGGGAAGCAGGTAAGCTGTGTAAGCGTTGCCTTTACTCAGTCACGTAGGCTTGAGATAGCTGTACGACCTACATCATCAAAGTAGCACGCGGTGCAAAAAATTGTCAAACATTTTTGACAATGTTTGTAACCGCCACTGGCTCTCCGGATGATCGTTTTGATTTTAACGAGACATTTTTCATAATCTTTGTTTTCGACACGAACGTTCTCAAGCCGTTATGAAAGCTTTGATCTTGGCAGGTGGACGCGGTACGCGTTTACGACCCTTGACCGTTTACACGCCGAAACCAGTCGTTCCGGTTGTTAACCGCCCATTCCTATTGTTTCAGATCGACATTCTCCGTCGGGCCGGTATCAGCGACATCACGCTTTCCCTTAGCTATCAGCCGGGCAAGATCGAAGACGTTCTCGGAGACGGCACTGAGTACGGCGTAAGTCTTACATACGTGACCGAACCGAACCCGATGGGAACCGGCGGTGCATACAAGTACGCTGCAGGCGAGAGCAAGGAACCGATCATTGTGTTCAACGGCGACATCCTGACCGACCTGGATGTTGCCCGGATGGTCGCACACCACGGCGAATCAAAGGCTGCAGCTACGATAGCTCTAACTCCGGTCGACGATCCTTCACGTTATGGACTCGTAGTCACTAACGATCGCGGCGCGGTCGAGCGATTCCTCGAGAAGCCGAAAGCGGAAGACCTCGCCTCGCTGCCGACAAACATGATAAATGCGGGAATTTATATCCTCGACGCTAAGATCTTGGACCTGATCCCGGAGGGTGAGAACTATTCATTCGAGTACAACGTGTTCCCTGCAATTCTGGAAAAGGACCTGCCATTCTCATCGTTTTCGCTAGCAGACGCATATTGGCGGGATATCGGTACGCCCGAAAGCTATCTTGAGGCTCATCTGGACTTTATCGGCGGCCGGATCACGGGGTTTGAGGCGATCAGCAGCGGCGACGCAGAAATAGCCACGTCAGCTGAGATTGACGGCCGTTCGGTTATCGGTGAGGGATGCGTGATCAAACCGGGGGCTCAGGTCATTAACTCAGTCCTCGGGCCCGGAGTTCACGTTGATGAAAAGGCGGTGATCGAGAGCTCCGTTCTTTGGGCACACAGTCGCATCTCGTCATCAGCACAAATTGAACGGTCGATACTGGGCCGCGGATGCCATGTCGGCCGGAATGTTACGGTCCGTACTGGCAGCGTGCTTGGCGACAAGGCCTCGCTTCCGGACTACTCAAGGGTCTAGAAATGCCCGAACTTCCCGAGGTCGAAACTGTTGCGGCTCAACTGCGAAAGCTGATCACCGGCTCGCGCATTGCCACGGCTTCCCTTCTGCGACAGCGGTTGGCCCCGCATACGAGTCCCGAAGAGTTTCACGATCTGCTGGCCGGCTCGGTTATTTCCCGGATCCAACGACGCGGCAAATATATTCTGATCGACCTCGATAACGACCGGACGCTTATGGTGCATCTACGAATGAGCGGTCGTTTTATGCTGCTAGCTGAAGAGGACGACGAACCGAAATTCACCCACGCACGGTTTCAGCTGGCCGGCGGCAAGAAGCTCCTGTTTCAGGATCAGCGGCATTTCGGTTTTATGCGGATAGTCGAGAACACTGCCGTTCATTCGGGACCCGAGATCAGCAAATTAGCACCTGAACCGTTCTCAGATGAGTTCAGCGCGGAATATCTCCACTCGACCGCAAAGCGTTCGGCTCGGCCGATCAAGGAGTTTCTGCTTGATCAAACCAAGGTGTGTGGTGTGGGGAATATTTATGCGTCCGAATCTCTTTTTCTTTCGGGTATTGATCCGCGTAAGCGTGCTAATAAACTGACGAAACCGAAGGCCTTACAGCTTCGCGACGACATTCGCGGTGTCCTTGGCGAGACGCTTGAGTTGGGGGCAACAATGCCGATCGACCCTGCGAATATCGGTGGAAGCATTTACGGCGATTCTGGTACTGAGTGGCGCGTGTACGGGCGCGAAGGCCGGCCGTGCCCCAACTGCGGCGAGGTGATCAGGCGTGTCATTCAGGCCGGCCGTTCGACATTCTTCTGCCGAAAATGTCAGCGTTAATACCTGAGCCGCGGGTGCTTGACAGTGACCCATTTAAGTCGCATCATTCGTTTAATACATCGTGGTGAGTTATTGCGACTTGCGACCACGTTAAATAATCAGCTAAACAGCCATTCACAGAAGTGTTTTTCGATGGGTCTCGCTGTTTGGCGAGGCTTTTTGTTTTGGGCTTTGTCCCGCGGCCTTGATCGGGCCGACCAGCGATATGAAACCTTTTCGCGAACTGATCGAAGATGACGGCGTCTACGTTTTTGACGGAGCTGTCGGCACGCGTCTTTATGACAAAGGCGTTTACATAAACCGGAGTTACGACGAGCTGAATCTCACCTCGCCCGACCTCGTTCGCGAGGTTCACGAGGAATACGTGAAAGCGGGTGCCGATATCATCGAAACGAACTCGTTCGGGGCGACCCGCCATAAACTGCAGCCCTACGGCCTGGAAGAAAAGGTTCGCGAGCTGAATCGCTCGTCCGCAGCGATCGCTCGTCAGGCAGCCGGAGACAAAGCCTACGTTGCAGGAGCGATCGGGCCGCTCGGGATTCGCATTGAACCCCTTGGGCCGACGTCTTACGACGAGGCACGCGACCTATTCAAGGAACAGGTAGAAGGCCTGATCGAGGGCGGTGTGGACCTTTTCGTTTTGGAGACCTTCTCGGAGCTCGATGTGATCGAGCAGGCGATTCGCGCGGTGCGTTATGTAAGCGATCTCCCGATCATCGCCCAGATGACGATCCAGCCTGATGGTGCCACAACGTTCGGCACGACTCCTGAGGTCTTCACCTCACGGCTCGATGAACTCGGCGTGGACGTGATCGGCCTCAATTGCGGTATGGGCCCAAGCCACGTTCTCAGTGCTCTTGAGGTAATGCGAGAGGTCACCGAAAAACCGCTGTCCGCACAGCCGAACGCAGGTTTGCCGCGGGACGTTCAGGGCCGGCAGTTTTACATGGGCTCGCCGGAATATATGGCGACGTACGCACGACGTTTCGTTCAGGCGGGTGCTAAGTTCGTCGGCGGCTGCTGCGGTACTACTCCAACGCACATCAAGATAATCGCTGACTCGATCCGCTCGATAAGCCCCAGAAAGGCGAAAAGTTTCGCGACATCAAAGGTCGCCGAAGTCGTCGAACTGCAGCCGCCCGATATTCAGGTCGTCGATCCCGAGGCACGGTCAAACTGGTCACGAAAGGTCGCTCGCGGCGAGTTTGTAACCTCTGTTGAGGTCCTGCCGCCGAAGGGCTGCGATGCTGAAAGCACGCTCGACTCGATCCGCTTGCTAAAGGCGGCAGGCGTTGACGCTGTAAATATTCCCGATGGCCCGCGGGCACAGACGAGAATGTCGGCCCAAGCGACCGCGGTGCTCGTGGAACGCGAGATCGGTATCGAGGCCGTTCTCCATTATTGCTGCCGCGACAGAAACCTTCTCGGAATGATGTCGGACCTGCTTGGGGCTGCGGCTCTTGATCTGCATAATCTGCTGATCATTACAGGCGATCCGCCAAAGATGGGCCCGTATCCGGATGCCACCGCGGTTTTTGATATCGACGCGATCGGCCTGACCAACATGGTCAACAAGCTCAATCACGGGATGGACATCGGCAACAACCCGATCGGCAAGCCGACGGCATTTTCGATCGGCGTCGGAGTCAATCCGGGTGCCGTAAATCTCGAAGAAGAGATCCGCCGTTTCGAATGGAAGGTCGAGGCCGGTGCCGAATATGCCATCACGCAGCCGGTGTTCGATACGGAACAGTTGCGGTCGTTCATTGATCGCATCGCACACGTAAAGATACCGATCATCGCCGGCATCTGGCCGCTTGTGAGCTTTCGCAACGCTGAATTCCTGCATAACGAAGTGCCGGGCGTGAATGTCACGCCGGAGATCCTCGAACGAATGCGGATCGCGTCTGAGAAAAGCAAGGATGACGCTCGCGAGGAAGGCATTGCGATCGCACGCGAATCGCTGCTCGAGGTTCGCGATCTGATCGCAGGAGTTCAGGTCTCGGCACCATTCGGGAACGTCAAATACGCCCTTCAGGTCTTTGATGTGCTAGGGACCTTGCAGGCCGAAGCCGCGTAAACCTCAGCATCTAAACCAACCAAGCGGGCGAATTTGGTATCATAGTTTCTACATTCCTCTTTGGACCGTAAGATTATGACCAAACTAGCCCGATTTAACGCCATCTGTGCGGCCGCAATGCTCCTGACAATGTTTTCGGGAAGTATCGCCTTCGCACAGTCACGTCCGCAAAGGCCCGAAAGCCGTCCGGGTGACGGCAAACGCAATCAGCGGCCGACACCGAAGACTGAGGAAGAGCTCAAGAAAGAGGAAGAAGAACGCAAGCGGCTGGAGGAAGAGCGAAATGCCGTTGTCGCGGACGATATCGTCAAGATCGATACGAATGTGGTCAGTGTCGACGCGGTGGTCGTAAACAAAAAGACCGGCCAGATAATTACCGGCCTCAAGCGTGAACAGTTCCAGGTTTTTGAAAACGGCGTTCAAAAGGACATCTCAAACTTCGCGACGCCTGAAGCACCGATCACGGTCACACTGGTGCTTGAATACAGCAAATGGACCGAGATGTTCGGCAGTGCCCAGGGCGGCATTTTTGAGCCTGGAGTTTACGAGACCGTACGGCCCGTTGCTCATTTCCTCAGCGGATTTATCAAGCCGCCGGATGACTACGCCTCGGTGATCGCATTCGACATGCGGCCTACTCCAATCACGGATTTTACCAACGATCCCGGCCGTATTCGGCAGACGATCGAGCTGCTGCTTCGAAATCAGCCTGCGTTTCGAGAGAACAACCTCTTTGACGCCCTAAAATTTGCATTGATTGGCGGACGCGGCGATTCGGTCGTGCTAGAAAATTCCGAGAATCGCTACGCGGAATACGGCGGGATGGTTTCGGTCAACGCGAGACGGCGGGCGATCATTCTCGTTGCATCCGGCATAGATACTTTCAGCAAGACGAATTACGGCGAGATCAGGAAGGTGATCCAGGAAGCCGGCGTGCCGATCTACATCATCAGCACGGGAAATCTGTTCTACAAACGATACGAGCACCTGCTGGGACCGACCGATACGATAACCGGTGCTCCGGGCCGAATGACCTTCCTGCAGGCAAAGAACGCGATGAACACGTTCGCAAAGGAATCCGGCGGGGTACATTACGAAATGACGTTCCCGAGCGAGATACCGACCTACTTGCAGAACATCAACGGCCTGCTCCGCAATCAGTACAGCCTGGCTTACGAACTGGCGGAAAAGCACGAACCCGGAAAGCGTTACAAGCTCGAGGTAAAGGTTGATGTCGACGGCGACGGTACGACCGATGAAAAGCAGTTCGTTGTCCAGCATCGCCCCGCCGTTTACACGCAGACCGAAAAGGAACGCAACGCGGGACAGAAAAAGAACTAAGCCGCCATCACCTCTGAGCCTGGATCGCTTGCTTTCCAGTCTCCTTACCAGGATAGCTCACGCAAGATACCTAAAATAGGAGTGTTCAGCTTTCCGACGGGACGGCAAAATCGTTCTGCGAGTCGGCAGAATGACTTTTCCGGATCGTATTTCGGAGAATTCGGTGATAGACCGATCGCAGGCGAAATAATTGTTAACTTTTCGGCCTAACTGGTATTCTAATTGATCGTACTTATGAGCCGACGCATTGTAGACAGTTATAGAAAGAAGCTTTCCGTTGAAGAGGGCTACGTAGTGAAGCACGGTACCGCCCTGCGGATCGCCCTTTGTTACCCGAATTCGCATTCGATCGGCATGGCGAATCTCGGACTGCATACGATGTACGAGCTCTTTAACAGCATTCCGGACGTCTCGTGCGAACGAGTGTTTCTGCCAGATGCCGACGAACTGAAGGAATACGAAAAGGCCCGCACGCCGCTGCTCTCGCTGGAAACGCAGACGCCGGTCCGGGATTTCGACGTCGTCGCCTTTTCGATATCGTTTGAGACCGATTATCTGAACATGGCCCGAATGCTGCAGCTTTCGGGAATTCCTGTTTTCGCGTCCGAAAGAAATCACTTCCATCCGCTCGTCGTCATGGGCGGTGCAGCGTCGTTCCTAAATCCCGAGCCGATCGCAGACTTTACGGACATCATCGCCGTCGGTGAAGGTGAGATACTGGCATTCCAGCTGACCGATGCGATCTTTGAAAACGAGACTAAGGACGAGATACTTCTCGCACTCGCACGCATCGGACGCGGTTTCTATGTGCCGTCGCTTTACGACGTTGTCTATAACGACGACGGAACGGTTTTCGATTACATTCCAACCCAACCCGGTGTGCCCAAACGCGTCGGCCGCGCACTTGCTGCCGTTAATCCGAAAGAAGGAACGCTTCGACGGGCTTTGAAACGCGGCGAGACTGAGCTCGCAGACTTCCTGCTGAGCCAGGATACCTTTTGCCCGTCGACCGCCATCTGGTCTCCCGGAGCCGAGATGGGCGACCGGCTGCTTGTAGAGATATCTCGCGGCTGCTCGCAAGGCTGCAGGTTTTGCTGGGCTGGATACAATTATTATCCGCCTCGTGTAGTTCCCGCGAAAGATATTCTCGCGAAGGCGGCCGAATGGCGCTCCAGGACCGACAAGATCGGCCTTGTATCAACCGCCGTCTGTGACCATCCGGAGATCTCGACCATTCTTAGCGAACTGCGAGCGATGAATTTCCGTATCTCGGTTTCATCCCTGCGTCTAGACCAGATCTCTGACGAGCTGCTCGACGCTCTCGTCGAATCTAACGATCAACAGATCGCGGTGGCTCCCGAAACCGGCTCTGACCGCCTGCGGCGCGTGATCAACAAAAATCTCACCAACGATGAGATCGTGGATATCTGCGGTTCTGTCTTTGACCGCGGAATGCTGACGATCAAGTTATACATCATGGTCGGGCTGCCGACCGAGACCGAAGAGGATCTTGATGAGATAATTTTACTCGTGGAGCGGATCAAGAACCGGATGCTCGAAGCCGGCAAACGTTTTGGCCGTGCCGGTCGAATCATTCCATCGATAAACGGTTTTGTCCCGAAACCCAATACGCCACTGCAATGGGATGCGATCTGCGACGAACGAGAGCTGAAGAAGCGGATCAAGTATGTCTGTAAGGGTTTGGGCCGGATCCCGAACGTTGACGTTCGTTTCATGTCTGCGAGGATCGCTCATGAACAGGCGCTGTTCTCGTCGGGTGATCGAACGATCGCTAAAGTTATCGATGCCGCCGCTCGTATGAACGGCGATATCGACAAAGCATTGAAGCTCGCGGGCCTTGACCCGGCTTTTCACACTTCGCGTGACCGAAGCTACGATGAATTTCTCCCATGGTCGATCGTCGATTCGGGACTATCTTTCGAATTTCTGAAAACGGAGCACGAAAAAGCACGGGCCTCGCTTTCGAGTCTCCCGTGCCCTGCGGTTGAAAAATGTACTACGTGCGGAGTATGTCCGAGCACGTGGCTTGCGGACGCTCCTCAATCCCTGATCCAGATACAGCCTGCCAAGGTTCGTGCGGCGATGACCGCCGCTGTTACTGCTTGAGCAGGTAGCCGGTCGGTGTCGCTCGGTGTTCGAAATGATAAGTGTAATCGTACAGACCGAACGGTAGGATCCCTACCTGTTTTGTATACACGACGTGCGCGTTGACGACACCGTTCACCGGCTTTATCTCGACGAATGCTTCTGCCGGGACGTTATGGTCTACGGCTGCGCGCCGCACCGATGAGGTTACGACGTCGAGCGGTTTTACGTTGCCGGTCGCGGATATCCCTTTGACAACAGCGGTGTCCAATTCCTGCCGGAAACTCGCACCTTCATAGGCAACGGGAATATAGTTCGCACCGGCATTCGCGATTACCGCGAGAACCAAGGCAGTGATCAAAAACTTAACGCCGGCGCTGCCGCGTTCGGATGCACGTTCGATACTAAGATTGTTCATTTGTGTACTCCTCAATTAAGGCGACTTAGGAGTTTCTTGCGTGAACGAACCGTTTCATAACGCTAAGAAGCAGTTTCGATGAGATCTTGCTTTGTGGAATGATCACCGGCTCACCGATGTTTCGAAAGAGAATCCATTGCAATTCGCCGGAAACGACCTTCTTGTCGTGCCGGAATGCGTTTAACAGTTCTTCGGCCGGGATGTGCTCGATCGGCGGTAGCTTCCCTACCCGATGAACAACATCGTATAACAACCTTACAACATCGCTATCGATCAGTTCAAGCTTTTTTGATAACTCTGCGGCGAAAAGCAATCCGTAACCGACCGCCTCCCCGTGCTTTAAGTACCGGTAATGAGTCGCTCTTTCTAAGGCGTGAGCGAAAGTATGACCAAGATTCAACGTTTTACGCGAAAGCGGGCCCAGCGATTCGACGCTTTCGAATTCGTCACCGCTAACGATCGACGCCTTGAACCGTACCTGATCGGCAAGAAAAGCTGCGAATTCATCGGACTTAATATCACGTTCCGTGACAACCGCGACAGTCCGTGAAAGCAATCTGGTGCCTGAAAGCACGCCGTGCTTAATTGACTCAAATAGTCCCGCATTAAATTCACGTCTAGGGAGTGTACGCAGCGTGTCAGTGTCGAGCAACACCGCTGACGGTTGATGAAACGCTCCGACGAGATTCTTCCCCATTCGAGTATTGATACCGGTCTTGCCCCCGACGGACGAGTCGATCATTGCGAGCAGTGTCGTCGGTATCTGGATAAATGGAACTCCCCGAAGATGCACAGCTGCCGCAAAGCCTGCAAGATCGCCAACGACGCCACCGCCGAGGGCAATTACGCTATCGGACCGCGTAAATTTATACTGACTTAGAAACTGGAGCGTTCGATCCAGCGTTCTTAGACTCTTGAACCGCTCCCCATCGCCGATCAGATGCACTTCAGAGTCGACGCCAAGTCGATCTAGGCATGCCTGAAGGTCGGCACCGTACAGGCCGAATACACGCTTGTTTGAAACTATTGCAGCACGGCCGTTGATCTCAAAAGGCCAATTTGCAGCCTCGTTCAAAAAGCCGCCGCCGATATGGATGTTGTAACTTGAGGCCGACCGCTTTAGGCGGACCTTTACGATGGTCATCGTTTATGACAGCGAGCGTTCAATGACAGTTGCCAGACGTCGTGCCTGTTCGGAGATCGTGGCGTGATCCGGCCCTTCTATCATTATCCGGGCAAGGTTCTCCGTGCCTGAGTATCGAAGCAGGAGCCGGCCCGAGCCGTCCAGTTCCTTTTCGACCGCGCTTGATTCCTTAAGGATCTCGGAGACCTGTTCGAACGGCCGTTTTTCCTTGACCCGTACGTTGAGAAGTATCTGAGGAAATGCGGTAAAACCCTCGGCAAGCTGCGAGAATGCAGCTCGACGCTCGCTCATGGTTTCGAGCATCATTAATGCGGTGACCATTCCATCGCCAACCAGGCTTCGCTCGGGAAATATTATGTGGCCTGATTGCTCCCCGCCGATCTCGGACCCGCTTCCCAAAAGCTCTTCTAAAACATACTTGTCGCCGACCGCGGCCCGAAGCAGTTTGACGCCTCGCGACTGAAAGGCGAGTTCGAGCCCAATATTGCTCATTACGGTGGCGACGACGGTCCTGTTCTTTAGCTTTCCATGGTCGAGCAAATGACCTCCGAGCGCCCACATCGTTGCGTCACCATCGACGATAGCGCCACTTTCATCAACGAACAGGGCGCGGTCGGCGTCGCCGTCAAAGGCGATACCAGCATCGGCGGTATGTTCCAGCACCTTGGCCTTTAGTCCGTCCAAATGCAGCGACCCGCAATTATGATTTATGTTTCGGCCGTCAGGACTGAAGTTTATCGCGACAACTTCAGCACCGGTGCGTGCGAAGAGATCCGGAGCGATCGGGGAAGCGGCGCCATTGGCACAATCGATGACCAACTTCTTGCCATTGAGGTTCAGGTTCTGGAACGATTTCCAAATATGGTCAACGTATTCCCGTTGAAATGCTTCCGGCGACACGCTGTTACTATCGCGAACCGGAGAGCTTCCGGCCGCTGACGATCCTGCCTCAACATCGCGTTCGATACGGTTTTCTATCTCTCTGGAGGCCTTTTTTCCGTTGGGCATGAATATCTTGATGCCGTTGTCTTCGTAGGGATTGTGCGAGGCACTGATCACGACACCTGCATCGAAACCGCTATGTCCTGTCAAAAAAGCGACTCCCGGAGTTGTGATCACTCCGGCAGATAGGCATTCCGCTCGGAACGACATCGCACCACGGCAAAATGCCTCTTCGATCGACGCTCCCGACTCGCGTGTGTCCCTCCCGACAATTATCCGAGGCTGTCTGTTGAGAGATTCGTTTAATAAACGGGCGATCGACGATCCGATCACTGAGACCGTAGAGCTGTCCAAGGGAAAATTCCCGGCTAATCCGCGAATACCGTCGGTTCCAAAAAGCTTGTTCATATAAAAACCGCGAAGTTATTTATATCGTAAATTATGTCGGTCGGGGAAACGCCGCGAACGAAAACCGTTCGTTGTGGCTGCCATCACCTTTTCAAATAGGTTTGACAACTTACAGGCTAATAAGCGAATCTTAGAACAGCGAGGGCATTCATACCCTTGATTGTGTTCACCAACATCCATATACATTTCTCCTCTTGAATTGAAGATTATGAACAGAGCAGTTTTCTGTATTGCGGTTTCGTTTGCGGCGGTTATCTCAGCCTCGGCACAAGTTGAGGTTCCTGCGTCGAGATCGCATGAGGTCGTTCTGACCGATAACAGTCCCAAGGCGGTCCCGCAGCCATCAAGAACACCGATCATTGTTGGTCAAAAACCCTCCGCCGCCGAATCGCCTGGTGACGCTCCAGTAAAAGAGGTCGTCGTAGGCCAGCCGGCTGGCGAACAAGACGCGAAACCGCTCGCTCCCGTTTCAACCGCGGTTCGCCCGAGAGAAGTAACCGGCGGCGTCGCAAGCTTTCGATCGATCAAGGCGATGATCGCTGACGCTAAGCGCCAAATGCAGTCACGTCCGATCACGATCGCATCGACGGGAAGTGTTTATCCGGGACTTGAGGTCGTACGGGTCGCATTCTCAAATTCGAGGACCGGCGACATCGATTACGTGACGCTCGAAAAGGCGGCATTTCTGTCCACCGTCAGCGATAAGGCAGTTACTTCAAACGGCGGAACACAGGTGCTTGTCCGGACGATCCGGGGAAATGGCGTAAACACTCCCGTTACCATCGTCGAGCCGGACGGAACGACTCACCTTCCCTTGATCGTGCAATATCCGCGTGTCACGAACAAGATCTATGAGGAGACCGCGTATTACGTTTCGACCCATCCCGGGCTAGTGACGCCCGAGGTCGTCGGTGCCGGACGGCTTTACGTTCGAAACGTGCTCGACCTGGCACGAGAGAATCTTCGGGAAAAAGGCATCAAGATAGACCCAAAGGTCGTTGACGTCGCCGAGCGGCTCGCGGCTGTCGAACATGTCGATCACTTGCGATTCAAAACTGAGCCTCATAACAAGATCTACGACGACGTTTACACGCTTTTTGCCTTGAATGAAGGCGATACCTATCGATACGCCGTGAGTTCGGCCGGAGCAGGCGGAATGGTGCAGATGATCCCATCGACCTACCGCATGGTTCGGTCGTGGCATCCGAATGTTGGACTAATGGCGGATTTCGTTGAAGGGATGCGTAATCACGTGAACGCCTCGCAGGCGATGCTGCTTTACATGCAGCGGACATGGGATGACCTGCTAAAAAGCCCCACGGTAAATAGTGCGATCCTGAGCGGATACGCGAACCAAAAGCAGCTTCTCGCCGCAGGTTATAATTCGAACCCCGCGAGGCTTCCCGGTTATATATCGCGTGCAGGCGAAGGTTGGACGAACCTCATCCCCCGCGAAACAAAGATCTATCTGCAGATCTACGAATCGGTTGAGCGAAACGTCCCGATGACCCCGAGGGCTCGTTAGATCTTTTCCGATCAAGTGTCAAAAACGTCGCCGCATCCCGGCGGCGTTTTTTCATTCTACGGCTGAAAAAACCTCTTCTGAAGTCGTGTCGACAAGCACTTCGTCACGGAATTGTGGGTATTCAGAAATGTCCAGATATTCACTGCTCGGCGGTGTGAACGATCTGGCGGCGTCGTGACTCGGAAAAGAAAATGCCGCCCTGACCAAGCCTTTCAATTGCCCTAAATAGATGTCCAGATCGAACGCGTCCCCCATCACCTCGCTTCGATAGCGGTTCTTCCTGATCTCTCGGCCCTCAAATGTGCTGAACTGAGCATATTCCTCTTCAGCGAGTTCGATCTCGGTCGTCATGAGCTCAGTGTTCGAGTTCAAACTTGCCCATATCCGCTGCTGAAGATATCGTTCCCGCCTACTGTCGCCCGGGACACGCAGCGTGCGTAGACGCAGTCTGGTATTGAAGATGTAGTTATCCAATATCTGCACGTGACGGTCCGCGGGTGACAATGATGTCGGGACGGTTCGGAGCATGAAATAGCGGTAAAACTCAGTGTGGTCCGTTTTGTTCATCGTGGCTCCATTCTTTATACTTATCGCTTTGACCAACTTATAAAGACAGGAATTCAGTTATGAAATATTACATCACATTCTTAGCGGTAGTGATCTCGGTAGCGATGGCAGCTTGCGGCGGCGAGGCTCCGGCCAACTCGACGAATACCACGGCGGCTCCGTCGAACACGAACGTGGCTGCGTCCAATACCAATAGCCTTGAGGGCGTTCGCCGTCCCGAAGCACCGACTACCAACGATGCACCGACACTCGGCCCGGTGGTCAAATCGTTCTACGACGCTCTGAAGCGAAATGACGACGCGGCGGTTCGCGCATCGCTGACTCGAGAACAGTTGAAAGGGATAGATGCTGACATGCAAGAAGAGAACCGGACCGACATCGCGGCATTCCTGGCAGAGTTCGAGACCCTTAGCGACGCTCCGATCGAGGTCAGAAACGAACAGATCCAAGGAGATCGCGGTGTCGCCGAGGCAAAAGGCGGAACTTATGCGAACTGGACACCGCTAGGCTTTCGTCTTGAGGACGGTAAATGGAAACTGTCAGGTGAAAACCCCGACATCAAACCAGTCGCCCCGTCCAAACCATGATCTAACTATTGAAATGCGTTAAGTAGGCCGTCTGACAAAAAAGGCGGCCTTTTTTCTTTGCCGCCGCTAGTCAGCGAATCTTCTTTTTTTGTTGCGTGACTTCGGACTTTTGTTAGCAGACTTTCTCATTTTGTTGCGTGACTTTTCTGTTTTGTCACGTAACATTTCGATTTTGTTACGAGACTTTTCTGTTTTGTCACGTAACATTTCGATTCTGTTGCGAGACTTTTTTAGTTTGTCTCGTAATATTTCGCTGTAATTATGTAACTTTGGTTGTTTTTTAAGAATTAATTCAGCAGATTTCAGTTGTCGATCCGTCGGGCTGTAGCCAAGACCGGTTGCACACCAGTTACTTACAAAAAAATGGCTGTCCGGAAAATTTTCCGAACAGCCTCTTCTTTCATGGATAGTATGGGTTAGCCGGCGGCCTTAGCTTCGCCTGACTGGTACGGAGGGAGAATAACTCGAGCGGCCTTTTCTTTCTTCAGCCCCAAAGCCCAGTCTGCCTGCATCAGCGTGTGAATATCGCGGGTGCCCTCGTATATAACGGCGGCCTTGCAGTTACGCAGGTAACGTTCGACCGGATAGTCATTCGTGTATCCATTCGCCCCATGGATCTCGATGGCCATTGACGCTGCCTTTTCCGAACGTGTCGTGGCTTGCCACTTTGCTAGACTTGCGGCCTTTGCAGACGGCTTACCCTCGTTTTTCAGGTAACCGCACTTCAGCCACAGGAGATGCGACATCTCATAGTCAGCCTGCATATCTGCGATCTTCTGTTTTACCAGCTGGAAATTTGCGATCGTCTGGCCCTGCACCTCGCGCGTGTTCGCATACGCTACAGAGGCATCGCGAGACGCTCGTATCACGCCGGTTGCCCCTGAGGCTACGGTGTAGCGTCCGTTCTCAAGCGAGAACATCGCGATCTTAAAGCCTTCGCCTTCTTGACCCAGCATGTTGGCCGCAGGCACACGAACGTCCTGCAGCGAGAAATAGCCGGTGTTGCCCGCCTTAATGCCTAATTTGCCGTGCAGCGTGCCGCTTGAAAACCCCGGCATCGTCCGCTCGACGATAAAGCACGAGATACCGCTATGGTCGCGTGCTTTCATCTTTTCAAGATCGGTCCAGCAGAAGAAGAGAAAGTGGTCAGCAATGTCCGCAAGCGAGATCCACATCTTTTCCCCGTTCAGTATCCAATCGTCGCCGTCGCGTTTAGCGTACGACTTCATCCCAACAACGTCTGATCCCGCATTGGGCTCGGTCAAACCGAATGTTGCAAGCTTCTCCCCCTTCGCCTGCGGGACGAGGTATTTCTGCTTTTGCTCCTCTGTTCCCCAGCTGTAAACGCTCAGCGAATTAAGCCCGACGTGAACCGACATTGCTACACGCAAAAAGGTGTCGCAGGCCTCGAGTTCCTCACAAACCAGGCCAAGCGAGACGTAATCGAAACCCGCTCCGCCATACTGTTCGGGAATACAAACGCCCAACAGGCCAAGCTCGGCCATCTTCTCAAATACCTTTGGTTCGAAATAAGCCTTCTCATCCCACTCTTTGATATACGGGGCAACCTCGCCTGCACAGAATTCGCGCACAGTGTTTTGCAGGGCGATCTGTTCTTCTGTCAATTCTAGTTCGATCACGGCGGTAAATATCCTCTCTAATAGGGTTTATGTGTGTTAAAATCTGGATTCAACTACTCGACCAAGCTTACCATTTTGTGCTCGAATCCGCGATTACCGAGCTCTTAAAGCAACTTATTTATGATCAGGCCGTTACTGATAATCTTGCTCGCGACACTGATGCATTTGCCGGTCGCTTCTCAAACGCCGTCTGTCCCTGAAATGCCAAAGCTGCTTTCGCAGCGAGAGCAGATGGAAGTTCGCGAACGCTGGCTGATGATGCGGCTCGGTGCGACGCTGCTGCCGATGATGAAGAGGCACGGCATCGAAATGTGGATCGTGGTCAACGAGGAATTCAACAGCGACCCGGTTACCGAATACATCGTTCCGCCAATGCCGATTGTTGGCCGCCGTGACGTTTTCATTTTTATCGATAGGGGCGAACGTATCGAGCGGATCGCGATGGTGCGTTATGACGAAGAACGTCTAAGGCATCACTACAGGTTCGTGATGCCGGCACGCGACAAGTTTGGCGAAGAGTTAAAGAAGATCGTTGACGAACACAAACCTAAGACCATTGGTCTTAACATCGGAGGCAGCCGCGGCCAGCAAAGCGGCCTTTCCTATGATTCCTACAGGTTTCTGGCTGAGTCTCTTGGGGCGGATAACGAAAAACGATTTGTTTCCGCTGCAAACCTATTGACCGAGTTCTTCGATACACGCATTCCTGACGAGCTTATACATTACCGCAATGCAGTGGCAGCGACCGACGTAATCACAAGGCGTGCATTCTCGAACGAGGTAATAGTTCCGGGAAAGACCACGGTCGGCGATGTTCGATGGTGGATGCTTGAACAAGTTAACAAACTGGGACTCACCGTTTGGTTCCAGCCGGATCTTAGAATTCAACGTCAGGCCGCGGCACACGCAGCGAGCGGCCCATTCCTCGGGACTGCAAAAGAAAATGAGATCATCCTCCGCGGCGATCTGATCCATGTCGATTTCGGCCTTAACTACATGGGCCTCAGTACAGACTGGCAGAAACACGCGTACGTTTTGAAGGAAGGCGAATCGGACGTGCCCGCCGGGTTAAAGGCTGCTATGGCGAACACTAACAAATTGCAGGATATTCTTTTTGGTGTCGCACGAACCGGAATGACCGGCACCGATGTTTACGAAAAAACGATAACCGAGGCGAAACGGCAGGGTTTAGAAGCGATGATCTACTCGCACCCGATCGGAACGCACGGACACGGACTGGGTCCCTCGATAGATTTTCGCGGCAATATCGGGGGCGGGGCAAACAAGATCATTCCCGGATCGTTTATGTCGATAGAACTGAATACCTCTACGGCCGTCCCCGAATGGGGCAACCAAAAGGTCACCATTATGGCCGAGGACGACGTGGTCATGACCGACAAGGGGTATGAATTCATCGGGCCGCGGCAAACGGAGATATACATCATCAAATGATCTCCGTTGGGAAAGCGCTTCGCATCGTCGCGAATGAAACCAAGTTCCTCGGTGCAGAATCGATAGCAATCGAAAATGCCGTCGGCCGCATCCTCGCTGAAAGCATCATTGCGGATATGGATATGCCGCCCTTCGACCGTTCTCAGATGGACGGGTTTGCTATACAAGCGGCCGATTCCATGAATGCGGAAACTGAGCTCAGGATCGTTGGCGAATCTGCTGCAGGAAACGGTTGGAGCGGCACGCTAAAGAGGGGCGAAGCGGTAAGAATAATGACCGGTGCATCGCTTCCGAAAGGCGCGGACGCAGTTCAGAAGATCGAACTTATCAAAGAGTCAGACGATTCGATCCGGGTTCAGGAGCCCACTCAGAGAGGACGCTACATCGTAGAACGCGGTGCGGAAGTCCGCTCGGGAAAGAAGGTTCTTGAGATCGGCGATGAGATCACGGCCAGCAATATCGCGATACCCGCGGCTTTTGGCTATGCGAAGGTCCGCGTTGCGAAGCAGCCGAGAGTCAGGGTTCTTGCTACCGGCAGCGAGATCGTTGCTGTCGATGCAAAGCCAGACTCGGATCAGATACGGAACTCCAATTCTGTAATGCTTCAGGCAATGGCGGCAGCTGCTGGATGTAAGGCAGATGTCTCACCGACCGCCGGTGACGACATTCGGGGTCTGCGGCGAGCGATCTCGAATGCGGTCAAGCGATCCGATATTCTGATAACGACAGGTGGCGTTTCCGTGGGCAAATACGACCTGACCAAAGCGGCCTTGTTCGAGCTTGGTGGTGAGATCTTTTTTGAGCGAGTCAGGCTAAAACCCGGCAAGCCAACTGTTTTCGCTCGGCTTGGGAAAGCTCTAGTATTCGGGCTGCCGGGAAATCCGGTCTCGGCTGCCGTCACATTTCGTCTATTTATAAGACCCGCGATCGATCGAATGCGGGGCCGAAACCGTTTGAAAAGTGCGGAGACTTTCGCTGTTCTTACCAAAGATGTAAAGGCTCCGGCGGAGCGGGATACTTACTTGCCGGGTAAGCTGGTGATCGAGTCAAACGGCCTTCAATCGGTCCGACCGCAGAAGTGGCACGGATCATCGGACTTTATCGGTTTTTCAGCGGCAGACGGACTTATTGTGATCGATCGGGGCACAGCAATACCGGCCGGAAGCGTCGTCAGAGTTTTAAGGATGAGCATATGAGCGAACTATCGCATTTCACGGACAGCGGAAAGGTTTCAATGGTCGACGTATCGGAAAAGGCCGTTACGAAACGTACGGCCCGAGCGTCGTGCATGGTGAGGCTGTCGTCAGCAACGCTCCAAAAGCTGAGCACGCACCAAACTCCGAAGGGCGACCCGCTTGAGATCGCCCGGATCGCCGGGATCATGGCGGCAAAGCGAACATCCGAATTGATCCCGCTGTGCCACCAGATCAATCTCTCAAAGGTCAATGTCACGGCCGAGATCGCAGAAGATGGCATCCGCTTATCGGCAGAGGCCATCACAACTTCACAAACCGGAGTCGAAATGGAAGCGTTGACGGCTGTCTCAGTCGCGGCCCTGACGATATACGACATGTGCAAGGCCGTGCAGAAAGATATTGTGATCGACAGTATTCGGCTTGAAACCAAAACCGGCGGGCAGGCGGATTATATTGCAGAGCATCAAACCAATGCCGTCTGAAATGCTTAGTAGATGGCGAACTTTAGGTTAGAATGGTCGTATAGATAATGGCTGGGCAGGGTATTTAAACTATGAGATATAAGGTTGCAAAAGACGCAGAACCGCAGTTCACGTTGCTGCTGATCGCCACACTAATGAGCATCGGCCTCTGGATCGCCTCGTGGTATCTGCCGTTTGTCGGTTACGTGTTTTATCCGCTCCAGCTGTTCGCGACGTTCATTCATGAGGGCGGCCACGTCCTGGCGACCCTTTTGACCGGCAACTCCGTACAGAGCCTTACCGTATCACCGGACACAAGCGGTGCCGTCTGGTCGCAGGGTTCCGGATGGCTTTCGCAACTGTTTATCTCGAGTGCCGGTTATCTTGGGACTACCGCATTCGGAGCGGCATTGCTCGCCTGGATCCGTTTCGGCCGGTCGTCACGCATCGCTCTACTCGTATCTGCGGGTTTCGTTCTTTTGCTTACGATCGCGTTTGGCCTCGTAGCCCCGGTTTTCAGTCTCTTCTCGACCGTTACTTTGGGCGGCGTGCTTTTCACCGCCGTTTCCGGCATAGCGATCGCAGTCAGCCTTGCCGCTATCGCGAAATACGCTTCGCTAAAGTGGGTCAATTTTTCGGTAGCTTTCCTCGCCGTCCAATCGCTGCTCAACGCGGTGTTCAGCCTTGTTGATCTTTTCTTCATTACGGCGACGACGACATCTCACTCTGACGCGGCGAACATGGCGGCTGCTACCGGTATTCCCGGTATCGTTTGGGTGTTCATTTGGATGGGCCTTTCGATCGTGATGATCTCCGTCGGGCTTCGCGTTTACGCGATCAACCGTAAGAATTCTGCTGACACTCTCTTCGATGAATAGTGAGCCACTCGATCTATCTGGCCCCAGTAACGCTACAGCCGCGGACCAGCTTATTCTTGGTGATCTTCCCTTAGGCGGCCGCTTGCTGGTGAGATCACGCAAAGACTGGCGGTTTGCCGCTGTTGTCAGGACGATCGACGCACTGGTCGTTTTATCGGTCGCGTCTCCCGGCGGACGCACATACAAACTACACCGCGAAGCCGATACGCCGGTCGTGCGTGAGGGAAACATTCAGTTCATCTGTACCGGCCCCGCAGAATGCTGGCGTGACAATCTATCTGGTTACGACCGCCGCTGGTGATACCTGCCGTCAACCAATGAAAAGCTACGATATGAACCATTCGATGGTCATCGAATCGTACGGTGTACCCGTGCGGCTTGCTAGCACGTCGGTTGAGCTTTTTTCGGCGTTGGCCCCGCTTCTCGACGCAAATCTTCCGGGATGGAAAAAAGTGAATGGACGAGCGGTCGCCGAGCACGAGTTCCAATATCGCTGGAACGCGAGTGGCCTCGATTCGGTCTATAAGGATGGTTTGCGGCTTGATGTGCGGCGGAAACGCGATTCAGCCCTCGCTATGCTCGCGTCACAGATCAGGATGTGCATTGCCGAATTTGCGCCGGAACATATCTTCATACACGCCGGTGCTGTATGCATCGACGGCGTCGGCGTGATCCTGCCGGCAAGAAGCATGCACGGCAAAACGACGTTGACTGCTGAGCTAGTGCGCCAGGGCGCCGTTTACTATTCAGACGAATATGCCGTAATAGGTCTGGACGGCCTGGTCTATCCTTTCCCAAAATCGTTGTCAATGCGAGGCATTCTTGAAGGACGGGCCCAGGTTGACATTCCGGTTGAGCAGTTCGGCGGAAAACAGGGCGACGAGCCAGTCCGGATAGGCCTGGTGGTCGTCACCGAATATAAAGAACGTTCGCGATGGCGTCCGAAAACGCTCTCGGTCGGCGAGGCGTTTCTCGAAGTGATCAAGCACACCGTGCCGATACGCAGGAATACTGCGGTAGTGATCCCGACACTCACAAGCGTGCTCGAGAAGGCTGTGATCATAAAAAGCTTCCGCAGCGAGGCTCCGAAAACCGCAGAATCTATTATCAAACTCGCCCGGGAGATCAGTACCTCGAACCGTTAGTTTGAGACGCGATAGGCGAAAGCATAGAATAGAAGTTTGCGCTTAGAGCAGTATTTCGCGTTATGAAAGCCGTCCGTAAGAAGAACGAGTCGATCGAGGTCCGGGGTGCACGGGTTCACAACCTCAAGAACGTCTCTGTCTCACTTCCTCAGAACAAACTGACAGTGATCACAGGCGTATCTGGATCAGGGAAATCAAGCCTCGCGTTCGATACGATCTATGCGGAAGGCCAACGCCGGTACGTCGAATCATTATCAGCATACGCCCGACAGTTCCTCGAGCGGATGGACAAGCCGGACGTCGACGAGATCATTGGTATCGCGCCTGCGATCGCGATACGACAGAAAAACTCGACCCGCAATCCGCGTTCGACAGTCGCGACCCAGACCGAGATCTACGATTACCTGCGGCTGTTGTTTGCCCGGGCAGGGCAGACGTTTTGCCATGTGTGCGGACGCGAGGTAAAGAAAGATTCGCCCGAATCCGCCGCTGATGAGACGCTAGCGACCCTTACAGACGGCACGCGATTCTATGTGATGTTTCCCATCATCGCAGGTTCTGAAACACCGCCGTCCAAGACCAAGACTAAGGCCAAGGCAAAGCGGTCTTCTACTCAGGCGGACCTAAGCGTACAGGCATTCCTGATCTCACTGCTTCAGCAAGGCTTTTCCCGCCTGTTTCGTGACGGCCAGGTGATCGAGCTTTCGCGGCCCGAAGATTACGAGTTTCACGATTTTAACGGGACCTACGTCTTGATCGACCGGCTAAAAGCGTCGAGCGACGTTCGGCAGCGGCTAGTTGATTCGCTCGAAACATGTTTTCGCGAAGGGCATTCTTCCGTGATCCAGACCGCCGATGGCGACGTGACGTTAAAGTTCTCCGATCGATACATCTGTAAGTACGACGGCACGCAGTACGATGAACCGGAGCCGCAGCTTTTCAGCTTTAATTCCCCTTATGGCGCGTGCCCGACGTGTCAGGGATTTGGGAACACGATCGGTGTAGATTTCGGCCTTGTGATCCCGAATCCGCTGCTTTCCATTAAAGAGGGCGTGATAGAGCCGTTCACGCGACCGCAGCACGCGTGGGCCCAGAAGGAGCTTCTAAAATACTGTGCATCGGCGAATATCAGCACGACAGTGCCTTATGCCGATCTCGAGGATTTTCAGCAGAACTGCATAGTTCATGGCGACGGTGGCTGGCGCGGACTGAAGGGCTTTTTCGAGTGGCTCGAAACCAAGAAGTACAAACTGCACGTTCGTGTATTTCTTGCAAAATACCGCGGCTATACCAGATGCCCTGACTGCAACGGCTCGCGGCTTCGCCAAGAGGCTCGCGATGTCAAGATCGGCGGACGATCACTTCCTGAGCTGCTCGACCTGTCGATCAGTGACGCATCGGCTTTTTTCGAAGCTCTTACTTTCTCTGCCGAGCGTGAAAAGATCGCCGAGAAACTCCTGCTTGAGATACGCCGCCGGCTCCGCTTCTTAGTCGAGGTCGGCCTCGATTATTTAACTCTCGACCGTCTGGCCGCAACGCTCTCAGGCGGCGAGGCTCAGCGAATTCAGCTAGCGACAAATCTCGGATCGTTACTTGTGGGAACACTCTACGTGCTCGACGAACCAAGCATCGGCCTGCATCCTCGTGACAACGACCGGCTCGTCCGCATTCTAGAAAACCTGAGGGACATCGGTAATACGCTTCTGGTGGTCGAACATGACGAGGACACGATGCGTGCCGCGGATCATATCATCGATATCGGCCCTTTCGCCGGGGAGCTCGGAGGCGAGGTCATCTTCGAAGGAAATTTTGAAGAGCTGTTGGAGAATCAGACATCGCTGACCGCAAGATATCTTCGCGGTGACGCCGAGATCAAAATGCCGGCGAAAAGGCGAAAGCCGGGCAAGGAAAAGATCCGTATCACGGGCGCTCGCGAGCACAATCTTAAGAATGTCACGGTCGATATACCCCTTGAAATGCTAGTTTGCATTACCGGAGTTTCGGGATCGGGCAAATCTACTTTGGTCCACGACGTATTGTACGCGGGTCTTAAGAAGCAGCGAAACGAATGGAACGCGCACGTTGGGCTGTTTAAAGAAATAACCGGTGGCGAGCAGATCCACGACATTATACTCGTCGATCAATCTCCGATCGGGCGGACACCGAGGTCAAACCCGGCTACCTACATCAAAGCATACGATGCGATCCGCGAGGTTTACGCCGCTACGCAGGGAGCTAAAACGAAGGGCTTTGGGTCATCGCACTTTTCCTTTAACGTTCCGGGCGGGCGGTGTGAGACGTGTCAGGGCAGCGGCACGGTTACTGTCGAAATGCAGTTTCTCGCCGACGTCGAATTAACGTGCGACGATTGCCGCGGGACCCGGTTTCGTGAGGATGTGCTTAGCGTTAGGTACAAAGGAAAGAACATAGCTGAGGCTCTTGACCTGACGGTCCGCGAGGCGATCTTGTTCTTTCGGGATGTAAAGAAGCTGGTTACCCGGCTGAAGGTTCTCGATGCCGTGGGCCTCGGTTATCTACGTCTTGGGCAGTCAGCAACGACGCTCAGTGGCGGCGAAGCGCAGCGTGTAAAGCTTGCGTCACATCTAGCCCAAACCAATAACTCAAAGACGCTTTTCATCTTCGACGAACCCACGACCGGACTGCATTTCGAGGACATCAATAAATTGCTGGGAGCGTTTCGCGCGTTGATCGACAGCGGGGCCAGCCTTCTGGTGATCGAACACAATCTGGACGTAATAAAGACCGCGGACTACGTGATCGACCTCGGTCCTGAAGGCGGAGTCGGAGGCGGTGAGCTGATCGTCGCGGGAACGCCGGAGAAGGTTGCGAAATGCGAGCGTTCGCATACCGGTCGATATCTTAAGCCGATGTTAGGAAAGAAGTAATTGGTCAATCGTCGCCGAATTTCGCACGCCAGATCGGTGCGATCTGTTCCATCGTCTTGCAGTCGCAGTAGCCTCCATTCCGAGTCAGCCAGGTCGTGAGTTTTCCGAAATCCAGCCGGTTGTCCATCATGAACTTCATCGCATACTGCAGGCTGTGGTTACACTCGTTCTCAAAGAGTTCGTCTTCGATATGGTCCAGCATTGCACTGATGGTCGTCTGCCCGGCGGGAAGTGAATCTAGAAATTGCTGCAGCTCTTCACCGCTGAACTGTTCGAGATTTTCGATCTCGCGCTTTTTTACGATCGGCATATACCTAGTTTAGCATTGATGTTTCATTCGAACTCGTCGGGCTCGGTCATTGAACCGCAGCAGATGACGCGCGTTCGGCCTCCTCGCGTTCCCGATGTGCGATACCTTCGCTTTCCTCATATGCGAAGAATTTCGGAAGGAACAGCGACGTCCCAAGCACCGAGACCACGCACAAGATGCCGCCCGAGACGATCGCTGCGGTTACGCCGAAGCTCTCCGCGACGATACCCATCTTCGCACTGCCGAGCATTGGGCCTGTGAGATAGCTCATCATTTCGATGCTGGCGAGCCGGCCACGCATGAAGTTCGGGATCGTCTGATTCCAGATCGCACCGCGGAAGATCCCCGAGATCATATCGAAGAAACCGGCTGCACCAAGAAACACAAGAGCGATCACGATATTGTCGGAAAGCCCAAAGAATATGATCGCAACGCCCCACATTGCGGCGGCCGCGATCACCATCACGCCATGACGCTGGATCCTTCGAGTCCAGCCAGACGTTATGCTGGCGAGCAGCGCTCCAGCAGCAATGGCGGCCGGGAAGAATCCGACGTAGCCCTCGCCGAAATAGATCGCAAGTGCGGGATAGAGCGCCTGCGGCATTGCGAAGAACATCGCGGCGATATCGATGAAATACGTCCCGACCAGTTCTTGCCGCGAGAAAGCATACTTCCATGCCCGCTTTATGCCCGCCCAGCTTGGCCGGTCAGCATTCTCGGCTGAAGGCACCGCAGTGATCGCATAGACCGCGTAGATCGTCCCCGCAAAGGTTACAAGATCAAGTCCGTACGCGAACGACGGCCCCAGCGTTACAGCGATGATGCCGCCCAGTGCAGGGCTGACTATGGCACCGACGCTCCAGCGTATCGAGTTCAACGCCATCACCGCAGTCATCAATTCTGGCGGAATAATGCTCTGGATAAAGGATTCGAATGCGGGCCGCTGGATCGCCGCGAGCCCGGCATGGATCGCGACGGAAACGAACAGCACCCAGACACGCGGCTGTTCGAGTAAAGAGTTAATGAGAAGCAGTACCGACGCGATTCCCTGCCCGAATTCGGTGTATCGGAGCAAGCTTCTTCGGTCAAAATAGTCCGCCAGAGCTCCGCCGATGAACGCCAGGATCACCATCGGGACGAACTCCGCAAGATAGATGTAACCGACCATCGCCGACGAGCCCGTTAGCTGATACATCTGCCACGGCACAACGATGAAGGTCATCATCGACCCGAAGAACGATATCAACTGCCCAAAGAACAGCAGCCGATAGTCGGGGGAGATCCGGAGAGGTGAGATGTCGATAAACATAGGCCCCGAATTTCAGCTACCACGGTCGCAAGTAGCCTGACCAATGAAAAAGCCAGGTCGCATACGCGTTCACACCGATCGAGAATGCGTATGCGAGCCACTCAAGCCGTGATATTTTGCGAGGTGAACTCTCAAGCCTTATCACGAAAAGCCACGGCAGGCAGACCATAGCGTAGCGATAGCCGAACTGCCAACCGCCAGAGTTGCCGTGCATCCATAAGATCACGCACATCAGCAGGATAGCCAACCACGAAAGATATTTCAGCACGCGGTCGCGGCTGCCGAAACGGGCAGCAAAGAGTATGAACGGACTGCTCATCAAAACCGAACTGCTGAACCCGTTCGGCATCAGATATGGCGGTGACTGATGATATTCCCACGGCTTCAGGAACATCTCCCAGAGCTGGCCCGGTATGTATCGAACTGAAAAGATACCGTGTTGATACCACGGTTCTTCGAGGACGCCGGGGATACGCGAATAGCCGAAATCTGTGAACGAGCAGAAGCGGATGTAGTTATAGATCAGCGTTGCTACGCCGAGCAGGAACGGCACCGAACAAAAGAGTGCGAGCCGTCGAAAAGCCGCTGCGATCCATTGGCGATCGAAGTCCGCTGTGCGTGCGTCGAGATCGTGGTCGTCCCCTTCGCCGGTTTGCCTCGTAAGCAGATACATCAGGATCGGTGCCGTGAGAAGCACTTCGGTCCTATTTCCAAATGCTAGAGCGAAGAAGACACCGGCCAAGAAAGGTCTACGGTTGAAGACACTGAAGTAGATCGAGCCAAGCCCGCCGACAAGTGCAAATCCCAGTGCGAGCTGCCATGCACCTCCTAATGTCAGGTTTGTCCACGTCCATGTCCCGAACAAAAACGCGGCCGTCATCACGATCGTTCTTGCCTTCCCGATCTGATAGTTACGGGCTATCAGTAGGAAAAACAGAGAGGCGACCGCGGCACACAATGCCGCCAGAAAGGCCGCAGGCATGTCGCTGATCAAACCCAGCCTGTAAGCACCCGCGGCCGGCAACATCGTCACCACACTGCCGAGCGGAAAGACAGAGTAGTAATACCCTTCGAACGGAACGAACTCGTTTAGCCACGGCGGCGGCTCTTCGATCAATCCGACAGCCGGAACAAGCAGTCTGTTAGCGATGCGGAACGTGTAATTGTAAAAGTAATTCGGTTCAGGATTCGAAAAGTAGTAAGCGATGCCCACCGCGATGGAAATAAGCCAGACCGACGGATTAGATAGCTTCGGCGCCGCGGACCCGTGTGCTTCAAGGTGCGTAGGTTCAACGTCCATCGGTGGCCCTCAGTGATGGATTGTGAAGCGGCATAAAACAGAGTTGGAAGGCGACCAGATCTTGCATTTCTAGTGTGCGAATCGTCGGGCGACCGCTTGGAAACGAATCCGCGAACATCTAGAATACCCGAATGCTTGCCCTAATCTTTCTGACGGTCGCAGTGCTCTTTGGCGATATATTGGGGCGGCGATTCTTTTCGTACCGGTCAATACCCCACCGGCTTTCTGCCGCATTTTTGATCGGAATCCTCCTGAGTTCCTGTGTCGGATATCTATTGGCACTATTGTTCGCAAACTTTCCTCATACCTTGGTCTGGGCGAATCTCTCATTTGCGATCGTCGCAGCTATTTCCGTCTATCTGATCTCGAAATTTCCCGTGGTTCAGGCCGACCAATCACGTCGGCCAACAAGAAAATGGCAGCATGACGCGATTTGCCTGGCGTTTTGCATGTTGATCGGTTGTTGGCTGATGTTCGCTACACTTAACTTCAAGGACGGCAACTTCATCTTCGCGATCAAGAGCTGGAGTGATTTCGGAGCGAATCTTTCTCTCGCCCAAAGCTTGGCGATCGGTGAAAACTACCCGACCGTGCACCCGTTTTATCCCTCCGAGATCGTGCGTTATCACTTTCTATTTTGGTTCCTGAGCGCGAACCTCGCCTTCCTTGGGCTCAATATTGTTTGGGCGGTTAACATTCTCAGCATTCTGTCACTCTTGGCGTTATTGATACTGATAATGACCCTTGCGGAACTGCTTTTTGAGTCGCGTGCCGTCGCTAGAATATCCGCTCTGCTTTTCTTTTTTGCCTCCAGTTCTCTATCCTACATCCCATTTTTTCTGAAGCAAAACAGTTTCGCCGACGCTTTGTGGTCGATCCTCGATCAAAAGGATTTCTTGAAATCAGGCTTTCCGTATAGGGGTGACGACTGGGGTGCGCTGTCAGTGACCGTCTTTGCCAATCAACGGCAACTGTTGAGTGCTTTGGGCATTTTACTGCTGGTCATTATCTATATAGTCCAGTTTTATAAAGAAAATGGTTTGCTTGGACTTCGAAGCGAGCAGCAACCTGACGATATTTCTGACGGTGGTCAGCGACCGGAAGAAGCCACGTTTCCTACGGAAGAACTCGGAACATTCGATCGCTCCCACACCGCTATATTTTGCGGGTTCTTGATCGGATGCCTTCCTTACTGGAACAGTGCGGTCTTTGTAGCAGCATCCTTAGTGATGGGCGGACTATTCGTATTATTCTCCAAACGGAAGTTTCTGCTTATATTGATCGCTACGATCATCGTCGTCGGTCTTCCCCAGATCCTTTTGCTAACAACAGGGAATACAGCGAACGGTTATTCGCTCTTTACTTGGGGTTACATCATCGCCGAACCGACACTTGGAAAGCTCGTTGAGTATTTGGGCTGGACGTTCGGATTCAAATGGTTATTGATCCTGCTCGCATTTTTCTTTGTTCCGTCCGGCCACCGAAAACTGCTGGTCGCCTTTTTTGCTCCGTTTGTCGTCGTTTTCGCGTTCCAGCTAAGCACTGAGGTTTTCAATAACCACAAACTCCTGAATATCTGGAATGTCCTTGTTACCGTTTTTATCGCCTACGCGTTTTGGGTGATCGGCAGGAAGAACCTTGCGGGCACTATGCTCGCGATAGTCCTTTTCCTCTTGATGACGGCCGGGGCGATAATCGATCTGGCTCCCGTTCGAAATGATTCCGTCATTGTTGTGCCGCATCGCGGTGACCCGCTGACATCCTGGCTGCTGGCTCAGACATCACCGCACGACATCTTTCTGACGGATACACTCTTATCGCATCCGATCTTGTTCTCGGGCCGGAAGATCTTTCTGGGCAACACGTTGTTCGCATGGACCGCGGGTTACGACCTCGCAGATCGCGAAAAACTGCATCGACGAATGTTCAATACGCATGACATTAATGAGCTAAAAACCTCGCTTACGGCAAACAATATTGCATATATCGCTATCGACGATGGGCTGCGCACGAAGTCCGAGATGAAGAATTTGAATGAGGGAATGATCCGGACTAATTTTCCAGTCGTCTTTACCGACACGGATGGACGGTATGGCAATCTGGTGATCTACCAGGTTAGGTAAATGCAAACGCGAGAACGCGTTGACGAAATGTTAATGGCCCTATTTGGAAAACTACGCGTAAAATTAAGGGAGGAGCAATGATTAAACCACTTATAGCACTTTCGGCAATATTGATATTTTCAGCCCCAACTGCATCCATAGCTCAGGAACGGGTGCGGCTGAGTAAAGGCCTGCAAAGAAACATCGACGGCACTATTACATCACCTTATCTTGGACGGCCCATCCCAGTGAATGATCGGACGCTGGAATTCGCACAAAAATCATCGCTGTCCGAATTCAGCAGCTCCTCTCAAATGGTTTATCTAAGCAACCGGTATCACCAGACCTTAGCAAATGAGAACATAAACGCTAAAGTTCGTAATAAGCAACTTGCGGAAATTGCGGCATTGATGGATCAGCACGAACGTGGAGGCTCTCGAGGTTTCTCTTTGGGGGAAGAGTGTTACGGGATGGTTGCACACGGAACGATTCTCGAAGAAGAGCCGCGGCTCGACTTTGTTTGGTCAACTGTTTTCGACGGCCGTATAACGATTCCACGAGAGCGCGGTGGCTCGGTGAACGTCGGAGACTGTCTCAGCCAAAAGCATGTGTTCCTCGTTTCAGCGAATCAAGCAATCAAAAATGTTGAGGCGTTTGTCGCCTACGACAATGAGACGTCCGAAGCGAAATTCGTTTTATTTGATTGGTCAATACCGAATTGGGCCCTTGTGATCGACTACGACGATTTGGCGGATTATATCACGCTTTTCACGTCGACCGGGATCTACCCAGTAATTTACGTTCACAACGCCACCGGCGACTTTGGGGAGGGCGAATGGCGAAACGAGGTCTACTTATTGAATTGGACATCGTCGGAATTCGACCTTATTTACCAACGGGCGTATTCGGCCACTCTTGCCGAGCAACGGGGAACAGGTGGTAAAGGTCTGGCATTTATTGAAACCCGGCGGAACTGGAATGACAAGAACCGTTCGAGTCAATACTTAGGCTTCTTCGAGATCTATTTCGGTTCGGGGATCGTGGATGCCACTGGTGACACGCCAAATGAAGACCGCCAATGGATATGGAACATCCCAAACGCCTCGAATTCCCATATTCGACGAGATGGATTCTACTCGGTGGGTGATGGACTTGGTTTCACTGAATTCACATCGGAAACCATTCCGAATCGACAATTCGTTGTAAATTGAGGTTACACGTTCGTGTTCGACCTCGTTAGGTGCCGTAGATCTTCAGCCTGAATTCGTCGTTTGACGTGTAGATCTCGACACGCTTGCCGGAGATGCGTTCTGATTGTTTTAGTATCATCGGCAGTCCGCCGCGGGGTACGCTTGTGCCGTATTCTCGCCGCGAGAAGATAGATGAGATCTGCGGATTCAGCCGCTGCGTTATGCCGTATCGGATCGCTTTTGACGCGGGCGGTGAAAAGCCGCCTGTACGCCGGGCATTGATAAATTCAATGTAATTGTCACTGATATTGATCCTTGTCTTTATATCCCGCAGCGCGAGGTCACGGTGGACGAGCGCGTTGGAAATAGCCTCACGGATCGCGTAAACGTGATAGGTCGAACGTGCAGCGACGGGCGAGTCGACGAGATGCAGTCGACGCTGTTTAGGTTTGTCCTTGGTCAGGTCACAATAACGCAGCACAAACGCGACTGCGGCTTCGTACTGTGTATGAAGATTTCCGACGATCTCGCGACTTTCCACTAACTGAGCGTTCCCGTTTTCACCGGAGTAACGGGCCACCTGGATCACGGACCGCGGAAACAGTTCAGCGACGCGTTCGTTTTTGCCGAACAGCATCAGACCGGCGACAGTCGGGAAAAAATCGTCCTGATTCCCTACCGCTAATAGCATGTCTTTCTTCAGAAAATCCGCGGTTTGATACAGATTGATCGTCGGATTGATGTCTTCGAACGCTCCGGCGAACGACCAGAGCAAACCGTCATCAAAATCTTTCTCTGTCGACGTGAAGAGCGGGATGTTCTCGTAACCCAACGGCCGGATCTCATCCAACCAGATCGACAACTGCTCACGGGAAACCTCGCGCTTCTCGTTGCCGAAACGCATGTAAAACCGGCCTTCCCGGGTTCTATACGGCCGCTTTCGAGGCTCGACGTCGAGTGCGACCACGCGCTTCCCGCTATCAAAGGCGATCGTGTCGATGATCGGTATTATCGGCGGAACGATCTCTTCCCGACAGATCCGATTTATCTCCTCCTGGACCCATTCGGGGTTGCTCACACCCTCGATCCGCAGCTGATCATTCACCCCGAAGATGATCGTTCCTCCGCCGGTATTGGCGAGAGCGACGATACCCTGGGTAATGCGTTCGGAATTTGAGAGCTTAACTTTTAGCTCGAGATAGGTGTCTTCGCCGCCGCGGATCAGCCGCAGCAATTCGCTTCGTGTAGTTAATTGAGCGGGCTGGTCTAGAAGGTATTCGTGATGCGATCGCTCGTTCGCGGGCACCTGACGCTGGCTGTGGCGGAATCTTCTTCGCGGCATATAGTCCGGCGTGAGAATTTTGTCAAGACGGATCACACCTGACGTCCGCCCGAGCTTTCGAGTGCGTATCGATAAAGCTGCTGGATTTGGCTCTTTTTGCCCTATTGTTATTGAAACATCGTTCGCATAAATTGTAAATCGGGCCATTTCACAGCGTCGGCGGTGACGGGAAACGTTGACATCATTGGGATAATCGATTATCAACGTAGATAACCGCTAGTGTATACCGAACACGTCATCGCTTACATCGGGCTCGGATCAAACCTTGGTGATCGCGCCGGCAATCTGCTGCTGGGCATACGCGGTCTTATGGAAGCGAGCTTTGAAGTAACGAAGCTCTCAGCGATCTACGAGACCGAACCGGTAGGCATAGACAACGCACCAAACTTCCTCAACATGGTCGCGGAGGTCAGAACCGTAAGCATAACCGCCTCACAGATGATGGCAAGAATGCTGCGGATCGAGTACATCCTGGGTCGGCGGGATAAAAACCTCAACCGTCCACGGACGATCGATCTAGACCTGCTTTTCTTTGGTGACCAAAAGGTCGACACGCCATTTTTGGTACTGCCACATCCGCGGCTTCACTTGAGAAATTTCGTTCTGATACCGATGTCTGAGATCGCACCGCATTTCATCCATCCACGGTCGAAACGGTCGATCGAGACGCTGTTGGCGGAGAGCACGGACCGGTCGCATGTTTCACGATGGCATCCCAATGACCACAACGAACTGCGGGACTCACAAAGCGGCTAGACTTGGATAACCCAAAGTTCTAGACTTGTAGCAATTTATGGCCTACCTAAAACCCGATAAACCCGAGAAGGTCTTTGTTCCCGCGTTGCGCGAAGCAAAAGAAAAAGGCGAAAAGCTGGTTTGTCTCACTGCCTACGACTACCCGACAGCTCGGATCGTAGACGAGGCCGGTGTCGACATTATCCTGGTAGGCGACAGCATGGGAAACGTCATTCACGGATACGGAAACACCATCCCGGTGACGATGGATGAGATCTGCCTAGCAACGCGGGCCGTCAAGCGCGGCTCAAGCCGTGCATTGCTCGTTTCTGATATGCCATACGGCAGTTATCACACGGGAGACAATGAGGCGGTAGCAAACGCCTTAAAGCTCATGAAGGACGGTGGCGCTGAAGCCGTAAAGCTCGAGGGCGGCCGAAACCGCGTTGGGTTGGTCAAACGCTTGGTTGATGAAGAGATACCGGTAATGGCCCACGTAGGGCTGACGCCGCAGTCTGTTCATAAGCTCGGCGGGTATAGGGTTCAGGCTAAGACAACAGATGCAGCGAAGATCCTGATCGAAGACGCACATTTGCTTCAGGAAGCCGGAGCCTTTGCGATCGTGCTGGAACTTGTTCCGCGAGAGGTAGCCGAGATCGTTACGTCGCAACTGGAAATTTCGACGGTCGGTATCGGGGCCGGGAGTTCCTGCGATGTCCAAGTGCTCGTGCTCCACGACTTGATCGGATTCACGTTCGGCCGTCAGCCGCGTTTTGTCCGACAGTACGCGAACGTTAGCGAAGTTATAACGAACGCGATCACGGCCTGGATGGACGATGTAAAACAAGGCAATTATCCAAGCGAGGCTGAGTCATACGGCATGCCCAAGAATGAAACTTTGACCGAGCCTAAGAAAGCCACTCAAAACTGATCAAATGGAGATCATCAACCGCAGACAACGGATGGCATCGATCGCCCGCAAGATGCGACGCGACGGCCGAACTATAGGGTTTGTGCCGACCATGGGCGCCCTTCACGAAGGTCATCTTGCGTTGGTCAAGGAAGCTCGCCAGCTGGCTGATATCGTAGTCGTTTCAATTTTCGTAAACCCGATCCAGTTTAATGACAAGGGGGACCTGGAAAGGTATCCGCGTGACCTTACGGCTGACGCCGCACGCTTGACGGATTTTGAGGTGGACTACGTCTTCGTACCTGATGCCAACGAGATCTATCCAAGAGGGTTCGCTACGAACGTTTATGTCGATGATCTCTCTGAATCGCTGGAGGGCGCATCTAGGCCAGGCCACTTTCGCGGTGTAGCGACCGTTGTCACGATCTTGTTCAACACCATACGGCCTGACTTTGCATTTTTTGGGCAAAAGGACGCCCAACAATTGGCGATCATCCGACGTCTAACACGTGATCTAGGCTTTGAAACCGAGATAGTTTCGATCCCGACCGTTCGCGAACCGAGTGGTCTCGCTATGTCTTCTCGCAACGAACTATTGTCTGATGACGATCGGGAAAAAGCGGCAGTGATATTCGCGGCCCTGAGCGCGGCACGCGAGCAATACCTGAAAGGTGAACGAAACGGTTCACGCCTCGCTCAAACCGTGCAAACGCTGATCGAGGCGGAAGATAGAGCAAATATCGACTATATCGCCGTAGTCGACACTGACACGCTAGAAAGCATTGATACGATTAAAGATAGCGATGCGATGATCGCGACCGCGGTGCGTTTCGGCAATGTCCGCCTTATCGACAACGTGATACTCGCCGCCGGACAGTAGTTTGGCACCGCCATTGCATCTAAATCAGCGGAGATAAACGATTTATCTTCGATTATTATGAGAATACTCAGAAACATTTCTATCCTTTTGCTTACCGTAGGGATAATGGCATTTCCTGCTAAAGCACAGACGTCGCTGACATCGCTCGACGGCACGAGGGTTGATATTGAAGGTCAGGCCGGTAAGGTCGTCATTCTTGCCGTCGGAGCAAAGTGGCTGCCGCTTTCGAAGAAGCAGGCTGAATTTACGAATATTCTTGCTCGCAAGTACGCCGGCAAGAACGTTGCGGTCTATTTCGTACTGACGGATTCGACCAATCCGAAGTCACGGAACCGTGCCACCGACGAAGAACTTCGTACTTGGGCTGCCGAAAACAAGGTTACAGTTCAGGTTTTGCGCGATCCTGATGGATCGGCAACGCTGCAGAAATTCGGGATCGATCAACTCCCGTCGTTCGTCGTCTTAAACAAGAACGGAGCTCGCGAGGGCGATAATTTTGGCGGTATCGATCCTACTTTCGATATCACCGTGCCGATCTCGAAGCGTGTCGACTCCCTTCTTTGAAAGGGTTGGAGAGTTTTGTTTGAGGCGGCGGGTCATTTCTCGCCGCCTTTTTATTTGAATTGCCTGCTAAGGCGATAAACAAGGCTAACCGGCAGGCCGACGACGTTCCAGTAGTCGCCCTCAATACCGTCGATGAATAGTGCTGCCTGAGCCTGAACGGCGTAAGCTCCAGCTTTGTCCAGCGGGTCTCCGTGCTCAGCCAGGTAGCGAATCTCGTCTTTGTCCATCGGCGCGAATTTAACCTTTGTACGCTGTATATCCACTGCAGTGTCACCGTCGCGCACCAAGGCCACGCCGGTAAGCACCTCGTGCCAATTTCCTGATAGCAGGGCCAACATTCGCTGTGCATCGTCCATATCTACGGGCTTTCCGATGATGGTGCCATCGATGACCACGGTCGTGTCAGCTCCGAGTACCAGCCGTTCCCGGTGGCTAGCTGCGATCGATCGGGCCTTCTCTTCTGCAAGTCGCTGCACATAAACGTCGGGTGATTCTCCAGGACGTTCGGACTCGTCGATATCGGGAACGACTGTTGTGTATGGCCACCCGACCGACGTAAGAATTTCAGACCGACGCGGGCTCGCTGAAGCGAGTACAAGTTGCGGCAGGTCAACTGCAAATCCGTGATTGTTTAGCATTTAAGTCTCTTCTCGTTTAAGATAATAGTTTATTACCGCTCATTATTAAATGGACGACTTTCTACGAATTTTATCGACCGTCGCGGACCGCATTGGTGCAACGGACGAGGGCAAGCTCGCGATGATCCGTGCGACCTGGCGGCGGGCCGCAGGCGAGATGCTAAGCCAGCGTGCACTGCCGGTGGCGTTAGACGGCACAAAATTATTGGTCGCGGTGGCGGATAGGATGTGGCAGCGGCAATTGGCCCAGCACACCGCAGAATTGCTCTTCAAGCTGAATTCCACCTTGAAAGATCGCTCGGTTTCAGAGATAGGGTACATCATTGAGCCATCACTGTTCGCCAGGAAAGAAGTCAATGCGGAAACGACGAAACCGGTACGGGATACGGCCCACTTATCATCTGAGCTAGCTGCCGCTGCGGAATCGATCGGCGATCTGTCGCTGCGACGTCAGTTTCTCGCGGCGGCAGCAGCGTCACAAGCACGGAGGGTCACCTAATATGGACGTTAGAAAGATCGCAAAGCTCGCCCATCTCGAAATCTCTGACGATGAGGTAGCCCTTTATACACCGCAGATGGCCGGCATCGTCGGCTACGTTGAGCAGTTAAACGAGCTTGATCTTCAGGGAATAGAACCTATGCTTGGCGGCCTGACTTCGGAAGGCGAGCAGACCGAAACGATGCGTGATGATGTGCCGGGCGGGTCATTTACGCAGTCAGAAGCCCTGTCAGAGGCACCGTCAGGGGTTGATGGGCACTTTCAGGTTCCGAAGGTTTTATGAGAGCGACCCGAAGTTTCGTCGCTTGCGCGATATTTCTTCTGATGACCGTAGCGTGCGAGGTTCCGAGCCTTGAGACGTCAGAGTGTACTGCTGCACGAGTCGGGGTTCGGGAATTCTACTCCTTCCATTTCGGCAACGACATGGCGTTTTCGACGGAGAACCTGGATCTCCGAAAGCGTTTTCTATCGGA
Organism: Acidobacteriota bacterium; assembly: GCA_023389035.1. Classification (GTDB taxonomy): domain Bacteria; phylum Acidobacteriota; class Blastocatellia; order Pyrinomonadales; family Pyrinomonadaceae; genus OLB17. The sequence goes on from JAEWFC010000015.1 coordinate 177,931, forward strand.
CGCAATGTTGGAGAGAGTAAGTGGAACGCCGGACGGCATTGACCCGTTCACGACGGGTGATGCTGATTTCCCGCGAGCATTTCGTGTGGGTAAATGTACCGAGACCGATGGCCGTCAGGTGTTTGACGTGCTCATCTTTTGGCGAACGGACGAAGAGAATATTCAAAGAAAGATCACGGCGGCGATGGTGCGCGCTGACGATAAGTGGTTGATAGATCAAATAGATACGAAACCTAACAAATGATCAGGGAAACGATCCGAAAAAGTCTCGATAACGCAGAACGATTGAATGACGGCCTGAACAGCTTTCTGTCGATCGAACGTGACCACGCCCTTGAACGAATTGACGAACTGGAGTCTTCCGAACCCTCAAGCGGCGTTTTCGGAACCCCGATCGCAATAAAAGACAATATATGCACACGCGGACTCCGAACCTCTTGCGGTTCGCGGATACTCGAAAGCTACCGAGCTCACTACGACGCTACTGCGATCCGTCGGCTGAATGAAGCCGGTGCTGTGGTTGTAGGTAAGACCAATATGGACGAGTTCGCGATGGGTTCTTCGAATGAGAATTCCGCGTTCGGCACCGTCAAAAACCCTTGGGACCTGAATCGTGTACCGGGCGGAAGTTCCGGAGGGTCCGCAGTGGCAGTCGCTTCCGGTGTCGTTCCTGTATCTCTCGGTTCGGAAACCGGGGGTTCGGTCCGCCAGCCCGCATCGCTCTGCGGTATCATCGGCCTAAAACCGACTTACGGACGGATTTCGAGGTACGGACTGGTTGCGTTCGCGTCGTCGCTGGACAGTATCGGTATCTTTGGGCAAAACAGCAAGGATACCGCCAAGGTTTTGCGTGTAATAGCCGGCCGTGATGAACTTGATGCGACATCAGCCGATGTACCGGTGCCCGACTATGCAGCGACGATCGGAGACGATATCAAGGGCACCAGGATCGGTGTGCCGCGTGAACTGCTTGGTGAGGGCGTGGACCCTGACGTTCTCGATGCGGTGGAGGGTTCGATAGAGAATTTCAAGGGCCTTGGTGCCGAGATCGTTGACGTCGAGATCCCCTATGCAAAATACGGCATAGCGGTCTATTACATTATCGCGACAGCCGAGGCGTCCTCCAATCTTGCACGGTTCGATGGTGTGCGATACGGATTCCGGGCCGAAGGTGCTCACGAGCTGCGGGCGATGTATTCTAAGACCCGCGAAGAAGGCTTCGGGGCTGAGGTCAAGCGACGGATCATGCTTGGGACTTACGTGCTTTCAAGCGGCTATTACGACGCCTATTACGCGAAAGCGCAGAAGGTCCGCGCGTTGGTAAAGCACGACTACATCAAGGCATTTCAGAAATGCGATGCGATACTTACACCGACCTCGCCGACCACCGCTTTCAAGATCGGCGAACGGACGGACGACCCGCTGGCGATGTATTTGAGCGATATTTACACGGTCTCGGCTAACTTGGCAGGCGTGCCGGCGATAAGCATTCCGAGCGGCCTGTCGTCAGATGGGCTTCCTATCGGAACCCAGCTAGTAGGTAATTTCTGGTCGGAAGCAAAGCTGTTGAACATGGCCCACGTGTACGAGACGACTCATCCTCTAGGCTCAAAGCCTAAGGTATTCGCTGGCTAGCTACTGAATACGCATCTGCGAGTACTCGCGATTGCGGGCCACCGCACCGATGTCGATCGTCGGGAGAATGTTCCGCCACCGCGTCTTATCTGCAAGCAGTTTCTCGATCTCGGGCTGAGGAAGAGGGCGCGAAAATAGATATCCTTGACCGAACTCACACCCCAATACCCGCAGCTGATGAAACTGGTGAATGCTCTCGATGCCCTCTGCTATCACACTTAATTTCAAGGCTTTAGCGAGAGCGATCACCGTTCGGACTATCTCGCCGTTCTCGGTTCCCTCCTCCATCGCACTAACGAAAGACCGGTCGATCTTGAGCGTATGGATAGGAAAGCGATGAAGGTAACTGAGGCTCGAATAGCCGGTTCCAAAATCGTCGATGCTTATTTTTACTCCCAGTTCTTTGAGCTCCTTCAACACTTCTACTACCGATTCAGCGTTGTCCATTACGGCGGATTCCGTGATCTCCAACTTAAGGCAGCCGGGCTGAATGCCGCTTTCCATTAGGATCGAGCGAACATTCCCCACGACATTGGGCTTTGTCAGAAAGCCCGAGGAAAGGTTCACACTTATCACAGCCCTAGGGCCTATTTTTCGTTCGTATTGCCATTGATAAAGCTGTCTGCAGGCCTCTCGCAACAGCAAATCGGTCATTGGGATAAGAAGACCTGTATTTTCCGCAACCGAAATGAACTCGTTCGGGGTGATAAGTCCGCGATTGGGATGATTCCAGCGTACCAGTGCCTCAAATCCCATGAGGCTCACATCATCCATATCGACGATCGGCTGATAGTAAAGCTCAAATTCACTGCGGGCTACAGCGAGCCTGAGGTCAGTCTCGAGCTGCAAAAGCGAGACAGCGCGGGCGTGCATTATCTTGTCGAAAACTATCACGCTCTGAGCGGTCTCTTTAGCACAATACATCGCGATATCAGCGTCGCGGATGAGATCTTCGGGCTCAGAGTAGCGATCATCCGCAATGGCTATACCTACGCTTACGCTTGTAAAAAGCTGACGATCGGTGAGTTCGAACGGATGAGCGAGGCTCCGGCACACGATCGCCGCGAAGTCTTCGGCAACGCCCGCAGATACAGGGCCGTAGATCAGAATGGCGAATTCGTCTCCGCTGAAACGGCCGACGACGCCTCTATCGCCGATAACGGTCACCAGCCGTGCGGCAACCTCGCGGATCAGCTCGTCTCCGATGGAATGCCCTAGACTGTCGTTAACGGTCTTAAAGCGGTCAAGGTCAAGGTAAAGCAGCCCTATCTGGCTGCCTTCTTTAACTTTGGCGGCGATGAGATCGACGAATTTGTTGCGGTTCGCAAGGCCTGTCAGCGAATCATGGAGTGCGGCGTGTCTAAAACGCTCGCGGCTTTCACGGAGAAGCATGCTGCTCCGTTCGAGTTCGCTTACGTAGTGCTGCAGCTCGGCCAAATGCGTCTCAGCCATCTCCGCACGAAAGCGCTCCGCGGTTTCCGAAGAAGCCGCTTTCTCCTTTATTCTCCGCACATAGCGGAAATGTCGTGAGGCTATAAGTGCGAACGAAGCGATGGCTAGAACTGTCATTGCAACGGCAATAACAGTACTGCCGTATAGCACGGACAGTGCGGCCGCACCTGTTGTGACGAAGGCCAGAGCGGGCAAGACTAATGTGAGGTAAAAGCCGTCGAGCTTATCCTGTTTGTTCATGCATCAGGGTTGGAACCGGTTTATGAACTGAGAGCGGTTAGGCAGGAACCTCCGGGGGCAAGGAAAATTCCCGGAATCAAAATGATAGCTGAAGTTTCGCGAAATTGATAGACTTTTTTTCGCAAGAAAAAGCGGGCCATAAAGACCCGCTTAGGTACCGCCAAATTACTTCGTTAGACGCTTTTACGCTATTTCGTGATGCCGACCTGAGTTAGGGCGTAGGCATAACCGAACGCGACCTCTTTAAGGCGGTCGTAGCGGCCCGAAGAGCCGCCGTGGCCCGCACCCATATTGGTCTTCAGCAAAATGACGTTGTCGTCCGTCTTCAGCTCACGCAGCTTGGCTACATACTTTGCACCTTCCCAATACGGCACCTGACTGTCGTTGAGCGAGATCTCGACGAGCATATTCGGATAGTTTTTGGCCGTTATATTCTCGTAAGGAGAGTAGGTGTACATATAGTCCCAAGCCTTCTTTTCATTGGGGTTACCCCATTCTATCCACTCCTCGGTCGTCAGCGGAAGAGTATCGTCGAGCATTGTATTCATGACGTCGACGAAGGGCACTTGAACGATCGCGGCTTTGAAAAGCTCCGGGGCCTGATTCATTACTGCACCAAGAAGCAGGCCACCTGCTGAACCGCCCTGGATGACCAGTCTGTCGTTTGCGGTGTACTTATTCGAAATGAGCCACTTTGCCGAATCGACGAAGTCGTTGAAAGTGTTCATTTTCTTGAACATACGGCCTTCCTGACGCCATTTTTCGCCGAGCTCGGCGCCGCCGCGGATGTGGGCGATCGCGTAGATCATGCCTCTGTCAACGAGGCTGAGGCGAGCCGTCGAAAAGCTAGGGCTCATCGAGACGCCGTATGAACCATAGGCGTAAAGAAGCATTGGGGCTTTGCCGTCAAGCTTGGTCCCTTTCTTCATAACTATTGAAATAGGTACCTTTACGCCGTCGCGAGCATCAGCCCAAACACGCACGGTCTCATACTGCGTTTTATCGTAGCCGCTGGGGATCTCCTGCTGTTTTATGAGCTTGCTTTGGCGGGTGCCGAGATCAAACTCGTAGGTGGACAACGGCGTGATCATCGATGAATAACCGTAGCGAATGACCTTGGTGTCGTACTCCGGGTTGAAGCTAAGTCCCATCGTGTAAACGCTTTCGGGGGTCTCGATGCGGGCTGACGCGCGGCGTGTACGCATGTCCATGACCTTTAAATATTCGAGACCATTCTGACGTTCCGAGACGACCGCGTAGTCCTTAAAGAAGTCGATATCATCGATCTTGATATCCGGATCGTGGGGAATGAATTCCTTCCAATTCCGCTCACCCGGATCTGACGCAGAGGCACGCATAACCCTGAAATTCTCAGCGTTTTTGTTGGTTACGAAGAAGAATTCACCATTGTTGAAATCCGCCGAATATTCATGGCCTTCGCGGCGCGGGGCGATGACCTTAAACTTGCCCGTCGGGTCCGCTGCGGGCAGGTAATGATATTCCCGCATTGTCTTGGCAAATGAGCCTAGAAAGTACATTTTACGGTCACGCGAACGGCTGATGCCGACGTTGAAATAAACGTCTTTTTCCTCAAAAAGGAGCTCATCAGGCCCGGTGGTGCCGACGGTGTGGCGGTACACTTTGTCGGTACGCTTTGTCTCCGCATCTTCTTGTGCATAAAAGAGATACTTGCCGTCCGGAGACCATTCGATCGAGGTTACACGTTCGATAGAATCGGGAAGCAATTCGCCGGTCTTGAGATCCTTGATCTGTAGTTTGTATTGGCGGTAGCCGGTAGTGTCGACAGCATAGGCCAACATATTCCCGTCATCTGACGGCTCGAAATTGCCTATTGCAAAGTACTTATAGCCCTCGGCCATCTTATTTTGGTCGAGAAGAACGACGGCGTCCTTACCGTCCTGAGTGCGGCTGCGAAGGTATGTAGGGTACTGTTTGCCTTCTTCCGTGCGGGTAAAATACCAGTAGTCGCCGAGACGGTACGGAACGCTTAGGTCGGTCTGCTTTATGCGGCCGAGCATTTCGTTGTAAAGATTGTCAACAAAGGCCTTATGCCGGCCCATGTGATGCTCGGTGTAGGCGTTTTCGGCCTCGAGATACTTGATTATCTCGGGGTTCTTCTTTTCTTCACGATCACGCAGCCAGGCATAGTTATCCGTGATCTCGTAACCGTGTATTTTCAACACTTTAGGCTCTTTTTTGGGGACAGGTGGCTTCATATCATTTTGGGCAAGAACGGAGCTGCCCGAAGTTACGATAATAATCACCGCAACAGTACACAACAAACCTCGCATTTTAATATTGCTCCTTTGAGAAAGAATGGATCTGATGACTATTCTACGCTATTTCCCGCAGACATGTTTCGATGGCTAACTCGGACTCAAGTTCGACATAAGGCTCGTTGCGCTATTTGGGTCGGCCCCGCGGTTGGCACCGCCCGGATCACCAAGATCTCGATAGCGGTTTTGCCGAATGCCACCAATCCGCAAAAAAGCGCGCATTTTGGTGACGCAGCGAATGCTGCGACGCCGGAAGCGTGTCATTTTGACACAATCACGGGAGATTTCCGTGTGTCATTTTTGCCCGGGGTGTGTCGCATCGACACAGCCTTTCATCTCGTGCAAATCGTGCATTTTGCGCAAAGTGGGACATTTCGCGCATATCTCGCGATCTACGCATCGGGACCGCGGTCAGGCGTGATACAAAGTTTCCCGACAGCGAGATCTTTGAAAATTGAATAACGAAAAAAGGGCCGGACGACTTTGCGTCCGGCCCTGTGAAACGATCCGTTCGGATCTAGAGCTAATTAACGCTTTCGGACGCCGCAGGTCGTGTCGCGGCGTCGAGAGCGGCTATGCGAGCTTTGACGGTGGCAGTATAGAGAGCGATGTCTTCGTCGGAGTAGTTAGCCGCACGAAACGCGTCCGAGATCTGCTTGTCGCTAAGCTGAACCAATAGGTCAGCCAGCCATCGGGCGTCGCTTACCTTGATGCCCTGCATCAGGTGATCGGCCTTGCCGCGATAGTTCAGCATCAAGGTGTCGCCCTCGACGGCCTTGATAAAGACCTCGTCAGCAAAATGTTCGGCTTTTCCAACGCTGCGGCCTGAACGGCTGTCGCTCGACTTCGCCAGCCGGCCAAATGACGAGCCGAGATCGCTGATGATGTAATACTGCCGGCCATTCTTATTCAGAATGACGTTGTTCTCGTCCTTGAGGTCCCAGTTATTGATCAGTGCCATCATCAGTTTCAGGCCTTCAAATTCCTTGGTCCCTTTGAACGGATTGTCAGCCCATGCCCACCGGTCGCCGCGCTTTATTTCGGGCGAGCGGGCTTCAAATCTGGCGTTTCGATAATTGCCGACCTTTTCGATATTCAGCCGTTCGACGATCTGATCGATCTCCGTGTGGTAGCCGATCGCCCACATTAGACGGGTTGCCGCCACTTCGGCACGCGATTCATCGGCGATCTTCGCGACCCACTCGACACCGTTACCGTCTTTCAGGCGATATTTAATGTTGTTTCCGCCCGGCTGTTTCCCGAGATATTCCATGCCTTCGAGCTTCGGCGCCAAGGTTCCCGGGCCGACATAAAGGTCGCGGCTCGGAATATCGACCGGTTCCCAAAGGATCGGGCCCGTGACCGCGGCGTCGGCCACAGGAGTTTGCCCACGCACTGTGAACACGGACACGAGCCCAATTATCAATACGGATAAGAGCGAGAGATAAAAGAATCGTTTTTCAAACGACATATTCCGTCGTGAAAATGCTTTTTGAAATGATAACGACATTGCGATAGTCCCCTTGTTGAATTTCGTCGGGTTCTGTACGAATCCCGAACATCTGACCCGCACTACCGCAACAACCGTTCCAAACGAAAAAAGCCCCGCAAAAGCGAGGCTTTTCTCAGATCCGGAACCGTCCGCCTAACGCTCGGCGATCGGAACGTATTTCTGATCACGGGCACCGATATACTCAGCACGCGGGCGGATCAGCTTGTTGTTGGCGTACTGCTCTAGAATGTGACCGGTCCAACCCGAGATGCGGCTGACGGCGAAGATCGGCGTGTAAAGATCGAGCGGAATTCCCATCAGGTAGTAGGTCGATGCCGAATAGAAATCGACGTTCGGGTACATTCCCTTTTTCTCGAGCATCAGCTTTTCGATCCGCTGCGACATATCGAACCATTTCTGCTCGCCCTTGCGGTCGGCCATCGTCTTTGAGAATTTTCGCAGCCAGGTCGCACGTGGGTCCTCGGTCTTATAGACGGCGTGGCCGATGCCCATGATCTTTTTCTTATTGGCGAGAGCGTTATCAACGAAATCATCGATCTTTGACGGATCGTCGATCTCGATGAGCATCTTCATCACATTGGTGTTAGCACCGCCGTGCAGTGGCCCGGCGAGTGCCGCGATCCCGGCGGTCACCGCACCGTACATATCGGCGAGCGTTCCTGCGACCACACGGGTCGTAAAGGTCGAAGCGTTCAGCTCGTGATCGGCGTGGAGGATGAGAGCAATGTCGAACATCCGAGCCTCTTCTGCATCCGCCTTTTCGCCGCGAAGCATATAGAGGAAGTTCTCCGCGATCGACAGGTTCACGTCAGGTGCGACCACTTCCTTACCATTGCGAATGCGGTCCCAAGCCGCGGCGATCGTACCGATCTGCCCGGTGACCTTGATCGCAGCCTTAGTGGCATTTTCGCGGTCGGTTCCGTGGCCGTCCTTATCGAAAAAGTCGAGCGAAGAAACCGCGGTCCGAAGCACATCCATCGGGTCGGCATCTTTCGGGAACTGCTTCATCAGGTCGATCACTGCGGACGGCACTTCGTAGTTTGCCCGGAGCTGTTCGGTCAATCCGTCGAGCTCTTCCTGCTTAGGCAGGCGGCCGTTCCAGAGCAGGTAAACCACCTCTTCAAAGGTCGAGTGCTCAGCAAGATCGTGGATATCGTAGCCCTGATATATTAGTTTTCCTTCTTCGCCATTTACGTCGCCGATCGCGCTCTGGGCGGCGACTACGCCACGCAATCCGGCTGTGGCGGCGGTCGTTTCTGTTCCTGTGCTCATAATAATTTATCCTTTGAAAACAATGGTTTTTGAACTATTTAGGATATCAAACGGTGTGAATAGTTACAAATAATCCGTCTTTTCGCCCACAATATTTTTTATACCACGCCGGCTCGCCGCCTGTACGCTCTGGAAAGGTCGATTCGGTATGCAGCGACTTTATCCTTTTCGGGTTCTGCATTATTCTTTATGAGAATGTCCTATCAGGTGATCGCCCGCAAATGGAGGCCCCAGACCTTTGAAGAAGTAACGGGTCAGGAGCATATCACGCAGACGCTGCGTAATGCACTGGAGTACGACCGCCTGCATCACGCCTATCTTTTTTCGGGTGCACGCGGCGTCGGGAAAACGACGTCTGCGCGCCTGCTTGCGAAAGCTCTTAATTGTCACAAAACAACCGACAAGCCGAACCTTACGCCGTGCCGCACGACTGACGCGGACGCATGTGCGTCGTGTGTTGAGATATCGGAAAGCCGGTCGATGGACGTTCTGGAGATCGACGCCGCCTCACACACAGGGATCGATGACGTTCGCGACACGATCATCGAGAACATCAACGTAAACCCGGCGCGCGATCGTTACAGGGTCTTTATCATCGACGAGGTCCATCAGCTATCGAAGCCTGCGTTCAACGCTCTGCTGAAAACGCTCGAGGAGCCGCCGGCGAAAGTTGTCTTTATAATGGCGACGACCGAGCACCACAAGGTGCCGGAAACTATCGCATCGCGGTGTCAGGAATTTGAGTTTCGCACGATCCCGATCGCAAAGATCTTTGACCGACTGAGGCTGATCGCCGATGCGGAAAAGGTCAACGTCGATGACGACGCGCTTCGCGAGATCGCACGGTCGGGCGAAGGCTCGATGCGCGACGCGCAATCGAACTTTGATCAGGTGATCAGCTTTTCAGGCGAGCATATCACGGTCGCGGATGTGACCTCGGCTCTCGGAATGGCAAGCGTCGACATGCTGACGCGTGCCGTCTCGGCGGTCGCGGAAAAGCAGTCGCTGGCAATGCTCGAGATCGTCGCCGACCTGGTCTCGCGCGGCCAGGACCTGAGGAATTTTTGCCGCGACCTCATGGCTGTCATCCGTGATATTTCGGTATATAAGATCGGCGAAGATGCCGAACTCGTGTCCGATTCACCGATCACACCTGACGTTCTCAAAAGCCTCGGAGGTCCTTTCTCGATCTCAGATCTTGTGAGGTTCTACAACTCGCTCGCCGATACGGAATCGCGCCTGAAAGACGCCACGCAAACGCGTTACACGCTTGAGATCGGGCTGGTAAAGCTCGTTGAGATGCGACGCCTTGCACCGATCGAGAGCATCATCGAAAGGCTCGCCGCACTTGCCGGCGAACCGGCTGCCGTGCCGCCGCAGCCCACACAAAAGGCGTCGGCCGCACCGTCAGCTTCGGTGCCGGCGGAACCTGCACCGTCGGCACCGACCCGATCAGCCGCACCTGCTGAGCCGGAAAAAAAAACTTTAATTTCTGAACCGCCTGCCGCGGCGCAGCCGCCCGCTGATCCGAACGACGGTTGGCAGGAACGCGACCTTTCCGATCTGGAACCGCCGGAGGAGCAGTTTGACCTGCCCGACGAGGTCACCGCAGCCGCGGCGGATCAGGCTGCGGAGCCTGCGAAATGGCCTTCCATCGATCTTTCATTTGTCGATTCGGTTCCGGTCAAACTGCCGCCGATCAGCTCAGAACAACTCGAACACGTCGATGATGAAAAGCTTGACGCCGCGTACGAATCGGCATTGCAGCGTGCAGGTGAACTGCTGAAGCCGATCGCCGGCGCGGAAGACATTTACCGTTCACTGGTCAACGAAAAGGCGGCTGCCGTGAGTTCACAAGGTGCAGCCGCTGTACCGGCACGAGATGTGTCAGCGTACTCGCGTCCGGTCCGTGAGATCGACAGCGATGAGGTCCCACTGCCCGTGCTTTCCGATTCACCGACCGAAGAGGAGTTGATCGCATACGCGTCAGCTCATCCTAGCGTCCGACGCGTGATGCGTGCGTTTCGGGCAACGGTCGTGGGAGTTGAGGATCGGTAGGCGGAACATGCCGTGCGATTTTGTCGTATAATGCGGTATCGACGAATTAATATTGATGAACAACAAAACCCGAGCCCTGCGATCCCGAGCTTTTGCCATCCTGATCACATTGCTGGCGTCGGGTGCAGCTGTTTTTGCTCAGACACCTTGGTCGCAAAACACCTCTCCGCTGCCGGAACCGACCGGCCACGTCAATGACTACGCCGGCGTGATCGATGCCGGAACGGTGCAGCAGCTGGAGACGAAGCTTCGCGATTTCAAGACGAAGACGGGTGTAGAGATCGCTGTCGCGGTCGTTAAGACGACCGGTGACCGTGACATCTTTGACTATTCGCTTGCGGTCGCACGCGGCTGGGGCATCGGAGCAACGGCTGACGACAACCCGGGCGCACTGCTTTTCATAGCTGTCGACGACCGAAAATATTTCACACACATTAGCAAGGACCTCGAGGACGAGCTTCCGGACGGCGTGGCAGGCAGCCTGCAGAGACAGAATCTCGTTCCGGAGTTTCGCAACGGAAACTACGGCAAAGGCATCTCGGACACGATCGATGCGTATATCTCCACGATCGAAACGCGTCTAAGCGGCGGGCCGATCCCGCAGGCCGAACCACGTGAGACCATCGGTGACAGATCGGAGGAGAGCTTCGGAACGTTTTGCTGTCTGGCGATCGGTCTATTCATTTTGATACTGATGCTGTCGAACCGCGGCCGCGGCGGCAAGTCAAGAGACGACGATGACCGCTGGGGCGGCGGCGGAGGCGGATTGGGCGGCGTGCTGCCGTGGATCATCCTTAGCGGTATTAGTAATGCTTCGTCATCAGGCGGCAGCAGTTGGGGCGGAAGCTCAGATTGGGGCGGCGGCGGTGGCGGCGGCTGGGGAGGCTTTGGCGGCGGTGGCGATTTTGGCGGCGGCGGTGCCGGAGGCGGCTGGTAAATGAACAATCAATTTAGAGCACTTGTCGACGACCTGCGATCGACGCACGGCAGCAATCTGGTATCGGTGATCCTTTACGGATCGGCGGCGGCGGGCGATTTCATTCCGCGGCATTCTGATTACAACTTGCTGATCGCGCTCGACCGAATCACGCCGAAGGACCTGCGGCAGGCCCATGCGTGCGTTCGTGAATGGCACAAGATGGGCCATCCGGTGCCGAACTATTTCACCGTCTCGGAACTTAAGCACGCGTCAGACGTCTTTCCGATCGAGTTTCACCAGATGCAGGAAGCACACAAGGTCCTCTACGGCAAAGATGTGCTCGAAGGGCTGGAGGTATCAGACCGCTTTTTGCGTCATCAGACGGAATACGAGCTTCGGAGCAAGCTGCTGCTGCTCCGGCGGCAGTACATTCCCGCGTCGGAATCTGTAGAAGGGCTTGTGCACTTGATGGCAGAGAGCCTTGCGAGCTTTGCGGCGGTATTTCGCGCGGTGCTGATCATGCACGGCGTGCGTCCGCCGGTAAAGAAACACGAGATCGTGGCATTGACCGTCCAAACGCTTGGCCTCGACGGTATCCCTTTCGAAAGGATATTCAATATTCGCGAGGACAATTTCGGCGATCCGCTTGATGAGGTCGCGGCAAACCGGCTCTTTGCGGAATATATGTTCCAGATCGAACGCGTCATTGACGCGGTCAACACCAAGGGCGAGGCGGAAACGGCAATGTAAAGAGCTAGCAGTAATTCAGCGAACAATAGTAAACTGGCAGACATATTTTAGACGAACTAGCGGAAAGGAGAAGATAATGAAAAGAGCGATCTTATTGACCATTGCGATGTTTGCGGCGTTCGGCCTGAGCGGCTGCAGCTACAACGAGCTGACGGCAAAGCAGCAGAATGTCAGGGGCAAATGGGCGAACGTTGAAAGTGCGATGCAGCGTCGAGCAGACCTGATCCCAAACCTGGTCGAGACCGCAAAAATGGCCGGCGTTCAGGAACAGGAAGTTTTCGGGCAGATAGCTGAGGCGCGTTCGAGGCTACTGAACGCTCAGCAGGCACCCGGACAAGCCGAAGGCGGCGACAAGACGCCTGAACAGCGGCAAGCCGTGATCGAAGCGAACAACAGCTTCGGCGGAACGATCGGGCGGTTGCTGATGCTGCAAGAGCAGTATCCCGTGCTTCGCTCGAGCGAGGCGTTTATGAAGGTGCAGGACGAGCTTTCGGGCACCGAGAATCGTCTGAACACGGCCCGCATCGATTTCAACGATGCGACCCGCGATTACAACGCGACGAGGAATTCGTTCCCGGCCGTGCTGACCGCCGGACTGCTCGGGTTTAAGGAAGAGCCGTTCTTTGAAGCGGACGCCAGCTCGCGTGAGGTGCCCACGGTAGGTGACGCAAATACGCTCCGCCGCCAGCAAAATCCGCCGCAGACAGCACCGCAGGCGCCTGCAGCTCCTGCAAATGCTCCGGCAGCTCCGCCTGCGACCAATTCTAATGCGAATTAATTAGAAACCGCGGGAACTGCACATCGAGCAGTGATCACAAGGCCTGTCGTTCGGTTCGAACGTGCAGGCCTTTTCCTTTGAGCCGAAGACCTGATCGGCGATCGCTTCGGCGATGGAGAATTTGTCGAGACTGGGATGGGAATGTGCGGGAACCGCAGGTTTTGCAGCTGCCGACTCGAGCTTGTCGAGCCTTTCATTGATCTTTTCTAGTGCCGCGAGTATCGGGGCAACGCCATTTTCAGGCTTCGCCTCCTCGGCGATCAGCCTCGCGATCTTTTCGGCAAGCTTTTCGGTACTACTCATCGTTAGTTCAGATCAATGTAATCGACCACGCCGACTATGGCGGAGTCGATCGCGGCTCCGGGGCGGCCGGTGGCGGCGGTTGAGGCGGACCAGCCTTCCTGGGCGATGATAACGATGTCGCCTTCGCCCGCACTGACGGAATCGAGTGCGAGGCACGTGTAATCCATGTCGTCGCCCTCGGGAGTTATTTGGCGGCACAGCATGATACGCGTGCCCTCGTAACGCTGATTCTTCTGCGTTGCGACGACGTTACCGATGACCCTGGCGATGAGCATTTAACCCCGGAAGACGTGAGATTCTGAGTCGATTATGCCGACGATGGTGCAATCGGTCGGCGTTTCGTCGCGTTTGAACGGGAACGAAGCTTCCTTGCCGCGGCACCAAAAGACCAGCTCGCCCTCGCCTGCACCGACGGCATCAAGAGCGATCATCGGGCTTCCCTTTTCTTTCAGGTCGGCGTCGAGCGTTTGGACCAGCAGGAACTTTCGCCCGTCGAGCGTGGAGTTCTTGACGCTGGAAACGACCGTTCCGATGACGCGTGCTATCTGCATATTATCGGCGGCGAAACGATCGCTCGGGCTTTTTGTAGCTTGCGTAGGCGACCGCGGCGAGGCAGGCGATCATCAACACACTGAACTCCATTCCGTTCCGTCCGGCCCCGACGACGAACCAGCCTTCTTTCCAGTGGATCATGTAGATGCCGACAGCGAGCAGCAACGAGAAGAGAAGCGAGATGATCCACGTGTACATTCCGACCGCCAGCAGCACGCCGCCGATGAGCTCGAAAAGCGTGATCGCCCATGCGATGTAAAAGCCGAGCGGCAGGCCCTGCGAGCCGAGAAATTCGCCAAACGCTCCGATCGTTCCGTTTGAGATCCGAGCCGCGCCGTGAATAAACAGCACGGCGGCGAGCACTACGCGGATCGCGGTCAGGGCGTTCTTTGTTTTATCTCCGGGACCCATTTTGAATCAGCGGCCGTTTTCGGAAGTGAAGTCGATCGTGTCGATAACGCCGATGATGGCGGAATCGACCGGGCAATCCTTATTGCCCTCAGCCATGCGTGCGGAAGAGCCGCCGACGACGATCACCTTCTCGTGAAAGCCGGCCCCGACGGTGTCGACGGCAACAACATAGCCGCTCTGGTCAGTGCCGTCGAGATTGACGGGCTTGACGATGAGCAGCTTTTTGCCCTGCAGCCGTTCGTCCTTTTGCGTGGAGACGACGGTGCCAAGTATGCGTCCGATGATCATTGGTGAGTGGCGGTCTTGGATTCTGGGTTTTGGGTTTTCGGTCTTTGGTCTTTCTCCGAAGTCCGGAGTCCAAAGTCCGAAGACCAAAGTCCAAATCCCTTACTTCATTACGACCGGCAAGGTCTCATCGACGCTCGAGTGCGGACGCGGGATCACGTGGACGCTGACGAGCTCGCCGACGCGGCGTGCGGCTGCCGCACCTGCGTCGGTCGCGGCCTTGACCGCTGCGACGTCGCCGCGGACGATCGCTGTGACAAAGCCTGCACCGATCTTTTCGTAACCGACAAGCTGAACGTTAGCGGCCTTTACCATCGCATCGGCCGCTTCGATCATTGCCACGAGACCTTTCGTCTCGACCATTCCTAATGCTTCCTGCATTTAGTTGTTGCTCCTGATCTCTAATGGAAAATAGAAATTGAATTGACGTGCGCTAGTTTAACTTAAGTTAGCCGCTTGGCTCAAAAGCTCGATCAACTCTTCGCGGGTGAAAGATACCTTTTGGCCGTTGGACTGAGGGGCGTTCGGGTAGCTTACGTCGAGATCGCAGGTGATGCCGGCGTCGTGAAGATAGCCGCAGGCCTGGCAACGGGCATTTTCGCGGAGATAACCGGCCTTTTCCCTTATATTTATGAGTTTTTCGATAGCATCCTGCGGTAAGTCGTTCGCGCCGCCCAGCGCCTTGGCGAGGATCGCGATCTTCGCGGTGTGCTCGAGCGTTTCGAGCCGGTCGAATGCCTGCCAAAGGTCGTCGCCGTACGCCACCGCTCCATGGTTGGCCATCAGCAGTGCGTTATGGTGAGTCACATAGGGCTTCATCGCCTCGGTCAGTTCATCTGTCGAAGGCGTCCCGTAATCGGTAAGCGGAACGCAGCCGAGCGTCAAGATCACCTCGGACAAGATCGGTTTGTCGATGGCAAGTCCCGCAACCGCGAAGGCCGTGCCGTTCGGCGGATGTGCGTGACAGACGGCTTTGACGTCGGGCCGCATCTTGTAGATGAGCAGATGCATCGCTAGCTCCGACGAAGCTTTCCGGTCGCTCAGCGGCTTGCCGTCCATGTCGGTCAAGGCGAGAGAGTCCTCGGTCATCCGGCCCTTGCACGTCATCGTGGGCGTTGCGAGAACCGTGTTCTCGTCAAGCCGGACGCTGACGTTGCCGTCTGACGAGACGACATAGCTGCGGTCATAAAGCAGCTTGCCGATCTCGCATATAAGTTTTCGTGCGGATTGTTCGTCCATGGAAATAAGAAACCACAGATTAACACAACTGCCGGGTCGCGTTAACCTGTGGTTTGTCTGATCTTGCGAGTTACTGGATCGTAACTGTCCGCATCTTCATCTCGCGAAGCGGTGCCGGCGGAGGAGGCGGCGGCGGAACTGCGAGGTCGAGTTCGGACTGGAATGCGTTACGGTGGCTGGCACCGTGGCCATAGCCGGTGCCGCTGTCTACCGCCGAACTCCTGGTGCGCGAGCCCGTGCCCTCAAGCTCTTTCTTAAGGCGGCAATTTTCACGCTTCAGGCGTTCGTTCTCAACTTTGAGGCGATTGTATTTACCCCATTTATGCGAACGGTCCTTGCGAACGCCCTCGAACGGCGCCGCGATCGTGACGAAAAAGCTGGCGATGAAAAGGCCGGCAGCAAATGTAAGGAAAAATGGGATGACCCGCTTAAGAACGCCGATGAACTGCATAGATCTCACCTCTTGTAATTTCTAACTACGTTTACGCCGGCCACGCTGATTCGGTTTCACGCCGCCTGCGTTATTCTCACCGCTGCCCGCGAGAAAGAAGCAAAGACTTTCGAGAGAGATTGTCAGATCGAGTGAGATGACCTTTACGTCTCCGTCGACCTTTAACCGGACCGGTGCAACGTTAAGCACCGCTCTGATGCCCGCTTCTACGATCATTTCGAGCACCGGCTGAGCGTGTTCGGCCGGCACGGCAATGATCGCTAGGTCTATATTATCCTTTTTCACGACAGACGAAAAGGTTTTTACGTCAGAGATCTTGATACCGTTAACTTTTTTTCCGATGCGGGTGCGATCTGAGTCGAAGATCGCGGTGATCGTGCAGTTAGTATCCTTAAATGCGTAGTAATCAGCCACCGCGGAACCGATCCGGCCGGCACCGATGATGCAGACCTGGCGGTCGATGGTAAGGCCGAGGATCTTTCTCAGGTGATCGCGCAGGTCCTTGACGTAATATCCGACACCGCGTACGCCGAACTCGCCGAAATACGCCAGGTCCTTTCGGATCTGAGCGGAGTTCAAATGAAATCGCTGCGCGAGCGTATCTGAGGAGACCGTCTTTTCACCGGCAGCTGCCAGCTCATTGAGGCAGCGAAGATAAACGCTCAGACGATTGGTGGTGAGATCCGAGATCTTTTCTGCCTTCATCAAATTTCTACTTAATCAAAACGTACCCCGATGCGCAAGGAAGAGAGATTTTGCACCGTTTGAAAATCTTGAAACGCACGCGCGGACGCGCGGCTGTCAATAGCTTGACGTAGATAGAACCGAAATTTTGCCTAATTGTCGATTTTTTTTCTCGGGAAGCTCCGCAATCGTTGCTAACTTTCACGAGTTCTCACGCAAAGCCGCGAAGTTCGCAAAGAGATGCCCAGATCCAGGAACGGGCCTCACTCTACTCAATCGCAGCTTGCTATTTCATGAACGACCTTTGTAAATAACAATGGGAAATCGCGCCGAGACGTAAAGCTCGCAAAGCGCGGTGTGAGTTCAATGTATAGCGGAAGTTTAAATTTTGTTACGGGCACTTTGCGGTCTTGGCGTCTTTGCGTGAAACTGCAGTTGGCCGTCGAGACTGATCTCTATATAAAAACTTTCCTCTCATGCATGAAAACGATCTGGCCAGAATCGTTGTTGATTCGGCTTTCAAGGTTCACACCTCACTTGGTCCCGGTTTACTTGAAACGGTCTACCAATTTGCGTTGAACCATGAACTTAACGCTCGCGGAATTTCTACTCATCGCGAACGACCGATTCCGGTGTATTACGACGAGCATAAGCTCGAAATGGGGTTTCGTGCTGATATCGTAGTAGCGAATAAAGTTATAATTGAATGTAAGTCGGTGGAAGCGTTAGCTCCGGTACACAGCAAGGTCCTTCTAACCTACCTGCGACTGGCAGATATGCGATTGGGCCTTTTGATCAATTTTAATGTGGTCCTGATAAAGGACGGGATCCGCCGAGTGGTTAATGACCTCAAGGAATGATTGGTAAGATTTGGGATTTCTCCGCCGATTGCGTCCATTCTTTTTATGTCTTTGCGGTCTTAGCGACTTTGCGTGAAACTTCTTCAGATAATTCATGATCGCATTTTTGACGGGCAAATTAATTGAGAAGCAGGCGAACTCGGTCATAATTGACGTGAACGGCGTTGGCTATGATGTGAGCATCCCGCTTTCGACCTTTTACGAACTGGGTGAGGTTGGCAGCGACGTTTCGCTGCGCATCTACACATACGTCCGTGAAGATGCGTTGCAGCTTTTTGGTTTTAAGACGGCGCGCGAGCGGGAGCTTTATCTGAAGCTGATCTCGGTGCAGGGAGTCGGGGCAAAGAGCGGCATAACGATGCTCTCGGGAATGAGCGCGGATGAGATAATCGCTGCTATCCGCACCGACAATCTGGCGAAGCTAACGGCAATTCCCGGCGTGGGGCGAAAAACGGCAGAACGTTTGGTTATCGAATTGCGGGACAAGGTAGCCGATCTTGCATCCGGAGTTTCGGCGGACGTTTCGATGGCCGCGGGAGCCGCGATAGGCGGCGAAGGCGTGTTTGACGATGCCCTTTCCGCACTGGTAAATCTCGGCTACAAAAAGGATGCGGCCGAGAAAGCGCTGCAGCAAGCGATGAAAGACGGGACCGAGTTGAACGTGCAGAAATTGCTCAGAGCGGCGCTGCAGCGTCTGGCGAAGTAGGCTTTTTCGATTGCCGACGAAGGACATTAGATCCACGCACTTCCATTGATCAAGGAAACTCTCCACGACCTACGGACCGATCTGGCGATACTTGACCGCAGGGCGGCGCTGGCGCTGGTTTACGCGGCATTCGGGCTGTCGTGCATCTTCTATTTCAAGGACCAGCGGGCGATCGCCGCGTTGACCGAGGGCTCCGTTCTGGAATCTCTCGGCGAATACATTCTCAATTCGCCGGAGAATAATCTGCCCGGGCTGGGCTGGTGGGTCTTTATCGTCACCGTGTTTTATTTCGTAGTGCCGGTGGTGATCGTAAAGTTCGTCTGGCGTGCTGATCTGCGAGATTTCGGGCTGAGATTCAGCATCGAAAAGGGTTTTGGGAAGCTGCTCGCCGCATGCACGGCCGTGATGCTGCCGCTCGTTTACCTGATGTCGCTGACCGAGGGCTTTGCGGCGAAATATCCGTTCCTGCAGATCTACAATGGCGAGCCCTACATCGGCCAAACGCTGCTGATCTGGGAACTGATATACTTTGTACAGTTTTTCGGGCTGGAGTTCTTCTTTCGCGGTTTCCTGGTGCACAGCCTGAAACCGAGCATGGGGCTCTATTCGATCTTTGTGATGACCGTGCCGTACTGCATGATCCATTTCGGCAAGCCAATGCCCGAAACGCTCGCCGCCATCGCCGCAGGCATCTTTCTAGGATGGATAGGCTACAAAAACGGCAGCATCTGGCTCGGCCTGATCCTGCACTGCATGGTCGCTTTCTCGATGGATATTTTCGCCCTGCACGCGAAGGGCCTATTGTTCTGACGCTTTTTTTCCACGCAAAGTCGCAAAGGTGCCAAGACGCGATGATTCCTGCCCTTTGTGTCTTTGCGTCTTTGCGTTAAAAATGATTATCAAGTGACAACATCGGCAGCTATTAACATCCGCGACGAAGAACTCTCGGCTGAAGAAACCAAATTCGAGGCTAGCTTAAGGCCTGCGCAGTTGGCGGAGTATATCGGGCAGAAGAAGGTGAAGGACAACCTTCGCGTTTTTATGAAGGCGGCCTTGAAGCGTCGGGAGGCTCTCGACCACATCTTGTTGACCGGACCGCCGGGCGTCGGTAAGACAACGCTGTCGAATATCGTCGCGAACGAGATGGGTTCGGCCTTGAAATCGACCGCTGGGCCGATCATCGAAAAGGCCGGCGACCTGGCGGCGATACTCACCAACCTGGAAGAAGGCGACGTGCTCTTCATCGACGAGATCCATCGGCTCAATCCCGCGATCGAGGAAATTCTCTATCCAGCGATGGAAGATTATTCGCTCGATATCATGATCGGCGCAGGCACGGCCGCACGCTCTATCAAGCTGGAGCTGCCGAAGTTTACTCTGGTCGGTGCTACGACGCGGCCGGGAATGATCACCGCACCGCTCCGCGGCAGGTTCGGGATCATCTTTCATCTCGATTTCTACGGCATCGCAGAGCTACAGCAGATAGTCGAGCGTTCGGCAGGAATTTTGGACGTTGCGATCGATCCAACGGGTTCTCATGAGATAGCAAGGCGGTCACGCGGAACGCCGCGAATCGCGAATAGATTGCTACGCCGCGTTCGTGATTATGCAGAGGTCGACCACGACGGTAAGATCACCGAACACGTCGCCAACGACGCCCTGAACCGAATGGAGGTCGACACGTACGGCCTGGACGAGATGGACCGTAAGCTGCTGCTGACGATCATCGAGAAATTTGACGGCGGCCCCGTCGGGCTCGGTACGCTGTGCGCGTCGCTGCACGAGGAAAAGGATTCGATCGAGGAGATCATCGAGCCGTATCTGCTGCAGATCGGATTTCTCAATCGCACACCGCGCGGCCGAATGGCAACGCGTCTCGCGTATCAGCATTTTGCGATCGATATGCCGCGAAGCTCGTCGGCACCGACGCTTTTCGAGAACAGCTAGTCCATACCCGTCAGCTCCTTTTTTGCCCTTCCCTGCCTGATTCGCCATAATCAGGCATTATGAAGAAATTCCTGCTAGTTGCCGCTATGGGCATATTCTGTTCGATCTCCGCTTTTTCACAGAACAAATTTGAAGGTTACAACGTCGTCGTCAGCGTCCCAAAGGACCATCGTTCCACGACCTGTGCCGTGCGCTTTGCACCGCCGACGACGCAGATCACCGTAACAGATCTAGACCGTTCGACGCCGCTCAAGGTCACCGCTTGCGGTGGTACGGGAACGAGCTTGGTCAATAGTTCGGCTGCGAGCGCGGTCTTTCGGATAAATCCGGCGACGTTCAAGTGGTGCTTTGAGGGCGAAGACAAGAACTATCGCATCTCGTTCCAAGGGGATCAGCACACCGGACAGGTGACCTACAACTGGCCTGCAGAACCAGACGCTCGTGACGGCGGATTCTATAACATACGCGATTTCGGGGCCGTCGGTGACGGCCGGACGGACGACACGATCGCGGTAAAAAGCGCGATGGCTTACGTTGCGTCAAAAAACGGCGGGGTGGTCACGTTTCCCGATGGCGACTATCTAGTCACCGGCAATATCGGCGTGCCGTCAGGCATCACCATTCAGGGCACAAACGGCCTTGCGTCACGATCACCGACGAGCGTGCTCGCCCGCATCAATCCTTCGCGGATAAGGTTGTCCGGCAGCAATAGGGCTCTTTTTCAGATCGGAGAATGTTCGGAAAAGATAACGTTCAGGGACATCGAGCTGATCGCCGATTCAAACGAGAACACGTATGGTGTTGAGGCAACCGGAGCTTACGATTCGACGCAGGACATAGTATTCGAACGCGTCGTATTTCATAGCTTTTTCCGCGGGATCTATGCTTACGGACTGCCGCAGACGAACCTCCAATGGCAGTTCGACTATGTGAAGGTCAGGGAATGCCGGTTCATATTTAACCGCGATTCGGGCATCTACACGGACACGCGAAATTCCGACTGGAAGGTCGAGGGAACGGTCTTTATCAATCCCGCGGTACGGCCCGGACAGAACGGCAACTCGATGCACTTTGAGCGGGCGGCCGGCATCCTGATACAGGACACGTTTGGCGGCGGTTTTGCGAATGCTCTGGGCGGCACATTTCTTAACATTCTCGACAGCGGCGGCATCAACATCGTGTCTTCACAGACCGAGGCGATGACCCGGTCGCTGGTGTATAACGCGGTCCAGAATCCTATGGCCGGCGATTATTCCTATCCGATAACGATGAGCAATTCGGCCTTCGGAAATCCGATCATTTTTAATGCGAGACGGACGTTCGTTTCGACCGGGAATTTCTTTGACGGGAATGCCTTCACAGCCGACGAGCGGTTGCGGGTCTATTCCACGGGCGATAGATTCTGCTACGACGGGCACATACTGGGCTGCCGCGGTGCCGAGAAGACGATGTTCGGGCGGGCGACGGTGGTATTCATGACCGGACAGCCGTCTGAAGGCCAGGTCCGCGGACACCCGACGCTGTTCGGTACGGACGTTCAGTTTAACGCTCCAATTCAGATGCCGACGCTGCAGCATAATGCACTGCCGACCGGTCGTGAGAACGGAACATTTGTCTATTGTGCGAATTGCCGCCGTGACACCACACCGTGCCAACCCGGCGGCTCCGGTGCACCCGCGATGGTCATCGGCAGGCAGTGGACGTGCATGTAACTTAGACAGTGGCGTAAGAATAAAAAGCCCGTCCGGTTTTAACCGAACGGGCTTTTGCCATTTACATCCGATCAGTTAGGTCCTAATCGTCGTCTTCCTCTTCGCCTTCGCTTGCGAGAAGCGAAGCACTTGTGACACAGTCGTCGTCTCCGCAGCGAATCAAGGTCACGCCCTGTGCCGAGCGGCCCGTCTCGCGGATCTTGTCCACGCCCAGGCGGATCAGTTTCGCCTGCTGTGTGATGATCATGATCTCGCTGTCGTCATCGACCGGGAACGCCGCGACTACCTTGCCGGTCTTTTCGGTCGTCTTCATATTAATGACGCCGATACCGCCGCGTTTGGTCAGTCGGTAGCTTGCGACCTGAGTCTGCTTTCCGAAACCTTTTTCGGAGACCGACAGGATCTTTTCGCTGCCGTCGGCAGAGACCGCACAGACCGAAACGACATAATCGCCCTTTCGCAGATTCACGCCGCGAACGCCGCGTGCGACACGGCCCATTGGGCGGACGTCCGATTCATTGAATTTGACAGCCATACCGTCACGCGTCGCGATGAATATGTGCTTTTTGCCGTCGGTCCGAATAACGTCGAGCAGTTCGTCGCCTTCGTCGATATTGATGGCGTTGATGCCCGTTACACGGATGTTCTGGTAATCGGAAAGCGCCGTCTTTTTGATAACGCCGTTTCGCGTGACCATCGTGAGGTAGACCTCTTCCTCGAAATCGCGGATCGGCATCACCGCAACGAGCTTTCGCTCGCTTGAGATCTGAACGAGGTTCACGACCGCCTTTCCGCGAGCTGCCGCAGCCGCTTCAGGGATCTCGTGCACCTTGATCTTGTAAACCTGACCGTCGTCAGTGAAGATCATCAGGTACGCGTGAGTCGAAGCGATGAACAGATTCTCGACGAAATCGTCGTTCTTCGCCGTCGCACCGAGCCTGCCCTTGCCGCCGCGGCCCTGACGTGAGTATGTCGAGACCGGCGTTCGCTTGATGTAGCCGGCGTTGGTCACGGTGATCGCAACGTCCTCGTCCGGGATCAGGTCTTCGATGGTCAGCTCGACGCCGGCATCGATGATCGTGGTTCGTCGCTCATCGCCGAAGGCCTTTCTAATCGTCAAAAGCTCTTCGGTGATAACGCCAAGCAAGACCGGTTCATTCTGAAGAATATTCTCGAGCTCGGCCATCAACTTGATGATCGCCTCGTATTCGTCGAGGATCTTTTGCCGTTCGAGAGCAGACAGCCTGCGAAGCTGCAGGTCGAGGATCGCCTGTGCCTGAATATCGGTAAACTCAAGGCTGGCGATGACCTTTCGCAGGTCTTTCAAAAATGCATCTTCCGACTTATTGCCGGTAATTCCGCGCCATTTCTTGACCTCATCAAGCGTCGCGAAGTTTCCGGTCAGCCATTGACGGGCCTCATCCACCGCACGAGCATTACGGATCAGCGGAATGATGTAATCGAGAGCGTCGATCGCCTTATTAAGGCCTTCTAAGATATGTGCACGGGCCTGAGCCTTGCGGAGTTCGTACTCAGTGCGGCGGCGTACGACGTCGCGACGAAAGGCAACGAACGCCTCGAGCATACCCTTGAGCGTCAGCAGCTTCGGCTGGCCGTCGACGATCGCGATGTTGATAATGCCGAACGAGGCCTGAAGCTGCGTCAGTTTGTAGAGCTTGTTCAGGACGACCTGCGGAATGGCATCGCGTTTCAGCTCGACGACTATCCGCATACCCTCGCGGTTCGACTCATCACGGATCTCAGAAGCGCCTTCGAGCCGTTTTTCCTGCATCAGCTCGGCGATCTTTTCGATCAGACGAGCCTTGTTGACCTGATACGGGATCTCGGTGATAACGATCGCATCGCGTTCGCGTTCGCCGCGTCCGATACGGTCGACAGCGGCCTTGGCACGCATCTGGATGACGCCGCGACCCTCGCGATACGCACGATGTATCTCTTCGCGGCCGTAGATGAAGCCGCCCGTCGGGAAATCGGGGCCGGGTACGATCTTGATAAGCTCGTCTGCGGTGATCGCCGGATTCTTGATGACGGCAATCGTCGCATCGATTATCTCGGTCAAATTGTGCGGAGGTATCTTTGTCGCCATTCCGACGGCGATACCCTCGGATCCGTTGACCAATAGTAGCGGGACCTTGGTCGGCAGAACGCGTGGCTCCTGCAGTGTGTCGTCGTAGTTAGGCTGGAAATCGACGGTCTCTTTCTCGATGTCCTCGAGGACCTCATTCGTGATCTTGGCAAGCCGGACCTCGGTATAACGCATTGCCGCGGCGTTATCGCCGTCGATCGAGCCGAAGTTGCCCTGGCCGTCGACGAGCATATAACGCATCGAAAAGTCCTGGGCCATTCGGACGATGGAGTCATAGATCGCCGAGTCGCCGTGCGGGTGATATTTACCCATCACGTCACCGACCGCACGGGCCGATTTTCGGTATGCCTTGCCGGAGGTGTTGCCGGCCTCGTACATTCCGTAGAGAATGCGTCGATGCACCGGTTTCAGGCCATCGCGGACGTCAGGAAGGGCACGGCCGATGATGACCGACATCGCGTAGTCGAGATACGACCTCCGCATCTCATCGTCGATGTTGATCTGATTGCGTTCTAATAGCGAATCCATTTAAAAAATCCTTTCTAATCCTACGTTTAGCGGGCGATTGAACTTGCGGATGAGACAATATCGCAGTTGAAAAAAAAGTTGGAAGTTTTAACTTCTTAGTGCTATCATTATTTTACAGGCCCGAGGCCTGTTTCGCAACCGGCTAACCGTCTGCACAAGCCGTACTTTTCACCTACAATTTACGCTACCCTGAGGCTGATTTTACAGGCCTTTTAGTTGGTTCCAACAACGCCCCAAATGTCGTCAACTACAATTGAAAAAGAAACTCGCCGTATTCAGCGTTATGAGCTTGCTCTGCCCGCCCGTGTGGACGTTAAGGTCGATAATAAACTCGCTTGGAACGAGATAACGCGGCTCGAAGACATCTCGGCCTTTGGTGCGGCGTTCACGCTGAAACGCCCGGTGAAACGCGGCCGTTTGCTGGAGCTGAGCATGCCGATGCCGCGGCAGCTAAGGTGCTACGACTATCTCGAGCCGCAGTACCGGATCTGGTGTCTCGTTCGCCGGTGCATCCAGCTGGGATCAAATCCCGCGGCGGCGGAATATGCAGTCGGCGTTGCGTTCATCGGGAAGAACCCGCCGCAAAGCTATATTGAAGATCCGGCGAAGCTATATGATCTTTCAGAGCGGGCGGACGGAGGCCTATGGGAACTCGTTGATGCCCCGATCGTCCAGGATGAGAGTGATGTTCCCGCGTCTACACGGCGACACACGAGGTTCTCGATACCCGAATCGCTCGTTCTGGAACTACTTGACGAAGCGGGTGAGATCGCGGCAAGCGAGATCAGCGTGACCGAGAACGTCAGTCTCGGAGGTGCAAGCGTGTTCACCTCGTTCGATGTTGAGCCCGGCTCGTTCCTGCGGGTCAACAGTGAACGGCACAATATGTCGATCATTTCCATTGTTCGCGGAAAGCACGTAGGCCCTGATGGCATCGTGCGGCTGCACATCGAATTCATCGACCATTTCTTTCCACTGCAGGGCATCGACTCTTAAATGGCCGCAGCAAAACAATATTTAAAACTAAAATTTAATTTTCGACGTATCTGTCGGAGGCCATAATGTCAGTGGTTACTGAAGTGAAGAAGCAAAAAGTTGAAACTGAAGATCTCACGCTGCTTGCCGTCGTTAAATCAAAAGACGCCGATAATAAAGCCTGGAAAGAGGTCGCAGACGTATTAAGCTATACGGCCGGCGGTGCCGGTTTCCATATTGAACGCGAATGTAAGGTCGGAACGCTAGTATCGCTGATGCTGGCTCTGCCGACCCATCTCCGGTGCCATGATCATGACAAGGAACTTTACAGGGTCTGGGGCCTGGTGCAATTCTGCCAGCCGTTAAAGGACGGCGATCGGGAAGGTTATCACGTGGGCGTTGCTTTCATAGGTAAGAATCCGCCGCCCAGCTACTATGACAACCCCGAGCAGAGTTACCGCATTCGCGGTATGAATGAAGACGGCCTTTGGAATATCGAAGAAGCTAAGGGCAGCTTTCAAACCCGGAAGCATCTGCGGTACTGGACCGAAATAGAGCTCTACCTCGCACTCGTTGATGGGAAACGGGATAAGATCAGGGGAGAAAAGACCAGGACCGAGAACATCAGCAAGAGCGGCGCGGCCGTATTTACGAACCTCGATGTCGGAGTCGGCGACCGCGTGAAATTCATCAGCGAGCGCTTCGATTTTTCAGGGCTGGCGGTGGTGTGCAACCGCCAGGAAGGCAAGGACAAGAAAAGGCGGCTGCATCTGCAGTTCGTTGAGAACCAATTCCCGGTCGATCTGCTAAAGATCGCAGGAAATAGATAACTTCATACAATAATTAGGGTTCAGGTTTCGGTGGTACCGGTGGTCGGGCCGCCGTATTTACGTTATAACGCTGAAACGTCCGGATAAGCGCACGGCGTTCCTGTGGCGACAGCTGCTGCATTTTATTCGCGGGAAAGTTCTTTTCGAAATCCCGGCGAAACGTATCAGGCGGTATCGGCGGTTCCTTCAGTACAAAAACGCCCTGCGGCGTGATGACCTTGTTCCCTTCGATCCGCATTTCGCCCATCGTGATCTTCTCACCGTCACCCTCAATGATGATCTTGCCCTCAGGTGTCTGAATCTCGCGGCGGGTCGGCGCCACCGGAGCCTCAGGCTGACGTGCGATCTCTGCCGAACGGGGCTGCGGCTGCGATGCGGAACGCGCGCTGTTAGCGGAAGGAGCGGCATCGGAAACAGCGACCTGTTCAGCGCTATTCAATTCAACCACGGCTGGGGCTTCAGGTTCTACGACCGGTTCTGCCGCGGGTGCAGGCTCGGCAACACTCACGGGTTCAACGTATTCGGGCTCGTAGAACATGACCGCACCGCCGACGGCACCTACCATTAGAAGCGAGCCTAACCCAACAGCGGCGAATGCGAACCTGCGAGTTGTTGGCGGCGGAGCTGGCCCGGTGTCAATCTTTGCGAAGCGAACCGCGGTCAGACGTGAATCGTCGTCCGTCATGATCGCCGTTTTTGCTTCGGTCGTATGCTGCTCCGCCTGCACCGTCGCTGCAGGCATCAGTTTTGTTTTCTGCGTAAAGAGTGCACCATCGTACGCCTCATTGGTCGGCCGGACATCCAAAGCCATTCCGGCATAGCGTTCGTGCTCGGCGATCATCGCTCGCATTTCGGTGGCTGTCGCGGGACGATTGCCGGCATTAAGATCAAGAGCGTTACACAGGATCGCTGAAAATCCACGTGGAACCTGATCGTTCACGAGATGAGCGGGCACGAGCGGATCGGGGCGATTGCTAAGCACCGCCATCGCACGCGTCAGAGCGTCTTCCGGAGCGATCCCTGTGACAAGATGATAAAGCGTCGCGGCGAGCGAATAGAGGTCGCTTCGCGGGTCTGTGCCTGTGCCCTGTATCTGCTCGAGCGACGCGTAATTGCGTGAATAACCGAAGATACTCTTGGCGGCGGTCTTGTTATTCGACTCGGTCGGATTTCCCTTCGCGAGCCCGAAATCAAGAAGAATGATCTGGCCTTTCGCGGTCAGTTTGAGATTTTGCGGTTTGATGTCGCGATGGATGACCGGATCGCTCTGGTTATGCAGAAAATTCAGAGCGTCCAGCAGCTGATCAGCCCAACCAATGACGGTCTCGGAGTCGAACGGCTTCCCCGTTTCTTCGAGAATGCAGTAGAGATCCTCGCCGGGAATGAATTCCATTACCAGAAACTGGCCGTCGTCCTCGACGAAATGATCGCTGACACGCGGCAAAGCATTGTGCCGCAGGCTATTGAGTAGTCGAGCTTCGCGCTCTATCGCCTTGCGGTAGTTGTCATCCATGCAAAGCGTCTGCTTGATGGCCACAGTGCTGCCGAAGCGCTCGTCTGTCGCGACATAGACCGCTCCCATTCCGCCCTGGCCTATCTGCTTTTGAATGCGATAACGCTGCTGAAGAAATTTGCCGTCTTCGATCATCTCAATACAATACGCGTAAATCTCAGGCGAAGTTTATTATAAATCTGAGCTTTTTGATGCTCTTAAGTTTACTTTGGTTCAACCGATCGGCCATTTTCTTCGAACCATCGCTCCGTCATGTCGCACCAGATCGCCAGCCCTCTCCACTCGCCATATTTTGAATAATGCTTGTGTATCTTTTTGTCATCGCAGGCTTTACCGCGATTGTGCTTTTTATAGAAACCGGCCCTCAGCCAGGAATCCAGGGCCAGACCATCGTAGCGGCCGAGCAGTTTCAAAAGGTTATCCGCGGCATAATCGCCGATGCCTTTGACGGACTTGATCGTTTTGCGAAGCTCCGCGGTCGGAATTTCCCGGTCCAGCCACATTTCGGGGTCAAGCCTGCCGGACGCAACCGCTTCTGCCAATTCAACAAAATACGGCGAGCGATAGCCTGCCCTGATCTCATCGCGATAGAAATTTTCATCAACAGAGGCCATCGCTTCGGGCGACGGGAAAAGCCGTCTGTCGTCGCGGCCCTGCTCGCCAAGCTTTTCGACCAAATTCGCAGTCATCTTTTTTGTGAGGGACCACGAACAGTTAGTCGTGCACATTGTTTTGACTAGGTCCTCGTAAACTGTCGGGGATCGAAGAAGGCGGCCAGCGTTCGTTTGGCAGGCCCAGTTCAAGCCTTCCACCCCCGCGGCCATTGCGTAGAATTTGTCCAGATCTTCGTCGAACCGAAAAATATGGCGAAGAGCCGCGGCGATCCGTTCCGTTCGGCGAACTGCCCGCGAAAGGCTGACATCGATCGTCAAATCGCCTGCACTAAGGATGGCTGTGACCGGGCCGTCTGCTGCCGCAAGCACGCAGGTCAGCGTGTCGTTCTCCTCGTCGGCCTCGAAGGGCGGCAGATCGCTCCAACCATGGCTGTAAACCGTATGACGAAAGCTGAAGTTCGCGGGCGTGTCGATCGAAAATTGCCTCGGCATACGGGCAATATTATTGCCGCCGGGACGCGTTTACAAATCGCGAGTTATTTTTCGACCAAACGCCGGAATGCAGCGTCTTATTGCGTATTAAAAACACCTTCCACGGCGGCTTTTTCGGTAAAAGAAAAGTATTGAACTTTCGGGCGAAATCGTCTAGATTTGGTTAGCAAAACATTTTTTAACGACGCCAATTTTACTCACCGGTCGTTAGTTCAATAGGTCAGATCACAACAACGTCACGTCAAAATCAGGAGGAGAGAGTATGGTCCGCACAGGGACGAAAACTCGTTGGGGGCTTTTATCACTAATTGCAGTGATACTAACGTCATTGCCCGTTCTCGGTCAGGCAGATCCGGACCCGAATTCGCCCGAGCCCGTGCTTCTGCGTCAGGAAAATTCCAAGCGAATACTATCGGTGCCGGCGACACGAAATATCGGCCGGACCGATCCGCGAAAGTCCCAATTAGATGCCTTTGCACCGGGTTCGGACGTCGTAATATTTGCGACGAATCTGGACCTGATGAAAGGCGAAGGCGTGAACGCATTCCGCGTCAATGTGACCGATGCGGCCGGCCGGAACTACCGCTTCCCGGTGATCGATCTTACTCCGCTTGAGATAAAGGGCTACGACGGCGTGTATGCCGTCACGATCAGGCTTACGGACGAGCTTGGCCTGTGGCGAGAGCCGATCACTCAGGGAGATGTGCACCTTAGACTCACCTGGCGTGGGATGGCAAGCGAGCCCGGCAGGCTTGGTTACGGCCATGCGGGTGGCTCACTGAAAGACGCGGCTACGCAGCCCGGAACGATCTCGGCTAAGGAGCAACCGTCGCCGGAATACGTTTCGTACCGCTGGTCGGGCGACCGTATGCGTTTCTTAGAGCAGGCGGGCTTCGGGCCGAATCAGGCTCTGGATCAGCGAATTCGCCGCATCGGTGTTCGGACTTATCTCGCTGAACAATTCGAGATCCCTTATCCATCGGCTGCGTTTCCTTATCCTGATATTCCGCTCCGTTCCACAAATACTGAAGATCCCGTGCTTGGCTGCGGCATGTTCGCATCAGGCACGGCGGAAAGGCGGATATGCTTCCGTGACTATTATTCGATGTATCCAGTGCAGACGTGGTTCTTCAAGGAAGCTCTCTACGGAGACGCTCAGCTCCGGCATAAGATCGCATGGGCACTGTCGCAGATCTGGGTTATTTCCGGGGTCGACACACAGCAATCAAGCTGGATGCTTGCTTATCACAAAGACCTTTCAAAGAACGCGTTCGGAAACTATCGCGATCTGATGAAGGACATGACGCTGAATCCCGGGATGGGCAATTATCTCGACATGGCACGCAGCACACGAAACAATCCGAACGAAAATTATCCGCGAGAGATACTGCAGCTTTTCACTATCGGACTGTTTATGCTGAACCAGGACGGCACGCTGATGCGAGACGGCCAGGGAAACCCGATCCCGACCTATGACCAGGAAACGGTCGATAATTTCACAAAGGTGTTGACGGGCTGGACGTTTTGCAATGTCGGGTGTCCGAATTCGCTTCCGAGCATCGTGAACTACAAAGACCCGATGGTCATCACGAACGCGAATAATCACAACATTACCGCGAAAACGCTGCTAAATTATCCGAATGCACCGAATTCCACGATTCCCGCCTGCACAGGCTGCACCGGGACAGCGACGATAAACTACGCGAACGCTTCGCTGGATCAGACACTCGACAACATCTTCCACCACCCGAACGTCGGCCCGTTCGTCAGCAAGCTGCTGATCCAGCATCTGGTGACGAGTGATCCGTCACCCGCTTACGTGGGACGCGTTGCTGCGACTTTTAACAACAATGGGATGGGCGTCCGCGGTGATATGAAGTCGGTGATCAGAGCGATCTTACTTGATCCCGAGGCTCGGGGCGATGTAAAGACGGATCCGAACTTCGGTAAGCTCCGTGAGCCGGTTCAGTTTGTAACGAATATCCTCCGGGCCTTGGACGTTAAGTCATCGAATCTGACGGGCATGAGCGACGGTTTCATTACGAATTACACGACCCCGCTCGCACAGAACCCGTTCAATTCGCCGACGGTCTTTAATTATTACCCGCCTGATTATGTAATACCGGGCACTTCCCTGCTAGGACCCGAGTTTGGGATCATGACGACCGGAACTGCGATCGCCCGAGCGAATGTCGTTAATACGATCACGTTCGGACAGATCGCCGTCAGTGAGAATGCTCCGAACGGAACTCGCGTTGACCTTGCAGAGATGCAAGCACTTGCCGCTGCCGATCCCACCGGTAATCAGCTGCTCGACGTGCTGAACCACCGAATGCTGCACAACACGATGTCGCCGCAGATGCGTTCGACGATACTGCCGGCGTTCACCGCGGTCGCATCGACGAACCCGCTGGCCCGTGCCCAGGCAGCCATTTATCTTGTAGCGACTTCGTCGCAATTCCAGGTGCAGAGGTAACAACGATGAATAATTCACGACGCGAATTTTTGAAGAAGTCAGGCTGTGCCCTGAGCATGGCAGCACTTGCCACGCAGATCCAGCACCTCGGAATGATGTCGACCCTCGCTCAAAAGGTCGAGGACTCGGACAGCGTTGGCGGCGAGAACTATAAGGCCTTAGTGCTCGTCTATTGGTCGGGCGGAAACGACGGAAACAACGTCATTATCCCGAACCACAACGACGCGAACGTCAGCAATTACGCGGCATACGCAGCTGCACGCCAACCGCAGGGACTTGCGATCCCGCAGGCGGAATTACTGCCGATCGCCGTTCCGAGAATCGGCGGGCTGACCTACGGACTGCATCCGGCTCTGGGTCCCGTGACGGGCGGTATCAACAACGGGGTTCACGAACTATGGGCACAGGGAAAGATGGCAGCTGTCACCAACTGCGGCACTCTGGTCGCACCGATGACAAAGGCCCAATACCAGAACAACTCGGTTCAGAAGCCGTACCAGTTGTTCTCACATTCCGATCAGGTCGCACAAAGCCAAACGAGCATCTCGAGCACGACGGCCTTCACAGGTTGGGGCGGGCGAATCTCCGATCGGTTAACGCAGGGGCAAAATCCTAATGGCCTGGTGCCGATGATCACATCGATCTCCGGTGCTCAGCTGTTTACCGCAGGTCAAACGACGCTGCCGATGGCGATCAACAACGCGAACACTTCGCTGGCGAATGTGTTGAACCCGACCGGATTTAACAACACCGCGGCGTCGGTTGCCCGAAGAAACGCCTTCAATCAGCTGCGAACGCTCGATCTCGAATCGAATTTTGTTGCTGCTGCAAGCCATGTGACGGACCTGGCGATGCAGGCCAACACAGCGTTGCAGACCTCGCAAGAAGTGACCGTTACATTTCCGACCAGTGCGATCGGGCTGCAATTGAAACAGGTCGCCAGACTGATCAAGAAGCGTCTGGATCTGAACGTGAACCGGCAAATATTCTACGTGCAGATCGGCGGCTTCGACACGCACAATAATCAGCTGAATACTCATATCAATTTGCTGAGCCAATTCAGCCAAGCAGTCAGGGCTTTCTACGACGAGATGATCGTTCAGGGAGTTTCTAACGACGTGACGACATTTACCCTCAGTGATTTCAATCGAACGCTTAACCCTGCGGGCACGGGCGGCACGGTCGGCAGCGATCATGCATGGGGAAACCATATGTTCGTGATCGGCGGTGCCGTGGCGGGCGGTGACTTTTACGGAATGAACACGCCGAACGGAACACCGTTTCCGACGCTCGTCAACGGCGGGCCCGACGATACTAATACCGGCACCGGTTCGCGCGGACGTTGGATACCGACAACATCCGTCGAGCAATACGCTGCTACGCTGGCACGATGGTACGGCTTGCCGGAGAACCAGATCGGCGAGGTATTCCCGAATATCGGCAACTTCCCGACATCGAACCTCGGTTTCATCACATAAACATTTCACAAACTCGTCAAGCGTTAAAGGAGCGGTTGGCCGCTCCTTTACATTTGGTAACTACGCGATTCTTGAAGTTTGCGACCGCAGGCAATACACTTTGTGCAGAACCCGTGAACCTGCCTAATTATCTAACGTTTGCCAGGATCGTGATCGTGCCGCTTTTGGTGGTCGCACTGCTGACACCGGTGTCGGAGCAGTGGTTCGGCATCAGCGGATACGCACTTGCGATCGGTATTTTCCTGGCGGCCTCGCTCACGGACATTTTAGACGGCCATCTCGCCCGCCGCCGCAATCAGGTCTCGCTGCTGGGCAAATTTCTCGACCCGATCGCGGACAAGCTCTTGGTGTCGGCAGCGTTGATCGTGCTCGTCGAAAAGCAGCTCGCACCGTCATGGGCAGTGGTCATCATCGTCGGCCGCGAATTTATCGTCACGGGCCTGCGATCTGTCGCTGCTGCCGAGGGAATCATCATACAGGCACAGACGCTTGGCAAGATAAAGATGTGGGCGCAATGCGTCGCGATAGTCGCTCTGCTCATCGCCGCTGCGAACGGAACACCGCCTGTCTCGAACTTCGGACTGGATTATCCCGCGATAAAGTTTTGGGAAGTTGCCGAGGTACAAACGGCATTCTCTAATTTGCTGAAACTTACGATCACGCAGAACGACTGGAAGGTCTTCGGCTACCTGGTCGGACGCGGTGCTCTGTGGGTATCGGTGCTGCTCGCGATCTGGTCGATGTACGACTATCTGAAGTATTTTCTAAGCAAGAAACACGCCGCGAAGATCGATTCCGAAATATAAAAGGCCGCGATCTTTCGACCGCAGCCTCCGTTGTTTTTGCGAAGTCGGATTTCTACTGAACCTCGACCCAGTCGCCCGTATGGATCTCCTGTGCCGTACGCGTGATGACGGCGGTTGCCGTTCTCTCTTTCACGTTTAGAATGACCATCTCACCGACGATCTTTCTTATCTCAGGGCGATTGCGTTTTGCACGGCTCGTCGTGACGACAGTTCCGCGAGCCTCGTCGCCTGTCTTGCGTGCAGCCTGATTTGAAAATCGGCCGCCCTTGTACGTGAGACTTGCGAAGTCCGATTCACGTGCACTTACGGATTCGTCTGGTCCCTGCAGGATGTTGCCTTTGCCGAGCGGCCGGAAGATCGTCAGGTAATCGCCGATCTGGACATTGTCCTCAGCACCGAGATCGATGTAAACGATCTGATCGCGTGCGACCATTTCCTGATTATCGCGAGCCATGAACAGGCGTCCGCGAGCTTTGCCGCTCGGGTCCGCGAACAGGTCGAGAGCCGGGCGATCAACATACATCGGGCTCGTTCGTGGCGAATATGGAACGACGAGATCACCCAAAAGGAAATTATCGCACGAGGTGGTGATCCGGCCGACCGAGACGTCGGATTTCACCCGAACGATCTCGATGGTACCCACCTCTTGCACGTAAAAGCCGAGATAGTTCTTATCGGTCCATTTCGAATCGACCTTGCCGCGCGGACGTATCACGGACATCATCTGGCCGGCCTGCACGCCTTTGTTTGCACCCATGTTCAGGTAAACGTGGTTCGGCTGCGAATAGACAAAGCCGTCGGCCTCACCTACCGCACCGACGATGCGATTCGCTGTGGACTGCGGCGACGTCTGAACGTAGCCTGCACAGTAAAGGTTGTTTCGTTCAGCGACCGACATCGGACGAGTGCCGATGGTCGACTGAGCCGAAACCGCTCCCGCCGCTGAAAACAAAGCGGCAGCCGCAATTGCAGCCGAACTAACGCGTTTAAGTGATGCTTGAAATCTCACGATTTTCTCCTGTGATCTTTGAAATCGGAATCCGGTTGAAAGGAAGTTTTCCTGAAGACAAGTAGGAATGCCGGCAAATAAGGACTGCCGAATCTGGCATTCACTATAATATCGCCCCGATGCACCTAGCGTCAATAAATATTTTGCAGTGCCCATCATTGTTTAACAGCAACAGTACTAATAGGACCGGCGCCTCTGATCTTGAATTCAGACACACTTGTCTAAATATTCCATCTTGCACACTCAATCGCCCGTTTGCTATCATTTCCGTTCGCCCGCCCCACGGCGATACAACCAAAAAGCCGGTGTAGCTCAGTTGGTAGAGCAGTTGATTTGTAATCATCAGGTCGTAAGTTCGAGTCTTATCACCGGCTCCATTATTCAAAGGCGTTTCAACGATTCGGTTGGAACGCCTTTTTGTCTTTACACGGGTGCATCCCTAGACTTCTCCATCCGACCTTTGGAATCGACTCTACGGTGAGCAGTGCGGCGATCACGTGTTCGGAATCAGGTGGGAACGCGCGCTTCCGTCACGTGTTAACACTCTCCAAACGGCAGGCAAAGATTTCTAAACTTATTCCAGATTATCAGGGGCCATCTTGGCCACAACATTTTTTATATGAGTGTTAGAAACATCTTTATATTTTCATCGATCGCGTCGCTCGCGGTGATCGCGCTGTTGAGTATCGTAAGCCCTTACTTCTTACTCGGACTTCTTCTGGTCGGCCCGATAGTAGTGATCGGCATCATGGACATGGTGCAGAAAAAGCAAACGATCCGACGTAACTTCCCCATCATCGGAAATTTTCGCTACATGCTGGAGAAGGTTCGGCCCGAAATAATGCAGTATTTCGTTGAGACGGATACTGAAGGAAAGCCGATCAACCGTCTCTTCCGTTCCGTTATATACCAGCGGGCAAAGAACGAGACGTCTACCAGCCCTTTCGGGACGCAGTGGGACGTTTACCGGTCCGGTTACGAGTGGATCGAACACTCGATATATGCGGCAAACCCGGTCGATCTTGAACAGGAACAGCGGGTTCTGGTCGGCGGCAAAGACTGCCTCAAACCTTATCTTGCGAGCCGACTAAACATTTCGGGAATGAGCTTTGGTTCCTTGAGTAAGAATGCAGTTCTTGCGATGAACGCGGGTGCGAAAATGGGCGGATTTGCACAGAATACTGGCGAAGGCGGCATCAGCCCATATCACCTCAAACATGGCGGAGACCTGATCTGGCAGATCGGCACGGGGTATTTTGGTTGTCGAGACGAAATTGGAAATTTCAGTCCCGAACTCTTCCGAAAGAAGGCTTCCATGGACAATGTGAAAGCGATCGAGATCAAGCTTTCGCAGGGAGCGAAGCCCGGCCACGGCGGCATCTTGCCGGCCGCAAAGAATACCGAAGAGATCGCGGCGATCCGTCACATCATTCCGCACACCACGGTCAACTCGCCGCCGGCTCACACCGCATTCAACAGCGCGGAAGGCCTGATGCGATTCATCAAGCAGCTGCGAGACCTCTCCGGCGGGAAACCCGTCGGTTTCAAGCTCTGTATCGGCAAGAAAGCTGAGTTTGTAGAGATATGTGAGGCGATGCTCACTACGGGTATAACGCCGGACTTCATCGCTATCGACGGCGGCGAGGGCGGCACGGGTGCATCGCCGATCGAATTCGCGGATTCGATCGGTATGCCGTTGCGCGACGGCCTATCTTTCGCGGTCGATACCTTGCGGGGCTTTGACCTTAAAAAGGACATACGCGTGATCGCTTCCGGAAAGATCTTCAATGGATTTCACATCGCGAGGTTGATCGCTATCGGGGCGGACATGGT
This sequence comes from Acidobacteriota bacterium, assembly GCA_023389035.1. Classification (GTDB taxonomy): domain Bacteria; phylum Acidobacteriota; class Blastocatellia; order Pyrinomonadales; family Pyrinomonadaceae; genus OLB17. The sequence goes on from JAEWFC010000015.1 coordinate 214,656, forward strand.
TAACGTGGCTCGGGCAATGATGCTCGCAACCGGCTGCATTCAGGCATTGCAGTGTCATAAGAACACTTGTCCGACGGGTGTCGCAACGCAGGACGAAAGGCTGATGAGGGGTTTGGTTGTAGAGGACAAGGCTCAACGTGTCGCTAACTTTCACCGAGCGACGATCCAGAGCTTTATCGAATTGATCGCTGCGTCGGGCGTTCTGGCCGCGGAAGATCTGAAACGCGAGCACATATTTAGAAGGATCGGGGCGACCCAGGTTCTAAAATACAGCGAGATCTACCCAGAAGTAGAGATCGGCGAATATCTCAAAATGCCACCTTTGAACAGGATACAGAATAATGGGCTGTCAGCGGCTCTACGAGCCTAGTCGGTTCGTGATCGTTAAGGTCGCATTGCGAGAACTACCCGTGGGGCCTGATCAATTTACCGGCCCCATATTCATCACGGAGATAAAGATAGCTCAGAGCGAGCACCTCGTCGTCGAGAACGTCGCTTAGGTCGAGATCTCTGGGCGGAACCGCGTCACACTGCTGTGATAGCGACCATTGGAGGAAAGTCCTGACTGATTGTCCGCGGTGCGGGTAATTCGTAGCGTCTGCTTCGAGTCGTTTTACTATGTCGAGAGCTGAGGCTCCTTCATACTTTTTGCCTCTGTGTTTAAATGTCAGCATTCAAAGTTCTTTGCCTCTGCTGCCTGCAACGATCTAAGTTGAGTCTATCCGTGACAGATGGGTTCGGCGAGGGTGAATCCACTCAGGTCATGCGGGTGTTTACCCGCCGAGAAACCGATAATGAATGATTTGCTATACTCTGCTCGTGTTATCCTTCGCATTTCGGCGAGATCGCTGCCGGCCGAGTGTTTACCTTGCTCACTGTTATGGATAGACGTTTACAGAGGCTCAATGATGGCCTTCAGAAGATCGCCGAAGGAGACTTTACGGTGCGGTTAGCAGAATCCACAGCTCCGGAGGAAACTGAAGGCGTCGCTACGCTCGAGAAGAATTTCAATGCCATGGCGAATGCCCTGGTCAAGCGAAGGGCTCGCCTTGTAGAGTTGGACACCTTGAAATCGGAGTTTGTAAGTAGCGTTTCGCACGAACTCCGAACGCCTTTGACGACGATCAAGGCCCTCACGCGTTTGTTACTTCGCGGAGATCTCGACGAGGACAAACGTCGTCAATATCTTGAGACTATCTCGGTCGAGTGTGATCGGCAGATCGATCTAGTTCTCAATCTGCTAGATCTATCCAGAATCGAAGGTGGCGTTTTCAGGCTTGCAAATGGTCAGGTCGACGTTCACGAGGTTATCGCCTCGTGCGTGCAGTCGGAGACGATAGCGGCGGCGAAACGAGGACATAGTCTGGAATACGAAGGTAAGACGGAGTTACCTGCCGTAAGGGCTGATCCGAAGGCCTTGCGGCGCGTCCTGAGCAACTTGATCGAGAATGCCATAAAGTATACTCCTGACGGTGGGTCGATCAAGGTCTTCGCCGCTGACCATCGCGACACTGTATCGATCAGCGTTAAAGATAACGGCCGCGGCATCCCCGAGGAGGATCTTCCGGTTCTCTTCGATAAGTTTCATCGTGGTCGTCCGGCACCTCACTCAGCTGCGATGAGCAAGGCACAGGACGACGCCGAGTTCCTCGAGGACGCAGATGTGTCAGGGGTCGGATTGGGACTGTACCTGGCTAAGAATGTTATCGAACGGATGGGTGGAAGTATATTGGTGGAAACTGCAGTTGGCCGTGGCAGCACATTTACGCTGCGGTTGCCGAAATGGGACGAGGCGGCGGTCTCGCAAGACGGAAATTAGGGGAAGAAAATGGCGAAACGGCTGCTCGTTGTAGACGATGATCCGGGGCTGCTTTTAGCCGTGTCCGAGACGCTGCGCGCGGAGGGTTACGATGTTTCGACCGCCCGGCGCGGGTCCGATGCACTTGTACACGTCGCACATACGCTGCCCGATCTGATAATCAGTGATATTCGTATGCCGGGGATGGACGGCTATCAGCTCGTTCGCAATCTGAGGTCGAACGCCCGGACTAGGCTTGTTCCAATCGTGTTCCTCACGGCGAAGGACGAAACTTCTGACCGTATCCAGGGATTTAGGACGGGAGTCGACGCTTACATAACGAAACCGTTCGAACCGGATGAGTTAGCGGCGATCGTTGCGGGGATAATCAGTCGTGTCGAACGGACACACTCGGACCTCGCCCGAATGTTTGGCGACACAACTGTCGAACCGGACAGCCTTGTACGCGACGAGGACCTTACCGACGCCGAATGGCGAGTGGCAGAGGCGGTTGCCCGCGGGTTGAGCAACAAGCAGATCGCGGCAGAACTGAATCTCAGTTTGCGTACGATCGAGGGCCACATCAGTCGCATCCTCGATAAGAAGGGCTTGAACAACCGCGTGGAGCTCGCCCTGAGTGTCACAGCGTTCAGGCGGGATAAATAGATCTAAGGAACATTAGACTCCGGGACCACAACCATTTATGAACGCCAATATCAATACGAATAGATCGGACGGTATCCCTCCTGCGATCGACCTCGTGATCGAAGCCCGTCAGCGCGAACTCACCGAGGGATTCAAAGTGCGACGGATACTACCGCATTCAAAACGCAGGATGGTCGGCCCATTTATCTTTTTCGACGCGATGGGCCCCCAGATCTTGAGCAGCGGGAAAGGCCTCGACGTTGCACCGCATCCCCATATTGGCCTTGCCACCGTAACATATCTATTCACGGGACAGATACTCCACCGCGATGGACTTGGCACAGAACAATTGATCTTGCCCGGCGAAGTGAACTGGATGACCGCGGGACGCGGCATCGCCCACTCGGAACGCACACCTCTCGCCGTCCGAAATAAGGAGAACGCTCTTTTCGGGATTCAAACGTGGGTTGCACTTCCGACCGAACACGAAGAGGCTTCTCCTGCTTTTCATCACTACGGCTCTAAAGACCTTCCTGTCGTCGAGGGTGAAGGGAAAACAGTACGGGTCATTGCCGGCTCGATGTTTGGACAGGCGTCACAGGTCGCGACTTTCAGCGACATGTTTTACGCTGACGTGTCGATGGAGGAGGGTGCGAGGCTCATTATCCCCACCGAACACGAGGAGCGGGCCGTATTCGTTGTGGAAGGATCGGTAGAATTTCTTCGGCAAGGAGAAACATTTGGCGCAGGTCAACTGGTGATCCTAAAGCCTCAATATGAGATAACGGTCTCCTGCACGTCCCGTACGCGACTTGTGCTTTTTGGTGGTGAACCGATGGCCGAAAAGCGCCACATCTGGTGGAATTTCGTTTCCAGTTCGGAGGAACGGATCGAGCAGGCGAAAGAGGATTGGAAGGAGGGACGTTTTGCCCCCGTTCCATTCGAGACGGAATTTATCCCGCTCCCTCCCGACTCGCGGCCGGTTGTTGCTCGATATCCCTGACCGCCGGATTACCTGTCCGCCAACTCGCGGCCATTGTTTTATCCCTATCTTCCCGCTGACTTCTCACCGTCGCCACGACTCGAGTTGCGATCGCTAGCTTTCGGGACGTTTTTCGACGGCACGACATCAAACGCGACTCTCGGCAACTCTTGAGAAACGACCCGCCCTCCCTCATTTTCCCAGCGTTCAAGCGCCTTGATCTTTGCGGCCTCTGGATTCACCGAATGCGTCATATCACCACCTCGCAGCACTAGTGTACTTATCGTGAATAGTAGATGTAAGCGTGAGATCACGCAATTAAGGCCCGCGGTACCACGGGTCTTGATGTTGGAGCTAGCGCTGAGGCAAACACCTGCGTGCAATGGGTGTTAACACGCTGTTTAGTCATTTCGGAAGGAACTAAAGTTTAACTATCAACACACGGTTGTTGGTAGATAAAGATAATGGAAAGGAGTTAATTATGCTCAAGAGAATTTATGTTTTCGCGTGGTTGATGCTTCTAGGTTTCGCTGCAAACTCTATCTATTCGAGAACACTTGATGCGTGGGGCATCCTTGTTGTCGGTCTGGTAACGCTAGCCCTTATCCATGCATTATCGCTATGGACGGTCTTGGTAAACCGTTCAGAGGCTCCACAGGCTGAGCGATAGATCTGACTGATGGTTCGGCAAGGGGTACCGTTCGGGGTGGAAAATGGCGGCAAGAATGTACGTTCTGTTTGATGTACGGGTTCGCTTGGCAGCGTTTCTCCACTTAAGCGACAGGCTTAACGAGACACCTTCACTGGGGTTAGGATTCGCGCCCCCTTTTCTTCGGAATTTCGTAGCCGTTTCTGCCGTGGTGGACCGAAAGTGGGTTCCAGCCGGGCCACGGCAAGTTCATCGTTGGAAGGAGTTCGTGAAAGCCGGTCGCATCCGGCTATCACATAGGAGGTTGAAATGTTCGCTAAGATCTATGCACTCATAATTTTATTGGTCTCTGCTGCCGCGGCAGGCTTGTATATCGGCGGCATGTTCACAGAACAACTTTTTCTTTTGCTGGGGCTTCTGGCGGTGACGTTGGTATTCATGGGAATGCTGGTCGAGGTACCTATGAGTGTCGGAAACATAGGTGCATGGGACGGTGGAGGACGTTAAGACAATGATGCAATCGACGATCTTTATATCGCAGGTCGATCAGACTCGACTCGAAAACCTTATCGAACTGGTTCGGCGGGAAGGCGGCAGCTCCAACGCGGCATACGTAGATAAACTTGAAGAAGGCTTGCAGTTCGCCGAAGTGGTAGCTCCGGAAGAAATACCACCCGACGTCGTTACAATGCGGTCGAAGGTTCGGTTCGTCGACCTCGATACCCGAGAGGAAACGATCTATACGATCGTATTTCCAACGGAGGCCAAGCCTGAAGAAGGAATGATCTCAGTGCTGGCACCGTTGGCTACGGCACTGCTGGGTTGCACGCAGGGCACGACCGTCGAATTTCAGGCACCGGGCCGCATCCGCCGACTACAGATCCTCGAAATACTCTACCAACCGGAATCCGCAGGCGATCTTGATCTTTAATCGTGAAATGGCTGACGGTAATTACCGAACGCGCGATGCGGTTCCGTCCGCGGTCGGATAATTCCCACATCCGACCGAACCAAAAACAAATGCTCAAAGTTTTGACCGCGCAAGCTCGGCGTCGCATTTAGCGATCTCGCCCGCGACCAATTGCGGGCGCTGAGCGTCCTCGCCGGACAGTGAGCTTGCGAATTTAGTATAAGTATCGAGAGCCTGCTGCAGCGAAGCACGCGCCTTCTGCAGGGTCGCCAACTTCGCTGTACGACGAGTTTCAGCAGACGCGATAGCAAGGTACGCGCGGCCGATCTCATCATCGACGTATGCAATTTGAAGCTGCGTTATTTCATTTGCCGGGTCAGAGGTTCGCAATGAGCGTGCACGTTCAAGGACATCGAAGAGGATCGGAAGGCCTTCTGCCGGCCGTCCGCCCCTTGCCAAAGCCCTCGCCTTTGCAAAGAGCGTCATTGCATAAACCTTCGCCAGATCAGCATTCTGCGGATCCCGTTCGGCAATTCCCCTGATCGTTTCGACCGCCTTATCAGCATTTTGCAGCGCACTGTCGTATCGACCAAGATCGCATTCGGCGATCGAGATTGAATAATAGGTCGCAGCCGAGTTCCTGGCTAGATCTGTATTTTCCCTATTTGCTTCAAGAAGCGGGAAGATAAAAGATGCCGATCTATTGAGATGATCGAGAGCCTCCGATTTTCGGCCGATCGAAGAAAGAACCTCGGCAATCAAGTCGTTAACCGTGGAAACCGCGGTCGCTCGTACAAGGTCAGCGGTGTTCCTTTCATAGAGGCCGCGAAGTATCTCCTCGCCCTTGTTCAGTAGTTCAAGGCCCTCCTCGACTCTGCCCACCGAGCCTGCCGCCCGGCCCGCGTTGGCATGGCTTGCCCCCAGTTCAAAAAGGTAGTCCTCGTCCCCCTGAAGCTCCGTCTCAAGTGACCGAAAGGTCTCAAGCGATCTTATGTGATTCTCGTAATAGCCCTGGACGTTGGATTCCAGTAGGTCCGATTCGGCGGTTTTTGCATAGGCCATAGCCAGCTTGAATCGAAACTTCGGATCCTTCGCTCCGCTTGCGACGACCGCTTCTCTAAGGCTGCGGGCCTTTGCATAACTGATCTTGGCCTCGGCAGTTTGGCCGAGATTTGCGCGTCCGTAACCACCTTGAATATCACCTATCCGCTGATAGCCGTCGGCAAGCTCGGTCAAAAGATACGGGTCATTGGAACCCTCGGCAGCCAATCTGTCCAGATATTCAAGGGCTCGCGTGGCAAGCAATGCCTTTGCCGTGGTCGTGCCGGGCACAGCGTCGATGGCGTCATAGATCTCGTACAACGCACTCCGAGCTAACGACCGCGTATCAGTAAACCGGCGTTCAGCGGCGGCTCGTTCCCGTTCTGCGACTGTGTACTGCCAACCGGTAACGGCCATCGCAGCTATCAATAGCGATAGGGCGGCCGCTGTCCCGACCACTCCCGTCCGGTGGCGATGGAAATACTTTTTGAAGCGGTAGAGTTTCGAATCCGCCGTCGCCGTGACGGGCAGCCCGGCGAGATACCTGCGAATATCTTCCGAAAACTCCTGCACAGAACGGTAGCGTCGCTCGGGTTCGCGACGCATCGCTTTCAATATTATGTTGTCGAGATCTCCACGAAGATGAGCGGGCTCGACCGATCGCGGCGTTTGACGGGTTGACCGATCGTCGGAGGCGGTAGGATCTGATCTCTTGAAACTGGTGTCGTCGGTCTCTGTTGCGGGCCGCTCGAGCCAAACGGTCGAAGGCTTTGCCGGCTCCTTCGACAAAACGCTTTCGACTATCTCTTTCGGGGTTTTACCGCGGGTCGAATGTGGACGTTCGCCTGTCAGCAGTTCGTAAAGCACGACGCCGAGACTGTAGATATCGGTCGACGTAGCTGTGGCATCGCCCGCAAGCTGCTCGGGTGACGCATACTCCGGCGTCATTACTCGGAACTGCGTTATAGTCGCTTCATTAAGTTCTGCGTTCCAGTCCGGAGAGGTCAATTTGGCGATGCCGAAATCGAGCAGCTTTGGCTCACCATCTTTCGTTACCAAGATGTTCGTAGGCTTAAGGTCGCGATGTACGACCAGCCGCTGGTGGGCGTTTGCGACCGCATCGCAGACCTTGCGAAATAATTCGAGCCGTTGAACCAGGCCGAGCTTATGCATGTCGCAATATTTGCGGATCTCCTCACCGTCGACGTACTCCATCACGAAATATGGCAGGCCGCCGGTTGTCGATCCGCCATCAAGCATTCTGGCGATATAGGGATGCTCTAGGTTCGCCAGGATCCTTCGTTCCATCAGGAAGCGCTTCAGAACGGAGTCCGTATCCATCCCACGCTTGATCAGCTTTAACGCGACCTTATGGCTAAAACCTTCGCCGCTGTGCTCAGCTAGATAAACCGCGCCCATTCCGCCGGTGCCGATCTTTCGGATAAGGCGGTAACCGTCAATGATCTGACCTTCTTCGGCTTCGGGTTCGCGGCCGGCCGCTACTGCACCGCGCTCGACAAGCACGGGTTCGCTGATAAACCCTTCGGCCTTCGCATCCGCCGCGAGCAGGCGCTCGACCGAAGCACGGATCTCCGCGGAAAGTGTCGCCAGAAATACTTTACGTTCGTCGCCGCCTAACTCCATCGCGGACGCGAGGGCTTCTTTGGTCACTTTCCAATTTGAGGGGTTCATAAAGAGTCTGAAACGCTACGCGGTAATATTCCGAATTTCGGATCACGTCGACTGTATTCGATCAAAAAGCCACGCTCGGGCGGTCGACCATTCGCGTTTCACTGTCGCCGGCGAGATCTTCAGCACTTCAGCAGTTTCTTCAATAGTGAGTCCGCCAAAATACCGCAGTTCGACCACGCGGGCCTGATCGGGATCAAGGTCAGCAAGGTCGCGGAGAGCCTCATCCAGATCCAAAAGGTTGCGATCTACCTCGACCGAGATCGTTGGAGCGTCATCAAGCGGCAGCTTTTCTGCGTCGCGTTTAACCGCTTGCCTGGAACGGGCAGCATCGATCAGGATCCGACGCATCGCCTGGGCAGCGATCGCAAAAAACTGGCCGCGATTCGACCAATCGACTGACCGTTGATTTGTAAGCTTGAAATAAGCCTCATGAACGAGCTCGGTCGTTTGGATAGACACGGCATACTCGCGGTTCAGGAAGCTGCCGGCCAGTCTGCGAAGCTCATTATAAACAAGCGGCAGCAGGCGATCGAGCGTCTCGCGATCGTGCGAATTCCCGCCTCTCCCAAGTTCTTCCAAGAGCAATGTGACTTCTGTAGCCATAAAAGATCTGACGGATGATAGCACAGGAAATTGCTGAAACTAGCTCTGCCTTGCCCGCCGCAAAAACACTCGGCCACGTCTCCCGGAAGATGCCTCGGGAATGCTTTCTGTCAAGCCTTTCAAAACAATGAGCCGGTTTTGTGCGATCCGTCGCGTAGTGCGGTGATCGAAATATTCACCCGCAGGAGATACAAGCAATTTTATGAAGAGAACGGCACCTATAGCAATGCTTTTTTTCTTGGTAGTGGCAGCCATCGGCCAGACGACCATTTTCCAGCACAGAGGCACTGTGATCGATTCGGGCGGCGCTCCATTGAACGGAAATTTTGACCTCCTGCTTGTGCTGCATGCTGAACAAACCGCGCCGACACAGGTCGGAAATGCGGCGGCGGTCCGCGACGTGTGGATCGTGAATGGCGTTTTCACGGCGCTGGTTGATTTCACCACGATGCCTTTTACCACTCAGGATAAGTTATATCTTGAGGTCCGCTACCGAGCGGCGGGTTCAAGTGATCCGTACGTTGTGGCGGCCAATCGTGAGCCGCTGCTGCCATCTGCATTCGCGTTGCGGGCACACCACGCGACAACAGCTGCCTTTGCTCAGACCGCAGACTCGGTCCAGGGTGTTTACGCTGCAAACATCGTTCAAAACAACCAGACCGGTGCTCCGCAGGCCGGCGTTGAGATCAATGTGGGCGGTGGCGTCAGCGGATGGGCCCTAAACTCAAACAGTACGTTCAACATCGGCTGGGATCCGGTACTATCCTCTCCATTCGATAATCTTTTCATCGGACGGAACGCCGGCAGGAGCAACGCTCAGGATAACCTCGGCAACACATTCGCCGGAACCGACGCCGGCCGAAGCAACGTCTCGGGAATACAGAACGCGTTCTTTGGACGAAGCGCCGGCGCTAGCTCGACAGCCAGCTATAACAGTTTCTTTGGCAGCAATGCCGGTGCCAGTACGCGTCTCGGATATTCGAACTCTTTCTTTGGAGAAATGGCCGGCCTGGCAAATGATTCGGGATCTGAGAACGTCTTCGTAGGCCGTTACGCCGGACTTAACAACCGCGACGGCTCGGGCAACACACTCGCAGGAAGCTTCGCGGGTTCGAATCTAATGAATGCTAACGGCAACACGTTCTTTGGAGCGTACTCCGGCCGGTCAACTTCAACCGACAGCTTCAACACCCTCATAGGCTTTCGCTCCGATTCACGTAAGGGAGTTACCAATTCAACGGCGATCGGAAACCTGTCTCAGGTCGATGTCTCCAACGCGGTCGTGCTCGGAAGCGTGGCGGGTGTCAACGGTGCCGATCGAACGGCAAAGGTCGGAATAGGAACCACGATGCCGCAGAATGCGCTCGAGGTCATCGATCCGGGCAGCACGGGCCTTCGCGTTCAGACGAACAAGGTGGGCGGTTCGGTGGCTTCTTTCGGTGGAAATGGCGGCTTTTACGTTGACGCTCCGAACTTCGTCGGAGGCCGGCTAACCATCGCCGAGAATGGCAACGTCGGCCTCGGCACCAGCCAGCCCGCAACCCGACTTCACGTCAAAGGGGACGTTCGGGTAGAAAACGGCGGGATAGTCAGTAATGGTAGCGTGCGCGTCGATAGCGGAGACATATTGGGACTTGGCGGGAACGGGCTCGTCCTAAAGAACCGCTACGGACAGTGCTTCCGCCTGGAAGTCAACCAGTCGGCACAGCTCGTTATAAGGAACATCTTTTGCCCGTAAGAACAGAATTCAGGAGAGAACATTATGTCCGATGCATTGTTTGCCAATATGAAGGAACGCCTTGTGGTGTGGGCCGGGGCGATCGGCGCCAATGGAAGTTCGAAGGATATGCTAGCTGCCGCGATCGTCGCCCAAAAGCGCGTTGAATACGCGATGAACTTCGGGTCGTTCGTACAGGACAAGAATAGCCCGGCCTACGACAAACTCTGGACCGCAAATCGTGCCTTGGGAAAGGTGATCGAGGCATTTCAAAAAGGTGAGAAAGCCTACAAGGATTTCGAGGCCGTTCAGGAGATCTTCGAGGCGATCCAGGTCTTGAAAGACGACGACATTATGACCCGCGATCCGATGGCCGCTGCGAAGGCTTTTGACCGGCTGTTCAAGGGCTTTGGCCGGCTCGCGAGGAAGTTTGGCGGCGAGTACAACTACGTCGCTGCCTTGTTAGAAGAATGCGGAAAGATGTCGTTCTTTTCAAACATGACCGATGTAATGATCGGTGAAGGGTCAAACTTTCATAAAGCCGACACCGCATGGATATACGAACGGACCTAGATCGATCGAATCAACATAATGAGAGTAAATGAAATGAGAATAGCTCAACGCATATCCGCGAGACCAATATCCGGCGTCACCGCAAACATCCAGAAGATAACTCTTTTGGCTCTGCTCCTCGTTCTATCTGCTCCTCAGCTGATCCTCGGAGCATTTGGGATAGACGACGGGTTCGCTCCGAACGTGAACGGAACGATTCTTCGGGCCGCGATCCGCCCTGACTCGAGGATCATCATCGCAGGTGAGTTCACTACGGTCGATTCCGCCACGAGAAGGGGTGTCGCCGCTCTGAACACCACAGGTTCTTTGGACACGGCGTTCCTCGACCCGAATGTGAACGGTATCGTTCGGACGATCGCCGTGCAGAGCGACAACAAGGTCTGGATCGGCGGGACTTTTACCCAGGTCGGCGGTGTCGACCATGTGAACCTCGCACGGCTCAACGCTAATGGCACGGTTGACTCTGTCTTTACCGCCGTGAACGGGCCAGTACTGTCAATGGCGTTGCAGCCTGACGGAAAACTGATCATCGGCGGGAACTTCACGATGATCGGGAGCGTCGCGAAGAACATGATCGCAAGACTTAACGCCGATGGCACGATCGACAATACGTTCACCGCAACAGCAAACATCCAAGTGGACGCGATCGCCCTCCAGCCCGACGGAAAGGTGTTGATCGGCGGAGGCTTCTTTCAGGTGAACGGGGTAACGCGAAACTTTCTTGCGAGGCTGAACGGCGACGGCTCGCTTGATACCGGCTTTACTACACAGGCTAACGGTGGCGTGCGAGCGATCGTGGTCCGAGATGACGGAAAGGTCGCAGTCGGCGGAACCTTTCTTTTCATCGGCGGTCAAAATCGCCCGTCGCTTGCATTGCTTGATGCCAGCGGCGCTATAGATACATCGTTCTCAGCGACCGCGACCGGCGGCATTCTGACAATGGCCTTCCAGCGCGACGGCAAGCTCATCGTCGGCGGCAGCATTTCACAGATCAGCGGCGTTGCACGTTCCCGTTTAGCTCGAATAAATTTCGACGGGACAATTGACCAGACATATTCGGCGTCGGCTGACGGTACTGTCAATACCGTTTTGATCCAACAAGACGGTAAAGCCGTCGCAGCCGGCGATTTTGTGAACGCTAACGCGGCGGCCCGTTCCCGGCTTGCCCGGTTTCATCCGAGCGGCGTGCTGGACAAAACGCTGGCTACCCCGATTGGCAGCACGTCGCCTGCTATCGATTCAGTTTCCGTAATGGCTGACGGCCGGCTCGTGATCACAGGCTATTTTCAACAGGTCGATGGCGTAGCTCAACGCGGCGTCGCACGCCTGCATCCCGACGGATCGCGAGACGCAAGCTTCAACGATCCGAATATTCCGAACGGTGTAATAGTGCATGCGCAACAGAGTGATGGAAAGCTCGTGATCGGCGGCCATTTTCAAACCGTCAGCGGCGTTTCACGTCCATTTCTGGCCCGATTGAATCAAGATGGCAGTCTAGACACCACGTTCACGCCGACGATCGACAACACTGTGTTCGTCATTCGAATTCAAACCGACGGGAAGATCATGGCCGGAGGACAGTTTTCTCAGGTGGGCGGAGTCACTACCGGAGGACTTGTCCGTTTGTTGCCGAACGGTCAACTCGACAATGCCTTTAACGCGGGCATCATCGGAAACGTTGATGACGTTTTTATTCAACGCGACGGAGCTATCCTCGTTGGCGGCACATTTTCAAATGTTCAGGGTTCCGCTCGTGCCGGCCTAGCCAGGTTAAATGCTAACGGTCAGTTGGATACGAGTTTCAATCCTCAACTGTCGCCAAACGATACCTCGATCCCCCGCGTCCTGTCGATAGCAATGGATTCGAGCGATCGGATAGTGGTCGGCGGCAAGTTTACGGTAACGAACAACGGCCCAAAGAACAATATAGCCCGGTTTGCACCGAACGGCTCGCTCGATACAAGCTTTTTAAACACGACCAATGGCGATGTGCTGGTCGTTCGCTCGACAAGAAGCGGCTCGTTTCTCATCGGCGGCTTTTTCACGCAGGTAAATGGAGCAAGTGAGCCCCGTGTGGCTGAGATCCTAGATACAGGGACATCAGTAACATACTCACCGGCGATCGAAAACGGGTATGTCTCGGATATTCAGTTTCAAAGCGATGGAAAGGTGATCTATACAGGAAACTTCACGTCTATGGAGAGCGCGACAAGATCTGCGATCGCCCGCTGGAACGACGTCATCGTTGGTTCCTTTGACAACGTAATGATCTCGCAGACGTCCATCAATTCACAGTTCGCAGGCCGCGGAATCAACTTTGCACGGATCACTTTCGAACAATCCGATAACGGTGTCGATTACACTGCGCTGGCCGATGTGCCCAGATCGTTCGGTGCCACCTGGAACTGGACGGGACGCCATTCTAAGAAGTTCATCCGCTTTCGCGGTTACCATCCTGATGCCTCCCGCGGAGCAAGCCTGGTCGAAAAGGTCTTCTATTCGCCAGACACGATCACGCGAACCGCACCGTTCGACCTGGACGGCGACGGCAAGACGGACATTGCGATCTTCCGGCCAAGCGGCGGTGAGTGGTGGTGGAACCGTTCGGGTGATTCGGTCGTTAACGCCACACAGTTCGGTGCCGGCACGGATATGATCGCTCCGGCCGACCTTACCGGCGACGGAAAGATGGATATCGCGATCTTTCGGCCCGGCGACGGGTTCTGGTTCGTGCTGCGAAGCGACGATTCCAGCTATTACGCCTTCCCGTTCGGCACTGCCGGCGATGTACCCGTCCCTGCAGACTATGACGGCGACGGCAAAGCGGATGCCGGAGTGTTTAGACCTTCGAATAGCACTTGGTACATATCTCGGTCTGGGGACGGCGGTACCACGATCGCACAATTCGGCGTTGCCGGCGACGCTCCTGTGAACGCGGACTACGATGGTGACGGAAAAGCCGACATCGGCGTACTGCGGCGTAACGGTGCGAACGGAGCCGAATGGTGGATCGCAAAAAGCACCGGAGGCCTGCTCGCGATGCAATTCGGTTCAGCGACTGACAAGCCCGTTCCCGCAGACTACACGGGCGACGGCAAAGCGGATGTGGCATTTTGGCGGGAATCGACCGGCGAGTGGTACGTGATCCGCAGCGAAGACCTGACATTCTATGCCTCTCCGTTCGGTGCGGCCGGCGATATTCCGGCACCGGGCGACTATGACGGCGACGGACGGTCGGACCTCGCGGTATTCAGGCCGTCTCAATCGACGTGGTACATAAATCGCTCGACCGCGGGGACACAGATCGCAAGCTTTGGCCTTGCCGGCGACAGGCCGGTGCCGAACGCCTTCGTCAGGTAGAACGGTCTCGGTGAAAGCATCGAAACGCGGATACGGGCGGATTCGCGGTCCGCGTTTCTTCGTACTGTCGCGATGCAAGATCAAATCCGTGGTCGTTTCCATTACAGATACCTCGAAAATGCTTAAGAAAAGCACTTTAGCGTCCGGGCAGGTGTTTTAATGCTCCGGCCGTTTTCATTTCCGGCGAGAACGTTGTTACTATCTACTCACCCGCAAATATTCCCGCAATCTGATTCTTTTTGGATATCGAATATCCGGAAGCTGCGCGCACGAGTTTGATTGACGCGTGAGCTTCTGTGTGTAACATTATGACCTCACACGAGGAACCCCCTCAAAAAACAAATCGTTCCGGCACCCATCTGCCGCGCATTCTGCATGTCGAGGATAGCCCTGACATGCAGTCGTTAACAGAGTTCGTACTTACAGAATACGAAATGACCACTGTCGATACGTTTGAACGCGGCCTTGCAGCCGCACGCGAAGGCGGATTCGACCTATTGATCCTCGACCATTACCTGCCAGATGGAAACGGCATAAAGCTTTGCTCGCTGATCAGGACCTTCGACGAAAAAACACCGATACTTTTCGTCACGAATGCACACGAGATCGGTCTTGCAGAGATCACGGCTGTTGGGGCGACCGCGATCGTGCGTAAAATGGGGAGTGGTTTTATTGATGAACTGCTTCGAGTTGTTCGTGAGTTGACGACGCGGTGAACCTCGGTTACTTCTTACGCGACCTTCGATCGCGACGCGGGATCCCGTTAGTGAATTGGCGGAAGATTGATTCGGCGTGAAACTTCGGCCCATCTTGGATCGGACTTAAGTTTTTCGAGCGCAAGAAAGTTACCGTATCCGAACATGAACCCTTCGCGGCTATCGAGAGCTTCGTGTATCACCCGAAACGCGTTATCAAAGTCGTCCAGTGCAGCATAAACCAGAGCCCGTTCAGCGAGGTTTCTTTCTGCAGTCGAGTTTAGCAGTTCGAGCGCTTTGTTCCGATCGCCTTTCCGTGCATATACATAACCCAGCGAGAGCCCTCCGTGATTGTGTGCTTCCGCGAGCCGTATCGCCTCATCGAACCTGCCGAGTTCGACATACAGATTGCGGAGGCCAGAATAGATCGCTTGCCAGTTCGGATCAACAGAGATCGCACGCTGAAATTGCTTCTCCGACTGCTCAAAACGGCGTGCTTGGATCAAGAATGATCCATGAACAGATGGCCACCACGGCTCCGCCGGATCAAGATTGATCGCCGTTTCCATCTGTCGGGACATTTCGTCCCACCGTTCGAGCCTTGCGAGCATATATGCATATGCGAAATGACCTTTCGCGTTACTGGGATCGAGCTCGATCCCGCGTTTACACGATTCTTCGCTTCGCTTCCAATCGAAATCATAGTTGTTGTAAATAAAACACATCGAAATGTGTGCCGCCGCGTTCTGTGGGTCGATCTCGAGCGCCCTTGTCGCAGCATCTCGGGTCGGTTTCTCGGCTTCCGGGATCGGGATGTCGCCGACCATCGCACGAACGGTCCACGCGTCAGCAAGCCCTGCCCAGGCGTCGGCATAATCTGGCTCGATGCTGACAGCCTTTTGAAATTGCTCAACGGCTTGCCTCTCGCTTTCCTTGGTCCACTTGTGAAAATACTGTTTTCCCAGCAAAAAGGCCTCAGTAGCGTCAGGATCGATAGACTTAGCGCTGCCGAATTTTCGCTGTAGGTCCGGTGTGAGCTTAATGCTTATCTCACCTGCGACCGCCTGGGCGATCTCGCTCTGAAGCTTAAGAATATCGGAAACCGACCGTTCGTAACTCTTGCTCCACAGCGGCGAATCGGTGGCGGCGTGGATAAGCTGGGTGGTTATTCTGAATCTTTCGCCGGAACGCTGTACCGAGCCCTCGATCACCCCGTCGACATTAAGCTCTCGGGCTATTTCAGGGACGGATTTACCCGACCCTTTGTACCGCATCACCGAGGTGCGCGAAATAACCTTTAAAGCCGCGATCTTCGAGAGGTCGCCGATCAATGCCTCGGTCATCCCGTCCGCGAAATAGTCCTGCGACGGGTCGCCGGACAGGTTTGCGAGCGGCAGCACGGCGATCGATTTGATTTGCCGGGCGTCGGCCGTCGTACTATTTGAAAAGAACCAGTAACCTGCACCGACAGTTGTAGCGAGCAAGACAAGCAAGAGTGCAAGGACCCCTTTTCTGTGCTGCCGGATCTCGCTGACAATGTACTCCGCACTCGAAGTCGTCTGAAGCCGCAGCTGTTCCGTCGCTGCCTCATTTCTGTCGGTGGCTTCATCGGTGACCGTCTGCGAAGCGGACGCACGTTCGGCCTTTTTGGTGAAGTCGAGTCCCCGTTTGATGTCCTTCAGATCTACCACAAGATCTTTTATATGGTGATACCGTTCATTTCGATCTTTCCTCAGGGTCTTGCTGACTACTCGCTGCAGCTCTGCAGGGACATCGGGTCGGAATGCGGAAAGCGGTTCGGGCTCGTTATTCAGGATCGCACTGATCGTATCGCTTGTTGTTTCTCCGACGAACGGTGTTCGCCCTGTGAGCAGTTCATAGATCACTACGCCGAGGCTGAAGATATCCGTGCGAGCATCAACGTCCTTGCCCCGAGCTTGTTCCGGAGACATATAGTTTACAGTGCCCAGGATCATTCCTTTTGCGGTAGGGCTATGCTCGATGGTCGAATTCTCTGAGCCGAGAAAGGTCTTGTTTTTCTGCTCGACAAGTTTCGCCAAGCCGAAATCCAGGACCTTCGCAAAGCCGTCGGGCCGGATCATTATATTTTCAGGTTTGATATCGCGATGAACGAGATTTGCCTCATGAGCAGCCGCGAGAGCGTTCGCGGTTTGGACCGCGATGTCCAAAACATCGGCATACGACAACCTTTGTCCGTGAAGCCGTTGGCGAAGCGTTTCGCCCTCTATGAATTCGCTGACTATATAATGGTCGTCGCCGCTGGTACCCACATCATGGACGATCAAGATGTTCGGATGGTTAAGGGCCGATGCGGTCTTGGCCTCCCGGAGGAACCGATGGAGGTTAGACTCATTTTTGCTGAAATTAGCGTTTAGGATCTTTACCGCGACATTGCGGTCGAGTTTCTGGTCGCGGGCGAGATAAACCTCGCCCATGCCGCCCTCGCCGATCTGACGGATGATCTGGTAATGTGCAAAAGTCCTGCCGACGACCGGCTTCGTAGGAACGGTGTCGATAATGTCCGCAACGCGCTCAACCGCCGGCGTCTCCATAAAGCTATTCGCTTCGGAATGCGAGGATAAAAGAGATCTGACCTCCGCGAGCAGCTCTAAATCGTCACCGCAGGCTTCAACAACGAATACATCCCGCTCGTCCGGCCCGCGTTCGAGAGCCGCATCGAAGATCTTTCTGACTTTTCCCCAACTGTTTTCCACTTTCTACAAAATACTTCCTGCCCTTGACACGGATTACCAAGCTCGCAAATCTCGGGATTCACCAAATAGGTTGTACTCTTGCATCTCTTTCGACTCAACCCGAAGATTCTCACAGATTCGAGCGAGCTGCTGCCAATTATCGTCTTCCATGTGCCGACGGTAAATCTTCGGTTTCTTTTTGCGAAGAAGATTCAGTCTTAACATACGGACACGGGTGTATGTCCGTATGTTATCTGGTCAGCTCTCGATGCAGCCAGGCCTTTGCCATTGCCCAATCCCGCTTCACGGTCGATTCGGAAACGCCAAGCACTTGGGCCGTTGCAGATACGTCCAAACCCGAGAAGAACCTAAGTTCGACAACCTTGGCCATTCCAGGATCTTTTTCCCCGAGCCGCGTGAGGACCTGATCAAGCTCTATGAGATCAAAATTACTGTCGCTAACGGAGATCGTCATCGCATTCTCCAGTGGAAGGTCGCTCGCCACGCCTCCACGTCGCACTCGGTGGCGGGTTTTCGCGTGATCGATCAGTATGCGACGCATCATGATCGCGGCGATACTGAAAAAATGGCGTCTGCTCTCCCATTCGATAGAGTCTTGTTTCACTAGCTTGAGATACGCTTCATTTACGAGCCCGGTGGTCTGCAATGTATGGCCGGGACGCTCTCGCCGGAGATATCGGTGGGCCTGACGGCGCAACTCGTCGTAAACGAGCTGAAAGAGTTCCTCTTCGGAATCCGCACTTCGATCGCTGCCCCAGTTACGCAATATCTCGCTCACGTCGTTCGCCATAAGCTTATCCCACTAAGAATATAACCCGTCTTGGCCCAATTTCCGCCAAAAATCCGTTTCGTCCCGGTGGGTAAGTCTCAAAATTAAAAAAGTCTGACCTATGTTTCAGAGATCCGTCGCGGTACTAGATAGAGACACCCAATCGAGATCTCAGCACGGCCGGCAATGTAGATGGCCGGTGTATTCAATTATCAACAACGATATTAAATGGAGAAAGAACGATGAATAAACGATACCTAACAGCTTTTCTTATGCTGTTCGCGATGCTCGCAGGGCTTCCGCCGGCAGCCTATCCGACGGATGTAAAGGATTCGCGAACCGATGGCGGAGCCGCGGAAAACGTTATCCTCAGATGGAACAGGGTTCTGGTCCAAACGGTCATAATTCCGGGCCAGCAGCCGAGCCACATTGTTGCCGCTCGAAGTTTCGCGATGATGCACGGCGCGATGTTTGACGCAGTGAACTCGATCGATGGAACGTATGAACCATATCTGATCGACGTGCCGGGAACGAAAAATGCGTCGATCGATGCTGCGGCAGCTAAGGCTGCGTACGACGTTCTGTCGGCACTGTATCCCACGAGGATCGCAGAATTTGCTGCCGAGCTTGACGCTTCGCTCGAGGGCATTCCCGACAACCGAGTTCGCCAGGGAATGACCGTCGGCAGCCGGGCTGCAGCTGCAATGCTCGCCGACCGCGAAAACGACGGTTGGAACGCGGAACGGCCGATCTATGTCTTACCACCCGATCCCGGCAATTGGCAGCCCACACCGAGTGCACCGGCGGCCTTCACACACTACCCCGCGGTCAGACCCTTTGTTCTCTCAAGCGGTTCACAGTTTATGCCTCCGCCGCCGCCAGCACTTACAAGTACAGAGTATGCGGCAGCTTTCAATGAGGTCAAAGCCCTTGGTTCATCTCTCGGTTCCACGAGGACAGCCGATCAAACAGAGTCAGCTCTTGCCTGGGCAAGCATCGGCACGCCGACAGGGGTAGCGGTGATCTGGAATAACATCGCCCGCGCGCTGGCAGTGTCGCAGAGTACCACGACTGTCGGCAACGCGAGGCTTTTCGCGATGCTTAATATGTCGCACCACGACGGATTTCAGACCTCGTTCGCCAGCAAGTTTCACTACGGACTCTGGCGTCCGGTGACGGCTATACAGCGTGCCGGTGAAGACGGCAACGACGATACCACGGCCGATCCAAACTGGGCGTCGCTGATCGGGAATCCTCCGTATCCCACGTATGCCGGAAACGTCGCCACTATAGGTATGGCAAATGCCGGCATCTTAGCTCTATTTTTCGGACGAGACGATCTGCCCGTTGAGTACACGTTTGCAAATGGCGTCACGCGTCGTTGGGCGAGTCTATCGGCGATGGCAGACGACGGTGCCCGAAGCCGCGAGTACGGTGGCATCCACTTCCGGTTCGATAGCGTCGCAGGCCAGTCGATCGGGCTGAATACCAGCAATTACGTTTTCACCCACGCTATGACCCCAAGGTGCCGTAAATAGATGATCAAAGGGTTCCGACCTGTCGGAACCCTTCGCGTCAACTTGCTGCGGATTTAGAAGCGTCTCGTACATACGAGGCGCATTTTCGTATCTAAGCGACCCCCGAAAACAATTTTCTTAAAACCAGTGAAGAATTTTGACCTTTGTTCTCAAAACCGTCGCGGTAATAGATATAGGCCAAATAATTAGCGAATGGCCGAGTTTCAGCAGTAATGATCCAAATTTCTTAGGAGAACGACCATGATCTTACGAATTCCGAAATTTTACATAGTACCCACCCTATTTCTTGTCACCTTCTTCACAACGGGTCCGGCACACGCACAGATAACGATAAAGATCCCAAAGCTCCGAGAGATATTTCGTGAGAAACCCAGAGCGGAGCAGACTCCGAAAGCCGCAGTGACAGAAAATTCGGAAGCGACATCGGGAAATGACGTCGAAACCCCGGCCACACCGCAACTGCAAGTTACCAAAGTACAACCTGTAAACGAGTGCGATAGCGGTGCCGAATACGTTCACCTTCGAGACCTTGCGAAGACGAAGAAAGAGGTAATCGAGTACGTTCCTGGTCAGCGTGAATATTTCGTCTCAATTTTGAGTGACTACCGAAATGAATATCTCGAAGCAGCCATGCTTCCGTGGGTGCGGGAAAGTTGGCTAAAGGAAAAGGGCGATCAATTCACCAGATGCCTGACACCGGCCCTCGATGACCTGGCTACGGTCGCCCGTCAGAAACTACCGACGTTTACCGGGCCCACGCGCTATAAGCTCGGCACCGCGGCTGAGAAAGCCCTGATCCGCGCCTCAGTCCCGGATACAGCAAAAGCTAAGGTTTTTTTGACCGGCGTTATCCAGGCCAACTGGCTGATCGCGAAGGACAACTACAACTTCCCAACGTCCCGTTACAAGCACGGTGCGGTCCTATACAAAAACCCCGGCCAGGATTTCTGCTGGGTCGTATTCATCAACATCATTCAGGATTACGCCGGCGGCGGAACCTACGGCGCAAGCTACGGAAACTACGTCGGACGCTCGCTAAGCGGCTGCCCGGCCGGGAAATAGCAGCTCCCGTTAGACAAATAATCCTGGCGTCTATTTCGTTTATCACAGACAGATCCCGGCCCAGATCTCACCTAAATCGGGGCCGGGATATCGAGGAATCAACATGCGATACCAGTGCCGGCCGTATAGGCTCAGTGCAAAGGCCACAAATATCTTATCTAATGCATTGATTTTCATAGGGCTGGTGGGCTTGACCGCCTCCCCCCAGTACGCCCAAGCGGCGACTTATACCGTTGATACGACCGCAGATAATACTTCCCTGACAGCTTGCACAGCGGCACCTACTGACTGCTCCCTTCGCGGTGCCATTGCCAATGCAAACTCAACAATAGTTGATGACACTATCGACTTCATTATTCCTGCGAATGATCCTGGCTGCACTTCAACGGGAATATGCACGATTACTTTGATCAACGGACTAGTTTCTATCAGCTCTGCCTCAACAGGAGGAGCTCTGAACGTAAGAAACGCAACCGGGGCAGGTAATCTGTTGATCTCCGGCAATGATAGTTCCGGGATTTTTTCTATAAGTGGCGGAAATCTAACTCTTAGTGGAGTAACTGTTACACGCGGATCCGATAGCGGTATAAGCAACTGGGGCACGTTAACGCTTTTGAACTCGATAGTCAGCGGCAATTGGGGGAGTTCGGCTGGTGGCATATTTAACAATGGCTCACTGATCATGACTCGAAGCACTGTTAGCGGGAATACAGGAAGCTTAGGAGGCGGTATCGTTAACGCTCCAGGAGCCACAGCGTTATTGACGAATTCGACGGTAAGCGGGAATACGGCTGGTAACGGCGGCGGTGTTTACAATAACTCCATGCTTGGAATCACTAGCAGTCTCACTCTGATCAGCTCAACAATAACGGAGAACGCTGCATCCATTGGAACAGGGTACATTGGCAGCGGCATATTTAGTGCCTCATCCTCGGCCGTGGGAGGCACTTTCCCGGCCTCTAGTAGGGTGATCGCAAGCAACAGCATCATTGCTGCAAATAGTGGTGGTTTCGATTGTGCCGGAGTTTGCGTGTCAAATGGCTACAACCTGGTGGGAAGGGCTGAAAACGGATCATTTACCGGTATCGGTGATCACGCGGGTACAGTTTCTTCTCCCATCAACCCAATGCTCGGACCGCTTGCAGATAACGGTGGTTCGACTTTCACGCATGCGCTCTTGCCTAATTCACCCGCGATAGATAGGTGAGGTGGCTTTGGATCTTCATCCGACCAGCGAGGGTTCCTTCGTCCAGCAGACATCAGTTACATACCAAACGCAACCGACGGATCGGACATTGGCGCGTTTGAGTTCGAGTCTACTGAGGCGGCGACCTTTACCGTCAATTCAACTCTCGATGTTCAGGACAGTGTGCCAGGTGATGGCATTTGCCAGACGTCAACGCCTGGCCAATGTACTCTGCGAGCGGCGATAACCGAGGCGAACGCTTGGCCGGGCGACGACACGATCAACCTTTCTGTGGGGACTTTCCTGATCACGCTAATGCCTGCAGGTGAAGACAACAACGCGGGCGGCGATTTCGATATACGGTCCAACATTACGATCAACGGCACGGGTAGTACGGTGATCCAAGCTGCGGCGACTAGCGGAGCTGGTGTCGATCGTGTATTTCATTTCGTCAAGTCAGGCATCTCGGCCTCGATCAATCGGGTAAATATTCGAAACGGCCGGGCTCCGAGCGGTACAGATGGCGGCGGCTTGTTGATCGATACAGATGCCGTCGTTTTTTTGGATAGAGTAAGTGTCAGCAGTCACCAGGGAGACAACGGCGGAGCTATCGCCAACCGCGGAGATCTAACGCTGACAAACTCGACGGTTAACAATGGATTTGCATTCGCTGGCAGCGGTGAGGGCGGTGGAATATGGAATTCCGGTACGATCAATATTTCCGGCTCGACGGTCAGGAACAACGAGGCTATTCGGGTCGGCGGAGGCATATATAACAGCGGCAGTCTAACCATGGCGGATTCAACCGTCCGCGACAGCATCGCATTTGCCTCGACGGCCAATGCGCAGGGCGGCGGTATATATAACAGCGGTAGCGTGACCCTATCCCGCTCGACCCTGAGCGGCAACTCAGCTGCAACGGAATTTGGCGGTCCGACCGATGGCCAGGGCGGAGGGATCTTCAATAGCTCCGGTACTGTCAAAGTCGACGGTTCGACCCTCAGCGGCAATACCGTGACGGGACAGGCGGGCGCAATTTACAGCGGTGGAACGGTGACCTTGACCAGCACGACGGTAGCCGGGGCTGGGGCCGGCATTTATAACGCCAGCTCGCTAGATCTAAAAAATACGATCATCGCCGGCTTTTGCCCTGCCGGGGCTGGAACTTTGAATGCGGAATTCAGCCTGATCCAAGACGGATTGGGGTGCGTCAACGGAACGAATATAAACAATCATTTCGGCAACCCACTGCTCGGGCCGCTCGCTGATAACGGTGGCCCAACGTTGACACAGGCTCTCTTGGTAAATTCGCCTGCGATCGATAAAGGACACAGTTATGGATCCACAGCAGATCAACGCGGATTCACGCGGCCCACGGATGAGCTTTCGATAGCGAATTCGGCAGACGGCTCCGATATCGGTTCGTTCGAATTCGTTCCAACACCACCGGTGACATTTACCGTTAACTCGACGGCTGACGTCCAGGACGTTTCCCCAGGTAATGGTATTTGCGAAACTTCTTCGCCTGGGGTCTGCACCTTGCGAGCGGCGATAACAGAGTCTAATGCTTTGGCCGGCCACAACGTGATCGTTCTGCCGGCAGGAGCTTATAATATCCAGCGATTTGCTGGAGATGAAGACGTGAATGCTGTAGGCGATTTCGATATTAGCTCCAGCTTAACGATCAATGGTGCCGGAGCCGGAAGCACGTTCATACAAGCAGCAATCGGACCTGGATCGGCGACCGAGCGCGTACTTCATATCTATACGGGACAGTTGGTTGTGAATATCAATGGCGTAACGATTAGGCATGGCAATCGCGCACCAGGCAGCGTTTACTATGGAACGGGTATTCTTAACGATGGCAGTATTGTTACCTTGAACAGCTCGATCGTCTCTGACAACTCGGGAATTTATGGCGGGGGAATAGCCACTAACGCTAGTCTCACTCTCAACGATTCTACTGTTGGCGGCAATCTCGGCGACATCGGCAGTGGTATCTTCAACAATTTTGGGACCGTGACGTTGACCCGCTCAACAGTCAGCAACAATTCAGCAACCTCAACGGGCGGCGGGATTTGGAGCACCGGCACATTAACCGTGGCAAACTCGACCGTGTCGGGTAACTCGGCGGTCTTCGGGGGCGGGATCTATGCCGGCACTGGAACGTCATCTTCAGTAACCGCATCCACGATCACCAATAACACCGCGAGTGGGGTATTTTCGCGAGGCGGCGGCATCAGCAACGAGGGCGTAGCAACAATCAGCAATACCATAATCGCTGGGAACCAACATTCAACATCGCCCGATGCGTATGGTTCGTTCGTTTCGAACGGCTACAATCTGATCGGCGACGGCAGCGGGTCATCAGGATTCGCTTCGGTCGGCGATCAGGTCGGCACGAGCTCATCGCCCATCGATCCAATGCTTCAGCCCCTACAGAACAACGGAGGCCCGACAAAAACTCATAGGCCTGATTTCGGCAGCCCTGTGATCGACACCGGCAGCAGATTCGGACTGTCGACTGACCAACGCGGATTCGCCAGTCCGGCGGACGTTCCGTCCATCCCGAATACCGCCGATGGTTCAGACATCGGAGCCTTTGAGACACAGCCGTGGTTAACGCTCAACGTAAATTCGGAGGAGGACATTCAAGACAGTGTTCCGGGCGATGGTGTCTGCTCCACAGCCGCGCCAGGCGTATGTACACTGCGGGCGGCTATTACCGAGGCGAATACCTCGCCCGGCGACGACATTATCAATCTGCCGGCCGGTATTTACCAGATCGCCCTCGCCGCCGCTCCGGAGAACGGGAACGCTGCGGGCGATCTCGACGTTAATTCGAGCATAACCATCAACGGAGCAGGAGCGAACAGCACGATCGTGCAAGGTGCCGCAGGCCCCGGGATCGCGTCTGAGCGGGTCTTCCAATTTATATCCGGAGCATCGTCGCTTAATTACATCAGCGTTCGCTATGGCAGAGCTGCGGTTGGGGCCGGTATTTACAACTCGGCCATACTCGAGTTAGCCAACACAAAGGTCAGCGAGAACTCTGCAAGCTCAGACGGCGGCGGCGCCTATAACAACGCAGGGACCCTAATGATCACAGACTCGACGATCACCAATAATTCATCGTCGAATTTCGGTGGTGGATTGCTAACCGTTAACGGGATCTTGAACCTGAGCGGGTCTACGGTCGCTAACAACTCGGCGTTAGCTGGGGGCGGAATATATAGCTTCCAGAGCGGTTCGGTTGGTTCGGTTACAGTAGCGAGTTCGCTCGTCGCTCAGAATACCGCAACCAACTTAGCGGGCGGTATCAACAACAGTGCAACGATGATCTTGAGCAACTCGACCGTCAGCGGCAACTCAGCCAACCAGGTTGGCGGCATATACAATCTCGGCACTCTAACGATGACCAGTTCGACGGTAACGAACAATACTGCAGCCGAATACGGCGGTGTCTACGGCCTCGTAGATGTACGCCCTGCGATCGTGAGGAACAGTATAATTGCTGGAAATAATTCCGCCCTAAGTCCGGACGTATTCGGAACGTATAACTCGCACAGCCACAATCTGGTCGGCGTGGCCGATGGATCGACGGGTTTTGGCGCGGCGGGCGATCAAGTTGGAACTGCCGGCGCTCCGGTAGATGCGTTGCTCAGCCCGCTGCAGAGCAACGGCGGGCCGACGATGACCCACGCGCTTTTGGCCGGGTCGCCCGCGATCGATAAAGGCAGCAGTTTTGGATTGCTGACGGATCAGCGCGGCAGCCCGCGGCCGGTTGACGTTGGGTCGATCCCGAATTGGGGTGACGGCGCGGACGTTGGTGCTTTCGAGGTCCAGGCCCCGACGGCGGCAGGTGTGACAGTCAGCGGAAGAGTATTGATGAGCAGCGGGGTCGGGATAGCAAGATCCCGAGTGATACTAACCGACATGGAAGGCCGAGCTCGTACGGTTCATACAAATACGTTCGGCTATTATCGATTCGACTCGGTGTCAGCGGGCCTAACTTATAGCTTA
This sequence comes from Acidobacteriota bacterium, assembly GCA_023389035.1. GTDB lineage: Bacteria > Acidobacteriota > Blastocatellia > Pyrinomonadales > Pyrinomonadaceae > OLB17. The sequence goes on from JAEWFC010000015.1 coordinate 240,634, forward strand.
AGTGTTGAAGCGAAGGGACACTTCTTCACCGTACAGATGATCACAGTTTTGGACGACCTAAGCGACATGAACTTTATCGCTTCCGAGCATCGTCAAGATGATTAAATACAAGCTCTCGACGTCATGGCAGATCGCAACTCACCAATCTTCATCGGTTTATCCGTATTGATATCATTCACCAGTCAACGTTAATTGTGCCAAGTAGCGATAGTTTTCGTTGGCACGGCATTTGCAAAAACCCTAGGCACGCGTATGGGGTTTGCAAATATAAATGGGTTTAATACCGATCAGGCCGCAGGTTCAGGACCGCGAGAGGCTCTCTTGCTGATTGATCTGATCACGGATTTTGAGTTTGAAGACGGCGAGCAGCTTTATCGATCGACGAGGAAGATAATCCCCGCGGTTGCAGAGCTTAAAAGACGCGCCAAGCGGGCCGGGCTCCCGGTGATCTACGTCAACGACGAATTCGATGAAACCGACGGCGAAGTTTGTTCACTGATCCGGCATGTGAGGTCCTCTTCGGAACAAGGCTCCGAGATCCTGAGTTACATTGAACCGGACGACGATTATTTCGTTGCAAAGCCGCAGCGTTCGGGCTTTTACGCCACGTCGCTCGGTGTTTTGCTGTTATCGATGGGCGTATCAAAGATCGTCATCGCCGGCGTAACGACCGACATTTGCGTCCTCTTTACGGCCCATGACGCTTATATGCGCGGATACGAGGTTGCAGTGCCAAAGGACACTTCGACCGCAGTTAGGTCGGAATTCCATAACGACGGGATCAAGCTGATCGAACGAGTGGCTGATGCGGATATTAGTCCCGCGAAGGACCTTGAATTTGAGACACGTGGAACAAATCTCGGGGACGATCTAATAGTAAGTAGATATCAGATCGGCGGCACCGCGTTTGCTGCGCCGTCTGGAGCATGATCGTCATTCGAGCTCTTTCGCCTTTGATACCTCTTGCTCCGCTCGTGCGTCCTCAAGCTTGATGTCGACGCGGAGGCGGCGATACAGGCTCATCCATTGGTTGGCGACCCACGGTAGGACGAAGAACGCGATCACTGAGCCTCGGAGATCGGGAAGTATCAGGCGGAAGTCGGTGAGGATCAAAAAGAAAAGCGTAACCCAATGGCTGAAGCAATATTCGCATGTGAAGACATAGAAGAACTTTCGAGTAAGGATCGCCCTTGCTGTTTTTACGCGGTCGACACAAAACTCGCGGAGTTCTTCGAAGATCTTTTCCTGCGTCACGGTCCACGCGACGGACGCGATCGCGAGAGACAGGATAATTAGCCAAAATATCTGCTCAACCATTTGAAGGAGATTTTCGCACAGTTACTTGAAAAGTCATTAACGGAGAAGGAGGCGATATGAAGGGAGGCGTAAAATTCTTAGGACATTCTGTCCATCCGATACTGATAGTTTTCCCACTCGGATTGCTGGGCACCGCAGCTATCTTCGATGTAGTTCACTGGATCACGGCAAACCTCGTGTTCGCGACCGTTAGTTTTTGGATGATCGTCGCCGGTCTGATAGGTGGTGCGGCGGCCGCTCTTTTCGGCTGGATCGACTGGTTCGCGATACCGGCCAACACCCGAGCGAAATCTGTCGGGCTGATGCACGGCCTAGCGAATTCCGTTGTGATGCTCTTTTTTCTTGGGAGCATTCTGATGCGGCCCGGTTATGATGAGCCTCCGGGAACGCTGCCGATCATCTTGTCAGTCGCAGGGCTCGCTATCGCAGGTGTCGGCGGTTGGCTCGGCGGTGAATTGGTTGAACGTTTGAGCGTTGGTGTGCATCGCGGAGCACATTTCGACGCGCCCAGTTCGCTTGTCAAGGATGAACCGGTCGGTCCCGTCACCGCACCGGTCGAACAGGAGTAGTCTGTAGTATGAACCTTAAACCTATCGAAGAACAGGTAATTGTCATCACAGGGGCGACGAGCGGGATCGGGCTAGTCACCGCCCGAATGGCTGCCAATCGAGGTGCAAAGCTTGTCCTCGCCGCTCGTAATCAAAAGGCTCTCGATACTCTCGAGAAAGAACTAAGATCAAAGAGCATCGACGTCATCACGGTCACTGCGGACGTTGCTTTGGAGAGCGATGTGGTTAAGATCGCATCAGACGCTCTTGCCGAATTCGGCAATTTCAATACGTGGGTCAATAATGCGGGAGTTTCGATCTACGGAAATCTCGAGGAAGTTCCTCTTGAGGATTCAAAGAAGTTGTTCGACACAAACTTCTGGGGAACTGTAAACGGTTCGCTCGTTGCTGCTCGAAACTTGAAGATTAATGGCGGCGCTCTTATTAACGTCGGAAGCGTGTTATCTGATCGGGCGATCCCGGTTCAGGGGATGTACTGTGCGTCGAAGCATGCTGTCAAAGGGTTTACGGACGCTCTCCGGATGGAATTGGAAGCTGAGAAAGCCCCGGTCTCTGTAACTCTGGTTAAGCCATCGGCGATCGACACGCCGTATAAAGCGCACGCAAAGAGCTATCTGAAAGAGGAACCGCAGAATCCGCCGCCCGTGTATTCACCTGAAACGGTCGCGAAAGCGATCCTGCATTGCGCGGAACTTCCGGTGCGAGATGTCGTGGTCGGGGGCGGCGGACGCACGCTCGCTTTTCTGGGGAGTCTAGTTCCAAGGTCTACCGACGTTGTCATGGAAAACACAATGATCGAGATCCAGCGTGACGACGAACTTGCGGGACGGCGAAAGTTTGAAAGCCTTTACGAACCAAATGATGATCGTCTTCGCGAGCGTGGCGGATACGAAGGACACGTGGCCGAAAGCAGTTTGTACACACAGGCCTCACTTCATCCGGTGGTCACGGGTGCAGCTCTCGCGGTCGGGATCGGCGGCCTGCTTTTCGCCCTCAATAGAACTTCCCGGCCCGATGGAATTTCACGGCTTCGTGATCGATCGCCGCTCGATAGGGCGTAGATCGTCCGCCGCGGATCCGGCCTCTTGAAGACGCGTCGGCACGACAAGCGGTAAGATCACCCGCGCTGTGCCATCAATAAACCTTCTTATATCGGCTTGAGCGGCTACCGCATCAACTGGGCCGAGGATCTCAGTCAGTCGCTGATCCCTAGCCGACAATACTTTCGCTTGTGAACCGAGCTTCCTAACTAGCATTTGGCGAGAGCTTTCCGAAATCGACGGCATGATCGCTGCAAGCCGGTAGAAATCCGCAAATTCGCGAACGTCACGGTGAACCGCATTTGCGAAAGCGTGAACTTCATCCCGTATATTTTTCAGTAGCTGAAAAGCTCGGAGACCTGGATCATTCTCGATCCTCGTCCCATTGTCCATGAGAAAATGTGAGATCTCAGAATGCCGTTTCGGAGGCTTAACGGCTGCGGCGATCGAGACGTCCGAGCGGCCCAGCGCCTTAATGACGGCGGCCAGCTGAGGAGCTCCACCATCTATAAGAAGCAATTCTCCGACTCGTCCGCGATGCGCCACACGCTCCACGGCCAGCGACGCGATTGCCGCAAGTTCGCTGGCCTCGTACGACCGGTAAACATATTCTAGAGGCAGAAACGCCCCGTCCTCCCATGTGACAGCAGCAGCGACCACGCCGGTCCCGGATATATGGGAGACATCGATCGCTGTGATCGACCGTACCGAGCGATCTAGTGATAGGACCTTCCGCAGCTCCGACATAAGCTGCCTGGGAGTTGGCTTCGGATCGAGACGTGTAATATCAAGTTCTGCACTCGATCGCGTGATCGCGGTTTGAGTAGCGACCCGGCGATCGCCTTCTTTTACGAGCCGGATCGGAACCTTTCGCCCCGCGATCGCGGAGAGCACTCGCTCTAGTTCCGCACGATCGGGGAGGTCGACCGAAACGCGGATCTCTTTCGGCGCATGCACGACGTAAAACTGTCTGATCACATCGCTTATCGCCTGTGGTTCCGCGGACGCTTCACCTTTGAATGTAAAAACGCGCTCGCCGAGAATTCGGCGGCCGCGCTGGGTAACGAGGAGAATATCGATGATGCCTGCCGAACTCCGAGTGTAAAACGTGTCGGTCGCACGATCGACCCAGACACCATGTGACTCGTCTTTCCAGTATGCTTCGACGTCATTCAGAAGATCGCGAAGCCTGGCAGCGGTCTCAAAATCTAGATCGTTAGCCGCGGCCGCGACGCGGGTCTGCAAGCCCCATGCGAGCCCGCCGCGGTCGTTCGCTAGAAACATCCGCACCCATTCGACCCGTTCATTGTATTCAGGCTCTGAACATAGGTCTCGCGTACACGGAGCGACGCAGCGGCGTTTGTGATACTGAGTGCAGGGATAGTTGAAACTTCCATCGATCGCAATATCGCAGCTTCTCAGCCGGAAAGTTCGGTTCAGAAAGTCGATCAAAAGACGTGCATTCGTCCTATTCAGAAAGGCACCGAAATATTCCGCTCCATCATTTTCGATCAGCCGCGTCGCTAACAAGCGTGGAAATTTTTCGGGCGTTATCTTTATGTGCGGATAAAGCGGCTTACCGGCCAATGAAAATTTGTATCGCCGCCTCTTCATTTCGCGCTCTGATACGAATCGAGCATGTCGTAGATCGTCTGGAGCGAATCCGCTTCCTCGATCGGCTTGTCATCACGCATCCGGAGGATCCTAGGAAACCGGACGGCGATGCCGGACTTGTGCCGCGCAGATCGCTGGATCGCTTCGAAAGCGATCTCGAACACGAGCTGAGGTTTGACCATTCGGACCGGGCCAAACGTCTCCAGTGTGTTGTTACGGACAAATCGGTCGACCACACGTATCTCCGCGTCGGTTAATCCGGAATATGCTTTAGCAAAAGTGACAAGCTCGCCATCACGCCAGACGCCGAAGGTGTAATCGGTGAAAAGGTTCGCCCGTTTGCCGGTTCCCTTTTGGGCATAGGTCAAGACCGCGTCCACGGTCAGCGGATCGATCTTCCATTTCCACCAATCGCCCCGATGTCGGCCGACACGATATGGCGAACTGCGGTGCTTCAACATAAATCCCTCGACGCCAAGCTCACGGCTCCGCTCGCGGATACTAGCAAGATGATCCCAATCTGATGCCTCGACCGCTTCGGTCACGTTGATCACACTACCGACATCCGACACTCGGATGACCTCTTCTAACAGCGAACGGCGGTCTCGAAGTTCAAATTCACGTATGTCGCGGCCATCGGTTTCAATAAGATCGTACGTGAGCAGGATCACCGGAACCTCAGCCAGGATCTTTGCGGAGAGGTTCTTTCGCCCGATACGCCGCTGCAGCTCGGTGAACGGCATGACGCGCCCGTCCTTCCAGGGCAATATTTCCCCGTCGATCACCGTGCCGTCCGGCAGAGCTTTCGCGGCATCAGCTAGCTCGGGAAAACGCTCTGTGATCAGGTCTTCGCCGCGTGACCAAATGAATACCTCGCCCGCTCGTTTTATAAGCTGCGAGCGAATGCCGTCCCATTTCCATTCCGCCTGCCATTCTGCTATCTCGCCGAGTTGGTCCGGGCCTCCTTCGATCTGGTGTGAGAGGTGAAACGGATATGGGCGTGCGATCGGAGTTTCATCAGATTCCAGGTGCGGTGAAAGCAGATCGTTAAAGAATTCCGGCGTCGGCTCCCAGTTTCCCATCGCACGATGAGCAAGGACGTCTACCGGGAGTTCAGATAACTGAGATAACGCGCGGAGCACGAGCTGCTGGGAAACGCCGACGCGAAACGACCCGGTGATAAGCTTGTTGTAAACTAGCCGCTGCGCATAGTTCATTCGGGACCAAGCCGTGACGACCGCTTCACGCTGGACCGATTCGTCGCTTTTTCGCAACGGGAGAAGCTGATCTTCGACGAGCACTTTTAGAGGTGTTTGTTCGACAGATGAATTGTTGGGCAGCAGCAGAGCGATCGTCTCTGCACTGTCTCCGACCGTATCACGCGATTCCTGATACAGCCATTCCGGAACACCGGCTTCCTCTATCGCCCATTGCCGAAGCTTTGCCGACGGCACGATCTGCCGCGGCTTCCGCCCGGACAGAAAGTAGAACGCCCACGCGGCGTTTTCGGGCGACGCGTGCTCGAAATAGAATCGCATCACCTCGATCTTTTCGTTGGTCTTGTTCGTTTGATCAAGCTCAACGTATAACTGGGTAAAATCTCTCATCGCCCTGGTTCGATATCGGTTACAGGAGGCATCACTTCTTCTGCGACATCGCCCATAAAATGGGTCTTCAGCTCGACCGCGTTCGTGCCCGTTTCCTTTAACCAGCGGACTACCTCGGACGAAAAGCCGTGCGTGACATATACAGTTTCGGCGTCTGCACCGGCGATCGCGGTTAGCAGTTCGGGCCAATCAGCATGATCTGAAAGAACGAAGCCACGGTCGACCGCACGCTGCCGCCGAGCACCGCGCACCATCATCCACCCGGAGGCGAATCCTGTCGATTGCGGCCCGAACCGTCTGAGCCATCCCACCGCCTGCTGTGCTGACGGCGGCGCGACGATCAATGATCCGGCAAAGTCCTTTTTGTTTGTTACTGAACCGGCGTACGTTGTTTTAGGGAGATCGACACCGGCCTGACGGTATGCCTCCGTCAGGCGCTCGACGGCACCGTGTGTAAATATCGGCCCGATCGATCGGTCGATGCCGTTCATTATGCGTTGTGCCTTGCCAAGCGAATATGCAAAGATCACCGACGCTTTTCCGCGTTCCTGATTCCGCCGCCACCAACCATTGATCTCATCGAAAACGGTTTGAGTTTCCGGCCAACGGTAGATCGGCAGCCCGAAGGTCGCCTCCGTAATAAAATGATGACATTTGACGCTCTCGAAGGGTTCGCATGTCGCGTCCGGAGTCAGCTTATAATCTCCTGAGATCACCCAGACCTCGCCACCCTTCTCGATCCTGACCTGAGCCGAGCCTAAGATATGTCCGGCAGGATGAAACGACACCTTGACGCCGTCGATGTCCAAGGCCTTCCGGTACGGTAAGGTCTCAACGGTAACGTCCTCGCCAATGCGGATGCGCGAGACGTGCTCACCTTCCTTCGGCACCAGATAGCTTTGATTTCCCCTGTAGGTATGGTCCGCGTGTGCATGGGTGGCAATGGCGCGCTTCACCGGTTTCCACGGATCGACGTGAAAGTCTCCGGCTTTGCAGTAAAGCCCCCGTGAGGTCAGCGTGATGAGGCCGCCTTTTTTCATACCCCTCATTCTATCAAAATCGCAATATATATCGGTCGTTCAGATCTCGTCAACGGACTCGTGCGTAGTATAATTTGCTGAGCCGCCATGTATGGAATTGTTGCAACGCTCGAGCGGCATACACGCATCTTCTACTGTTGGATCGGTAGTGACTTGGTTTAACCCGCGTTTCGCCCTGTTTGGAGGACATAATGTTTGGATCTCGATATTTCGCACGCTTTGCGACGTCATTTTGCTTGGCAATAGTCCTCTCCTCAACTGTTTTTGCCGACACCGTCAGATTGAAGGACGGAAGCATTATTAAAGGTACTATCACCGGATTCACCGGCGGTAAATTTACGGTCGAGATCGGGGAGGGCTCGCGGAAGCGGCAACTCACTTTCGATGCGAGCGAGGTTGAATCGATCGAATTTGAGCCTGTTGCTCGGACGGCCGTCGCAGATCAACAGGTTGAACGGCCCGTACAGAACACTCGCTACGAACCTGCACCGTCGCAGCCCAAGCGTGTGGAGCCGCCTGTGAGTCAGCCACGTGTCACCCAAACGGCATCCGTTCCCCAGACGGCCACGCCCCCTGTTCAGCCTTCGCCTATCGGAGCCAAACCTGTAGAACTTTCGCTCAAGGTCCTTGCTGATAATACGTCGAACGGCTGGACCAATTCGGGATGGATCGTGAAAAAAGGCCAGCGGATCCGTATTACGGGAACGGGTGAAGTGTCACTCGGTGCCGGGAAGAAGTCGGAACCGGCTGGGCTTTGGGATCTCGAGGACGGCGGCAAGCTCTTAAAGGCCGTGCCGACCGGTGCGCTTATCGCCGTGATCGGCGATGACAACAACGATTTTATTTATGTCGGCGATGAGCGGGAGTTCGTCGCAACCCGTGACGGTGCACTGTTCCTGGGAGTCAACGAAGGCAATCTAAACGATAATTCCGGCGCATATGCTGTGAAGATCGAGATCTTTCCCGGATAACGGACTGGATAAAATATTTTGAGGCGGCTACGGAAGCAGAACGATCTTCCCGGCCGCCTTTTCATTTATGATCGCCTCGTGTGCGGCGGAGGCTTCGGCGAGGGGAAATGAACGGTTTACTCTTGGTGAAAGGGAGCCGTTTGAAAGCCCGACATAGATCGCACGATGGATTTCTTCCATTGCGGACGAATTGGCGTTGAATAGCGACATTCCCAGGATGGTCGCGTCCTTGGTCATCGCGAGACGAGGCGTGAATTGAAGGCTTCCCCGATTTCCCACCACGACGATCCGGCCAAACATTGCGAGAGCTTCAAAATCGTTCTCAAGGTTCTCGTTGGCGAGCATCTCTAAGATGACATCAACACCGGATCCGCAGGTGCATTCGCGTATATCTGAAAGATGATCAACGTCGGTGTGATCAAATACCTTGTCAGCTCCGTTCTCCAACACCAATTCTTTTCCCGCGTCAGAGCTTGCGGTGCCGATGACACGCATTCCCGCACTCTTCGCCCACTGGATCGCAGCGATACCGACGCCACCCGATGCTCCGTGGATAAGAACCGTCTCGCCCGGTATCGCTTTGGCTTTCTGGAAAAGAGCGCGATAACTAGTGGCGTACGGCGTCCAAACTCCCGCACCGGCTTCGAAACTCACGTTTTCAGGCAGCCTGCCCAAATGCGATTCGTCGCAAAGCGAATATTCCGCATAGGTCCCCGAGATGGAACCCGCGGTATAAACGCGGTCGCCAGGCTTTGTTCCCGTGACGGCTTCCCCGACGGATTCGACCACGCCTGCACCGTCCTTCCCAGGCGTATAGGGCAGCTTTGGCGCGTGAGCGTGAATGCCGGAACGAAGGTAGGTATCAACCGGATTAACACCCGCGGCCTCAATACGCACGACCACCTCGGACCCGGTCGGCGCCGGTGTTTCGACGTCCTCGACCTTCATCACCTCAGGCGGGCCATATTCTCGTACTACGATCTGCTTCATCGGTTGCAACTATTCAACAGTCACGGACTTCGCCAAGTTCCTCGGCTGATCGACATCGCACCCTCGCCGAACGGCAATGTGATATGACAATAACTGGAGCGGGACGATCGAAAGCACGGGCCCAAGAAGGTCCGATGTCTCCGGGATCTCGATGATATGATCTGCGACCTTTGAGGTCATCGAATCGCCTTCGGTAACAACCGCGATAACGATCCCGTCGCGTGCCTTAACTTCGACGATGTTTGAGTGCGTCTTTTCGTACCGGAGTTCACTGGCCTCATTACCGTTCTCTCTTGTGTTAACAACGACGACGGGCAGTTTTTCATCGATCAGGGCGTTCGGGCCGTGTTTCATTTCGCCAGCCGGATAACCCTCAGCATGGATGTAAGAGATCTCCTTGAGTTTCAAAGCACCCTCGAGAGCAACCGGGAAATTTATTCCACGCCCGAGATAGAGAAAATCCTGAACCCGGAAAAACTCTTTCGAAAGTTCCTCGATCGAATCCGCATCGTTTAGAAGCTGTTCGATCTTAAGCGGAAGTTCCGCGAGGTCTTGCGTTAACTTTTTCGCATCATCCGGAGAGATAGAACCGCGAAGATCAGCAAGATACAGGGCGAACAGATAAAGGGCTATCATCTGGGCCGTAAAGGCCTTAGTAGATGCAACGCCGATCTCGGGGCCGGCGTGTGTCAGCACGGTTCCGTCGGCCTCGCGATGGATCATCGATCCCTGAACGTTGCAGATCGCCAGAACCTTGCAGCCCTGGGCTTTTGCTTCACGCATAGCTGCGATCGTGTCCGCGGTTTCACCGGACTGCGAGATCACGATCAAAAGATCCGTATCCCGCAGTACAGGATCGCGGTACCGAAACTCCGATGCGTAATCGACCTCAACCGGGACGCGCGTAAGCTTCTCGAGCATGTACTTGCCTGCAAGCCCGGCATGCCAGGAGGTTCCACATGCAGCTATCTTGATCGAGGTTATCGCTTTGAAGTCATCTCCAGAGATATCCATCTCCTCGAGATAAACTTTTCCCGTATCAAGCGAGACTCGGCCCTGGACCGTATCCCTAACGGCTCTCGGCTGCTCGTAGATCTCCTTAAGCATGAAATGCTTGAAACCGCCCTTTTCAGCCATGATCGGATCCCACGTGATCCGCTGCTGCTGCGGCTCGACGACGTTGCCGTCGAAATCTGTGACCCTGACGGAATCCTTTGTGAGTACTGCGATCTCGCGGTCACCCAGGAAAAACACATCGCGCGTGTGCTGCAGTATCGGAGGGATATCGGACGCGACAAAGAATTCACCATCGCCCAGGCCGATAACGACCGGCGGACCCTCGCGGACAGCGATGACAGTATCCGGTTCGTCGACCGATATGATCGAAAGTGCGAAGATGCCGCGGAGTTCAGCGACGGCCTTACGGACAGCTGCCTCCAGACCGTTCCCATCCTGTTCGACATAATGCCCGATGAGATGAGCCACCACTTCGGTATCGGTCTCGGTAGTGAAATCGTGACCATCTGCAGCAAGTCTTTCTTTTAGCTGCAGGTAGTTCTCGATGATGCCGTTATGGACAACAACGACCTTACCCGAGCGGTCGCGATGCGGATGAGCGTTTTCTTCCGTCGGACGTCCGTGGGTTGCCCAGCGCGTATGGCCGATGCCATAAGTTCCGTCGAGCGGATCCAACCTTATGCACTCTTCGAGATTGCGTAATTTTCCCTCAGCACGACGCAGCTCGAGATGGCGCGACTCATCGACGACGGCGATGCCCGCCGAATCGTAACCGCGATACTCAAGCTTCCGCAAACCATCGATGATCAGCGGCACGACCTGCTTATTTCCAACGTATCCAACAATTCCACACATAAATTATTAAGGGAGCGAATGGTAGATCGCGTGCACAGCGATCAGAATAGATTCTTCCTCCGAAGCAGTTAACAAGGCGTCTCGCAATTGATCGGCGTACGCAGCGATCTCGTCGAAATGACCGTCGAAATCGAACGGCGTATCCGTGTAGATCAAGCTGATCTTGTCGATGTCCCGTTCGCCTGACGAGTCCAGATATAAGCCGCGGGCACCTTTGATCACGGTACATCCGCCGAACGTTTCCAGAAATTCCGTTTGAAATGCCCGTTCGAGCCGGGCATATGCCGAACTGCCGGCTTCAGGAAGATAGACCTCGATCCTGGCTCTTTTTAATAGCGGCAATGAATTTCTCCTTTCGGCGGCCAAAGCTCTTCATACGCTTTAAAGCCTCGTCCGCAGATATCTGTTCTGCTGAACGCGAGCGTTTCTGCGATTCCTGTTTCTTATCCGTCATTCGCAGCGTCCTTTGCCAACTTTTTCTTCACCTTTGCAGGTACGCCGGCGACGAGAGTATCCGCAGCAATGTTCTCTATAGCAACTGAACCTGCAGCGGTTACAGCTCCGTCGCCAACTGTTATTGGTGCGACCAGCATCGTGTCCGATCCGATCTTAACGCGGTTGCCGATGACGGTCGGATTCTTGTTTTTTCCGTCGTAGTTGCAGGTGATCGTGCCCGCACCGATATTCGTATCTTCGCCGATCGTCGCATCGCCCAAATATGTCAGATGGCTCGCCTTCGACCCCGGGCCAAGAGTTGTTTTCTTAAGCTCGACGAAGTTCCCTACCTTCGCACCGTTTTCCATTACGGCATGCCCGCGAAGATGTGCCATAGGCCCAACAGCGCACATATTGCCGACTTCCGAATCAACGATGAGACAATTGTCGCGGATCTCAACGCCGGTCCCGATCTTCGAATTCACGATCCGTGTTCCCGGGCGTATCGTACAGCCGTCGCCGATCTCGGTTTGTCCCTCGATAACCACGTTTGGATGGATGACGGTATCCCGCCCGATCTGAGCTGCAGAGCTAATATATGAATTTCGCGGGTCAATGAACGTAACGCCGTAATCAAGCATCAGGCGTCTAATAGTGCTGCGGCGTATCGCTTTTTCCATTACTGCAAGCTGAGAACGATCATTGACACCTTCGATCTCCTCAGGATCGCCGTGAGCGTAGACCGCGACATCCTCTCCATCCGCACGAAGCAGCGCAGGTACGTCGGTAAGGTAATATTCGCCTTGAGCATTATCATTCTTTACGCGAGCCAATGCGGAGAAGAGCTTGAGCGTGTCGAAACAGTAAATGCCCGAGTTAATTTCCCGTATTTCGGTTTCCGATTCGGTCGCGTCTTTTTGTTCAACTATTCGGGAAAACATTCCCGAATCATCGCGTACCACTCTTCCGTATCCGTAGGGATCTTTCAGTTTGACGGTCAGGACCGTGCATGCAGCTCCACGTCCGCGATGAGTTTGGTGATGCCGGATCAGGCCGCCGAGCGTTTCCGGGCGTATCATCGGAACATCCCCGGATAAGACCAGCAAAGTCGAATCTCGTTCTGCAAGATGCTCACGCGCGGCGTTTACCGCGTCACCGGTACCTAACTGTTCACGCTGCGTTACGAATTCCCCTATCCCTTGATCGAGTTCACTTAAAACCGCCTCGCGAACATCGTCGCCCTGGTGACCGATCACTACATAGATCTTTTCAGGTGCGAGAGCGGATGCTGCACGGGTCACGTGGTTTATCAGAGGCACTCCGTCGAGCCTATGCAGGACCTTTGCCAGGTTCGAACGCATTCGCGTTCCGAGGCCGGCGGCAAGTATTAATATATCCAGCGGTTTAGTTTCGCCGGGGACTTCGCTCATACGAAAATTTTGCCACAAGGCAGGTGTATATATCGAATCAAAACTACTGATAGTAGAAGCAGCCGGAAATATTAACGTTCGAGAACCGTTTTCATTAGTATTGCCGCAAGCTTTTTCGCATCGTGTCTCACGAGGTCGCCGCGTGCCAATATGTCTTCATGAAGAACGCGTGTGCCGTCGATCTCAGTGTTCGACATCGATCCATGAACCCCGATCTGTTCAGCACCGTCCTGGGCATACTTTTCCGACTGCTCGCTGGTGATCGGCGTCTTGTTGACGATGATCCGGTCAAAATGAAGCCGCGGCAAATACTCGCGAACGATCTCAAGATGGCGTCGAGCCGTCAGTCCATCCGTCTCGCCGGGCTGTGTCATCAGATTGCAGATGAAGATCTTTAAGCCCTTTGCTTGCGAGATAGCGTCTGCGATACCTCTGACCATCAGCGGCGGCAATAAGCTGGTAAACAACGATCCCGGCCCTACGGTTATCAGGTCGGCCGATTCGATCGCGGCGATCGCTTCCGGATGCGGCTGACAATCGGCCGGTTCAACGAAAAGCCGCGTAATGCGTCGCCCAACCGTGCCGACCGACGTTTCGCCGTGAATGACAGTTCCGTCAGCCAGTTCCGCTCCGATGCGGACATCCGAGATGCTCGCCGGGTAAATTCGCCCTTTACTGGCCAGGATCTCGGAAGATATGCGAACGGCCTCGGAAAAATCACCGGTCATCTCCGAAAGTGCGGCGAGGAAAAGATTTCCGAATGAATGACCTCCGACGCCTCCGTTTCCTCGAAAGCGGTACTGGAACAGACGCGAGAGCAGTGCGGCATCTTCTGAAAGCGCGACGATACAATTCCTAATATCTCCCGGCGGCGGCATCTGCAGCTCATTACGTAATCGGCCCGAGCTGCCGCCATCGTCCGTTACGGCCACGATCGCGGAAAGCGAAGCGATAACCGGATCGATGGATCGAGCGTCCACGTACGCTTTCAGCCCGGAGAGAACCATTGCCAGTCCCGTTCCGCCGCCGATCGCGGCTACTTTGATCCCGGTTGCGGTTACCTTGTCTTTTGTTATATCTCGGGTGAGGTCAGACTGGATTTCCATCTAATAGGCGGATGATACCGAATGGAAGCCAGCGATAGCAATGGGCGCTTTGTGGTAAGGAAGCACACAAACGGGAAGATAGTGTTAAACAATGCGCGCAAAAAACTTCTTGTTCGACGCTAAGTGTTTGTGCTAATTTAGTTGTTGCGCTTCGTCCGGAGCGATCTCCGCAGCCATTCCGGCCTTTTCAAATCGTTTCAAAGAGAATCTCTCAGTCGAGTTCATCCAATGGCCCATTCGCCCTTCATATTACACGAACAGCAGTTCCAAAAGATCAAAACGGTGCTGGCCCGCCTGTGTGTTGAGTGTGCGGCACGCGTTGTGTTTTTAGTCGACCGAGATGGCCAGACCATTGCCTTCCATGGCGAGATCGGAGCGATGGACACCACCAGCTTTTCGTCGCTTGCTGCCGGCAATGTCGCCGCAACAAGCAGCATGGCAAAGCTTATCGGCGAGGATGTCTTCCCGGCGGTGGTCCATGAGGGCGAACGCGAAAGCATATTTATCAGCGTCATCGGCCGCAGCCTGTTAGTGGTAGTCTTCGACGAACGATCGACCGTCGGCCTTGTCAAGCTTCGCACCAAGCGTGCGAGTTTTGAGGTCGCCGCGATCCTTGAAGAAGCTTCACAAGCAACTGCCGCATACAATCTCACCAATGGTTCGATGTTCTCGGAGATCACCGACGATGACATCGACAGCCTTTTTGGATAATCGTAATATTAACTTTCCCAGGCAATACAATGACCTTTATAAATTACGCATCACGCGAAATTAACTGCAAGATCGTCTACTACGGTCCCGGTTTGTGCGGAAAGACCACAAATCTTCAGCATATCTACGATTCGACCGCTCCTCAGGCGAAAGGCAAGCTTATCAGTCTAGCGACAGAGACCGACCGTACGCTCTTCTTTGATTTTATGCCCTTGGAGCTCGGAACGGTCCGCGGTTTCAAGACACGTTTTCACCTTTACACGGTACCCGGACAGGTCTATTACGACGCATCGCGTAAGCTCATACTAAAGGGCGTGGACGGTGTGGTATTTGTTGCTGACAGCCAGGAAGAGCGGATGGACGCGAATATCGAGTCCCTGTATAACCTTGAAGAAA
Source organism: Acidobacteriota bacterium (assembly GCA_023389035.1). Taxonomy (GTDB): domain Bacteria; phylum Acidobacteriota; class Blastocatellia; order Pyrinomonadales; family Pyrinomonadaceae; genus OLB17. The sequence continues at coordinate 255,732 of JAEWFC010000015.1, forward strand.
ACCTTCAGGCACAGGGTTACGATCTGAATCAGCTTCCATACGTTCTGCAGCTTAATAAACGCGACCTGCCGAATGTCATCCCAATGGATGACCTCGCTATGGAGCTCAGAAAAAAGGATGAACCCGTGTTTGAGGCAGTCGCAACAAGCGGCGAAGGAGTCTTTGATACGCTCAAGGCCGTCGCAAAACAGGTTCTTACAGAGCTAAGGAAAAGCTGAACCCTGCAACTATACCTTTATAGATACGAATCAGGCTGCCGAAACCGGCGGCCTTTTTCGTTCTCGCGGCGTAAATATGGGCCTTCCCGTCAATGATCCGCAGAGGATCGGCCGATTTAAGGGATCGGAAACTTTTGTATTTTGTTGCCTGATATTTTCAATTTGTCACGAGACTTTTGTCTTTTGTCACGAGACTTTTTTAATTTGTCACGTAACATTTGTCTTTTGTTGCGTGACATTTCTAATTTGTCACGAGACTTTTATCTTTTGTCACGAGACTTTTTTAATTTGTCACGAGACTTTTCTAATTTGTCACGAGACTTTTGTCTTTTGTCTCGCAACAAATGTCCTTTGTTGCGTGACATTTCGCTTTTTTCACGCGCTTTTTTTGTGTTTGAATCCGATTCGCGTACTCGTGCGAAAAATAATTACAAGCAGGCTGTCAGAAAGCAGTTTGCATGCTAGCTCCGAACCAAGTAGACGAACAAGGGAAGGTAAAAAGCCGCCGGTCTTGCGAACATCCGGCGGCTTTTCGTTTAGAAACTAGACTAGCATTCACGGCGAATAAGCCTTCGCATCCGCCTTTAACGGATTTCGTATCTCATGCTCTGGAAGAGTGACGGCGTGCTCGCCTGATCATGGGATATATAGGTGGTGACGATGCCGTCTTTATTGTTCCCATCACCGAGAATCCAAAACGTTCATAAAGAGGTACGTTTCGCGGACTCGATGACTCGAGATAGGCCGGCCGCCCTTCCTCATCTACTTTGTCGAGCGAGTACCGAAGCAGCCGTGAGCCGACACCGTTTCCCTGCCTCTGCGTTTCTACGCCGATCATCGGCAGATACCAATGCGGTTCGGAAGGATGAAATGCCGCCATCTGCGCGAACATGTCTTCTATCTCGGGCATAAGTGCCGGATCAACGGTTGCTTCGAACCGCGCGGTGATGGTTTCCTCGTCAGGGCTCACACCGGGAGGCAGCCAAAGTGCAGCACCCGCCATTTCGTCGGAAATGTATCCGGTTCCTGCATCAAAAGCTCCGCCCGCGAAGGAACGGATAAACCCGGGAAAATAGCTAAGGTAGTCCGCCGCATCAGGATAAACCCACCTTGCGACGGGATCGGTCGCAAACGCAACCGTTACGACAGCGATCGCGGATGATCGGTCCGATTGTCCGGCGATCGAGACCCCGCTCGACGTGTACGCCGTAATATTTAACTGCTCTTCGGTTATTGCTTCGCTAAACATCTCGAAAACCCTCCCTCTTGGGTTTATAGGCGGTCATTGTTTGGTCAGCTTTCCGTCTTTAATGACCAACTTGTCTTGGCCGCTCACGCGTATCTTTCCGATACCGACGACTTCCACCTCGCAGCTGCTGCAAATGCTAAGGATCGTCGAATTGCTGTCGATCCAGGTGTTGCGTGTGGTGCTGCCTTCATGAACCTTCACCTCGTATCGTTTCCCGTCGTCATTTCTGAGATCAGCCGGAAACGAAGTCCCCGCGAGCGCAACGATCGCTGTCAGTGTGAACAAAGCTCTTCGTATGTATTGCGTCATAATGTTTCTTCTCCTTTCTGAATATGCGCGCCCCTAGTTCGTTATTCGAGGTCGAGTCCTAGACTTCCGACTCCGCCCTCGAGCTCGAGATTCAATGTTCCGATCCCCTCATCGCCGATCGCCGACTTGAAGGCCGGATATAGCGTTCCGATCGCGTGAATATAATTGCGGCCGAGCCTCTTTGACAGGTGCCAGGTCGCCATTGCGTCAGTGTTAAGCGACATGATCGTCCACATCACGTTTGCACCGCGTGCGAACAACCCTTTTGCGGGGTCGATCCGTCCGTCGACCTTTGCGGAGCCTACGAGTCTTTTGACATGCCGCTGATATCGCTTGATCAGTTCACGCGTCTTGCCGTCCATGGTCCCGGTAGGTTCGGGAAACTGAATCCCCGTCCAATCTCGTTCGCCTTCCAGTGCATATTTCATCAGGGCCTGCACAGCGATAACGTCATCCTTGTCGTTGACGCCGTTCCTGCCGACAGAGCTCGATAGATTTACCTGCGGTAGTTCGTTGATCTGTTCAATTTTTGCCATAGGGATACTCCATAAATGCGTAACTGTATGCATGACGGACCGTCCGTCACCGCAGTAAGACGCACCTCACTGATCAAAGGGGACAACAGCGGGTGCAACTTATCCCACTTGCGGGCGTATGCTAAGATATTGCGTTCAAACCCTCACCCTTACGCTTTTTCGCAACGAATGGCGGACAACGGTTCAAACCAGATCACACGGCTCTTGCTCGATTGGCGGGCAGGTGATCGGAACGCGCTCGATGAACTGGTCCCTCTTGTGCAGACGGAGCTTCGCCGGCTTGCCCGCAACTATATGCGTCGACAAAAAGCCGGCCACACTCTGCAGACGACCGCTCTCGTTAACGAAGCGTTCATCCGTCTAGTAGATTCTGATCGCGTCAATTGGCAGGATCGAAACCACTTCTACGCGATCTCAGCACAATTGATGCGGCGGATCCTCGTTGATTCGGCACGGAAGCGGAACAGTCAGAAACGCGGCGGCGAGCGGATACAAGTCACGCTCGATGATCATCTCAACGTCTCCGACGAACGAGAAACGGACATTATCGCCTTGGATGATGCACTAGGGCTTTTAGCGAAGTTGAGTCCACGGCAGGCGAGGATCGTTGAATTGAGATATTTTGGCGGGTTAACTGAAGAACAGATCGGGGAAACGCTCGAGATCTCATCAAGAACCGTGAGACGCGACTGGAACCTTGCACGAGCCTTTCTGTTTCGCGAATTAAATCGAGGCGATCGATGACACCCGAGCAGTGGGAAAGGGTCAGTGAGCTATATCATACCGCTCTTGAGCTTGATCCCAACGAGCGATCGGCATTCCTTGAAACAGAATGCGATGCATCGCTGCGTTCAGAGGTCCTTTCGCTGCTTGCTGCCGACGGTGCAGCAGGCGATTTCATTAAAGAACCGATCGTCGGAAACAGCCCGCCGAATTTCGACTCCTCACCTACTAATGATCTTGCAGGTAAAACGCTCGGCCACTATTTGATCGAAAGATCGATAGGATCCGGAGGAATGGGCGAGGTATATCTGGCAGTTGATACGCGGCTCGGACGAAAGGTCGCCATAAAGACTCTGCCGGCAGAGATCGCCGCCGATCAAAACTACCTGAAGCGATTCAGAAATGAAGCCCTTGCCGCAGCAAATATAAATCATCCGAACGTATCGACCATCTATTCCGTCGAGGAGAACGCCGATAGCCCCTTCATCACGATGGAATACATCGAGGGCAAGACGCTAGACCGATGTATTCCGGAAAACGGGCTAGCGATCGATAAATTCGTCGATTGGTTTACGCAGATCGCTGACGCGCTCGCTCATGCTCATGAAAAAGGCATCGTCCACCGTGACATTAAGCCCGGTAATGTGATGATCGCGGCCGAAGGTAAACCAAAGGTCCTGGATTTTGGCCTGGCTCTGATCGATCCACGCTCAGCGGTGCGTATCGAAAGCGACATCCATATCACCACTCCCGGACAGATCATCGGAACTCCATCATATATGTCGCCGGAACAGGCCGAAGGCAAGACGGTCGATCACAGGACAGACATTTTCAGCCTCGGCGTCGTGATGTATGAAGCGATCACCGGTGACAGGCCATTCACCGGCGACAGCAATGCCGAGATCGTAAGCAATCTATTGAAAACCGATCCTCTGCCGATACAGACATCGCGGCCGGATGTTCCTGAAGCGTTGGCAAAATTGATCGAAGGCTGCGTGATCAAACCGAGGGATAGGCGCGTTCAGTCAATGCGGTCCATATCCGATGCTCTCGCGGCGATGGGATCGTATATCAAGACGGGCCGGTCACTGGAAAGCTTTCAGCACCGGCTATTTCGCGAATACCGTCCCCCATCGGCGATGTGGATCCCATTCTCCGCCGTCGTTATCGCAGTCGCTGCGGTCGGCCTTTGGTATATCTTTTCGGAGGATCAAAGCACTGCCGCGGTGAGCTACGCCGATTTCACCTTTCGCAAGCTCTCGCAATCGAATGATGTCGTGTTCGCACACATTACCGCTGACGGACGCTCCGTCGCATACAACACGATCGAAGAAAAAGAGATGCGGGCGATGTATATACGCCGCATCGACGATAGGAATGCTCTGCAGCTGATGCCACAACAGCCGGTGCAGTACTGGGGTGGACTAACAACGAGCACTGATGGAAGCCAGATCTACTTCATCACCGCAGAACGTGCCGCGAAATTCGGAACTCTTTACCGCATTTCATCGCTTGGCGGACAGCCGCGAAAGCTTGTGGACACGGTTAACGACCTGGGATCTCTTTCTCCCGATGGCACGCGTATTCTCTTTGTTCGTTACACCGATGATGGGGCTAACCTGATGTCGGCCTCGTCAGACGATGGCACGGATGAACGCGTCATCCAGTCCGTTGGGGGAAGCACGTTGTATCGTGATCCTCAGTACTCGGCCGACGGCACCAAGATATACGTGATCAGATTTGATGTACGCGACGGCAACGAATACTGGTCGATCGTTGAATTGCCCGCGGCCGGCGGTGCGGAGAAAGTTATCGTTCCGAGTCAACGGCCGAAGATCAGCGAGCTGGTAACGCTACGGCGTTCGAACGCATTGATAGTGAACGCAACAGATCCGATCTCAAACCTCGCGCAGCTATATCATTTATCGCTTGATACAGGCCGGCAGACCAGGATCACGAACGATCTAAACCAATATTTCGGTGCGAGTGCCGACGACACAGGTGAGACGATCGTTTCTGCCCAGCGGCAGCAGCAAAATATGGTCTGGATCGGCGACACGGACGATCCGTCGTCATTCAAGATGGTTTCGCCCGAACCAAACGTCTATATGACGGCACAACTTACACCTGCAGGGCAGATCATTTATGACGCGGTCGACAACAACCGGCCTCATATCTATAAGATGAATGCCGACGGCAGCAACATACAGCAGCTCACACCAAATAACTCCGACGACAGCAAGCCATGCGTCTCGCCCGATGGACGTTATATCGTGTTTGATTCAGACAGGAGCGGCGAACGCAGGATCTGGAGAATGAATATCGATGGCAGCGAGCCGGAATTGCTAACTGTCGACGAAGGCACGGCATCATCTCCTCAGATCTCGGCGGACGGATCGACCGTGTTTTATTTCAAGAACGTCCGCGGTGCAGCTCGCCAGATTTTTCAGGTGCCTATTGAGGGCGGACAAGCCACCCGCGCCCCGTTCGATTCAGAGGACTATTTCACTGTCTCTAACAGCGGAAAGATGATCGCATATACCGCAGGTGACGAGCCACAAAAGCGTCCGAAGATCCACGTTCGCAGCCTTTCAGATCCGGCATCGGTACGAGTCTTTCCGGTGTCGCCGATCCATATTCTCAATTGGTCAGCGGATGATCGGTCTCTCTTTTATCGCGAACGAGAGGTAGGTGAAAATCCGTACGCTACGATCTGGAAACTCGACGTCGATTCCGGGCGATCGAAGGTCCTGTTCTCTGTCGCTCCCGAACACATCTACGACATCAGCTTTTCGGCGGACGGCAAACGGATGGTGATGGTTCGCGGCAAGATGCTTTCCGATGCAGTGCTCTTGACACGTCTCGCTCAACAAAGCGGAACGGACGTCGAATGAATGATCCTTGTCCATTTGACGCCTCCGCGGACCGTTCCCGGAATATGGCCTATGGACTGCCAACTTTGCGGGTTTGTTAGCTAATTTATCTCCAAAGTTATCTAACTTCGCCGCGTTTCTATGCAAAAGTGAGGCACTTTTATGCAACTTTGAGAGTTTTTTATGCAATTTAGCTCTTCTTTTGTATAATTCCGGTCTTGTTTTATGTAATTCTGGTCTTTTTTTATGTAATTCTGGTCTTTTTTTAAGTAATTCAGGTCTTATTCTATTCAATTTTGGAGTTTTATTGTGAGCTCGAACGAGGCTTTTGCGTGGATCTCGCGTGCGTTTATCAGGTATTGTGAAAGTGCTAAACCGATAAACCGCAGTAATTTACAGCGGCATCTTTGAACGAGAAAGGCCGTCCGGAAAGTGATCCGGACGGCCTTTTTCTAAAAGTGGCGGGGCCGACGGGACTCGAACCCGCGACCTCCAACGTGACAGGCTGGCGTTCTAACCAACTGAACTACGACCCCGCATTTGGAAACTTAAATATTTCCTGAAGTGGTGGGCACGAAGGGACTCGAACCCCTAACTTCCTCCTTGTAAGAGAGGCTGTCTACCAATTGACGTACGTGCCCAAGATCTTGAATGAGCATGAAACGCTCGCGGTCTGAAGACCCACCAAAATTGTCAAACAGACGCCCTCCATATCGGAGGGCGAACTGAAATGCTACGAAATCAATGGCTCGTATGTCAAGCAAACGGCGATGTTTCGCAGATAATTTATGACGTTCTCGCGGTCATATACGCCACCAGGCCGTGCAGCATCGGTGCCGGCCGCGACATCCGCTCGAGAGCGGCGACCGATTCGCTCGAGGCGGACCTGACACGATCGTACGTCGGATCTAGGCCGATCACAGACGGATAGGTTGCCTTTGCGGCAGCGACATCCTTACCGGCAGTTTTTCCGAGCTGCTCTGTCGTCGCAGTGATGTCCAGGAGATCGTCCACGATCTGAAACAGTAATCCGATCTTTTCGCCGTATTCTCTGACCGCTGCCAGATCATCCGCAGAAGCTTCGGCGATCAACGCACCGGCAGTCACTGAAAAAGCGATCAATGCCCCGGTCTTATTTTTATGAATGTCCTCAAGAGCGTCAGCGGACACAGGTTTGCCTTCCGCTTCCAGGTCTAACTGCTGCCCGACCACCATACATGCTGCCGCTTCGCCGAGGCCTGCTATCAATTCAGTGCGGATACCAGAGCTTAATCGCTCGTCGGCAGCGATGGTCTGAAATGCCAATGCCTGAAGAGCATCGCCGGCCAGTATCGCTGTGGATTCGCCGAACTTTTTATGACAGGTCTCGCGGCCTCGTCGCAGGTCGTCGTCGTCCATTGATGGAAGGTCGTCGTGGATAAGCGAATAGGTGTGCATCATCTCGACAGCCGCTCCGCAGCGTACCAGCAAAGCCCGATCGCCACCGAAAGCAAGTCCCGTGGCCGATACCAATGCCGGACGAAAACGCTTTCCGCCGGCGAAAAGGCTCCATCGCATTGCGTCTCGCAGCGAACGCGGGCCGCGCCCCGATGCCGGGATCAGATGATCAAGCTCGGCGTTTACGGATGCGGCCGATTCGCGTAGGAATTCTTCGACTTCTTCCATCGAGACGAGATTATCCATTATCAAATTGGCTTTTTCAATCAAGCAGTATTTTGTCGATGCATCGGCGTTCGTTAAGATTTGAAGAAGCTTATGGCGGTGAACCCGGACGAATTCAGAAATGCTCTGTCGCGTTTTGCGAGCGGGGTGACTGTAGTAACAACTCGCGACAATACGGGGCGATTTCACGGCATAACGGTGTCGGCGTTTTCCTCAGTTTCGCTAGATCCGCCCCTGGTCCTGATCTGCGTCGAAAAAGCAACAGCCAGCCATCAGGCATTTCACGAATCGGGCGTTTTCGTGGTTAACGTCCTTTCGTCTGAACAGAGAGAAGTTTCCGAACACTTCGCCTCGCCTCTAGAAAACAAGTTTGAGGCTTCGGAACACTCTGTCGGCTCGCTAGAACTGCCGGTGCTTGCCGGCTGTCTTGCAACGCTGGAATGCAGGATCAAGAATGTATTCGACGGCGGCGATCACAGCATAATATTAGCCACGGTCGAAAACTCGGCTGTCGAAGACGGGGACCCGCTCGTGTATTTTCGAGGCACTTACGGAACGACCACAGCCGACGCGTGACGGTATAGCCCTTATTCTAAAGACGAACCGTCGTTTTCCACGATCTTGAGCAGGTCTTCCTCATTCAAAACGTAGGTCTCGTTACAAAATCCGCAGTTCATTACAGCACCTTTATCTTCGGCCATCATAGAGCGGACCTCCGCTTCCCCAAGTGCCCCGATCATCGCGGCAGCCTTTTCGTCGGAGCAGGTACACTGAAAGCTGACATCCTTTTCCTCGAGCACTTCGAAATCGATAAGGCCAAGTGCCATCTCGGCAAGGTCGGCAGGCGTGGCACCTTCGCCGATCAGCGACGTGACATGCGGGGCGTGTCGGATAGTGTCCTCGATCATTGTGATGTGATGCTCGTTTGCTCCGGGCATCATCTGCACCATGACGCCGCCTGCGGCCGTGACGTACGGCTCGGAATTCTTTAACAGCACACCAAGAAGTACGGCAGATGGGATCTGCTCCGATTTTGCAAGGTAATACGCAAAATCTTCAGCGATCTCTCCGGAAACGATCGGAACCGAGCCCACATACGGCTCAGGCCTGAAACCAAGATCGAAACCTGCCTCACGGATCACATAAAACGTGCCGTCGCCAACAATGCCGCTGACGTCGAACTTGCCGTTCGGTTTCGCGGGAAGTTCGACTACTGCGTTCTTTACGTAACCGCGTACGGTTCCGACATTGGTTGCTTCGGCCACAACGCCTTTCAGCGGGCCTTCGCAGTCGATGCGGGCCGTGATCCGGTCGAAATCCTTTTGCGTCGCTCCAAGCAAAAGCGTGCCTGTGAGCATTCGGCCGAGTGCTGCCGAGACCGTTGGTGATGTCTGATGTCGGCGCACCGCCTCGGTCGTTATCTCGGTCGTGACTGCTGCTAATACGCGGATCGTTCCATCGGCAGCGGTTGCGTGTATAAGCTTATCCATAATTGAAGTTTCAAGAATCCGCAGCCCTAAAGTCAACAGCAGCGAAAATTAATGAATAACTTTAAAGATCGCTTGTACCTGATTGAGGTTGCTCTATTTACGGCACAATAGGTTGTAGCACAATATGTTGACACTACTATATGTTGACGTATAAAATAAAAGAACGGCCACTGATCGACGGCATCGATCGTTCTCCTTTAGATGATCAAATGATAAGATAGGTCCACAACAACAACATCGATAACGCTCCCAGAGCGATAAAAGCTTTCCATTATGAGTACAGTATCCGAAACTGCCACAGACCCGCTTTCCCCGCGAACATCGCGAAACGGCACAGCCCTCGCACCGCAGATCGACGTAAAGCCCCTAGGCCTGAACGCTCAAAAGGTCGTAGCGAAGCGTTATGCGTCAAAAAATGAGCATGGCGAACCGGTCGAAACCTGGGACGACATCGTTCGGCGTGTCGTTGGGCACGTTTCCACGGCAGAACACGATCAAAAGGCCCGAACCGAGTTTTACAACCGCATGATCGAGGTGATGCTGAAGCGGGAATTCATACCAAACACGCCATGTTTGGTGAATGCAGGCAAGCCCAAAGGGCAGTTGGCCGCATGTTTCGTACTAAACGTGCCCGATTCGATCGAGGGCATCATGGAGCACGCTCAAAACGTGGCGATCATCCACCAAACGGGCGGCGGTACGGGAATGACGTACGAGTTTCTTCGCCCTGCGGGAGCGATGGTCAATTCGACACGCGGTGTTGCCTCAGGGCCGGTCAGCTTTATGAATATCGTCAATCAGACGACAGAGGTAGTAAAGCAGGGCGGTGTACGACGCGGTGCGAACATGGGAATTCTCTCGGTCTCGCATCCTGATATTCTCCGATTTATCCATGCCAAGAACGATCAGACGAGCCTGACGAATTTCAATATCTCGGTTACGGTCACGGATCTCTTTATGGATGCCGTCGACAGCGGAACATGGTTCCAGACGGAGTTTCGCGGCGAGCCATGGCAGCAGGCGATATTCGATGCTGCGACCGATGCAAACTATGTTGTATACCGTCGGCGGGATGGCTCGACAGCGACGTTCGCCGATAAGCAGGCCTTTTCGAGTGCCGACCTCTCGGATTGCACGATCGAGGAACCGCCGATGCCCGGCATGGTTTACGCGCCGGACGTTTGGAACCGGATCATCGCATCTGCGCATAAGTACGCCGAACCGGGCATTATCTTCATTGATGAAGTGAACCGCCACAACCACATGATGGCATCGATGGGCCCGATCTACGCATGCAATCCCTGCGGCGAACAGATGCTGCATTTCAACAATTCATGCAACCTCGGTTCTATCGATGTAGCGAAGTTCTATTCCCCGGAAGGCGAGTTGGACTGGGACCAGCTCGCTGAAGTTACGCATCTTTCAACGCGATTTCTCGACAATGTCGTCGACGCCGGATACTTTCCGCTTCCGGAGATCGAAGATGTCGTGAAACGTACTCGGCCCGTCGGGCTCGGTATAATGGGATTCGCCGATCTTTGCCTGAAGCTCGGCGTCACCTACGGAAGCGATGACTCGCTCGCTCTCATGGAACGCGTTATGGGATTCATCAGGCGTGAATCGTGGAAAGCTACGCTTAAGCTCGGATCGGAAAAAGGCGTATTTCCGGAGTTCGAAGCTAATCGCGATGCTTACGCGAAATTCATCTACGACGAGGTCGGAATTTCAAAAGATGTGCCGCTGACGCCGCGTAATTATGAGGTGACGACGATCGCACCGACAGGCACGATCTCACTCGTAGCAGAGACATCGTCCGGCATCGAGCCGAATTTCTCATGGGCATACGTTCGGCAGGATACGATCGGGACGAGAACCTACGTTCACACGCCCGCCGCTGAAGCATTGGGGATAGAGGTCGATCAGACTGACGAAGACTCCATCCGTCACGCTGCAGAATATGTCGTTGAACACATCGATGATCTGCCGCCTCATTTTATCTCCGCGATGCAGATCAGTTCCCTGCAGCATGTGAAGGTCCTCGCCGCGGCACAAAAGCATGTTGATAACTCGATCTCGAAGACCTGCAACGGAGCAAAGAACGATACGCTAGAATCGGTCGACGAACTTTACCATCTGGCCCGAAAGCTCGGCTGCAAGGCCGTGAGCTATTATCGCGACGGAAGCCGTGAGGGACAGGTCTTGAATGCAATGTCATCAAAGCCGGCTGAAACACCGGCTCCCGAGGCCGTTTCGTCCGGATCGAAGCCCGAGAAGGCGGAAATACATTTGCATTCAGAGCGAGTAGAGCGTCCAAGGGAACTACAAGGCTCGACTTGGCGAATACCGTTTGACGGGCAAAACCTTTACGTGACCGTAAACCACGACGGGGAGCGCATTCTGGAGGTTTTCGTCGCAGGTCCCATTAGTGCGGGCGTTGGCCTGCTGGCATCTAAGATGCTTCGCGGCGGATTTGATGTTCGTGAGGTGTCGCGCAGCCTGAACAAGGTGACAGGCACCCACGCGGTCTGGTTTAACGAACGCCTTTTGACATCGCCGGAACAAGCCGTCGCAGAATGCCTGCAGTTGATCGACCGAAGGCTAAAGAACCTCCCGGGATCGGAACGACAGATCAAAAAAATGGCTGAGGCTGCGTCAGCAGAGACGTACGGTGAGATGGCGATGCTCGTTGGCGAGTGCCCTGAGTGCCGCGGCCAACTGGAACACGCATCAGGCTGCGATTTTTGCAGAGATTGCGGCTATTCGAAATGCAAATAAGCTGATCCGTCGGGAATCGCGACATAAGGCCGGGCAGTTTGCCCGGCCTTCTTATTTCTCCGTCCGCGGCCGCGACTGTTTCATCATCAACGACGGATTAAGCTGGACGGCACGGCCGAAATGTTTCGTTGCCAGCAATCCCATGTCCAGTTCCTGCAGCCGCAAACCAAGGACCCAATGGAAATATGGATCATTGGGCGTGCTTTGATCCGCAGCACGCTCAAAGAGAGTTGCTTCGCCCTCCATTCCCTGCTGCTCAGCAGCGCCTGCGAGGAAGTTGTTCGCCAGCGGCAGACGTGGATTCATTCGAACCGCCTCATTCCATTCTGCGGCCGCCTCTGCCTGCTTTCCTGTTCGCCATAGCGCGACGCCAAGTTCCTCGCGGGCGACGACGAGGTCGGGACGGATCTCGAGGGCTTCGTTCAAACTTTCGATCGCTCTCTGATGCTGGTGCTGACGATTGAGAATGGCCCCGCGGTAGTAAAGGCTCAATGCCTTTCCCTGGCCATCCTGGACTGTGGCTGATTCACCCAGTAGTTCCACTGACTGATCCGTATTGCCCGAAAGAAACTCAAGCCATGCGAGTTTGGGAAGTGCGAACGTATTCTCGAATAGTCCGAATCTCCGTGCGAGTTGGTAGTGGTTCTTACCGGCATCGATATTCTGCCGGTCTTGAGCCGTAAGCCATGTTGCAGGGTCTGATTGTGCAAGCGCTAACTCGTCTGGGATCCGCAGGCCTTCGAACACTCTGTTTCCCTGTGACTCGTGGTAAAGAATCCAGCCACTATGAGCGTTGACGCCTAACCAAAGCGCTGCGAAGAGAAGAAATGCCCAGCCTGCGGGTTTGAAAGACCCTGCGGAACGCAATATATATTTGTGAAAGCTTTGATCACTGCGGCTCAAAAGCCGCCAGGCCTTGAGACCGAGAAAAGTCGAGATGGCAGCGATCCCGAGAGCCATCAGCATTGGTACCAGCTGGTAAACGTTCCAGACCGCGAAATAGCTCGCGATAAATAGCAGTACGCCAAAGATCTCCTCGGGCCAGGTCAGCGAATAATTCGGCGGTGAAGCCGATTTGGCAGCCGAAAGCGATGGTTTGCCAAAACCAAAGTACAAAGCGTTGGTCGGACATACGCTTACGCAGTCCATACACTTCATACAACCCGGGTCCACGACCATTCCGAATTCCTTTACCTCTTTATGAACGATAACGTTCGAGGTACATACCGCCGTACAGTGACCACACTGTTCGCAGGCGTCGGTTACTCTGATCTTACCCGGAGCGATCTTATCCGCTACGCCAAAAAAGCCGCCGTACGGGCACGCATAGGTGCAAAATCCCTTTTGCCCGAGAAAATAAACGGTAACGAATCCGCAAATGAATAGAAACGGCACCGCGACCCAAAAAGGCGGGAACGTGGCCCAGAAATCATTTGTGATCAAGTGGTTTGTAAATTCCGGTATCAGCGGCTCATTCTCGGCCTTTACGAAAAAGCGATAGACGGTCGGCCAGACGAACATGTAAAGTGCTGCAACCAAGGGAATGTATATCAGAAGCCGTGACCGAAACGGCTTGGGCTTGATGCCCAGCTTCTTTAATATCCAGCCGCATAGGTCCTGCAGGGCAACAACATGACAGCCCCAACCGCATACAAACCTGCCAAAGATAAGCGTTGCGAGGATCGCCAGGGTAAAAAAGATGAATCCGGCGTTCACTGCTCCATTCTGCAGCGTGTACATCGCCTCAGAAGGCTCGATCGGGGAAACGGTCGTTCCCATCAATCGCCATTGCACGAAATGTACGACCATCAATGCCGTCAGAGTCAACAGGGCCGCCGCACGCCACTTGCTCGTTCGCGAATCTCGTACGGTACTTCTTTGCTTCTGCTCCGAAGGCAGAACAGGCAAACTGACCGATCGCTTCGCCGAACGGGCATCTCCCGAACAACCGCCTTTATTTGTTTGGGCCTGGGACATTCAAAAATAGCGTGAACAGTTACAATTAAAACATAACGCCTGCAACAAACTCACCCGTAGGATCGCATCTTCAGTTCGTCTGCATTAATACCGGAAATTCCCAAAGTTAAATTTTGTTGATTGCTGCTCAGGTATGCTAAAGTTGAATGCTATTTCCAAACAAACCGTTGGCTGCTATTTTCAAGGGAATGCCGTCAGGCATGTCGAAGTTTTGGCCGCTGAGATCTAAGGGTAAGAAACAGGAGAAAAATGATGAAGATTTTACGGAACGGCCCGTTTCGTATCGTATTTTCGGTATTAGGGTTTTGTCTTTTGGTTGTCGTTGGTTTGAGTTTGACCGAGCAGGACACTGTGGCAGGGCCGCAGGGTGAAACGGGAAGACTCGAAAAGATGATCGTCGCGGACGGCAGCGTCGCGATCGATCTCGATATGAACGCACTGAGCGGTACGCGATCCCGTTCGGAAAGCACCACTAAGTTAAATTTCTCGGTCGAACCTAACACGTTCTTTACCGCAATGGCATTCAACGATGAGCTTCGCGGCATTTTGCCCAGCTCGATGGGAATGGCTCCTCAGGACACCGCTGCACTTCCCGGGCGGCTGGAATCCTCTTACAACAACCTTGTCATCGAAAGTACTCCTTGGGGTGCGGAATATGAATTAGGCATTCGCGATGCGAAAACAGGCTTTATCTTTTTCCATATCGAAGGCCACCAGTACGAATACGTTCCCGCAGAGCGTCAGCTAAAGATCATTGACGGCCGCGTGCTCATGTCAAAGGAATATGCCGAAAGCCTTAACCGCCCTGCCGACGCTTTGAAGATCGTTGGCTCGATCAGCTTCGACGGCAATATGCGTCCGATCGAGATCGCACAGATAGTTAACGGCGATGTCGTAGCTGACAAGCTTCCCGCGATGAACGATCCGGAAGCCGGCACAGTTCCCGGACCGGACGTTGTCGTAGGCGACGTTATAGGTCTGGCACAGTTCGGTAGTGCCTCAGGTGATTACGTCGGCCTTGCGGTGGGAACTGATTCCTGCAACTTTGGAACGGTCGACCTTAACTGGTTCGCCCTGCCTAACAACGATCATCCCGTAATTCCCCAAAACCTCTATCGCATGAGCGGCGGCCCGAACAACGATCAGCGATTCGAGCAGATCGGCCAGTCGAGTGTGAAACACGCATTTACAGCACTTACGCAGAATCTTTGTGCATTGGGCTGTAACGGCGTCGGCGGCTCGCGTCTTGGTTCAGGATGTTCCGATCCTTATTCAGCGAGCTTGAATGCCGGCCCGAGCCTCGGCTCGCGTGCGTGGATCAACCCCTTTACGGGTTTCTATCCGCGTGGCGACTCGGCGACCCCTCCTAATAATCACGCAGGGCACAGTCACAATGGAACGTCGCACCGTATCCTTACTGCGATCAGCGACCTGAGCACGTCGCAAAACGCCGGAGCACAGTATTTTGCTGAAGCACAGTACGTAACGCCGCACGAATTTGCATGGTGTCAGGCGAATCCGACGCAGTGCAACATGAACAATAATGTCTCGTATCGCCGATATAACGTGAGCGGGAATGGAAGTCCATTCTCTTTCTCGCCCAACGGATCAACGGTTCGAACGAAACCTGCTGTGATCGCCTGGCCAGGTGCATCTTTCTCAAATATCGTTCCGGACGGCAACAACGACGGTATCGGAATGGTCGCATACAAGGTCACGAACCCGTCGCCCGGTGTATGGCACTATGAATATGCCGTCTATAACCAGAACATGGACCGAGCGATCCAGGCGTTCAGCGTGCCGGTCGGCAACGGAGCGTCGGTCACGAACATCGGTTTCCACGCACCGCCGCAGCATCCGGGATCAGCCAATGACGGTACGGTTGGAAGTGCGGGTTACAGCAGTGCCCCATGGACACAAACGTTGACATCGAATTCGATGACCTGGAACACAGAGACCATGGCACAGAATCCGAATGCGAACGCTATCCGCTGGGGAACTATGTACAACTTCCGTTTTGTATCGAATCGTCCTCCGACCACGACTCAGGCTACTGTCGGTTTCTTTAAGACAGGTGCCCCGATAACCGTTGAGGTTCAGGCTCCGAGCGGCGTGGTCGCATCGGCAGTGTCGGTCTCAGGCCGCGTAATGTCGGCATCGGGCCACGTTGTTCGCAATGCCCGAGTCTCGATCGTTGACGGCCTCGGCAATACCCGTACGGTGATCACCAATACCTTTGGTTATTACCGGTTTGATGGCGTCGCTACCGGAAGTTCATACACTGTGAGCGTGACAGCTAAGGGTTACACCTTCACACCGCAGAACGTCCAGATAAACGATCACATCTCGGGACTGAACTTTACCGCAGGCCAAAACCTGTAAGTTCAACGTCGTTGGAAACAAAGCAAGGCTGTCCGGAACCGATCCGGGCAGCCTTCTTTTTTTCCGACTCGTGAATGACGCTTGCCGCAAATCTCCTCACCACTTATAGAATGGGTCACTCGAGTTTGTTATACAGGGGCTTTCACTGAATTAGGGCCTCGACGTTTCCGGTATCTCGAACACCTTTATATAAAAGACTCGCAAAATTACATAAAACACGGCTTGTTTTATGTAACCGAGAAGCAAAGCTAGATAAAACACGACCTGTTTTATCAAGAACAGGAGCTAAATTACATAAAACAGGAGCTAAATTACATAAAACAGGAGCGAAATTACGTAAAACAGGAGCTAAATTACGTAAAACAGGAGCTAAATTACATAAAACACAGCTTGTTTTATGTAAAAGAGAAGCAAAATTAGATAAAACACGACCTGTTCTATCTAAAATAGGAGCAAAGTTAGATAAAACACGACCTGTTTTGTATAGAAAAGAGGGCGTATTGGTAACGGGATCCGTTAGGTATTCCGAAGATCGCTCTGCTGTCTCAAGGCGTTACCGAGAATTTCGTTGAATAAGAAGACCATGAAAAAGGCGACCCGAGCCGGTCGCCTTTTTGCTAAATAACGCTCGTCATGCCTTTACGGGATGAACGAGGCTTGGACCGGGACGTCGCCGTTAGCTCCGAATCCGACGATCTGCAGGCCCGATGCCGATCGATTGATGTACCATGTGGCGTTTGAGCCGCGGAACACCGCAAGATCGGTCTTACCGTCGCCGTCATAATCTCCCGGTGCCGGAATATCGCCCGTCGCGCCGAACGGAACTGCGTAGAAACTCAGGTCCTCGCTTCGCGAAATGTACCAGAAACCGTCTGCCGGCCTCCAAAATGCGATGTCCGTTTTGCCGTCGCCCGTAAAATCTGCAGCGACCGGCTTATCACTGCTCAACCCGAACTGTGTCGCAAGCAAACCGGCCGTTGAACGGTTGATCCACCACTCTGCCGTTCCAGACGAACCGTTCGGACGGAAGACCGCGAGATCGGACTTACCATCATTGTCGTAATCACCGACCTGCGGGACATCTCCCGGTGCACCAAAGCCTTCGAACCTCACGCCGCCTGTCGATTGCCTTATATACCAAGTGCCATTGCCCGGCCTATAGACCGCTGTGTCGGCCATTCCGTCGCCGTCAAAGTCACCGGGAGCCGGAATGTCGCCGGCAGCACCAAATGCGTATGCGTAATAGGTAAAATCTTCGCTTCTCAGGACGAACCATTCACCGGACGCGGGCCGCCACATCGCAACATCGGTCTTTCCGTCGCCGGTGTAGTCCGCAGGCACGACCTTATCGGTGCCCGCTCCGAACTGCAGTGCGTTCACCAGGTTATCGGAGCTGCGTGACCACCACCATTCACCGCCGTTTGGACGGAATATCGCGACATCGCTCTTTCTATCACCGTCGAAGTCAACAAAGACGGGCTTTGATGCAGCTTCGCCAAAGATGGTAAAGCTGAAAACCCGCGAGACCGAAAAACCATTCGCGGCAGATGGATCAGCGATGTACCAGCGTCCATGAAAGGTCTGGCCGACCAGGGCAGCATTATTCGGGATCGCAAGACTCACCGATCCGACGCCGCCGGCACTCAATGCCAACTGCCGAAAAGCGAAACTTCCTGATGAGGGAATGCTGGTTCCGACGCCGGGATCAGACGAACCTATCACCAATGTAGCGTTTGCTGCACCAAGACCGCCCGAGACCGCCACAGTGAAGCTGGGATTGCCTACAAGCGGAGGCTCGATCGCAACAGCCGTCGGCACAACGCCGGCATTTCCTGCCCGACCTGTGCCTGAAATGACGGGAACGCGATTTGATTCCGTGTAAAGCTGCGGACGATCGAAAGGCGGCAGTTCATCCCGGACCCGCGGATCGGTCATCGGCCGTTTCATGAACGCTGCGAGCGTCTGTTGTTCCATGGCGGTCATCGCCATTGGACGGATCACGCCGCGATCGATGTTTGGTGCATCGAAATGCCCGCCGACGTTGTAAAACGTAACCACCTCTTCAAGCGTCTGGAACTTTCCGTTGTGCATGAAGGGGCCGTGAAGCTCGACATTTCGAAGCGTCGGCGTCTTAAACTGCCCATCGTGCTTCGGATCGTTCGTGACCGCACCGCGTCCGCGATCTTCGGCAGGCGGACGCACACCGATATTGTGGAAAAAGTTGTCAGAAAATATCGCGTCCATGTGGCACTGATTGCATTGTTTGCCAATGAAAACGAGCGATCCATTCTCTTCCATCTGCGTCAAACCGCCCATGCCTGCCGCCCAGCGATCGAACGGGGTTCTGTCGGTAACTAGCTGGCGTTCGTGCGTTGCGATAGCCATTGCGATACGGGCCGGCGTTACTTCCGGCGTTCCGAACGCCTCCTCGAAAAGCTCGGCGTAGGTGCGGCCGTCAATGAAATTTGCCAGCGATGAAGGAACGCTGGAAGCAAGGGCCAAAGGCCTTACGGCTCCGATGCGCTCGGCCGCCTGCGTCCAATTTCTGTTTCCATGAGCCATCTCAACGTCGGACATCGGCGGCCCGAGGACTTGGCTTTCAAGACTACCGCCTGCCGGAAGAATAATTTGGTTCGTTAGCGGATCACGAAATTCATCCGTCGCACGCCCGTCCCAAAACAGCCCGGTCTGGGAATATCCGGCGTTCAAATATGAGGGCGATTTGCGGCCCGTTACCTGGGGCCTGAGACCGAACTGCTGCGAAGCCGTATATGTGCCGTCAAGATTGTTCTTCGGGACGCCCGGTGAGCCGACGATATCGTCCTGCTGCGAACGCGGAGCACCGGGAATATCAAGAACGCCGTTCGGCCCAAGGTTTATCGACCGAATATCGCCAAAAATGCTACGCGGGTCTGAACCGCCCTCAGCGGGACGGTGACACGTGCCGCATGAGACCGTGTTGGTCGAAGAAAGTTGCTCGTCCCAAAACAGAGCTTTGCCAAGCGCCGCTTTTGCTGCGGTAACAGGATTTCCTGCCGGTGCCGGCGGCGGTTCAAGCGGCGTGAAAGGGCCCGGCGATTCACCCGCGATACCGCGCCGCCCTTGAACACCGGAACTTAACGGGCTGTTTCCGCCGGTCGACTCAGCTCTTACCCAATAAAAGTAAATTGTACCGGGCGTCGCTGTGGTGTCGTAATAGGTGTTTGAAACGCTGGTCCCGACCTCAGTCGCAGAATTAGCATCGTTGAACGTATTTCGAAAAATGCGATAGATCGTCGCCCCGCGCATCGTATCCCACATGATGCCGACCTTATTCGCATAATCATTGTCGGATGCATTTACGCCGGTGGGCGCTGAGGGAACGGCCCCTGCCGGATTACCCTGGACCACAACTGCGGAACGACGGTCTGAGGCAAAGAATAAGAGTGCGGACGCAGCAAAGACCGCGACTATCAGAACCTTTAACTTGTACATGTGGCGGAAAACTCCTGAATTCGAAGGCGAACACTTTAAAGCCGGACAGACAGAGGGTCCGCCGGCGAGAACTTACGACGCGAAATTATAACATTCGGCCTGACCCCAATCAAAACCGTTAGATAAACGCCGAACCGTTTCGCGACGATCGGATACCTGACGTAAAATCAAGGAATGCCACTTCTTAGCTCACTTTTCAAAACGGTAGTTCTCGCTTCGCTGCTCTGCATACCCATAATCAATTCTAATGCACAGCAGCCAACGCCAACCGAGCCTGTCAGCAGAGCGACAACAGCGGCTCCGGGGAACACCGTCGCCGACCTGCAAATGCGGATCTCACAGCGTCTTGCCGATCCTGCGGTTCGTCGCGGGAATATCGGCGTCAAGGTGGTATCGCTGCGGTCGGGCACTACCGTATTCGAGCAGAACGCCGAGAAGTACTTCATGCCGGCTTCGAATATGAAGAACTTTACGGTCGCAGCCGCTCTGGAACGGCTAACTCCTGATCATCGATTCACAACAACGGCATTTGCTAGCGAACGCCCGACAACCGACGGCACTTTGAAAGGCGATCTCTACATACGCGGCACGGGCGATGTATCTATTTCATATTCGTTCAACGATGGCGATAATTTCAAAGGGATCGATCGGCTGGTAGATGCGATCGCAGCTGCGGGAGTTAAACGCATGGAAGGCAACGTCGTCGGCGATGACAGCTATTTCCGAGGCTCTCCCATACCGACAGGTTGGGAATGGGACGACCTTCAGTGGTATTACGGTGCCGAGGTCTCCGCACTGCCAATAAATGATAACGCCATCGCGCTAAGCGTAGCTCCGGGACAGGTCGGCTCAGTTTGTCCTGCAAAGGTGGTTCCGTTCAACTTTGTCATTCGCGTCCAGAACCGATGCATAACGACGGCCGCCGGGACTCCTAGAACATTGCGGATCGAAAAGAAGATCGGACAGAATCTGATCGAGATCTCCGGCGAGCTTCCGGAAGGCAATTCAGGATTTAACGGGAATGTTACGGTGTCGCGGCCCGCGGAGCACTTTGCGTCGATGCTGAAGCAGCGCCTTGCGGAAAAAGGGATCACGGTCACAGGGCAAAGCCGTGCGATCACTCCAGGTATTCCGGCCAACGGCGCGCCTATGACCGAGATCGCAAAGATCGACTCCGTCCCGCTGTCGTTGATCGCGGCAAAGACTATGAAGCCTAGTCAGAATATGTTCACCGAAACACTGCTGTGGACACTGGGCGAGCAGCTCCGTGCAAAGAACGGCACGGCTTCCGCAAATCTCGCGGCCCGCAGCAGTGCGGAACTCGGGATCACGGCCGTAAAAGAGTTTCTAAAGGAAATAGGCATCGCTGATGATGCCGTTCTGCAGCATGATGGGAGCGGCCTGTCGCGACATAACCTTGTCACTCCAACAGCTGTGACACATCTCTACGTTCACATGTCGAAAAACAGCAGATTTTCGCGGGCGTGGCGTGACAGTCTGACGATCGGCGGTGTTGACGGAACCCTGCGAAACAGGTTTACGGGAACGCGTGGCGAGGGGAATGTCCGTGGAAAGACAGGCACGATAAACCAGGTGTCGGCGTTGTCAGGTTATGTAACAACAGCCGGCGGCGAGGAGCTTGTTTTTTCGGTTTTGGTGAACGGAGTTCCACAAACCGGGACGCGAGTCGGGCTTATCGATGAGATCGTCCTGATGCTGGCAAACTTCCACGGCAAGATCGAGAATTAGGAGCGTGCAGCTGTTAAATGCAAACGGCGCCGAGCAGCAAACTCGGCGCCGTTTTTAGTCTTTGGATGTATCGCTCACCATCGGTCGCCGCGGTCGCTGCCACCGTATCCGCCGCTATTATATCCGCCACCGCGCTTGCCTCCGCCGGAACCGCGGTCTTCGCGCGGACGAGCTTCGTTAACTACCATGTTCCTGCCATCGTATTCTTGCCCGTTGAACTGGGCGATAGCGTTGTTGGCCGCATCTTCCGACGCCATTTCCACAAATCCAAAGCCGCGTGAACGGCCAGTCTCACGGTCGAATACAACGTTCGCGGACGCGACCGCGCCAGCGGATGCAAAATGGTCCTGGAGATCTTCGCTCGTTACTCGAAACGACAAATTACCTACGTAAAGTTTGTTGCTCATCTCTTATTTTATATTTCCTTGAATTGCGAAGCGTTCAGGCAGGAATAAAGAGCGGAGATCTGCGGATGCGATCTGCCCAACTACAGCGACGAGAACCGGCCGAAAAAATTTCAAGTGCTTCAAACTGACAAAAATCCGACTCTCAAAACCGAACCGAAACCGTCGCAAAAATTAACGGGCGATCCGCGTCTGCCAAGACACGAACGAGAGCAAAATCAAGGGAAGTATGCCCGTTCAGCTGCTTTTTTTCAAGTATTATTCGAGCCCGTGCGGTCGCCGTCTTTCAAGATTCGGCGGTTCCATTCGTGTTACGCGTAATTAATTACCTATCGAAAGGTCGTAGTCATCTACAAGGCCACATTATCGTTAACGCACTTACCACAACGTCGTGTTATACTTCACGAGCCCACTACAACTCTCATTATCTCGGAGGAAAACAAATGAAAATGCGCACAATATTGTGCTTGCTCGTCTCCGCCCTTCTCCTCGGAACTACCGAAGGGCTAGCACAGGAAGCGAAACAGACGATTGGTGATCTAGAACTGGAACAGGAATTTATCGATTCGAGGGCGAAGCTCGGTGATTCACACGCTTCCGGGGCTCGCAAAGAGCTTGGCCCGGTAACACTCGGTAACCCGACGACCGTACAAACGATCATCCGCGTCGGGCTTTCGTATTCGACGCTGAATGCCAGCAACGGCATCATCAGCGAATTCAGCACCCGGCATTTTGCTGCCGCAGAGATAACTCACACTGCCGGAGTCGTCCGTCTGATCGACGGCGCGAGCGGAGCCGTGATCGATCTGAACACGCCGGGGACCGTCGTCCGCGTTACGCGAACCGACGCTGCCGGATATGCTGTAACGATCGGTGGAGTCGACGCAGGAACGTTCGCGGGCCCGCTCAATTTCGAGCCCCTCGATCCGGCAAACCTCTTTCGTATCGAGAATATCCGCCGCTCATTTAGCGGCACTCATGTTCCTTCCTATCGTGGAAGGATCGAACTGTCACACTCGACCGGAACTTCGGTGGATCGATTCCATGTCGTGAACATAATCGAGATCGAAGATTACGTTCCGGGCGTCGTCGCGAACGAATCGATCGCGTCCTTTGAGATGCACGCGCTGAAGGCACAGGCCATCGCCGCACGCGGCTACGCGATCGCGAACATCGGCAGGTTCCGCGCGGACTTCCCGTACGACATCGTCGATTCCACTACATCACAAGTCTACCGCGGTGTTGTATCAGAACACCCGCGTGCAGTTCAGTCGACCGTAGAGACGGAGGGCCTTGTCGCGTCATACAACGGAACCATTATCTCTGCTCTTTACTCTTCTTCGATGGGCGGCCACACGGAGCACAACGAATGGATATTTAACCTCCCGAGCACGCAGCTGCCGGGCACGAACACTACGCCGTATCTTCGCGGGATCTATGATGGTGATGGAACGGCTCCTGACTTCTCTAGCGAAGCCGGGGTTGCGGCATTCTGGGCTCGAACGACCGCCCCTGATTCCTTTGACGATTGCGCACGCACGGCAACAACTCCAACCGGAACGGTCGGCAACACATTCTCGCGTTGGCGCTTCGTGCTGACTCAGGCCGAACTTCGGGCAAAGGTTCCCGCTGGCATACCCGGAACGATAACGAATGTGCAGGTCACCCGGCGAATGGGCGCTTCGGGGCGGGCGGCTGAAGTGGTGATCACTCTTTCAAAAGGCGGTACGTACACTATCAGTGGATGGGACCCGCTCCGGCAGTTCTTTCGCCCGGCGGCAGCCGTTCCCAGGCTTTGCGGCACAAGCACCATCGCCGCAAACTTTACGCTCAACAACCCGAGCGTGATCGAGGTCGGCAGAAACGGCGACGACACGCTCCGCGATATTACCGTCTGGGGCGGCGGCTGGGGGCACAACGTAGGCATGAGCCAGTACGGCGCCCACGGCAGGGCACGTGCGGGACAGAACTTCATGCAGATCCTGAAGGCGTATTACACCGGTGTCGATATCGGTTCATACCCGATCGACATTGGCGGCGATCCATCCTCCAGCCCGACAGAAATGGAGCAGACCTTCTACGCACCGAACGGCATTGGAACGCTCGTGATCCGTCCGATCGATATGAAGAAACTGATCGTTTACGTGAACGGAACACCAGTACGCGTACCTTTCAGCCGACTCGCTCGGCAGATCGTTTCCTTGGATATTTCGCCGTACATGGCGGTTGGAGTGAATACGATCCGGTTTGATACCTCGGGTACCAGTGGCCGTGCCACCGTGAACGTGAATATCGAGTGATACCGGTGATCTCGGGTTGTTAAAATGCGGCTCAAACATGGGCCGCATTTTTACTTTCAGGTCAGCGAGGTCTCATCGTTTCAAGGATCTTGTCGTGTATACCGCCAAAGCCACCATTCGACATGATCGCCACGACGTCGCCGTCCTTAAGTTCAGGTTTCAAGTGCTCGACGATCGCGTCGGCGTCGGGAAAACTCGCCGCGGTCTTGCCCTGCATCGCGATATCATTCACTAGATCAGCGACGTCGAGCACTTTACCGAGTTCGCTGGCCTTTGATGTGTTATAAACGCCGGCGATTATTACATAATCTGCGTAGGAAAAAGCTTTCGAATAAGGCTCCTGAAAAACCGCAAGCCTGGATGACCATGATCGCGGCTCAAAGACGGCGATCAACCGGCGGCCGTCGTATTTCATTCTCAAAGCCTTTAGTGTCTCTTCGACTGCGGTCGGGTGATGTGCGAAATCGTCGATAACCGTAACCCCGCCGACCGTCCCGCGGACCTCCATACGTCGTTTCACCGACTTGAACGTGTCGAACGCCCGCTGGATCTTTTCTTTCGAAACGCCCCACGCATCCGCCGCGATTATCACCGCGAGACAGTTCCGCACGTTGAACTCGCCGATCAGATGGGTTTCAAATTCGCCCCACGAACCGCCTTCTTTGAAAACCGTGAAGCGCGTCTTATCGCCACTGAAATCGATGTACCTTGCCTGCCATTTTGCATCATCGCTTAACCCGAAGGTCTCGATCTGCGTAAACAGCTTGCCGTCCATTTCTTCGAGCACATCGCGAACGACCTCGGAATCCACACCGCATATAAGACGGCCATTCCCGGGAACCAAATTCATCAGGCGTGAGAACTCCCACTTGATGTCTTCCAGATCGTCGTAAATGTCCGCGTGGTCAAATTCGATGTTGTTGACTATCGCTATCTCCGGCAGATAGTGCATGAATTTCGGCTTTTTATCGAAGTACGCCGTGTCGTATTCATCGCCCTCGACCACGAAATGATCGCTGTCGGTGACGCGGAAGCTGGCGTCGAAGTTTTGCACTATTCCCCCGACAAGAAAGCTTGGGTTCAGACCGCCGACCTCGCAGACCCACGTAGCGATGCTCGTTGTCGTCGTCTTGCCGTGTGTGCCGGCGATCACTAGCGAGCGTTTGCCGCGAATGAATTCTTCCTGCACGATCTCCGCCTGTGAGCGATAGACCATCTTTCGGTTCAGCACCTCTTCAAGCTCCGGGTTACCGCGTGATATCGCATTCCCTACGACAACGCAGTCGGCTCCGATATCCGCATTCTCCGCTCGATAACCGTTGAGGATCTCGATACCGAGAGCTTCTAGTTGTGTCGACATCGGCGGATAGACGTTCTGGTCCGAACCGGTGACCTTATGGCCGCGCTGCTGCAGCATTCCCGCGAGCGACGCCATCGCCGTGCCGCAAATTCCGATCAGATGATAGTGCATTGTAGAAAGGTGGAGAGATTCGAAAGAATTTAAAGCCATCGGGCCCAGACCCCGGTGAGTGAAGGCCCGACAATATGTTCGATATCTTACTTCCGCATTAGTTCCGCGACCAGCGGCTCCGCATCGTAAACTTTCCGCAACGCTTCAAGTATGCCCGCTGAGTGAACACCGACTGCACGTGAACCTTCGGAATCTTCGATATACCAATAACGGTTCGATAGCTTTTGCAGGTTACTGTCGAAATTCAGGCCGACGACCTCGCCGTTGCGGTTGATCACTGGTGAGCCCGAATTGCCGCCGATAGTGTCCGCGGTATACACGAAGTTCAGCGGCGTCGAAAGTTCTAAGCGGCTGCGGCGGTCTTTCAAGCTTTGCGGAAGATCGTAGGGCGGCATTTCCTTGAAGCTTAAGGCACGATCGTAGAGTCCGTAGAACGTTGTTTTGTATGGCACGAGCGTCGTGTCTTCCTCGTAGCCCTTGACCACCCCGTATTCGATCCGCAGCTGCGAGTTTGCATCCGGCGGGATCGATTTGCCGTAAACTGCGAAGCGCGCCTGGGCGATGCGCGTTCCGTTGGCGGTCTCGATGTTCGTTATATTTGTCTCGTTCCATGCACGCAGCTCTCTGATCACCGGTTCGACACGTTGAGCGAGCGAGACCATCGGATCGGCCTGAGCCGCAGATGTGGACGTTGCATCCAGCATCGACTTCCTGACCGCCGGGTCCATCAGCTTAGTTTCGCGGATCGCTCGTCTTACCACCTCAGCAGGTTCAGCGTCGCCGAGAGCAGCTTTTACGAACGGATCGTCCGAACCTAAGACTTTTCGAGATTCCTCGAGCCAGTCGATCAGTAACGCCTCTTCTAATTCCGGATAGATCGGTGCGGGCGAGACGATCGAATTCCTTAGCGACTCGAGACGCGAATCGCGATACTCAGGATATCTCTGACCATCGGGCTTTGCAGTCTCGATACGATAGGTAACTATCTGCTGCGCGATGGTCGCAAGGCGTGAAGGGGCAAGATTTGAGAATGCGAGCCGCTTAGACATTTCGGGAAGCTTTGAATACGCTGCCGAGATGTTTTCCCAAGCCGGAGCATATTGTTTTTCAAGGTCCGGCTTTTCGGCTAGCCGTTCGCGGAGTTCATTCTCTTCGGCTTCCTTCTTCGCAAAGTTCCTCGGGTTTAGCAGGCCATCCTGCTGGCCCGCAAGCCTTTTCAATGCGTTCGCAAACGAACGCATTCCGCCCGACGCCTGCCTTGCCTGTTCCGCCCCAAGCTTTGAATATTCCTCTAACGCTCGGCGACGCGACTCCCAAACGTGTTTTTGCAGCGGATTTCCATGATCACGCTGGTATGCAAGCTGTGCAACGGTCAACAGCCGAGCGGTCGAACCGGGATATCCCGAGACCACGATAAACTCTCCTTCCTCGGCACCGGTGCCTGACCATTTCAAATGGTTGGTTGTTTCCGCAGGCTTATCGTTCTCATAGGCCCGCAGGAATGTGAAATCGAGGTCATGTCGCGGGAACGTGAAATTATCGTGATCGCCGCCGAAGAACGCCGCTTGTTCCTCCGGTGCCATCACCAGTCTGATATCGGTGTAAACCTTATTGCGATACAGCCAGTATTCTCCGCCGCTGTAGAAAGAGATCACGTCGCACCGCAACGCGGTCTTTGCGACACAGTCTTTTTCAATAGCGGATATTTCTGCGGACCTTTTTGCGGCCATCTCGGCATCGGTGCCCGAACCAGCAGCACCATGGACTCTGCCGGTGACGTCCTCGTACGAGAATAGAATCGCGACCTGTGCATCCGGGATCTTCAATTCCTCAGCAGTTGTTTTCGCATAAAACCCGGTTTTCATCAGGTCTCGCTCTTTTGTCGAGAGCCTTCCGATGTAGCCTGACGCTACGTGATGATTCGTAGCGATAAGGCCGTTCGACGAGACAAATACGCCCGACGCTCCACCTATCTTGGGACTCGAAAGCCGCACGCGGTCAAGCCATTCCTTCGACGGCTCGAAGTTATAACGTTCCTTCCACTGTCTAAGAGGCGGATTATCGAACGTCCACATTCCGTCATCCGCAAGGAACGCAGGAACGCTTACCAAAAAGCTAATAACTAAAAGGATCGAGAATGCGGCTTTCATAATTTTATTAGTTTAGAACGCTCTGTAGCTTCGCCATCGCACCGTCGAGTACTTCATCCTCGCGGGCAATGCAGATGCGAACGTGTGCGTCCCATTTGTCGGAATCTGCGAACGCGGAACCCGGAGTCATTCCCACCCCGGCGTCACGCATCAGCATTTCGTTGAACGCGATCGCGTCGTCGTACTTTTCGGGAATTCGTGCCCAGATGTAAAAGGCTGAGCCCGAATCGTAAATATCAAAACCCATTTGGCGAAGCCCTTCGGAAAACGTCCGCCTCTTCGCGTCAAACTTGTCGCGCAGCCGCGTGTAGTAATCGCTGTCCGCCATAAGGACACGCGAGAGAGCTGCCTGCAGCGGCGTTGCCGGGCAAACGTATATTACGTTCGCGGCATTGTTGATCGGAGCGATCAGTTCGCCCTTTCCGAATGCATAGCCCAAACGCCAGCCTGAAATGTTCCACGATTTCGAAAAGGAGTTAACGGTTATCGTCCGTTCACGCATGTCCGGAAGTTTGGCGATGGGGGTGTGCGGATTTTCGCCGCTCACATAATGTTCATAAACCTCGTCGGAGATCACCAGCAGGTCCAGTTCCTTAGCAACGTCCGCGATCGACTCTAATTCGATCTGCGACATAACCTTTCCGCTCGGGTTAGCCGGTGAACAAACGATGATCGCCTTGAGCGGAAACTCCGAACGGTCTTTAAGTTCACGGCAGCGGCGTAAAAGGTCTTCTTTCGCAAAACTGAGGCTCGCGTCCGGGTTAAGCTCGAAGCTCTCATTCTTTGCCCCAAACTCCTCCAAGATCCGGCGGTGATACGGATAATACGGCTCAAAGACCAATGCGGACTTCCCGCGAAGGTAAGCTTGCGCGATCCCGATCAGTGCTCCCGTACCGCCGTTGGTGATCATCAGTTCGTAGGGCGTGGCTGCAGTGTCGATGTCGATATCGTTGTAACTCTTGATCTTTTCAGCGACCGCGTTTCGAAGGTTAGCGTCGCCCTCGCTGCCGCCGTAATGATTTCGGCTGGCTGCGATGATCTCCGCGGCTTCTTTTGCAAGCTGCGGGTCGATCGGCAACTCCGATTGGCCCTGGACAAGGTTCCCTGCCGGCGGCACAAGCCGGGTTATAGCCCTGATATCAGGCTTCGCTTTCTTAACTTTTGCTTCTGACATATCGCAGAAAAGGATATCAGCAAAGTGTCGATTCTTTAAGTTTCGGCAATACGGAGCCAAAAAAGGACGAAATAGCGAGGTGTAAATTTTATTTATAGGCTCTGCCCGGCGAATACTTGGACGTTAGAACTGTTTCTTTTCCGCCAATAACTCATTTTCTCTGGCGCGATAATTCGTTTTCTTGTCGCGATAATCAGTTTTTTCTTCTCAACAATCAGTATTTTTGCCTCAATAATCAGTATTTTCGTCTCAATAATCAGTATTTAAGTCGCAAGAATCAGTAACTTCGTCGCAAAAATCAGTATTTTTGTCTCAATAATCAGTATTTTCGTCTCGATGATCAGTAGTTTCGTCGCGAAAATCAGTTTTTTAAACACAATAATTAGTAATTTCATCGCGCCGTCGGTCCGGTTTCAAGATCTTCGGCTGACGTACTTGTTGCCTTTCACCCAGAATCGCCATGGGTTTTCCGCATCGGCGCCTGCGTAATCGATCCCGATCCGCTTACCGATCGCTATTCGGTCGTCGGAGAAGCTCTCATGATCTTCAAGCCACATCTCGTCGCCGGATAGATCCGTTCCGTTATATCGTCGATCGATATCAAGGGCGATGCACAGTTTTCCGGGCCCTGAGGTCAGGTTAGCGTCCTTCATTTCACCACGCCTGGTACGCATGATTTCGAGCCCCTCCACCGGTTCGACGGCACGGATCAGCACAACGTGAGCGATTCCCTCTTCCCCGGTCACGAAATTCAGCTGGTAGTACATGCCGTAAACAAAAAAGATGTACGCAAAACCGCCGCCGCCGTAAGTGACCTCGTTTCTCGCAGTCCGGCGGCCGCCATAGCTGTGGGCCGCGCGATCATCAACGCCGAGATACGCTTCCGTCTCGACGATCATTCCCGAAACCCGGTTTCCGGTCGCGTCCGGTACCACCAGCAGCTTCCCCAACATGTCGCGGGCGAGGCCTATCGTGTCAGTCGACGAAAAATAGTCTTTGCCTAACTTCCCTTTGGTACGCATATTGCCAACTAGATTATCAGCAAGCTTTATTCAGTAAAAAATGTTCGATTTGGGTACAGTCGCAATATGCGACCACGATCGAAATGAAGGAGATAGCATGAACGTAAAAGATGTAATGACCGCTGATCCTACGTGCTGCACTGCGGATACCAGCCTAAAGGATGTGGCTAAGATGATGGTTGAGAACGATTGCGGATGCATTCCCGTGGTTGATAGTACAGACAGCAAAAAGCCGATCGGGATGGTCACCGATCGCGATATTACCGTCCGCACGGTAGCTGAAGGAAAGAATCCGCTCGATCTAACCGCACGCGATGCGATGAGCAGTGACGTTCAAACCGTCACTCCCGATACGTCGCTTGAAGACTGCTGCAACCTCATGGAGGAAAAGCAGATCCGTCGGGTTGCCGTCGTAGATGAAAGCGGTGCGTGCTGCGGCATGATCGCACAGGCAGATATAGCAATAAACGCCAATGAGAGAAAGACCGCTGAGGTCGTACAGGAAGTATCAAAGTCGGCTGCAGGCTCTTAAAAGGCAAAGGAAGAACAAGGGGGCACAAGGGGGACGAAAGGGGACGCGGGGCGCGTCTCCTTTCTTTTTATTTGTCTTTGGGGTAATAGATCAGCTCGAGAATATTTCCGTCGATGCCCCTCGTGTAGAACGAAGAGGTGCCGTCGCGATGCGGTTTTATCGGCCTCCCTTCTTTTTCTGCAGCAGCCTCCAGCTCTGCAAGGGTCTCAACCTTTAAACCGAAATGCGGCGGATGCTTGGATTCGGGCGGCAGTAAAGCGATCCCAAACCCGCGGGCGTCGCGCAACATCGCCCAATCCTCATACACGGTCTCGACTGTAAAGCCCAGCTGTTTGTAACCATCGACCGCTGTTTGCAGATCTTCGCATTTAACTGCGATGTGATCGACGGTTCCGGTAAATCTGATATCGCTCATGGTCTCACCTCGAATGGCACTATTCTATCAGAATGTAAGAACTCCGTACGGGCGACATTCCCCTGCACGGCCTGCATCAAACCTCATGAACTACGAAAATGCTCACCGGAAATGGTAAATTACTGGTCAACAACAATGAAGCTATTTACTCTTTTAGTTCTTCTTACGCTCGGCGCGGCTGTCTTCGCCCAGACGCCCGAAGCCAAGGTGCTAGCGACCGCGAATAGCATATCGTTCACCGCTGACGACCTTTCACAGCAGGGCAAGACCATCTACCTGCGTTCGAATGAGATCCTCGCCGCTAACCGCAGCAAATTTCTCGAACAGACCATCGCCGAACAGCTGATAAAGACCGAGGCGGACGCACGAGGTATGTCCTCCGCCAAACTTCTGGCCGATGAGTTCGCAAAGATCCCGCTGCCTTCCGATGAACGCATTGCCGAGGTCGTTGAAATGAATCGTGCGGCACTTGCCGGGCTTTCGCCAGCTGAGGCACGTGAACGCGTAGTGCAGGAAATGCTCCGCGAGCCTTCAGCTAAGGCTGAAGCAGAGTTGATCGAACGCCTGAAGACAAAACTTAAGTTCACCGCCGGGAAAGATATCAACGACGCCGCTCTCAAACCATCCGACGTGGTCTTTACAATAAATGCTAAACCGTTCACTGCGGCGGATTTCAATGAGATGAACCGTGTCGCATTGAATGACGTCGATGTTCATATCTATGAAGAGATCCGGGGAGATCTGGAAGACGCTATTCTTAATCGCCTCATAATCACCGAGGCTGCCGCACAAAAGCTTGATTCTTCGGAACTCGTCAAGCGTGAGATCTCGGATAAAACGGTTGACGGGTCCGAACGCGAACGAGCCCTCCTGATCGCCGCACTGCAGGAAAGGCTATTCAAAAAGCATAACGTAAACCTTCTTCTGCCCGAGCCGCCGGCTCTCGTTCTAAATGTTTCCGCTGACGACGATCCCGCGGTCGGGCCGGTCAACGCAAAGGTCACGATCGTCACCTTTATCGATTATCAGTGTTCTGCATGTGCCGGTTTTAGCCCGGTGATAAAAAAGGTCGCGTCAGAATTCGGTCAGCGTGTCAGGCTCGTCGTCCGGGATTATCCGCTGATGAGCATTCACCCGAACGCTTTCAATGCGGCCCTTGCGGCGAACGCGGCGGGACGGCAAGGGAAATACTTTGAATACGGTGATCTGCTTTATGCAGATCAGGATTCTCTGGATGACGCGTCGCTAATTAAATATGCAGAGCAACTGGGGCTCGATGCCAACAAGTTCAGATCCGATATGACCGACCCGAAGAACGCCGAAGAGGTTAGGAAAGACATGACGGACGGGGATTCGTACGGCGTCAGCGGAACTCCGACGATCTATATCAACGGAGTAAAACATCACGGCTTGAGCGAAACGCGTTTTCGTCAAGCGGTCGAAAAAGCGTTAGGTGGGGTAAAATAAGAGCCGATGCGATATATCTTTCTTTTGATAATTCTTTCGGTGGCGGCCGGATGCGGATCTTCCAGCGGCCCTGCGAATAAGCCTGTGAACTCGACACAGCCTGCAAAGCTGCCGACATATTCGTACGAGATAGTGAATACCTATCCGCACGACGCCGGAGCGTTCACTCAGGGACTTCTGTTCCATAACGGATTCCTCTACGAAGGCACGGGCGGCGACGACGAGAATAACGATCCGTTTTACTCCTCGCTACGAAAGGTCGAGATCGAGACCGGAAAGGTGCTGCAAAAACATGACGTGCCGCGGGAGTATTTTGGCGAGGGCATCGCACTTCTGGGGGATAAGATCTATCAGCTTACCTGGAAGGAAGGCAAGGCATTCGTCTATGACCTGGAAACTTTTCGCTTGCTGCAGGAATTCAACTATCAGGGACAAGGCTGGGGCCTTACCGAGGACGGTACGAACCTTTATCAAAGCGACGGAACGCATGTGATCCGTGTTCTCGATCCCGAGACTTTCAAGACCGTGCGATCGATCATTGTAACGGACGAGAACGGAAAGCCTGTGATGCAGCTCAACGAACTGGAATGGGTCAAGGGCGAGATCTGGGCTAACATCTGGCAGAAAGGCTGGATCGCTAGGATCGACCCGCAATCCGGTAAACTCCTTGGCCGCATCAATCTGGATAAGATACTCGATGAAGAGCTTAAACAGAATCGAAACGCCAACGTGTTGAACGGCATAGCTTATGACGAAGCCGGCGACCGATTATTCGTCACGGGAAAGCTCTGGCGGCGGCTGTTTGAGATCAAGATAGTTCCGCAAAATTAAAGTGAAAGAAAGGGACGTCGAACTAATGCGTCGGGCGATCGAGCTTGCTCGCGAAGGAGTTTCCGATGGAATCGGTGGGCCTTTCGGTGCCGTTATCGCACGCGACGGTATCATAATCGGCGAAGGTGCCAATCGCGTTACCGCTACCAACGACCCTACGGCGCACGCCGAGGTTGTAGCAATAAGAAATGCCTGCCGCGAGATCGGGAGTTTTCAGCTCGATGGGTGTGTAATATACGCATCGTCGGAACCATGTCCGATGTGTCTCGGGGCGATCTACTGGGCTCGGCCCGAGCGTCTTTACATCGCGTGCACTCGCGATGACGCTGCCAAAGCAGGATTTGATGATGCTTTTATATACGAAGAGATCAATCGAGAGTTGGCCGATCGCCGAGTGCCCGTCGAAGGGCTGCTTCGTGATGAGGGGCTGGAGGTTTTCCGCGAATGGGTCGCAAGCCCAAACAAGATCGAGTACTGATACGAAGCTCTTGTGCAGAATATCTATCTATTAATAATTATCGCCCTGGTGATCGGAGCCATCTTGCCGCTGCAGATAGGCGTGAATGCAAAGCTTGCTGACGCGGTCGGCAGTCCTTTGATCTCCGCATTTCTCTCATTCCTAGTCGGTACACTTTCGCTTCTGACGTACATTCTTATTACCGGCATTCCCCTTTCCGGTGCTGCCGGAGCCCGCAACGCTTCGCCCGCTGCCTGGACCGGTGGAATGATCGGAGCGGTGTACGTTGCGATGTCCATCATCCTGCTCCCAAAGCTTGGTGCCGCACTGACGATCGCACTGATCGTCGCGGGCCAGATGATCATGTCCGTTATCACCGATCACTTCGGCGTCCTTGGCGTTGAAGTAAGACCGATCTCACCCGGCAGGCTTGCTGGAATCGCACTCGTTATCGCCGGCGTCGCTCTCATCCGAAAGTTCTAGTCGATCCGGTTATTCGAGTTACGCGTCGCACGGAGAAGCACCAGATCCTACAGCTCTGGAAACCGAGAGTCCGGTTGTCGTCAACGAGTCCTCCAAGATAAGACCGACGGAAACGCCTTCAAATTAATTTGGAACAAAGCACGTCAAACATTGTCTAAGTGAGTAGCCGTTGGCACCGGTGTCGCGAAAAACTCACGGAGGGATCTGAAATGTTTGACACCATGATCGAATCGAGAAAGGCCGGTGCATCCGGTCGCCGCCGCAGCCGCTACTTTGCCGTTTCCGCATCGCTGATCACAATACTGTTTCTTTCCGCTGTACTAGCCAGTATTTACGCGGCAGACATCGAGATCGGCTATTCGGATATGGATCTTGCTAGATTGGTGGCCCCAAATGTCGCCACCGCCCCTGAACCCGAACGCCCTGCCGAGCGTTCGCCCCGCAAAGAAGATCAAACGGATGCAAACATTCCAAAGCCGACACGTGTGATGTCTATTCAGAGGATCGATGAGATCCCGAACAAGATCGTTCCGGTCTCGAGCGTTCCCAGCAAATATCGCGAGCGGCCCCTCGGCGATTATGAGATCGGCAAGATTGACACCAATGGGCCAACGAGGCCGGAAGGGATCCCGAATGGCAACGGGAACTCTCGATCAGAGGGTTCTGGATTGGGAGACAATTTAAACAACGCCGCTGCTAAAACCGAAAAGGTAGTGCCTCCGCCGCCGGTCGTAAAGCCCGAGCCCGCGAAACCGCTCGTCGTGTCTCTGGGCGTTGTGAATGGTAAAGCGACGACCCTGCCGCAGCCTGTTTACCCCGCTTCAGTGATCGCGATGGGTGTTGGCGGTGTGGTGAACGTACAAATAACCATCAGCGAAGAGGGTTCGGTGATCTCCGCAAAGGCCGTGAACGGTCACCCGATCCTGAAACGAGCAGCCGAGGATGCTGCCAGGCGTGCAAAATTTACACCCACCTATCTGTCAAAAAAGCCCGTAAAGGCAACGGGCCTGATCGCGTACAACTTTAAGCGAAATTGATCTGGTGCAAATTCGATCGATGAAGAAAAGGGCGGCCGATAAGCCGCTCTTTTTTATTGCAGAAACTGAAGCAATTCAGGGGTGTCGAAGGCGTAAACCGGAACCGGGAATGCCGCCTTAAGATCATCGAAGGCCATTCCGTCGATCAGGACCGGCTCGTCAGATTTGATCGTGTGCTTTGGCAAAATAACAAAATCCCCTTCTATCCGATCGATAACGCTGAGATAATCACGACCGCTGAGCAGGCCTGCCACCGAGACGTCGCCACCGAAGTATCCGTTAGGAACGGCGACGACCCTCAATTTCGATCCTCGTAGCTCGTTATATCTTTCGATAAGATCCGCTAACACTGGAGCGAACATCTCACCGGTGAGGATAGTTCCGCTCGCTCGGCGAGTAGGTTCTAGCGAGCCCAGACGCGGTACCGCAACTGTGTCGGGAATGCGGGCGTCCGGATGCGTGCGAACGCTATGAAAATATTGCCGAGCGATCTTTACCGCCTCAGCCCGCGACGCTTGATCGCTCCTGGCAACCAAAAGCCGTTCGAACCCGTTCAGGAATGATCGGACCATGCCGACCCCGTCTTCGATCTGGGGATAGTTCCCGTAATGCCGTCGTGACGGTATATCAGCACCGCCCTTCAGATAGATCTCGTCGCCCAAAAATGCAAAGGTCACACCAAGCTCGCGGCGAAACTCTTTCTGCAGCTTTTCGACATCCCTGATCGTCTGCCTACAAAACTCGGGAGTAACACGCGTTAGCCTCTCATCAGTGTTATAACGGGTCAGTGCAACCGGCACGACGGCGGTTGATACCACCTTCGGATAATGTGCCGCGAGATCCCGAAGCGTTTTCTCGAGTATCGGGCCGTCGTTGATGCCTGGGCAGAGCACGACCTGTGCGTGCAATTCGATATCGTTATCGAGAAGTGTTTTGAGCTTGCCGGATATATCGGCTCGTGATTCATCAACACCAAGCAGATATGCACGCGTTTTCAGGTCGGTCGCATGGATCGAGACGTACTGCGGCGAGAGCCTTTGTTCGATGATCCGCCGCATCTCGTCGTCGGTGATAGACGAAAGAGTCGTGTAATTGCCGTAAAGAAATGAGAGCCTGATGTCCTCGTCCCTGACAAAAAGAGATGGACGAGCGTCATCAGGGTTGCCCTTGCAGAAACAAAACAGGCATTCATTGGCGCACTGCCGCGGAACGATCTGCTCGAACATCAGCCCGAGATCCTCGCCCTCTTCCCTATCGAATTCGATCTCGAGCGATTCGCCATTGGGCTTTTTGACGAGCAGCGTGATGTCGGTTTCGCCCGCGGTTTGAAATCGGAAATCCAGATAATCGCGAACAGGTTTTCCGTTGACCCGTACAATACGGTCGCCCGGACGCAGTTCCAGCTCATCGCCGACACTCTCAGGCGTGACCTCTGTGATGATCACGCCCGGACGGCGAAGCTGTGTAACAGCCGGAGTTACCGCAAATTCATACATCTGGAAAAAACCTTACCCGAAAACTGACAACGGACCGAGCTTCTCTCTTAGGTGAGATATCGCTTCGATCCGTTGCGTCCGAATGGCTTTGACAATTACGCCGCGGCAGCCTTGAGGTCGATAAGGCTCGAAAGCGAAGTATATTCAAGCTTCTGCGAGGTCGCGACCGCTTCGTACGTTAGCTTACCTGCGTACGTATTAACGCCTTCCTGCAACCCGGCATCATCCTTGATCGCCTGCTCGAAACCTTTATTTGCAAGTTCGAGAGCATAAGGCAATGTCGCGTTTGTGAGTGCAAACGTCGATGTACGCGGAACCGCACCGGGCATATTCGCAACGCAGTAGTGCAGAACACCTTCCTCGTAATACGTCGGGTTCGAATGCGTCGTTGCATGAGTCGTTTCGAAACACCCGCCCTGATCGACGGCGACATCAACTAAAACCGCGCCCTGCGGGATGACATGCAGCATTTCACGCGTGACTAGTTTCGGGGCCGCAGCACCCACAACCAGCACAGCACCGATGACCAGATCGGCATGCGAGATGGCTTCCTCGATCGCGTAGTGCGACGAAGCAAGCGTCTGGACCTTCGAAAGGAAAATATCGTCAAGCTGTCGAAGCCGGTCGAGATTGCGATCGATGATCGTAACCTTCGCACCAAGCCCAACTGCCATCTTTGCAGCCTCGGTTCCAACGATACCGCCGCCGAGAATGACAACGTTCGCAGCCGGAACTCCCGGAACGCCGCCGAGCAAAATGCCGCGGCCGCCATTCATTTTCTCAAGGAACGTTGCACCGACCTGGACCGACATACGGCCGGCGACCTCTGACATTGGCGTCAGCAGCGGAAGACGGCCTTTCCGGTCAGTGATCGTCTCGTAAGCAACGCCCGTCACCTTCCGCTCCATCATCTGCTTGGTAAGCTCGAACTCAGGTGCGAGGTGAAGATAGGTGAACAGCAGCTGATTCTCGCGCATCCGCGGATATTCCGGTGCGATCGGTTCCTTAACCTTGACGACCATGTCACCCTCGCCCCACGCATCGTCAGCAGTTTCGACAAGCTTGCCCCCGGCCTTTTCATACTGCTCATCAGAAAACCCCGATCCTTCGCCGGCCGTTTTCTGAACAAAAACGTCGTGCCCGGCATTTACCAGCGCGTTTACGCCTGCCGGTGTCAGTCCGACGCGATACTCGTTATCTTTGATTTCCTTCGGTAATCCGATCTTCATTATCAGTCTCCAGATCTAGTTTTTAACTATCGTCTTATGTATTGATGGCAAACCAATAACATAACATTATGGCTTAACGAAAACAATCATACCGAGCCCAAAAGGCCTACGGATATACTGGCCAGAACATCGGTATGAAGATGGTCGCGAGTATCCAAAAGAGCAGATTAAGCGGGCCGCCCACCTTTACGAAATCGGTAAATTTATACTGTCCGGGGCCGTAGATCATCGTATTCGTCTGATAACCCACCGGTGTCAAAAAGCTTGCCGACGCTGCAAAGGTAATGGCCATCAGAAAGGGCATCGGGCTCGCTCCCAAGCTCTCCGCCGTTACGATCGCGATCGGTGCCAGCAGGGCTGCCGTCGCATTATTTGACATCGTTTCGGTAAGTGCCGACGTAATGAAATAAAAGGCGGAGACCAACGCTATCGGACCGAGTGCTCCGATATACTTCAGCATATTCGCCGAAAGTATCGCAGCCGCGCCTGAACGCTCAAGCGCGATCCCGAGCGACAGTACGCCTGCGAGTAGAAAAATGATCTTCCAGTCGATCGCCTCATAGGCCTCGTCGATCGTGATGCATTGCAACAAGATCAACGCGATCGCCCCAACGACCGCCGTTACTACGATCGGTGCGATATTAAGAGCAGCGGCTAGAACGACGCCGGCAACGATCGTAACCGCTATCACCGCTTTACTGCGGCGAAACTCGGTCGGCTGCATTTCCGAAGTAATGATGAAATCGCGGCTGCGTCGAAACGTCCCGACATAATCCTGCCGGATCTCGATCAGCAGAACGTCTCCGGCCTTTAACACGGTCTCAGACAGTTTCTCCCGTAGCACCTGGCCGCCATGGCGGATCGCCAAAACCGCCGCACCATATCGCTCACGAAAATTCGAGCGCTTGAGCGTACTGCCTACCAACCTTGAGCCCGGATCGATCACAGCCTCGATCAAGCGATAATCGGCAGAGGCGAGGTTGGTATCGGCCCACTTCGTTTGCGGTTTGAATTGGATCCCTTCGCGGTCAAGAAGCTGCCGGAGTTCGTCCAGATCTGCCCTAATAAGAAGGACATCATTCTCTTTCAACACGAGTCCCGCAGTCGGCAGATCAAATCGGTTACCTTCGCGTTCGACCCGCAGGATCGTGATGTCCAGATCTTGAACGACCGGTGCTTCGCGTATCGACTTATCGGCACTAGCAGAGCCCGAAAGCAGAACGACCTCGGCGAGGTATTCACCGAGCTTAAACTCCTCAACCAGGTCGCCTTCGCCCCGGCGGTCCGGGATCAGCTTGATGCCGACCGCCAGCATGTACGCTGCACCAGCGACAAAAAAGATCAGCCCGAGCGGCGTAAACTCGAACATCGTGAACGGCCTGAGACCGTTCTTTTCGGCGATCGAGCTGACCAGGATGTTCGTTGACGTACCGATCAGTGTGCAGACGCCGCCAAACATCGACGCGAAAGATATCGGCATCAGGATCTTCGACGCACTGAAGCCCGTTTCCCGGGCGAC
Source organism: Acidobacteriota bacterium (assembly GCA_023389035.1). Lineage (GTDB taxonomy): Bacteria > Acidobacteriota > Blastocatellia > Pyrinomonadales > Pyrinomonadaceae > OLB17. The sequence continues at coordinate 295,136 of JAEWFC010000015.1, forward strand.
ACCCAGCAATATCGGCAAAAAGATCGCTATCACCGGCGTGTTATTTATGAATGCGGACAGTACCGCCGTGATGATCATCATAAAGATCATCCCGACCCAGAAGCCGTTCTTAAAGACCCGCATCGCGAGATCCCCAAGAAAGCTCACCGCGCCCGTCTTGAAAAGCCCGGCACTGATGATGAACATCGACGCCACGGTGATCGTCGCGGCATTGCTGAAGCCGGCCAGCCCCTCGCCCGGCGTAATGATACCGCTGATAAGCAGCAGCCCCATCGCAAGCAGGGCGACCAGATCAACCGGCAGCTTTTCCGTGACAAAGAGAACGACGGCCAGAACTAGGACGCCGAGCACGATGAGGATATCAAGAGACATACACGGTTCTCAGAGTATAACGCTTTACCCCGCGTCCCGCTTATTGGATGATTACGGTGCCGTAGCGAACCGCAACTCGCGGATCACCGCATTTCCGCCGCGCGAATCTATGAACCGTACCGTGTGCGCGTCTATGAACCGCGGGTTCAGGATCCCATTGACCTGAGCGGTACGTACGTCGCTTCCGTCGCGAAAACCATTGAGATGGCCAAGCAGCAGCCGCGGTGTCTCGCTCACTACGAAAAGATTGGTGTCGTTATAGAGCTGCAAATTTTCCTCGTAACCTGCGACAAAAAGCTGTGGCGATCCGTTGCCGAAGACCGTATCCCATCTATAGTTACGCCAGAGGCCGCCTTTTAAGCTCTGCGACGAGCTGCGATCCGGAGCAGAGATCGATCGAGCCTTACCTGCCTGCCGAGCTGAATAGCTAAAACGATCAAAGCTATAGGGAGTTATTGTTACAAGACCCTCTGCGTTCTTCTGAGCTCGTGTAAACCAAACTTCACCTTTGGGGGTTGCGAACCAAGAGGCTAGTTCGCCCGAATCCTTAACACCGGGCACCGTTAGCCGTCTGAGGTTGGCCGTCCATTTTTCACTCTTTTTTACTGCACGCACAACCACGAGGTGCGGATACCGCTTCTCCATGTCGAATGGCGTCAATACGAGCACCAGTTCAGCGTCCGTCGGAATCACGGCAGATGAGATATTGTACGTTGCCCGCAACTGTTCCGGGATGCTTACGTCCACGGTTTCCGGAAGTGAGCCCGGACGTTCAAGCACGATTCGCAATGATGACCCCGTGAACAGAAATTCTTCCGTTTCCACGACCTTTTGCTTTGAGGTCCAGTTGACCTCGATAACGACCGGTTCTCCCTTCGGGCCGATCAACGTCTCGCGTAGTGCATGCGCTTTTTCGACAGGCTGAGACGTGTCCGGAGCAAGCTCCTCCAACGCCCGGTCAAAATCGATCGCCTCCCTAAGCTCGTCTCCGCTCAGGAAAAGATCATTCTCAGGCTTGATAGAAAGATCTTGGACGGTCGTAAGCTTGAACTTCATCGGTGCCGGCTCGAGCCGTTTGAAAAAAGGCGCGAAGAGGTCGCGTTCTAACATCTTCGAAAGGCCTCCGAATTCCTGATCACCTAGCATCGACACGTGCCTATTAAAATATGCGGAAGCGTATTGCCTAAAAAAGTTCTGATTAACGCTCCCATCGTCATTCACACCATTCCTGAGCAGATCGATCTCTCCACACATCGTTGAAGAGTGATCAGCCGATGCGAAATCGTAACGATTGGCGTCCGGGATCGCAGAATTGATGCGGGTAATGAGCTGCACATATTTTTCACGCATCGCAGCGAATCTGCTATCGCTTGCCAATTCATTGATCGTGGCCGCCGCAAATCGATCGGCGTAAGCCTCAGTGCAATTCAGCGGGTCCGCATCGGTCAGGCTACCGCTGTAATATCGGTCACTCATCTTGTAGACAAAATCGAGATAATGGCCGAGCTCGTGTGCAGAGAGAACGAGCACGTTAAAGTTCGCCATCAGGTGGCGTTCACGGTCGTCAGTGAAAAACGTATTGTGATCGAATTTGCCTTCGGTCAGCACGTCGCTCCAGTTCTGCCAATACCCTGAGGCTTCGTCCGGACTCATCATCCTTGAGATCGTGATCGAAACATCGCCGTTGCTGTATCGATTGACGATCTCCTTGTGTTCCTGAACTTTGAGTGTAAGCTTCCATGTTCCTGTCTCGGGAACGAAGGCTCCGTGACGGCGGTAAAGATCCGCAAGGAACCAGAACGTGTTCTCAGTTTTTCCGTGCTCTATCATTCCGATCAGCTTATCGGCGTCGCCTTTGGAAAAATGCTGGCCCGGAATGGCGAGTGCCGCTGTTACAATGATTATGGCTGCTGCAAGTGTTTTGAGGTGAGACATATGGTCAGAGAAATCTAACCCAAGCCATAAAAAAAGAAAAGAGGCGGACAATGCCGCCTCACTAGATCAGAGCTAATTTTTGAACACCTATGGAACCTCGACCTGATCGATCTGGGCTTTTTGCAGCTTTCCACTGTAATCGACGTAAAGCGATTTCCACTCGCTGAAGATATCCAGCACCTGCGTGCCGGCTTCGCGATGGCCGTTACCCGTCGCCTTCGTGCCGCCAAACGGCAGATGAACCTCGGCGCCGATCGTCGCTGAATTTACATAACAGATCCCGGTGTAGAGTTCCTGCATTGCATAGAACGACCGGTTAACATCCTGAGTGTAAATGGCCGATGAAAGTCCGTATTTCACGCCGTTGACTATATCGATCGCCTCGTCGAGCGTGGAGAACGGAATGACGCACGTCACCGGTCCGAAGATCTCTTCCTGCTCGATCCGCATTCCGGGCTTAACATTGGTGAACACGGTAGGTTCGATGAAGTAACCATCGCCGTACTCACCCTTGGTCAAGCGATTGCCGCCGACCGCAAGCGTCGCCTTGTCCTCATTTTTGCCGATCTCAATATAGTTCAGGATCTTTTCCATCGCGGCCTGATTGATCACCGGACCGACCTCGGTCCTTTCATCCAGGCCATTGCCCACACGCAGTTTCTTCACTCGATCCACAAGCTTTTCGACGAACTTCTTGTAGACCTTTTTATGCACGACGAGTCGTGATGATGCCGTGCAGCGCTGGCCGCTCGTTCCAAAGGCTCCCCATAATGAACCTTCGACCGCGTTATCGATGTCTGCGTCGTCCATCACGATGATGGCGTTTTTGCCGCCCATTTCCAGTGACACGAGCTTGTTGTCGCGTGCACACTGTTCTGCGATGATGCGGCCTGTATCGGTCGAACCGGTAAACGAGATAAGGCGAACATCGTTGTGCTCCACGAGTGCCGCACCTGCTTCGCCAAAGCCATTCACCAGGTTGACCACGCCCTTTGGAATGCCAGCCTGTTCGCAAGCTTTAACGAGGTTGAGCGATGAAAGCGGCACGTCCTCGCCTGATTTGATAACGACGGTGTTTCCGCAGACAAGGGCCGGGATCAGCTTCCAAGACGGGATCGCCATCGGGAAGTTGAATGGCGTGATCAGCCCGCACAATCCGACCGGCTGCCGCACACACATAGCGAATTTGTTCGGCATCTCCGCAGGCGTCGTAAAGCCGTGCAATCGTCGGCCTTCGCCGGCCGTGTAGTAGGTGCAGTCGATCGCTTCCTGCACGTCGCCGCCTGCTTCCTTCAATACCTTGCCCATCTCGCGAGTCATTTCGCGGGTATAGGTGTCCTTGTTGTCTCTGATTATTTCAGCAAGATTAAATAGCAACTCGGCACGCTTCGGTGCCGGCGTTCTGCGCCATTTAGTTGCCGCGTTCTTTGCCGCTTCGACCGCAGCATTTACATCGTCCGCGTTCGATCTAGGGAAACGGCCGATCACATCGTTCGTATCCGCAGGATTGACGTTATCGAACCATTCACCTGACGACGATTTGACCCATTCGCCGCCGATAAAATTGTGGTACGTCTTTGTCGAACGCTTTGCCGACTTCTTCTCTTTCGCCTGTTTTGCCTTAGCCATATAGAGACAGTCTAAGACCTTGTCCCCAAAAAATCCAAAGCCCCCACCTTTTGACAGCGGAGGCTTGGATTTCCATTCAGAGTTGAGAGTTATTGGACAGTGAATTGCACGATCTTAAGCGTCGACGAACGCGATTGACGGTCGAACGTTGCCACATGCAGTACCACCGGATCGCCCTTTTTCAACTTCGCTGCCTCGGCCGCAAAGGCGGTCGGATCGCTCACGCTGACTCGGTTGATACGCTGGATAACATCGCCCTCACCTAAAGCATCGCTTCCGGTTGCGAGTTTTACCTCGGCAATATAGCTATCGGGATTGATCTCCTTTACAACAAGGCCTTTCTGGCCGGTGAGTTTGTACGTTGTAGCCAGCTGGGGCGTCAGCTCGATCAATGTTAACCCGAACGGCTTCGCTGCTTCAGCAGCTCCGTCGACCGGCAGTTTCCGTCGATCAAGATTTTCTGAAGAAGTGGACGATTCGCGCTCGACGGTCGGTCGTTCGCCAAGCTGCATCGTCAGCGACTTGCGAACCAGATTGCTGCCTTCTTCGCGAAGAATATCAACGGTCACCGGCTTTTCCGGCGGCGTCGACGAAACCTTGGCAATAAGTTCCTTTGCACTTCCGACAGGCGTACCGTCGAAGGCCAGTATCACATCGCCGGGCTTCATTCCGGCTCTCGCGGCCGGGACGTTCGGCAGCGGAACATCAATTACGATCGCTCCACGCTGGTCACCCATGTTATAGACTTTTGCGAACTCAGGCTTAACCGTTTCCAGGTAAACCCCAAGATATCCACGCTTAACACGGCCGTTCGCGATCAGCTGGTCGACCACGAACTTGGTCTCATTTGACGGCAGTGCAAAGCCAACACCATTGTAATCGCCCGTTTGCGTAGCGATCTGCGAGTTAACGCCGATCACTTCGCCGTCGATGTTCACGAGAGGGCCGCCGGAATTACCGCGGTTGATCGCCGCGTCGGTCTGAATGAACTTCTGGAATGCGGTGGTCGCGGCGGTCTCACGCTGAACCTGCGAAACGATCCCGGCCGTTACCGTGCGGCTTAACCCGAATGGAGAACCGATCGCCAGCACCCATTCGCCGACCCGAACGCGATCAGAATTACCAAGGCGTGCGAACGGCAGATCGCGGTTTGCGTCTATTTTGAGCACCGCAATATCCGTTTCGACGTCAGTTCCGAGAACCTGGGCAGGAAATTCCTCGCCAGTATCCAACCGGACCGTGATCCTAACGGCGTCGTCCACGACATGCGCATTGGTAACAATGTGACCAGAGCGGTCAATAATGAATCCGCTGCCCACTGACTGCAGCGGACGCCGCGGCATCTGACGACGGAAAAAGTCCATTATATCGTCAGGCTGTGCCGGTGCGGCACCTTCCCCTCGTGTAGCGATCTCGGGCGTGCGGCCCTTTACATCGATGCTGACGACGGCCGGCTCCACGCGCTTCGTGATATCCGCGAACACGTCCGAAAGACGCGCAGCAGTGATCACACCCTGCTGATCAGGCGTCGCCACCGTCTGCGCGATACCCGAACCTGCTAAAGCCGCAGATGCGGCGGTTACCAGTAAAAAAGCTCGAAGGCCAGCCGTGGGTCGGACCCGGGAAAAAACTTCAAACATAAACGCTGCTCCTTACTCTGGTTAATGCAATTAATAATTGCGTTGTCGTGATGATAACAAATTTACGTGACCAACTAATATACTTTTCGTCACCCTTCGGGATCTGTATTCAAGCTTCAATTCGGCCGGAGCAGGATCTTCATCGCTCCCTTTTGAGATGCCGCGTCAAAGGCTTCGAGCCCGTCGGCCAGTGGGAACACATTGGTGATCAGGTCGTCCACGGTCACCGATCCGCTAGCAAGCAGATCGATCGCCGGTTCGAACAGGCCGCATCGCGATCCGACGATCGTTATCTCATCGACGACTACTCGCCACGCTTCCCACTGCGGCACTCCCGCAAACGTTGATTTCAAAACTATCGTCCCTCGCGGCCGCACCAGATCGAGTGCCGATGCAATCCCCGACTCGGATCCGCTTGCTTCGATCACAATATCGAAGCTGTTTTCAAGGCCGGCCGCTTCATCTGCTTTCAATGTATTTACGCCGCGGCGGTCTGCAAGGTTTAGTTTGGATGCATGCTTCCCTATCAAGGTTACCTGCGGCACCGTGAGTGCGAGAGCGAACGAGCATAATAGGCCGAGCTTTCCATCGCCGATAACCGCGACGCGATCAGACGATGAGACGGCCGCCCGTTCAAGTATCCCGCACGCGGCAGCGAGCGGTTCGATAAACACTGCAGCGTCATCAGATATCGAATCGGGCAGAGCTTTAAGACATTTTTGGGGAAGCGTCAGGAACTCTGCATGTGATCCGTCGCGGTCCTTTATCCCAAGCACGGTTCGGGCCGGGCAATGCCGCGCGTCCCCCGCAGCGCAGAGGTTGCAGCTGCCGCAGCCAACGTTTATCTCGCCCGCCACGCGTTTGCCAATAAGATCGGCCGACACATCACCGCCTTCGACGACACCCACAAATTCATGCCCGAGCGTGCCTGAAAATCCTGCATAACCCTTAGTGATTTGAATGTCAGTGGCGCATATGCCCGACCGAATGACACGGATGAGCGCCTCGTTTTCGCGGGCTGGAGTATCAACTTCAGCCATATCGATTCCGGGGCATTTTGAGCGGAGTGCCAACATTGCTCTTGTCGATGCGGATGGGGATAAGGTTTGCAAAAATTTACATTTCTCGCACGAGTTTCTATACTTGGCTCTATCCGCAGAGAGAACCAGATTACTCGAAACTACTGCGAAAATAAATTATGCGTATTTTATCTTCCGTATTCCTCGCAGCTGTCTGCGGATTTGTAATGGCATGCACACCTACGAATGGCACGCCCGGGCCGAGCGTCATGAGCGGTTCGCCGACCGAAGGGTTCAAGAACCTTTATGCCGCGGTCAAATCTAAGGACATTGAGGCCATAAAGGCTAACGTGTCCAAAAAGACAATGGACCTCGCCCAGACCGTCTCGGCAAAGAACAACACCCCTATCGAGAAGGTTTACGAGAACGGCTTCACCGCGACGACCTTCGCAGAATCGCTTCCCGAGATCCGTGACGAACGGGTTAACGGCGACATGGGCAGCGTCGAAGTGTGGAACGCTAAGGATAAGCGCTGGGAAGATCTTCCATTCGTTCGTGAAGACGGTTCATGGAAACTTGCCGTCGGCGATCTGTTCGCCGGAACATTCCAGTCGCCCGGAAAGGGCCGTGCTGTAAAGGAGGCCGAGGCTGCCAACGTGATGTCGAATCAATCGGTAGTACCGCTGGATGCGAACGTCAATGGGAATTTTACTTCCGCGCCCAGATCCGCAGCGAACTCTTCCAACGCAAATACCAACACGCAGTAAATATGGGCGTGGAACTCGCACTAGCTGACGTCGTGCTGGAGTACAAGCGGCACGGATGGATCCCGCAGCGTTTGCTGTTCGCTCATCCTCAGCGCTTTTCCGATGCAGATATCGCGGCGGCTCAGCTAGCCGATATCGAGGTGCGGGACGCGGCAATCGATGCCATCTGGTTTACCCGCCGTTCGGCCGAAGATCGTGTCGCCTGGGAGCTCCGTAGGCTCACAGGGACGCCATTCGCACTGGTCGTTGTGCTCCCCGACGAGACTCCCGACGCCGATCGCGAAACGTTGCTCTCGGCCACCGAAGACCGCATGCTGGAGACGAGTCAGCGTTTTACTGGGCAGAACGGGGGTGAAAAGTAATTCGCTTGACATAGCGTCGGTGCGGTAGCAAACTTGAGCAGTTGACATGATGATCAAAGACCTCGGGCCGCGAGTAGAAAGTGTTTGGGAAGGCTTACGGCCGATGACAAAAAACATGCTGGTCGGAGCTTTAAGCTCAAGTTCCAGTTCCCCCGTTGTACCACCGCAGAAATTCTCCTACGATACGCACTCAGACTGGGAATTAAGTCGGCTATTGACAGCTCTAGACGAACAGTCGAAGTCTGTCGCGTCAAAGAAAGAGAAGGACAACCTTAGTGATATCAACAAGTTAGCAGATACCTGCGTCAGCGTGTTGGAATCGCAGACAGGCTCGGCCGAGGTTTTCATCCAGCTTGCCAAGCGTGCGCTGGACCGAAAGGACTACGATAAGTTAGACAAACTTTCTGATCGGCTTTCGGAACAGTTTTCCGCGGCCGAGATCGCCGAGATCGTTAACCAGACCGACCTGCCGCAGATCCGTGCGATCGCGTATGAAACGCTCGCAATGCTGCCGGTTCGCGTCCTCAGCGCCTTGCTTGACGACCCGCTTTATTCTGATATTGCTGCAAACGCTTTGGAGCAAAAGGCTTACGAGTTTGACTCAGACGAAGCGCGTGATGTGCTCGAGCAATTCGACGGCGAACTGCCCGACCGCGAGACCGAGAACTGATCAGCTAGGGATCTTTTTTTGATATTTAACAGCCGGGGCCTTTCGCCTCGGTTTTTTTGTTTTGCCGAATCCCCAGCGAAACGGCGTCGGAAGAAAACTGATGCCGCCGACTCGTACACCTACCCACATCAGCGGAGCGATCAGCTTGTTTTGCCAGCCCGGCTTCGAGCGAACGCATTTATACAGCCGCTTGTCCGAACGCCAACGCTCCTTCGACGTGCCGCCAAAATAATAATCGCGATCGTGCTCGACGCAGCAATCGCGAAAATTACAGTCCGGAAAACCTGTACAGCCATCCGAAGCGAATTCCGCCGGCAACGGCCGCTTGCCGGCGGAGACCGCATCAGGGACCGTCGGCGACTGTGCATGGCCGCTCGCCGCACCAAGTAAAAGCAGACACGCTACGGCGATCGTGAGCCTATTCAGCATTGCCCGCCGCATTCACATCTTTCAGCCGGCCGGAATACATCGGAAACCGTGCGGTGAGTTCCGCTACCTCGCCGCGGACGCGTTTCTTCACGTCCTCAGACGCGGGTTCGTTTATGATCGCGGCGATCATCCCGCCGATCGCACGCATTTCGTCTTCCTTCATTCCACGCGTGGTTAATGCCGGCGTGCCGATGCGAATGCCCGACGCGACAAATGGCTTCTGGGTATCGAACGGGATGGTGTTCTTGTTCACCGTGATGTGCACTTCATCCAGTGCCTTTTCCGCTTCTTTTCCGGTAATTCCTTTCCCGTCCATGTAAACATCGACGAGCAGCAGATGGTTATCTGTTCCGCCCGAGACGATCCGAAGACCTGCCTCGGCCAGCGTTTCGGCCAGTACCTTTGCGTTATCGATCACCTGCTGTTGATACGCCTTAAAGCTCTCGTGCAGAGCTTCGCCGAACGCAACGGCTTTCGCCGCGATGATGTGCACGAGCGGTCCGCCCTGCACGCCGGGGAATACGCTGCGATCGACATCCTTTGCAAATTCCTCACGACACAATATCAGTCCGCCGCGCGGCCCGCGAAGCGTCTTGTGCGTCGTGGTCGTCACAAATTCGCAGTGCGGTATCGGCGATGGATGAAGACCGACCGCGACCAACCCCGCGATATGTGCGATGTCCGCCATCACCTTTGCGCCAACGCTCTGGGCGATCTCGCCGATACGTGCGAAATCGATCGTTCGCGGGTATGCTGACGCACCGCAGATCAGCAGCTTTGGCCGGGATTCCTCGGCGATCCGATGCAGTTCGTCATAGTCGATCTGCTCGGTCTCGCGGTTCACACCGTAATCCGCGACCTTGTAATTGATCCCCGAGAAGTTCAGCGGATGCCCGTGTGTCAGATGCCCGCCGTGCGATAGGTTCATGCCCAGGATTGTGTCGCCGTGGTCGAGTGCGGTAAGCAGCACCGCCATATTCGCCTGGGCACCTGAATGCGGCTGAACGTTGGCGTGCTCGGCACCGAATATCTCCTTCGCCCGGTCGATCGCTGCCTGCTCAACGACGTCCGCGAACTCGCAGCCGCCATAATATCGCTTGCCCGGGTAACCCTCAGCGTACTTGTTCGTAAAGACCGTGCCCATCGTCTGCAGCACAGCCTCAGAGACGAAATTCTCCGACGCGATCAGCTCCAGCCCATTCGTCTGTCGCCGCACCTCATCATCGATGGCGTTGCTGATCAACGGATCAGCTTCGGCAATATTCCTTGAGAAGAGATCTTTCATGTTCTTGTCACCAATTTATTAGCGCGAACGACTGACGTTCCTGCCCTCTACGTAATCTGAATCATATTCGCCGTCGTTAAGATTGGCAATATCGAGGGTCGATCTAGCTGACCATCTCGGCGAACGAAGCTTCGTCCAGCACGGTGACGCCAAGACTCTCCGCTTTCGTCAACTTGGATCCGGCGTCTTCGCCCGCGACGACGTAGTCGGTCTTTTTGCTAACTGACGAGGATACTCGCCCGCCGCGGTCTTCGATGAGCTTTGCGGCTTCGTCGCGGGTATAGTTTTCGAGCTTGCCGGTCAGGACGAACGTCTTGCCGACAAATCGCTCATCGAGCGCGGCAGTGGATGCGGCGTCCATTTCCAAAACGACCCCGGCATTTCTCAACCGAGCGATCAGGTCAACATTTACAGGCTCGCGGAACCAGTTGTAAACACTCTCGGCGACCGATAGGCCGATCTCGGGAATGTCGTCCAGCTCCTGTACCGAAGCTTCTGATAGCCTTTCAATACTTCGAAAATGCTTCGCAAGTATCTTTGCGTAGCGCTCGCCTACGTGCCGAATATCGATGCCGTACAGCAGCCGCTGCAGGCCTCTCGTCTTGCTCGCCTCGATCTGATCGATCAGATTCGTGCCCGACTTTGTCGCCATTCTATCGAGCGAGGCGATCTGTTCCACCGATAGATCGTACAGGTCGGCAACATCCTTAATCGTTCCGTTATCGACCAGCGTGCTGATCAGGACCTCGCCGAGCCCTTCTATATCCATCGCCTTTCGCGATGCGAAATACTGAATTCGCGCCTTGATCTTCGCCGGGCAGATGTCGTTTATGCAGCGGCGGACGGCCTCGCCTTCCGGACGAACGGCGGGCGAACCGCACACCGGACACTCGCTCGGGAAGGTAAAATCGGTCTCGGTGCCGTCCCGTTTTGCTTCGACCACGCTCAAGACCTGCGGAATGATCTCGCCGCTTTTCTCGATCTCGACTGTGTCGCCGATCTTGATTCCGAGCCGCTTGATCTCGTCCTCATTATGAAGTGACGCACGTGCAACGGTTGTACCCGCAAGCAGCGTAGGCTCGAGGTTTGCGACGGGCGTTAACGCTCCGGTGCGGCCGACCTGGATCGAAATACCTAGCAATTTGGTGAACGCCTTTCTCGCCGGATATTTGTAAGCGATCGCCCATCGCGGTGCTTTTGTGGTCGCACCGAATTCCTGCTGCAGTGCCGTCGAATTGACCTTGACCACGACTCCGTCGATCTCGTAATCGAGTTCGTCACGCTTCGGTTCCATATCGGCGACAAAGGCCGACAGCTCATCAAATCCGCTGCAAAGCTTTCTGTGCGGGTTCACATTAAACCCGTTACGTTCGAGCCATTCGAAATTTTCCCAATGCGTCGCGAACATCTTTTGATTGCCGCTCAGTACGTCGTACGGGAACATATCTAGCTTTCTGGCCGCAACTATCGCGGAATCGAGCATTCGCAGAGTGCCTGAGGCCGAGTTTCGCGGATTCGCAAACGTCTTCTCGCCCTGCATCTCAAGCTCCGCATTGTTCTTGGCAAATTGCGACCGCGACAAAAACACTTCGCCTCGAACCTCAGCGTGCATTGGTGCGTCGGTTCTCAAACGAAGCGGCACGGACCTTATCGTTCTTACGTTCTGCGTGACCTCGTCGCCGGCGAAACCGTCGCCGCGTGTCGCCCCGACCGTAAGCACGCCGCTGTCGTAATGGAGCGAAACGGTCAGGCCATCTATCTTCAACTCGGCAACGTATTCGAGCTTCCGGCCTTCGGCAAGCCGTTCGCATCGTTCGGTGAACGCCTTCAGTTCGTCCAGGTCATACGAATTGTCCAGCGACATCAGCGGAACGGTATGTTTGAATGGCTTGAGTGATGTCGCCTTGCCGCCGACACGCTGAGTCGGGCTGTCCGGAGTGACCAATTCAGGGTTCTCGCTTTCCAAAGCCTTAAGCCGCTCAAGCAGCTGATCAAACTCAAAGTCCGATATCTCCGGCTCCGCCTTTTGATAATAAAGGTCGTTGTGCCGTTCGATCTCGGCACGCAATTTTTTGATCTCGGTTTCGATCTTCGCCATTCGAAATGAATTATCCCATGAACTCGGCGATCAGCCGGTGAAAGTGATGCGTTCCCTGCTCCCGCGTCGGAGAATAGCGGCCGCGGTCGTAGAAACGTGACCGAATGCCGCGTTGAACGCTTTCCACGACAGCTTCGTCCTCGAGCTCTACGGCGTCAAGGGCCCCGCCCGCACCAGTGCCTACGGCCGATTCGTCGCCAACATAGGTCAGAAATTCGACCACGGTTTCGGCCGGCGTGATCGGACGCACGACGTTCACGGAAATTCCCCATGGATACAAATTGAACATCATATTGGGAAATATAAAAAGGTACCGGGCCGCGACCGAACCGTCGCCACTGTACCCGGTCTGCAGGCTGGAATAACGGAAAGTATCCGTCGTATAGGTGCCATAATCGACCACCTTATTTAGCTCCGCATGCACGTACGGAATGTGAAAACCCTCAAGGTAATTTTCACAGTAAAGCGCCCAATGCGCACTCACCTGGTATTCCCGACGCCCTGTGAATTTCAGGCCTCCGGGATCGAGGTCGGTAATGTGCTTAGCAGCGTCGGCCACGAGGTCATCGAACGGTATAACGGGATCGAGAGAAACAAAACGAAACCCCGACCGCTCGGCAAAGTTGATGCGGGCGAGGTCATCTTTGGGCGAGGGAAAGTCGACAACCTCTTCAAATTCGGGCATCGAAAGAAACTTCCCGTCTAACGAAAAACGCCGCCCGTGGTAACCGCAGCGGATCAGCGACGCTTCGCACGGGTCTTCGACCAGGACCTTGCCGCGGTGCGTACAGACGTTCGACAAGCAGAGGGTCTCGCCATTGAAATTCGAGATCAAGAGCGGTTCATCGAGAAAGCCGGGCAGGAGGTTGATCGGTGTGAGTCCGCTCGACATCTCTGGCCCACCAGCGAACTGCCACGTTCGTGCAAAGATCGCTTCTTTCGAACGCTCGAAGACGTCAGCGTCGAGATAAAACTCGGCCGGGAGTGTCGAGGCTCTGCGAATGTCAGCGTTTATCTCAAACTGCGGCATCCGTTCATTTTGCGTAGAGAAGATATTTCGGGTGCTCTGCGTCGCGGACAAAGCCTTCGGCGACGAGACCGGCCGCAAATGCGTCCTCGAACTCCGTTTTGAGCCTCGCTTGTTCTTCGATAGCTCTTGCCGGATCGGCAGCAACCAAAGCTGCCCAATCGGGGGTGACCTCGATCGTTCTCGCAGGTTCGCGGCTCTCCGAAAAAGTGCGGCCATCGGCCAGAGCCTGCACCTTTTCGCTGTTCAGATGCCACTCAGCGAAAAGCCGGTCACTCGCGAGCCCGATCGGCACTCCGCCGGTCGACGCGGTCGAGTAATCAATGCCGTAGAAATTCGGCTGATATTCCGTGATCTTTGCCCCAAGCTTTTCCAGATTGAAATATGCGTTCCTCGCTTTCCACGGCTCGAACGTCCACTTCACGTACTCGACCCCAAGCTCCAAAGACCGTTTCCGTTGAGCCCACTTGAGCTTTCCGCCGATCCCAAGGCTCTGGTGCGTCGCTTTCACCGCCGTCATGTGCGAGTAAAACGCCTTTTCCCCACGAAGGAACGCCGGAACGCTGAGCACAAATCCAACCAGCGTGCCCGCGTCGTACGCCCCCAAAATAAAGCCGCCAGCGTTCTTTGTCACCACAAAGTGCCTTACGGGCGATATCTCGATCTCAGGGAGGGCGAAGACTTCACGCTGCAGATCTACGCAATCGGCAAGCTCCGCGAGCGTGGTGCATTCTCTGATCTGTATGTCTGGTTTCACTTTTTTGCGGGGTCAGATCGACCGGTCTGCTGAAACTTTCGCAATTTGCCGAATGGCTGTCAAATTCCGAGATTTTTCTAACAAATAGAGCTTTGTTTTTGCTATGCTAGTTATCGGCTATCGCTCCCGCGGTCCTCGCTATTCGGCTTTTTCAAATGACCTCGACTCAATCCCTAGACATCAATGGCGATCTACGCCGAAATCCGCTTGCCGAGCTTCTGATCGAAACCTCGCAGGCGAAGCTTTCCGGCTCGCTCCGGCTCTCGTTCGGCGACCGCAAGGCGATCGTCTATATTCTCAACGGCCGCGTCGTCCACGCGGTTTCCAATCAACGCGAGCACCGCCTGTTCCATATCGGACTTACCAATCGCCGCCTCACTAAGGACCTGCTGGCCAAACACCCTAATTTCGCGAACGATATCGAATTTTCAGCGGAGTTGAAGAGATCAGGCGAGCTTACCGCGGTCGAACTCAAAGACCTTGCGATCATGCAGATCGAGCAGATCCTGATAGATACCCTTAGCTGGACCGAGGGTAAATGGGTCTATAGCCCGCACGCACGTCTGCGAGCGGATCTTGCCTTGGAGGTCGACGCCGGCGTATTGCTTTTGAATTATGCGCGATGCCTGCCCTCAGCGACGGTCATCGACCGTTTCCGCAGCGTTCAGGAAGTGTTTTGCCGGAATGGCAACGCACAGCCGCCGCTGGAATTGCAGCAGCACGAGCAGTACGTCCTGGACCGGTTCTCACACGGCCATTTTTCGATCGCACAGCTGAAAGCTAACAGCCCGCTGCCCGAATCCGGCCTGTTGCAGGGGCTTTATGCTCTGTGGCTTTGCGGCCTGCTTGAGCGCAAAGAATGGACCAGCGGCCTGTCACAGAACAAACTCGACGCGATCAAGTCCGCGCGCTTGGCTCGAACAGGTTCCGCAGCGGCCTTACCGGCCGACACGGCTCCAGAGAAACCGCAGCCGGTCAACACCGGATCGTCCGAAAAGGAAGTACCGGCCAAGATCGCGGAAACCGAGCTGACAGTCGATCAATATCTGGAACAGGTCGAATCGGCCGAATCCTACTACGCATTGCTGGGCGTGACCGACAAGGCGTCGATAGCCGAGATTAAATCTCGATATTTCACCTTTGCGAAAAATTTCCACCCTGACCGGTTTCACCGCGAGGATGAAAAGAAGCACTCCCGGATCCAGCATGCGTTCACACAGTTGGCTCATGCTTACGAAACGCTGAAGACCGCCGAATCGCGTGAGGCGTATGACTTTAAACTGCGAAAAGAACTGGAGATCAAAGAGAAGAGAAAGGCCGCGGGTAAGGCTGAGGAGCCCGTAAACGTTCAGGAAGAAAAGGGTCTTGAGAGCTTTGAAATGGGCCTCGAGCTCTACCAGGACGAAGACTACCCGGCTGCTGCTACACATCTCGCACGGGCGTGTCATTACAGCCCTCAAAACGCTCTCTACCACGCATATTTCGGCAAAGCTCTGTCTTACACCGGCTCGAAGTATTACCACAAGGCCGAAGGCGAGCTGCAGCAGGCGGTCAAGCTCGACCCGAAGAACACAAAGATTCGCATGATGCTGGTCGAGTTCTTTATCGATATAGGAATGCAGAAGCGTGCCGAAGGCGAACTGCGACGCTTCCTCGCGATCTCACCCGGGAATCGTGAGGCCGAGGACATGATGAACCGCATGCAGGAAATGATGGCCTGATAAGTGCCGTCCGTTGTGCTAAGATTATCTCCGTCAGGCACAAAAAAGACGGGCACTTGTTTTATGCAGAGCATGGCTGCAGCGGAATCTAAGTTCGACGAAAAGATACTCGCACTTTCATCACGGATCGATGCGTTCGAGGGCTACAAGCACGCCCACGGGCTGCGTATCGCTGAGATCGCGGATCGCCTCGGCGAGGAGCTCGGCATCTCCGTCCACGACCGGCATTTCATGCAAAACGCCGCACTGTTGCATGACATCGGTGAGCTGGTAATGAACCGGCCTTACATTCGCGAACCCCGAGCCCTAACAGAGATCGAACGGCTCGATATGCAGCGGCATTCCGTCCTCGGCGAGCAGGAAGCGGCAAAACGCGGACTTTCCCGAGGCGTGCAGCTGCTGATCCGTTGGCACCATGAATGGTGGAACGGCACCGGCTATCCCGACCGCCTCCACGGAACCCAGATACCACTCGCGGCCCGCATCCTTCGTGTCGCCGACAGCTATGCTGCGATGACCGATGACCGACCGCGACGCCACGCCCGCACCGAAGCCGAAACAAAGCAATACCTGACCGAATGGGCCGGACTCGAGTTCGACCCACGCGTTGTCCTCGCCCTGCTGCGAGTCGCGAAATAGTTATGATCGATCATCAGGAAACGCCGCGGGGTTGGCTCGCGTTCGAACAGAATGTGCTTGCTCGCATGGAATTCAAGTCCGCGATCATCCCGTTCACGTCCGATCCGGCGTTAGGCGTGTTTCTTAAACGCCGCGGTGTTCGCGTTGCCGCTAACGATCTGATGCAGTCGTCGTGGACACGCGCTGTGGCTGCGATCCAGAACAGCTCGGAAAAGCTTTCCGATGAGGATGTAAATCTCGTTCTCGAAGATGTATATGTACCGGGAAATCGCCTGCGAAATCCCGCATTGCGCACGTGGTTCAGCGAAACGGATTCCTGGTGGTTCGATAACGTCCGGGCTAATCTCGACCGGCTTTCCTCACCGAATAAATTCGCACTCGCCGCCGATATCGCGATGATGGTCGGCGACTACGTACACTCATTTACTGACGAGACCCGCGACCTGCGGCAGCCGCTTTCGAACGTCTTTCGCCGGCTCTGGATGGAGATGCACGAGCCAATAAACAACGGTCAGAACAACACCTGCACCAACAAACTTGCCGACGATTTCATTGCCGAATCGAGTGCCGAGATGATGTTTCTTAGGCTTCCAACTTCGGGTATCGGCGGCGGTAACGGTTACTCTGCGGCGGTCGTTCGCCGTGAGGAATGGCTGCGCGGCGGGAATGATTTTTGGGCGGATCTGAATCGGGCACGCGGCGGAAAACTTGGTTCGCCGGTCGATACCAAAACCCAATATCTGCGGTTGCTCACCGATACGCTGCAGCGGGCACTTCACATCGGCAATTGGGCGATCGCCCATGTCGAGAACACTTTCGTCTCAACGCAGGAACTGGTTGACACCATCGCCCGCGAACGCAAGGTCGAGGCGATCTATACGAAAGATTTCACCGAGCTGACCGGCACAAAGGCAGTTATCATCACCGCCTAGCTTTTCAGTTCGGCAGTCAGCACTTCCCTGTCCTGCACGTTCACCTTAAAATCGTCATCCTTCTGCCGCATAAACCACAGTATGCCGGCACTGCCAGAGATTATTCCGGAGAGAACGGTCAGCGTCATTGGCGTGATGTAAAACATTAACGCCGCGGAAACGTAGCTTGAGATGCCGAATATGGTCAGCTCCGCGCCGCGGTCTATCGTCGAGATACGACCGCGAATATGATCAGGCAGGCTGCGTTGGAAGAGCGTTTCCTGTATCGCGTATTCCACGCCGATCACCGCTCTCGAAATGAAAACAAAGAACGCAAAGAGCCACAGCGTCGGCATCAGGCCGGCGACCGCGAACAGCAGTCCGTGTATCACCAGCATTATCCAGATGAAGGTGCTCTGGCGATTCCGGAGCTCGAGAATGACATTCGCCCGGTGAGCGACCAGCATTCCCACCGTCAGCCCCAGCCCGGCCGCGGTCCACATTATCGCCACCGCGCGGTCAGGATTCCACCCTTCGATCTCAGCAAAGTAAATGCCGCCGCCGCGCTCAAAGATCACGTTGATCGCTCCGCCACCGACCGCCCAGATCACGTTCATCAGCAGGATCGTCAGTGCGAAATGGTTGGTGAATGCGTAGTGCAGACCTTCACGCATCTCCGTCATGAACGAATCGCGTTTCTCGGCCGACTGCATTCGTTCGCCGGTGACGCGGTCGCGTGTCGCTTCCTCCGGGATCAGCCAAACCAGGTACGCGGAGAGCAGGAACGAGATCGCGTTGATCACAAACGCCACCTCGTAACCGAATATCGACGCGGCCCACCCGCCCAGCGCCGCACCGATCGCCATCAGCAGGAAACGCGTCGAGAACATCAGGGCAGTTCCCGCCAGCAGACCCTCGCTGCCCGTCAGGTTAGGCGTCGTCGCATTCTTTGCCCCTTCAAAAAAAGCACTGAATACCTGCAGCAAGGCGGTCGCGAGATACGCGATCCAAAGGTCCTCACGCGTTGTTACAAGGAGAAAGGCAAGCGCGATAAAGAACCGAGCGATGTCGGTCCAGATCATCACCTGCCGCCGCGAGAAACGATCGACGAACGTACCCGCAATAGGCGATATCACCGCGAACGGTATCAGCCGAAATACAAAGAACAATCCCGCCGCCATCGGCGAAGCGTCGCTCACCACGCGGATCAGCCCCAGCCCTGCGATAAAGTTGAACCAGTTGCCCAGCTCGGATATGAATTGGCCTGTCAGCAGGTTCCGGAAATTCCGGTTCTCGCGAAGCAACTGGCCATAGGTGAGCGACTGCATAAGGCGAAAGGATAATCCTTCGCCCTGCCGATAAACAAATCACCCGTCAGCTACTAGACGGAAGCTTGGGGGGGAATCGGCTATAATGTTGCCGGAGGTTATTATTTTATATGCAAAGAGATCTGCGAGACCACGAAGACGACCGCACCGGCCTAGACCTGCCCATCTCGGACGGACAGGTAAGTGACGACGATGTAGAAGCGATCGACACCGACCGCAAAGGCGAGGGCGGCCAAGATCATTCGCTCGACAATTACGCCGAAAACACGCCGAGCGAAGGAGTCGGAGCGATCCAGGACCGCTCAGATACATCGTCCGATATCTATCACGAAGACTAAGCTGCGCTAAGGCAGAGATCCGCGTGTGGCCGCGATGCAAAAGCCCGGGCGCAAGCAAGAGCTTTATGGCCACGCCAGCATCTAGAACGCGGCCTTTGCGACTTTGCGACAAAGCATCGTTTAACGCCAAGACGCAAAGACGCCAGGTTCACAAAGAACTTTGCCGAAGCTCGGTGCCTCAGCTCCGTAGGAGCGGAATGTCTGTAGTACCGAGCCCCCGTCATCGGAAAAGCTCCGTAGGAGCGGCACCACTCGTTGATCGGCTCGAGCCAAAGGAGCTGCTTACAGCGAGGCGACACCACACGGTTTCCATACCCCGACTATCTATCCTTTCCTGCCTTCGCGACTTTGCGTTAAATCCTCTTATTCGCGGCGAAAACACGGGTGCTCAGGCGGCGAAGCCGTCTTCCCGACGAAGTCGGCACTTAGCCACGCACTTTAGAGCGTGGTTAACACCGAAAGATTCCTAAGGGCGTTTTAACGTCCTTTTGCCGGACTGGCTTCAGCCGCAGATTGTCTAAACATTACCTCTGAGACCAAGCCCTTGCTCACGCGCGGGCTTCTGCATTTCATCTTTGCGAACTTCGCGTCTTTGCGTGAAAGCGCAGATTGTCTAAACATTTACCTCCGCGACTAAGCCCTTGCTCACGCGCGGGCTTCTGCATTTATCTTTGCGGACTTTGCGACTTTGCGTGATACCGGTCCGGCCTTTCATATCGTGCAAATCACGCATATCGCGCAAAACACCTTCCGATAAACCGCGGAAACAATTCATAATTCCTCGGGACCGATCTGCCGGCCAAGCTCTTTGATATCTCGATCGCGACGCGGCACCAAGAAATGCGTCACCAAGAAATGCGTCACCAAGCTGTGTTCACCGATGACGCAGGATCTGCGGCTTGCCGCCAATGGTTTGATCGCGGACACGACCTCGAACGCGGTCTCGGATGGCACTTTCGCCGGATCTTTGGCACGGTTTGGCGAGAAATCGTGTAAAGCCCAATAAACTGCGCCAGGCGCGCCAGCAAATAAAATGGCGCACTTATAAGGGTTTTAGGACGAAAACGGCCAAAAACGCGATGTTTGTCCCAGCTTGTCCCAGGCACGCACGATCACGCTGGGACAAACATCGCACTTTTTCGAGTTACGTCGTTTGGAGAATGCGGTGCCGGAGCCATTCGCCGAAGAAATCCAGCACGGTCACGAGGACCAGGATGAAGAGCAGGACAGCCGAGAATTTGTTCCACTGGCCAAACTCCTGATAGGTGTGGAGCAGCAGGCCGATGCCGCCGGCCCCGACGTAGCCGATAATGGCGGCCGAGCGGATATTGTATTCCAGCATCCAGAGGACGTGGCTGGCGACGAGCGGCTTTACTTGCGGCAGCAGGCCGTACTGGAACGATTGGATCGTATCGGCACCGGCCATTCGCAGGCCATCGGGAACTTCGGTATCGATCGATTCGAATGCGTCGCTGAAGAATTTACCGAGATAGCCGATGCTGTAGAACGTAAGCCCGATGACGCCCGCCAGCGTATTCGGCCCGACGACCGCAACGGCGATAAGTGCCCAGATAAGGCTCGGCAATGTGCGGATCACGTTGAGGATCATTCGCACCGTAAGATTCAGCCATCGCGGCGAGACGTTCTGAGCACCTGCAACAGCAAGCGGCAAGGCAATGACGGTCGCAAAAAGCGTCGCCATAACTGCGATCTGAATAGTTTCGCCAAGTGCCGCAAGGATCTGCGGTGCGGCGGAAAGATCCGGTGGAAAGAACTGCGACGCGAAACGCCTGAGATTTTGCCAGTAACTAAGGTCACGGCCCGATCCCGTGAGCGCCGGCAAAGAAAACAGTACGGCAACGCCGAAGAGCAGCAAGGTGGCACGAAATGCCGTAAAGCGTTCGCGAAAGGAAAGTCTTGGAATGCCTGCTGCGTCTTTCACCTAGTGGTTAATTGTACGCAGGCTCCAGCCGTTCTCGAAATCGGAGCTGATACGCAGCTCCATGTCGGCAAAGCGTTCGACGAGGTCCTGATCATGCAGAACGCTGATCACGGTCTTGCCGCTCGCGGTGCAAAGTTCGCGGAATCGGGAAAGGACCTTCTCAGCCAGAGCGAGGTCAAGGTTCGATGTAGGCTCATCGGCGAGGATTACCGCCGGGTCTTGCAGCAATACGCGAGCGATCGCCGTACGCTGCTGCTCGCCGCCGGATACATTGCGAATCGGCTTGTGAACGAGATCCTCGAGGCCGAGATCGGTGATCAGAGCGAATGCACGCTCGCGTTCGGCAGAGGCAAAACCGGCGAGGGTTCGCCACCACGTATAGCGGCCTAGGCAGCCGCAGAGAACGTTGGTCAGAACGGTGAGTTCATTGGTGAGACGCAGATGCTGAAACACAGTGCCAACCTGGCGCGGATCAGGCGACGCAAACGAAATACTGCCCTCCGCTGCCGCCAGATTGCCGCGAAGGCACGCCAATAGGCTGGTCTTGCCCGATCCCGAAGGCCCGGTGACCGCAAGAAAACGGCCTGCCGGAACCTGCCAGGACATCCGCTTGAACAGGAGTCTTCCTCCGCGTTCAAGCGAAAGTCCGGCGGTCTCGACGGCCGGTTCGCCATCAGCTGCTTTCGCGATCCGCTCGATCTCCATCTTATTTCGGAACGACGGATAAAGCGTCACGTAGCGGCCGAAGATGCGATTCCTGGTCGGTCTCGACAAGTATTGAGGTAAATAGCTTGTCGCGAAGTTCGGTGTTCCCTTCGTTCATTGACAACAGAGCCTGCTTTAGACGGTCACGCTCGGAACCGGTTATCGACTTACGAACCGCGATAATATGCGTCGGCACGTCGCCCTGTTCGGCCACCTTCTTGAGCTTTCCGCGCTGTTCGTCGGTAAGATGCTTGTTCTCGTCGAGCACGTAATAGCTGACTGCCGCTGCTTCGGCCTGCCCGTTCAGGACTCGTTCAACAGCCGAAACGTAGCCGGTTCCGTAGAACACATTTCCGGCACCGAAAAACTCTTCAGGGTTGGCGGTTTCGGAAACGAGGCCCTTCTGACGCAGGTCCCAAAGCGGTATCACGAAACCGGAGGTGCTGGTCTTGCTCGCAAAGGCGATCGGCTTGCCCTTGAGATCAGCGACGCTCGTGTACGGCTTTTCCTTCAGCGAGAGCCAATAGCTCTTGTAGGTGGTTTTGCCGTTTAGCTCGCCGACGAGCAGCAATTCGGCCTCTTTGGCATTGATCAGGTCGTTGGCGCTCAGATAACCGAGATCGATCGTACCGTTAGCAAAGCCTTCGTTGATCACGGCAGCAGACAGAGGAATGATGACTTCGACCGGACGTCCAAGTTTCTCCGAGAGATATTTCTCAAGCGTGCCGCGTTCCGCAACCATTTGGTCCGGATTCTTATCTGGTTTCAAGGCAATGACGACCTTGCCGGCCGATGAGGTATTTGCTGCAGTATTACCGGCATTATTGGCAGTCGGAAGCTCGCCGCAGGCCGAGAGTAAAAGGCTCGCGAGAATTAAGAAAATGTATTTAAGGTTCATATGTACTTTGATCAGAAATTTATTTTAACACCGGCCTGCACCGATCGCGGGCTGGATGGCAATATTCCGCGAACGCGATCAACGATATACAGCCGATCGAAAATGTTCTTTGCAGTTACGAAAAAGGTCGACTTGAGCCGTTCGACGCGGTAATTCACGGTCGCGTTCCAATAGCTCTGCGAACCGATCGGGCCACGCTGGCCGTTGGCTACTGTGGTATTTAGATTCAGATCATCGCTGAATTGCCGGCTGATGTAGGAGTTCTCGATAAATGCCTCTAAGCCCTTCGAATGGGAATATCCGAGCGTCGCCGTGAGCAAGGTCTCCGGAACATATGGCAGACGGTTGCCGGTGATCAGCGTGGTCGGCGAGAGCGTGCTATATCGGACGCCGCGAAATTCAGCGATCGGAAGCCACGTATACGCAGATCGCAGAAATACGTTGTGGGAAGACGTGAGGAATACACTTGAATCAAGCTCGCCGCTGAACTCGAACCCCTGCTGCAGAGTCGCTCCGCCGTTAGTGAGAGCTGCACCGGTTCCTCCGGCGATGCTTGCCGGGACGATCTGGTTCTCGTAATCAAGCCGGAAGAACGTCCCTTCCAAACGCAGCCCGCGAACCGGAGTTGATCGGACGCCGAACTCATAGTTCCAGCTGCGTTCCGGATCCAGCTCGACCACGCCGCCGTTATTTCCGATGATGTCTTCGGCTCTCGGCGGCGAAAATCCGCGGTGGATACCGGCAAAGATGGTGGTTTTGGGTAGGCCCGAATACGCGAAGCCGATACCGGGAATTATTTCGCTCACGGTGGTTCGTCCTTCAGCGATCGGCATCGCGAGCATATTGCGGCGAAGAATGTCGATCCGCTCGACGCGTACGCCTGGCGTTACCGAGAAATCGCCAAAGATAAAGCGATTTTGCACATACGCGGACGTGGCAAAATTCCGGCGAATGTTCAGCTCTGCCAAAACGCCGCTGCGGCTGGTCGGGAGATCGCCGTTCTCCTGCCGGCGGTTTTGATCTTCCCAGTGCAGTCGAAATCCGGCCTGCATTTCGTTGCGGACGTTTCCGAACTCGTACGAGATATCAAGTCGCGGAGCGATCCCGTAAGTTTCGTATTCGCGAAGGCGTCCCTCGTTCCCGCACGTCGTACTAAGATCCGCCATGCTCAGGCAATCCGGATCAATGTTGAGGCGGTTCGGACGCTGGCCGGAATTCGAGGACTGCCGCCACCAGTGACGTTTGAAAAAGTTTGCGTACCCGTTTGTTGTGAGCGTTATGCGGCTATTGATCACCGCGGCATGCATAAGCGAGAAGCCAAAACGGTCACCGTAGAAATAGTCGTTACGAAAGGGATTGCTTCTCGGCCCCGCAGCATATTCGGCTTCGGTAAGACCCGAGTAGGTTACGTTAGAATCTTCACCGTAGTAGCTCACCTTCAACGTGAGAGCGTGTCGATCGTTGATGGTCTGCACCACCTTCGCCGAGATATCGTGGAGTTTCGAATTAATGTTTTCGCGAGAACCGTGGCCCTGTTTGCGGGTATAGTTGGCGATCAGGCCCGTCCGTCCAATCGTCCCGCTTCCCGTGAGGCTGCCGTTGAAAAATGAACCATTACCGCCGCTCAGCTTGAGACCAAAAGAGGGCTTCTCGGTTGGGTTGGGGGTGAGGTAATTGACCACGCCCGCGATCGTCTGTGGGCCATAAGCGATCTGGCTCGAGCCTTTGAGTACTTCGACCGCTTCGTATCGTTCTATCGGAGGATGATAGTAAGAAGCGTTGTCACCATACGGGGCATAAGCCAGTGGAACGCCGTCTTCTAAAAGCAATATTTTGGTGGATCTGGTGGGATTTGTGCCGCGGATCCCGATATTAGGCCGCAGGCCAAATCCTTCCTCATCCTTTACGTTTACTCCGGGAATCTTCCTGAGAGCCTCTGAAAAATTGAAAAGCCGGCTGTTTTCCAGCGTGACGCGGTCCAGACGCTCGATAGCGCCAGGCACCTCGCTCAAGCTGGCCGGTGTTCCCGCTAGATAACCCGCTGTGATCGACACCTCTGCCGCAACCGGAGCGGGCTCCAGAGTGAGCCGCAGGGCTGAATTAGAAGGGATTCGTACGATCGACGAGACTGTGTTGAATTGCGGTGCAGAAGCTCTGAGCGTGTATTCGCCCGCCGGAACTTCTGCGAATGAAAACTCGCCGCTCGGTCCGGCAACGGCCTCCCGTCGAAATCTTAGGTTCTCCCGCTCGAGGACCATCTGAGCTCCAGGGATACCATCGCCGTTTCGGTCGACGATGGTGCCTCTCACCGCAGTTGGAAATGTTTGACCAAAGATAATCCCGCCGAGGGACGCGGCCAGAAATATTATGGTAAGTAATCGTGCTGTAAAACTTCTCATGAATCTCAAATACGATGGCCTCGATGAGGGCCTTCCGAAGATTCCCTGACATCGCAAAATCACTAATGAAAGTGATTTTCAATTTCAGAATTATCATACTATCGGTTCACTAGTTTCGCGTCAAATTAAAGATTTAAAAACCAAAAGCGGGCCGTGAAGGCCCGCTTCAAAAAGTCCTGAAAGTTCATTACCGACCAGTAAAGACCGGGCCGCGCTTGTCAAAAAATGCGGCCACACCCTCTTTGAAATCGTCGCCCTTGCCCGATTCCAGCTGACATTCAGCTTCGAGAGCGAGCTGTTGTTCGAGATCGTTTGAGAAAGTAGCATTCATCATCCGCTTGATACGGCCGATAGACGACGTGGGACCGGCGGCGATCTTTGCCGCGAGTTTCGCAGCCTCGTTCAATAACGAATCGGCCGGGACCGTACGGTTGATCATCCCTATCTGAAGGGCTCGCTGGGCGGTGATTGAGTCACCGGTCATAAAGAGCTCGGTGGCAAGCTTTTCGCCGATCGCCCGCGGCAGGAAAAACGTTCCGCCGCAATCCGGCGTCAGGCCCACCCTTACGAAAGCTTCACGAAACGTTGCGTCCTCTGCGGCCACTACGATGTCGCATGCGAGAGCGAAATTCACGCCGGCACCTGCACAAACGCCATTCACCGCCGCGATAAATGGTATCGGCGTCTCACGAATCAACCGCACTACCTGATGCAGGGCCTTTAGCGGCTCGTCTAAAAAAGCTTCGATACGCCCCTCCGCTTGGCCGATCTGCTGCATCTCACGAAGATCGCCGCCGGCCGAGAATGCCCTGCCCGCACCGGTCAATATCACCGCCCGGGCTCCATCGCCCGCAGCCTGCTGTATCGCGGCGCGAAGATCCTTGCCAAGCTGCAGCGATAAAGCGTTTAACGCGTCCGGACGGTTCAATGTGATCGTAGCCAGCGACCCATTCAAGACATAATTCACGGTTTCAAAACTCATTAGCACAAGCCTCTCAATTTTTGGATTTCGATGTATTTCTTCAACAGGCCCTAAGCAAATCGGGCACGCGATCTGCTGGCCTCATGACATTCGCGACACAGAACGGTGCGTCCGACCTTAGGTTGGAACGGTACCTGATCGTGCTTTCCGCAGTGATCACAAACTATTTCGAATTTCTTGGGAGCGTCCCCGCTGCTCGCGGCTTTTTTCGATCGGCAGTTGGAACATCTTTGCGGCGAGGGCATATTCCGCTGGTAAAAGATCTCCTGCTCTTTTTCAGTGAAAAGAAATGTTTCTTTGCACTGAACGCAGGTGGTTTCGACGTCTGGCATCGCTCACGCTCCTTTGTTAACGTTTATCGGTTGTGGATTTGAGGCGATAATAGCACAGCGAGCCGTTATCTAGAAACATATCCTAGGTGTTCAGTTCAGCAACATGCTCTTTGACCGTTTCACCAAGCGTCTCAAGGTTGTAGCCGCCCTCAAGACACGACACCAACCGCCCACCGCATGCTTCATCGGCCCAATCCATCAGAGTGCGGGTCATGCGTCGGAAATCTGCATCCTCAAGCTGCAATTGCCCAAGCGGATCGGTCGTATGTGCGTCGAAACCAGCAGAGACAACGATCATATCCGGCCGAAATTTAGTGCGAACGTCATTGATGGCGGCTTCGAAGTTTTGAAGCTGCGTGGCCGCAGGCGTAAAGGCCTTGACCGGGATATTCATTGTACTGCCCAACCCGCGACCATGGCCGGTCTCCCCGCGAGACCCCGTTCCCGGATACCAAGGATACTGGTGCATCGACATAAAGAAAATGCTCGGATCGTTGTAGAAGATACCTTGCGTTCCATTGCCGTGGTGAACGTCCCAATCGATGATCGCGATCCGGTCGATCTCCGGATACTTATTCTGAGCGTACCGGGCCGCCACAGCCACATTGTTGAATAAGCAGAAGCCCATCGCGTGTTCGGCAGTAGCGTGATGCCCCGGTGGACGCACGGCCACGAAGGCGTTTCGTGCCTTGCCTTCCATTACCGCGTCGACGGCCGTTAGGGCACCTCCGGCAGCAAATAAGGCCGCATCGAACGACTTCATCGAGATCACAGTGTCGGCGTCCAAGCGGTCAAGGCCGTTCGAGAACGCTCCTTCTACGCGTTTGAAGTGCTCCTTTGTGTGAGCCGCCTGGATCAGGCCCTGAGATGCCGGGTCCGGCGTGATCTCAGCCAATGATCCCCATAGCTTTGCGTCGTTCCGCAGTCCTTTGATTACAGCACGATATCGCTCCGGGGTCTCAGGATGTCCCGGTCCGGTGTCGTGTTTTTCGTAGATCGGATGGTGAACTATCGCAGTCGTCATAAGGTAATCCTGAGATTAGCACAGCCGCGGATGCTAGCGGTAAACAGGCCTCGGCGGATTCTCAAGTATTTCTCAAGCGGCTTTTGCGAACATATACTCAGCGAAATTCCGCCCTATCATCATTTAACTTTCCGTAAATATGGCCCACACAAACACATTTAGGATTCTGTACGCCGCGACGTACCAAGACGATGTCGAATTATTCTCAGCAGCGTTGCCGGTCCCGAATGTAGAGATCGTCACCGCTAGAACCGCGAAAGAGGCCCTAAAGCACAGCAGAACGCAAAGGTTTGACCTTTGTATAACGGAGACGCGGTTCCCTGATGGCAGCGGCTTTGAACTTTGCAGGCAGCTTCACGAGATCGACAGGTCATTGCCCGTCATATTTTTCACCGGCGACGCAGGCGAGTTTCACCGCAGGCTTGGGCTGCAATCCGGAGCGGCGTGGTACCTAGTAAAGCCGTATTTTGAAAGACTTATGTGTGTTGTTGAGAACCGCCTGGCAGCGTGGGACCCCGCGTTCAGACGAAGATTAATTTGGTCTAAGGCTGCCTAAATAAAGGCCGTTTCGTGGAGCAGTTTTCCCGTCCTGAACCGATCGATCGACAGCTCGGACACATCCATAAACCCTGCCTTCCCATCGAGGATTATCTCCGCAAGGGCACGGCCCGTTGCGGGCGAATGCATAACGCCGTGGCCTGAGAATCCTACAGCTAAGAAGAGGCCTTCTACGTCGCAGCCACCCAGGATCGCATGGTGGTCGGGAGTGTTCTCGTATAGGCCAGCGCGGCATTTCTCCGGCATTATCTCCATGTCCTGCAGAAACTTAGCCCGTCCGTGTGCCTTCTCCGTCACGGCCGTAACTATTGAAGGATCAAACTCGCAATTCATTGACGGCGGTTCCTGCGGGTCCGGATATGCAAAAATTACTTCCCGCGACGGATCACAATCCCCGCCCCGAAAGTCTCGTGCGGGCCGGAAGTGAAATCCGCAGCCGAGGTCAATAACCATGGGAAGATCAGCTGGTAAGTGCTCGCCCGTGCGTCCCCAAACGATCTGCCGCCGTTGTCCCTGCACGGGAAGGTCAATCCCCGCGGTTCCGGCAAGGCTGCCGGCCCACGCTCCATTGCAGATCACGGCCGTCTCGCACTCGATGTTACCATCTTGAGTCTCTATAGATCGGACTCTTCTGCCCTCGACGTTAATCGCTAAGGCCGTCGCATTCAACTGGATACGGGCACCTCGTTCGACCGCACCCGCAGTAAACCCATGCATTATCGCGAGCGGATCCACAAAGCCATCGTGCTTGCCGAATGTGCCGCCCACGATGTCATCACAGTTAATGCCGGGAACAATCTCTGCTATCTGTTGGCTGTCGACAAGCTCGACATCCTGAACTCCGAGTGAGCGCTGCTTAGAGACATTCGCACTGAGATAGTCGAATTGCACCTCATCCGTCGCAAAAAACAAATAGCCCTTCGGCTCGTAACCGCAGTCATACGACCAGTTACGGAAGAAGTCCAACGAATAGAGGGACATCCGGATATTGATCTCGGTCTCAAACTGAGCACGGATACCGCCGGTCGCGGCACCGGTAGAGCCAAGGCCTTGTTCCTGTGCTGATTCGAGGATGAGAATGTCCCGAACGCCCCGCTCGGCCAAGTGGTAGGCGACCGAGGCCCCGATAACGCCGCCGCCGATGATGACGATCTCAGCCTTTTGCATGGGAATAGGACGAATTACTTAGCGAAGATATTGGAAAAATCGTCAAAGCCCTTGAATTCAAGGGCATTACCGCTCGGGTCAAGAAAGAACATCGTTGCCTGCTCACCGACCTCGCCGGCAAAGCGGATCTTTGGTTCGATGATGAACTTCACCCCTTTATTCTTAAGCTTTTCCGCGAACGACTTCCACTCATCCATCGGCAGAACAATACCGAAATGAGGGACCGGAACGTTATCCGCATCGACGTGATTCTCCGATCGGACGCCGGCGGATTCCGGGGCCAAATGCGTCACGATCTGGTGGCCGAAGAGATCAAAATCGATCCAACACTCGGAACTGCGGCCCTCGGGACATTCCAAAACACCGCCATAAAACGCCCTCGCGGCATCGAGATCATGGACCGGAAATGCCAGGTGAAATAGATTGTACATATAAGATTCTCGTCCAACAGAAACTACATTCACTTCCCGTTCGTGCTCGGCCTCTGTTTGACACAAAAAATGATATCAATGTCTTTATGTTCCCGATCAAGACGAATCTCGATATTGTCCATTGTTATCGGGTAAATCGACTTCATCTTAGAGATCCTCTTGACCGTTTTCTCCAGTGCCTTGCGCGTGAAGATATCGCCTTCATGAATGCCGGCCTGCATTCGCCGCCCAAATTCGCGGTACCTCGTGACGGTGTTGCCGACGATCTCAACTCGACGGGTTTTGAACTGCTTCGCCGTCGCTTCGTCGATCAAGGAGTCTCGGATCTCTGTTGCCTGACCACACGGTTTCGTATCAGCCGTATCGTTTTCAACTTGGCCGAATGCCGTCCACGAAGCAAAAAATACCATAATCGCCAAAACAAACGCCCAACTAATTGTACCTGGCACTTCACTCCTTATCTGGTTCATCATCTTGATCCGTGGACCGATGTCACTTATTTACCGCTTTCGCGATCTGCCGGATCGCACCGAGGTGATATGCAGTGTGAGCAATCATCGCTATGCACTCGCCGACACGCCGTTCCGTCCATTCGTCAATGCCCGCGATGCACTTTAAAGTATTGGCGTAAGAGCGTTTAACGCTTTCACGCAAAGCGTCCCACTCGGTGTCGTTGACTGTCTCGATGAGCCAGCTGTCGTCCCAGTTCACACGCTCTGTCCGGCCAGTCATAAATTCGCAAATGCGGTCAAGATAGAACTTAGCGTGCTCGGTATGCGATGCGATCGAGCTGCCGTGAAGCAATATAGAGGCCTGGTCTGCACTTACAGAATCGATTGTCGCCAAGAGACCGGCCCCTTTATCAAGGTAAGCACTTCCCTGCCCTTCAGGCGAACCCTCGAATGTCTCAAGCAGCAAATATGCTACGGACTCAATGAAATAGCGGGTCTCAAGCGTCGGCGAATGTTGGTCCATATGTTAACCTTTGATACCGAAAGCCAATGAAAAACACGATAAATGAATTTATCGAAGAGCTGCGTTCATCGATCGGAAAACGCACCTTTGTGAAGCTTACGCTTGGGAATTATAAAGGCAGCGAGCCGCATCTGCAAAGGATTTTAGCCCGCCTGATCGAGACGCGGCGAGGCACCAGGGTTTCGCTGCAGAGCAAGTACGACCAGCGTGAGATCGTCAAGAATTTCGCCGTCGATGAGGCTTGCGGAATCGTCGGCGGATACCTTGAAAACGGCTTCAGGAACGCCCATCTGTTCACTACCTCGGGCGATTTGCAGCTCGATATCGGCAAACGCAGCGCACGGATAAACCGTGGCAAGCCAACATTTACGGCGGCACCAACCACGTCACACGATCGCGAACGAACGTACTCGGTCGATCCTGGAGCCTATTACCTGAAGGCACTCGGGATCACGAACGACGCGGGAAATGTCCGCTCGGAGCAACGCGATAAGTGGAAGCAGATCAACAAGTTCGTCGAGGTTCTGGGCGGCCTTTTTGAACGTTCGGAGCTCCAAGAAAAACGGGACCTGCAGATCGTAGATATGGGCTCGGGGAAAGGCTATCTGACCTTTGCCGCATACGATCATTTTGCCAACAAACTCGGCCTAAACGTTGTAATGACTGGCGTTGACACACGTGCTGACATGGTGACGCTTTGCAATTCGGTGGCTGAGGCTTCGGATTTTACGGGCCTGCGATTTGAGCAGGGCACCATCGAAGAGACGCAAGTTGTTGATGCAGATATAGTTATCGCCTTGCATGCGTGTGATACCGCTACGGATGATGCGATATTTAAGGGGATCGCGGCCGGTGCCGATCTGATAGTTGCGGCACCGTGCTGTCATCGCGAGGTGCGGTCGCAAATGACGGCGCCCGTGCTGCTAGCAGGTGTCCTCAAACACCCGGTTTTATTGGACCGGACGGCGGAAACGTTGACCGACGGACTTCGCTCTTTGGCCCTCGAGGACCGCGGTTATTCGACTAAAATGTTCGAATTTGTGGTGACCGAGCATACGCCAAAGAACAATCTTTTGGTTGCGGTAAAACGTCCTGAGAAGACCGGTCACCGGATGGCGGAGATCGCCGAGATTCGAAAAGCGTTTGGGATCGGTCACCAGCGATTGATCGATCGGATCGCTTCGACCGCGCCGTGAATGTGGGTCAGATTGACACAGATCGAGCGGCCGGTCTTCGGGTCATAACGACACACGAGTGTCAATGTGACCCAGGGCTTGCAAAGCGAGCATATCGCGCAATTTTGATCAATTCGCGCATATCGCGCGATCCGCGCTTTACACTAAAACTGGTTCGTGCGCAGATTGACTTACAGTGAGGGTTAGGCGTATTATTAGAGTTTGTCTCTATATAAGAGGATAAAGCAATGAAAGCAGAGATTCATCCGAAGTACGACGAGATCACGGTCGCATGTGCGTGCGGCCACTCGTTCCAGACACGCTCGACGCTTGGCGAAGAGCTTCACATAGAAATTTGCTCCGAGTGTCACCCGTTCTTCACCGGCAAGCAGAAACTGGTCGATACCGCCGGACGCGTTGACCGCTTTAACAAGCGTTACGCTCGCGGCGCACAGGCCGCGAAATAATGGTCAAAGACCTTTATTAGCTGCAGAAAATCTAACGCCGACGCTTTTTGCGCCGTTCGCTCAGGGTGTGACCAGATCAGACTCGCGACAGGTATAAAAAGGGTCGGCGTTAAGTTTTTGAGGGACACGCCATGACGGAATATCTCTTCCACGTTGATTGGCAGACGCTGCTCATCCCAAAGGAATCCGTCCTGCAGATGATGATCCGCGGTACCGTCATGTACGCTGCCGCCGTCGCTCTCGTCAGGGTCTTCAGAAGACAGGCAGGCGGAGTCGGTATCGCCGACATCTTAGTATTGGTCTTTATAGCGGACGCGGCCTCGAACGGAATGACCGGCGACGGCTTTTCGGTGACCGAGGCCCTGGTCGTGATCACGACCATAATGTTCTGGGACTGGACGTTCGATTGGCTTGGCTTTAAGTCAAAAACTTTTCGGCGTGTATTCGAACCTGAGCCGCTGCTTCTTATCAAGAATGGCCGTATCCTGCGTAAGAACCTGACCGAGGAGATGATCACGGAGGACGAGCTTTTCAGCCAGTTGAGGCAGAAGGGCGTGCACGATCTGGAAGAGGTCATTCAATGTGCACTTGAGGGCGACGGCGAATTCAGCGTGATCACTCGATCGCGTGAGAACGACGACCAGCAGCAGGCCACCAAGAAGAAAAAAAGCGGATAAGGTTAACGATCGATATGAAGCGAAAAACCGGCAAGCGGCTATCCAGATTTATCCATACGGTCTTTGCGATGGAACGCGACCTGATCGTCGGCGGCCAGGCCGTGATGGAAGGCGTGATGATGCGGACCCCGTCGGCGTATGCCATCGCGTGCCGCCGGATGAACGGCGAGATCGTCACGACCGCAGAACGCCTTCCCCGCTGGAGCGATAAGTACAGATGGCTCGGGCTGCCGGTGCTCCGCGGCGGAGCGACGCTTGTGCAGTCGATGGCTCTGGGCATCAAGGCACTGAACTTTTCCGCAAAGATCTACGAGGACGATCAGGAAGCACAGAAACAGCTGACGACCGAGAAAGAACTGGAACTCGCGGCCGTGCCGGTCGAAGGCACGGTTGATGAGAATTTCTTGAAGGCTCCGGTCAAGGTCATCATGCCGGAGTCGCGAACAAAAAAAGCGACGCAGTCTGCTAGCGCGGTCGGGTCGATCATCTTCGCTCTCGCGTTCAACATAATGCTTTTCGTAGTCGCACCGCTGCTGATCACGAACGCCGGCTTCATCGCGATGGGCTGGGCCGAGCCGCCGGCACTCGCATCCGACGCTGGCTGGTGGCAGACGCTTTACGCTTACACGTGGGAGACCAAGCCGCACTCGTGGATCGCGTTCAACCTGATCGACGGCATTATCAGGATGTTCTTTTTTGTGACAATGATCGTTACGATGTCGTACCTGAAAGACATTCGCCGAATCTTTGAATATCACGGAGCCGAGCACAAGACGGTCTTCACCTGGGAAAAGGGACTCGATCTTACGGTCGATAATGCTACGGTCCAGCGGCGGCAGCATCCGCGTTGCGGAACATCGTTCCTGATGGTCGTGATGCTTGTCGCGATCGTGCTGTTCTCGGTGATCGCATTCGAGCAGACGTGGCTCAATCTGCTGGTCCGCATCATTCTAATGCCGCTGGTCGCGGGCCTGTCGTACGAGGTCATCCGATACGCGGCAAAGAAAGAATCAGGTGCGATCTTTAAGGCGATGACACTGCCGGGCATCTGGCTGCAGAACATCACGACGCAGGAACCGGACGGCGAACAGCTCGAGGTGGCGATACGAGCTCTCGACGAATCGCTGAAGCTCGAGCCCGAGGCCGCGTTGGAGCCGGCGTAAATTCTATGTTTGAAAAACTTGCACAAATAGAGAAAAGCTACGAGGAGCTGACCGAACAGATCTCGCAGCCCGAGTTTATGTCGGACATGTCGACGTACGCCAAGCTGATGAAGCAGCACCGTTCGCTGGGCGAGATAGTCGAAAAATACCGCGAGGTCCGAAAGCTTCAGGACGACCTGAAAGGAGCAAAGGAACTTGCGGAAATGGCGGACGATGACGAAATGAAGGAAATGGCGTGGGCCGAGGTCTCGGAGATCGAAGCCAAGCTGCCGCCCGCCGAAGAGGCCCTGAAATTCCTGCTGCTGCCGAAGGATCCGAATGACGAAAAGAACGTAATTCTCGAGATCCGTGCCGGTACGGGCGGTGACGAGGCGACACTTTTTGCAGCGGAGATCCTCAGGATGTACGCCCGCTATGCCGAACGTCAGGGTTGGAAGATGGAGATAATGGACGCGGCAGATACGGGCGTCGGCGGCATCAAGGAAGCCTTTGCGATGATCGAGGGCGACAACGTGTATTCAAAAATGCGGTATGAATCGGGCGTTCACCGCGTGCAGCGTGTGCCGCAGACCGAGACGAGCGGCCGTATTCATACTTCGGCTATAACTGTCGCCGTTCTGCCCGAAGCCGAAGAGGTCGATGTGCAGATAAACCAGAACGACCTGCGTGTCGATACGTTCTGCTCGTCAGGCCCGGGCGGCCAATCGGTAAACACGACGTATTCCGCCGTTCGCATCACGCACTTGCCGACGAACACGGTCGTCTCGATGCAGGACGAAAAATCGCAGATCAAGAACCGCGAAAAGGCGATGCGTGTGCTGCGGGCGCGCCTACAGGAGATCGAAGAACAAAAGCAGCACGATGCACTATCGGCCGAGCGAAAGCAGATGGTCGGCAGCGGCGACCGGTCGGAAAAGATCCGGACATACAATTTCAAAGAGAATCGCGTCACCGATCACCGGATCGGGATGACGGTTCACCAGCTCGACCTGGTGATGGAAGGCCAGCTCGACGAGTTTATCGAAGCTCTGCGAACGCACTTCCAGACCGAGAAGCTGAAAGCTGAAACGGTTTCAGCTTGATCTGACGCTTAAAGTTCACTTGTTTGCGTAATGCCCATAACGCGACTTTACCTAGTAAGACACGGACAATCTGCCGGTAATGCCGAGGGGCGATTCGGCGGCCACGGCCCGACGCCGCTTTCCGACCTGGGACGGCGGCAAGCAGAGGTCACGGCCGACATGCTTGCCCGCGAAGGCGTATCTGCGATCTATTCCAGCGATCTCGACCGGGCGGTCCAGACCGCACAATTCCTCTCGGATCTGATCGAGGTTCCGGTCAAGACATCGAAGGCGTTTCGCGAGCGGCACGTTGGAGTGCTAGAAGGGCTGACATTCGACGAATCTCGCGAGCATCACCCGAAGGACTATTACGCGCTGGTAAACCGAAACGTCCACCACGTGATCACTGATGGCGAAAGCTATCGGCAGCTGCTGCGGCGTGCTACCGGCGAGCTGTGGAACATTCTACGCGATCACCAGGGCGAACGCGTCGCGATATTTTCCCATACGGGAGCGATCTGCTTTATGACGCTTCATCTGATGGGAGCCGTCCGCCGCGATACGCGGAGCACGCCCTGGATAGTGACGTCGAACTGCGGCATCAACCGGTTCGAGGTCCGCGGCCGGAACAACGTCAGAGTGATGGCTCTCAACGACACGCGCCACCTGGCCGACATCACCGGCAATGATTCATTTGCCGCACGATAGGCCGCTTTTTGTTGACTAAACCCGCGTTCTGTTCTAACAATTGAATCAAACCCTTTCCGTAGGAGTCAGATATGAAATACCTAGCAGCATTTTTGTTCTTATTTTTCGTGATCTCTTCACAACCCGCGACAGCCTCGGCCCAGGGCGACGTCAGATCGGCGACCGGAATGCCGATACCGATCGGAGCACCCGTGATATGGGGGAAGGTCGAGCTCAAAGGTTTAAAGAAGGACGACCCGAAGCCATCGATATTCGTTACCCTGATGCACAATGGAGCTCAGCTCGCACGAGCACAGGCGAATGATGCCGGATTTTATTACTTCATTCAGAATCCCCGAGACGGGGCAGTGCTGTTACTAACGGTCGGGGGGACTGACGTTGGCCAGACCGTGCTCACCGCTGCCGGGGGCGAGCGATACGATTTCGCACTGAATTGGAACGAGAGCTTTAATCCAAATCAGCGAACCGGCGTAGTGTCGGTAAGGGACGCGTACACAGGTCGGAGTGCTGCGAACGCCGCATTGTTTGATAAGGCAGCGGCGGCAAAGAAGGACAAGAAGAACAAGGACGCGATCCGTATGTTCAACGAAGTAGTTACGGCGGACGCGAATGATTTTGTCGCGTGGACGGAGCTGGGCTCGCTGCATTTCGAAGAATCAAAGTATGACGATGCGGAAAAGGCCTACAACAGGTCGCTCGAGCTGAAGCCCGATTTCATGATCGCGCTGATGAATCTTGGTAAGCTGCATATCGCACAGAAAAAGTTTGATAAAGCCGTGCCGGTGCTGGAAAAAGCGGTTGCGGCGGATGCGAACTCAGCGGATGCGAAACAGTATTTGGGCGAAGCGTATCTACAGACCCGGCAGGGCAACAAGGCCGTCGCGGTGCTGAATGAAGCGATCGCGCTGGACCCGATCGGGAAGGCGGAGATCCATTTGCGGCTCGCAACGCTTTACAATGCCGCTAACCTGAAGGACCGTGCAGCCGCTGAATACAAGCTCTTTCTGGAGAAGACACCCAACTACCCTGAGAAGTCGAAGCTTGAGAAATACATCAAGGAAAACAGCAAATAAACCAAGCTCAAAGAAAAAAACGAGCCGGCTTTTGACCGGCTCGTTTCAGTTTTAAATGCCTAAGCTTGTGACCTAGAAGTCGTAGCGAAGGGCGAACTGCATCACGCGTGCACTGCCGCGGGTTCCGGTGAACTGTCCGAATCCGACCGGTGCGGTCTGATTTGAACGCTGCGGACGGAAGCCCATAGCGGTGTTCGAGTTACCGGCGAAGATCGGCGTATTGGTAACGTTGAAAACGTCCCAACGCAGGCTGACCCTGTGGTTCTCGTACCACGGCATCGTGAAGGATTTCTGCAATCCGAGATCGAGCGTCCAGAACGCGGGGTAGCGGATCTGGTTGCGGTCTCCCGTCTCGCCCGGATACGGGCTGCGGAAGCTGCGGTACGCTTCATCAGGATCTGCGAACATCGTCGGCAGTCCATCCTCACCGTTGTAATAAACACCCATCGTGATCGGACGAGTCTGTACCATCGCACTCTTCAGGTTCCAGTTGGTTACCCAGCCGGAGTTATCAAAGATCTTAGCGTTGGTACCGATCGGCTGACCCGAGTTGTAACGGAAGATGGAAGCAAGCTGCCATCCGCCGAGAACAGCGTCAACGAAACGGTTCGTGTCCGAAAGGAATTGGCGGCCGCGTCCGAGCGGGATCTGCCACAGACCGTTAAAGTTAACGATATGTCGCATGTCGAAATCGGACGAAGCATAGTTATCTTCCTGACGGATCGGGTTCAGGATGAACGCAGCACCGTATGCCGCACTTGTCTGAACACCTGAGGTGTCATCCATTGAGTGCGAGAAGGTGTAGTTGAGATCCCAGGTGAAGTTGCTGAGACGCTGGCGAACGGTGAACGCACCGCCATGGTAATCAGACTTCGAGATCGAACCGAACGAGTCCAAAGCACCGTACTGCGACTGGTAGAACAGCGGCATCGGCGAATTGGCATCGAACAGGTACTGCGGCCAGGTAAAGTCGGTCGACTGTCCGACCTGTGCCAGATACAACCGGGTTGCGGGTGTCGTCGGCGAAGCAAGGTGCGGGAACATGTTCTCAAAGAACGGCTGTACCGGCGCCGTGCCGACAGTGCCGCCAGCATAGAGATGCTGAGCGATAGCTGTGGCTGCCTCATAGTAGGTCTGGCCCGAGATCGGGTCGCGAAGGTTATTCGGCGACATCACGTCGCGGCGGGCCAGCAGGTTGCGGGCACGGCGATTGATGTACGACGCTTCGAAGTAAAGCTTCGAAGGAAGTTCGCGTCCAAAGGTCAGGTTGGTCGAGTAATGGATCGGTGCCTCGATACCGCGGTCGATCGAAGCTTCGATACGCATTCCGAGGTCCTGCGGCTGCTGCAGCGGGAATACCAGCTGAGCGGGCGGCGTGACCAGCGGGAAGCCCTGGATGTTCATTCCGGTACCATCCCAAGCCGGAGCCGGGTTGGTTGTCAGGTTAAAGGTATTAGCCGGAGTGGTGTAGTTCGAAAGGAAGCCAAGCGTGTTGGCTGCGTCGAACGACACTGCAAGCTGCTGTCCGTAGTAGTCATTCGTGATCGAATAACCGCCGCGGAGTACACCAGCACGGTTCTTACCAAAGATGAAGGCGCCCAAACCGCCCTGGAAATTCGGCGACCAGGCGAAGGAGATCCTGGGCTGGAAGTTGTCTTTGTCCGCCTGATACATCGGCGGCTTGTTGTTGACCTTACCCGAAAGATCGATCAGCAGCGGAACGTCGTAGTTCTGGCCGTTGGCAGCAGCTGCGACACGGCGTGAGAAATACTCGTTAAGAGCAACGTTCGGAGCGGCCTCGAGACCCTGAGTCTCCCAAACCGGCTCTGAATAACCGTAACGAAGACCGAGCGTAACGGTCAGGCTCGGAATGATCCTCCATGAATCCTGAACGTAGAAGTCGTACTCGTTGGTTGCGAATTCACGGATGGTCGGCTGATTTGCAACAGGGTTTCCGTTCGCGTCGAAGTTAAAGCGAGCGGTGTACTGGTTCAGACGGCCGACGAGAGCGCTCAGCGAAGACTGAGCTGAACGGATCCAGGCTGCGCCTGTGGTCGTTCCATAGGTATCGGTCAGGTAGCGGTCAACGATATTTGTGACGCTGACGCCGCTGCCCGGATAGAAACCGTAGTTGGTGACCGCCGCGTCATACGCAGCACCCCAGTTGACGCGCTTATTGCGAACAAAACGGAGGTTGGTACCGAACATCAGGGTGTGGTCGCCCGTCGTCCATGTCATGTCGTTCGCAAAGTTGTGCGTCGGGTTGACACGGCTGAAGGTGCGGCTGAAGTTCACCGGCGAGAAGATATCACGGAAGGTGATCGCGTTCTCTGCGGAATCACCCTGGTTGCTGAAAGCAAGGCGGGTCATACCGTACGTGAACTTGTTAGTAAGGCTATTGGTGATCAGCCAGGTGTGGCTGCCGCCGATACGCATCGGGTGGCTCCACTGATCGGTCGGCGGTGTATCGGGGAATGCCGATGCCTGACCGAAAAGGTCCTGCTGATAGTTCATAAAGCCGGTCAGCTGGTGACGCTGGCTGGCGAGCGGCGAATAGTCAAAGCGTGCCGTGTGCAGGCTCTGCTTGACCGGAAGAGGTGCGTTCCAGCGGTATCCGCCGGTGTTGATGCCGTCACCTACGAGCGTTGAGTTTGCCGGGTAGCGAGCTGCTGCTGCGGCAAAAAGCTGAACGACGTTGGGGTTGACGTCAACGACGGGCACACCGTTCGGGTCCACCATGCCGTTGATCTGCGAGGTATTGATCTGACGGAGCACGCCCGACGAGTCATACACCTGCATAATGCCCTGTCCGAGCGTTGCCAGCGGGACCAGGCTGGTCACACCGACGCTCTTGGACTCACGCATTCCTTCGTAGTTATAGAAGAAGAAAAGCTTGTCCTTTACGATCGGGCCGCCGAGCGATCCGCCGAAAAGGTGACGCTTCAGAGCTTCACGCGGGGTGCCGGTAGCATTGTTGTACCAGTCGTTCGCGTTGAAGTAATCGTTGCGGTGATAGTAGAAAAGATTTCCGCGGAAATCGTTCGAACCTGCTTTGGTGATGAGCGAGATCTGTGCACCCGATGAACGGCCGCGGGTCGCGTCTGCGTTCGTCGTGGTAACACGAAACTCTTCGACCGAGTCAGGCGTCACGCGGATGACCGGCGAGAACGCCGTGCCTTCCTGCTGGTTGTTAACGTCGATACCGTCGAGCGTGATGTTCGCCTGGTCGGTACGTCCGCCGGCAACAGCGCCGCCCGGAGTAACAGCGGCCTGCAGGCTCAAAAGGTTCGTTACGTTACGGCCTTCGAGCGGCAGCTGCGAGATCTGCTGTGAAACAAAGTTGTTTCCCAAGCTGGCGTCGCTCACGTTCTTGATACTTTCCACGCCGCCGGTGGTCACCGTGACGCTTACCGACACGTCACCGACCTCAAGCTGGACGGGAATGCTCGTGGTGCGGTCGACGAGTGCGTCGAACGCCGTGGTCACGGCTTTCTTGAATCCCTCTGCTTCAACCTCGATGGTGTATGAACCGGGTTGAAGAGCGGTGAATGTATAAGATCCATTGCTGTCGGTGACGACGTTTCGGCGTGTGCCCTGCGTCGCACTGACGAGTGTCACAGTTGCGCCGACGACAGCCTGCCCTTGGGCATCTGTCACGGTTCCCGTGACACCGGACGTTCCGGCCTGGCCTAACGCACTCGCGGCGAACAACGTGATCGCCAGCAGAGTTGTCATCCAGACAGCAACGCCGTTTTTGATATTGCTAAAACTCATAGCTCCTCCTAAGTTGGGGTTGGTGAAAAGTGCAATTTAAAGTGCCTTCGGCCATAGTTCCACGCATTTTTCGTTCCAATACGTAGAACGCCGAAAAACGGCTAAAAATCGCAGCATTACATTCGGAGCCTTGCTACCGGAAGCGGCTTAAGGCATCAAAATTTGGATAAAATTCAAATTTTTGTGGAATCCGATGATCGTGAATTATAGAACAGATCAGGTGTTTAACCAAGTATACACAGCTTTTGCGGCGGTCGCTCCCATCCCGGCCGCGGTCGCGATCGTCGGGCTGACAGGGTTCGCCACATCGCCGGCGGCATAAATTCCCGGGACCGACGTTCGGCATTCCCGGTCCACGTCGATGTAGCCCGCCTGATCCATTCGCAAAAACCCCGAAAACGGTTCGCTGTTCGGCACGACGCCGATGCGGATCAGAGCGAGGTCGGCGGGAATGTCCGACGCCTCATCCGCAGAGGTTCGGACCGTCACTGACTCAAGCCGGCTATTGCCGTTAAAGCTTTCGACGGTGGAGGCGAAGCGCAGTTTGATGTTGGAACTCTTGGAGATACGTTCGACGAACTCTGGACGAGCGGAAAGGCTGTCGCGGCGATGAACGACGGCTACGCTTTCAGCGAACTCGCCTAGGATCAACGCATTCTCGGCCGCAGCATCGCCGCCGCCGACGACGACCACGCGTTTGCCCGCGGCTGCTGACGGGTCACGAGCTCCTGAATCGATGATCCCGCGGCCTGCGAATTCGTTTTCGCCTGGCACGCCTAGTGCCCTTCGGCGAACGCCGGTCGCGATTATCACCGCACGGGGCCGAATGACTTTTCCGTCCGCGAGCGTCAGCGAGATCGGGTCCAGACCGAATGAGCTCAACTGCCTCCCATGCTCGATCGGAAAACGATCTTTCACCGC
Source organism: Acidobacteriota bacterium (assembly GCA_023389035.1). Taxonomy (GTDB): domain Bacteria; phylum Acidobacteriota; class Blastocatellia; order Pyrinomonadales; family Pyrinomonadaceae; genus OLB17. The sequence continues at coordinate 336,495 of JAEWFC010000015.1, forward strand.
GAACCGTTCTGCGAGTTCGGATCCTGAGACGCTTTCAAATCCCGGATAATTTGAGACCGGGTTGTGTATCCGATGGAGTTGGCCGCCCGCACGATCAGCGCTTTCGAGGACGATGGTCTCGAGCCCGAGGTCCGTGCACCAGATGGCCGCGGAAAGGCCGGCAGGCCCTGCACCGATGATCGCGACGTCTGTTTTTTCTTTCATCAGTTCAGGCCCGTTTCGGGCAATTTGAATCAGTATTTGTCAGTAAGACAGTGCCGTTATTTGTCACTTTGACCGATTTTTCGCTGCTCCGGATTTCGCTCATTCTGCCTCGCAAACGCTTTCGATACCGAAATTTGAAGGCATTGGCATCCGGATGCGGTTGAGCTTTTGGCTGGCACCGCAGTTGCATAATTTGCGGGAGTTTCGGTGGACGTATTGTGTTCACTCGCTCGGAATCCCGCCAAACCCGCCACGTCTCAAGAACATTGAAATATGAAAATCGAAGTTGAAAACACCCCGCCGACCATCTCCATTGGAAACGCTGTTGTTGCTCCTATCGACAACCGAAGCTCAGAGACCGCAAGCTACCTGAGCTACGGGATCCGTGCCGCACAGGCCGGAAACCGTGCCGAAGCCAGGACCGCACTTTTCAAAGTAACCGAGAATGATCCGCAGAACGAAGCCGCATGGCTCTGGCTCGCGTCGATCAGCGAGTACCCCGAAGAGCTTCTGGTTTTCCTAAACAATGTACTAGAGATCAATCCCGAAAACGAGCGGGCGAAAGAATGGAAGACCGCTACGAATTCACTGCTCGCCAAGACCTTCGTCCAGCGCGGCGTCGATGCCGCAGAGGACGGACGGCCCGATTTTGCTGTCGACTGTTTTAACCGGGCGCTTGAGTACGACCAGGAAAATATCAACGCCTGGCTGTGGATGGCGTCACTTGCGGAGACGAACGAAGGCAAGCTGAACTATCTGGAAATGGCCCTCAAGGTCGATCCCGAGAATGAACCTGCGTTAAGGGCTCTGGCAAATGCAAGGCGTTCGGTCACGGCCGGGCATCTGGCAGCAGCCAAGACCGCCGCACTCAGCGGACATAAGGCTGACGCAATGGAACTGCTGCAAGCGGTCATCGATGAAGATCCGAAATCGGTCGATGCGTGGATGCTGAAGGCTCACTTCGCCGACGGTTTCGACGAGAAGATCGCGGCATTCAGCAAGGTGCTCGATATCGACCCGAATCACGCCGCCGCACGATACGGACTAGATTCCCTCCGTTCACTGATGGGTGAGCTGGCGGTCGAGATCCCGGCAGTGGAGCCTGTCACGGCGGACCGCGACGACGACCCGTTCGCTTATGAAGCCGTTGTCGAAGCCGTGCCGCAACAGGAAGCGGTCGAGGCTGAGGAAAGCGCTCACGAAGTCCCGACCGAATTTGCTGAGGACAAAGAAGACGAGACTGCTCAGGAGTTCGCTGCCGTCGAAGACGAAAGCCTGCCCGAGGTCATTGAGTACGAGATCGAACCGCCCGTCGACCTTTACAATCCCGAACAGCCGCCAATGGAAGTTCCGGTGATGGATGAAGTGGCTGAGGTCACGTTCGAAGCCTCCGAGGTTGAGGCCGAGCCGGAAATGGTTGAGGCCGCATTTGAAGCTTCCAAGATCGAGGCTGAGCCGGAAATGGCAGAGGCCGCATTTGAAGCTGCTGAAGAGACGGCTGAGGTCACATTTGAAGCTGCCGCGATCGAAGCTAAGCCCAAGATGGAAACTATCGAACACCTGGGTTACACCAACGGCCACGATCACGTTCACTTCGACCACGCCGATGAGACGATCACGATGGCTTCGCCGGATAGCTTTGCACATTCAGAAGAGCCGGCCGTTGACCAAGAAGTAATTGAAGCAGCACCCGAATTTTCTAGTCTGGACGAAGTTCCGGCTGCTCCGGAATTTTCGAGTCTGGACGAAGTTCCGACTGTTTCGGACGAGCCTTCGCAAGACGTTACCGAAGAATTTTCAGTACAAGACCTCGCCGCCCACGACATTCAGGAGATATCGGTAGAGCTGCCCTCCGATGAGCCGTCGATACACGAGACGGTCGCAGCCGATATTCACGAGACGCAGGCCGATATGCCGGCGTCGTATAACGGCGTAGTTTCAGAACAGATCTTGATCAAGGCGTCACCAAGCGAAGAGCCCGTCGCAAACGATCCTTTCGAGACCGTTGCCGAGTTTTCGATACCGATGCCTTCGCAGCAGATACCCGAACCGGTAGAAAAGGCGAATCCTTTCGCAACGAAATTCGACCCGGTTTTTGTTCGCAAAGCTGTTCCGGTGTCAGACCTGCCCGTGACCTGCTCATTCTGCAAAGCTACGAGCGATTCCGCTTCAATACAGTGCGGTACCTGCATGGCAGTGCTGACGCTCGCCGATCTGGACACGATCCTGAACAACGAAAAGGCCGATCGCGTCGCGATCCGCCACGCCGTCGAAAGGATGGAAAGCGAACGTGTCGCGATGAACTACGGTGAGATAGAGCTTACGATGCTCGGAATCGGCCATTTGAATCTCGGCAACCTGCAGCACGGCTACAACTATCTTTACGAAGCTGCACGCATCAACCCCGACAACATCGTTCTCTCTTCGCAGGTCAATGCCCTGCTGATAAGGCTGGATGACGTTCGCAAGCACGACGAGACCGCGGAATCCATGACCCGCGGAAAGACGATCCTGGTCGTTGATGACAGTGCGACGGTCAGAAAGCTGATCGCCGGAAAGCTCGAAAAATGCGGACATACTGTCTTTTGTTCACCTGACGGCGTTGATGCGATGGCTGCACTGGAGGATGTCGCTCCCGATCTGATCCTGCTGGATATCAATATGCCGCGGATGGACGGCTACCAGACGTGCAAAGCCATCCGCAGCAAGGACGAGACGAAGAACATCCCGATCGTAATGATCTCAGGCAAGGACGGATTTTTCGACAAGGTCCGCGGCCGCATGGCAGGAACGACCGGCTACATCACTAAGCCGTTCGGGCCGGAGACACTGATGAAGACGGTCGAGACGTATCTCTCATCAAACGGTGAACCGCAGCATCCTGAAGTAATAAGCGAATGACGAGCGAACAGCCTGCGATACACCCATCGCATTCACAGTTTCATCCGGTACAAAATGGAGATCAGGAGTTCGGCGCGTCCGAGCACCTGGTCTCGTTCATACTGGGCGGTGAGACATTCCATATACCGGCCTCCCGAATATCTGAGATCACCCATCCGCTGCAGGTAACACCGGTGCCGAATATGCCGGCAGAGATCCGCGGAATTTCCGCACACCGCGGCGAGATAATTGCCGTGCTCGAAAGCGGAAGCGTGACGAACGATCCGGGATACGAATCTCAAGCCTTTCGGCCGAAGTGGATAATGCTCACCGCCGAACCGGGCTCTACCCACTACGCTTTGCCGGTCGACCGGCTGAACGAGATCGTCAGAAGGCCAGATGACCCGCGTATCTCGGGCCAATATCAGCTGCAAGGTCAGAGTCCTGCTCTCACACGGCAGGAAGCGGATATAAGGCTGTTCGATCTCGACGCGGTACTTGACCGGATCGAGAGCTCGCTGAGTTAAACCTCACAATGACAAGAAATCCTACACGATCGATCCTCGGATCTCTCAAAGGCCGAATATGGTTCGCGGTGAGCGGGCTCGCGGTCGTTAACTGCGTGATCGGGGTCACGGTCTTTTTCTTATCTTCCTATGTGATCGCAGACCGAAATCTTTCGGCATTTCTGGCATTTCTCGTTGCGGGATTTGTGACCGTCGTGTTCGGAGGCTGGCTTTCCAATGACGTGCTCGATCCGCTGAACAAGGTAAATCTCGCAGCGAAAAGCCTTGAACGAAGCCCGACGGCTTCACTGCCGCGGACGACCGGTGCCCTTGAGACGGACGAGATACTGGACGGAATTCAGCGCTCGGCCGTGCAGATACAAGAAGTGATCGGGGCGATGGACGAGATCGCTGCGGGCCGTGTCCAAGCCGTACAAAACACACCGAAATCTTATGACAGGCTCGGTGTTTCGTTCCAAAATCTCGTGAACAAGGTCGCCGATTCGGTGAACGCCGCGAATACTCTTGCAGAAACGGAACGAGAGATCGCCACGCTCGCAGACCGACTTGTCAGGCTGCGAAACGGTGAGCTTGATATCGAGGTCGTAGCCGGGAACGGTTCGTCGGTCCGCGGCATCGCAGAAACGATCAATTTTATCGCCGGCAATCTACGCCAGCTGACCGCACGCGTTCAGGAAACGTCGCAATTCACAAACCATTCGGCACAGGCGGTCCGTGATCTGCTGCGGCAGGCGATCACAGAGGACGACGCTCGCGCTGCCCGTGCACGCGTCGCTCTGGGCGGCATCGGCGAGTTGCCGCAGCGGGTGAACGCTCAGCTTGCAAGCCTAGCCGCCGCGTTTGATTCGGTCAGCGAGCTTCCGGCATTGCTCGAATCCCAAAGGGCTTCAGCCGCAAGTCTAAAGACCGAGATCGAAACGCTCCGCGACAGGCTCGAATCGGTACATCGGCCCGCTTCCGGCTTGCGTGAAAAGGCGGCCGTCGTGCCTATGTCAGCACGGCTTGCGAACGAGATATCGAAACGAGTGGGGCTATTGGCGGTAAATTTGTCGGTCGTAAAGGGAAAGAATTCGAGCAGCGAGAGCGAGGCTGTCATCGCCCGCGAAGCGGAAACCATCGCATCCCGTTCGGCAGAGCTAGCGAAGGAAGCCGGAGCCGCCGAACAGGGCATTGTCCGTGATCTAAGTTCGCTCGACAACGCCGTCTCAGAGATCCGTGCGGAGGTCAATGCCCTGGGAAGCAAGGCGGCCGAGATGACTGCTGCCTTTGACGAGATCGACCGCGGACTGAGGTTTTTGTTCGAGTTCAAGCACAAGCTTCCGGAAACGTCCGAAAACAGTCTCGACGCCCAGATCCAGGCTCTCGAAAGCGACCTCGGATCTGTTTCGATCGCACTAACGCCGGCGGAACAAGAGACCGCCAAGATCGCGACACTCGCCAGCGAGCTTCTGGACGCAGTATCGATGCTGCACAGCTCCGGAACGCAGCCGGCTTCAGCAGCCGCTGCCGCGGCCGGACACGAAACTTTCTCCCCATTGCTAAATATGCCCGATCAGCAGGCGGCCGACCGATCGATCGAGAATTAAAATGCACAGCGCTGTTTGGAACATTGCTATAAAGATCTCATCCGCCGGTGCGGGCGTACTGTTGACCGTTTCGGCCGCGCTTGTGACGGCACAGTATCTCGGTTTCGAGGTCAGTTCAGGTGCTGTGACCGTATTGGTAATCACGGCCGCTCTTTTGGGAATCGCGGCTATCGCGGCGGCCAATCTTGCCGCGTCGATCGCACGAAGCGACCTAGATGAGGCCGCGGCAGTTGCGCATCAGATCTCCGAAGGCGCGTATTTTGCCGAGGGCGACGATTCAGACCTGCATGATACCCTGCGAAAGATCTCGGATTACATGCGGGAAAAGGCTGAACTTGCCGAAAGGCTTTCCAGCGGCGACGCGTTCGCTCGTGTGGAGCTGCGGTCGGATGCCGATAAGTTTGGGCTCGCGTTTCAATCGATGATCGACCGGCTTCGGCCTGCGATCGAGACACTGCGTTCGCAGGCACAACTGCAGGATTCGGTGATGAAGCTTTTGTCCGAAGTGTCACAGGTAGCGGGCGGTGATCTTACCGTGCAGGCACAGGTGTCACCGGAGCTGACGGGCGAGATCGCGGTCGCATTTAATTCAATGACGCGAAACCTGCGGACGCTGATCCGGCAGGTGAAGACCGTGACCGTGCAGGTCGGCGGTTCGGCAACTGCCATCAACGAGACGACCGACCAGCTTGCACGTGGCAGTGCCGCTCAGGCGGGACAGATCTCTCGAACGACCGAATCGATCGCGGACATGGCGTTCCAGATACAAGAGGTTTCCGCGAATGCGACGGTCTCTGCGGACGTCGCTGCCGAATCGCTCTCAAGCGCACGCTACGGCCTGCGTGCCGCGAAAGACAACATCGACGCGATGGAAGCGATCCGCAAACAGGTTCAGGATACGGCCAAGCGTATCAAGAAACTCGGCGAACGTGCCCAGGAGATCGGGCAGATCACTGCGTTGATCGACGACCTCTCCGACCGCACGAGCCTGCTCGCATTGAACGCATCTCTGCAGGCCGCAGCGGCCGGAGACGCGGGCAATGGTTTCGCCGTTGTGGCGGAAGAGGTCGAGCGGCTTGCTGCCCGATCGACCAGCCTGACACAGCAGATCGCTGCTCTTTCACAATCGATAAATACTGAGACCAAAGAAGTTGTGGGTTCAATGGAAGACACGATCAGAGAGGTGGTTGCGGGTTCGAAACTGGCCGATCGTGCCGGCCGCTCGCTGGTCGAGATCGAGGACGTGTCGAACAAACTCGCGGAGCTTCTGCGGTCGATCTCGGATTCCGCTCGCTCGCAGGCAAAGGCCTCGGAGGATATTTCGAAAGCGATGAACGGCATTGCAGAGGTCACGCAGATCGTGCAGAGCGGTTCTACGAGGGCTGCCGAATCTGTCCGGCTTTTGGTCGACCTTTCGAACGAGCTGCGGGCATCGGTCGCTCCATTCAAACTGCCCGCTGAACTCAATAACAGCCCGGTCCCACAGCGGGACAACGGCCTCTTCGTCAATTAACCATCTCCCCGAAACTCAAAGCAATGTCGCACCAAACAGTAATTTCGGCGATCGAAGAAACGGAACTTCTCATGCGTGAGGTCCGGGGACGTTTGTTAGTGTGTGCCCGCACCGACGATTCGCCGATCGCATCGGCAGAGCTCGCGTCATGGCGGGCGAAGATCGCCGATCTTTGCGAATTTCATTCGGATCCGACGCTGCTGAATACTCTGCTCGGCCTCGAGACCGCGGTCACGCGGCTCGAACAATCGCCGGCCGAAAGCCGAGGAATGGCGATCATATCCACTCTCGATCATATCTCCGAACTCGAGTCCATTATTGCCGAACTCGCCGTGCCCGCCGACAGCTCGATCCTGGATATCTCCGATTTCGTCGAGAATTCGATCAACGGAATGACACCGCCGCGGCCGGAACCGGAGAGTGTTGAGTTCTTTTACGAAGAGGTCGGCGAAGACGATCCGGAATTTGATGCGGAGCTGCTCGAGATATTCTCGGCTGAGGCTGAAGAGCTGCTCGCAAATATGGACCAGAGCCTTGCTGCACTCGCAGCCGATCCGGACAACCGTGACGCGCTTTGGGAGATCCGGCGAAACGCACATACGTTCAAGGGGTCTGCTGGGATCGTCGGTATGGAAGCTCCGTCGCGGCTAGCACATCGCATCGAAGACCTGCTCGACCGTTTTGCAGAGGCAGACGCTCGGGCCGGGTCGTCGGTACTTACGCTATTGCGCGAATCGACCGATTGTCTACGCAATATCACGGCGAATTCCGGGAATGCTACGCCTCCAAGTGATCTGATCAGGCTGCACGCGGCTTTTGATGGTGCACTTAACGATCTCAACGGCAACGGCGTTCCGGCCCAGCACGCACCGGAATTACCGTTAGCGCCGGAAATACTCGTCCCTCCGGCTGCCGTCGACGATGCAGCCCATCCGCCGGTTCCGGTGCTTAGCAAACCTGAGCGGAAAGGGACGATCGTGCGCGTTCCGCTTACCAAGCTTGATGAGCTTAGCGGTGCACTTCACGATCTTCTGGTCGCGGGTTCCGCGATCGACCGAAAGCTCAAGGACCTGAAACAGCAGATCAGCGAGCTCACTATTTCCAGCCGCCGCGTCCAAACCGCAAGTTCAAAGCTCGACAGCAGCTTTGAGGCAGAAATGCTGGGTTCGCGTTCGTCTGCGGTGATCGGAATGCCGCCCGAGCACGATGGCCTCGACTCGCTCGAGTTCGACCGCTACACAGAATTTCACCAGACCTCACGGCAGTTGGCTGAAGCCGCCAGCGATACATCGTCGATCAATTCCGCACTCGAGGATATTCGCCTCGGCGTCGAATCACTTTTTGATAAGCAGGCCCGCAGCGTTCGCCAGCTGAAAGACAGTCTCGTCCGCATCCGCCTTGTTGAGTTTGGCTCAATGAAAACGCGGCTGCAGCGAACAGCCCGCGTAACCGCCGAGGAAGAGAAAAAGCAGGTCGACGTCGTGATGCTCAACGAAGGCACGGAGGTCGATACACAGATGCTGGATTCGCTGACCGAACCGCTGCTTCACCTAATACGGAACGCGGTCGTGCACGGCATCGAACCCGCCGAGACACGCCGCTTGCTTGGCAAGCCTGAGACTGGCCGGATCACTATCTCGCTCGAGAACGAGGTCTCGCATGCGCTGCTTACCATCACAGACGACGGATCAGGAATTTCGACATCGCGGCTTCGCGAACGTGCTGCTGACATGGCGGTCTCGCCAAACAGTTTTGCGGGCAACATCGCACAGAACGACCCGCTTCAGCTGATCTTCGTTCCCGGCCTTACGACCGCTGACGGCCTGAGCCTGCGTGCGGGCCGCGGCGTCGGGATGAGCATCGTCAAAGAAAGCGTTGAAAGTTTTGGCGGCACTATATCTGTCGAAACTCGTGCCCATGTAGGCACAACGTTCCGCATCCGGCTGCCGTTAAGAATGGCGGTCGTCGAATCCGTGGTCGTCCGTGTCGAGGAACAGACTCTCGCGATTCCCGCGAATAAGATACAGCGGATCAGCTACGCCAGCTCGCTCAAGCTTTCCGTTTCGGACGGACGGCTTGAGATACAGACAGAAGAAGGCAGCGTTCCTGTGACGGATCTTCGGCAATGCCTTGGCGGAGCTTCGGGATTTTCGTTCGTCGACGATCCGGTCGTCATCGAGATGAGCAGTTCGGTCGGCCGGGCCGCGTTGATCGTTAATGAGATCACGCGGACAGAGGAACTTGCGCTGAAATCGATGGGCTATCCGCTCGACAAGATCAAGGGCGTGCTCGGTGCGGCGATAACCGGCAACGATGAGGTGCTGCCGCTTCTCGATGTCGAATCATTGTTTGCCGCAGGCTCAATGCCGCAGTTCACGCGTCCTTCGCAGCCCGAACGACGCAGCCCATCGCGTGCATCGATCCTTGTAGTTGACGACAGTCCGAGCGTTCGGCATACGACGACGAAGATCGTTGAGAATGCCGGTTGGGCGTCGATCACGGCCCGTGACGGGGTCGAGGCTTTAGATCTGCTGAAAGAGATGGAACAGCTTCCTGTCACGATACTTTCAGATATCGAGATGCCGCGCATGGATGGCTTTGAGATGATCCGTCTGCTGAAGAACGACGAGCGGCTGCGTGAGATACCGGTAATTGTGATCACGTCGCGATCGGGCGAGAAGCATCGCGGAATGGCAGATGAGCTAGGTATCGCGAGCTTCCTCTCGAAACCGTTCAATGAGCGTGAACTGATCGGCCTTGTGCGGGAATTCACCGCAGGGAAGTAATTTATTTTGCGGGCGGTTTGCTCGGCCTGATCTCTACCTTGCTCGGCAGAGCTCGCTGGTCCATTTCCAATAGGTTCATCACGACCTGAGCGATATCGTCAGGCTGCAGCTGCCACGCCTTGGAATCGGAAGGCGTGTCGCCGCCGAAATAGGTATTAACGCTTCCGGGGCAGATATAGCTCACCTTGATATTGTCCTGCCGGACCTCCTGCATCAACGCTTCCGAAAATCCATTCAAGCCGAACTTTGACGCATTGTATGCGGCCATTTTGGGGTGCGCGTTCTGTCCTGCGAGCGATGAGATATTCAGAATGTATCCGCCGTTCCGACGCTTCATCATTGGTATCGCGTAATGGCAGGCGTAAAAAACGCCGAACAGATTGGTCTCCAGCGTTTGCCGAAATTGATCGCCGGAAAGCTCTTCGACCGTCGAACCCATGTAGCCAACGCCTGCGTTATTGACCAGGATATCGAGCCCGCCAAAGACGCGCTCGCACTGTCCGAGCATGATTCGGACCTGATCCTCGCTGCGAACGTCGCAGATCTCGCCTTCGACAGTGCCATGTCGGCCAATGTGTTCGACGGCAGACCGCAGGTCGCCCTTGTCGCGCCCGCAGATCATTACTCGAACGCCGGATCTGGCGAGCCGCTCAGCGATCGCCAGGCCGATGCCTTTTGTGCCGCCGGTCACGACTGCCGTCTTGTCTGTTAAATTAGCGATCATTTCTTTTGGGGCTACCTAAGTATAAACGCCTCACCGCGAAACGACGTCTTTCTGAAATCAAGAAGTTCGCCGTTCTTTCCAAATTTGAGCTCCGGGCTTTTGCGGCGGTCGAGTTCACGCCAGACAATGGTCACGCTTCCGTCCTCGGCCTTTCGCACAATGCGGAATGCGACGATCAGGTCCTTTCGGTTATCACGATAAAGCAGCCCGAACCGGAAATGATCGGCAGAGAGATCGGCCGGCGGTCGAAGGCGAAAACCGCGATACGTGGTATTCCGATATGCGACGACCCGCATCGCGTAGGTATTGTCCGGCTTGACCGGAGCGCTGCCCGAGAAGAGATAACCATCGGCGGTGATCCCCTTCACGATCGCGCCGTACTGCTCGGCCGCGCCGGCGACAGTTAGGGCCGGCTGAAACGCCGATAGATACCGGACGCCCGGTGACCCAAGCCCGACACTTTCGACAGGCACATCGCCGAGGTCCACCATCATCGTCTGCGAAAAGAAGCCGGTACCCACGAGATTAGCGTGATTGAAATGAATGTCCGGCGTAAGCGAATCGTCGCGAAATGCCGACGTCGAACCTTCGGGAATGTGATCAGCGCACGGGCCATCGACGCGAACCACTGCCCGTGAAATGCAATCTGCGTCGGGATAAAGTTTGAATATGCCTGTCCGCGGCTGAGCGAGCAGCGACTTAAACCGTTCGCGGTCGTCTGCCCGAGGTGAAAGCAGTTCCAAAAGACGCTTGCGTTCGCTGCCGGTCATTCGCTTTGGGAGTTCGCCGGGAGGGACTGCGCTTGCGCGAGCAGCACGTTCGGCGTCTCTCAAACGTTGACGGGAGTCATCCTCAATGGCTCGATTGATCTGGGCGTTGCGATATGCGGCCTCGTCAGCATTTCGCGGCTCACGCTGCAGACCCTGCGGAATCATCGCGGGATTTTGAGCGAACACGGTCGAGGCCGAAAGGCACAGTGCTGCGACCATTGCCACACGGATGATGCGGGAAGTTCCCATCTGATCTTCTCCTGAACTGCCTCTATGCTGCCAGCTTCGCCTTTAGCACTTCGTTGACGACTTTCGGATTGGCCTTACCCTCAGAAGCCTTCATGACCTGTCCGACAAAGAAGCCGAAGAGCTTATCGTTGCCGTTGCGGTAAGCGGTAACCTGATTCTCGTTATTTTCGATGACGGCGTCAACGATTTTTTCGATCGCGGAGGTATCAGAAATTTGTTCGAAGCCTCGTTCCGATATGACTGTCGAAGCGGGTTTACCGGACGCGAACATCTCTACAAGGATTTCTTTTGCCTGATTATTATTTATCGCTCCCGAGGCAAGGATCTTCAGGAGATCTGCGAGGCCCTCGGCAGTGACCCGGCTTTCGTTTGCAGGCACACCGGCGGCATTGAGCTCACGCGTGAATTCACCGAGCACCCAGTTCGCAGAGAGTTTTGGATTTTCTGTGATCCGCGCAACGGTCTCAAAATATTCCGCGAACGAACGCTCGGCGACGAGCTGTGACGCATCTGCAAAAGAAAGGCCGTAGTCTGCGATAAAGCGGTCACGCATCGCGTCGGGAAGTTCGGGCATCGCCTGTCTGATGCCATCAACGAAGCCGGCCGTTACGGCAAGCGGCTGCAGATCGGGTTCCGGAAAATAGCGGTAGTCGTGGGCGTCTTCCTTCGAACGCATCACACGGGTTTCCTGCTTTTGCTCGTCCCAAAGGCGCGTTTCCTGAAGTACAGGTTCACCTGCCTCATGGGCTTCGATCTGGCGTTCGATCTCGAACTCGATCGCCTTTTGCATAAAGCGAACGGAGTTCAGATTCTTGAGCTCAGATTTGTTGTTGAATTTCGTCTCACCGACACGCCGAACCGACACATTTGCCTCACAGCGGAGATTTCCCTTCTCCATATCGGCATCGCTCGCACCGACCCACTGCAAAACGCGGCGGACGTGGTTCACATAGTCGTACGCCTGCCAAGACGTGCGGAAGTCGGGCTTTGTAACTATCTCACCGAGCGGTGTGCCGGCACGGTTCAGATCGACATACGAGTATTTATCGGTGTCGGGCAGCCCTTCGTGCACATTCTTGCCGGCGTCCTCTTCGAGATGCATACGCTCGATGCCGATCTTCATCGGTTTCCATTCGCGAGCGTGGCCATCGCCGTCGCGATCGGCCGTCATTATCGTAAGCGTGCCGTTCGCGGAAAAGGGCTTGTCGTACTGCGAGATCTGATAACCTTTCGGCAGATCAGGGTAGAAATAGTTTTTTCGAGCGAAGATCGAGACCGGCTGGACCTCAAGCCCAAGCGCCAGGGCGGCCCGCGTGCCGAGTTCGATCACACGGCGATTAAGCACGGGCAAGGCTCCGGGCAGGCCGAGACAGGTCGGGCATGTGTTCGTGTTCGCTTCGCCGCCGGTCTGGACCGCACAGCTGCAGAATATCTTTGTTGCGGTCGCCAACTGGGCATGGATCTCCATGCCGATGACTGCTTCCCAGCCTTCTTTCATAAATTATTTATCGCCGGAACCGAGGCGTACGAACGGTCGTAGGTGCTGGCCAAACGTAGCTGGAACGGCCGCCGGGTTCGTAGATCACACCACCGCCGCCGGCACGCCAAGTCGTACCTCGAAGCGGGCGAAAGAACCGCCGGCCGCGATAATTTGGATAATAGTAATAACCGCCGCCATAGTACGGCTGGTTCCCGATGATGTAGGTCGGGCCGCTTTCTAATATCAATCGCTGCTGAAGAATGCGGCGGCGCTCCATTTCAGCCGCCCACGCCTCACGCTCGAGACGTTCGTTCCGGAGTTTGATTGAAAGCTCCTCGGTCTCTTTAAGATCAGCCACTCGCCGGCGTTCCAATTCGTCAGGTGACGGCATTCCCAGCCGCTGATAGTTCTCACGATAACGTTTCTCGGCGGCGAGGCGCTTTTGACGAAAGGCCTCGAGATCAGAGTTCGTCACCGTTTCCTGTGCCATTAAAGCAGCACCGGCACCAAAGAACAGGCAGATCGCAGCTGCAGCAAATACTTTCATTTCAACCACCTCTCGATCTGCCCATTTTAACACAGCACCCTAAAACCCAAAGCTTATCCCCACGCGAGCATTCGCACCGGCGGTACGGAAGCCGTTCTCGTAGTATTCGTTGTCGAACAGGTTTTCGACAGTTCCGAACAGGCGAAGATCGTATCTATCGCGTCGAAGCTTGAAGGTGTAACCCGCCGTCAGGTCCGCACGCCGATTTCCGCTGAAGCGATATACATATGTATTAAATGTCGCATTGCTGAAGATCGGTGCGAGATAGCTGGACGACGCGAGCAGGTCGACATTAACCCAAAAACGCTGCCAACGCCGGGTCGCAACGAGCGTGAACTGGTGCTGCGGAATTCCCAAAGCGTCAATGATCCCGCTCCCGGCGATCTGCGGCTCACGCTGCAAGCTTTTGGTTAGGGTGTAGGACGCAAAGACGTCGGTCGAGCCAGACGGTTTGAATGTCGCACTGAATTCCCCGCCGCGGGCGATGCCGCCTGTTTGATTGACATAGCCGCCGAACGGGCGCGGTGTTCCGCCGATGTCGCGAACGACATTTCCGTATCCGATGACGTCGGTCAGACGCGTGTAAAAGTATGTGGCTGTGAGGTTTACCTTATCGCGAACCAGGAGTTGTTCAATGCCAAGATCGAACGCGATCGAGCGTTCAGGTTTGAGATCGGGATCGCCGAGAGCGACAAAGCTCGGCGTTCCGAAGCTGCTGTAGAACGTGCCAAACCGCTCGTAGAGCGACGGCACGCGATAGCCGTTGCCAACGTGAGCACGAAGTTTCGTCCCGGTCGATCTCACAAAGTACGAAGCTGCTCCGTCGAGTGTGTACGCCGCGGGCGGATCGGACAGCGACACGCCTGCGTACGGCGCGTTCGCGAGACTGAAGCTTGGTTGGCTGAGTCGAAAGAACTGTGCACGCACGCCGCCTGCAAGCTGCAATTTCCCGCCGAGGAGCCGGATCAGGTCTTGAGCGTAGAACGAGTTGCTCGACTGGCTGGCTTTGGTGAAGAAATCGCCGCCGCCGGAAGGTGTGAAGCCTTCGTTCCCAAAACGCTCGTCCTCAAACTCGTAACCGAAGCGAATATTATGCTGGCCGGTTGCCCATTCGATCGACGCGTTCGCCGCCTGTATCGTTCCGTCAAAGATCGAGGTCGACGCTGACTGGAAACCGACGCCGAGCGGCCCGGAATCGTTTCTCCGTGATGTCTTGAGGCCGGAATAAAATGCTTTTAGAACAACACTCTCGTTGAAAGCGTGCGTAAATATAAGTTGGCCGTTAGCGAAGTTGGTCCGCTGAATATCGTCAGGGTCATCCACGTCCGGAGTGAAATTTACGCCCGGCATGGCACGGATAACCGATGAGTTATACATCGGCAGAAGTCCGAAAGTATCGGGATTGGAGTTAAGGCGAACCTTCGCATCCGACACAAAGAAGCGGGCAGACACGGACGTCATTGCACTGATCTCGCCGTCGATCCGCGTTTGAAAATTCGTATTGGCGGCGTTGTCGGTGCCGTCAATACCCTTCGTATAAGCTGTTCGTGAAATGGCCGTGCTCACGCCGAGCTTATTGTCGAGAAAGCGGTTTGAAATATTGCCGCGAAATCGGCCCAGGCCGAGTCCGCCGAACGCGCCGGATATCTGGCCGCGCCAGCCATCTGCCGGTTCAGGGGTTCGCAGATCGATCACGCCGCCGATGGCGTTAGTGCCATAGAGTGAACTTCCGGAGCCGCGAAGCACCTCGACACGGGAAACGCTGGTGAGCGTGAGATCGCTCAAGAAAGGCGTCGCGTCGCCGGTGATCGCCGAAGCGTCACGCAGGCGAACGCCGTCGATCAGCATTGCCGTGTCCTGATTACGAAGGCCGCGAGTCTTAATATTCGCGGTTCGCCCGAAGCCGCCCAACTGCTGAACGCGCAAGCCCGGAATGCTGCGAAGCGATTCGACGAGCGAAAAATCTGCGCGTTCACGCATCTCGAGTCCGGTGATGATGTTGACGGTCTTTGCGACCTCCTCGATCAATTGTTCGCGGTCCGCGGACACCGTCACGGTCTCGCGGATCGAACCGCTTTCGGCGAGCTTGAGCTGAAGTGTCTCGGGCTGGCCGAGCTTTATCGTGATGTCCGTCGATACAGCGGCGACCGTGTTTCCATCGATCGTTAGAGTGGCTTGTAAACGGTATTTCCCCGGCGGGGCGTTGAACCTAAATTCCCCATTGCCGTCGGCAGTCTGGGTGATCATCGACGAGCCGTCGGAAGCCGTAAGCGTGACCGTCGCACCGCTTGCCGGCTCGCCTGTTGAAGTGATCACCGTTCCGTAGAGTGAATTGCCGTTCTGAGCATTCGCGACGACAGCCGCGGTCAGAACTACAAGAAAGAGAAAGAACGTACGCATTGAAGATCCTCTTCCGCCCATCGCGGAGTGGTTCGAACCCAACGAATGGCCAAAGTTCCCGACTTGGTATTTCCCATACCTTTACGGTTGCGTGGGCAGTGACGGATTCTCACCGGCTTCCTTTGTTCCATTCGTCAAAAATGGATCAGCCAAATATCGGCGTGACCCGCACCTTGCCGCTTGCCGGATTTGTATCCAGCAGGGCATTTACCCCAAAAACTTGAGTGATATTTGCTGCATTCAAGACCTCGTCAGCAGTTCCCGCAGCAACGATCCGACCCTGACGCAGCATCACGATGCGGTCAGCGAATTCGGCCGCAAGGTTGAGATCGTGCGTGATCACGACCGCCGAATGACCGAGCCCTGTGCAGCGGCTGCGGACCAGCGAGAACATCATCGCCTGATGCGTGAGGTCAAGATTTGCGGTCGGCTCGTCGAGCAACAAAATGCTCGAGCCTGCAGCGACCGCACGCGCCATCACGACTCGCTGGCGTTCGCCGCCCGAGAGCTCATTCATCAGCCTCGAGCCGAATCGATCGAGGCCGCATTCGGCCAGTGCCTTCTCTGCGATCGCAATGTCTTCGGGGACTTCCCAGCCGAAAGCCGATCCGCTGGCGAACCGCCCTGCGAGCACAAAGTCTAATACCGTGACAGGAAACTTTGTCTCGTTCTCCTGTGCGACGACCGCGATGCGTTGAGCGAGTTCGCGCCGTGAATATTCTTCAAGCGAACGGCCGTCGAGTTTCACGCTTCCCTCAACGGTCGGCAGCGTTCCGTTCAATGATTTGATAAGCGTCGTTTTCCCGGAACCGTTCGACCCGACCAGAACGGCCAGTTCGCCGGCGAACAGCGTGAATGAGATACCGGCGAGCACGTCGCACGGGCCATATCTGACTGTTATGTTATCGACGGTCAGCATCTCAATTTCTCTTAAGCAGATAGATAAACAACGGAGCTCCGATCAACGCCGTGATCGCGCCGACGGGCAGTTCTCTTGGAGGGATCGCCGTGCGGGAAACCGTGTCGGCGAGCACCACAAATATCGCTCCGGCGAATGCCGACATCGGAACGACGAGCCGATTGTCGCTGCCGATCGCGAGGCGAACGAGATGCGGCACTATTAAGCCGACGTATCCGACCGAACCGCTTGCGGCGACAGCAGTGCCGACGAGCATGCTTGATGCCGCGAAAACGAGCAGGCGAACACGCCCGACTTCGACTCCAAAGTCAAAAGCATCGCGTTCGCCGATCATCATCAGATTCAGTGCTCTTGCCTGCGACGACAGCAGGATCGTCCCGGCGGTCGCGGCTGCCAGCGTCAGATAAAATCCATCGTACGTGGCCTGTGACAGATCGCCGAGCAGCCAGAACGTGTAACCGCGAAGCCGTGCCGCATCGAGCAGGCTCGTAAGAAGAACGATGATCGAAGACAAAAAGGTCGTGACGATAACGCCGGAAAGCACGAGCCGCTCAACGTTCATCCCGGCACGGCTTTTCGCCATTTGATAAACGGCGAAGGTCGCGATGCCGGCACCTGCGAAAGCTAGCAGCGGGCGTGCTCCTGTTATCCCATCGAGAAATACGAAGGCGACGAGAGTCCCTAGAGCAGCTCCGTTCGACACACCGAGAAGATAAGGCTCGGCAAGCGGATTCCGAAGCAGCGCCTGCAAAGCAGCGCCCGCGACCGCGAGGCTTGCACCGACGCATGCACCTAACAGAACACGCGGCATCCGAATATCAAACAAGATCGCTCGATGCTGATCGCTCATCTGAGTGACGGAAATACTCTCACTGCCGAGCAGCAGGGCGATAGAAATAACAAGCGCGAGCGACGCGGCCATCAACAGGAAAAGTTTTAATCGTCGATCGATCACTTTTTGATCGCTGCGGACATCTCCTCAAGTGCGTCCACCAGACGCGGGCCGGGGCGGGAAATGATATCGGCATTGATGCGGTAAACGCGGCCGTTCTTCACCGCAGGCGAATTTGCAAAAACCGGGTTCGGGTCGCGATTGTCTTCGCTATCGGAGAGCACGATCACATCCGGCTTCATTGCGAGAGCAGTCTCCTTGCTAAGTTTTGGGTAGCCGCCCGGTACCTCGCGAGTCACTGATTCCCCGCCGGCACGTGCGATCAGGTCTGTAAGAAATGAATCAGCACCGATCGTGAAAAGTGGTTCAGCGGAGATCTGCAGAAATACTTTCGATGTCTCGGGATCGGGTGGCTTGACCGTGAAAGCGTTGGTGCGACGCTCGATCTCGGCTGCCTTCTGATCGCTTTCTTCTTTAGTGCCGAATATCTCGCCGAGAGCCCGAAGCCCGCGGCTCACGTCGTCCAAACCCTTAACGTCAAGAACATAGACCGCGATATTCTGCTGCTCGAGCACGTTCATAAATGATTCGAGCTGAGACGCGGTCGAAACGAGAACTAACTGCGGACGCAGGGCGACGATCGATTCGATATTCGGCGACTGTGTATCGCCGACCTTTGCTATCGCGGACGTTTCAGCCGGAAAATCACAAAAGCTGGTCACACCCACAAGCCTGTCGCCCGCTCCGGCAGCAAAGACCATTTCGGTAATGCTCGGGGCAAGCGAGATCGCCCGCTCGGCCGGTGCGGCGATAGTCACCGTGCGGCCGATATCGTCGGTGACGGTGGTGGTATTTGCTGAGGAACGATCACTAGCTACGCGCTGTCCGCCGCACGCCGTAATAAGAACCGCGATACATATATATATGATTATGAAAGGTGGTCGAAACATTGGCCGATAAATGAAAAATGCCCTGCCTTTATCCGCGATCCACACGGAGAAAAACAGGGCGTTTTGAAATTTACCTTGTAAGCCTGCGGTGTTTTGACGCGAAACACACTCTCGGCAAATTGCTGCAAAAACGGTGACCTGACTTATCGGCTTCGTGCCGAATCACAGTGACGCGATCGTGCGGGATTCTCACCCGGCTTCCCAAAAAAAGAACTTAAAATGCAGCGATTTACTTTTGAAAGAGCAAGGTGCAGATTATTACGCCGCGCGTAGGCAAAGTCAACCGTCATCCGGTCCGGTTGCACAAGACTCCGATTTATGGCGATGCACGGGTGATTAAAACTCTTTACCTTTCCGCGATTTGTGGCTAATATCAATTTCAGGCCGAAGCAACCAGCAAACGGAGGACACGCATCATAGCCGCCGACGAAGTTTTATCCGAGACAACCTTTCCAGGAGTGACTATGGAGTCGAATACGGCCGTGTTCGAAAACGAGGCAGCACTTGGCTTTGAAAGCCCGGCTGCTCTCAACGCTCCGGCAATTGCCGCTGCACCCCGAAACGAAAGCACCTTTGCCGAGGATGCTCCGGATATCGATCTGTGCCGGCTCGCGGCTGACGGGAACATTCCCGCGTTTGAGCTGCTCTACGAGCGATATCACCGCCGGACATACTCACTTTGTCTGCGGATGACGAGCAGCCCGACCGAGGCCGAAGACCTTACGCAAGAGGTCTTTATCCAGCTTTTCCGTAAGATCTCAAGTTTTCGCGGAGATTCCGCATTTTCAACCTGGCTTCACCGTTTGACGGTAAACCAGGTGCTGATGCATTTCCGCCGGCGCAGCGTAAAGAACGAAAAAACCTCAGAAGATGGCGAGATACCGGAACAGACAGTCGTCGGTTCCGCAAACCCGAACAGGATGCAGGTAGTTGATCGTATAGCTTTGAGAAATGCGATCGCTGAACTTCCGAAAGGTTACAAGTCGGTCTTTCTGCTCCATGACGTACAGGGTTACGAGCATGAAGAGGTCGCCCGGCAGCTGGGCATCTCGGTCGGCACGTCGAAATCTCAACTTCACAAGGCACGGCTAAAGCTTCGCGGGCTTTTGATCCGTCAGGCTGACTGATCCGCCGTCAGGCACGAAATGACACGAATGAGGCCCGCCGCTTGTTCGTGTTTAATTTTGTCTCAGGTTTCAATGCGTTTCGGCCCTTGTGAGGGCAACGTTTCACGGTTGCCGTTAATCTATATAAGCAGCGAACAAGCGGGCAGAACCTTTACAGATCACAGGATTATTTTAAGTGGGCATGGCCCGATCCGGGCCGAAAGCGTTCCACTTGGATAACATGAACTGCGAGCATTGTCAGGAAAACATTAGCCGCTACCTAGACGGCGATCTCGACGAGCAGACATCGATCGAAGTTTCGGGACACCTTTCGCTTTGTGCGGAGTGTGCCCTGTTATACGAGGATTTCGCAGCGATACTTTCGAACTGCGGCCCTGATCTGGCTGATGAAACGCCGCCGCCGAATTCGCGCGCACTTTGGTGCCGTATCAATAATGTGATCGAGGCTGACCTGGAATCGCAGCCGCCGCCCGAACCCCCGAAGCAGAGCTGGTTCGCCCGCGGTTGGAATTTGACGTTCTCGCAGGCCGGTGCAGCCGTACTGGGTATCGCATTGATAAGCTCGCTGCTGACGGTCGTAGGTATCCGAAATTATCTTGAACCTGTAGGCGACGATTTCACATCGCGGTCGAAAGAGACGCAGACGACCTTTGAAAAAGTGCTTGCTAAGGTCGGGCTGATCGAAAGCCCCGAGGCGGCACGTGAACGGCGCATCGCCGAGCAGCAGGCAGTTATAGGTTATTGGACAAAGCGCGTTCAGTCGCGGAGACAGCAGTGGGACGCACGAATGCGTGATGCATTCGACCGAAATGTTCGCGAGCTCGACCAAGCGGTTCACGAATACACGACGATACTGCAGAAAGATCCCGAGGATGAGCTTTCCGGCGAGATGCTTGATTCGGCATTGAATGAAAAGATGAATTTGCTAAGGGAGTTTGCCGAGCTTTAGAATCGACCTGGATTGATGTCTTTTGCCCCAACATTTGGTTCTTGTCAGAAAAAGACACTAAAAACTACGATCCTCGGACTGGTGAGCGTAGTTTTTTTCTTTGCGCTCGAACCTCTTCCCGTCGATGCACAGAAACGCTTTTCTCGTTCGTATCCTGCCGGACAGCATATCCGCCTGCAGCTGACCAACCGCTCGGGGACCGTTACTGTCGAAGGCTGGGACCGTCAGGAGATCCGGATCTCTGCATATCTCGAAGCTCCCGCCGCGAACATCGCGCCGCGAAGCTTAAGCGGCACGATCCATATCGATCTGGTGCAGGACAATCAGGGCCGGCCGGACGTCGGTAACGTAAACTTCACAATAAACGTCCCATACACTGCTCTGGTCGATATCGAAACGAAGATAGGCAATCTTTCGGTATCGAATGTCCGCGGATCGCTGGTGCGTGCGCACATATCGAGCGAGGGCGACATCACGCTGACGAACATTGCGTCGTCAACGGTCTCGGCACAGAACGGCATCGGCGACATTTTCTTTGACGGCGACCTGCGTTCGGGCGGCAGCTACCGGTTCAGCTCGGTAAAAGGCACGATAAATCTTCGCATTCCCTTTAACTCTTCGTTCAAGCTGATCGCGACCGCACCTTCGACACGCAGTATCGACCTTGGCCCCTTCAACGGCGGCGGAATGCGGATCGTCGGCGACGGACGCCGCATCGTAGGCCAGTCAGGTTCGGGCGATGCGACGATAAATGTGATGAACCAGCGCGGCAACATTTCCTTCATTCGCCGCTGAACCGCTGAAAATAAAACCCTTGCCGAAACGCCTCGCGAGGTTTATGCTTAGTAGTGGCGATCCTGCCCGCGTTCAACCCCTTGCTTTCCCTGCCTGACCATATGAAAAATCTCAAATATCTTTTTTGCGTTGCCTTCGTCCTGATGCTCTCGGCTGCTGCATTCGCGCAGGCTCCTGCTGCGATCAAACGCACAACAACAAAGTCGGACCGCATTCCGTTCGGCGTGGGCGGCACGCTTGCCGTCGTCGGAGCGCCGCAGGGTTCGATACGTGTCGAAGGCTGGTCGCAGAATGAGATCGAGGTCACGGCACAGATCGAGATCTCCGCCGCGAACGAGGCCGATCTTGCCAAGCTTTCTCAGGTGACCGGCTTCGCTGTCGAAGAAACTCTCGGACGCACGGGCATCATCAGCATCGGACCGAACGACAAAAAGGCATTAAAAAAGATAGACAAGAAATTTCCGAAGCACCTTATCGGTGCACCGTTCAAGATCGACTACGTGATCAAAGTTCCACGTTACACCGATCTGCAGATCGACGGCGGTGTGGGCGATCTTTATGTCGCGGGTGTCGAGGGTGCGTTTCGCATCAACGTGCTTGACGGCAATTCGACCATCGATCTGGTCGGCGGCGGCCTGCTGGGCACGTTCGGCAAAGGCGTTGTCAATATCACTATCCCCAGCCGCAGCTGGCGCGGGCGCTTCGCCGAAGTTAACCTTGCGGCGGGCGATCTGAACGTGAACCTGCCGGCAGGATTGAATGCCGAATTTGATGCGAACATTCTCCGTACGGGAAAGATCGAGAACCTTTTCAGCAGCTTTACTCCGCGTGACCGAAAGGGCGAATTTACCGAGCGTTCGATCGTCGCAAAGACCGGTGCGGGCTCGATCCCGCTTAAATTTACGGTCGGCGACGGCAATATGACCATCAACGAGATCAACAAACCCGGCTAGCACCCGCAAATTTTTCAAACGGCCGAAAAGAGTGGTAACGTATTCTGCGTTACCACTTTTTATGTCAATAAAATCAGATATCTGGCTACGTAAAATGGCCGATGAACACGAGATGATCTCGCCGTTCCTGCCCGAACTTGTTCGCGAGGTCGACGGCAAACGCATCATCTCGGCAGGTGCGTCGAGCTACGGGTACGATATGCGGCTCGCGGACGACGGCTTTCGCATTTTTTCGTCGGTCCACGCGAAAGAGATCGACCCGAAACGTTTTGACGATCAGTTCTCATTGACCGAACCGCAGGCACACACGGCCGAAGACGGTGCGAAATATTATCTGCTGCCGCCGCATCACTACGGGCTGGGAGTAACGGTCGAAACCTTTAAGATGCCCCGCAACGTCACCGGTGTCGCTCTCGGTAAATCGACTTACGCCCGAGCCGGTCTGCTGGTAAACACCACGCCGCTCGAGGCCGGCTGGACCGGACGGCTAGTGGTCGAGATCGCGAATCTCGCCAATCTCCCGCTCCGCGTATATATCAACGAGGGCATCGGGCAGATACTGTTCTTTGAATCAGATGAGGACTGTGCCGTCAGCTACTCGGACCGCGGCGGAAAGTATCAGGGCCAGACCGGGCTGACCTTTGCCAAGGTCTGATCCCATCGACTGCTCCGCGGCGAAAGTAGCTCAAAATGTTGCGAGAAAAAATGACGATGTTGCCTGAAAACGGACAAATGTTAGGTGACAAATTCAATTTGTTAGGTAACAAATGGGATTTGTTGCGTGACAAATGCTTTTTGTCTCGTGACAAATTTAAAATGTCTCGTGACAAATGCCTTTTGTCTCGTGACAAATTTAAAATGTCTCGTGACAAATGCTTTTTGTCCCGTGACAAATTCAAAATGTCTGGTAACAAATGCCTTTTGTTGCGTGACAAATTCGTTATTTTGGCGTGCGGCAGCCGTGTTTTTTCGGCACTTCTCGTTATTTTTGCCGCATTTTCACTGGTTTATGGCCAGGGGACGGCCGATAACCGCCCGCGCTCACGCGATCTCGGCATCACGATCGGCATATTGCCGACGGGAGCGAACAATTCGATCACGGATGTCGCCGGAGTGACCGTCGGGCAGACGACGATCGTCAAGGGCGAGAACATCCGAACGGGTGTCACGGCGATATTGCCGCACGGCGGAAATCTGTTTCAGCAAAAGGTGGCGGGAGCCGTTTACGTAGGCAACGGTTTCGGCAAGCTCGCCGGATCCACGCAGGTCAACGAGCTCGGCGAGATCGAAACGCCGATATTGCTCACCTCCACGCTAAGCGTTCCCAAGACGGCCGACTTTGTGATGGACTTCATGCTCGCACTGCCGGGAAACGAGCAGGTGCGGTCGATCAATCCGCTCGTGGCCGAGACCAACGACGGCGGTCTGAACGACGGCCGCGGCCGCCACATCACTCGCGATGACGTCTTTAATGCTCTGAAGGCCGCAAAAAGCGGCCCGGTCGACGAAGGATCGGTCGGAGCCGGAACGGGCACGGTGGCGTTCGGCTGGAAA
Organism: Acidobacteriota bacterium; assembly: GCA_023389035.1. Classification (GTDB taxonomy): domain Bacteria; phylum Acidobacteriota; class Blastocatellia; order Pyrinomonadales; family Pyrinomonadaceae; genus OLB17. The sequence continues at coordinate 360,300 of JAEWFC010000015.1, forward strand.
GGCGGGATCGGAACCGCTTCCCGGAAACTTCCGGAAAGCCTCGGCGGCTATACGCTGGGAATTTTGGTGCAGTCTAACTTCGGTGGCGTGCTGACGATCGACGGCGTGCCCGTCGGTGAAGAGCTTGGGCAATATTACTTAAAACAGTCGCTGGGACGACGAGACGCGGAACTACGCCGGGATCTGGAAGATCCGCGATCCGCATTCCGCGATCCGCATTCCGCCGACGGTTCGATCATCATCGTGATCGCGACGGACGCACCGCTCGATCATCGGCAATTAAATCGCCTGGCGTCACGTTCGATGGTCGGGCTCGGACGCACCGGTTCCTCAATGACGAACGGCAGCGGCGACTACGCCATCGCATTCTCGACCGCGAATCGCATCAATGCGTCGCAATCCGTACGCGACGTGAAACTCTTGGGAAACGACGCGATGTCACCGCTCTTCCAGGCCGTCATCGAGGCCACCGAAGAGGCGATCATCAATTCCCTGCTCAAAGCCACAACCGTAACCGGCAAGGGCCGCACGATCGAAGCGATCCCGATCGATCAGCTGAAAGAGATTCTCAAGAGACACGGCCGGACCGCTCAATAAACATAGGGCCCGCCAGAGCAAGATGCGTCTGCCGGGCCCTGTTTTGCTAGCGTGGGCGATCGATTAAAGCGTGCCGTCATCGAGCCCGCTATCGAAACTCGTGTCCGTCATATCCATACCTGCGTCAAAGCCCGTATCTACCGCCGACATGTCATAGCCTCCACCGACATCGACCGCGGATGACGGATCAACGTCGTACATCACTGCATCGCTCGGATCAGCCTGAGCTGCATAAGTGTCCGCCGCGTTCTGCGAATCAGCAGCATGGTCGGCGCTCGATTGTGCCGCATCCGTCATACCTGCATCCGCATACCATGCTGCGTTGTCAGCAAAATATTCGGCATTCTTTTCTTCATAGACCGCGTTCCCTAGATTGTGGGCATCTTGGTCGGATTGCCCTGTGTGGTCATCACCGCTCGCCAGATAATCGGCATCGCCTGTCGCGTACGCGGCATTTTGTGCATCCTCTCGTGCCGCGGCATAGTCGCCCTGTTCGATGTGCTCGGCCTGTTGAGCCCGATAGTCTTCTGCCAGTTCCTGTTTGTATCCGGCCGACTCGAGCTCTGCGGCGTCAGAGCCCGTAAGCATACTGTCGTCGCCGGCGGCCCATGCTGCTTCTTCAGCGCTTTCACGTGCCTCGGCAGCTGCGGCATAATCGCCTTGAGCGACAAATTCTTCCGCAGCAGCCTGTGCTTCCCGGGCGGCTTCGGCATTCGCCTCGATCGCAGGATCTGCGACCTCGCTTTCTGTCGAGTACACATCGCTATCCGCAAGGGCAGATCCATCAGACGCCGGGTAAACATCCGGATACACTTCCGCACCAAGTCCGGCCTCACCGGGCATGATCTCATCAAGGGTCCCGGAGAAACTCTCACTGCCGAGATTAAACTCCACGGAATTCATCGAGATCTCATCATCGGTCGGCAGTCCGCTTTCGGCCTCAAGCGTGAAGGTTTCGTCCTCAGTAAGTTCCTCGACCGTTTCAAATTCGCCGTCGCCGTCCTCGTCGATCATGAACGTGTCAAACTCTCCATCCCCGTCGGAATCGATTGTCGCAGCGTCGAGTTTTCCGTCTCCATCGCTATCTACTGCGATAAGGTCGATCTCTCCATCCCCGTCGGTGTCAGATGCCCCAGCATCCAGCATTCCGTCGCCATCTGTGTCGGCCATAACTGTGTCCACAGATCCGTCGCCGTCAAGGTCCGCTATGGCCACGTCCAGCTGTCCATCGCCATCGCTATCGGTGAAGGCCACCTCAGCCACTGTTTCCGGCTCACTTTCCGCGAAAATGCCGTCGACCAGATCCGACAGTGTCGAGCCTTCATCGGCCTGTTCTGTCGTTATCTCGAAATCGGCCTCGGAGCCGTCCGGCGCAGTTTCAGTGAATATTACGGGGTCAATCGACATAATTTTGGTTCTCCTCTCGTTTTGTCGGCCGCGGTTGCGAGGCTGCCGATCTTGGATTCTTCTTGACTATAGTGATCTTGCCGCACGTTCCGTCCGGACATTTGACGGACAGCCGATCGCGGCCCGCGAGCACATTCCGCGGAACACGCATCGCGGTCGAGCACGCTGAACATTTGATCTTCAATTCGCCCTCTAGTGGTTTCGCCGGTGCGGGCGTTTTCGCCGGCGAGGCCTTTTGGATCGATTCACGGATGCGTGCAACCGCCTGCTGAAACTCGGGGCTCTTTGCGAACTGAGTTAACAATTTGAGCCGCGGGCCGATATAAGGCGTGGAGGTCGTCGTAAGTTCGGAGAGCCTTAACATATCGCCATCATTGACGCTTTGCTGCTCGATCCAAGCGTCGATGTTTAGCTGCTTAAAGATGAACGATGACTTAAGCGACCATGATAGAAGCGTTCGGCGTGCCACATCTTCGCTTGCGACGGCAAGGAGCCCGGCACGATCTGCTGTGATCTCCGCTTGTCTTGCCCAGGCCAGAAGCGGCATTTCGATGGCTCCGCCAATGAGAGCAGTCGGGCTGAATATTGCGTTAAAGACCCCGCCCGCCATGAATCCCTTCGAAGGCCCCTGCTCACCAAGAAAAAAGCGAATAACGGTCTTCCACAGCGCGTGTCCCGCCTTGCAGTGGCCCATCTCGCGGGCAAGCAGATAAAGCATATCTACACCCTGGAAATTTCCCGCGACCGCCGAACCGATGACGATGAATGAATCCTTGTCGGTGCCAAACGTATAGCAATCCCATGGGCGCTCTCCAGATAGATAGACGTCAGGCATATGAGTCATCCCCAGGATCCTCGCAGCCCGAACTGCCTGGCCGTAAACATGAGGCATCTGCTTTTCGCCGAGGAGCACGCCGTTAAAAGTGACCTCTATCCAGCGCCGGCCCACCTTTTCCGATACAGCCTTAGCGGCAGCGTTGAGCGGTTTCGCGGCCCGAAGCGCAGCCATTGCCTTGGCATCGGCTGCCCACGCGAAGGTAGCATTATCAATGTAATAGCCCGGCACCAGTGGACGGAGCCATTTGCATTCCCTGCATATCACGCTGCCCTGCTGCAGTCCTCGCCCGTCTCCTCCGCATGATCTGCAAGATGGCTGGGGCGTGTACTGCGGATATGGCTGCTGCTGAAAATTCGGTTGCTGCTGAAAATTGGGCTGCTGGATGATCGGAGTAGGAACGACATCCGCCGGTCTGTGCGGATGGGTAGCGCCACCGACAGATGACTGCGGGACGATCGGCACACCGCAGAAAATACAGAAGCGCGTATTGGCCACGGTCTGTGTGTGCCCATTAGGGCAAACAGGTAGATTATTGGGCGTCGCCGTCATTAGTAATAATAAGGATCTGCCGTCGCGGCGGACAACATTCCCATCAAGATCCAAAGGACATAACCGCCGATGTGGATTACGGCCGAAACGATCCCGCCCCAAAGACCGACCATAGCCATCCACTTCTTATCCGGAGCAGAGCGTCCGGCCTTGATCGCTTCGAGTTCCATCCAACCGAGGATCGCTGCCGGCACGCCCGTGAACGGCCCGCAACAAAGAAGTGCGACGATCGCAAGGATAAACGCAAACAAGCCTTTCTGACTTTCGTCACGCGGAGCCGGCTGTGCGGCTTGCTGATAAGGCTGCGACGGCCGAAGAGGCGCTGCACAATTCAGGCAAAAGGACGCCTCGGCCGGGTTCGATTGTCTACAACGCGGGCAGGTATTCTCCATAGTATCGGCAGACGGAAATCGACGGCGGTCATAGCTGAATCGCACGTTGAACTTTCCGCTTATTTATAAATGCGTTAAAGTTTGGGTAAACGCGACAAGCATCGCAGAAAACGGCCCAAATAACAAATGATTCAGATCGCGAACTACATCGATGGAGAGCTCATTCATCCGGCATCCGGTGATCATTTCGACAATATCAACCCTGCGACCGGCGAGGTTTATTCGCGGATCCCGGATTCGGACGATCGTGATGTGAACCTGGCGGCGGATGCGGCAAAGGCGGCTTTTCCAGGCTGGTCGGCTACGCCGGCGGAAGAGCGTTTCGAAATATTGATGCGGCTTGTGTCGCTGATCGAACGGGATCTGGAGTCGCTCGCTCTGGCGGAATCGATCGATAACGGCAAACCCGTTTCGCTTGCACGGACCGTTGATATTCCGCGTGCGGTCGCAAACTTTCGTTTCTACGCGACGGCCGCGATGCACCTTGCGAATGAATCGCATGATACTTCCCTTCCCGCCGGCGGCAGAGCGATCAACTATACGCTGCGCCATCCGATCGGTGTTGCGGGCTGCATTAGCCCATGGAATCTGCCGCTGTATCTTTTCACTTGGAAGATCGCCCCGGCGATCGCTGCGGGCTGCACGGTCGTCGCAAAACCGAGCGAGGTCACGCCGATGACTGCCTATCTGCTCTCAAAGCTCTGCATCGAAGCAGGTTTGCCGGCTGGCGTGCTGAACATCGTTCACGGCACGGGACCGAAGGTCGGCTCGGCGATCGTCGGGCATAAGGATATCAAAGCCATCTCGTTCACCGGCGGCACAAAGACCGGCGAAGAGATCGCCCGAACGGCCGCACCGATATTCAAAAAGCTCTCGCTCGAGCTGGGCGGCAAGAACCCGAACATCATCTTCGCCGACTGCAACTACGAAGAAATGCTCGCGACTACCGTTCGATCATCATTTTCAAATCAGGGCGAGATATGCCTGTGCGGCTCGCGGATATTTGTTGAGCGGCCGCTGTACGACCGTTTCAAGCGTGACTTTATCGAACGCGTTGCGGCCCTGACGGTGGGCGATCCGCTCGATGCCGCGACCGACTTGGGGGCGATAGTATCGAAACCGCATTTCGAGAAGATAATGTCGTACATCTCCCTCGCGATCAACGAAGGCGGCACGATACTTACCGGTGGTGACCAGGTCGCTCTTGACGGTCGCTGCTCAGGCGGATCCTTTATTCGTCCGACCGTGATCGAAGGGCTTTCGCATGAGTGCCGCACGAACACTGAAGAGATCTTTGGCCCGGTCGTGACCGTAATGCCGTTCGATACCGAGCAAGAAGTGATCGGGTACGCGAACACCGTCCGGTATGGCCTTTCCGCAACGGTCTGGACCGAAAACCTCTCACGCGCCCACCGCGTCGCCGCTGCACTCGAATCCGGCATCGTCTGGATAAACTGCTGGCTGCTCCGCGATCTGCGAACTCCCTTCGGCGGCGTAAAGGACAGCGGCATGGGCCGCGAAGGCGGTTTCGAGGCTTTACGTTTCTTCACCGAAGAGAAGAACGTCTGTGTAAAACTTTAAGGTTGGTTCTTTGGATAACATCTTATGAAGACAAGATTCATGCTCGTAATAGTCGCCGTTTTTGTGGTTTTAATCTCGTCAGCTCCAAGTGCCTTTGCATGCTCTTGTATGGTAAGCGGGACTGTGGACAAAGAATTTGCGGAAGCCGCAAACGTTGTCGTTCTCAAAGTATTGTCCACGAACAAACGAGGTGAAAGTGCGAAAGGCTACGGATACGGAGGAATCAAATCAACTACTCTAAGTGTTGAGAAAGTCTTCAAAGGGGATTTTAAGATCGGAGAGAAGTTGGCACTCGCACAAGGCAGCGGCGCGGATTGTGTTTGGGCATTCGGTGAAAAGAGCGTTGGGGAAAGCTACGTGTTTTACTTAGGCGGTAAGCCTCACGACTCAAAGCAGTTTGAAGGCGCGATCGCCCAGACCATCCTCGGCGATACAAGTGTCGAAAAGGGTGTTTGGGTTGCGTCAACCTGCTCTCGTTCGGGAAATATCAAAGACCGAACTTTAGACTTGAAATACTTAGAAAACATTAGATCGGCACAAGGAAAAACAAGGTTATCCGGAAACATTTCACAACGGATAGAGTCAGCGGTCGAGAACGGCCCATCTAAGTATAAGAAGTTGCCGAACAGAAATGTTCGGATTCGCGGAAATGGAAAAGATGTAACTGTTCAAACCGACGAAAACGGGGATTATGAGATCTATGATCTTAGGCCCGGAAAATATAGGCTCTCGATCGAATCGCTTGACGGATATAAGACCTCTCCTTTCGATTGGGACAACATTGAGACCGTTGATGTGGATATAAAGCCGAATCATCACGCCGAACAGGATTTCGAATATTACATCCACAATTCGATCAGCGGGGTCTTCCTTGATTCGAATGAAAGCCCATTGAAAGACGTTTGTTTAGACCTTTATCCCGCCGAAGGTATGAAGGCGAGATCCTTTCACAATTTCGATTGTACGAACGCGGACGGGACATTCACGTTCACCCAGATCCCAGAAGGTAAATACATTATCGTCGTAAATGACAAGAATGAAATTAGTGCTCGACAGCCATTCGGAACCTTCTATTATCCCGGCAAGTTGAAGAAAGAGGAGGCTCAGGTGATCACGATCGCCGCTGGCGAACATCTTAAAGATCTTGTAATCACTGCACCCGTCACCGCCGAGGTAGTTACGGTAACCGGTGCATTGTTGTACGAGGATGGGAAACCGGTCAGCAAAGAGTCTGTTGAATTCTATTCCAACGATTCGCTCATTAGACAGAAGGACAAGGAATACAAAGCTGAGGATTCGCGTGCCTTGACCGACGAGGACGGAAGGTTCACGATCAGGATCCTGAAGGGGCAGAAGGGTCGACTCTTAGGATCTATGACCACGTACCTCGAAGAATATGAGAACTGCCCTAGACTGGATAAACTGATTCTCTCCAAGATCAAAGATCCAAACGGGATCACCGTAACCGATATTAAAACGCCTTTTATTGAGATCGACGCAAATGCGGACCAGTCCGGGATCGAACTGAGGCTACCTTTCCCGGCCTGCGAGAAATCAAAATAGACCAAAACTCGTTGAGCATGACAAGGCAGAATTGAGATTCTTCCCCTAAGAGAATATTCTTTGCATCAAACTAAGCGAATAACACTCCCCAAAGCACGTTTTCCGGAAGTAAAAGATGAAGAACACATTGAACATATTCCTAACTTTATTATTCTGCTCGGTTGCAGCTATGGGGCAGCAAAAGGCTCCGGACGAATCTGCCATGGACCGCTTTTTGCGTTACATCAAGATCGATACCCAGTCGGCAGAGGAAGCGGGAAATTATCCAAGCACGGAAAAACAGCTTGTCCTGGCGAAATTGCTAGAAAGTGAACTCAAGGCACTCGGGGTTCAGAATGTTCGGATGAGCAAAGAGGGCATCGTTTATGCAATTGTGCCCGGCAATCTGCCTGACAATTCAAAGGTGCCGACCATCGGCTTCCTCGCGCACATGGACACGTCACCCGCCGTCTCGGGTGCGAACGTGAACGCGATCATTCACAAGAATTATCAGGGGGGCGACATCGTGCTGCCGAATGACAAGACGCAGGTGATCACGGTGGAAAAGAATCCTGCGCTCAAAGGGCTGATCGGCGACGACATCATTACCGCAGACGGCACGACGCTGCTCGGATCTGACGATAAATCGGGGATCGCCGAGATCATGACGATGATCGACATTCTCAAGCAAAACCCGTCGATCAGGCACGGAAATATCGCCATAGCTTTTACGCCCGACGAAGAGGTCGGCGGCCCGATGGATGAATTTGATATCGCGGGCTGGGGAGCGAAATATGCTTACACCGTCGACGGCGGCGAGCTGGGCGAGATCTCGGACGAGACCTGGACCGCCAAGACCGCTACGATCACGTTCCGCGGAATGTCGACCCATCCCGGTTACGCGAAAGATATTCTCGTGAATTCTTCATTTGCCGCAGCGGATCTCCTGTCACGTTTCAATGATCCGAAAGTCCCGAGACCCGAAAACACCGAAGGACGCGTCGGATTCGTACATCCGTATAATTCGACGCTTGATATCGAGACCTCGGTCGTTCGCGTTCTGCTCAGGAATTTCGACATGTCGGGCGTCAATGAGCAGGAAGCGATGATCCGCTCATTGCTAGAGGAAACGAAAAAGAAGTTCCCGAACGTGGGGGCCGAGATGGAAGTAAGGCTCGGCTATCTGAACATGAAGGAGGAGCTTAAGAAACATCCGCAGCTGGTTGAATATGCACAGGAAGCCGCCAACCGCGCAGGCGTTTTGCCAAAGATGAAGCCTATCCGCGGCGGCACAGATGGTTCGCGATTGACCGCACGCGGCTTGCCGACGCCGAATATTTTCACCGGCGGCCATAATTTCCACGGAAAGCTTGAGTGGAACTCGAAGAAAGGACTCGAGAAATCGACCGAGATGCTGGTCAATCTTGTTCAGATCTGGGCGGAGCGATCGAAATAGCCGCGCAACTTTCTGCAAAAACGTTCATCGAACACGTTCTGGATATTCATATGAAACGAACAATAGTAACACTCGTTTGGTTGGTACTTGGGCTTTCGATATCTGCAGCGGCCCAACCGTCATCCGGGGCCGTCAAAGCCGCAATGGCCAAGTTTCCCGGCGTCTCAGCGGCCCATATGATGATGCTTCTTGAGGCAAAGAAGGTCACGCCGCTGCCTTTGCCGACGTGGATCCCCGAGGGCTTCAGCGTTGAGGACGTTAAGCTTCGCCTGGGATCGGAGGTCGAGATCCAGGATAAAGTTTTGACAGTTGTTTATTCCAAGAAGCTTGCCGACGGCGGGATCCAGCGGTTCGCACTAGAGGCAGGTTTCGACGGACTCGGTGATCTGATGTACGAACCTACGAAGATCATCCGGTCGGGCGTCGGCGAGATCATTTTGATCTATGAGCCAAAGGACGAAGAAGGAATGGTCCAGAACGAATACGTAATGACCGAGTGGTTCCGTGTCGGGAAAACCGACTTTCATTACATCGGGATGTACGGCTTCGATGAAGAAGGCGATAAGTCCGCACGGATGATCTCGATGGACGACACGGTCAAAATACTCACGTCGCTGAAACGTCTGTAATTGCGCCTAGCGACGCGTACCCAGACGGTATTTGTCCACCCACAGCGATGGGAACTTTTCCTTGAGTGCCGCGAGCTTTGGCAGATCATGAGCTACGACGTATTCATTTCGCGGTTCACGTTTTACGAGGTCCTGGTGCTCTGCCTCAGCCTCGTAGAACGAGGTGAACTTTTCGAGCTTGGTAGCGACCGGTTTATCAAACACGCGTGATAGATCTATCGATCGGATGAAAGCCTCGGCCGAATTTTTCTGGCGATCATCCAAATAGAAAACGACCGATCTATACTGCCGTCCGACGTCGGGCCCTTGCCGATCAACTTCTGTTGGGTCGTGTACCACCGCAAAGAAAATGTAAAGCAGCTGTTCGTACGTCACCTTTGATTCATCGAACACTATCCGGACGGCCTCCGCGTGATCGGTCTTACCCGTACTCACTAACGAATACTTTGCAGTCTGTTTTGTGCCGCCGGTGTAACCCGTCCTTACGTCCTTCACGCCTTTGACGTGCTCGTAAACAGCCTCGACACCCCAAAAGCAGCCTCCCGCAAAAACTGCGGTCTTTTCTGCAGCATAGGTGAACTGGATCATGGCGAGAGCGAATACTATTGCAGCTGCGCCTCGAGTTAACGCCGGCTTACCCAACTTATTCATTTTCGGCCGCACCCTCCTTGTTCGTTACCAGCACCTTATCCACCCTCCGTCCATCCATATCGATCACCTCAAATTCGTAGCTTTCCCATGTGAACTTGTCGCCCTCGATCGGCAGTCGTTCTAATCGGGCAAGCACGAAACCCGCAAGCGTTTGATAGCTGCCTACCTCGTCGTCCGGAAGGTTTGTGATCCGGAGTATCTCCTTGAAATCGACCACGGAGAGCTTGCCGTCCATCAGCATCGAACCATCATCGCGCACAACGAAGCTTTGATGAACAATGCCGCCAGACGGGAGATCGCCTACGATCTCTTCGAGAAGGTCGTTTATGGTGATAAGGCCTTCAACAGACCCGAATTCGTCGATCACGACTGCCATAAGCGTGTGCGAACTTTGAAACGTTTCCAGCAGTTCGAGCCCGGATCTCGTACTCGGAACAAATATCGGCTGCTTTAGCGCCTGCTCTATGTTGAGTTCTCCGCCGCTCAAGACCTGTGACAGCAGATCGCGTGCTTTGACGACTCCAAGAATGTTATCCAGATCGCCGCGAGCTACCGGCAGACGTGAAAAGGGTGTCTCGATCAATTTCGCCCGGTTGATCTCGATGCCGTCATCGAGGTCGAGCCAGTTCACGTCCATGCGAGATGTCATCAACGCGGTTACCCGCTGATCGTCGAGCTTGATCACGCCCTCGATCATCTCCTGCTCGGTCTGGTCCAAAACACCGAGTTCAGTTCCGTGAGCAATGTGCGCCCGGATCTCTTCTTCCGTGATAGCGGATTCGGTCGAAGGCCTGATCCTGAGCAACTTTAGGAGCAGGGTCGTAGAGTTCCCTAGCAGCCAAACGAGCGGGGCGGCGGCCCTGGAAATAAAACTCATCGGACGAGAGAACATCGTCGCCACCGTCTCCGGGCGATTCAATGCGATGTTCTTCGGGACCAGTTCCCCGACGACGAGCGAGAAGTACGTGATCAGTATTATAACGACCAGGAAGCCGAGCGTTGCCGAATACGGTGCGAGAAAAGGCACGCCAGCAACCAGTTCGGCGATCTCATCCGACAGCAAGGCTCCACCGAACGCACCTGACAGGATGCCGACGAGTGTAATCCCGACCTGGACCGTGGAAAGAAAGCGCTCCGGAGATTCTTGGAGTTCGATCGCTGTTTTTGCTCCTTTACTGCCGGCCGCTGCGGCACCTGACAGCCTGACGCGGCGCGATGATACAACGGCGATCTCGGTCATGGAAAAAAGTCCGTTTATCAAAATAAGCACCGCGATCAGCAGTATCTCGAAAATAACCTGGCTCATAACTGAATTGTCGCATATATGCTCGGTGATTAATCCTGGAGGATGATTTTACTCGCCGGGTTCTTGTCGTAATATGTACCTATGCCAGAGCGATCAGTCGTAACCTCTTCCAGGGCACCGGAACCTGTCGGGCTATATCCGCATGCGCGGCAGGTCGGAGACCTTCTGTTTTTGTCAGGCGTTGGTCCGCGAGAACGGGGCAGCAAGCAGATCCCGGGAGTGGAGTTGAACGAAGCGGGCGAGATCATCTCTTACGACATTGACGCACAATGCCGATCGGTCTTCCAAAACGTACGGTATATCCTCGAAGAAGCTGGCTCCTCGTGGATGAACATCGTCGATGTGACGGTGTTTTTGACCAACATGAGGGCCGACTTTCCGACGTATAATCGCCTGTACGCAGAATATTTTGCTGACAATCAACCGTGCCGGACCACGGTCGAGATCAGTTCGCTCCCTACGCCCATTGCGATCGAGCTAAAGGTAATAGCGACGATCGGACAGTAACTCAGGAGAACCAAACAATGACAGCACCAGCAGCAGAAGGAATTGCAACACGCGGCTTTGCCGTGACGGGAGCAGATGCGGCATTCGGACCGTTCGAGTTTCAACGCCGGGACGTCGGCCCGAAGGATATTCTCATCGAAATACTATACGCGGGCATCTGCCATTCGGACATTCATCAGGTGCGCGGCGAATGGGAGCCAATGGTCCCGTCGATCTACCCTATGGTGCCGGGCCACGAAATAGTCGGGCGCGTCGTGAAGGTAGGATCCGAGGTGAACAAGTTCAAAGAGGGAGAATTCGCCGGCATCGGGTGCTTTGTCGATTCGTGCCGTGAATGCGGTGCCTGCCGCGGCGGGATCGAGCAGTATTGTATCAAGGGGGCTGCACAAACATACAACAGCACCGAGATGGACCGTTCGACGCCTACGTACGGCGGCTATTCGAAACATTATGTTGTCGACGAGGACTATGCACTGAAAGTGACCGCACCTGAGACGTCGCTTGCCGGTGTTGCTCCGCTGCTCTGTGCCGGGATCACGACATATTCACCGCTCAGGAAATGGAACGTCGGCAAGGGGACAAAGGCCGCGATCGCGGGGCTGGGCGGTTTAGGCCACATGGGTGTAAAGCTCGCCGCCGCCATGGGTGCCGACGTTACGGTTATAAGCACCTCGCCCTCAAAAGAAACTGACGCGCGAAAGCTGGGAGCACACAACTTCCTGAACATTCGCGATGAAGAGGCTGTGAAGGCTGCGGCAGGAAGCTTTGACTTCATTCTCTATACGATCTCTGCGAACCACGATTACAATACGTATCTTTCCCTGCTTGGCCTAAACGGAGTGATGGTCGTCGTAGGAGTTCCGACCGAGCCTGTACCGCTTAATGCGTTCTCATTGCTCATGGGTAACAAGGTTCTTGCCGGATCGCTGATCGGCGGAATTCCGGAGACTCAAGAGATGCTGGATTTCTGTGCGGAACACAACATCACATCTGACATCGAATTGATCGATCCGCAGCGGATCGACGAAGCCTATGATCGGACGGTGAAGGCCGATGTTCGGTACAGGTTCGTCATCGACATGGCGAACGCCTAGAACCTTCCTTATGCGATACGTAGCGTTGCTCCGCGGCATTAACGTTGGCGGGAACACAATGATCAAAATGGGAGAGCTTCGAACCTTGTTCGAAGCTCTCGGTTTTGAAGATGTAGCCACGTACATAAACAGCGGCAACATCGCCTTTAATGCGGGAAAGAAAGACAGCGAAGCCATCATCGTTACCAGTATCGAAGCCGGGATCGAGAAAACGCTCGGCAAAAAGATACAGGTAATGCTCCGGACGATCTCCGCGATTCACGACATTCTTAAGGCCAATCCATTCGACGGCCAATTCTCATCGCACAAGGAAATGCACGTCCTCTTTATGAAGGACGAAATGCCCGCCGATCTACAGTCACAGCTTTTGGATCAGCAGACCGAGAACGAACGCTTTGCAATAATCGGTCGCGAAATCTACTGCCATCTCAAACTCGGCGTCGCCGACAGCGTTCTTGGCAAAGGCTTCATCGAAAAGAAGTTGAAAACGCCGATCACGGCGCGGAACTGGCGAACTGTACAGAAACTTGCAGAGCTCTGAAAGGATCTGCTTACGGACGAGCTTCCAGTACCAGGTTGAACGGCGTCTCGGTCGCTCTTCGAAACTGGGAAAAACCACCTTCGACGACCACTTCGCGCAATCGCGACTCCCCGGCTTGCGCACCAAGCCCAAGTCCGACCTCCTGCGACCGGGAAGCCGGTGTGCAGATGATCGTAGACGCCGAGTAATACACACGGCCGACGGGGTTGTGGTTATCCTCGGCTTTGTCGTTAGCAAATGGTTCGACGATCATCCATGTACCGTTCTCTTTAAGCGAGCTCTTCACGTGCTGCGCCGCTCCGACCGGATCGCCCATATCGTGCAGGCAATCGAAAAAGGTCACGAGATCATAGTCCTTACCAGGAAAATCCTTTGCTGCTGCGACTTCGAAACGCACGCGGTCGTCAACGCCCGCCGCTTTAGCCTTTTCGCGAGCCTTGGATATCGATTTTTCATGATAGTCGAATCCGACGAATTCCGATTTTGGGAATGCCTGCGCCATCAGGATAGTCGAAGCACCGAGTCCGCACCCGACGTCGGCCACCTTCGCTCCGGCTTTTAGTTTATCCTCTACACCCTGCAATGCGGGTATCCAACCGGTGACCAGGTTTGCAATGTATCCCGGACGAAAGAAGAGTTCGGTCCCACAGAACAGATCGTCATCATGCTCGTGCCAACCGAGGCCGTCACCTGTCCTGAATCGCTCAATCATTTTCGGGACAGCCTTGAGGGCGGATGTAGCAAGAATGAAGGCTCCGGGCAAATACGCTGGGTTATCTTCATTCGTCATAACAAACGACTGCTCGTCGCTCATGTAGTAGGCGTTTTGCTCGGCGTCGTAATTTATGTAACCGCTAGCTGCATTTGCGTTAAGCCATTCACGAATATACCGTTCGTTGGTTCCGGTCTTCTCGGCGAGTTCGTAACTAGTGATCTTCTCATTCGGGGTCGCCATTGCTTTATAAAGCCCCAGTTTCTCACCGATCACTATCGAGCCTGCATGCATTGTCGCTCCGAGATCGCCGACGAATCTCCCCAAGAGATCGTTTAATTTTTCTTCGTTAATGCTCATGGTTGGTTCTCCTTTCAAAACACTTTCAGGGGCGAGGACTGTTCTTGAGATATGACGCTTTTACGCACCAAATGCGGACATTATCGAGCCGGGCTCGAATGCTTTATCCCTCAAATGGAATTATGGCGGTATAATATAGCGCAACCTTCGGCTACGAACGGAAGAAATTATGAGCATCCGCCGCCCCTTCAACTTTAAGCAATGGATCGACGAACATCGGCATTTGCTGAAGCCGCCGGTAGGAAATCACTGCGTCTATGCTGACGATGATTTCATCGTGATGGTGGTCGGCGGGCCGAATTCGCGAAAGGACTATCATTGGGACGAGGGCGAAGAGCTTTTTTACCAGCTTGAGGGCGACATCAAGGTGCAGATACAAGAGGACGGTAAGGCGGTCGAGGTGCCGATTCGAGAAGGCGAAATGTTCCTCTTGCCGCCGCGTGTCCCGCACAATCCGATCCGCGGGGCGAACACCGTCGGCCTCGTCATCGAACGAAAACGGCGTACAGGAGAACTGGACGGCCTGATGTGGTTCTGCGAGAACTGCAACGAAAAGCTCTACGAAGAATATTTCGAGCTCGACGACATCACCACTCAATTTCAAGGCGTATTCGAAAAGTTCTATGGGTCGAAGATTTTGCGTACTTGTAAGACCTGCTCAACGGTTATGGCGCCTCCGAGATGAGACGGTCAACGCTGGGCAAGACAATACTGTTAGTTCTGATCGGATTTGTGGTGATTGTCCTAATTTATCCGAGACAGGTCATTCTCGTTCCGGAAATGGATATTTTAGTAACTGATGAAGCTGGTGGAATCGTATCGAACGGCGAAGTCAGTCGCAGTTGGAACCATTATCTCGGTGGAGGATGGAAATCAACAGTTGTAAGGACTACTGAGAAAGGGGCAGTAAAATTCGTCGCTGTAAAGAAAAGAGTGCCGTTGTTCATTCAACTCTCTAAATTAGTCCTCTCGCCGTTTGGTCACTATTACCCTGGATTTGCCGGAAGCGTTATAGCACGGGACGCGAGCAATCACTTAATTTGGAAACGAGTGGATTTCAAAAGTTCCGACTGCTGTCCTGGTAACATTGTTATCTCGCTAAATGCTGTAAAGGGAGAAGCAGACGATCGGAATTTTACCTTCGGCGAGGTCGTTCCAAACGAATAGGTTTGGAGGGAGACGATACACACAAATAATTGAACTCACATGTCAGACCTGCTAGTCGAACTTGCAAATCTAACCGAATCTCTAGAGGAGAAAGAGAAAAATGAAGACGATTGATATGTCATCGGCTGCAATAGCACGGCGCTTGAAACAGACCGAGCAGTTACGAAGGCTAAGCCTTTCTTTGATGAAAGCAAAACTGTTGACGGACGAGGAAGCTGTTAAACTGAGGCAGAAGTTTCGTGAAAGCAAAGCTATGCAGCGTAAAATGCCGCCTGATTGCGGAGACTCATCGGAGTCGTAGCATGCTAGTTATCGACGCCCATACTCACGTTTTTCGAACGGTATTCCTTCGCGGAGCGACGGTCCGGGTTCGGCACCGGCCGCAACGCAATGTAGCTGCCACCGAGATAAGCTAAAGGCTGGCACGCTGCTTGCGGCTCCTATTCAACATGACTGAATCAAGACGAGCATCGCTCAGCCATGATGTTTTAGAAGCTATCGATAATTTCGTTCGCGGCACCGATTTTGCGTCGAAGGGTGCCGTATTCACTGATCTCGACGGGACTGCTGTTCATGAAGACAAAGGCCGCGTTTACATTCCAGAGCCCGTGGAATTCGGGTTGCGGGCCGTGTATACGTATGGCAGGCCGGTGGTTTTGAATTCACTTCGCTTTCCGCTGTCGGTAATGCGTACATTCGGAAAGGAATGGCTCGAGATCGCGGAATCGCCCATTCCGGTCGTATCAATGAACGGTAGCCAGATCGGCTACGTCGATCGGGACGAGAAGGGCGAGCTCAGTTTCGAAGAGATCACGGCGTTCACGCTTACAGCCAACGAGATCGATGCAGTGATCACCGGGGTCGAAGCACTGCTGCGGGACGATATTCGTGACGTTCTGCTTTTTTATTATCCGCGTGACTGGCGAATGGGTGAGATGATCTGGACGCCCGTCGCCGAAAAGGTCGATCACGTTAAAAGAAAATATCTAAGTGCCTCCGCGGTGACCACCGTTGAGCTGGATAAGCTGCAGGAGCAGCTGCATGCCGAGGAGATCTGCATGATCTTTTTGCTGGTCGAGCGGCCTGCTGATGATCTGATGGCTTATCAGCATTCAAAACCCAGCAGCTTTTTCACGACAAAAGGTGTCGACAAACTTTCGGGTACGCACGCAGTTGCAAAACATCTCGGCGTCAACCTGGCGAGCTCGGTTGGTGCCGGTGACACTCCGATGGATATCTTTCTCGATGGTGCCGGGCTCGCCGTACACGTCGGCGGTATGGAGTTGCCATTCCGCGGGACTCACACAACGATCAAGGTTAAAGACTCGTTCGAACTGGGCGAAGTTCTATTCCGGCTGGCGGGAATCCAGGAGAAGATCAACTATGCAAGAAAAGAACCCCTCGTCAGCCGCAAAGGTCAATAAATTTAAGGAGCATGCGCGCTCCGTCATCGACCATTATTTCGGCAGCAAGCCCCGCCGCATCGAACACAGATCAGCGGGGCTTTCGAATCTTGTTTTCGCCGTAAGCCATAAAGAAGGCGATTTTGTGGTCAGGATCAGTCCGGACGCAGGGTCCTTGAACGTGTTCCTTAAAGAGCAATGGGCGGAGTCGGCCGCAAGAAAGGCCGGAGTGCCAACTGCCGAGATACTCGAAGTGGGTTCGTCCGTCATACCGTTTCCCTACATGATCGTGCGAAAGGTTGATGGGTCGAATGGACTGAATCACGAAAAGCGCCGGGACATCGTTAGGCAAATGGGCAGTCACGCCGCCGTTATAAACTCGATCAAGACACATGGCTTTGGCTCGACCTTCGACTGGTCTAAGAACCGTCTTTCAAAAAACGAGACTTGGAAGGAATATCTTGAGAATGAATACGGATTCGGCAAGAGGATCGAAACGCTGGCGAAGCTCTCGCTGATCGAAAAGGCTCAGTCCAAAGAACTTCAGCGGATCATGCGATCGGCTGCGAGTATGAGGCCTAAGGCCGTTCTTGCTCACAGCGACGTTCGCCTTAAGAATGTGATGGCAGATGAAAACGGAAAGGTGACGGCAATAATCGACTGGGATAATTCGATCTCAACGATCGGTGCCGAATGGGAACTCTCGATCGCTCTCCACGACCTTGGGATCGATGAAAAACAGCTTTTTCTGGAAGGATACGGCATTAAACCGAAGAAGATGGCAGATGCACTCCCTCTCATCAAGGCCTTTAACATGCTAAATTACACTCAAGAGGCTGAGCGGCTTGCAGCTAAAAACGACAAAAGGAGCCTCGATATGCTTCGAATGCGTTTCAGCGGAGCCTTTGACCTCTATAGTATTTAACCCTACGGCTATTAATGCTTAAGATCGACATCCACACGCACATACTGCCGAAAGATATCCCTGCGTGGAAAGACCGATTTGGGTACGGCGGGTTTATTTCGCTGGATCATTACAAGCCGTCCTGCGCCCACATGGTCCGTGATGACGGGAAGCAGTTTCGCGATGTCGAATCGAACTGTTGGGACCCGGCGAAGCGGATCGAGGAGATGGACCGCTTCGGCGTCGGAGCTCAGGTACTTTCTACCGTTCCGGTGATGTTCAGCTATTGGGCAAAACCAGCCGATGGAGCAGAGGTCGCAAAGTTCCTCAATGACCATATTGCTGAGATCGTCTCTGAGTACCCGCTGCGATACATAGGGCTCGGCACGGTGCCGATGCAGGACACGACGCTTGCGATCGCAGAGCTCGAGCGATGCAAGCGCATCGGCATCGCCGGTGTTCAGATCGGGACGAACATTAACCAGCTTAATCTCGGCGAGTCGCAATTTTTTGACTTTTTTCGGGCCTGTGAAGAGCTCGGGATGGCGGTTTTTGTTCACCCTTGGGAAATGATGGGCGAGGGCGATATGCAGAAATATTGGCTGCCGTGGCTAGTGGGAATGCCTGCAGAAACGTCGCGCGCTATTTGCTCGCTGATCTTCTCGGGCACGTTAGAGCAGCTGCCGCGGTTAAGGATCTGTTTTGCGCATGGCGGTGGCTCGTTTCCCGCGACCTTGGGTCGCATTCGGCATGGTTTTGACGTCAGGCCCGATCTTGTCGCCGTAGATAACAAGGTCGACCCGCTCGATTACGCGCGGCGGATCTATTTCGATTCGCTCGTTCATGAGCCGAAAATGCTTGAGTATTTGTTAGGTCTTGCCGGGTCGGACCGCGTCGCCCTTGGAACGGACTATCCGTTCCCGCTCGGTGAGCTTGAGCCGGGACGCTTAATAGATTCAATGAATTACAGCGATGATGTCCAAGCGGACCTATTGTATCGGACCGCTCTCAGATGGCTTGGCTTGCCTGAGACGCAATTTATTACCCCCTGAAGGCCATCAGAATTCGGCGAGCCAAAACTAGTGGAGCACCGATAACCGCGAGCAGAATGTTAAACACGAACAAGCCCGCAAAGAAAACGTCGAATTTTGTGACGGATGTCCTTTTTTCTTTCTGCGACCGATGAAAACATTGCGGAAGTACCAGGTGGCTCATGCGATTCGTGGTGTGCCCTTAAGGTAGTGCCGGGCTTCACCTCTCCTACACTATATTAGTTACCTTTCGCTCCGGCTTTGCAAGCCCGGATGGCCAGACACTTTTTGTAAACCGTTATCGTTGGCTGTAAATTCGTCATAAATGACTCTTCCGGTTTCAATCGACACGTCAAATGCCGCAGCGTTAGATCGTAACGACCCGCTCGCCCGTTTTCGGGAGCGATTCCACATTCCGCCCGGCCCGACCGGCGAACCGTCCGTATATTTTACGGGCAATTCCCTGGGCCTACAGCCGAGATCTGCACGCGGCCACATTCTTGAGGTTTTGGACGACTGGGCTGCACTCGGCGTTGAGGGTCACGTTCACGCTAGACATCCGTGGCTTCCTTATCACGAAATCGTAACCGAATCGCTCGGCCGCGTAGTTGGGGCCAAGCCTGTCGAGGTGGTTGCGATGAACTCGCTGACCGTCAATCTTCACCTGCTGATGGTCTCGTTCTACCGTCCGACCGCAGAGCGTTTCAAGATCGTTATTGAGAGAGGAGCATTCCCTTCCGATCGATATGCGGTCGAATCACAGCTGAGGTTTCACGGGTTCGACGCGAATTCCGGACTGATCGAACTGACGCCGCGTGAGGGTGAAGACTGTCTTCGCACGGAAGATATTGCAGAGGCGATCGAGCGGGATGGAGACTCTGTTGCGTTGATCCTGCTTGGCGGCGTGAATTATTACACCGGACAGGCTTTTGTTATGGAGGCGATAACTCGCGCCGGCCAGCGAAAAGGCTGCGTGGTCGGATTTGATCTCGCTCATGCAGCCGGCAACCTGGAGCTCAAGCTGCATGACTGGAACGTAGATTTTGCGGCGTGGTGTTCTTACAAATACCTGAACGCCGGGCCTGGCGGCATCGCCGGGATCTTTGTCCACGAACGGCACTCCCGTTCGTTCGATCTGCCAAGGTTTGTCGGTTGGTGGGGACACGACAAGGACACGCGTTTTCTGATGGGCCCGGAGTTTCGACCGCTCGCAGGTGCCGAAGGGTGGCAGCTTTCTAATCCGCCGATCTTTCAACTCGCGTCACTGCGGGCTTCCCTTGAGGTGTTTGATGAAGCAACAATGCCTGCTCTTCGGGCAAGATCGATCGAGCTGACCGCCTATTTGGAAAAGCTGCTGGAAGATATCGGTGACGCGCGGATCTCGATCATCACGCCTTCAGAAACGAATGAGCGCGGCTGCCAGCTTTCGATCCGCGTTAACAATGCCGATCGCACATTGTTTGAATCGATCACAGACCGCGGAGTGATCGCGGATTGGCGTGAACCTGACGTTATCCGCGTCGCACCCGTGCCGTTGTACAACTCTTTCTCCGACGTCGCGAGATTTGCCGAAGTGCTTCGCGACTGTTTGCGCTAAACTAAAAGCGGATCCGCCGCGTTTGGCTCCGGCGTATCCTGGAGGGCCACATGCTCACCGCCACCATCAACGGAAAGCCGCACGAATTTCCTGAAGGCATCACCGTGCTCGAAGCCGCACGCTCTGCAGGTTTCGAGATCCCAACTCTTTGCAACGATCCCCGCTTAAAACCCGTCGGCGCCTGTCGTCTCTGCCTCGTTAACATCGACGGCTCGGGTCACGATGCGGTCTCTTGCAAGACACTGCTCGCGAACGGCATGAACGTTGTCACTGACAGCGAAGAACTCGAGAACGCGCGACGCTGGAACCTGCGCATGCTGGCTCGGGAGTATCCTGCTGACGCTTTCGAAGAATATCCGGACAAACCTTTTCATTCCGCCGCTCGTCGCTATGGTCTTACAGTCGACGATTTCCAGAAGGACCTCAACGGCCATGCGGTCGATGATTCGCACACCTATATCCGTGTGGACATGACACGCTGCATCGATTGCTACGCGTGCGTCCGGATATGTGACGAGGTCCAGGGACAGTTCGTTTGGCAGGTTGTTGGAAGGGGCGAGAATTCGACGATCGTACCGGATTCTTTCGGCGCTTTCGGGGCCAGCAGCTGCGTTTCCTGCGGCGCTTGCGTGGATGCGTGCCCTTCAGGCGCTCTCGAGGATAAGGCCAGGATCGAACGCGGAGCCGCGGAAACCTGGACAAAAACGACTTGCCCGTACTGCGGAACCGGCTGTGAGATGAGTGTCGGCGTTCGAGATGACAAGGTCGTTCAGGTCCGCCCGGCAAACGACGCTCCGGTAAATCACGGCCATCTGTGCGTTAAAGGCCGGTATGCTTTCGACTTCATTGATGCAGCAGACCGCGTAACCGAACCAATGATCCGCGTTGATGGAGAGTGGAAAACCGTAACCTGGGATGCGGCTCTGTCATTCACCGCCGAGCGTCTCGCAGCGATTCGTGAAAGCTCGGGGCCTGAAAGCATCGCAGTTCTTGGTTCAGCACGCGCGACGAATGAGGAAAACTATCTTGCTCAAAAATTCGCTCGTGTCGCTATCGGCACTAATAATGTCGATTGCTGCGCCCGAGTTTGCCACACGCCGTCGGCCGCCGCAATGAAGATGATGCTTGGGACGGGTGCGGCAACGAATTCCTTCAACGATATTGAGCTCGCGCGAACGATATTACTTTGCGGGGCGAATCCGACCGAGAATCATCCCATACCGGGTGCACGGATCAAGCAGGCGGTGCTAAAGGGTGCGAACCTAATAGTCGTAGATCCTAGAAAGACCGAACTCACTGAGTACGCCGACGTTCATCTGCAGCTCCGTCCCGGAACGAACATTCTAATGTTCAATGCACTTGCCCACGCGGTGATCGATGAGGGTTTGGCAGATGAGACGTATTTGAGAGAGCGAGTCACCGAATATGAAGAGTTCCGGTCGTTTGTCTCGGACTATTCGCCCGAAGCGGTAGCGGAACGATGTGGTGTCGACGCTGAACTGATCCGAGCAGCAGCACGTTTATATGCGGCCGCAAAGCCGGCGATGTGCATGCACGGGCTCGGCATGACCGAACACCTTCAAGGTACCGAGGGTGTGATGTCAATCGTTAACCTTGCATTGCTGACCGGTAATATCGGCCGTCTGGGTTCGGGTGTCAACCCACTCCGCGGTCAAAACAACGTTCAGGGCTCGGCCCATATGGGCTGCGATCCCGGAATATTGCCGGGCTCGATAGCTGTCGAGGCCGGGCGTGAACTCTACGAACGTGAGGTCGGCGTAACGCTGCCAACCGTCGCAGGGCTAAACCAGCTGCAGATGATGGACGCGGCTCGCAAAGGAAAACTAAAAGCGCTGTGGGCCATCGGTTACGACGTTTTTCTATCGAACGCGAATGCCACTGAGACCGCCGCCTCACTCGGCAGCATCGACCTGCTCGTGGTCCAGGACCTTTTTCTGACTGAGACCGCTAAACGGTTTGCACACGTCTTCTTTCCGGCCGCGTCGTCGTTCGAAAAGGACGGCACCTTTATGAATGCCGAACGTCGGATACAGCGTATTCGCAAGGCAATTGAGCCGCGAGGAAACTCTCGGTCGGACCTGGAGATCATCTGCGGCCTCGCGACAGCAATGGGCTGTGCGGATCAATTTGATTTCAGATCGCCTGAGGAAGTTTGGAACGAGGTCCGACGCGTGTGGCCTGGGGGCAGCGGCGTAAGCTACGAACGCATAGAAGACGCAGGCCTTCAGTGGCCGTGTCCGGACGAAGATCACCCGGGCACGACCGTATTGCACGCTGAGGAATTCTCGCTTGGCAAAACCACCGCCCTGCGTCGGATCAAGTTTCGAGCAACGTCCGAAGTGGTCTCTGATGAATTTCCGTTCCTGCTCACAACGGGCCGAACGCTGCACCAATTCAACGCCGGAACGATGACGATGAGGACACCTAACGCCAAACTTCGTCCGACCGATCTCCTGATGATATCGCCCGCCGACGCAGAACGTTTGGGGATCGCAGGGGGCGAGGTTGTAAGATTGAAGAGTTCGTACGGCGAAGCGGAACTCCCTGCAGAGGTGACCACAGCGATGAAAAGCGGTGAGTTGTTCGCCACTTTTCACGATGCGAGGGTGTTTCTGAATTTTGTCACGTCGCCCGTTCGCGACAGATTTACTCAGGCACCCGAATTTAAAGTAACGGCGGTTCGTGTCGAGAAAATACCTTCCGCAGAACCGGCACAGTTGTAAATGAGCAAAGATAAAGTCCTGATAATTGGAGCCGGCCTTGCCGGCTCGCTTCTGTCGATCTACCTAGCGAAACGCGGTATCGCGGTCGATGTGTTCGAAGCCCGCGGCGACATGCGGAGAGAGGCGGTAGCAGCCGGCCGCTCGATCAATCTTGCTCTCTCGGACCGTGGTATCGCGGCCCTCCGCGAGGTCGGAATGGACGAATATATGCTCGCCGAAGCCGTTCCGATGTATGGGCGGATGATCCATTCCGTAGTTGGCGAGACCAAGTTACTGCCCTACAGCGGACGGCCGGGTGAGTACATCAACTCGGTGTCACGCGGCGGCTTGAACATTGCTCTGATCAACGAAGCTGAACGACAGGGCGGCGTCCGATTTTTCTTCAACGAACCCTCTAACGGATTTGACGCCCGGACGGGTGAGGTGTTCTTTTCGAGCGGGCGGACCGCGACGGGAACGACCGTGATCGCGACCGACGGTGCAGGCTCCGCAATCCGACGCTCGATGCTCGATGGCGGTGTCAGTCGATTCAATTTCTCGCAGTCGTGGCTGGATCACGGGTACAAAGAGCTGCATATCCCGCCAGCCGAGGGCGCCGAAAAATTCCGCATCGACGGCCGTGCACTGCACATCTGGCCGCGGCACAAGTTCATGATGATCGCCCTGCCGAATTTTGACGGCAGCTTCACGTGCACCTTATTTCTGGCTCACAAAACCGGATCGACTGATGGGTTTACTACCGCCGAAGAAGCCTCGTTTGAGAATTTAAGCGATACGTCCGCCGTCGTACGATTCTTCGACCGTGAATTCCCTGACGCTGCATCGTTGATGCCCACGCTCGCGGACGACTTCGAATCTAATCCAACCGGCAATCTCGGTACCGTGAAATGTTGGCCCTGGAACGTCGGAGGTCGAGCCCTTCTTCTCGGGGATTCAGCACACGCCATCGTTCCGTTCTATGGGCAGGGAATGAATTGTGCTTTTGAGGATGTTCGCCTTCTCGATCAGCTGATCGAGAAGTTAGGGACCGATTGGGAAACAGTGTTTGAAGAATATGGCCGCCTTCGAAAGATAAATACGGACGCGATCGCCGATATGGCCGAGGAAAATTTCTACGAAATGCGGAACGCGACCGCCGATCCCGTTTTCCAACGTAAACGCGAACTCGAAACCCGGCTTGAGAACACATTTCCCAATTATTTTTCAAAGTACTCTATGGTGACCTTTCGAGAAGATCTGCCCTATTCGGCCGCAAAACAAAAGGGCAACGCTCAGGACGCATTGCTGATGGAGATATGTTCAGCTGTCGACAACGTGAAGCATCTCGACATCGACAGTATCCACCGACGCCTGCAAGCCCTCTGACGCCAGATCACCAGCTACAACGTGATCAGTTCCGGCTAACATCTTATCGATGTTAGAATTCATCCCGTCCGCCAAATGAGCAGCTCGCACGAAAAATTCAGCAATGAGATCCATGAGGCCGTTGAGCGGCTTGTCGCACGTGCGTCGAATACACGGGGCCTAACCGGCGAGATCCTGACGCCGCGCATCAACGCCGCGCTCGATAAATACGTGTTCCGCGACGAACCCGATGCCGGCCGAAGTTCGGTCCGCACCTTTATCGACGAGATCCGTGCAGACGAGCTGTGTCTGATCGTCGCCTGTGAACGTGGCGATGAGGCCGCATGGGAAGAGCTGGTCGAAACTTTTGATGCCACGGTCCGCTCGGCGGCGAGGAAAATGACATCAAACGCCGAGGATGGCGAAGATCTCGCAAGTTCTATTTGGGCCGAGCTATATGGATTGAGACAGGATGAGGCGGGGAAAAAGAAGAGCAAGCTTGGTTATTATTCGGGCCGCGGCAGCCTCGCAGGATGGCTTAGAGCGGTGGTGTCGCAGCTCGCGATTGACGAGCATCGCAAACAGTCAAAGTTCGTTCAGATCGAAGAATCGTACGAATTTGAGAACCTAGCTGAAGACGCTTCGAATCAAACGGAGAACGAGCGTGTCATACATCACGGGAGCGACCCTGAAGAGCTGCTTACCGGGAAGCGGACCTCTGAAGATATCTCATCGGCTCTATCCGCAGCGATCGCATCACTTGCCGACGAGGACCGTTTGATCCTCAAGTTGTACTATTTTGATGATCTAAAATTAAAGGACATCGCGGCGACCTTTGGTTACCACGAAGCTACAGCGAGCAGAAAACTGGTGCGTGTGCAGTCCGAGATCCGAAAGGGCGTCGAGCGGATGCTGAAGAAAGACCACGGTTGGTCGGATGACGAGATAAAACGACATCTTTCAGATGCTGCCTCGCGATTAGGGAAGAGCATCGAGAGAATGGTGGCCGTTTGGGCAGTGATCGTTATCCTGCAAGAATTGGTGGGTTGACACGTTCTGTAAGTGGGTTAAGAAACCTTGCCCGCAGGCTCACCGAGAGCTATTTGGCAGTTGCAAAGGACTTTAGGGCTTTCGTCATGGTTACCTCAAAAGGTTCTTTTGACGGCTACTAAGCTCTCGGTGAACTTGCGGCAGATCAGAAAAATGGAAGTGGACTTCGACAAAGAGATCGACGCATTGCTGCGGCGGGAAGGAACGGGACGGACGATCACGATCAGTGAATACTCCGCACCGCATCTGGATGCTGACGGCATTGCTGCTTTCGCCGAGAACGCCTTACCTGAGGCGGCACGGCGGAGCTACATGACCCACTTAGCCGATTGTGACAGCTGTCGAAATACTTTCTCAGGATTTATCCGGGCCTCAACCAACGAATCTCAAGAATCTGCAGCGACATCGGCTGCGAGCATTCCGGCGGTTGCCGTGACGGCGGTGCCTTGGTACCGTCGCTTGTTCATACCTGCGAACCTGGCGTATGGAATGGGCGCGTTGGTGTTGATGTTCGCCGGATTCCTTGGTTATACGCTGCTGCAGAGTACAGGTTCCATGGAGGTCGCGAGCAACACATCGTCAAATGCTGCTCCGGTCACGACAACTGCGAGCGGTCCGATGGAAGAGCCGCTTGATGAGATCGCTCTCGCCGAGACGGGTGATGTGGTCTCCAATGCGAACACAGCAATGACAGCGCACCGCACGACAAGCGATCAGGCTCCGGCGGCGAACATCGCAGGGTCTGAGATCGCCAAAGCGACCGGACAACCGACAGAACTTACTCTTGACGGCACTGACGCGACCGCTGCTGCACCACCGCCTCCGCCGCCTGCCGTGATGTCGGCTCCGGCTGCTGAGCCCGCAGACGTCGCCCGTATAGACGCGGAAGAAAAAGAAGACACGCCGAAGGTTTTACAGCAGCAACAGCAGATGCCGTCAGCCGGCAATATGCCCAGCACACAGGCGGGGCCGAGCCGCAATGTTCAGCGAGATAATCGCGACCTGGAGCTTGCTAAACGTCGCGCGGAAGCTCCGCCCGGACGTACGGGATCGCCGTCCCGCACCGTGAGCGGAAAGAACTTCTCCAAAAAAGAAGGCGCCTGGTACGATTCGGCATATAGCGGTCAGCCGACTACAAATGTCCGCAGGAATACCGCCGCATATCGCGAGCTGGATAGCGGACTCAGAACCATCGCTGAAAGCCTGGATGGCGTGGTCGTGGTTCTCTGGCGTTCTAAAGCTTACCGCATCCAATAGACTTGACCCTGACCATTGAAAAGATCCGCCAACTCGCGGCCGAGGTCGGTATCGACAAGATCGGCGCCGCTCCCGTGTCGCTTCTATCCACCGAGGGAGAACGACTCCACGAATGGCTCGCGTCGGGCTACAACGGTGAGATGCTGTGGCTCGCTCGCGAACCGGAGAAGCGGACTGATCCGCGGCTTATCTTTCCTGCGGCTCGCACAGTTCTTGCAGCGGCCGTAAATTACTACACGCCGAACGAACATGAAGATTCCCGCGACCGCGGAAAGATCTCTCGTTATGCCTGGGGCGACGACTACCACGACGTCGTAAAGCAGAAACTCTACGCTTTGCTTGAGAAGATCGGGTCAGAATTTCCGGAGGTCGAAGGAAAGGTTTGCGTCGATACTGCGCCGTTGATGGAAAAGGCATGGGCGGTGCGAGCCGGCCTCGGTTGGATCGGCAAGCATTCGAACCTCATCACGACGGATCTCGGATCATGGGTCTTTCTCGGCGAGATAATTTTGTCTGTCGATGTGGTTGGTGGCCAAATGCCGGTTCCCGATCATTGCGGCTCCTGCAAACGGTGTATCGAAGCCTGTCCGACAGATGCTATCGTAGAGCCATACGTCGTGGATTCGCGGAAATGTATCTCGTATGCCACGATCGAACTCCGCGATGAAGAACTACCTGAGAATATTTCCCGGAATTTGAACGGATGGCTTTACGGCTGCGATATCTGCCAGGACGTTTGTCCGTGGAACAGGTTCGAGAAGCCAACAGACGAAGCTGCTTTTGAACCCCGAAATGGCGAAACCTCGCTTGATCTCGAAGCTCTAGCTACAATGGATCATGACGCCTACGTTGAGCGATTTCGCCGAAGCGCGATGAAACGACCGAAATTGTCGGGCTTGAAGCGAAACGCCCGAAGCCTCAAGGGCCGTGGCTAGTCACGCGGAATGCGTTATCATTTGGATATGCTCCGCGATGCACATGGCCGAACGATACGCGATCTGAGGATCTCGCTCACCGACCGGTGTAATTTTCGATGCTTCTATTGCCTGCCAAATGGCGAGCCGGCACTCGCTAGAAAGGAGACACTTTTAACGTTTGAAGAGATCGCCCGAGCGTCGAGGATATTTGTGGATCTCGGGATCGAAAAGATCCGCCTGACCGGCGGCGAACCGCTGATCCGCCGTGACGTTCCCAACCTGGTGGCTTCGCTCTCGCAGCTTAAACCTGAGCTTCGCAATATCGCACTCACAACTAACGGCTTCGACTTCATTCGGCACGCTTCCGCATTGCGGTCTGCGGGACTCGACCGTGTCACCTTCAGCCTTGACAGTCTCGATCGCGATAATTTCGCTGAGATCACCGGTGTTGACGCGATCGACAAGGTATTGGAGGCGATAGGCGCTGCGATCGAACTAGGATTCGAGCCCGTTAAGATCAATGCTGTGATCATACGCGGCCGCAATGACCACGAGATCCCGATGCTTGCCAATTTTGCACGCGAACATGCGGTAAGCATGAGATTTATTGAATACATGCCGCTCGATTCGGCCCACGAGTGGCAGCGCGAACAGGTCGTTTCAGGAAAAGAGATCCGCGCGGCGATCGAACAAGACTTTCCCCTAACGCTGAAACAAAGCAGCCGCGGCAGCGACACCGCGTGGAACTATGCTTTCGCCGACGGTTCGCCCGGCGAGATCGGCATCATCGCTCCCGTTACGGAAATGTTCTGCGGGGCTTGCTCGCGTATCAGGCTTACTGCTGACGGCCAGATCCGAACCTGTCTTTTCTCAACCACGGAACACGATCTTCGCGGGATGCTGCGCAGCGGCGCCGACGATGATGATGTGGCGGATTTTATCCGAGAGGCAGTTCTGCAAAAAGAGGCCCGACATCATATAAACGATGAGGTATTTCAGCCCGCGAGCAGATCGATGAGCTTTATCGGCGGTTAGTTCGGACGCGATATAACGCAAACCGCAGACACCGGATCCAGGTCCTTTTCTACTATGCTCTCGCCATCGAACCCGTATTTATTCAGATTCGAAAGGAACGCCTCCGTATATTCACTCAACTCGCTGTCCGGTGGCGGTTGATGGAAAAGATAGAATCTTCCGCCCGGCTTAAGTAACGTCCTAATCCGGGAAAGCTCGTCCTTGGGGTCCATCCAAAAGACATTCACATTGAAAAGAAATATTTTGTCGAATCGAGTCAGCGTGTCGAACTCTAGGACGTCAGCGTGCAGAACTTCGGCCTTCCCTGCCCGTATATGTTCGACATTAGATCTTCGGGCCACGTCGACCATTTTTAGTGATCGGTCGATCGCCACAAGTCGGCCGGAAACAAGCCGTTCGCATATCGGTCCGATAGCGAACCCACGCCCGCAGCCGATCTCTAATATCTGGTCGTCGGGCTGCACATTCAGCATCTCTACCGCCCACTCGATCCTCTCAGGCGTTCCCATTAATTCAATCTATCACGCTTTGGCTGGTGCCGGTCTTACGTTCAGTTTCTTAGCTTTATGCGAATGGACTATAATTTTCGCATGCCTGACGCCAACACGATCGAATCGATACTGAATGAATCACGGCTTTTCTCGCCACCCGCCGAATTCGCCCAGAACGCACATATAAAGAGCTTTGACGAGTACGAGCGTCTCTATTCGGAAGCAGCCGCCGATATACCTGCGTTTTGGGAAAAGCAGGCCGAGGAACTTCACTGGTTTCAGAAATGGGATACAGCACTCGAATGGAATGAGCCCTTTGCGAAATGGTTCGTCGGCGGCAAGACCAACGTTTCGTATAACTGCCTCGATCGACATCTGACGACTGCACGCCGCAACAAAGCCGCGATAATTTGGGAAGGCGAGCCGGGTGAGGTTAAGACCATCACCTATCTTCAGCTGCATCAGGAAGTTTCGCGATTCGCGAACGTGTTGAAACATCTTGGCGTGGTATCCGGTGACCGCGTCGCGTTGTACATGCCATTGGTACCCGCACTAGCGGTCGCAATGCTGGCGTGTGCACGTATCGGGGCTGCTCATACCGTGATCTTCGGCGGATTTTCGGCAGATGCGATCCGCGACCGGGTGAATGATGGCGGCTGCAAGCTGATCGTAACGGCCGACGGCGGTTATCGGCGGGGATCCGAGCTTGAATTGAAAAAGGTGGTTGACGAAGCGGTGACGAATTGCCCGACGATCGAGAACGTCATCGTTTACCGCCGAACCGGGACGAAGGTGCCGATGGTACCCGGCCGCGATCACTGGTGGCATGAGCTGACCAAGATCGTGAAGGCTGATTGCCCCGCTGCAGAGCTGGATTCCGAACACCCGCTTTACATCCTTTACACTTCCGGAACGACCGGTAAACCCAAAGGCATCCTGCATACGACCGGCGGCTACCTGACGCAGGTTGCGTACACGACCAAGATGGTCTTTGATCTGAAAGATGAGGACGTCTATTGGTGCACCGCAGATATCGGCTGGGTCACGGGGCACAGTTACGTAGTTTACGGGCCGCTCGCAAATGGTGCGACGGTGTTCATGTACGAAGGTGCCCCAAACTTTCCGGATTTCGACCGCTTCTGGGACATGATCGAACGTCACAAGGTGTCGATCTTTTATACGGCACCGACCGCGATCCGGGCGTTCATAAAATGGGGCGAGCAATACCCTTTGAAACATGACCTGTCATCGCTGCGGCTCTTGGGAACCGTCGGCGAGCCGATCAATCCGGAAGCGTGGATGTGGTATCACCATGTCATCGGCAAAAAGAAATGCCCGATCGTCGATACGTGGTGGCAGACTGAGACAGGTGCCGTTATGATCTCGCCGCTGCCGGGAGCCACGCCCACGACGCCTGGAACTGCGACGCGTCCGCTGCCGGGGATCAGTCTCGACATCGTAACAAAGGCCGGAAAGCCGGTCGCCGATAATGAAGGAGGCTATCTTGTTGCAAAACACCCTTGGCCGTCGATGCTTCGGACGTTATGGGGTGATGACGAGCGTTACAAGCAGGCTTATTGGTCAGAGATCCCTGGCTATTACTTCGCCGGAGATGGAGCCCGACGCGACGAGCATGGGTATTACTGGATCATGGGCCGCGTGGATGACGTGATAAACGTGAGCGGCCACCGGCTCGGCACCGCTGAGATCGAATCAGCACTGGTCTCGCACGAATTTGTCGCCGAGGCTGCAGTCGTCGGCCGGCCTGATGAGCTTAAGGGACAGGCGATCTCGGCATTTATCACGCTCGAAGGCGGCCGCAGCGGAAGCGACGAGTTGAAAGATACTCTTCGTGCACACGTCGCCAAAGAGATCGGAGCATTGGCAAAGCCTGACGATATCCGTTTCACCGACGCCCTGCCGAAAACGCGATCCGGAAAGATAATGCGGCGGCTTCTACGCGAGGTTGCGTCCGGCTCGGCCGTGGCCGGCGACGTTACGACGCTCGAGGACCTTTCTGTGCTCGAGAAACTTCGTGAAGACGAAGAATAAAGGATGAGCGAACAAGGGTCTTCAACCGTCAAGCCTTCGCTGGAACTCGCACTCGCGGGCCGCGAGATATACCGCCGCGGTTGGATCCTCGGGACGAGCGGACATTTCAGCACACTTATCTCACGCAACCCGCTTCGCATCTGCGTGACGGCCAGCGACATCGATAAGAGTGCTCTCGACGAGACAAATTTCCTGGAAATAGACGATGATGCCGAGATACTGCAAGGCTTCGGCAAACCGTCTGCGGAATTGCTTCTGCATCTCGGGATCTACAGGCATATGCCGCGTGCGAGGTCCATACTCCACACCCATTCCGTCTGGGGAATGATCGTCTCTGACCATTACTATGCGGACGGTGCGATCGAGGTCGAAGGCTACGAATTGCTGAAAGGCCTGTCGGGCGTGACGACGCACGAACACAAGGAACGCGTTCCCGTCATTGATAATTCACAGGACCATCTTGCACTTTCGCATGTGCTTGAGAATGTTCTGCGTGATAACCCCGGCATTCACGGAATATTTCTCCGCAGACATGGGCTTTACACCTGGGGTGAGTCGGTCGCCGACGCGCGGCGGCACGTTGAGATATTTGAGTTTTTGTTCGAGATTCTCGGACGCGGGTTAGGCAACAGGAAATGATTTATGGACAAGCAATTAGAAACGGCTACGCTGGCCGCAGGATGTTTTTGGTGTGTCGAAGCGGTCTTTGACGACCTTCAAGGCGTGGTTGATGTGGTCTCAGGATATTCGGGCGGCCACAAAGAGGATCCGACGTATCAGGAAGTTTGCTCTGAAACGACCGGCCACGCTGAGGTTACGCAGATACAATTTGACCCCGCTGAGCTGAATTATGCTGACCTGCTGAGGGTGTTCTTTTCCGTGCATGACCCGACTACGCTAAATCGTCAGGGCAATGATATCGGCTCGTCATACCGGTCGGCGATCTTCTATCATTCCGACGAGCAAAAACGGATCGCACACGAGATCATCGATGAGGTCACGAAAGAAGGCATCTATGACGATCCGATAGTCACTGAGGTAACCGAGTTCGAGAAATTTTGGCCGGCTGAGGATTATCACCAGGAATATTTCGCCAACAACCCCAATCAGCCGTATTGTGCGGGAGTCGTCGCTCCGAAAGTGGCGAAGTTTCGTCAAAAGTTCGCATCACGTCTGAAAAAGACGGCTTAGAGCTTTCCGAAGAGCATCAATACGCCGATCACGATGAATGCGATCGCGACGATGCGCTGCAGCCATTCGACGGGAACATACTGGCTCAACACGCCGCCAACGAGAACAGCGAGCAGCGAGACGAGAACCAGTGCAAGGCTTGCACCCAGAAAGACCGCTACTTTCGACTCGGTCTTCGCGGTAAGAGTAATTATCGCGAGCTGCGTCTTATCACCGAGTTCGGCTAGGAAAAGCGTAAGAAAAGCGGTACCGAATATTTTCCATTCCATACCGCGAGTTTACGACATCCGCACCTATCGTTGTAGGCGGGCGTGTTAATAATCGACCAGCTTTTCAAATTGCCGTCGAACCAGCATTCTGTCCATCACTTCCTGCCGTCGGCTTATCACCGAACGCATGCGATGCATCGTGAAATTGTGCAGCTTTCTCAGCTCGGAGCTCTCTCTTAAACGAAGGAGCATGTATCCAAGCACGGCGGAGATCCCATTTGCGAGCTGCTGCGGGCTGACGTCGCGATGAACGTAGAGCCGTCCGTCGGTATAGATAATGCTTTTCAGTCCCGGTTCGAGAAATGCGTAGCGGTCTGCGTTTATCTGGCAGGCATTTCGGAATAGGCCGTCGAAATCCAGCCGCTGTTTGGCAAATGCCGCAGAGGCGTTCTTCAGCAGCTCCAGCACCATCTCCTTCAGCTCTTCGCGGTCGCGTAACTCATTCCGTGCGGCCGGCCCCACAGCCGATGACGAAGCGATGGTATCGCAAAACCCGTATGCCATTTTTCTGGCACCGGATACGATCGCTTCGTCGACGAACACCCGGATCGGTGCCGGCTTTTCATCGCCGTCATTAGCGTCAGGGACGACATCGATCCTGCAATCTGCCGACCTTGTCCGCTTTAGAATACTTCGCAAAGCGTTCTCGCCGGCGGCAGATATGCCGGTATCCAGATCGGTTTCCAATGCGTGGACGCGGTCACCGGAACGGAAAACGATCTCTCCCTCAAAAGCTTGCGACCTGATGTCGATCCGGCCGATGAATCGCAGGCTATGAAGATATTTCACGAGGTCACCCACATTAACAAAGACAGTGGAAAGATTCTGATAGTTAGGCTGTGAGGTCATAGTAAGAGGTTCGGCAGCCGTGACTGCACGCGTACTCGGTTGTTCCTTATTTGCTTACGTAATACCGCGAATGCCGCCCTTGTTCCACAGATTTTTCTTTGCGGGGCAATGCGGTTCGCAAACATCTGCCTTTGTAGTACAATTTCGAAGATTTCCTTCCTGCATTTTTTCGTAAACTATTTGAAACGCACGGTTAATGTCTTATGAGCACATCGCTGTTTAGAACTAAGTCGATCGCACAGATCCAGGCCGACGCCGCTTCGCCTTTTCACGATCACGATCCGCAGCAATCACCGCACGAACATTCCCTGCGGCGTTCGCTGGGCGTCTTCGACCTGACGCTGATGGGCATCGCCGCGATCATCGGTGCAGGTATCTTTGCGATGGTCGGCAAGGCCTCGTACAACGGCGGACCGGCCGTCGCACTCCTTTTTGTGTTCACAGCAACGGCCTGTGCCTTTTCGGCATTGTGCTATGCGGAGTTTGCTTCGCGAATACCCGTCGCGGGTTCTGCGTACACTTATGCGTATGCGTCGATGGGCGAGTTCATCGCGTGGATAATCGGTTGGGACCTTATCGTCGAATATGCGATCGGCAATATAGCCGTCGCCATCTCCTGGAGCGATTATTTCACGGGCCTGTTAAAGGGCTACGGGATCGATGTTCCGCTGCATTTCACAATGGACTTTCTGACGGCGAAGCGTGGATATGCGGCCGTTAACGAAGCCGTCGCGGGTGGCGCGACTGTTGAGTCTCTTACCGCTGCATGTGGATCCGCCGATGCGGCTTTGAGCTGTGCGCAGATCGATGGCTACCTTGCATGGCTAAATGCTCCGATGCTCGGATCTATTCCGATCGTCGCCGATCTTCCCGCTTTGCTTATCGTAGTTCTTGTAACGTCACTGGTGTACATCGGCATCCGCGAATCAAAATTCGCTTCGACAACGCTGACGATCCTCAAGGTTGGCATCATCCTGCTGGTCATCTTCCTGGGACTAAACTACGTTAACCCCGCAAACTGGTCGCCTTTCGCACCGAACGGCGTCGAAGGCGTACTGAAAGGCGTGTCTGCCGTGTTCTTCGCATATATCGGGTTCGATGCCCTGTCGACAACCGCGGAAGAATGTAAGAACCCGCGGCGCGACCTGCCTATCGCGATAATACTTTCGCTTGTGATCTGTACCGCCCTCTATATCGCCATCGCTTTGGTCCTGACCGGAATGGTCAGCTACACGAAGCTTGACGTAGGCGATCCGCTTGCTTTCGTCTTCGGTCCCGAAGGTGCAGATCTGCCGTGGGTCGCGGGCATTATCGCGGTGAGTGCGGTCGTCGCACTTGCGACCGTGTTCCTTGTGTTTCAGATCGGCCAGCCGCGAATCTGGATGGCGATGAGCCGTGACGGACTTCTGCCGAAGATCTTCTCGTCCATTCATCCGAAGTTCAAAACACCGTGGTTCGCGACCATCGTCACCGGTATCGTCGTCGCAATTCCGGCGCTTTTCATGAACCTGACCGAGGTTACGGACCTCGCCAGCATAGGTACGCTGTTCGCCTTTGTGGTCGTGTGTGCGGGCGTGCTGTTCAAGGACGAAGAGTTTCGACAGAGCGGCACCCGCTACGTACCTTACATCAATGCTCGCTACACATTGCCGGTGATATTGGTTATCGTGCTGCTCGTGGTCAACTATTTCTATCCGGAGTTTCTAAGCGACTTTATGAAACTGCATCCGGAGGAAGGTGAAGGCCCGATCGCTGCGTTCTCTCACAAGATACCAATGATATTCTTCCTGCTGGTTGCAGGAACGCTGCTCTTTTTCAGTCTGACGAGAAAGCTTTCGCTGATCCCGGTTCTCGGCCTGCTGTCGTGTCTTTACCTGATGACCGAACTTGGCATCACCAACTGGATCCGCTTCGGCGGCTGGCTGCTGGTCGGCATGATCATCTATTTCGTCTACGGCTATAAGAACAGCAAACTGAATGATCCGCCTGCGGGATCGCCGTCGTGATAGTTCACTCGATCCGTTTATCGGCGGCAGACTGTTGAATAGGGCCGACGGTACGTCCGGCCACGTTCAGTCACTTACGACCAGATCGATCTGAAAAAATAGGCTGTCCGGAAAATGGTCCGGGCAGCCTTTTTGGCGATGCGTTGCTGGTTCCTGATAAATGATCTCTGAACGCGATAAAACTGCGGCCGTAGGCAGATCGATCACCGGATAAGTCCTGCAGAAAACACAAAAAGTTCACATAGAAAAACTCCAAAGTTATATAAAAAAGGACCAAAATTAAATAGAAAAGGAGCTGAGTTAAATAATTCAGGAGTTAAATTAAACAAATCTGGAGCTAAATTAAATAATTCAGGAGCTAAATTAAGTAGTTCTGGAGCTAAATTAAGTAATTCAGGAGCTAAATTAAATAAAATAAGAGCTAAGTTAAATAAATAACCGCCTTATCTCGATAAAACACGAGCTGGATCTATGCAACATAGGGCCGGATCGTGCGACGACGGATCATGGTCGGCGAAAAACGGTCGCATTGCTCAAGAGGATCTCCTGCGAATTATTCACTCGCGATCTACGTCAAAAACCGTTCCGACGGTGTTCTGAGTTCACACAAAAAAGTGTTTTAATCTACGTATGAGTGATGAAACGGCTGCGGTTTCGGGGTCGAGTTCGTTCAACGAAGCACTGCCATATCTGGCGTGGACGATCGCTCTCGTCGGCATGATCGGCAGTATGTTCTTTTCGGTGGTGATGGAACTCCCGCCGTGCGATCTTTGCTGGTATCAGCGGATCGCTCTTTATCCGCTGGTGGTCATAATAGCCGTGGGCATCGCGGTGGGCGACGGACGCTGGAAATGGTACGCACTGCCCTTGGTGATCGCGGGGCTCGCTCTCGCCGGTTACCACAATCTGCTGTATTACGGAATAATTCCCGAAGGCATCACGCCATGCACCGAGGGCGTTCCATGCACGGCGCGGCAGATCGAGTGGCTCGGCTTTATCACTATCCCGCTGATGGGCCTGCTTTCGTTCGTTTCATTGCTGGTTACTCTCTTAATGTATCGGCCGAATATTAAAAACGCTTAACGCAATACTTATGAAGAAAGAAGTTCGCACTCTGATCCTGATCGCGATAATAGTTGTGCTCGTCGGTGTCGCCGGCACTCTTGTTTATAGACAGTCGAGCCAGAATGCCGCGGCGCCTTTACCGCAGCGGCCCGATAATACAGAAAAACTGATAAGGCCGGACAGCGCAACGCTGGGGCCGGCGGATGCAAAAGTAACGGTCGTCGAATTTCTTGACCCGGAATGCGAGGCCTGTGCGGCATTTGCTCCGACCGTGAAAAAGATAATCTCAGATTACCCGCAGGTGCGGTTCGTTTTTCGCTATATGCCGTTTCACCGCAACGCTCGCCTGGCAGCTTCGTATATCGAGGCAGCCGGTGAACAAGGGAAATATTGGGAAATGACGGACATAATGCTGCGCAAGCAATCAGAATGGGGCGAGATACACGGTGCGGGCCCGCAGCCGGTCAGGCCTCCGGCTGAAACCGTCTTTCAGAACTTTGGGAAAGAGATCGGTCTCGACGTGGACCAGCTCAAGTCATCCGCTGCGGACCCGAAACATGGTGCAAAGGCGGACCGCGATATGAAGGACGGCCGCGAGCTTGGCGTCCGGAAAACGCCGTCGTTCTTTGTCAACGGCCGCTTGATGCCGGGGCTCGACGAACGCACGCTTCGGGCGATGATCAACGAAGAGCTTGCAAAACAGCAGTGACCCTTTTTTGCCTAGATCGCCGCACACCGTATGCTTAATGGCTTTACCCGACCTCGGCGAGTGGCGATCACAGGTTTTGGCTGCGTAACACCCATCGGCATCGGCAGTGAAGCCTATTTCAAAGGCTTGCAAGAGGGCGTCAGCGGCGTAAGGACCATTAGTTCGTTCGACGCTTCGGGCTTTAAGGTTCGTATCGCCGGCGAAGTACAGGATTTTGACTGGCGTGCGGAACTGAACGCCAAGGACCGGCAGCACGTTCCGCGAACCGTTCCGCTTGCACTCGCCGCTGCACGTGAGGCGGTCGCCGATGCCGCTTTAGAGTCTGAGACACTCACTCTGGAAGAACGCCGGCGGATCGGGGTATCGATCGGCACCGGCGGCGGCGGACTTTCCTTTACCGAGAAGCAGTTTGGCTACTGGTTCAGCGGGAACGAAGGCAAAGGCAGCATTTATACGATACCGTCATCGACGCACGGCGGGCTTTCCTCAGAGCTTTCAATGGTTTTCGGCCTCCACGGCCTGTCCCACGTCATCTCCACCGGCTGCACGTCATCTACCGACGCCATCTTTTACGCTGCACAGCACATCGCACTCGGCCGGCAAGACGTAATGCTGGCGGGCGGCGTAGATTCACCGATCGCACCAGGCATTCTTAAAGGCTTTGAGGTAATGACGGTCTGCACTGACCGTTGGAATGACGAGCCTCATCGAGCCTCGAGGCCGTTCTCAAAGGACCGGTCCGGAATCGTCATTTCTGAAGGTTCCTGGATCTTTGTTTTGGAAGAATCGGAACGAGCACGCAGCCGCGGTGCGGAAATTTACGCGGAGATCGCCGGTTACGGGTCGACATGCGACGCCTACCATCGTGTTCGTTTGGAAGAGAATGGCGTGGAACCTGCACGTGCGATGCAGCTTGCGATAGCAGATGCCGGCCTCGCACCTCGCGACATCGATCACATAAACCTCCACGGAACGTCAACACAATTGAACGACCGCATCGAGACCAAGGCGATCAAGCTCGCGTTCGGTGACCATGCCTATGCGATGCCGATGTCTGCGACCAAATCCCAGATCGGCCATCCGCAAGGAGCTGCCGGAGCTGCCGGCATTGCGTCCGCATTGCTCGCGATAAAAGCCGGCATGATCGCACCGACGATCAATCTTGACGAACCTGATCCTGACTGCGATCTGGACTACGTGCCCAATGAGGCACGCAACGCGTCGGTCGATACCGTTTTGTGCAATTGCATCGGATTTGGTTCGAAGAATTCGGCCTTGATCCTGACGAGATCCAAATAAAAATGCGGCCTCGTTAGAAGCCGCACTCAGTTCGCTCTTGTTCGTTCGTAAAATTAGGTAAATTCCGGAGCTTCCGGCTTCACCGATGGAGGAAAGTAGAATGGACCCGAGGTCTTGAAGCTGCGCGTATTAAACTCTCTTCGAGCACCGCACTCCAGGCAGGTGCGGTACGAGACGTTCTGTTCGGAGAACGGGCGGCTCAGGCTCTTATGCCAGCAGCCGAAGAGCTTGCCGAATATTCCGATCTTAGTCCCTATATGGGGTTTATGACCGCGTTTTACCGTCTCCGCAAAAATGTTGTTTTCGAGTATTCCCTGCATTCCGTTTCCTCCCTACACCGCTTTGGCTGATGTACCTTGCTCAAGATAAAGAACGAATAAAAGCTAAAGTTTTGCGTTTATTTTCAGGGCCGGCCGAACCCGTTTATTCATACCGTTTGCGGCCACCGCTTTGTGTATCTTTCCCTTGTATCCGTTATTCGTTAGAATCTATGATTGAGATTCTAAAGACACTCCATGCAAAAGCCATTCCACAAATTATTGCTGATCGCGTTTTCGGTCGCTCTTCTTTCATTTCCCGCTCTAGGTTGGGACGATGTCGGCCACAAGATCACAGGCTATATAGCCTGGCAGCGGATGAATACGCAAGCTCGTGACCGGGTCATCCGGATATTGCGTGCAGCGCCCGAAGATTCCCACATTGCGGCGTTTTTTATGGGTTATGGGCCGCGCTCCGATGAAGAGAAGCGGCTCGATTACTTCATGTTCGTCCCGACGTGGGCCGATGTTGTACGAGATCGTGCATTTCCCGTCCGATACGGCAAATACCATAAGTCAAATTGGCACTATTCCGACACGTTTTGGCGTGATGTGAACGGAAAAGCGGAGATCATCACTGACAAAGAACCAGGCGGCCAAGGTGTTGCGAAACTGATCGATTTTGATAAAACAATGCGCAACACGAGCGCATCAGAATCGGACAGAGCAGTCGCAATAGCGTGGTTTTTGCATATCGGCGGAGATATTCACCAACCGCTTCACACTTCAGGCCGCCATACGGATCGTGAACCAAATGGCGACCAGGGCGGCAACTTCTTTCTGCTGACACCGGAAGGCACAAAACGAGACGAACAGGTGAACCTTCATTGGTTCTGGGATTCGATCGTCGGCCGAAACATCCCCTATATGAACGGTTTGTGCGAAGAAGATTATATTAAGAACGTCGCCGAATCGATGATGCTTCGTCACCCGTTTGACACCGCAAAAG
Organism: Acidobacteriota bacterium; assembly: GCA_023389035.1. Lineage (GTDB taxonomy): Bacteria > Acidobacteriota > Blastocatellia > Pyrinomonadales > Pyrinomonadaceae > OLB17. The sequence goes on from JAEWFC010000015.1 coordinate 400,108, forward strand.
GTCAATTGAACCTCGCGGACTATCCCGCATGGCAAAAAGAGAGTTTTCAGCTCGCGGTCTCTGACGTTTTCCGTGCGGATCTTGTCCGGTTTGAAACACCAACCGATGCGTATCGGCGAAACGCCTACGCCGTCGCAGAGCAGCGGCTCGCGTTTGCCGGTTATCGCCTCGGCGAAACTCTGAACGATATTTTTGGGAAGTGAACTTTCTCACACGATGGCTAACGAAATTGTCGAATACTTCACAGCAAGAACAGACTCGATCATCGAATCGATCCGCGAGATCGTTGAGATCGAATCTCCGTCACGCGACGCCGATGCTTCGGGTAAAGTCGTATCTTGGGTCGAAGCACAGTTTCGCTCGACCGGTGTAGATGTTCTCTTCGAACGTTATCCTGCCGAAGGTTTCGGCGATCATCTGGTCATTCGTGCGTTTCCCGGAACCGAAAAGCCGGTTTTGCTTTTGGGCCATACTGACACGGTCCACCCTGTCGGAACCAAAACTATAAACCCGACGCGTCTCGAGGGAGACAAATTCTACGGCTGCGGGATATTCGATATGAAAGCGAATATCGTTCTGGTGCTCGAAGCCTTTCGGTACTTCGCTGAGAGCGGAAAGAAACCGCCTCGGCCGATAAACTTCTTGCTTTCATGCGATGAGGAGATCGGAAGCCGTTCAGGCCGCGAACATGTCGAACGCGAGGCTGCGATCGCAGATCACTGTCTGGTTCTTGAGCCGTCAGCGGCAGGCCGTGTAAAAACAGGCCGTAAGGGCACCGGCATGTACACAATAAAGGCCCATGGCGTTCCAGCACATGCGGGACTCGAACCTGAAAAAGGTGCCAGTGCGATCCTTGAGCTCTCGCGTCAGATCGAAAGCCTCCATTCAATGAACGCTGCAGATAGAGGCACTACCGTGAACGTTTGCACCGCATCAGGCGGCACCACGAGCAACGTAATTCCCGAATTCGCCGAGTGCTCGGTCGATGTCCGCTTTACGACAATGTCGGAAGCCGAACGTATCGACGCTGATATAAAGTCTCTCGCTTCCGTCGACGAACGCGTTTCTCTCGAGGTCATTGGAGGCATCAATCGCCCACCGATGGAACGCACCGATGCTGTTGTCGATCTTTATGAAAAAGCTCGACAGACCGCTGCGGACTTCGGTTATGATCTCGGCGAGACACAAGTCGGCGGTGCCTCTGACGGAAACTTCGTTGGAGCTCTCGGTATCCCGGTTCTGGACGGATTAGGAATAGCCGGGGACGGAGCACACACGCTCAATGAGCATATTCTGGTGAGCGACATCGCGAAGCGCGCGACGTTGGTCACAACTCTTCTACAATCGGAGTGAATGAGCAAATAGAATCGAATTCACTGAAGTCTTGGGCAGAGCAATATCTTGGTCGTCTGGATGCTCTTAGCGGCTTGGGGGCGACGCATTACAAAGTTTCTGCTCCGGCCGTTGTTCCACCGATAACCGTGGCGACTTATATGGACGAGGGCGCGGGTCATCAATTCGGATTTACTATAGGTCTGTCTGCTTATGATCACCCGTCTTGGACTCTTCTTCGGCCCGAACTCAGCATCTCAATCGCGAGTGCAGATCCATACTGGGTTCTGGCAATTGGACACGTCGCAGATAGACTGAAAACTGAATGTCCATTCTGTTACGGTGAGATTATAAGGTTTGGCTGTCCGATTTCAGTGAGTCAGATATGTCTGCTTTCGTCGTATTCGCACCTATGTTTATTTCGCGGGACGATCGAACGATTAAGCTTCCTGATTGGACGGTCGATATCGCTCAAATGTATCCAATTTATGAAGGGGAAATTGGCTTGATCGAATCCCTAGGACCTGAGTATTTTTTCAATCGACCGGGTAGTTTTTTTGAAGATCCTGGTCGACAGGATCTATCAAAGTTTTAATCGGAGGCGCATCCTGTCCGGTGATGGGCGCGGTCTTCAAAACCGTTTGCGGGTGCGCGAGAGCGTACCTGGGTGGGTTCGACTCCCACACGCCTCCGCCATTTCGATATGAGGTCTTGGATAGCTCTAAATATGACGCCAGGTGTCGGGCCGCGGGCAGCGACGAAGCTGCTTGAGCGGTTCGGTTCGGCCGATGCTGTGTTTCAGGCTCGCAGGCCGGAGCTCGAACAGCTGCGCTTAAAGCCCGAGACGATCGAGAGCATTATGAAGCGGGAGTTCGAGGAAAAGGCTCTCGCAGAGTTTGAGAATGTAAAGCAGCTTGGCGGCGACATTCTTATCCTCGACGACGGGATCTATCCGCAACTGCTGCGCGAGATCGCGGACCCGCCCATTACCTTATATGTTCGCGGCGAATGGGAAGCCTGCTTTCCGCAACCGTGTGTCGGAGTGATCGGCTCGCGTTTATGTTCGACGTACGGAAAAAACTCGGCCGAGATGCTTTCACGCGATCTTGCCTCACGTGGGATCTGTGTGGTTTCGGGGCTCGCCCGTGGCATCGATACATCAGCCCATCGCGGTGCGATAGCGGGTGGAGGACGAACCATCGCAGTGATCGGCACCGGCCTAGATTCGGTCTATCCAAAGGAAAACGCCCGGCTGGTCGATGAGATCTTGGCATCGGGAGGCGCCGTCGTTACACAGTTTCCGTTAGGAACTCCGCCGATCCCTGAGAACTTTCCGTATCGCAACCGGATCATCAGCGGGCTGAGCCATGGCGTGCTGATCGTCGAGGCGTCCGAACGCAGCGGGTCTTTGATCACTGCACGTCTGGCGATGGAGCAGAACAGAGAGGTGATGGCAGTTCCGGGAAATATTACTTCCGGCAAGTCATTCGGCACGAATTACCTGATAAAGGCCGGAGCAAAGCTCGTTCAGCAATGGCAGGACGTGGTCGCCGAACTCCCGAGCGAGATCGCAGCCGCGATATTGCCGCCAAAGATAGAACATGCCAATGGCATTAGGCGGGCTTCGCAACAGGAACTCGTTCCCCCCGACCTGACCGACCACGAGCGTGCGATCTGGAAGAACCTCACCGCTGACGAAGAGACTCACATCGACATTTTGCTCGAAAGCACCGGACTTTCGTTCGGCGATCTGAACTCCGCGATCGTAGGCCTCGATCTGCGAGATCTCATTCGTGTATTGCCCGGAAAACATTACGCCCGCCGTGCCTAGATAGGGCATTTTGCAATATCAATGTTGTTAGCGTATGTTCTAGTCTCGCATTGACAGCGTTGCTGCACAGGTGTTAGAAGTCGTAGTTGTCGGCCCCACGCTGCTTGTGGCTGACAATTTTTTTTAGCTCTTTAATATTTTGTTGCGATGGCGGGATTGATTCAGATCGAGCGGATCACAAAACGTGATCTACATGCCGGAATTCGTGAGTTGAGTGCTAACAGGCAAGGTATTCACGAACCGCAGATCCCGCTCCATTTGTTGTCGTTGAAGCTTGCGGACCGCGTAGTGATCGCTGCCGATGTACCCGTTCCTGATTGTCTGGCGTGCGGCGTGTGCTGTCTTTTTGCGCTGATAGTTCCGATAACGCGTGCCGAGACGCCGAAGCTCCTCGCATATACCGATATTTTGCTCGATGATTCCGATGAGGACATCGTCGTCGACCGAATGTTGCAGCGGGTCGACGACGGACGCTGTGCAAGTTTAGACGGAACCTTTGGGATCTCTATCGGGTGCCGTATATATAATGACCGGCCGCAGGTTTGCAGAGACTTCGACGCAGGAAGCGATAGGTGTCACGCATTTCGGCGAATGTACGGCCTAGATCCGCCGCTTTCGGAACGCGATATAAACGCCGCTTTCGCTGCGTTGAATGCTCGTGAACCCCGACGGACGATCGAGGATGTTTCGATAGTCTCGACCGGACGTATCGAACGCTCGTCATTTTCGGTAACAGACGGAACCGTGGAACACTATTCAGCCGAACAGTTGGCTATAATTGCCTTTCTGGACGACGAGGTACCGCATGAGCTGCATACTTTTGAATCCGGAAAAGAGCAATGGTTCGAAAGTGACCTTTTAGGTTTAACGCTCGAAGAAGCGAAAAACCGCATCCAAGAACAAGCAGGGTTTTAATTTATGGCGAAGAATCTAGTGATCGTTGAGTCGCCGGCAAAGGCGAAAACGATAAATAAATATTTGGGCTCGGACTATACAGTCATGGCCTCGATCGGTCACATCAAGGACCTGCCCGGCAAAGACCTCGGCGTCGATGTCGATAACAATTTCGAACCTACGTACGAGGTCATTCCTGACACAAAAAAACGCGGCAACAAAAAGATCGTTACCGAGCTGAAGAAAGCTGCCAAGGCAAGCGAGGCGATCTACCTCGCGGCCGACCCCGATCGCGAAGGCGAAGCGATCTGTCAGCATCTTGCGGAAGAGATCGTTCCGAAGAAGGGCGCTCAGCAGGTCTATCGTGTGATGTTCAACGAGATCACCAAGCCCGCGATCCAGGAAGCTTTCAAGGTCCCGAAGGAAGTCAATCAAGACCTGGTAAACGCACAGCAGACCCGGCGTGTGCTTGACCGGCTTGTAGGCTACAAGGTCTCGCCGATCCTTTGGAAGACGATAGGTGGCAGACTGTCTGCAGGGCGGGTGCAGACCGTCGCTGTCCGCTTGGTCGTAGAACGCGAGCGTGAGATCGAGGCGTTCATTAAAACGGAATACTGGTCGATCGTTGCGAATCTGACGGCGTCCGTCCCTCCCAGTTTTGATTCAAAGCTCTTTAAGATCGATGACAAGACCGTAAAGTCAGGAAAGTTTGATGAAGACGTAAAGCCGGGCGAGATCCACATAAATTCCAAGGCCATCTCGGACGAGCTCGTCGCAGAGGCGGAAAAGAGCGACTTCATCGTCGATTCGGTTGCCACAAAGGAACGGAAACGAAACGCAACACCGCCGTTCATCACCTCAAAACTGCAGCAGGATGCCGCCCGCAAGCTCGGCTTTTCCGTGAAGAAAACGATGTCCACCGCACAACGGCTTTATGAGGGCATCGAACTCGGCTCAGAAGGTGCGGTCGGCCTTATCACCTATATGCGAACGGATTCGATCCGCGTGTCAGACGCCGCGATCGAGAATGCCCGTGGATTCATCGGCTCACAATATGGTGATCGCTACCTACCGGCCAAGCCCAACGTTTACCGCGGGAAGAAAGATGCTCAAGATGCTCACGAAGCCATCAGGCCGACGGATGTAAACCGGACGCCTGAAAGCCTTAGTTCTCTGCTTGGCCCCGATGAGCTCAAGCTTTATCGCCTGATCTGGCAGCGGTTCGTCGCATCACAGATGACGCCTGCCGTTTTCGATCAGACCACGATCGATATTAAAGCGGGCCGAATGATATTTCGCTCAACCGGCTCAGTTCAGAAGTTTGACGGTTTTCTTAAGGTCTATCAGGAAGCCCGTGAAGAACGTCCTGCTGATGCGGAGGACGAAGATGCGGAACTCAATCTGCCGCTCGTAACCGCCGGCGAAAAGCTCAGGCTCAACTCGATCACGCCGAATCAGCATTTTACGGAGCCGCCGCCGCGATACTCCGAAGCGACCCTGGTCAAAGCGCTCGAAGAGAAAGGTATTGGCCGGCCGTCAACATACGCCGCGATCATGACCACGATCCAGGATCGCGAGTACGTTGAAAAGGTCGAGGGCCGATTCCACCCGACTCCGCTTGGCACAACGGTCAACGACCTGCTGATCGCGAGCTTTGACGACATTTTCAATACCGCGTACACCGCCCGAATGGAGCTAGCCCTAGACGATATCGAGGACGGTAAGCTCGATTGGCGTTCAGCTCTTCGCGGTTTCTACGACAAGTTTTCCAAGGACCTTGAGGTCGCCGCCGAGACCATCAAGAACATGAAGAAGACCTCGATCCCGACCGACGAGGTCTGCGAGAAATGTGGTTCGGGGATGGTAATAAAGTTCGGCAGGTTCGGGCAATTCCTCGCCTGCGAGAATTATCCGGAATGCAAGAATACTCGCGAAGTTGCGAAGAAGCGTGACGAGTCGGCCGAGGGCGGTGAGGTTGAAGAAGTTCCCGTCTGCGAACTTTGCGGTAAAGATATGGCCCTGAAAAAAGGCCGCTTCGGTTCATTTTACGGCTGCACAGGCTACCCTGAATGCAAGAACATCCGCAAGATCGCTAAAGGCGATCAAAAACCCGTCGCAGCGCCGGTTCCGCTCGACGAGATCTGTCCGAAGGATGGGGCCAACCTGGTCCGCCGGCAAGGACGATTCGGCGAGTTCGTTTCATGCTCCAACTATCCGAAGTGCGATTACGTAAAGCGTGAAGTGCTCGATGTTAAGTGCCCCAAGGACGGCGGTGACATCGCGATAAAGAAATCACGCCGCGGAAAGGTCTTTTACGGCTGCGTGAATTACCCGAAATGCGATGAGGTATATTGGGACAAGCCGATCGCACAGCCTTGTCCCGAATGCAAGTCGCCGATACTTCTGCAGAAGACCACGAAGAAGGACGGTACGTTCCTGTATTGCAAAAACGAGGAATGCGGTTATAAAATGGCGGTCAGCACTAACTCCGATAGCGGTGAACAGGCAGCAGAGGCCACAACGCCTGCGAGCTAGCTCTTTTTGATGAACGAAAACATTGAATTTCTGCAGGCATTTCTAAAGAATCCGGCCAAGGTCGGTTCGATCGCGCCGAGTTCGCCGGAGCTCGCTCAGAAAATGCTGCAAGGGATCAAGCCCTCGGAAAACAACATCATTCTTGAGCTTGGCGTCGGCACCGGAGCGATCACGAAATTCATCCAGGACGTCGTGCCTGACGATAGTTCATATCTTGGCGTCGAGCTTGACGGATCGCTTGTCAGATCCCTGCGCCGCAATTATCCGCAGTTGAGCATTGTCCAGGGAAACGCTGTTGACGCACTCGAGATCCATCGCCGGTCCGGGCTAGGCAAGGTTGGCTACGTCATTTGCTGTCTGCCCTTCGTCTCGCTGCCGAACGACGTTGGCGAACGAATAATGCACCAGGTCGATGGCTTTATGCAGCAGGGCTGCACCTTCAGAACATTCCAGTACGCACACGGATATTATTTTCCGTCGGCGATCAAGCTACGCGACTTTATGCGTCAGCGATATGGTAAATCGAAACGCAGCTCCCTCATCGTCAAGAACGTCCCACCCGCCTACACACTTTCCTGGACCAAACCGTAAGTTCCGCAATTCTGTTTACTTCAGCGGTATAATTCGGTTATCATTTTGCTCGACCGTAGACCACCCGTCTTTCAATTAATAATGACGAACATTCAGTATTATAAGGGCGCTATCGACGCGTCCGGTTGTGTAAGCAACGCCTGGAACCTCATCAAGCCGAATTATGGAATGTACCTCGGCATTGCCGTTCTGGCATTTGTGTTGGTCAGCTGCATTCCGTGTCTGAACATTCTATTGATGGGACCGATCACGGCCGGCGTTTATTACGTGCTGCTGCGTGATATGCGCGGCGAACCGGTCGACTTCGGAATGATGTTCAAGGGCTTTGAGAAGTTTGGCCAGACGCTTGCCGTGGGTGTGGTGATCGCCATTCCCGGGATAGTCTGGCAGATCTTTGATATCTTCGCGAATGTCTCAAGCACGATCCTTCAGGCAACCGGCACGACCGGCGGCGGAGGCGATTTTTATCAAAGCGGCAGTGATGTAGCGATCGCTGGCGGATTTCTTGCGGCGTATCTTATCTTCGTAGCCCTCTACGCGATCTTCGCGATCGTTTGGAGCATTTCATTTGTATTCGCCATCCCGCTCGTGATCGAGCACAACATCGGACCGATCGAAGCATTGAAGCTTAGTGCAAAAGCAGCCTGGTCAAACGTCGGCGGCATCATCGTGCTCGCGATATTGATCTGGGCGATAATGTTCGTTGGGGTGCTTGCCCTGTGCATTGGCTGGATCTTTGCGTTGCCGATCGTCACCTCTTCGTTTGCATTTGCGTACCGCCAGGTCTTCCCGGCTATTCACGCTCCGACGACATATACAACACCACCGCCGCCGTCGGAGTATGGCAACAGCTTCGGCCGCGACGCTTGATCAAAGGCTCAGCTCCATAAAGAGCGTGTCAGCGTGCGGGTTTGGATAATACGCGTCGATCTCGGTAAAGCCGTAAACCTGATAAAGGCTTACGGCTTTGCCCATTTTCGCAGGGTAAGTATCGAGGCGCATTTTCTTATAGCCGATCTCACGTGCGTCCGCGATCACTTTTTCAATAAGTTTCCGGCCGATGCCTTGGCCTCGTGCCCGCTCGTTGAGGTACAGCCGCTTCATTTCGCAGATGCCCTCCTCGAGCTTTCGCAAGGCGATGCAGCCTGCGGGCTCGCCATCGACTATCGCGAGATAAAGCCTGCCGTCTGGAGCAGAGTACTTCCCAGGCAATCCCGCCAGTTCTTCCTCAAAGCCTTGAAAACACAGGTCCAACCCAAGCCACGACTCGTATTCTCGAAAAAGCTTCGCCACGACCTCTATGTCCTCAGGCGTTTCGACAAGCCGGATCTCGTTCATTCAGTCACGTTACATCGACGTAACATCGTCTTGCAAATCTTGAAATAGCCTTCCGATTAGATGTAACCTTTCGTATATTCCGGGACGATCGCTTACCCAATGAAACGCAGATCATTCATTAAAAACATCTGGCTCTTCTCCGGTGGCCTCGCCTTCGCCGGCTTTTCGTTGAACAACCGTGCTGAGCTGTCATCGCCTTCCCTTCTCAGCCGCTATCGTGCCTACGGTTATGGAGATCTGTTTCCGACGCCGTCAAAAAACACCGGCGAAATGTTTATTTCCTTGCCGAAAGGTTTTGAATATAACGTGATCGGCAAGCGCGGAGCAGAGATGTCTGACGGACGTCCCACTCCGGCAGCTCACGACGGAATGTGGACGTTCAAGGTCGGGCGAGAATTGAGGATCGTCCGAAATCATGAAGTGGCGGGCGGCAGCATTCCGCGCCCGAACTCTGGTATCGGCAGCCGCAGCCATTATGACGACACTTGCGGCGGCGGGACGACAACCTTGGTCATCGACCCGCGGACGAACACGCTTGTCCGTGACTTTGTGAGCCTGTCCGGCACGTTGATCAATTGTGCCGGCGGACCGACGCCTTGGGGCAGTTGGATAACGTGTGAAGAGACGACGCTTGGGCCTTCAGTTCGCACCAATTCAAGCGGCGCAAAGACGGGCGGCTTTCCGAAACGTCACGGTTACTGTTTCGAAGTTCCCGCGTCAGCAAATGCTGAGGTCGCTCCCGTACCGCTCACGGCGATGGGCCGCTTTGTTCACGAAGCCGTCGCGGTCGACCGCAAGACCGGCATCGTTTACGAGACCGAAGACTACAATCCCGGCGGCTTCTACCGATTTGTCCCGAAGCGTAATAAACGCCTTGCTGAAGGCGGCACGCTTCAAATGCTTGCGGTAAAAGGAAAGCCGGAATACGACACGCGGTCGGGCCAAACGGTCGGCGCATCGCTCCCGGCCGAATGGGTGACCATCGACCGGCCCGATCCTGAAGAGGCAGACCTCGATCCGCGTGCGGTGCACAAACAGGGCGCTGCGAAAGGCGGAGCTTCATTCTCGCGCCTTGAGGGATGCGAGATCGACCGCGATGGCCGGGTCTTCTTTACGTCGACCAGCGGCGGCGATAACAAAGGCGGACAGATATGGTCTTACCGTCCTACGGGTAAGGATTCCGGCGAACTCACGCTGGTTTTTGAATCACCTGATCGCAATGTGCTCTTTATGCCGGACAACATCTGCCTGGTCCCGAAAACCGGCCTGATCACGATATGTGAGGACGGCGATTACGCCGGCACTGAGTCAAAGAATTTCGTGCGGATCATGACGCCTGAAGGAAAAATGGCGAACCTTGCCCGCAACATCAGCAAAGATTTCCCGCGTAGCGAATTTGCGGGTTCAACATTCTCGCCCGATGGCAAAACGCTGTTCGTTAACATGCAGGCGGCAGGCGTAACGCTGGCGATCTGGGGCGATTGGGATAAGTTCAAGGCTTAATGATCCGACCATAATGGCCGCAATAGTTCACGCCGATCTGATTTGGTAAACTATCAGCGAAATGGAACTTGCGGTCGAGAAATACAAAGTAGCCGACGAACCCTTTTACTTACCGATCGGCAAAGAGATCGAGCTTTTTGAGGCGGCATACGCAGCGAAGCTTCCCGCGATGCTAAAGGGCCCGACAGGCTGCGGCAAGACGCGTTTTGTGGAGTACATGGCCCATCGGCTTAATCGACCGCTGATCACCGTCGCCTGCCATGAGGACCTTTCTTCGACCGATCTTGTCGGTCGCTTCCTCCTCGAGGGCGAAGAGACCGTCTGGCACGATGGCCCTTTGACCGCAGCGGTTCGCGCCGGAGCGATCTGCTATCTTGACGAGGTGGTCGAGGCCCGAAAGGATACCGTCGTGATCATTCATCCGCTCACGGACGATCGCCGTCGGCTTCCAATAGAAAAACGCGGCACGATCATCGAAGCTCCTCCTGAGTTTATGCTCGTTGTCTCGTACAATCCCGGCTATCAATCGATCTTGAAAGACCTGAAACAGTCGACCCGACAACGGTTCGTCGCGATGGAATTCGACTACCCCGACATCGAGGCCGAGACACAGATCGTCGCGAAGGAAGGCGGTATTGATGAAGCCATGGCAGGCGACCTCGTACGCGTCGGGCAAAAGGTCCGAAACCTCCGCGGCCACGGCCTTGAAGAAGGCGTTTCAACACGCCTGCTCATCTACGCCGCACAGATGATCGCTAAAGGCATTTCGCCCATCGACGCCGCTGAGGTAGCGATCGTTTCGCCCATCACCGACGACCGCGAACTGCAGCGAAGCATCCGCGAGATCGTTACGACGATAATTTAGGAATGACACGGATCGTGGATCATACGGACGATGGGTCGACCAGAAAATACACTATTCGACGAGTGCTCATTTCACTTCTGTGTCTAACGCTTTTCGTAGGTCTAGTTCCGATACCGGTTGAGGTCATTCCCACCTACAGGTTAGAAGTTATAGACGAGAAGGGAGTTCCTATTCAAAACCTTTTGGTGACACGCCAAACGAAGGGCTTTCCCCTGGATGAAAAGGTCGAAGCTTTCGCAACGAACGCGAGCGGCATTGTTGAATTCCCGGCCCGAGAAACGATCTGGCCATTCTGGATTAGAACTGTGTCCGCTGTGCTGCACTTCCCGTTTGAAATATTGTCGATGGGACACGTTCGGGGCGGTGTTTTTATATGGGTGAAGGTAACTCCTTCCGAGACTTACCGCGATTCTGGTTTTGGAGGCTATTATGAGGGGAACGTCGCCCCGTCCCAGCTGAGGTTGGAAAACAAGAAACCGAGCATACGCGATACTGCGTCACGAGAATTTTCGAACTAAGAATGTCAATTAGAGTAGTCGCACATCTGATATCAAAACCCGAAACCATTGACGCAACCCGCGAGGTCTTGCTTGGTTTGATCGAACCGACCTGTGCTGAGGACGGCTGCGTTACGTACGAGCTTCATCAAAACACTGCCGACCCGACCGACTTCACTTTTATCGAGGAATGGGCGGATGACGCCTCGCTCGATGCACATCTCGAATCGGCTCATCTTACTGCAGCCCGCGAAAAGCTTTCGACCCTTTTGGCCGCTCCGGCTGACATACGGCGTTACACTCTGATAAAGTAGCCCGGACTGCAAAACTCCCACCGGAACACAAATGACAAACCGCAGAGACTTTCTAAAGATCATTGGAAGTGCGGCCGCAGGTGTCGCCATCGGCTCGCAGACCGCAATTGGACAGACACGACGAAAGCGGACCTGCGTAATTATCGGCTCGGGCCTGGCGGGCCTTTCTTCGGCCTTTAAGTTAAAGAATGCGGGTTGGGATGTAACGGTCCTTGAGGCCCGAAACCGCGTCGGCGGCCGTGTCTTTTCGCATTCGCTTCCGCAAAATAAGGACCTGATCTGCGAGCTCGGTGCGGAATGGGTCGGCGAAAGCCACGAACGCATCCAGGCGCTCTGCAAAGATTTCAACATTCCTCTCCAGCGTCATCAGTTTGACGACTACCTTCTGCAAAATGGAAAGGTATCGCGGCCCGGCACCTGGGGTTTTTCACCGCAGGCTCGGGCGGGCTGGGAAAAAATGATCGCCGGCTACGAGCGTCTGACCACCTTGCAAAAGAACAGGATCGACCGAACCGATTGGTGGCAGCATCTTTCCAATATCGGCTTTACCCGCGACGATCTTATTCTTCGCGAACTTGCAGACAGCACCGATTTCGGCGAATCCATCCGTCATGTCTCAGCTTTCGCCGCGTTGGCAGAGTATGCCGAATCAAGTCCCAAGAACGAGATGGATTACAAAATGACCGGCGGCAATTCGCGGCTCGTTCAGGAATTCGCAAAGCGTATCGGCGAGGCGAACATTCGCACCGGCGTTAAGGTAACCGAGGTTTCTCAGCGTGCCGGGATCGTTAGCGTGAAGACATCAGGTGAATCGTTCCGTGCCGACGCGTGCATCTGCACGGCGCCGATCGCAAGCCTGCGAAAGATCAAGTTCGATCCGGGCCTGCCTGCAGCCCAGGCAGACGCTGCGAAGAAACTTTCTTACGCACGCATCATCAAGAATTCTGTTCTATATAGCGAGCGATTTTGGAAGGATGAAAACTTTTCGATGGTGTCGGATACCACATCGCATTATTATTTCCACTCGACGCAGAACCAGCCCGGCCGCGAAGGTATTCTGACCGCCTACGCCATCGGCGATAAAGCTGACGTGCTTGCCTCGCAAGACGATGCCCGGCGGATGGACCTTATCACCCGTGACCTCCTGGACTTCAACCCGAACGCCCCGCAGCTCGCCCGCGGCATCGCATCCTACGCATGGCAGCGTGATGAATATACTGAAGGCGCATATGCTCTCTATCGCCCCGGCCAATGGTTCGGGATCCGGCCGATACTCGCACGCCCGCACGGCAAAGTGCTCTTCGCAGGCGAACATATCGCTGATTGGCAAGGTTTTATGGAAGGCGCCATTGAAACCGGCGAAGCAGCCGCTGACGCCCTGATCCGCTAACGGTACGCCGAAGCTCCTCAAACCGGTCCCACGCCCGATGATCGGGCAGCACCGGAGGAAGATCAACTAAAAAAGGGCCAAAGTTGCGTAACTTTGGACTTTTGTTACGTAACAAAAGAGAAATGTCACGTGACAAAAGACTAAAGTCTCGCGACAAATTTAAAAAGTCTCGCGACAAAAGACCAAAGTCTCGTGACAAATTTAAAAAGTCTCGTGACAAAAGACCAAAGTCTCGTGACAAATTTAAAAAGTCTCGTGACAAAAGACCAAAGTCACGTAACAAATGTCTTTATTTTTGTCGAAAAGTGTTAGGTTCAGGCAGCCACGGTCGGCGTTCGAGGTGAGTTTTCTGTTGAAACTACAAGAGTTATGCCTGATCTTCAATCGAAAAGGCCGTCTGCTCAGACGGCCTAAGGTAATTACACCTTCACGCTCTACTCGTTCTTACTTCGAAGCCGTGGCCGCTTTATCGCGGGGATCATACGGCGTCGCCTGGTAGCGTTTTACCGCTTCCTGTGCGTTGTCGTAATCGTCACCGAGCTTTTCTGCTCGTGAATATGCGGCGGTGGCACGCGTGCGGTCGCCTTTCGCGTCGTAGGCGTTGCCCATCTTGATCTCAGACCAGACGTAAAGCCAACCCGGCCGTGCCGAGCCCTGAGCCCCAAGATCGCGAGCGGCTTTGAAGTTCTCGATCGCAACGTCGTAGTTCCGCTGCTCAAGGAACAGCAGGCCGAGGTGGTAATAGATCCACGCGTTCGAACGGTCAAGCTTCAGTGCCTCTTCAAACTGCGTCTGCGCGTCGGCATAGTTACCTTCCTTCATCTGCTCGATACCGCGGCGCGCGATCGAAGAGACGCGAAGATCGGGCGATATTCTCAAAAGCTTGTAATGCGGATCGATCACCACATCGAGCGGCTTGCCGTCAGATTCAATATTAAAATCCGCACTGGCTTCGTCCATGTTTAGCGTGACGGTCTTAAGCCCGCCTTCGCCCTCGGACCGCAGCTGCACATCGACCGGCAGCCGCAGATTGTCGTAATTCTGTTTTACGGTGCCGCGTGCGACAAACTTCCCGCCGCGCGTTCTGATGATCAGATAATCCGCCATAAATTCCGGCACGCCGGTGCCCTCGACCCAGCGAGCAAAGAAATATCGCATCGGCTGGCCCGCTATCCGCGACGTAAGCTGCTCGAAATCGTCTATCGAAACGTTCTTTCCGCGGTTCTCGTTCAGGTGCGTTCGCAGCAGTTCGTTAAACTTCTGTTCGCCCAAGGTGTCGCGAAGAAGTTTGAATACTAAAGCTCCCTTCGCAAACATTATGTATTGATAGGCGGTCGATTGATCGTCGAGATTTGCCGGCGTCCGCAGCAGCGATGCGGTCTGCTCGAATGTCAGCGATTTCTCAAGCAGTTCGCGTCGCAGGTCATCGAGCCGTGCACCCGATAATTGGCTTTCCCGAAGCGAGAACGCTGAGTATTCCGCAAGTCCCTGTGACAGCCATGCATCGTCAAAAGACTTTAAGCCGACGGTCTGTCCCCACCACTGATAGGCTGCCTCACGCTGCAGCCGTTCTTCCGTAACACCGCGGACCTGATCGAACTGACGGCTCGAGATAAAGAGCATTCCCGGCGCGGTGTAGAAATCGAGGCTCTCGTCATCGATCTGTGCGACGACGTAGCGATTTCCCATCGCCGGCCTTCCAAATTTTTGTGTGTAATATTCGAGAGCATTGCCGAGTGTTTCGGCGTAGGTCTGTATCAGGCCATCGCTGCCGGGCCGCGTGTTGAACTGTATCTGGTAATCGCCGAATTTAAGCTCACGGCTGACGAACTTTCCATAAGCAAGATTACCGACCAGGCCGGGTGTCGATTGCACAAAGCGGTATTTGCCGCCCGCGGCCGTTACCGGCTGATCGCTGGATCCAACGACCTGAAGGCCGGCCGGGATCGCGATAGTAATATCGGCGGTCGCGAGATCAGCCGCATAGTCATGGAACGGGAACCAGCGAGCCGCGTACATTAGATAACCTTCATTAGGGCCGATATACGCGAGACGCTTGGCAAGCAGCGGTCCACCCTGCGGAGTATTCAGGATACCGCTGTATTTGAAACGGAGTGTTATCGGCAATCCCTTAGGAACGTTGTCGCCGAGATCGATCCGTACGCTCGGCCCGAGGTCCGAAACACCGACCTGATCTTGAACGAAAGTGATCTGCGGAGCTGCAGGCGAGGTTGCATTGCGTGGCTGCGTTCTGCCGGTTGCTGACGGTTCCGCCGTCCCGGCAACACGCGTGATCGATTCGACCTTCAACGAGCCGTTTAGCTCAAACGTGACCGATCGCGTATCTTCCAGAGGTGTAAAGGTCACGTCGGCCGTTGCGGTCAAACGGTTATCGACCGGCTCAAGCGCGACGTCGAGCTTGTAGCCCGCAACGTCAAACGGCGTGCGGCGCACCTGCTGACCCAAAGCGGCACCGGATACTACCAGCATCATCGCGGCCGCGGCGAGGGAGTTCCTCAATACTTTATTCATATCTTAAACGTATCTTAAATGTATGAGATCGCCTTTTTAGGATGTAGCCTAGCTGTTTTTCGTTTGCCCGTCAGCACTGTCAGAGAGGAAATCGACCGAAACCACGCGTTCGGCGACCTGTTTCCCATACGCGGCGACGATCTGGTGTTCCGGATGGTCGGTGTAAACATCCAAAGCTTTACGGTCGCGGAATATCGCGACCAGCCCCGTATCGAACGACCGGTCAAGGCCGAGAATGTCAGAACCTACGCTGAACGAAATGATGTCCGGAATATGATCGGGAAGATCCCGAAGCTTTTGAATATGCTCTGCCCTCTCTTCATCACTGGTTTCAGGGCGGTATTTCCAACAAACGATATGTGTCAGCATAAGATCATTCAGCGATCGGCGTCGCTTTCGCACCACTCTTTAGTTACCTGATGCCGGTAGTCGAACATCCTTGTGATACGCGGCAGTATGAAAAGCGGGGCCGCAAGATCACCGATGATCGACATCGGCGGTTCAAACTCTATTTCGTCCCGAAGCATTGCACCATCGGCGTGGGGCGTGATGATGTGCCGGTGACGCCAGCTGGCGAACGGCCCTGATATCTGAACGTCCTCAAAAGAATGCGGCGGATCGTAAGCAGTATGCTCCGCGACCCATCTCGACGGTACGATGCCGAAGATCTTTTGCTCAATGATGGCACGAGAACCGATCTCAGAGATATCCGCCTTTTGAACAACAGTGGCATCTTCCCACGGCGGAACCAGACGCTCAAACGCATCCGGCAGCTCGTGAAAGGCAAAGACACGTTCGGGCGACGCCCTGATCACACTTTCCTTAACAAATTCCATGTGATCTATTTCGCCTGCCACAAACCATGCAGATTTAAATTCCTATATAGTGCTGCCGCCCGAAATTCCGTTTTGCAGGTGCTCACTAAGCCGCTCGTTCAGCAAATTCCACACTTTCTTAAGGTGCCGTTCCTCGACGCGAATACTGCCGACCGACAATCGCAGCGTAAACTCGCCGTTAAGCTTGGTGTGCGACAGATATGCCTCGCCAGAGGCGTTTATCTCGTTCATTATCGCCTCGTTCAATACATCAAGGTCTTCCACACCGGCCGGACGCGCCCGAAAACATACAAGGGCGAACGGAACAGGCGCCATCATCTCAAACTCCGGCGAATCTTCGACCCAGGTCGCAAACAACCGTGCGAGCCGAATGTGTTCCCTTATGCGTGATATCAGGCCTTCGCGGCCGAAATATCGGATCACGAACCAAAGCTTCAGGGCACGAAAGCGCCGTCCGAGCTGCACGCCGTAATCCATCCCGTTCTTTACCGCCGCATCGTCTGTCGTTCGCAGATACTCAGGCGTCAGCGAGAACGCATTCTTGAGCATCGCCATATCACGGCAATACAGTATCGAGAGATCGAACGGCGTGAAAAGCCATTTATGCGGGTTCATCACGATGGAATCTGCACGTTCCCATCCGCGAAAAAGCTCACGCATCTCAGGCACGATCGCTGCTGAACCTGCATAGGCCGCGTCCACGTGCAGCCACAATTTGTGCCGCTCGCAAATACCGGCGATCGCATCGACGGGATCGATACTAGATGTCGATGTCGTTCCTATCGTGGGGATCACGCAGATCGGGCGATACCCCGCAGCAATATCTTGCTCGATCGCTTTTTCGAGCTCATCGGCACGCATCTCGAACCGGTCATTCGTTGGGATCTTTCGCAGCGAACGCATCCCTAAACCAAGAGCAATGCACGATTTGTCGATAGAGGAATGCACCTGCTCAGAACAATAGACGCGCAGCAGCGGCAAGTCCTGCCGGCCGCTCATTCCCTGCTCGCGAATGTCGAGATCTGCTCGCTCCCTGGCTGCCGCGATGGCATGCATCGTCGAAACCGAGGCCGTGTCGTAGATGATTCCGTCAAAACTATCAGGAAGCCCGAGCATTCGACTCAGCCAGCCGAGCGTTACATCTTCAAGCTCGGCCGACACAGGTGCCGTCCGCCAAAGCATCGCCTTCATATCAAAGGCCGACGCCAGCATTTCGCCGAAAACGCCGACGGATGATGCCGATGTGGAGAAAAGTCCGTGAAAGTTTGGGTGATTCCAGTGCGTCACGCCGGGCAAGATCAATTCGTCGACGTCTTTCAGCACGGCATCAAAACTCTCACCGCTTTCCGGAGCGGTTTCGGGCAACGCTCGTTTAAGCGAGTTCGGCTCGATCTGCGACAGCACCGGCAGATCTTCGATCTGATCAAAATACGCGGCGATGCGATCGACGATCTCGTAACCGTATCGTCGAAAGTCTTCGCTCGGCATATCGCCCAGCCTCGCTTTATCGATCTGCTCCATACCACGCGATTTTAGCCGAGTTCCGTTAGACAAGCCATCCGAATCGGGTATAATGCACGCTTGTAAACATTTACACGCTTAGTTACGTATTTCCACACGCTAACGCGTTTTCCGATCCAAGGGCTTTCGTAACCGCCCGAACACGTAAAAAATTTGATCCCGATCCGAGGTGAAAATGACTCACAGTGTCTCTAAAGCTTTTCTTTATCTTTTGACGATCTTTGTTTTGCCGGTCCTATCGTTTGCACAGGAACGCGGGCTGGATGAACGGATCGATGCGGCTTTCAAACCATATGCTGACGGTTGGGAAGCTCTGGTGTTTTACGCGGCCCCGCTCCCTGAGCCTTTTAATATACCGATCATCCTGTATCTACTGATCGGCGGTGCATCGTTCTTCACGATCGCGTTCGGATTCATCAATATCCGCAGATTCCCGCTTGCCCTGGAGGTCGTTCGCGGCAAATACGACGATATCGAGATGGCGGATGACCCAGACCATCACGAGCCGCACGTCGATAAAGCGGAGCTAAATATTGTCGACGGCGATATACCGGACACGATCAAGGACGAAAGTCACCACGGCGAGGTCAACCATTTTCAGGCACTTGCCACTGCTGTTTCGGGTACGGTCGGGCTCGGCAACATTGCCGGCGTCGCCATCGCTATCGGCATCGGCGGCCCAGGAGCAACGCTTTGGATGATAATCGCCGGTCTGCTCGGTATGTCGTCGAAGTTCGTTGAATGTACGCTCGGTGTTAAATATCGCGACGTAGATAAAGACGGTACCGTTCACGGCGGCCCGATGTATTACCTTTCTCGCGGCTTTGCCGATCTGAAAATGGGCCCGGTGGGCAAGGTTCTTGCGGTCATTTTCGCAGTCTTCTGTGTCGGCGGTTCGTTTGGCGGCGGCAATGCTTTCCAGGCTAATCAGGCGACAAGCCAGATCACGACGATGTTCGACATGGGCGCCAGCGGTTCGGCCCGTACCATCATCGGTATCGTTATGGCGATCCTGGTCGCGGTCGTCATCATCGGCGGCATCAAGCGTATCGCAAAGGTTACCGAAAAGCTGGTCCCGCTGATGGCGATCATTTATATCATCGCTTCGCTGATCATCATATTGGCTCACTTCACTGAGATCCCTGCTGCGATCGGACAGATCATCTCGGGAGCATTTACTCCGACGGCGGCTGTTGGCGGCATTGCAGGCGTCATCATTCAGGGCTTCAGGCGTGCGGCGTTCTCTAACGAAGCCGGTGCCGGTTCGGCGGCCATCGCCCACTCGGCCGTACGAACAAAATATCCCGCCAGCGAAGGCATCGTCGCCCTGCTCGAACCGTTTATTGATACGGTTGTCATCTGCACCATGACAGCGATCGTCATCGTACTGTTCAACATGGACGGCTACTTCCAATACGGCGGCATAAATGGGAACGTTATGATCGGATCGGAAGCCGTTAACGGCGTAGATCTTACGGCCCGTGCTTATAACGATGTACTGCCCGGCTTCAACGTGGTTCTGACCATCGCGATCGTGCTCTTTGCCTTCTCGACGATGATCTCGTGGTCCTACTACGGATTGCAGTCATGGAAATTCCTCTTTGGCAGATCAAAGGCAGCTGACCTTTCCTTCAAGGTGCTCTTCTGCATCTTCGTCGTGATCGGTGCGGCAGCTTCGCTCGGATCGGTCCTCGCGTTCTCTGATGCGATGATCCTTGCGATGGTCTTTCCGAACATGATCGGCCTGTTCTTCCTGTTCCCGAAGGTGCGGCAGGAACTTGGCCGCTACCTGAAGGCGATCGGCAAAGCATAACGCTAACCAATTGGCTAACAAAAAGGACAGCTCCGTTGATCGGGGCTGTCCTTCTTTTTGTCATACAGGACGTAACGAATTGGCCTGTGGTATCAAACACAGGAAACCCGGCGCTCCAGAGACGCAGCGGAGATTCGACCCGGCAGTCCTACGCCGAAGGCGTTACGGAGATTAGCCTGTGGTTTCAACCACAGGAATGGTCGATAATTAGATCCCGCTCCGGAGGAGCGACGGAAATTAAGAGTGGAGCCCGACCGCCCGTCCGCCGCAAAAACGGTATTGATCCTGTGACCTGCCGTCGCCGCAACACCTTAAAACAAGATCGGCGGCCGGAATGCATCCGAGCCGCCGATTCTTTGATCCAATTTACGTGCCTATTGCTGAGGGGGCATTCCCGGGAATTGCGGAAGTCCGGCCGGAGCTGCTGTGGCATCAGCGGCATCGATCTTGGCGAGAACGTCGTTGTAGATACGGATGTCGCCGTCCGCTTCCATTCGCTGTCTCGCTGCTGCGAGGTAATCTGAGAATACCTCGTTACGCTTTGTCGCAAGTGCCTGTTCCATCAGCGTGGTCCGTTGCTTCGCGAATTCCTCCATGCTGGCGTCTTCACGTTTTGTCACGGCAACGATGTAGTAATTCTCGCCGATCTTGATCGGTGTCTTTGTTACTTCGCCCTCTTTCAGAGCATATATCGCGTTCTCAAGGGCCTCATTGGTCGTCGCCGCAGGGCCTTCGCCGAGCGGTGAACCGACCGTAAACGCCTTTGCTTCTAGAGCGGTCAGGTTCTGGCCGCTTGCGGCACCGCTAAGTGCACCTGCACTTCCCGCTGCTGCCAATTGATTCGCGATCTGCTCGGCACGTGCACGTGCCTGCTCGAGCTTGACCACCTCGACGAGCTGCGACTTGACCTCCACAAATTCAGCATCACGCGGTCCTTTGGTCTCGACCAATAGCGGCAACGCAAAACCGCCCGACACTGGTATCTTTTCACCAACGTCGCCCGGGTTCTGCAGTCCGGCGATGCCTTCTTCAAACTGCGGTGAGATACCGATGTTCTCAACCGTATCGCCCGGCTTGATGAAAGCCGTCTCGCGAACCATCTCGGCCGGTGTCGAATTGGCCTCCGCTGCAAACTGCTGTGCGGTCGCCTGTGCGTCCTTGTTCTCTTTCAGTGCCTGCGTCGCACGCTCTGCAAGGGCCGCTGCGGCCTCATAAGCACGGCGGTTACGCATACTCACCTCAAGCTCTTTCCTCGCGTCCTCGAACGACTTCGGCACATCCTCGCCGCGGCGAAGTATAAAGAACCTTCCTTTATAGCTGATCGGCTCGGTTATCTCACCCGGAGCCATTCCCAGCAGACGCTGATACGGATCGTCCGAGGGCGTCGAAGCCTGTCGGACCGGCCCCGGCAGAGCTCCGCCATTTGCCGAAGTGGCAGCATTCTCAGAATATCCCTTCGCGATCTCAGCAAATTTCTCCTGCGAAACTGTCTCGCCGCCCTCTTTCAGTCGTGAGACCAGCTCCGCGGCACGAGCCGAGACCTGATTCTCGAACTCCGGCTTCGAGACACGCAGCACGATCTCTTGTCCCAAAACGCCCGATTTCTTACGTTCCGGCGGCAGTTTGTCATATTCGGCCCTAAGATCTGCTTCTGCGATCGGCAGCTTTTCGCCGATCTTCGCCGTGCTGACGTAAACGTAGCGGATCTTTTTCTGCGGAACGCTTATGTAATACGACGATTTGTTCTTCTCGAAATAATCCTGAAGTTCCGCATCGGTCGGAGTGATCGCCTTTGCGAGGTCGGCCGGCGTCAACGCTATGTATGAAAGGTCAAATTTCGTGTTCGAGCGGCGGAAATCTTCGATGATCTCTTCTTCCGAAACGGTCACGCCCGATGTGATAAAGGCCTGCAGTTTGCGGCCGCTGACCTCGTCGCGGATCATCTCTTCATAAAACCGCACGCTGCCGTATTGTGCCGTAACGCCCTGTTCATAGCGTGTCTGGTCAAAAGGAGTTCCATCTGTCGGCATGTTCTGCGTACGGATAAGTGCAGCAACCTCTGCGTCTGAAGCAGTAAGCCCAAGCCTTTCGGCCTCAACGCGGATGATCCTTCCCGAGATCGAATTATTCAATGCAGACTTTGCCGGAAACGGCCTGCCCTGCATCATTTGGCTGTACATTTCCTTTTGCCGGGCGATCTCGCCGACAGTGATGGCCTCGCCGCCGACCGTCGCGACCGTTTCCGTGCTCGCGGAAAGGTTCGCACTCAGATCGCCGCGCGTCGGGGCATAAAAGAGCACAAGGCTCAGGACCATTACCACTGCGAAGATAAGCAGCACGAAATTACGGGTCCGTTCAAGACGGGTGAAAAGCTTTAACATCGGTATTTACTGATTCAAACTTGAGTTATTGGATTTTTCGGGACAATCCCGTATCTTACCAAACCGCCACCGCTATTCAAAGCGAATTTGGCGGCCGCGGCACATTGCATCGGCTGCCGGACAGTAAGGGTAAACAGTTCGGCGATCGCGCTTTTTCAAAGTATAATTACCTGACCGATCACCATTTATGCCCGACCGCACGATCAAACGAGCAGCCATCGTCGTAAAGCCCGGACATACCGACGCGTTCAAGACAGCCGGAGAACTATCCGCCTGGCTCACCGCACGCGGCGTCTCCGTTCTTGACGAACCCGTCTGCCCTACCGAAGCGGTCGAAAGCGATCCGGCGTCAGAACCCGATACTTCAAAATGCGATAACGCCGATCTCATCGTAGTGCTCGGAGGCGACGGCACGATGATCTCGACCGCGCGACTGTTTGGCGAAGCGGACGTTCTGGTGCTCGGCATCAATTACGGCAGTCTCGGTTATTTGACGGATTTTCGCATCGAAGAGATGTATACGGCGATCGAATCGATACTCGACGGCAGCTATGATATCGACCGACGCGTGATGATCTCGGTCGAACACTGGCGTGGCGACCGAATGCTGGCAAAGGGCCGCGTGCTTAATGACGTAGTGATAAATAAGGCCGCTCTCGCCCGCATCATCGAGATCGAGGTCGCCTTAAACGGCCAGTTCGTAACACGCTACCGTGCCGACGGCCTGATAATCGCAACGCCGACCGGCTCGACGGCTTATAACCTTTCAGCTGGCGGGCCGATAATCTACCCATCGATGAACGCGATCGTCGTCACGCCGATCTGCCCGTTCACACTATCGAATCGTCCCATTGTCGTGCCTGACACCGCCGAGATCGAATTAAAATTAGAGAACGAGAACGAAGGCGTGATCCTGACCCTCGACGGGCAAATAGGCCACACGATGAAGACCGGCGACCGAGCCGTCATCCGCAAAAGCCGCACAACATTCAATCTGCTCCAACCCCCGAACCGAAACTATTTCGACGTCCTAAGAAACAAACTGAAATGGGGCCGGTGAGCGCACGAGGCAAACACGCTAGGCCCCCAGGCGGCGGAGCCGTCTTTCCGACGAAGTCGGCGGTTAGCCACGTCCTCCTCCACATCTGATCGTAGGTTGTATTGCCCTCAGGCGGCGGAGACGTCTTCCCGACGAAGTCGGCAATTAGCCACGTCCCTTTAGGGCGTGATTATCGACCGCTCAACGCACAGGGCGTTTTAACGTCCTTACCGCAGCCGGCTTTAGCCACAGATTCTCTTAACTCCATCCTTGAGACCAAGCCGTCGCTCACGCGCGGGCATCTGCTTTTCGCAGATCGCCCGCCTCTGCGACCTCTGCAACTTCATAACCTTAAATCGGTAACCTTTGCGGCCTTTGCAACTTCAAAACCTTAAATCGGTAACCTTTGCGGCCTTTGCGACTTGGCGTTAAAACCCTCTTGTCCCACGCCTGGACGCTACGTTCAGGCGGCGGAGCCGTCTTTCCGACGAAGTCGGCAATTAGCCACGTCCTTTAGGGCGTGGATAGCGGCCGCACGACGCACAGGGCGTTTTAACGTCCTTGCAAAATCGGCTTTAGCCACAGATTCTCTCAACCTCAACGTGCTCACCCGTTGGCTTCTGCATTCATCTTTGCCCTGGCCTTTCAAATCGTGCAGATCGCGCATATCGCGCAATATGCCATCGGGATCGCGCTGCAAACGATTCATAATTTACCGGGACCAGTCCACCGTTTGGATCTTTGACAACTCGATCTCAAAAATATCGCGTCACCAGAACGCGGCACCAAATGCGTCACCAAAATGCGTCACCAAAATGCGTCACCAGAATCTCACCTATTTGGTGACGCGCAACCGCGGCTTGCCGCTTTGGTGTGCGGAAAGGCTGTGCCTTTCCGTCAGGCTCCCAATATTTCCGAGGCTGCGCCTCTTATTGGCGTAAAGACCGGGCGTAGCCCGTAAGATCTTTCAGAGCTTCGGAAAGGCGGAGCCTTTCCACACACCGGCGGGCGTAGCCCTTAATACGTTTGACCGTGAACCCGATCGCGGACGCAGCCTCGGCCCGCATTTTCAGCCGATCTTCGACACGGTTTGGCGAAAAAACGCCCAAAGCCCAATAAACCGCGCCACCCTGCGCCAGGCGCGCCAGCACGATGTGGCGCACTTATAAGGATTTTAGGACAAAGATCGGCAAAAAAGCCTATTTTTGTCCCAGCCTGTCCCAGTCGAACGCACTCACGCTGGGACAAACATCGCACTTTTCGGGTAGTTTAGTTCAGCAGAGACGGCTGTCGGTCGATAGGTTCAGATCCCTCAGGCAGCCAGCCGAACTCTTTGAGATCGCAGCGGCCTTTGTCATTGAACACGACGCCTTCTTGCTCGAGCATGTCTTGCTGCAGGTTTACCGGAATGGTGAGGCGGCCGGTCGAGCACTTCCCTTGCGAGTTTATGACACGCTGCCAGGGAACGTTCTCAGAGTCGGCAGCATGCATTGCGTAACCGACAGTTCGCGGCGTGTAGCCTTCGCCGAGGATCGCCGCGATCTGGCCATAGGTCATGACGCGGCCATTCGGGATCTGCTTGACCAGATCGTAGACCTTAGCCCTGTATTCTTTATCAGTTACGCTCATCGCGGCGTATCAGCACGGTCCTTGCCGGGGCACCATCGCCGGTTGAACCAATATATTTCAGCGGCATGCAGATTAGTTCGTAATCCCCCGCGGCGACATTCCTCAGGTCAACGCCCTCGAGAATTATGATCTCTTTCTCGAGCAGGGCGATGTGAACAGGCTTTCCGGGGCCGCCGCTGCGTTCGATAGAAAGGTAATCAATGCCGACGAGTTTGATATCAGCATCGGCCAGCATTTGGGCGGTCGCGGGAGTTATGTAGGTGAAATCCTTACGGAAGCCATCTTCCGGCGTTGACCAGAACTCGGAATTGCGTGTTTTGAAGATCACGCGCTCAACCCCGGAGATATCGCCCAAATGCTGCGGCTCGATCTCGCGAACGTCCGGTCCGACATCGATCACTCGACATGGGCCTATCAGTTTTGCAAGATCGAGGTCATGCACCTGCTTGGTCCCGTCGATAAAATGGTTCGGTGCATCCACATGCGTACCGGAATGCACACCGAATCTAATGCTCGAGACGTTCGCCGAATCACCCCGGGCGATCGCTTTGAAAGATTCGACCGCTGCATCAGGATCGCCTTTATAGATCGGCATATCGCTGCTTATAGCGACCGTTATATCGTGAATTGTCATAGCTCAAGGATAGTTCACACCTTTTTCGCGGGCAAAGACCTTTGCGAACTTCGCTGCTTTCGGTGAAACTAGGCTTATGGATATCAAACATGTCGAAATGAACGGCCGCGGAGCCTTTCGCGCCGTGGGCGAAGACGGCAAAAGCTCCGCAGAACTGACCTACGTCAGCTCGGGAAGCGCGGGTTTTATCATTGACCACACCGAGGTTGATGAAGGCCTTCGCGGACAGGGCGTCGGCGAAAAGCTTGTTGAGGCTGCCGTTGACCATGCTCGGTCAAACAATCTCAAGATCCACGCAACCTGCCCGTTCGCGATCAAGGTGCTTCGCGAAAACGCCGAATACAGGGACGTTTACTCCGGCTAGCCGATGGGTCAACCGCGATTATCGGCTTCCAGCTACTCGAATACCGCTCCGTTGGTGTGGTCTTTCCTCTATGGCAAGAATCACGGCAAGGTTGAGCTGGTCCTGGACAATGCTCCTGCTCGGTCGGCCGAACTTCTTGCCGGCGGACGCGTCGATGCTGCCCTGGTCCCGGTCATTGCGTCGCAGTTCATCAGCGATGTCAGCGTTATCCCGGGCGTGTGTGTCGGTGCCAGGGAAAAGGTTCGCAGCGTTTGCCTCGTGACTCGCGGCCGCGAGCTCGAAGACGTCCGTTCCGTAGCTCTCGATGTCTCATCCCGGACATCGGTCGCCCTTACCCGCATCATCTTTCGCGAATTTCTCGGCCATGAGCCTGATTGGCGCGATGCGGCGCCCGACATCGATGCGATGCTCGCCGGATCTGACGCGGCATTGCTGATCGGTGACCCTGCGTTAGCTATCTCGCACAGAGGCGATGTCGATCTCAGGATATTTGACCTGGTCGAGCTCTGGCGCCGCTATACCGGCCTCGGGTTTATCTTTGCGATGTGGATGACGCGGCGCGATAGCTGCCCGATCGATCTTGCAGCGGCCCGTGATGAGGGGCTCGAGCATATTTCTGCGATCGCAGCGAACTACGCTGCCGATATCGGGCTTTCGGCCGATGAGATGGCCAAATACCTTACGGAAAATATAAAGTTTGAGGTTGATGCGGGAATGCAGGCGGGGCTTGATCTGTACCTGGATCTTGCTTTCAAGCACGGGCTGATCGAAAAGCCGGCGGCGATCCGCTACACACCGGCGAATGCGTGACCAAAGCCCGCTATCCAAAGATGCCCGAATAAAAAAGCAGCAGCCATCCCGCGACCAAAATAAACACCAGAAGCCCGATATCGCTTGTTCCGAACTGTGATTCTCGATTTTCCATTACCTTCCACCTTGGCAATCAGCGTTCCTTGACCTAAATACGCGAAAATACGCCGCGATCTGTATCACACTTGTACAAGACGCGTTCAGATCGCATTATTTGCCGTCAGAATGATCGATCAATAGACGGGACGTTTCAGTTCGGCGTGCAATTCGTCGTGGATCAGCTTTCCATCGTTCTTTTTCAGGTGTTCGATGAATATCAGCGAGGTGTGTATGCGCTTATCGATGTCTTTGAATTTGCCGATAAAATACAGCATGCTGCGCTGCTTCCCTGCCGTCAGGTTGTGGAAGAGGCGATCGCCGTCAGGGTCCTGATCAAGCACTTCGCGGAGCTCCTCAGGCATCGGCAGGCCGTATCGGCTTTCGTCTTTTGCGATCTCGACCTCGACGCTGTCGCCGGGTTCGATGCCGAGCGAGGCCCTGACCTTCTTATTCACCATGATGAAATAAGAACCGTCATAGGGCATCAGCGCGCACTGAAAGCATTCCCTGCCGTTCAGGGTGCAGACGATTCGGCGGCTGCCTTTATCAAACTTGATCTTATCGCCTATCGCTGCATCTACAGGTATGAAATGCCAGCCTGATTCCGGTGCGAATTTAGACAGTGGCGCTGTGAATCTATATTTCCTAGGGCCCTTCGGCATCTGATTTAGGTCAAGCTCTTTGCTACAATATTGTTTTGCAGCGTCGGCTGCTTTCCGCTGTATTCGGCGTTGAGAAGGTATTCTCACCGAAAGGCGGCACGCATCGCAACAGTTGACGCACTATTAGAACGATGACCACCGACATTCAGCCCATTTTAGACAAGGCACTGGCCGGCGAACGCCTGACCGCCGACGACTGCACGCGATTGCTCGAATCGCACGATATCGCCCGGATCGGCGTTGCTGCTGACGAGATCCGCCGACGCAAGAATCCCGGCGACGTCGTGACGTACATTATCGACCGCAACATTAATTACACTAACGTCTGCAACGTTGTCTGTACGTTCTGCGCGTTCTATCGCAGGCCCGGAAAGCCGGACACCTACGTTCACTCCATTGACGAGATCTGCAAGCGGATCGACGAAACGATCGAGCTTGGCGGCACGGGCGTTTTGATGCAGGGCGGACTGCATCCCGACTTTAACATCGAGTGGTACGAAGACTTGCTCAGCACGCTGCATGCGAGGTATCAAGGCTTTCAGCTACATTGCTTTTCACCGCCCGAGATACACAACATCTCGCTGATCTCAAAGCTCGATTACGTAACTATCCTCCGGCGTCTGAAGGCGGCCGGGCTAAACTCGATGCCCGGGGGCGGCGGCGAGATACTTGACGACGAGGTTCGCCGGCGCGTTTCGACCAAATGCACCACCGACGAATGGCTTGACGTGATGCGAGCCGTCCATCAGGTAGGCCTGATCTCGACCGCGACGATGATGTTCGGGATCGGCGACCGCATCGAGCATCGCGTGCGGCATCTTGAGCGCATCAGGCAGGTGCAGGACGAAGCTCTGGCAAATAAAGCGTCGGATCCCGGTTATGGGGAATTTACTGCCTTTATACCCTGGACGTTCCAGCGTGAGAACACCGCTCTCGGCCGCAAGATCACCGAAGAGCCGACCGGCGTCGATTATCTCAAGATGCTCGCAGTTTCGCGGCTGTTTCTGGATAATGTGCAGCACATTCAGGCATCGTGGCTGACCCAGGGCGTTCGTTTGGGGCAAACAGCGCTGCGTTTTGGGGCCGACGATATGGGTTCGATAATGATCGAGGAAAACGTGGTATCAGCCGCAGGTGCCAACAACGAGGCCAACGAGGCCGATCTGCGTTACCAGATCCGCGAAGCAGGCTTTCGGCCGCAGCAGCGCGACATACTTTACAACTACATCGACCGAGACGATTCCGTTTCGCTGGACCGGTCCGGCTCGATGCTGCTCAAACAGCTTTCTGTCGCGTTCGCCGATTGACCGCTCGGTGAAAACTACGACAGGCTCCCCGGCAAGCGCTCCCCCGCACGCAAACCGCCGCACATTTATCTAAAAAAGCCTTTTTGTTAGCAGACAAATTGCTTTTGTTACGAGACAAATCGCTTTTGTTAGCAAGCAAATTGCTTTTGTTAGCAGACAAATTACTTTTGTTAGCAGACAAATCGCTTTTGTTAGCAAACAAATTGCGTTTGTTAGCAAACAAATCGCCTTTGTTATCTAACAAAATTACTTTTCTCAGCTCAAGAATACCGCAGCGTCGTGCGTAAACGCTGTAACTGCTGTACTTATCTCATACATCTCGATCGGTGCGGCCAGTTCAGGACGAGCCGGTCGCCGATACAGCCGATATCAGCAGCGCCTGCGGCAAGTGCTCGGCCAGTTCGGTCTGATATATGGCCAAAGTATCCCAGCACCGCAGACACGAAAGTCCCATTTATTGCTGAACGGAACGTTGTTGCGCTGTCAAGATCGATACGAATTACACGTCGGCCGATACGTTGCCTCCTCTAAGGGTTACCGTTGCGGCCAAGGACACCAAAACAAAACCTTGACAGCACGGTCTTCCCTCTTGTAGATTGGCGAAACCTTAACCCGCGAGAATGGGTAACCACCCCTTTTTGCCAACGATCGATCACCGTCGTTCCCAAACGGTTCCGGGGAACAGCATAATGGAGACCGTAAATGACCCGCCATTGTCATCACAGCCCTGATAGCGCCGTCGGTGTTCATCGTGTTCACTGAACAGGCACGGGCGGATGAAAAGCGGCGCCCGATCCGACAGACGGTGGCGAGATGTTCTTCGACTATAACCCACTTTCTCGGCTCGTCTCTGAATCGCGGTACTTCAGCGATCTGCCGAGTGTTCCATTCCCGAATAATAGATACACTCTGACCTATACCTACACGCTCGGCGGACAGTTAAAAAGCTATACCGATCCGGCCGGGAGGAATATAGAATACGCGGCTGACCGCGTCGGCCGGTTGTCCGAGGTCAAAGGAACATTTTCTTACAATTATTTCGGGGATTCCAGACTAAAAGAAAAAGACGATCAGCTCGATGACAAATGGGATCGTTCGATGAAACATGATTTCGCCGGGCGACTAAAATTCAATCAATTCGGAATGGGACTCGGGTCCGACGGTAACTCAATGAAACGGGTTTACGAGCAAACCATTGGCTATGATGCGTTTTCGAACATGTCGTCGCGCACCGGCCTTCATTGGGACGAATCCATCTACTATTCTGAGTCTTTCTCAAACGGCCGGATCGCTAACAACCCCGGACTGATCTACGACGCCGCCGGTAACCTTGCCGAGATCACGAGCGCAGATCCATGGTCGTTTACTTTGAACACGATCGATGCGGCAGGCCGTCGAACCGGATCGTTCACCAGCACAAAGGGCCGTGCCGGAAGCTATCTGAACTGGGTGTCGCAGAATAAATCGGAACAGGTTTACGACGGCGATGGGCGAGCAGTATATGAGAGTCGCGGAACCCGCGGGTTTCCGATGACACAGCCTCCTTCCGGCGATATTACCATGACGCCGACCTACTACCAGATATGGTCAACCGAATTAGGCAATCGTTTGGGCACGGTTACGACGGCGGGCACCAAACAGGGCACGCTCGTTTACGCCGGCGGTGCAGCGATCGCGGGGCAAGGCAGGTCGGTGGTAAATGGACAGAATCATGATTCGATCAGTTGGACGACCGCCGACCCAATGACCGGGACGAGGGCTGGCTTCCATTTTCCGCATAATTCGGGTGGCGGCAGTGGTTCGACCTTGACGCAACAGGAACCACTCGGCCAGCTAGTTTCGCTGAATGACCCCGCAGCGTTACCGGACCCGACTGGAAATCAGACTTATTTGGGTTATGCGTCTGATCCGGCATGGCAGTGTGCTGCGGGTAGGGATTTTTACGGCGGCTTTTCAGCAATGCCTTTCCACTGCCAATTGAAAATGATAATGGATCTCCGTAATACGCTAGAAGACATCTACGAACCGGAGAGAACACCCAATGACCCAAAAGCGG
>JAEWFC010000023.1 GCA_023389035.1 Acidobacteriota bacterium
AAGGAACACTATATTTCTTTGCAAGATCTGTACGGATCGACCAGTACGATCCCTTGCGCAATTCCGAAACGAAGGAGTCAACGACCTGCCGCTTGCGGAGGCTCCTCACTTGATTGTCGATCGTCGAGAGCGTCCTATATGAATGTTCCAGCCAGTTGCTTCTGGGACTAGCCTCGGAGCTGAAACTTCCCCCCGCATCGCTCACGAGTACCGTTCGATAGTTCTTCCATACGGTTTCTAAACCCAAATTGTCGTACACGCCCCCGTCAGTGAGGATGACTCGTGAACGATACGCCGGGTCCTCCATGTCAGTGCCGCTACCATCGACAAACTCGTCCGGTGAAAAATGGAACACAGAAGGCGAAAGTAACGGGGGAAATGCAGAAGATGCTGCTACCGCGGAAGCGATGTCAACCGTTGGCGACTCGATCTTGCCGACACGGTAGTCCCACATGTATGACCTTGTGAACCCAACACTCCTTGCGAAGGAGGCAAAGTCGGACCAGGAACGTAAGGACCAAGCCTATGGTATCGAAGAGCAAAATCCAAGCGTCATTACGCTTAATGCCGTGGCGGCATCCCATGCTGTTAATGATTTCCTTTTGGATTACTTGAACATTCGCGACAATGGCCCAGTCCGCTACGAGCACCTTCATTTTCTCAACGAAAAGAGGATGCTAGTCCAACCGACAATAGATGCGGAGTGTACGGAGTGTGGTCCAAAACAACGGAGATTTGCTCGTGCGGACGGCATCGACTTGCCCTGTCTCGAGGGATGAAATTTTCGGCTTCGTATATGCATCTGGTATAGCGTCTGTGCGTGCGTGGTCAAGGAAAATGGAGTCAAGGCTTCGTTTCTGCGATTTTCTCTAAGAATATTTCCCGCCGTCGCTCCTATCTATTCGCTGCTGGCCGGATCTCACTTTCTGACCGCAGCCCACGTACGGAGGGAATCTCAAAATGCCGAAACTTCTGATCCTAATTTCCGCGATCTGTTACTTCGGGCTGCTGGCCGCCGAGGGGCGGGCCCAGACCCCGACGGGGGCGCCCCCGCCACCGGACGAGGCGGTGACGGTCGCGACCGAGGAGATCCGGCTGAACGTGGCGGCCCGCGACGGCGGGGCGGTTCGCCGCGGACCTGAAGAAGGAGGACCTCGTCATCGTCGAGGACGTGCGGTTGCAGCAGCCGAGCGCGGTGCGGCGTGCCCCCGCGAGCGTGATGCTGCTGCTCGACACCGGCGGGGCGATGCGCACGAACCTGAGCGCGACCCGCAGCGCCGCCAAGCGGCTGGCAGCGCAGCTCGCCCCGACCGACGCGGTCTCGGTAGTGCAGTTCGGTGACAAGGTGGAGGTGCTTTCCGGCTGGACCGACCTGCAGATAATTTGTCACCTTTGAAGATTAGGTGTTTTCGATTCGCGTTTACCTGCCACTGGATCCGCCGATTGATCCAGCCGTTTAACCGCCTCAAGCATTAGGTCCGCATCCGTCTCAGCGTAGATATTCGTGATGCTCATGTCTGAGTGAGCGAACAAATTTTGGACAATCAGCGGATTTGTGTTCCGACGAATCAATTCGCTGGCAAAGTACGTTCTTAGATCGTGGAAATGATAGTTTTCTTCTCGAGTTCCATCTGGCTTGTTGATCTTGGCTCTTACGAGTACCGGATGCCAACGCTTTCGGAAATCAACGATTGGAAATGGAAGTTGTTTGTCGGCGATTAGGTCTCGCAACACAGATGCCGCAGTAGCATTGATCGGTACGGATCGCGGAGGTCGTCCCTTGGAACCAATAACCCACACCCTTTGATTCTCAAAATCGATCACATCCTCGTTCAAAGCCAATAACTGGCCCCGGCGCAACGGCATGTTCACGGCCAACTGGACAAGCCGATAAAGTAGCGGGTCGGATTCAAGTTCCTTCCAGAGGGCTTCCTTCTGTTCGGTCGTAAGTAGTCGTTTTCTTGGCGGCGGCTCTGGTAGCGCCTTTACATACTGCATCGGATTACGATCAAGTACGTCCTCTTCGCAAGCGAGACTGAAGATCTTCGACAGGGTCGACATGATCCTATTGATCGAGGAAGGAGAGATTGAAATTTTCTTATTTCGCTGGTTTTTCCCGTACTGGAGTTTGGTCCTGCAGTCGCGACAATCTTGCGGGGTAATGGTATGCAGAGGTTGATCCTTTAGGTGCTTCAAAAGAAGTTTTATATAGAGCTTTTTCGCTCCCTTATTGACGTTGTTCTGCTCCACATATTTTCGATATGTAATTTCTACAAAGTCACCAAAAGTTAAAGCTGTATCCACTAATCCAAATGACCTTTCGAAAAGCCGTTTGACCACTTGACGCTCGGCCAGTTCCGCTTCTTCGCGAGTGCGAGCTTCCGGTATGACCTGGTGAATAGTCTTATGTCCTTTGACTCGCTTGTAAACCCACCAACGAGCTGTCGAATATGCCGGATGCTTGGAGTTGATCCTCTTACCGTTGTATTTCTTAAAGACCAACATACACTTAGAAATTCGCTAACCAGGCATCTACTTCAGCTCTGTTGAAAGTTGGCCGTCCCACTCCGTGAAACGGTAGACCATTTTTCCTCATCCATCGGTTAATAGTTGCGCTGGATTTCTTCAAATACTTCGCGACTTCGGACTTGGTCATAATGTGCGGCGGCTGAGATGAATGAATAGCTTTTTCGATCGCCCCCGCGACAGATGTATCGATCAGGCGAATTAGCTCAGCTTTTTCTATCGTGATAATTTCAACCATTTTGGGTACCTCACATCACCGATTGGCAAAGAACGTGCCTCGGCTCGACACTCGGACAATACGTGCAATTTCGGTCACATTGAGGCGAGAACGCACCACTCGAAACAGTTTTGAACCATCCAAAGGATGTTTCTGCACCAGCGTGATCAGGAGTGATAATTTTGGGAAGTTTTGAGCCGAGAGACGATGAAAAAAAGAAAAGTGCAACCAACCTGCAACCAAGTCAAAAAAAATGGAGCTTCCAGCAATCGCTGAAAGCCCCATGTTTATTGGTCGGGACGGCGAGATTTGAACTCACGACCTCTCGCACCCCAAGCGAACGCGCTACCAGACTGCGCTACGTCCCGATAAACGATTTTTTAGATTAGGAGCCCTGCGGCGGTTTGTCAAATTCCGCGGTTTTGAAGCTGTCGGCTGGCTTCGGCGGTCTGATCGGTCTTTAGCATCTCCCGCAGTTCGAGCAAGTGCCCTGCAAGCGTTCTTAATGCCTCAAGCTGATCGGGAGCAAGTCCACTCGAGACGGTGTTTTCAGCAGACGAAGCCGTATTTACCGCCGGTGATTCGTCCAATGTCAGGTCTTCGTCAAAAAGTCCCGGCGTGACGGCGTCGGCCGCGTTTTCACCATTCTCCGATTGCGATCCGGGCCTGACGATCTTTAGCTTCGGGGCGTCGGGCTTTAGTTCGGCCTGGAGCTTTTTGCGAGCACCCGCGATGGTGAACATCTCGTCGTAAAGCAGTTCCTTGATCCTTAACGATATCTCGACATCCTTTCGCCGGTAGCTGCGCTGGCCCGATCGGTTCTTTTGCGGAGACAGCTGAGGAAACTCCGTTTCCCAATATCGCAGCACGTGCGCCTGCACCCCGACGAGGTCGCAAACCTCACCGATTTTGAAGTATATCTTTTCCGGGATCACGGTCGCAGGATGGCCCATAAGATCAAGTTCTATGTTAAAGTGCTGTCTTGCCTAATCGCCGTTATTGTATGTGTTTAATTAGTTTGTGTCAATCAAATTAATGTAATGACTGAATTTGAGTTCATCAAGAACATTAAGAATCGCTTTAGCCTCAAAGCGATCGGCGACGACTGTGCGATCCTCCCCAAAGACCATGAAACCGACATGGCGATAACGGCGGATCTGCTGGTCGAGAATGTCGATTTCCGCCTCGATTGGACGACACCTCAGCTGCTGGGCCACAAAGCTTTGGCGGTTTCGCTTTCGGACCTCGCAGCGGTCGGTGCGACACCGCGTTGGGCAATGCTTTCCATCGCGATCCCCGAACCGCTGTGGACCGCAAAGTTCCTCGACAAGTTTTATGACGGCTGGCACGATCTGGCGTCGGCCAATGGCGTCGAGCTGATAGGCGGCGATATTTCACGGATCGATTCGGGCCTCGTCATCGATTCAACCGTTGCAGGCGACGTTCCGCGCGGTTCCGCGGTCTTGCGTTCGGGGGCGGTTCCGGGCGACGGCATTTACGTTACGGGCCCGATCGGCAGCGCGGCCGGCGGACTGAAACTGTTGGAGGACGGCCAACGTCTCTCGGCGGGCGGCCGGGATCCGCTGCTGCTCAAGCAGCTCAAGCCGGAACCGAGAGTTGATCTCGGGACAAAACTCCGAACCTCGGGAGCAGTAACATCGATGATCGATCTTAGCGATGGACTGTCGTCGGATCTCGCTCACATTTGCTCAGCCGGCGGCGTCGGTGCGGTGGTAAATGCAAACGATCTGCCTTTCGACGCAGAATTGATGGCGGTTGCGGGCTCGGTCGACGGAATGCTAGAGATGGCGCTCAATGGCGGCGAGGATTTCGAACTTCTTTTCACCGCGTCGGATGAAAAAATGTCCGGCCTCGATCTCGACAGTATTTTCCGTATCGGGGAGGTCACCGCAAATGTTGGAGTCATTGAACTTAACCGCAACGGATCGATCGAGCTTTTACCGCCGAAAGGCTACCGGCATTTCTGACAGTTCGGGAAATATTTCCCCGACCTCGCAAAAAATTGCTTGACATCTATTTTTGACCCGTGCTAAAACTCTCATCCTGTCGCGGCGTTCGCGGCAAATTTTTTTGGAGATAATTTTTGTGATTCAAGTTTCGATGCATATTGCGAAGACATTTTCAGGCATACCCGCCGGCGTATCGATGCCGATGGGCAGGGCCTGGAATGCGTTCGGATGTATGCAGCTCGAATGTGCGAATTATCAAACGAAATGGAGCGATCTCGATCGCACCGAACAACTAGATTGACACAGCGGGAGCGGCGTTCCCGCTCCCGAACATCGAAAGTAGCACGAGCAAGCTCGTCACCTCGTTTTTAGGAGCGGTTACGCCCGGGATATTGGAAGCCCGAGAGTAGCCGCTCCTTTTACTTTTGATGTTTGAAAACTGAATAGCCGTATTTTTTAAGTGACGAGCGACAAACGGTCAGTGACAAATTCCGGGAATTGGTCACTCATCGCCGTCCCTAGTCACTCCCAAACGGAGACGTAGCTCAACGGAATCAGAGCATCTCGCTACGAACGAGAACGTTGAAGGTTCGAGTCCTTCCGTTTCCGCCAATTTTCATATGGGGAAGCCCGACTTCCCTACCATCAACACATAAAGGCGTATGCACTTCGCTGTCGGCGAAGACCATGACGGTTCGAGTCCGTTCGGTCCCGCCTCTTTTCGCCGGACGTCTAGCTGAGACAGATCAGCGTCGGCCTGAAGAGCCGAAGAGCTTGGTGCGATACCAAGAGCGTCCGCCAATTCCCCTAGTTCTGCAAAGGAGACCAGACACATGTTTAGTATCAACGATCGCAATCGTAACGCGACGTGACCGTTCAGCTTTTCCTAATTTGCTGAGTGTCGCGTCGAATCAGAAATCAAAGACATTCAGAATTTCACAAATTGAGGAAAAGAAAATGAGCAAGAAATATCACGTTGAGCGACGCGAGTTCCTCAACAAATTTAGTCACTTGCGTGCGTACGTGATCGCGGTCGTCGAAGATGCCCGGGAAAAACGCGTTCGCGGCGAGGACGAGGACTACTGGAGCGAGATAACGCTAAAGATCGCGGATTGCGAGGACGAGATCACGTTGTACTTTGATCTTGAGACCGTCGAGGAACGCGAGAATAGCCTGCACAAGGTGCGGGTCCTGGCTGAGGTGATCAATGAGTTCAAGCGGGCGATCGAGCTCGAGGCTCAGGTGATGAACGCCAAGGCTGGAATGCCTAGGCATGAGCGTGTCTCAGCAGCGGTCCACTAAGTCTCCCACAGCGAAACCGGCCGGTTCACCTCGGAACCGGCCGGCACGGGCAGACTTAGCTCGGTCTTCGATCGGTAGCCAAGTCAGGAAAAAAGGCACTCGCCTTTTAAGCGAGGGAGCGTGGGTTCAAATCCCACCCGATCGGCCACCATTCGGCGGCGTAGCTCAGATGGAAAGAGTAAAGGTCTCATAAACCTTGTGTCGGAGGTTCAAATCCTCCCGCCGCAACCAGTTTCTCTGCACCTCCTACGGAATCATCGTCGGCGATGGTGTCGGGCTCGGGGGATCGTTAGGGTACGGAGTCGGTGACGGCACAACTACCGGCGGCTGCGGCGAAGGTGTCGGGACCGTCGGATCTACAGGCTCGGGCACCGGCGTCGGTGTCGGGCTTAGCGGATCGTTAGGATCGGGCGTTGGCGTCGGACATGGCGTGGCGTTCGCGTTTACCGAAGGCACGCACGGTGTCGGCGTGGGCGTTACTGTTGGGGTCGGCGTAGGAGTTGCTGAGGCAAAACTCACCGACTCGCCGGCCGACGACGTGAACGCAAAGGCACCGATAGCAAGTGCAAATGCACAAGCCCCGGCCGCGAAAATACTGCTGGAATATGATTTACGCATGAAAAAACCTCCTTACGATCAGTAACGGGGGAGATCTCACAAGCGTAGCGGGCTATAAGCATAGGCGACGCAAGCGCGATGCCAACGCGTTAACGCATAGTTTTCAACACTACATGGGTGAACACGTCGCCGCCGCATACACCGCACTGTACCCGATCCATTCATCAGAAACTTTTCGAGGGTGAGAGGCTTTTATTTCATCAAAGTCCTGAACCCTTTTATTACGCGTCCGCATCGCGCGGACCGATATCATGGAGGAATAATACAAATGGCTTACAACAAGCTGAATATCAGCGGCGCGAAGTCGGACGTG
Organism: Acidobacteriota bacterium; assembly: GCA_023389035.1. Lineage (GTDB taxonomy): Bacteria > Acidobacteriota > Blastocatellia > Pyrinomonadales > Pyrinomonadaceae > OLB17. The sequence goes on from JAEWFC010000023.1 coordinate 6,947, forward strand.
CTCTCGTGGGTAACCCATGGACTGTCGTTCGAGGAAGAGAATATGCTCCGCAACGTCTCGCGTCTGCCGTGCCTTTACAAGCACGTGGCACTAATGCCGGACGCGCATCTGGGGAAAGGTTCGATGGTCGGTTCGGTCATCGCAACCAAAGACGCCGTTATTCCGGCGACGGTCGGTGTAGACATCGGCTGCGGAATGATGGCGGTGAAAACGCCATTCAAAAGCGGCATTCTCGACCGCAAAATGGCAGAGTTTCGCCACGAGATCGAGCGTGCGATCCCGACCGGCTTCAACTCGTACAAGGAATCAGTCGACGAAGCCTCGTACTGGGATGGTTGGAACTCGTTCGACGATCTGCACAAAGGAGTGCAGGACCGCAAGCGAAAGGCCATGGTACAGCTCGGAACTCTCGGCGGGGGAAACCACTTTATCGAGGTCTGTCTGGATACGGAAGACAACGTCTGGCTGATGCTGCACTCGGGTTCGCGAAACATCGGTAAGGAACTTGCCGAGCGTCATATCGCGACCGCGAAATCGCTGCATAAGCTGAACGAACTTCCCTCGCCGGACCTGGCTTACTTTATTCAGGGCACGGACGAGTTCAAGGCCTACTGGCACGACCTCGACTGGGCACAGAAGTACGCGATGAAGAACCGCGAGATCATGATGAACCGCCTGCTGAAGTCATTCAACCGAATGTTCAACAGCGAGAAGGCGTTTCGTCCGGAGATCACGGTGAACTGTCATCACAACTATGTGGCGGTCGAGGAGCACTTTGGCGGTAGCGTATACGTCACCCGAAAGGGAGCGATCAATGCTGCCGAAGGAACGTACGGGATCATTCCGGGTTCAATGGGAGCGAAATCGTTCATCATCAAGGGCCTCGGGAATCCTCAGTCGTTCAATTCGTGCTCGCACGGTGCGGGACGCAAGATGTCGCGTACCAAGGCGAAAGCGAAATACTCGATCGAGGACCTGAAAGCACAGACCGCCGGCGTCGAATGCCGCAAGGACAAAGGCGTCGTCGACGAGATCCCCGGTGCCTACAAAGACATCGAGGAAGTAATGCGAGCTCAGTCCGACCTTGTCGAGGTCGTCGCCGAGCTAAAGCAGGTTATCTGTGTTAAAGGGTGATGATAGAAGCCGGACAAAATGGACGGCTTCTATCCTTCGTTGTTTCAACCTCTCCATTCTCGTTCCGCTTCGCGACGGATAGCAGGCAGCAGAAGAAGCCTTATCGCGACGATGCCAAATCGTGCCCATCGCCAGTAGCGGAGAAATTTTTGACGTGCCTCGTCATCGGTTGCGATCGCTCGGACCTCGTGCGCGAAACGGGTCACATTTGGTTCGATCACTTCTGCCTCTAGCGTCCAGACGATCTTTACGAGGTCGGGCTCCGCGAAGGAGGCAAATTCCTCAGGTGGAATTGCCGTGAACGTAACGTCGCCAAACCAAGGGCGGCAGACGGCACCGCAGATAAGAAGACGGCCGGGTTCTTCAACGAGTGTTCCCCAGCCCAGGCTGCGGGTTTCTTCAACTCAACCAATGGGGCGGCGAACCTCTTTCGTTCCGCCAAGGATGAATTTACGTGCGTTTACGATCGCCCGGATCAGAAAGATCGACTGCATGTCAAAGTCGTACGCGACACGCATCACGATCTCCGCCGGAGCCTCCACGCGATGCTCAAAGCGTTCGCAAACGTCCCAGGACGGTATGAATTCGTCGATCCGCATACGACAAAGGGTAAAGGCTTATCGGCCCGCCAGTTTCCAACCGACACGCCATCGGGATGTACGCGATGCGTCGCGAAGATGTACGATAGATACCGGTTTTCTGCTGTCGCGGACTGCGACGCCGTTCGGTCGAACCCTAGAAGATCGGCAAATACTTCATTATTACAGGTCTTCGATCCGGAGCTCGGTGTCTGCGTTTCTCCATGCTTTGCGAAAGTTGTCTTCGGCCTCTTTCGCCTCAGGGGTTTTCTTCTGTGCTTCAAGCGATTTCCATAGTCCGAACAAGGACCTGCCGTTGTTTCGTGTATATTTCAGATCTTCGCGAAAGACCTTTTCGGCCTCAGCGAATTTGCCCATCTGCAAAAGTACACCGCCGAGGGTTTCCCGCGTCGGATCCTGGATTATCGGAGGTTCATTATATTCAACCTGGTCTTCCTCGACGATAGCCTTTCGGAGCAGTTCGACAGCCGTTTCGTAGTCCCCTTTCGCCACCGCGATCGCCGCGTCCACTTTATTAAAGAAAATGATGTCAAGACGCTTTGCCATTTCGGACATCGCGGCAAACTGTTCCGGTGGCATCTGCTTTGCCATCTCTTCATTTTCGGCGGCTGCGGCTTCTGAAAGAGTTCTCCGCTCGGCTTCAGCCGCAGGAACGTCTTTCTTTGCAGCAAACGCGAGAGCCCGCGCCCAATGCAAAAGGGAATCTTTTCCTTGGACCGGCACTTTCAATATGTCGTCCCATTTTCGGAACCGAACCTGCTGAACGAGATCATTTGGCCGGAACGTTTCCTTTTCGGAAGTCGGGGCTCGACTAAATTCGGATCCGCGGTCAAGCGCGTACCGTACCTTCGCGTAGTTTCCCTGCATGCTGTACGAGTAGACAAGAAACGAATAGACGTGCCCGAAATGCCATTGCTTGAATTCTTCCGTTAGACCTTCCGTCGATTCAGCTGCGGTCTCCTCATTCGCCTCTGCAGCAGTTTGGAAGTCACCGGTTCGAAGGTAAATGTGGGCCGGCATATGGACGAGATGCCCGAGTTCAGGCCCAGACAGCTTCAGCGATCGAAGCATATCAGCTGATGCTAAAGCGCGTTCGGGAGCAACCGAATCCTCTACCGCATGGATGTACATGTGGTTCAAGCCTAAGTGCGAGGGATTCCTTTTCAGGCCTGCTTCGAGTACGTCCACCATCTCCTGAGCGTTGCCGATCGGTTTACCGTCCTTCGTCCATTTATCCCAGAATAACCCGGTATTCCCGATGCTGATCGCGTACAAGGTTGCTGCGTCAGGGTCACTAGGAAAACGATTGTAAACGTCAGCCATTGCATCTCGGTAAGCAATGTTCAGATCACGAGGCTTTGCGTCCGGAGTGTCGGAAAAACGCCTGGCCAACGCTTCGATATAGGCACGCTCTTCAGGTGGTGCAGTTAGCCCTTTCGCTTTTTCCAAGGCTGCCCGGGCGGCTTTCATATCCCGAACGGCTCCGGATTTAGCGTTGCCATACCCGCTTTTTGAAAGAGCGATCCCCCACCACGCGATCGCCAGGTTCGGATCGAGTTCGGCCGCCCTTTCAAATGAGCGTGCGGCATCGACCTCGTTGAAGGCGTAGTAAAGAGAGAGCCCTTGATCAAAAAACTTCTGGGCCTCCGAATTCGATGTCGAGACCTTGTGATTGACAAGCCCCTTGCTCTGGATGAGGGCGATCGGTTTCCGTGCTGTCGGCGCCGTATGGCCATCGTGTTGTGCGAGTATCGAGTTGCAAAGGATAAGGCCGACGAGAATCGGTGCTGCTGATCGTTTCACTGTTTCTCCTTAATTTAATTGAACCGCGCCCACTCCGCCGGTCTCACCGGTTCTACACTTGTTCGGTGCCGGTCGCCGCATCATTGGGCCAATGGGCTAGGCGTGGACGATCGAGCTCGAACACGACCAGTCCCGCAATGAAAAAAACCAAAATGGCGAACGGAATGCAATCTAACACACTTTTTAACCTGACGAGAACGAATCGTTATGGCATACGTCGCCCAAAATTCCGTCGGGCGACGAAATAGAGTGAACTTTTCCATGCCGCTCTGCCTCGGTTCCGGCAGAAGTTTATGATCAAAGGTCACACGAACGGCAGGACCAGTTCACCGTCCGCCGATGCACCTGGCGTCGGTTTTTCGATATGTTGTCTTAATTTTTGCTGAAGCATCAATATATTGTGCTTGCCTCAGGCAGGCATTTCCTATTACATTACAAATTAGAAATATAGAAGGAGGATCATCTTGCTGACCGGAAGAGTATTGTTATTGAACTTTTCTTACGAGCCGCTGGGCACCGTCGGTGTCGCCCGTGCGGTATGTTTATGGTTTCGCGGCGCTGTCTTTGTCGAAGAAAATGACGGCGCAAATGTCCTTCGTTCGCCATCGACCACGTTTCCCGTTCCGTCGGTGATCCGTCTTCGGCATTACATTCACGTACGCCGCAATCGACGCGAAACGACGATGAAGCGTGCTCGCGTATATATTCGCGACCGGTACCGCTGCCAGTATTGCGGCGATCACCGTCACGCAAAGGATCTTACGCTCGACCACATTCTGCCCCGCGCACAGGGCGGTGAGAGCACGCCGGCGAATCTTGTGACCGCATGCGTAAAGTGCAACCAGCGTAAAGGCAACCGCACACCGGAACAGGCTCGCATGCCTTTGCTTACGTCGCAAAAGCTTTTGCGTCTGGGGCTGGATCACGTGCTGCTCTGCCACTACGCAGAATCGCGTCCGGAATGGAAGAAATATCTGTTCATGGACGACCATACAGAGCAAAAAGAGATCATTAAGGCCGCGGCCTGATGATCCCTTACTTTACGTCTTATGAATTTACGGCTGGTTTCGACCGGCCGTTTTCTTTTGGTGATCACGGCTGTTCGGTTGGATATTTAGATAGCAGAAAAGAGATGTTGCGGAGATATAAGAATGAGAATGAGATCCGCGAGCTGGTGGCGGCGTTCGAGAACGCTTCGATCAGCCGCGATGAGTGGAAGCACGCCGAGCATATGGTCGTCGCTCTGTGGTATCTCGAGGAGCATGACCTAGGGACGGCCACGGAAATGATGCGGGCGGGCATTCTGAACCTGCTCGAGAAGGGTTTCGGTGTAGATCTCGCAAAAGAGATGCCTTATAACGAAACGGTAACGGTCTTCTGGATGCGGACGGTTTACGGTTATCGCCTGCTGCATCCTGACGAGACATTGACAGAAAAAGCGAACGGGTTGATCGAGTCATTCGACAAAGATCACCCATTCGCTTTTTATTCTCGCGACCGCCTGTTGTCCGACGAAGCGCGTGCTGCTTACATCGAACCTGACCTCGCTCAAACACGCCGCGGCTATGTCATCGGTCAAGGCTGATCTTCTGCGACGGTGAGGCGAGTATCACCTTATTACCGCGGTAATAGCTCAATCCCCGATCGACATGCATTCCCTTAAACGTACCGTCCGACTTTTTCTTATAAGCCGGCTCCATCGCGTAGACACGCGGATATTCCATTGGGCCATCCATAGCATAGATAACGTTAACGTGGCCGCCTCCGACAACGACATCATAATATCCTATATACACCGGACCGAAGTTCAGATGTGCCGCTAAGACAGCACCGGAGAAGTCCGATCCGCTGTCGATCTTTTGATGGGTCATTCCCCACCGGGCATCCTTCATTACTTTTAAAAGGCCCTGTTCTGAGATGGTTGTCGAACCTTGCGGACTGTCCCAAAGGTCCGAATACTCATCATCGTCCAGAATTTCCCATTCCGGAATATTCCGCTTATTTGTCGCTTTAAGCCACCATGACAGGCTCGCGGCCCAGCAAGAGTTCCTATATTCCTGGCCTACCGCCTTTATGTTTCTATATCGTGATCCCATAGCCTTCGTCCGCTCCGGCCGCAACCGTCGCCTCATCAATGACGAAGCGGAGCATAAAATTTGCCGAACTAGTTCAGATCCTGATCAGGACTCGCATATCCGCGATGTTTCTGGTTCTTTTCTTTAGGCTGCGGCCCTTCCCTTTTTGCGATTGGTTGCCGTCGACCGTATCGAGGATGTCACCGTGGCCTTCGGCGACAACGATGCCGATGTGGCCGTTGTTCATCACGTAGATATCCCCGGGGTACGCCGGCCGCTCTCGAACAATACTGTACGGATTTGCTTGGGCCCACTTCGTCAGCTTGTAACCGCTCCAAAGCTTTTCGGGAATGAACGGCAGGCAAACGCCGACGCGGTTTGCCGCCTCACTCAGACAGTAATAAACAAAGAATCCGCACCACTCGTGGTTCTTCGACTTGGGCGAATGCGCCCGGGCTTTATACTTGTCTATCTCCGGCCCGCGATTTTGCTCGCCCACTTCCCTTACGTCCTTCATCTCTTCGATCAAAGCGACCTCCGCCGCCAGCGATCTTACTTCTGAATATGAATCTGCCATAACTGCTCCTTTATCCGTAAAATTCCATGTGATATTAAATTGCCACGCAGATATTGCACGGCAGCCGCCAATATCAGGTGCGTTATAGGAGCGGGAAAACTATCATCCGTGTCCAATTCTTCAGTAATAAGTGTGGTAAATTTGCACAGATCAAAAAGTCATGGCCGACACGCATCCACAAAACGTTACTGAGCTGCTGCAGGCATGGGGCGATGGTGATAAGGAAGCTTTGGAGGAGCTGACGCCGATCATTTATGCGGAGCTCCATCGCATCGCGAAGCGATATATGCGTCGCGAGCGTGACGGTCATACCCTGCAGACGACCGCTCTGGTGAATGAGGCCTTCATCAAATTGGTGGATTGGAAGAACGCCAAGTTCGACAATCGGGCACATTTTTTCGGTGTGTCGGCACAATTAATGCGTCGTATCCTGGTCGATTTCGCCCGTAAGCGCGCAAAGTCTAAAGGTTCGCCCGTTCACAAGGTCTCGCTGGACGAAGCTCTCGAGATCGCAGACACTAACGATCCTGACATCGTCGCCCTCGATCTAGCACTGAGCGAGCTTGCGAAATTTGACCCGCGAAAGGCCCGCATTGTGGAGCTGAAGTTCTTTGGAGGTTTATCTACAGCTGAGATCGCCCAGGTGATCGGCGTTGCTGAGATAACGATCCTCCGCGAATGGCAGAAGGCAAAGGCCTGGCTTTACCTTAATCTCGATCGCACGTGATCGCGCAAGATACTTGTTCGTCCCCATGGACCCGACCCGTTGGAAACAGATCGATCAGCTGCTGGATGCCGCACTCGAGGTTTCCGAAGAGCTTCGCGTAAATTTCGTGACCACGCATGCGGCAGACGATATCGAGCTGCGAGACGATGTCCTTAAGCTACTTGCCGCACAGAAAGACGCCGGCATATTCCTGAACGATTCAGCGATGAAGGTCGCTGCCCGCGCGATCGCAGACGGTGAGACCGAGATCTCTGCATTCGCCTTCGTCAATAAGACCATAGCGACATACAAGATCGAGCGTCTGCTCGGTGCCGGCGGCATGGGCGAGGTCTATCTGGCGTATGACACTAAGCTCAAACGTAGGGTCGCCTTGAAAGTGCTGCTCGGTGAATTCATTTCCAACGATGAGCGCGTTAAACGTTTCGAGCTTGAGGCACGAGCGATCTCGCTGCTAAACCATCCGGGCATTGTGACGATCTACGACGTCGGCAATTTCGAAGGCGTGAATTACATCGCCACCGAATTCGTCGAAGGCAAAACGCTTCGCGAGTTGATGCATGGCAAATTCAAGATCCGTAATATCGTCGCCAATGCGATCCAGATCTGCGATGCCCTGTCCGCCGCTCACGACGCCGGGATCATTCATCGCGACATAAAGCCCGAGAACATAATGATCCGCGACGACGGCTATGCGAAGATCCTGGACTTCGGCCTCGCAAAGCTCACAGATCCGGGACAGCAAACCCTGCGGGATTTCAATGCAACCACCAAAGGCGTGATCATCGGAACACCCGCTTATATGTCGCCGGCCCAGATCAGCGACGAAGAGGTCGACCACCGGACCGACCTGTGGAGCTGCGGTGTTGTCTTGTACGAATTTCTGACCGGCAAGAATCCGTTCCGCGGTTCCAATCGTCAGGAAACATTTGAAGCGATCCTTTCTAAGACACCTGAACCGTGCAGCTCAATAAACTCGGAAGTTCCCGAGGAGCTCGATCGCATCATACTCAAGCTCTTGGAGAAGGATCCTGCTTACGGGTACCAGACATCCGCTGAGCTCAGGGCAGACCTCAAGCGCCTCAGGCGTGAATTCGACTCCTCACCCTCATGGTCGGACGGTTCCGGCCGAGGTCCGGCGGCCGTCGGTGATGAAGGTACCGAGTGGTCATTCTACGTCGCCGCATTCAGTTCGGCTTTCTTAGCCCTGTTCGCGATATATTTTCTATTCTTTAACGAACCTGTCGCAGCGACGACCGATTGGTCCGCTGCACGCAATACGCCGATAACCTTTCGTGCCGGCATCGAAGCATACCCCTCGCTTTCGCCCGACGGCAGGTCACTCGTTTACGTCGCTGATCTAGGTTTCGGAGATGACGTCTACTTGCTGCGGATCGGCGGTTCAAACCCGGTAAACCTGACCGCCGACAATCCGGGACGCGATACAATGCCCGCGTTCTCGCCTGACGGCAACAGCATCGCCTTTCGTTCCGATCGCAAGGATTCGGGCATCTATGTCATGGGCGCAACCGGAGAAAATCCTAGACGGATCGCCGACTTTGGATATTCGCCATCTTGGTCGCCCGATGGGGAGCATATCGTCGTCGCCACCGGCCACCAGCCGGTGCCCTCCGTACATGCGAAAAGCGAATTGTGGATCGTGGACGTCGCGACAGGCCAGAAACGCATTCTCATCGAATCGTCCGCGTTGCAGCCGTCCTGGTCTCCGCACGGTGATCGGATCGCTTTCTGGGCAACGGGCGCATCAGGAGATCGAGTGATCTCAACGATCCCAGCCGCCGGGGGCGAGCCAACAATATTCACGGATGTCGGAAATACGAACTGGAACCCGAGTTGGTCGCCTGACGGCGGACACCTCTACTTCGTCAGCGACCGCAATGGCAATATGGCAATATGGAGGGCGCGTATCGACGTTGCCACCGGCAAACCGATCGGCGAAGCGGAACTGGTCCCGACATCAGCCCGCTTCAATCGCCATGTCACGCTCTCGGCTGACGGCAAGCGTATCGCATACGTCCAAACGACAAACCGTTCAAATATAAAGTGGGTCGCGTTCGATCCGGTCACCGAGAAGGTCATCGGCGATCCGGTCGCGGTCACTGATGGCGACCTCGAGTTCACTGATCTCGATGCATCAACCGACGGCAGCCGGTTCTTTGCCAGGATCGTCCGAAAAACACAGGACGACATAGTGTCGGTCAGCTTCGATAAAGGCGAGATCCGCGACCTCACCAATGACATCCACTTTGACCGCTATGCTCGCATCTCGCATGACGGCAGTCAGCTCTTGTTCGTCTCCGACCGGTCCGGAACATATCAGATCTGGAAGATGAACGTTGACGGCACAAATCTTATGCAGATGACCCCGACTTCTGAAAGGGTCTTCACATTGCCGATATGGTCGCCCGATGGAAAGCGGTTCTCATTTGACGATAACGAGACGGTTTACTTCGCAGAAGCGGATAAGCCGGTTCAGATCGATCAGGCCGAACGGCTTCCTGCCCCCGAAGATGGTTCGTTCTTCCGAGTTCGAGCGTGGTCGCCGGACGGCAAGCATCTCGCCGGAAACTTTGACGCGTTTTCGGTCGGCCCGGGGCTTGGCATTTATTCCTTCGATACCGGCAAGCACATACGATTGACAAATTTCTCCGCGATACCTCGTTGGATGCCTGATAACCGACGGCTTCTGATCAACCGAAATCGCGGCCCGGCGGTAGTCGATATCGCGACTGGTGAGGTTCGCCAGATCGCACTCGGTGAACCGACGCGGCACGTCGCGATCAGCTCCGACGGCAAGAAACTTTATTTCACCACGAACGAAAGCGAATCGGACATCTGGCTGCTTGATCTCGCCAGCGGTGAATAGCATCGCGAGACGAAAATGGATTGCCCGTCCGCCGGTTTCCGCTGCGAAAGCGGTCGTCTATACTATCTGTTTGACCTAACGAAAACAGATGCTGAGATTCTATAACACCCTGTCGCGGCAGACAGAAGATTTTCATCCCATAAACGAAGGCCACGTAGGAATGTACGTTTGCGGCCCAACGGTGTGGAACTTTGCCCACATAGGCAACTTCCGAACATTCATTTTTGCTGACGTTCTTCGGCGATATCTTAAGTTCAAGGGGTTCAGCGTAAACCACGTCTTCAACCTGACGGACATCGACGACCGAATCATAAATGAGGCGGCAGCGAAGGGCGTCAGCATCGACGAATTTACCGCGCCGTACATAAAGGCGTTTTGGGAAGATTTTGACGCCCTGGGAATGGAACGCCCGGAGGTCACGCCGCGGGCTACGCATCATGTCGCGGAGATGATCGAGATCATTTCTAAATTGATCGACAATGGAAAGGCGTACGAATCCGACGGCTCGATCTATTACCGCATTACGGCGTTCCCTGATTACGGAAAGCTATCGAGGATCAAATTCGAAGGCAACATCACTGGCGGCAGCGAGCGCATCGATACCGATAAATACGATAAGGAAGATGCTCGTGACTTCGCTCTTTGGAAGCTCGTCGGCGAAGATGAAGAGCCGGGCTGGGACGCTCCTTTTGGCCGTGGCCGGCCAGGCTGGCACATTGAGTGCTCTGCGATGTCGATGAAATATCTTGGCGAGACCTTCGACATTCACGCCGGTGGACAAGATCTGCAGTTCCCGCACCACGAGAACGAGATCGCTCAGTCTGAAGGTGCGACCGGAAAGCAGTTCGCCCGGTACTGGATACACAGCGAATTCCTGAAGATCGACGACGCGACGATGTCAAAGTCCAAGGGTAATTTCTTCACCTTTCGCGACCTGAATGAGCAGGGTTATTCCGCTCTCGGAATAAGGTATCTGCTGCTCTCCGTACCGAGACGAAAGCAGCTGAACTTCACCTTCGAAGGCCTCCAGGGCGCCGAATCGACCGTCGCTCGGCTGCGGAATTTTCGCCAGTTGGTCGTGGAGTCTAAAGGCGGAGAGAGTTCGTCCGGTGGTGCCGCAGAGATCGTTACGAACGCTCTCGCGCAGTTCGAAGCCGGAATGGACGACGACTTTAATACCGCTGCCGCGCTAGCCGCTGTGCACGACATGGTCCGCGAGATCAATACGATCCTGGCCGCGGGCGAACTTGGTAACGATGATCGCGAAAAGGTGCTGGACGCCGTCAAGAAGTTCGACTCGGTCCTGGGAATATTCGGCCCGGACAACAGCGGTACGCTTGATGCCGATATTGAAAAGCTTGTAGCGGAACGCCAGGAAGCACGCCGGAATCGTGACTTCGCTCGTTCGGATGAGATCAGGGACCTTTTAGCCGAACGTGGAATTATTTTAGAAGATACAAAGGACGGCGTTCGCTGGAAACGGAAGTGAGACTCGATGTCCAAACTTTTTAGCTTGGTAAAATGGGGAGCGACTCTCGGCAGTTCTCCCCAATCATTTTTAGGTGCTCGGTGGGTGCGGGGATTGCTGAACCGTGTTCCCGAATCCAGGAAGCGGTTTTGGGCACTCCGCCTGTTGGCCCTCAGCCCGCATTATTTCTTCCACGCGGACGAACCCGGCTACCGCGAATTGCCGGAGGCGGAATATCTCGAGGCGGAATATAAGACGAGTTTCGAATCCCGAAAGGAGATCTTCGATCGTGTTCTGGCCGAGCGGCTTTCCGAGAACGATACTGTTATAGATTACGGATGCGGGCCGGGCTTTCTTGCAAAGATCGTCTCGCAACGCGTGCGGAAAGTTTTCGCGTTCGACATTTCGGAGGGTGCACTTGCTTGTGCCCGGATAATAAACGGTTCTCCGAACCTCGACTACATCGCTGCCACCAAGACCGGCTTCGCATCGGTTCCGGACAAAAGTGTCGATGCCGTATACAGCTTTGCAGTGGTTCAGCATTTAACCGATGAAGCATTCGAAAAAATGCTCGACTTCTGCAGCGGCAAGCTTGCTGTCGGAGGCAGGCTGTATATTCACATCCAGCTGCTCGATGACATCTGGCGGCCCGAAGACGAATGGCGAGCCGACACCTCGGTCAAAGGCAAGCTCAAGTTCCGCTACGGATTGCACTGTTTTGGACGGACCGAAGATGGAATAAAACAGATGGTTAGCGAGAAAGGCTTTTCGGATATCAAGATCGCCCCGATGACCGACTTTCTCGAAGTGCCGCGAACAGACGACGTCTGGGGCCAACATTTCCTAACCGCAGTGAAACTATCAACTGCAAACTAGCACTATTAACGGTTAGAGCACACCACCGACTCTCGGCACGCATGTCAAATTTACAGGGTTACCCCGTCACACAGCTTTCCGTCGATACTCGTGTAAGAAAGCTTTACCTCCTTAAACGTATCGGTGTCGCGGCAGTATGAAAGGCAGCGGTCGTAGGGCTTTGAATAGATGTGAATACTTACGGCCCGTTCGCCGTATTCGTCGAGATTAAGGATCTGGTGGATCGGTTCTTCCAGTTCGACCTTGGCGGTAAGGCAATCTGAAAGTTCAAAGCTGTCTGTCTCACGCAGTTTGCAATGGCCAGACGCCTCGTCGATCGATTCGACCGCAAAATTCTGTCCCTTCAATCTGCCGACGGGAACCATCATCCAGCATCGCTGCTCACTGTGATTGTGAACCCGTGAGACCTGGCCAAAATTCCAGCAGATCGCCATCATCTCGAACCGCTCGTCCTTATATATAAGGTTGCGTGTGTAGCACGTCTCGCTCCAGTGCGTGAAACGATCAAGCGATCCGACCTCGACCGGATTAGCACTTAGATAATCGTATACCGGTTCGCAGACGAATCGCTCGTCAGGGATCTCGCGAAGGCCTCGTACTAATTCATCAACTGAAACCATAATCACTATCGTACGTCTGCGGGCCCGGCGAGATTCGCCGTGTCCTGACTCTGCCCGCTCTTAAGAAAATCTACGAATTCCTGCACGTTTCGCGTCAACCCGGGAAATGTCGCGATCGTATTTCCGTCGCCGTCGAGTATCGCATAGAAAGGCAATGCGACGGTGCCGAACTTTTCCTGTTCGAGCCGCTGCTGGCTCTCATACGGTTCACCTTCACCATCGGTGTAAAGCGATGCAAGTACGAACTTTTTCAACTCCGCCTCGACCTCCGGCTTTGGAAAGATATTCGCCTCCATCCAGCGGCAGTTCGTGCACGTGTAGCCTGTAAAATCTACGAACATACGCTTATTCTCGGCCTTTCCTTTAGCCAAAGCGCGGGCGTAGTCGTTCTTCATCCACTGCAGCTGGTCTGGACCGCGACCCGAAAGCCTCGCCGATTTCCCTGTCAGATCCGGCGGCAGGAAAGCTTCAAGCTCGCCGAGTTTGGCTCCGAAAAGACCGGTCAAAAGATAAAAGCTGATAGCCAGGCTAACGATCGCTGATGCAAGCCTGAAGGCCCCGATCCGCTCCGGTTTCGAATCATGCGACAGCTGAAACTTACCAAGCAAGTAAACCGCAAGTATCACCCCGATGGCGATCCAGACCGCCAGCACCACATCTCGGGTGAAGATACCCCATTTCCAGACGAGGTCAACGTTCGAAATGAACTTCATCGCCGCCGCAACCTCGAGAAAGCCCATCGAGACCTTGATCGAGTTCATCCAGCCGCCGGCTCGCGGCAGGCTCGACGCCCATTGGGGCACCAATGCCAGCACAAAGAACGGCAGAGCAAATACGGTCGAGAATGCCAGCATGCCGATCAGCGGCATCTGCCATTCGCCCTGCGACGCGGAGACCAGGATCGTGCCGACGAATGGCGACGTGCAGGTAAATGACGTCAGCGTGAACGTCAGGCCCATCAACAGCGCTCCGACAATGCCGCTTCCCTCACCCTCATGCGATCGTGTGAGACTGTCTAGCCGCGAAAGCACGCTCGATGGGATCGTGATCTCGTACGCCCCGAAAAGATTGAATGCGAAAAACAGGAATATTCCCGCGATCAGAATATTGACCCACGGATTTGCCGCAAAAAGGTTTATTCCCGCGGCACCGACAAATATCGCGAGCAGCATCCCAAGCAGCGTGAATGTCGCGATTATCCCGAGCGAGTACACGGTCGCAAGCCTGACCGAGCGAGCCCGGCTGCCTGACGAGTGGTTCGTAAAATACGAAACCGTGATAGGGATCATCGGGAAAACGCACGGTGTCAGCAGCGAAAGTGCCCCGAGCGTTATCGCAAGCCAGATAAATGCCCAGAGGTCCGTCGGCTGCTCGCGGGTATTCTGGACAGCAGCAGGCCCGGGATCAGAGGACACTGACTGTGTTACCACCGGTGCCGGCTTTTTCGCATCTTCCTCACCGGCCAGCGAAACGCGTTTTACCCGCGGCGGCAGGCAGAGTGAGTCGTTGCAAACCTGAAAGCGGACGTCGAACTTCAGCTGCTCCGCCGTCGCACCCTGCTCCGGCTCAACGTCCACCGCAAATTCAGCCGTGTTCTCATGGAAACGTGATCGAAGCGGGGCTCCGGTGTCGTCCTTGAAATTAGGATCTGCCTTGGTCTCGGGCTCTTTGGCGTTCTTGACCGAACCGATCGTGAAAGGCGATCCATCGCTCATTCTTATGACCGTCGCGACCGGTCCGCCCGGCGGCTGATCGATCGAATAAAGGAACCAGCCCGGCTCGATGTCGGCCCTGATCGTCACAGTGGCCGCAGAGGCTGCTGCGACCTTCTGCGCCGCATCAGCAGACAGAGGTTCGATCCGCCACTTCGTCGGGTTTTGCCCGAATGAAGCAGCGGTTAGCAGCAATATCGCTAATAAGGTGTAGATCGAGGTGGCTTTCATCGCCTAACTAACATCATAGTATCAACGTACCCGCTCAGACAAAGGTTTCAGTCGCTGAAACCCGCATTTTTGCTTTTGCTCAAGGGCGGATTGTATAATCAGAGATTCCGGTATCTAACGGATTTTTCGCTTTGTAAGACTTGGAGGAAGAACTTTGGCTAAGACCTCAACAGCTCAAAAGACAGCATCCGGCAACCCCAAACCGTCGGACAACGGAATCGGCGAAACGACCCCGCAAGGACGTTCAGACCTGACCAAGGTCGTCGATACGATGAAGGCCGACTACGAGAAACGTCGCAAATCGCAGATCGAGGCGATCAAAAAGGTCGACAAGAAGCTGCTCCGCGAGATGCTTTATCAGATGGTGCTCGGCCGTATCTTTGAGGAAAAGGCTGCCGAAGTTTACCGCATGGGCAAGATCGGCGGCTTTTGCCACCTCTATATCGGCCAGGAAGCCATCGCCATCGGCACGATGATGGCTTTGAAGCCCGAAGATATGGTGATCACGTCATATCGCGATCACGTCCAGGCTATGGTGAAGGGCATGACGCCCGAATCCGTCATGGCGGAGCTTTACGGCAAACAGGGCGGCTGCGTAAAGGGCAAGGGCGGCTCTATGCATATGTTCTCAAAGGAACATGAGTTTTACGGCGGTCACGGCATCGTCGGCGGCCAGATCGGCGTCGGTACGGGCATGGCTTACGCGGCAAAGTACCGAAAGAGCGGTCAGGTGACGATGTGCTTCTTTGGCGAGGCCGCGGTCAATCAGGGCATCTTTCACGAATCTCTCAACATGGCGCAGCTCTGGAAACTCCCGATCATCTACATCTGCGAAAACAACCAGTACGGTATGGGAACGTCGCAGGAACGGGCGATGAGCATCAGCAACGTCGCGCAAAAGGGCGACGGCTACGGCATCGCTGCGGAGTTCGTTGACGGCATGGACGTTATGGCCGTTCGCGATGCAGCTATCCGTGCTATCGACCGTGCACGTGATGAATCGCTGCCGACGCTCCTCGAGATCCGCTCATACAGGTTCATGGGCCATTCGATGTCCGACCCCGGAAACTATCGTACGCGTGACGAGATCGCGAAATACCAGGAACGCGACCCGATCAAGCTCTTCCAGCACAGCCTGATGGACGCAAAGGTCTTTGACGAAAAGGAATTCGAAGCGATCCGGCAGGAAGCGATCGAAGCTACGGATAAGGCTCTCAAATTCGCAGACGAAAGCCCGTTCCCGGACGAGAGCGAATTGTTGACCGATGTTTATGCATAGGCCGGCGAAAACGCTGACCGCTAACTTTTGACTTATGGCAGTTCTAACGATCCGCGACGCTCTGAATCAGGCGCTTCGCGAGGAAATTATCAGGGACGAAAATGTTTTCGTCATGGGCGAAGAGGTTGCCGAGTACGACGGTGCTTATAAGGTAACCCGTGGGCTGTGGAAGGAATTCGGCGACAAGCGTATCGTTGACACGCCGATCACCGAGCTTGGTTTTGCCGGGCTTGGCGTCGGTGCGGCGATGGCTGGCTTGCGGCCGGTCATCGAATTCATGACGTTCAACTTCTCGATCCTTGCGTCCGACCAGATCATCAACCATGCCGCCAAGATGCTTTATATGTCCGGCGGCGAGTTTAAGGTGCCGATCGTTTTCCGCGGACCGAACGGCTCGGCGTTTCAGGTCTCGTCGCAGCACTCGCAGGCCCTGGAATCCATGTACGCAAACTTCCCCGGCCTTAAGGTCGTGATGCCGTCAACAGCGGCTGACGCCAAGGGGCTGCTGAAATCAGCGATACGCGATGACAATCCTGTGATCTTCATGGAACAGGAACGCATGTACGGGATGAAAGGCGAAGTTCCCGAGGACGAAGATTTCACGATCCCGCTGGGACTCGCCGATGTGAAACGCGAGGGCACCGACTGCACGATCGTCGCTCGTTCGATGACCGTCCCGATGGCTCTCGAAGCTGCGGACAAGGCCAAAGAGATGTTCGACGTCTCGGTCGAGGTCGTGGATCCGCGGACCATAAAGCCGCTCGATATAGATACCATCGTCGGCTCTGTCAAGAAAACGAACCGCCTTGTCATCGCCGAAGAATCACATCACTTTGCCTCGGTCGGTGCCGAGATCTCGTATCAGGTGATGGACATGGCGTTCGACTATCTCGACGCTCCGATCAAACGAATTTCGACCGCCGAGGCACCGATGCCCTACGCCCGAAATCTCGAGGTCGCCGCCTTGCCGAGCGTTGATAAGATCGTCGCCGCGGTCAAGGAAGTTTGTTATTTGTAAATGAACTACACTTGGGATCCGGCGAAAAGGGCTAAAGTCGTCGCTGAACATAAGGTGGATCTCGCGAACATCAAGGACATATTTGTCGATCCGTTCGCACTGGAGTTTATAGACGAGGCTCACTCCACAAACGACGAGCGCCGTTTCGCCATCATCGGGCTCACTGCTGAGTGTGGTTTAATATACCTCGTGTTTACCGAGGTTTCCCAGGAAGAACTTCGATTCATTACTGCGCGAAAGGCTGAACCGTGGATGGTGAAAGAATATGAACAAGCAAGACGAAGAATCTGAGCTGGAGTTGATCGAAACAAGTGATGATGCACGGTCAGCGGGTCTGCAGCGCATCAAACGTTTACACTATTCCGGCCCGCTCGATAGGCTTGCTCTTGATGAGAACGTCATCGGGTCAAAGCTGCTAGCCGAGAAAATTCGTGAACAGCTTTTGAACGATACTGAATTTGTGGATCGTCTTCGTGAAAAATTGGCGGCGTAGTGGAGAACATTTAACGAGGACAGTATGAAAACCCGTCGTTCAATTGTAATTTCTGCGATCCTAGTTCTGGTTTTTGCGATTCCCGTGTTCGCTGATCAGGCTGCCTGGGTCAGCTATGAAGAGGCGGCGCGAGCTCTGAAGGTTCTCGCGGGCCATCGGACGGTGAAGCATTTCTGCGCACCGTGTGGCGATACCGCGGTAACCGACGAAACCGTTGAGAGCATCGGCATGTTCCGCATCGCGGGCGAATCGTATTGGGAGGTTCAGATCAACGGCAAAGGCGTCGATCTCGCGTATCTCTACTTCCCCAAAAAGCGCGATAAATGGGTGAACGCGGCGATGGAAGCAAAGATCGACGTGTCAGACGTTCCAAAGGAACTTTCACGCGAGCTGCTCGGTAAGTAGCACTGACCAATTTTATATGGCTGAAAAATTCTTAATGCCGAAGCTGTCGCCCACGATGGAAGAGGGCCAGATAGCGCGCTGGGTAAAAAACGAGGGCGATACGTTCGAGGCGAACGAAACCCTTGCCGAGGTCGATACCGACAAGGCGACCATGGAAATGACCGCATTGTCGGGCGGTACGCTCCTCAAGATCATTAAGGGCGAAGGCCAGACGGCAGCTCTCGGCGAGGCGATCGCGATCATCGGTGAAGCCGGCGAAGATATTTCGGCTCTCCTCAGTGAGACATCGTCCAATGGCTCTGCGAAGCCAGAAGCTCCGGCATCAGCGGACGCCCAAACCAGGTCAGAAGCTCGCACTTCAGCATCCGGCGAGCAGCCAAAGTCAGAACCGCCTGCGTCAGCGGGCAGCCGGCAACCGAAGGCGGAAACACAAGCGGTAGCGAGTGTGTCTGACAGATCTGACGCCGCTTCGTCTAACGGCGGCCGAATGATCGTATCCCCGATCGCCGCACGTATGGCGGCAGACAACGGCATCGATCTTCGCTCGCTGAAAGGTTCAGGCCCGAACGGACGCATCATCAAGCGCGATATCGAAGAAGCTCTCTCGAAAGGCCCGAGTGCGAACACTGAAACCCGGCGTGACTTTACACCGTCGACCGTCGTCGGTGCTTCGGCCTTCAGCGACGAGCCCGCGTCCAAGATGCGTCAGGTCATCGCTTCGCGTCTTGCGGAATCCATCGGCCCGATCCCCACCTTCTATCTTACGGTCGAGATCGAGATGGACGGCGTGCTCGCGACCCGCAAGCAGATCAACGCGAATCTCGAGGACGACGCAAAGATCAGCGTAAACGACATCATCGTCAAAGCAGCCGCGATGTCGCTGCTCAAACATCCTTGGGTCAATGCGTCTTATCAGGACAAGACCGTCCGCTTTTACGAGCAGGCCGATATCGGTGTTGCCGTCGCTATCGATGAAGGGCTGATCACGCCGGTCGTACGCGGTGCGAATCTGAAGGGCCTTGCCGAGATCTCCGCCGAAATAAAAGACCTTGCCGCCAAGGCAAAGGACCGCAAACTGCAGCCCGAGGAATACACGGGCGCGACGTTCTCGATCAGCAACCTCGGAATGATGGGCATCAAGGAATTCACCGCGATCATCAATCCGCCCGAGGCCGCGATCATCGCAGTCGGCGGTGCGGTTCCGACGCCGGTCGTGCGCGATGGCGAGATCGTCGTCCGCAATATCATGCACGTCACGATGTCGTGTGACCACCGCGTCGTCGACGGAGCCACCGGAGCCAAATTCCTCCAGACCTTCAAGCAAATGCTCGAAAGCCCTGCGATGATGCTGCTTTAGTTTGAGAGCAACTTCAGAATTCAGGGCTTCGCTTTCGAGCGAAGCCTTTCTGCTTTTTCACGGTCGGCTTGTGCTTTGGCTTCGTCGCCTTTTTGTTCGTAGGCACTCGCCCTGATCTCCAGCGCGTCAGTGTTGTCGGCATCAAGTTCTATCGCTCGCGTCGCATCGGCTATCGCCTGATCATAATTCCCGAGATTGAGATGGACGATCGCACGGTTATTGAACCCGTCGCCGCTCTCGGGCGCCAATTTCAGGAAAGCGTCATAATCTCTCAGGGCCCGGTCGTGATCGCCGATCTCGATAAATATGACCCCGCGATCGAAATATGCCTCCGACAGTTTTGGATCGAGTTCGATCGCTCGTTTCAGGTCCAGCAAGGCAGCTTCATAGTCTGAAAGCTTGACAAACGCCTGTCCGCGCCAGAGCCAGTATTCAGCCTTGCTGCCGTCGAGCTTGATCGCGGTCGAGTAATCATCGCGGGCCGCCCGCCAATCGTCGATCAGTTCAAGCACGCGTGCCCGATCTATGAAAATGCTCGGGTCGTTGTCGTCCGCGATCTGGATATATCTCGAGTAATCATCTATCGCTTTTCGATACTCCTTTTTTGCCTCGTAGATCACTCCGCGATTGCCAAAGGCATATGCGCTCCGCGGATCGATCGCCAAAGCTCGCTCGATCTCACGCAGCGCCTCGTCGTATTTCTGCTTGCTCAGCAGCACGCGCCCGCGGCCAACGATCGCTTCCACATTCTTTGGATCGATCTTCAACGCCCATTCAAAATCCTTGTCTGCAAGATCGGTCTCGTCTTTTTCGAGATAGGCATGTCCGCGCCGTTCATAGCCGTCCGGCTCGTTCGGCATCAGCCGGATGTAGACATTCAGGTCCTTGATCGCAGCGTCAGCGTTACCCAGGGAGCCATAGTTCCCCGCCCGATTAAAATACGCGTTGGCATCGTCGGGCTTGAGCTCGATCGCTTTCGTCAGGTCGCGAATAGCACTCTGAATATCGTTGAGAGCCTTGTACGCTATAGCGCGGTTAAAGTACGCATCAAAATCGTCGCCGCCGATCGCCAGTGCCTTGGTATAGTCAGTTACCGCCTCCTGGAACTGTTTCAGTTCAATAAACGCGGTGCCGCGATCGAAGAGCACTGCCGCGTCATCGGCGTGAAATGCCAGAGCCTTGGTATAGTTTGTTACCTTGCATTCCCGGGCGTCATCCGGACACTCATCAGCGAGCGTTGCGTATTTATCACACAGCAGCTCGCGAATAGCCCTGAGCAGTTCGTCGTCACCGCCCGCGTCCCGTAACGCTTTTTCGTCGCTCTCCGTAAGCTCGAATGCAAGACCGCGATCGCTTATCAGCTTTATCGCGATCTTGTTAGCCGTCGGGAGGTCGAGCTTGGTTTCCTTTAGACTGTTCAGCAACTCCTCCAGCGACACCTGCCCGGCCGCCTGCGCACCGACACTCGTCACCATAAAAACGCCCGCCACAATGGCTGAGGCGATCAGTAATACTCTCTTTGACTTCATATGAGGGAAAAGACCTTCGACCCGCTACTTTAGCATTTTCTCCACCCGAGAATCATCAGATTTTTTCGAGACCCGCGCAGCTCCGTAGGAGCGGAATGTTTGTAGCAGCCATGATCTTTAACGCGAGCCAGCTCCGTAAGAGCGACATGTTTGTAGAAAGATCGCCGGCCCAACGTTCCAGCTCCGTAGGAGCGGAATGTCTGTAGAACGAACAGCTCGCGTGCACAAACTCCGTAGGAGTGACACATCTGCAGAAGTCCGCGAGTTAGCAAGGGCTTATAACGCGGCACAAACGCTCTGAAACGACTCGGCCTCAACTCATTCGCAGGCGGCGAAGCCGACTTCACGACGAAGTCGGCAATTAGCCACGCTCTTTAGGGCGAGGAAAGCGGCCGAACAATCCCCAGGGCGTTTTAACGTCCTTACCAAAAACCGGCTTCGGCCAGAGACTCGCTCAACTTCTCCTTTGAAACCGAGCCCTAGCTAACGCGCGGGCCCCTGCATTCAGCTTCGCGAGCTTGGCGTCTTTGCGTGAGACCTCTCTAACCTTGCAAATCGTGCAAATCGCGCATATCGCGCAAAGCATCATCTGAATCCGCTCCCCAAAGAGCCATAATCTACCGGGACCAATCCACCAGCCAGATCTTTGATAACTCGATCGTGATCGCGGCACCAGGATGCGGCACCAAATGTCGTCACCAAGAATGCGTCACCAAGAATGCGTCACCAACTGCACCGGTGCCAAGGCGCGCCCACACACTCGAAAGCTAGACGGAAAGGATGCACGTGGACACGATCGCGGACACAACTACCAAAGTGGCGCACTTATCAGGGTTTCCGGACGAAAATCGCCGAAAACGCCGATGTTTGTTCCGTACTGTTCCGCTCGCACGCGCACGCAGCGAAAAAAACGGGCAAAAAAGCCTATTTTTGTCCCAGGCTGTCCCAGGCGAACGCGCTCACGCTGGGACAAACATCGCACTTTTCGAGCGTTAGGCCGAAATGAGGTAATCTGTCGGTTTGGAAAAGAGGACGAACATCGAAATGAAACCGGTGGCCGCCTTGCTGGCGGTGCAGGTCTTCTTTGGCTCGCTGCCGGTGATCGGAAAGGTCGTGCTTGCAGTGATCCCGGCATTGGCACTGGTCGGATTCCGGGTCGGCCTTACGGCGGCCGTCCTCTTTATAGTTCAGGCGTTTCGCGGGAGGCTTTGGCTCAAAGACCGGTCAGATTACAAAAGGCTCGCGGTGCTGAGTTTGTTCGGTGTGGTATTCAACCAGTACTTGTTCATCGGCGGCCTATCGTTCACAAAGGCCTCAAACACGTCGCTGCTGGCCGTCACGATCCCGATATTTACCATCGCGATCGGCGCGATGATAGGCACCGAAAGGCTGCGGTTAAAGAAAGCGATCGGTATATTTCTAGCCGCCCTGGGTGTCGTGATACTGATAGATCCGCGAAATGCGTCGTTCTCGTCCGACACGACGCTTGGCGACATAATGATCGTGCTGAATTCCCTTTCATACGGCATTTACGTGGCCACGTCGAAGGAGATCATTACGCGAAACGGGCCGTTCCGCTCGATGATGTGGGTGTTTATCTTTGCGAGTGTTATATGCGTGCCGATTGGGTTATTTTCGATGTCGGGCGTCGAGGCCGTCGTCGCCCCGACGATCTGGCTGCTCGTGATCTACATCGCGATGGTCGCAACGGCCGGCCCGTATCTGCTGAACGCCTACGCGATCGCAAAGGTCAGCGCGTCAACGGTTGCCGTCTTCATTTACCTGCAGCCGCTGATCGGGTTTATACTGGCGGCGATATTTTTGGGCGAGACGATCGACCTGAAATTTGCGATCGCGGCGGTATTAGTTTTCATCGGGGTATTTTTTGCGACCCGAACGAGTTCACAACCGTCGAAAAAAGATCAAAGCGGCTGAAACCAAAAGCAACCGGAGGCGTAAACAGTTGCACTTAAAAGATCTGGAATGCCAACACAGATAACCCAGCATGAAACGGAAGCCGGAACGATCCTAAGGGTCGAAGGCGACCTGCTAGTAAGCGACGCCTTGCTGCTTGAGCGGATCGCGAAAGAATTGACCGGTAACGGCACCAACGTCCGAATCGATCTGGCAGACCTGGACTTTATGGACAGCGAATCTGCGGCCGTGCTGCGACGTCTGGCAAATGATCCGGCGGTCGAACTTGAGGGCTTAGAGATATTTCTGCAATCAGCGATAGACCTGGCCGAACGCAATTCTCGGAGCGAAACCTGACATTTCGCGGGAAACATTATAGATTTACCGAATGAGATCAGGCGAGATCGCGAAGTTAGTTGGCGGAGAGTTGATCGGTGACCCGAATGTGGAAGTTCGATCGGTCGCGGCGTTTGATTCAGCAAAGACCGGCGATCTCGCTTTTTCGGAAAAAGCCTCACCCGAGCAGAGTACACATGCCTCGTGCCTGATCGCGTCAAGCGGATATGAGGGCAATAGGCCGCATGCATTGATAATCGTCGATTCGCCCAAACTTCAGTTCGCACGGGCCGCATCCGTGATTGTCCAGGCTAGATCCGGCCCGCCGGAGATCCATCCAACTGCGGTAATTGGAGCAAATGCTAATGTTTCGGAGGCGGCCATTATCGGAGCTTTCTGCTGTGTAGGCGAAGGGACGACGATCGGAGAAGGTACGCATCTAAGGGCAGGAGCTAAGGTCGGCGACAATGTATCGATCGGGAAAGACTGCTTTATCCACACTAACGTTTCTATCCAGGATGGATGCACGATCGGCGACCGGGTGATACTGCACTCAGGCGTGGTGATCGGAGCGGATGGATTTGGATTTGTAAAGGATAGCGACGGAGCATATGTAAAGTTCCCTCAGATCGGTACTGTCACGATCGGAGACGACGTTGAGATCGGGGCTAATACCTGCGTTGACCGTGGAGCATTAGGTGAAACCCGCATCGGCGACGGAACGAAGATCGATAATCTCGTTCAGGTCGGCCACAACGTTTCGATCGGAAAACGCTGCGTTATTGCCGCTCAGACGGGGATCTCAGGCAGCGTCACCATCGAGGACGACTGTGTGATCGGTGGGCAGGTAGGTTTTGGCGATCACGTTCGCGTGCAGAGTGGGGCGGTGATCGGATCGCAGGCAGGTGTGCTGCCCGGAAAGATCGTGCGGCCCGGCGTTTGGTGGGGCACACCGATACAACCGCTGGACGATTATAAAAAGCAGAACGCCATGGTAAAAGGTCTTGGCCGGCTGCGTGAAAAGGTCTCGCGGATCGAAAAGCTGGTAGCGACCGGTGAGGATCACGAACGCTGAGCGATAAGCTTCACAATGGCCTCAGCCGCCCTTTTCGAAGCTCCGCCGTGGCCGAGTTTATCGGCGGCTACTCGCAGTCGCGATCGCACGTCACTGTTACTTTCAGGTTCAAGAAGCCGAAAGAGTTCGGCACTAAGTGTTTCAGCCGTCAGATCGTCCTGGATCAACTCATTCGCAACGCGTTCGCCTGCGATCAAGTTGATCAAGCCGAAGTGCTCGACGTCGATAAGCGGCCGCATCAGCTTGTAGTTAAAGGCCGATGTTTTGTAAACGATAGCCATCGGGGTCCCTATGATGCCCGCTTCGAGAGTAGCCGTTCCGCTGGTCACCGCTGCGACATCCGCAGCATTTAGAGCGTTGTACGTCTCGCCGACGAGGGCCTTGATCTTCAGCGGTTCGCTTGCTGCAGTACGGTGCTCAACGACCGCACGGAAGTGTTCGAAATGACGTTGCGATGCCAGGGCGGCAACGAATTGAATTGACGGGTCTTTCCGTTGCATTGTCCCGGCCGCCGCGAGCATTTCGGGCAATATTCGAACGATCTCTTTGTGGCGACTTCCGGGTAACATCGCCACTAAGGGTTTGTAGGCATCGATCGAATGTTCTTGGCAAAACTCTTCCTTGCTCAATGTGGGATGGACCTCTCGAGCTAGCGGGTTCCCAACGTATTCAACGTGGTGAACACCATGATCGGCGTACCATGCTTTTTCAAATGGTAGGATCGATAACAGAAGCTCGACATCCCGCTTGATGGTCCGGATCCTGTACCGCCGCCACGCCCATAGTTGCGGCGAAATATAGTAAACCACTGGAATCCCGTGTCTTTTGAGAGAACGGGCAAGTTTCAGATTAAATTCGGGAAAATCTACTAGTATCGCGACTGCCGGATGTCTAGTTCCTGCGCTGTTCAGCAATTTTCGATAAACGTTCAGGAATTTCGGCAACGCCCTCGCGATCTCCGGCAGGCCGACGATGGACAGTTCGTCAGAATGGACGACCGCATCGACGCCAGACTCCCGCATTTTTGGACCCGCAGCCCCGAAAAATGATGTGGTCGGTAAGATATTCCGGATCTCGTTGACAAGCTTCGCCGCGTGGGAATCGCCCGAGGCTTCGCCGGCAACAATTAGGATGCGAGTGTCCATAAGCTAAGCCATATGCTCGCTTATTTTAGCTACTGTAGCAATGACAACCAATATTTGGGAGATAGGCATCAAAGCACCTTGAACAAGACATGTTGAAGCTAAGGGTTTTCCTCCCAGTTCCTTGCAGAACCCTTGCTAACTCTTTAAACTAGTGTGTTTTGGCCTGCGGGTACATAGTTCGACGAATAATATCTTTTTCCCATTTTTGGAGGCATTTTGTGAAGCTTCGCTTAGCACTGGCAATAATATCTGCCGCATTGTTTATCTCATCACCTTTCGTGATTGCTCAGGTGGATACGGTCATCGGGCAGTTCACTAGCTCAGGTGAGGAATCATTTGTCGGGGGCATCAGCGGCGATGGCCGTTATGTAGTCTTCGAATCGCGCGGCAATCACGCCTCCATTAACCCTCGAAATGAGGATGGGAACTACGAGATCTTTTTATTCGATTATGCTCAGCGCCGTATATTTCAAATAACTGATACGAAAAGCGTTAAGATCGATCCGAATGTACTCCCTATCAGCAGTAACATCCGTGTGGAGATAACAAATCGCCGGCCAACGATCAGTAATGATGGCCGATGGATCGCGTTCAGTTCCAATGCGACAAGCTCCACCCCGACGACCCCGGACTCCACGAATCCAGGGAGTTTCGATGGGAACAGTCTAAATACGCAAGCACCGCCGGTCTGCACGCTGCCGTCGCCGACGCCGACTCCAACTCCGACGGCAACGCCGACCCCTTCACCAACACCGACGCCGACCTCGTCTCCGACACCCGCTCCGACGCCGTTCAATAATCCTCTCGATTGCGACGGCAACCTGGAAATGTGGATGTACGAGGTGCCCGCAGCTCCGGTGGTTGATATGACGACCGGGGAGGATATTCCCGTAGTCGACCTGGCGGCAGGGGTATTCCTGAATGTAACGAACACACCACCAAGCCGGCTGCCTCAGCGTTCGACGGTCGCTTCAGGTGCCTTCGTTGCGGACGACAACCATGACGCGTCGATCGATGATGACGGTTCGGTGATCGCATTCGTTTCGACTCGTGACCTTGTTGAGGGCGGCAATCCGTTCCCCGATCAGGACAACGACGAGATCTTTACTTTTGTACGGGGCGGTGGCGGCTCGCCCAAGCTCGAGGGCAAGAACAGTTTTGTAGGTGGATCGCCGTGCTCTCCGATAGCTGGTGGTTCCGTTTGCCAGGTCACCCAAACACCTCGCGGCCCGATTTTTGATCCGATCTACAACAAGAACCCCACGATCTCCGGCGACGGGCTGCGCGTGGTCTTTGCTAGTACGGGTGAGAACCCCGTTATAGGAATGACTGGCGGAAACAATCCGTCGACCAGCCGAAATGAAGAGATCGTCGCGACAGATCTAGGTTTGGACGGCGCTCCAACGGGAGTCGCTCGACAGATCACAGTGACGACGCCGACAAATCCCGGCGATCCAGTAAACATATTTGAGGTCGGCCGTCGGATGAGCAGAGACGGACGATATATTGCATTCGATTCGTATGCCGATCTTGCCAATGAGCATAGCGGCACGAACCAAACGTCGTTCGCTACCTATATCTACGATTACAGTGCAAGCACGTTTCGGCGGATCGGACCCCGTAGCAATGCGGATGCGGAAGCGTTAGGAGGGGACGTTTCGCGATACCCCGGCTTTACTGATTATGATACGAACGGCACTCCCGCAACTCTCGTCCTCGAGACCCGTATGAATATCACCTCGGCGGGCGTGATCCCAACGAACGAGAATGATGGACTGAATCCACTCGATGGGCGGCCGACTCAGATATATTCGTTTGACCTCACGACTAACCCTGGTAGTGCTGCTTTTACACGGATTACAAAGTTTCCGCTGCCAACGGCGTTTCTAGCATCAACGCAGCCGATTCCTAGCAACTCATCGACCCGGATATCCTTCAATCTTGCTCTTACTGAGATCGGTACCGGCAACCGTGACCTGCGATCTGAAGGTTATTATCTCTATGAGCCCCTGAAGCTTACGGAAACGCCTGCCTCGTTCAACCTAGCGACCGGCGCGAGCCGCATGCCTGTATCGCCGACGGCAGTCCCTTCACCGTCGCCGACACCGACCCCCACTGCAACTCCGACGCCGACGCCGACACCCACTCCAACGCCTACTCCGAGCCCGTCGCCGACCCCAACTGGCTCCCCGACACCAACTCCGAGCCCTACGCCGCAGACCCCGTCTGCAGTCCTCGGTGTTTCGCCGGGAATGTTAGCGATCCTGAACTATGCGTCAGGGACCAATCAACCATTGGTAGCCCGGACTGCTGAAGGTTCTTTCGATCGACGATTCCCGCTGCCCATCGAATTGAGCGGCGTAACGATGACGATCAACGGGGCGGCGTGTGGATTAAAATCCGTCAGTCGTCACCAGATCGAATTCGTCGTGCCCCCAGGATTATTAAGTTCGCTGGACGGTACGACATATCCGCTGGTTGTGAACAATAATGGCACCGTCTTCCGCGGTGACGTCACAGTTGTCCCCGCACGTCCGGATATATTCACTACCTCGGAGGTTCCCGGACCAGGCGGAAGGGCGCTAGTCAAGAACGTAACTAATCGTGTACATACAACGGAGCCATTTACCACCACGACGATCCTGGTCCGTGGTGGACGTCGCATCGAGTCCGTCTTGCGAGTGTATGTGACCGGCGTTGAAAGTGCTGTCTCGGACGACATTCTCGTGCGGATCGGTGGCACACTGATCTTTGGTACGCGCATTATTTCCAGAGCCGTGCCCGTTGAGCCGGGAGTTTATTATATTGACTTCACGCTGCCCCCGTTGGCTGCCGGTGCCGGTGACGTTCCGATAATCGTCGAGATAAACGTCAACGGAAGGATCTTCCGATCAAGATTGGATGACACTGCACCAAGAATATTCATTCTCTGACGACCCGTGTGATCAAAGCTGGAAAAAGAGCGGCATTGTCGCTCTTTTTTTATCTGACTATAAGAAAACGTGATGTTTGCCTACGGGTGATGCATATATTATTCTAATGATAGTTTTCAGACTATCCTTATCCGACAGTATGTTCAGAATAGACATTTAGAGACTTGTTTGTGCTGTCTGCGATTGGGGACGGCAAGGAGTTTTATTAGATCTATGGCAGGAAAAGATGTAGCTACCATGAAGGTCTCGCCGGTCGTTTGGAAAAACGGCGAGGTAATCAAGTGGGACGATGCACGCATACATGTGATGTCTCACGTCGTACATTACGGATCAAGTGTTTTCGAAGGTATTCGGTGCTATGAAACATCGAAAGGGTCAGCCGTGTTTCGTTTGACGGAACATATGCAGCGCCTGCTCAACTCCGCGAAAATATACCGTATGAATACGACATATTCGCGACAGGATCTTTGCGATGCGACTGTCGATCTGATCCAAAGGAGCGAACTCGAGTCCTGCTACATTCGGCCGGTGATCTTTCGTGGTTTAGATGAAGAGAACCCGTCGTTCGGTGTTTACGGCATGAACAACCCAACGGATACGTACATTGCGATGTGGCAGTGGGGTAAGTATCTGGGCGAAGAGGCTCTTGAGAATGGGATCGACGTATGTGTGTCGAGTTGGAGTCGGATCACTTCGAATTCAATGCCGGCGATGGCGAAGGCCGGAGCCAACTACATGAATTCGCAGCTGATCAAGATGGAGGCGAAACTCGGTGGATTCGTCGAAGGAATTGCTCTCGACGATCGAGGATACGTATCCGAGGGCTCCGGGGAGAACCTGTTCTTGGTCAATAACGGCAAGCTGATCACTCCGCCGCTAGGTGCTTCGATCCTTCCCGGTATCACACGTGATTCCGTGATCCAGATCGCTCGGGAGCTCGGAATTGAGGTTATTGAGACTTCAATTCAACGATCCGCTCTCTATCTTGCTGATGAGCTTTTCTTTACGGGAACGGCCGCCGAGATCTCGCCTATTCGATCCGTCGACCGCATAGAGATAGGAACCGGAAAACGAGGTGAGATCACGAAACGTCTGCAGGAGGAGTTTTTCGCAATTATCGATGCCCGTCGACCTGCTCCAGATAATGCTCCCTGGCTGACGTTTGTCGCGGATAGCGGTGAAAAAAAAACGGCAGTAGCTTAGGCGACATTTAGCCATAAATCGTTTTTCTTAACATAGCCCTATCAGCCGCGTTAGCGCGTAGCCGATAGGGCTTTCAATATGGCTGAAAAAACAGCAGAAATCGAAAAAGTCGGTTGGGTTCTCGAACTCGCTGTATTCGTATGCGGCGCGGTTGTGATGATCTATGAGATCAACGGTTCACGGATAGTCGCACCGTATATAGGTACTTCGACGTATGTTTGGACAAGTCTGATCGGAGTTATCCTCGGAGCGTTGAGCCTTGGCTACTGGCTCGGCGGCCGCTCGGCCGATCGCGCGCCGAGCGTCAAGGTTCTTTCGGGAGCGATATTCGCAGCTGCGGGGCTTATCTCCGTCACGATACTGATACAGGAGGTAGTATTGGCCGGGATCAACACGATGCCGGTCGGCTTGGAAATTCAGTCCGTGCTTGCCGCTCTATTGCTGTTCGCCCCGGCGAGTGTTGCACTGGGTTTCGTGATCCCATATGCAAGCAAGTTGCGGCTATCATCGCTCGAGGAAACTGGGGGAACGGTGGGGCGCCTTTACGCTCTATCTACTGTTGGCAGTATCGTCGGAACTTTCTCAGCCGGATTTGTACTAATACCGTTTCTCGGCAGCGTTAGGACGATGTATATGATCGCCGCTACGCTTTTCGTTATTTCCATTCTACTAGGCGGTCTCTCGTTCGATCGGGTCAAATTCGGTATTATCACGCTATTTATACTCGCAATGGCTGGAAGCGAGGCATCACGTTGGGTGCTTCGCACCCAGGCGAACCTGCACGATTTTGACACTCGGTATTCTCGCGTCAGAGTTTTCGATATGGAAGACCCGCGGACCGGACGTATGATGCGAGCTATGGCAACCGATCCGCTTTATATTCAGTCTGCGAAATACCTTGACGGCGACGACCTGGCGTTGGATTACACCCGTTTCTACCATTTGGTCGAACGATACAATCCCAAGCACCGCCGATCCCTCATGATCGGCGGTGCCGGTTTTTCTTTTCCTCAGGCGTATCTTCGAGACTACCCTCAAACTAGGTTAGATGTAGTGGAGATCGACCCTAAGATGACGAAGATCGCTGAGAGCTTCTTCGGATTGTCACCGGATCCAAGGCTAACAATAGTCCACAAGGACGGCCGGATTTTCCTCAACCATGCGGCGCCGGCAAGCTACGACGCGATCTTCATGGATGCTTTCGGATCCCTATTCTCAGTTCCCTATCAGCTAACAACGATCGAAGCTGTACGACAGATGCATCGCGTGTTGAACGACAATGGCGTGGTTATCTTTAATATCGGAACTGCCATCGATGGTCCGGCAAGCCTGTTTCTGCAGGCCGAACTTTCCACTTACGAGGCGGTATTTGATGAAGTGCATAAGTACAAGGTGCATCTTGAAACCGACGATGCAAAGCTCCAGAACGTGATCCTGGTCGCCTGCAAGACCGGTTGTAGCAGTGACCTGAGGCGAATGGAGTCAACGGCAGATTCTTCATTCGTTGAACACCTTCTGGATCGCCGTGACGACCGGCCCGTGGTAAGAACAGTTCCCGTCTTAACTGACGACCATGCTCCCGTCGAGCGATATGGCTCAATAGCTCACGCGTACCGATGATCCAAGTTACGCGGCTGACCGCGTGCTACAATCGCATTAACAATGGAGAACTCTCTATTCAGCGTACTTTTCGAACAGGAAGAGCACCAGCCCCTGACCGTAACTCAACTCAGCAACGAGATTCGCGAAGCTCTCGAGACCAAGTTTAGATCGGTTTGGGTAGAGGGCGAGATCTCAAATTTTCACGCTCACGGATCCGGCCACTGGTATTTTTCGTTGACGGACGGTTCTAGTTTTTTGCGGGCGGCGTGTTTCAAACAACAGAACTACCGGATAAGGTTCATGCCCGAGAACGGCCTGCAAGTCCGGATTCGTGGGCGGGTCAACATCTACGGGTCACGCGGTGAACTGCAAGTAATTGTCGATTCACTTGAGCCTGTCGGTGAAGGCGCTTTACTCGTAGCCTATGAGCAGATAAAGGCGAAATTGCACCGTGAGGGGCTCTTTGATGAGAGGCTTAAGCGGCCGATTCCCAGCATCCCACGGCGTATCGGAATTATCACCTCACCGACAGGAGCGGCGCTGCAGGATATTCTGACAGTACTCGAACGACGGGCACGTAACATCGATGTACTAATTATCCCGACCCTAGTCCAAGGGGAACGGGCGGCCGAACAGATCGCTCGAGCGATAGCTCTTGCAAATGAATATTGCGATGGATGCTTGGAGGATGAGTTAATAGACGTCTTGATAGTTGGCCGCGGCGGAGGATCATCCGAGGATCTGTGGGCATTCAATCAAGAACATCTTGCACGTGCGATCAGGGCTTCCCGGATCCCGATAATTTCAGCTGTCGGTCATGAAGTAGACTTTACGATCGCTGACCTCGTCGCAGATCTGCGAGCTCCCACTCCATCGGCGGCTGCCGAACTAGTAGCACGTGCCGAAGTGGAATTGACACACCACTTGATTCGATCCGAAGCTCAACTGCATCGATCAATGAGTTTCAAGCTCCTCGAAGCCCGCGGCGAACTCCAGTCGATCATCACGAATGAGGGCTTTACCGGCTTCGCATCCCGCATCGAAGATCTTCGACGAATGTTAGACGGGACAATATCTCGATCATACCTTTCAGTCACAACTAAGATCCGCCGAGCGGGCGACAAGCTGGGCTTATCCGCAAATAGGCTTACACCTGTGGGGCTAGCGAGAAAGGTAGGTCAGGATAGAAAGCGCCTTGCCCTCAGTCAGCAACGAATTTTATCGGCATCGGGTGAGATCTCTCGCGGTAAGTCCGCTGCCCTACGGACTTCAATGGCTCGTCTTGATGCGATGTCACCACTCAGGGTGTTGGACAGAGGGTATGCTATCGCAGAAACGTTCGACGGCCGGATAATTGCTGATTCCAAACACGTGGATGTCGGTGACCCGTTGAAAATCCGCCTTGCACGTGGGAAAATCGAGGCGATATCTACTTCAGTTATCAAAGACTAGATCGATACGGGGAAGCTTTTGAAAAGGGTTTTTTGGATAAGTGCGGCAACTGCCGCTTTTCTGCTGTTAATGGGTGCACTTGGGGCTTTCCTTTATTGGAAAACCTTCGAAGATACGCCCCAGTATTCACTGGCGTTGCTGGTCGAGGCCTCCCAAAATAACGACAATACGACGGTGGCGATGCTGGTAGATACAGACTCTATTGTTGAGGACTTCGTTCCGCAGATTACTGCGAAAGCACTCGAATTATATGGACGGGGGTTGAGTGCAGAGGCATCGGCACGAGTCAACGCACTTGCTGAACCTCTTGTTCCGGTGATGAAGAACCGGGCAAAAGCCGAATTCCCCACCGTCCTCCGGACTGAGACCGCTCGATTCAACAATGTGCCCTTTGCCGGCCTCGTTATCGGTGCGGAAAGATATCTCGACATCGTCATAGAAGGTGACCGAGCGCGTCTAAAGTCGAAACTCCCCCAACATTCGTTTGAGGTGGCTATGCGGCGGACCTCGAAAAGTTGGAAGGTCGTAAGTCTCCGTGATGAACAACTGGCGGAGCAGATCGCAAAAGCCATCGGAGAACAGCTGATCGCCGCCGCGGCCGAAGGGAACCTCAAGAAAGCGGGACAGGATATCGGGCTCCGAAATATTGAGGAACTAATTCAAGAGGTTGAAAAGGTTTTTACCGAGACGGGACAGTAGTCCGTTAATATGCAGAAAACATTTGAAGAATCGCTTAACGAACTTGACGCTATAGTTGCCAAGTTAGAGGAAGGTGACATGCCGCTCGAAGAAAGTCTCGAGATATTTGAACGTGGTGTACGGCTAGCACGTGAATGCAAGGAACGGCTAGCGAGAGCGGAGCGACGTATTGAACTGCTCACGAAAGATTCTGATGGAGAACTGCGAACGGAGGAGATCGGCATAAACCAATAAAGGACGACCGTTGAAAGAAATGCCCCGTCAATGCATATCGATGCGTTGACGGGGCATTTCGAGATCGCCACACGATGCTAATCTCTCGAACTGAAGATGCTCAAGATATACCAAAACAAGAGAGCTATACCTGCAAACAGAGTGAGCGAAGCTGCAACATGCTGGTTGGGGTTGTACTGGTGAAGCACTTGCGATGTGTTATACAAGATCGCAGTTCCGGCAAAGGCGACCATTGCGAACGCGAATAAACTGCCGAGCGAGAATCCAAAGATCGCACTTGCAACAATAAATCCCAGGGCCGCAAAACCGCCGATCGCAAGTATCGGACCGAGAAACGAAAAATCGGCTCGCGTAATAAAGACCGTCGCCGTAATCCCAAGAAATAGTCCGAGCGTCACAATACCGGCTTTCGGTATCACAGAGGCGTCGGAATACGTCGCTGCAATGAATATCATGGGCACAAATATTACAGCTTCCGCGAGAACGAATATTCCCAAACCGGCATACTGAACTGCGGGTGAGGTATCGGACATCGCCCACCGATTAGCCAAATACGAAATTCCCATGAAAGCGGCTAATACTACCAACCAGCCCATGCTTCCACCGAGAGTTAGAACCGACAAGATCGCATAGGCGGCTCCTGAAACCCAGAGGGCCGATTCCACTACCACAAAAGCAAGAATTGCGGCCGCAAGCAACAAATACGTTTTGCGGATAAACCTCGCTCTCTCAGCAGGAAGAGCTTCAGCTGCGGAATTGCCGAAAGACGTAGTGTATTCATTCATAAGTTTTTATTAGATTACTCTGGAAGTATATTGTTTGCCTGCAACCGCGATCGATGGAACCTGGAAATATCAGTATACCAAAGTTGGTTTGCCACCATTTTGGGCCTTCATGACTAAAAGGCGGAAAAGGCGCCAAATACGTCTCCCACACCGTACAAAGCACCTTTTCCATTTTCGGATATCGCAGCCGTGGAGACAGCGACAACCGAAACTTAATTTTTGCCAGCGAAGAATGCAATTCTCGCTCAGATCGATTTAACTAGACGGATGATCGCGATAGGGTTAGCGATTACCACGATTCTACCGTAACCGAACGAACTGTCAAGTATTACTGGCGATTATTTCCCGTCCTTACGCTAAGTCGATAATAAGCGCAAAACAGGAGAAGCCGCTCTATTAGGAGCGGCTTCTCCGTTATAAGCCCACTCAATCTACGGATGGATCACGGTGGAGGCCGCCGGAATATCTCCGGCGAGTCCCCAGTTCAAACCATCAGTGGTTCCATTCGAGCTCCGCAAAACGTACCAGTTGCCGTTCGACGGTCTAAAGACGACCACGTCTGTGCTGCCGTCACCGTCGTAATCTGCCGGTGCCGGGATGTCGGTCGGCAGGCCCCATGGGAATGAGCTGAAGGTACCTGACAGCGAGTTCAGTATCCACCAGTCTCCGTCACGGAATACGGCCAGATCGAACGAGCCGTCGCCGTCAAAGTCCCCGGACACAGGCAGATCGGTGGCAAGCCCCCAGTTTTGGATCCGGACCGAAGCGTTAGAGCTCAGTAGGATATACCAGGTGCCGTCACGATATACGGCTACGTCAGTCTTATAGTCACCATCGTAGTCGCCCTGAACGAGGCGATCGGTAGCTAATCCGAATGCGATAACGATGGGTGATCCGCTGGAACTGCTTCGGATCCACCATTCACCCGTTCCCGGCCTGAATACGGCGAGATCCGTCTTCCCGTCACCGTCGTAGTCCCCTTGGACCGGTTTGTCGCCGGCGACGCCCCACGTCGTGGTCTGCGTCACCTGCGTTCCGCTCAATGCGACGATCCATTGGCCTGTGGACGGACGGTAAACTGCGTAGTCAGCCACGCTGTCGCCGTTGTAGTCACCGGTCACCGGAATGTCGCCAGGAGCACCTTGATCAACGATCTCTGCCGAAGCGTCGGTCGAGCGTCGGGTATACCAACGGTTCTCGCTCGGGCGATAAATACTGACGTCCGAGACGCGATCGTCATCGAAGTCGGCCAGATAAGCACGATCGTCGTCGACAATGATGCCAGCACCAATGCCGTCAGCGATCGTCGCCCCGGTCGGATTCGAGAGCACAACAAAGAATGTCTCGTTCGCTTCCCGCACGCTATCGCCGTTTACCGCGACGGTGATCGTTTGGGTATGCGACGGAATGCCTTCCTCTGACAACGCTGGAGGATTGAACGTCACCGTACCAGATGTTGCCTGGTAATCGACGCCCGCCGTTGCGGTACCATCGGCAGTTGAATAGTTGACCGACGCGGTGCCCGTACCCGTGAACGTGACGGTGAATTCCGCCTCGACGACACCGGTCTTACCCTCGAAGACACGCGCGTCACCGATAGAAATGGTTCCCAGCGGCCCTTTATCGTTGTCAATGATCGTCTGAACGGCCGTTCCCGGCGTCCCGATCGTTGCACCACCTGTCGGGTTGGACAGAGTATAAGTGAACGTTTCGTCAGCTTCGACGATCGAGTCATCACAGATCACAACGTCGAAAGTTTGACTTGTGACACCATCTGCGAAGGTCAAAGTACCGGACGTGGCGACATAGTCCACACCTGCGGTACAGGCGGCACCGCCGGTCGCAGTACCATCGCTCGTCGCGTAGCCTACAGAGACCGATCCGGCACTACCACCAGTTCTAGTAAGGGTGACGGTAAACGGACTGCCGCCTTCGCCGCCAGAATATGTTGCACTGCTGAACTGGAGCGATCCCGGGCTCGGCCCGACCACGATCTCGTCAGCACCGATATCCGGAGTCGTCGCCGAACGTGCGTCTCCATCGATGTCCGTTGTGACCTCAGCCACCGGCGTTCCCGCATTTACCATCGGGCTTCCGGCCTGTATGTGAAGGTCGGTAGGCGATACAAACAGAGGATCGACCGCAAGAGAGTTAGCATCTTGTCCGGTAGCCGCTTGCCATTCTGCAAGTGTTGCCCGGATACCACCGAGGAACCCAACAGATCCTGTCGAGAAGTAATCGTTATAGTTGATCGTCGAGAAGACGTTCGATGCAGCAGCACTGTGGACTGAATATCGCGTCGCCCCAGCTGTCTGCGTATTAGCAAAGATGTTGTTGCGAACATCAAGAGCCCCCGCAGCAACAACCGCGCTCGTTATATTAAGTGCCGCCGTGGTGCCACTAGCTTGATCGGTGTTTAGGTTGATAGAGTTGTGATAGATCTTGTAACCACCGGCCGTTGCGGCACCATTGATCGTTATACCATGACCGTTGCTGTTGACTGTCGCAGAGCCCGCGGCCACAACGTTCCATATGAAGTTGTTGGCGATCAGAATATTCGTCGTCGGCGTAGCTCCTAGCTGCATACCGAACGCTCCGGTACCGGATGCACTCAAATTGTTAATGTTCGAGATGCGATTGTTCGTGACTGTACCGTTCGTCACTGCAAAAGCGATCTGGATTCCACTAAGTGCCCCTGTAGTTCCCGTGAAATTGGTGACGCCAAGCACACTATTACCACTGATTACAAAGTTGTTGGCGTTGCCCATCAGCATGCCGCGGAAGCGATTCTTCTCCGCTTCAACAGCAGAACCAAAGTCATTGTCCGTGATTGTCCAATTCTGGTCCAAACCGGCATTTCCCTGATTATAGATCGAGTTTTGAACACTGTAGATCCAGTTGTTCATTACGGTGTTGTTATTATTCGGAGCCTCAGCCGGCCCGCCGATCGTCGTGCCGCTTCCGGCTAAGATACCAGCAGTCGTTTGTGCCGAAGCAGTCCCGGCACCGTGGATGACCGTGTTCTTGATCGTGTTGCTATTGGCACCGTTCCCGGCACCGGCACTACGGATCCAGAATACCGTCGAGGTTCCGGTTTGTGAGTTAATTACCGTTAAGCTTCGATCTGTGCCGCCCGATAGTGAACCGTCGAAAACGACACGATCAGCTCCGTTAAGGTTTATCAAACCGATGTTGACAGCCGCCGTGCCGGAGATCGTTCGAGCTGCTCCGGACGGTTTGATAGTTAGCGTGTAACCACCGGCTCCAACTTCCGTAAGCTGGTTTAGTGCGACCGCACCCGTTTCGGCAGTTAGGTCTGACGTAACGTTCACCGTCAGGTTGCCGGAAAGGCCAGCCTCGTTAAGTGCTTCAAACAGGCCACCTGGATTGGTGAGCGACGTAAACGTTCCACCAGTGCCAACATCGATAGTTCCGGTGAACGGCGGCGGCACATCGCGAATGGTCAGAGTCGCAGGATTGTTGGTGCCAATGGTCGCACCGCCCGTTACATCTGATAGCGTGAGGTTTACTGTCTCACCGGGCTCCAGGACAGCGTCCGTGCAGAGTTGGATATTGAACGTCTGCAGCGACACACCGTTGCCGAAACTCAATACCTGCGGCCCCGGATTGATGTAGTCGATACCGGCTGCGCATGATGCTCCGCCAGTTGCTGTCCCATCCGTCACTGTTGCAGTTACGCCCACCGTGCCGTCGGTCCCACCGGAGCGAATAACCGAGATGGTCGCGGTCGTGCCCTCATCACCGGTGAACGCGGTTGAGTTGAACTGGATCACCCCAGGGCCCGCCACGGTGATCTCGTCGGCACCAATATCCGGCACGGCCGGCCTTGTGTCACCATCGATATCATTTGTGACGCCAACATCAACACCGCGGCTTTCAGCAAGTGAA
Organism: Acidobacteriota bacterium; assembly: GCA_023389035.1. Taxonomy (GTDB): domain Bacteria; phylum Acidobacteriota; class Blastocatellia; order Pyrinomonadales; family Pyrinomonadaceae; genus OLB17. The sequence continues at coordinate 45,021 of JAEWFC010000023.1, forward strand.
GTCGGCAGAATGTGCAGATCCGTATTGGATACGAACTGCGGGTTGATCGCGAGGCTAGCATTGTCGTTAGTTCCCGCGGCACTAAGAGTGCTTGAGTACGAGCGGAAGTTCGTTGCCGGCGTCGTTGACGACGGGTCGAAGTCAGCCGATTGGTAGCCGATGCTTGAAGCGAAGGTGGTTCCGACTTGAGCCATCGTGCTCAGCGGATCTGTGCCCTGGAAGTAAATGTTGTTATTCAGGGTTAGATTCATCGCACTTGTTGCCCCTGAAGGCAGGAATATCGCCGTATGACGAGTGCCGGCGGCGTTTCCACCCGTGATCTGGTTTGAGAAAATGTTATTCCGTACATCAAGCCCCGTTTGCCCCGTGCCGACAACAAGAAATGCTGCGGTCAGGTTAGTGCTCGTTTCACCCGCCATCGGGCCATAAAGGTTGACCGAATTGTGGTAAACCTTGTGGCCCGTTCCGGATGCGATACGGATACCGTAAGCTCCAAACGTTGTTCCGAACGCTCCGGTGCCAGCCGCTTGGCTATTGATAACGCCAGATACGAAGTTATTTCTCACAGTGTGTGCACTCGCTGCGACACCCGCGACATTTATTCCATAGGCAGACCACGACGCCGGATTATTATTCCAAACGCGGTTTACTTGATTTCGCTCGATCGTGGCACCAGTCGTGTTCGTGCTATTTACACCGACGTTAATACCATGCCCCGCCGCACTGGAAGCAACATATCCTTCAACGTATACGGTGTTACCCGAAATGATCGCATCGCTGGACCCGTTGACGGTTATACCGATGGCGGTAACTTGGTCGACATCTCCAGACACCGCATTGCCAATATAGTTGCCGGTTACCTGGACGCCGGCATGCACAGCTGTTCCGCTGCCGTTTATAGATATTCCTCGGGCTGCGGTCTGAACGTTGTTATTTGCGACCGTGAGGTTTGCAACGGAAGCTCCCGCTCCCACACCGGTAAGAACTGATGTTATCGCGGTCGGATCTGTCGTCGGCCCACTCGCATTCGGGCCCGAGAAGATACCGAAGGTCGTATTCCAGGCACCCGTCGTGCTGGTGTTCGAAGCGATATTGTTACCGATCGAACTTCCGATCACGTTCAAATTGACAAGGCTGTTGTTTTCCGCCGTGTTAACCGTTGTGATGTTGGTCACGACGCGGATAACCGATGTAAAGGTCACCGTGTTAGCTGCGGTGTTCTGGATGGTCAGGTTGCGATTAATTCCTGCCGAATTCGGATTGTCTCCATCGATCGTGACATTGTCGGCACCATTAAGTTCGATCAGTCCGCGCCCCTGGGCAGATGCTCCAGCGACCGTCACACCGTCAACCGCCGGGCGAATCACGAGCGAAGTATACGATGCCGCTCCGGCACCGCTACCATGAAGCACGACCGAACCCGTCTCCGTGGTATTAGCAAAAAGATCAACCGTGATGGCTCCGGTGTGCGTCCCGGCATTGATTGCCGCGACCGCCTCGCCAAGTGTTGCATAAGCAACGTTGCCCGGATTGACAACCACGTTACCTGCCGGCGGCGGTTCATCGTCATCCGTTATTGTAAGTGTGGCGGTTCCCGGTGTTCCAACTGTTGCACCGCCTGTGGGATTTGAGAGAGAAAGCTGAACCGTCTCGTCAACCTCATCAGTTACGTCGTTGCAGATCGCAACCTCGAACGTCTTCGGCGCTGAGTCGCCATCGCCGAAATTGATAGTCCCATTTGTATTTATAAAGTCGACTCCTGCATCGCAGGCCGCACCACCCGTTGCCGTTCCTCCAGCTACAGTTGCATAGTCCACTGACACGGATCCATCAGTCCCGTCGGTTCGAGTCACGGTCACGGTCGCCGTCGGACCAGCTTCACCAACCGTATAAGCGGCATCGCTGAACTGAACCGTACCGGGCACTGCAACCGGGGCATCCGTGGTGACCGCAAAGTCATCGATAGCCCATCCTCCAAAGTTGACAGTGGTGTCACTGTCTAAGTGGAAAATCACCTCGACATTTGATCCGGCAAAATCGGAAATATCGGCTTCCATCTGGCTCCAACCGCTTGAGGCCCCAATGTTAACGGCGGGCGACCCCACCGACGCGGTCATGGTGGCTCCCATCCACTCCCAAACCGTACGAGCCGAAGCCGGATTTCCGACCTGTTGCACGACTACGCGAGCATGATCAAAGGTCGCGCTTTCCATTTGAAATCGCTGAGCCCATTTCAAACGAATATTGCCGGTTTGGCTCGTAAGATCAATACTTGGCGATAAAAGATCCTGACTGCTTGAAGCGTTGTAGGTATTATCCAAGTCAGTTTTCCAACAATTCGAACCACTACTGCAGGTACTGAAATCCGCTACAGGTGAAGTAGTCGTCGTCGCGACCGTTGCCGGTAGCCCACGCTCCCATTCATCCTGAGTTCCGCTATGGGTGAACCCCGCGTCCCCACTCTCAAAATCTGCGGAAAAGATCGTGGTTTCAGGTTGGCTTGCAGGAGGTTCGCAAACGGTTATGCTCCAACTGTTCAACGTGCCACCGTCACCAGTAGCGTCGTCACGAAGCACTAACGTCCATACGCCGCCGGCATTCTCTCCGTCATAGTATGCCAGCCGATATAGGTTCTCGGGCTTCGAGACCCAACTCGAAGTAAGGGCAAATGATGGCGGGATTGCCGCCTCATCATCGAAACGCAGATCCATCAGAGTTTGCGTATTACCAACCGTCGAAGCACCAATATCGTTAAACAACGAATTGTTGTTACCGGCGGGAGAGACCAGTTGGGCATCGACGTCCTGCATGAACGTGTGATTCATGTTGATTGACACGTCAAGATCAGCAATACGCGGATTTCCCGGCACCGTGATCGTCGACTGTACGGAGCTGGGGGCACTATCGGGTATCACAACTGGCACGTCAGTACTGGTGTAAGTCGTACAAGCCCCGGTTGGCGGTTCCGGCGAGAACGTTGTGATACTAAGATTGTACGCCGCGTCCGGTCCTAGGTTTGTCGCTACGGCGGAGTCTACATACACGTAGTACGTACCGGCCTCTTTAACTGTGAAGAAAAAGGCTTCCGATGCCGGATTGCCGGCAGTTGAGCCGGCATTACCATCATTTGCTAGGAGTATTTGATTGGCTGGAGGATTGCCAAACAATCCGAATCCCAGTCGGCCGTTCCACCCGGTTGCGGCTCGCTGCGGATTAAGGTCTAAACTCAGAAATACTGTATCGCCAGCGGCTAATGAAACAGAAAAGAAGTCCGATTCGCCCGGGGATATGGCTGTGATCGTTCCGCTTGCCCAACCCGATGACGTGAGCGCAGTGGCGGATGCGGTCGTGTTATTCGGCTCTATTTCCGCTGTTGGGGTGCCGTTCTTTAAGTTCACGTATAGGTCGTAAGGCCGTAATTGAGCCGTCACTGAATTATTCCGAACTCGGAGGTAATAGGTCCCATCTGCGGGGATTACCGCTCCGGCTATCGACGCAGATGTTGCACTAAACGTACCATCATCATTGTCCGATTCGATCACAGTGGTGCCGTCTGATGCCAGCAAGTCGATAACACTGTTGGTACTCCCTCCCGCGTCAAAGCTCGTCATCGTTGCAGCATAAACGCGGTCTCCGGCGGACGCAGTAAATGAAAAGAAGTCGACGTCAGCATTAGGGTAAACATTGGCCGTGACTTTTGCAGGCAGCGAGATCGCCGTTGCGGTCTCAAAGGCGTCGTTCGGCTCGACCTCATCCTGATACGGATTCACAACCCCTATCTTTTCGGGTATCTGTGAGGCAGCCTTTGTCGTGAAGCTCGGCAAACTAGTACCGAGGCGTGACGCAGACGCGCGCAGGAATATACTGTCGGCCCATCCCGCAAATGTGATGGATCCGAGAGCAAGGAGAGTAACTGCGAGAAGAAACGGGCGTATCCGACTTGGGGTTTTCGACATCTGATTACGTGCACTCCCTAATTTGTCTAAATTGTTTGTTTTCAATGAGAAGCCAAATAAAAACACACCCTCAGTGAGCGTGAAAGGGCAACACAAGATACTGCGTAAGTGAGCTTACCTTTGATTGGCGATTGAAGCGAGGGTAGTCCGAAGTGGAAAAATTGTCAAGGCCTTTTTCGATCGGAACCGAAAAAGGCCTTGAAAAGGTTCAGGTGAGCAAGAAAACTATCGAATGGAAGCAACGGCGAGCCGTGCAGAAGCGTGTTCCAGTCGTTCGCGGATCGATTCGGTCTCGTCTACCGGGGCAGTGCTTGACGTAAGTTCCTTCTCAGCCTCATCGCGGTCTACCTTTGCTTTCGCTTGGTCGATCTCATCTGACGATTCGGCAAAATCGGTCAGAACTGAGACAAGGTCGCGGCTGACCTCGACGAATCCGGTCGAGATCGCCAGCTTTTCGATGCTGCCTTTTTGTGAATAGGAAAGCACACCGGGTTTCAGCGCGGAGATCAACGGTGCGTGGGCGGCCATTATGCCGACCTCACCGCTCGCAGTAGGTACGGTGACTGACTCTACCTCGCTGTCGACGACCTTTCGTTCAGGAGTTACGATCTCTAATTTCAGCATACTGATTATTATTTACGGTCGCGGATGGCAAAAAAGGTACCATCCGCTCCTTACGCAACTCCTCGCTTAGGCTGTCGCCGACATCTTCTTCGCCTTGTCGCGGGCCTGTTCGATCGTACCGACCATGTAGAACGACTGCTCGGGCATATCGTCGCACTTGCCGTCGAGGATCTCGCGGAAACCCTTGATGGTGTCTTCGACCTTAACGTACTCGCCCTTAAGTCCGGTGAACTGCTCACCAACCGTGAACGGCTGCGAGAAGAAGCGCTGGATCTTACGAGCTCGGGCGACCGTTTGTTTGTCTTCCTCCGAGAGTTCATCCAAGCCAAGGATAGCAATGATATCCTGCAAGTCCTTGTACCTCTGTAGGATACGCTTGACTTCCTGAGCCGTATTGTAATGCTCTTCCCCGACGATCTGCGGATCGAGAATGCGCGAGTTCGAGGCGAGCGGGTCGACGGCCGGGTAGATGCCGAGCTCGACGATCTGACGCGAGAGAGCGGTCACGGCGTCGAGGTGAGCGAAGGTCGTGGCCGGGGCAGGGTCAGTGTAGTCGTCGGCGGGCACGTAAACGGCCTGGATCGACGTGATGGCACCCGTTTTCGTTGAGGTAATGCGTTCCTGCATCTCTCCCATCTCTGAGGCCAGCGTAGGCTGGTAACCCACGGCTGAAGGCATGCGGCCCAGCAGTGCCGACACTTCGGATCCTGCCTGCGTGAACCTGAAAATATTATCGACGAAGAACAGCACGTCGTTGCCCTGGTCGCGGAAGTACTCAGCGACGGTAAGTCCTGACAGTGCAACTCTTAGACGTGCTCCCGGCGGCTCCGTCATCTGTCCGTAAACGAGTGCCACTTTGGAGTTTTTGATCGTCTCCATGTTGACCTTTGACAGGTCAAACGTGCCGGTTTCTTCGAAATTGTGCGAAAAATCGTCACCGTAGGTGATAACTTTCGACTCGACCATTTCACGGAGCAGGTCGTTGCCTTCACGGGTTCGTTCACCGACGCCGGCGAAGACCGAGTAGCCGTCGCGGCCCTTTGCAACGTTGTTGATCAGCTCCATGATAAGAACTGTCTTGCCGACGCCGGCACCGCCGAAGAGGCCGATCTTACCGCCGCGTAGAAAGGGCTGTACGAGATCGATGACCTTGATGCCCGTCTCGAACATTTCCAGCGACGTCGCCTGTTCGTCAAAGCTCGGAGCATGTCTGTGGATACCGGCACGGCTTTCCGCATTCAGCGGCCCGAGCTCGTCCACGGGGTCGCCGATAACGTTCATCACGCGGCCGAGAGTGGCTTCGCCGACCGGAACCGTGATCGGCCCGCCGAGGTCGATGACCTTCATTCCGCGGATCATTCCGTCGGTCGGCAGCATCGAAACGGCACGGACGCGGCCTTCGCCGAGATGCTGCTGGACCTCGGCCACGACGTCAACATTTTCCTCGACGTCAAAGCCTTCGGAAACGATGCGGAGAGCCTGGTGGATAGGCGGAAGATAGTCCTGAAATTCGACGTCGACGACCGGCCCGATGATCTGAACTACCTTGCCGATCTGTGCGTCCCCGTTATTAGCCATTTGTATTAAATTGCTCCTGTAATAGATGAAAAATCAAGCGATTTACAAAGGAGTAAGAATATCATACGAATTCTCAGGAGTGCAAAGCACCGCCTGCACTATCAGCGGTGGTGACCTTCCCGGTGTGAGTGACCTCGCTGTTTCGGCGCCGCGGGGCTGGGTTTTTCCGGGAAGTGCTCGAAAATCACCTAAGCATCGCGTCAGCCCCGTGATCTTTGGCCCCGGCCCCGCGTTTTTCGAATTCCAGCCCCGCGTCTCGATTCAGACTCTTTTTCATAGCGCGAACAGCGCATGGTAACCGCGTCGAGCTCGGCCATTCCCGCAGCGCAATATGTAGTTCGAACAGCCGGGGAAAAGTTGCAAAATTGCCTGTTGCATTTCCTGAAATCTTTGTGCTATGGTTGCAACACTGTGTCACAGATGCAGTAGACGAGAATTTTGACCCAGAGGTAAATGTAACGATGCTAGATAAAAAATTCGAGAAGTTCCGGGGCGGTCCGGCTCCGCGATTCGGCCGCTCCGATGCTCCCCGCGTCACGCTCAATCCGCGAGGCGTGCTCTATTTCAACGACAGGCTCTTCAAAGAGATGGGCTCTCCGCAGGCCTTCACCCTGCACTACGCCGACAAGGACGAAGAGATCGCGCTCTGCCCGACCAACGAACGCGACCCCGACGGTTTTCAGTGCGTCAAGAAACAGGCCGGCTGGGCCGTCCATATGTCCACCTTCCTGCGCCACCACAGCGTCAGGATCCCGATCACCCAACGCTTCATCAACCCGTTCCTCGACCCTGAAAAAACCCTCTACCTAGCCCTCCGCCAAACCGTAACCGTCGGCGGGATAAAGAGGCAGAAGCGCGGTCAATCGAACGCCAGACCAGCGTAACGTTTTGAAAAATTGGCCACTTCTCTGATAATGCGATAGCAAACTCGCATGAATATCCCAGAATATATACAGAACATTCGAAAGGTTACGTATTAGGCAAGTCCGTCACTATCAAAAAATAATCGTCGCCCTGACAGAAACGACCGGATAATGAAAGAGATCGATAAGATCGATTTCATCGATTAGTGGTTCTACTAGGGTCGCGTAGCGACGGTTGAATGTAGCCGTGGGTGACAACCCACGGAAGGTGGAATCGGTGTGGCCGTCGCGTTAGCGACGATTGATCAAAGGACGTTGAAGCGGCCTTTAGTAATAAATCGCACGACCACGCCGTGAACGGCGTGGCGAATCACCGCGAAACGCGGGAAGGCGGCTATGGCCGCCTAAGGCGGACCGGATCTCAATCGTCGCTCCCGCGACGGTTTTTGGTTTCGATGTCCGTGGGTTGAAACCCACGGCTACAATGATGGACCGCTACGCGGTCGTGGAAATTTTTGCATTGCCGCGATGGCAAATTCACTCGAACCCAACAATGTATGAACAAGAATGAGATCGAAACGGTTGCGAGCAATTTAACTCTAGCGTTCTATTCTGCTGTAGAACGTTTGCCACCATATTTGGGAGAAAATCGACGGCGGGATGCACAACCTCCGGCCGGATTAGACATGAGGAATCCGTCGATCAGTGCCGACGATGTATTTGATGTGTATCAGCGTTTTACCAGGATGCTGGAACAAACCGACAACGCCTCGTCGAGCTGAAACCCGATCGCAGCTCATGCAACAGGATCCGACGATCGCCGTCACCCTGCAGTGGTTTCGCCGCCTAGTAGGGTTAGGACTTCGCCGGTGATGTAGCTTGAGTCGGCGTTTGATGCGAAGAAGACGAATGCGGGGGCGATCTCTTCGGGTTGAGCGGGGCGTTTCATTGGGGTGTCGGCGCCGTGTTCGGCGACGTCCTTTGCGTCTTTATCGGCAACGTTGAGCGGCGTCCAGACCGGGCCGGGCGAGACGCAGTTGACGCGAATTCCCTTTTCGACCAGGCTCTGTGCGAGCGATTTCGTAAAGGCGTGGATGGCGCCTTTGGTCGCCGAATAATCGATGAGCTCTTTGCTACCTTCGAGGCCGGTGATCGAGCCGCAGTTGACGATCGCACCGCCCTTCGGCAGATGCTTTACCGCCTCGCGTGCCAGATAGAAATAGCCGTAGATGTTCGTGCGAAAGGTCTTGTCGAACTGCTCGTCAGATATGTCTTCGATCGATTCCTGATGATGCTGATGCGCGGCGTTATTGACCAGAATATCTAGCCCGCCGAATTCCTTGACCGTCTTCGAGATCCATTTCTTTGCTGTCGCGGGATCGGACACATCGCCGGATAAGAGCAGGCATCTGCCGCCTTCGGTCTCGACCGCTTCGGCCGTCGTTTTAGCGTCCTTAAGTTCGACCGGCAGGAACGCGATCGCCACATTCGCACCTTCGCGGGCGAAGAGCACGGCGACAGAACGCCCGATGCCGGAATCGCCGCCAGTGATCAGGGCAGTTTTGCCTTTCAGCTTGCCCGAACCTTTATAGTCAGGCGCAAGGAACTGCGGCGCCGGGTCGATCTTATGTTCCAACCCGGGCCGCTGTTGATGTTGTTTCGGCATTGGCGACTTTGGCCGTTCGCCCTTTTGTTTTTTCGCTGTCGCCATCTCTAAAATCGGACTTCCAAATTCCTAGTTTCCCCCTTTCTTCTTTCGCGGTTACTTTTCTTATAACCACGAAATGTTCTTATAACCACGAAATGGGAAAACGGGAAACTGCAGTTCACTTTTGCCAATTTGCTAGTCGGACTTTTTACGGCCGGAACCTCCGGGATTTTTACCGCCGCCATCCTGTTTGTTGACGGTAGCCCATGCCCGGCTTTCGGCTTCATCCTTTGATACGCCTTTCTCACGGTAGCTTTCGGCGATGTGATCGGCCTTTCGCTCCTGTTTCGATGTGTATTTACTGGTACCGTCTTTCTTTGTTGGCATAACTCCCCCTTTGTCTCTAACCCAGGCCAAGTCCCGTAACCGCCGCAGGCTGACGAGTTACAGCCCGCGAATAGATATTCCACGCACGCGTGTACATATCTGTGTCGCGGCGCTCGCTGCCGCCGGCGATCTTTCGTCTCACAACGATCGACGGACCGTCGCCTGTGGGCTGCTCGGTCCGCGTCTTCATCTGCCTGCCTTCTGCAATATTTAACGTAAGCATGATCAACTTCCCCCTGATTACTTCCCTTGTTCGTTACGTGTCTTGCTTCAGACCATACTTACTTCGTGTGAGGAATCCATACGATCTGTTCGTTCGGTGGTATTAACTGCAACGGGTATGCCAGAGTGAGGCATGGTGTCCGTGCGAGGCGCGACAGGCGATTTTGTTGACATCACATAACCCTTCTTGTAGCCTCAGTTTATATCGGCTAGGACCTCTGATCGGGAAGAAATAATTTGAGCACACTCAGCAAACTCGAACTGCCACCACAGGGATTGAACACCCTCTTCGGCGTACAGGATCAAAACATCAAATATCTGGAGTCCGTACTCGACGTGAACATAGGTGCACGCGGGAACGAGCTGCTGATAGACGGCGACCCGTCCGATATCGAAACGGTCGAAGCGATACTGCGCGATTTCTCGGAGCTGTTTGACGGCGGGCAGACGTTCACCGACAAAGAGCTGAAGGACGCTTTTAAGCAGATCGCGGAAGATCGGGCTTATAGTCTAAAGGACCATTTTCAGCGGAACCGCTTCAACCCATCGGGCAAGAAGACGGTCGCACCGAAGACCGCGAACCAGCGGAAGTACCTGGAATCGATCGCGAAGAACGATCTGGTATTCGGTATCGGCGTGGCCGGCACCGGCAAGAGCTTTCTGGCGGTCGCGATGGCGGTCGATGCGCTGTTCAAGAAACAGGTCTCGCGCATTATCCTGACGCGGCCAGCGGTCGAGGCCGGTGAAAGGCTGGGCTTTTTGCCCGGCGATCTGCAGGACAAGGTCGACCCATACCTGCGTCCGCTGTACGACGCGCTGTTTGACCTGGTCGATGCGGAAAAGGTGACGAAGATGCTCGAGAAACGCATCATCGAGATCGCCCCACTGGCATTTATGCGCGGCCGCACGCTGGCAGATGCGTTCATCATTCTCGACGAGGCCCAGAACACCACCAGCGAACAAATGAAGATGTTCCTGACACGCATCGGGTTCGGATCAAAGGCCGTCGTCACCGGCGACAAGACCCAGATCGACCTGCCCCGCGGACAGCGAAGCGGCCTGAAAGAGGCCGAAGAGGTCCTGCGAGACATCGACATGATCGACTTTGTTTACTTCACCGACAAGGACGTGGTCAGGCATAAACTGGTCCAGCTGATCGTGCAGGCGTATGAGACCCATACTTCCGATGAAAGATAAGACCACTAAACCTCTCAGAGCGGAGGCTAGATTGTTGACCGGTTTTCGAGTAACAATCCCGAAACGGTTTCGAGACTCTATGGGTTTGAAGCCTGGCGATTCGGTGAAGTTTGATCTGAAGGAAGGTTACGCAGTAATTTCGATCGTTCCGAACAAAAACAAAAGGGATCGTCGTTCCGAAAATCGCGAACCGCAAGAGACGTCTTAGTTTAATGAAGGTTAAGGAAGTTCTGCGTTTGCTTGAGAAGGATGGCTGGACTCTGACTCGCACAAAGGGCAGCCACCGACAATATAAGCATGCGAAAAAAGCGGGAACCGTTACTGTTTCCGGCAAGGAGAGTCTCGATATTCCTCCAGGCACTCTGAATAGTATTTTAAAGCAGGCGGGGCTAAAATAAGAACGATGAAATACCTGGTCATTATCGAGAAAGGTGATTCGAGCTATGGAGCTTATGTTCCCGACCTTCCAGGATGCGTCGCGGTTGGCGAAACGGAGGAGGATGTCCTGAACCTTATTCACGACGCGATCGAATTTCACCTCGATGGACTTCGTGAGGAAGGAGCCTCAATTCCTTATCCCAGATCGAATGTCGAATTTATAGAAGTGCATGCGAATTGAAACGTCGGCTCCTCAACAGCGGCATGCGGATGCCGTTCACGTCGTTGAGTTCTACCCCTCGCTAGACGACTATATATACATCTGCACGAAACTAACGGAGTCGACACCTGCTACGCCAGCCACAACCTATGCCTATCATGCATTTCTTTTCGTAAACGCGATCGTAGTCCCAGCATTTCTCTGGTTGAACGGATACTTTGTTGGCGGGTTTGTCGTGTTCGGCGCCTACGTGGGTGCGTTAATAGCACTTGTTCCGATAGTAGACTCGGATCGAATCCGAAAGTACTATGCCAGTGTTTTTGGCGAACGCGAGAATCGAATTGCAAGGGTCGAACTGTCGAACGCCGGCCTTCTATATTCTGAAAATGATTGTTACTTGTTTTGGACCTGGGAAAGCATCGAATCTGTCGAGGAGACTGAGGACTCGATAATCTTTTTCTCAGAGGGAAACGGACTGGGTGTTAGGAAAAGTGGTTTCGCCTACCAGGATGAACAGAAGCAGTTTTCCGACTTTGCTAACTCACGAATGAAAGCGGCGACGGTCAGGCAATTGTCAGAATGATCGTTAATCTCCAACGAAAGGTGAAGATAAAGGCGGCGGATTTTATGCCGCTCTTCGTTACGATCAGGGCGACGGTCGAGGAGGTCGGCGGGCGGAATTTTTCGGTGGCGTTGGTGTCGGATAAGCGGATGCAGGAACTGAACCAGCTCTTTCGCGGCAAGGATTCGACGACCGATGTGCTGTCCTTCCCGCACGAGACGGATGAGTTTGAAAAGGCTCACGCCGCTGCCGCGGATGATGATGAGCCGCATCATGAATCGATCGGCGACATCGTTATCTCAGTTGAACAGGCAGAGCGACAGGCCAATGAACACGGATTGCCGCTCGATACCGAGATCAAACAGCTAATGCTCCACGGCGTCCTGCACCTGTGCGGCTACGACCACGAAACCGACAAAGGCGAGATGAATAACCGCGAGTTAGAGCTGCGTGAGAAGATAGGAATCTAGGTGTTATCTTCGACGATACTTTACCCTCTAGCGTTCGCTAAGGTCGAAATAGGAAACCGGAAATCGAATCGCTCAAATTTTTGCGAGACCTTATTTTCGGTTGACGAGTTTTGAAACAGCGTAGAAGATAACGCCATTAAGGGCGATGCTGGGGAAGGTCCAGGCAAAACCAACATCGCGGTCGAGAAGGCCGCTTATAACAACCAGTGTTACGCTCCACGGAAAAGCGAACGCGACCCCGATTCCCCACCATTCTTCTTTCAGATACTCCAGGATGGTAAGCGGTAAAGCGAAAAGCAAATAGATAAGCGGAAGCAACCACGGGCGATGAGTCTGTCGAAATGAAGCGCCAAATAACGCCACAAATAGAGCAGCTCCGACCGCAACCCCTCCGAATAAAATGAGAATCTCAGTTCCGTGAAAAAAAAAGAAGCACTCGCAAATGATATATCAGAAATAAAGATCACGAAACCTCGCGTAAATGGCGTGTGAGCAACTCAGTCTTCGTATAAATAGATGTCCAACATAGAAAAAACTGCTGAACCTTGTGTGATGGTGATCTTTGGGGCGACGGGCGACCTGACGAAGCGGAAGCTCTTTCCTGCTCTTTATAATCTGGCGAAGGACGGGCATTTGCCTGAGAATTTTGCGATCGTGGGCGTTGGGCGGCAGGAGATGCTGAGCGAGGATTTTCGCAAGCAGATGACCGCAGACCTAAAGGAATATGCCGATTCGCCCGATGCAAAGCTGATCAAATGGTTCGCCGGGCGGACGTATTACACGGGCGGCGATTTTGACGACGACAAAAAACTATTCGCGGACATTAAGGACATGCTCCGCGATGTGACGGCCTCGCACAAGATCCCCGAAAATTACTTTTACTACATGGCGATACCGCCGCAGATGTTCGCGGGCGTGGCGGAAAAGATCGTCGCGAACGGTCTTGGGAAAGAAGAGAAAGGCCATTGGCGGCGGTTCATCTTTGAAAAGCCATTCGGCCGTTCGCTCGAGTCAGCGAAAAAGCTGAACAACGATCTGCTGAAGATCCTAAAAGAAGATCAGATCTATCGCATCGACCACTATCTCGGGAAAGAGACAGTGCAGAACCTGTTGGTGTTTCGTTTCGGGAACAGCATTTGGGAGCCGATCTGGAACAGGAACTACGTCGATCACGTGCAGATCACGGTCGCTGAGCAGCTTGGAGTCGAGGGCCGAGGCGGCTATTACGAGACGGCCGGAGCTCTGCGGGACATGATCCCGAACCACATCTTTCAGCTGGTGACGCTGACCGCGATGGAGCCGCCCTCGTCATTCCGTGCCGATGCGGTGCGTGACGAACAGGTGAAAGTGCTGCAGTGCATCAAATGCTTTTCGCCGGAAGACGCTTTGCAGGACGCGGTCCGCGGGCAATATGGGGCGGGCTCGATGGAAGACGGCACCGGCCGTGGGAAGCCGAAAACGGTAAAAGTGCCCGCATACCGCAAGGAAGATGACGTTGCGAAGAATTCTGCGACCGAGACATACGCGGCACTGAAGCTCTCGATCGACAATTGGCGCTGGGCTGATGTCCCCTTTTACGTTCGCACGGGCAAGCGTATGCCGACGCGGCACTCGAGCATCGTTATTCAGTTCAAAAAAGCGCCGTTCATCTTATTCCGCGATACCACGGTCGAGCGGCTGACGACCAACCGCATCGAGATCCACATTCAGCCCGACGAGGGCATCACATTGCATTTCGGAGCGAAGATCCCGGGGCCGGTCGTGAACGTCGGGGCCGTCGATATGGATTTTAATTACGTCGATCATTTCGGCGAACAGATCTCGACTGGCTATGAGCGGCTGCTGTTTGACTGCATGACCGGCGACGCGACGCTCTTTCAGCGTGCCGACATGGTCGAATCGGCTTGGGGCATCGTCTCGCCGATACTTGATGTGTGGTCGGCGATCCCGCCGAGAGACTTTCCTAATTACCCCGCCGGCACTTGGGGGCCGGACGATGCCGACGAACTCCTCGCCCGCGACGGCCGCAAATGGAAAAACACCGTCCATACTGCCGAATAAAGTACCCGCTAAATTTTTTGTCGCAGTTTTCCCTGCTTTTCCGCATTAGTGGCTAAGGCTCAGCCCATTTACCACTTAGGAGAAGCAGAGAATGAACCGTTCCCCCTTGTTCAGGCTACGCGTAGCCGCCGCCGTTTCGTTGTTCGTTTTGATCGCCGTGTCGATTTTCGCCGGAACCTCACCCGGTTTTCGACAGGTTCTGGCGGAGACGCTCGATAGCGCCGTAGCGATCGGTCAGCAAGCTCAACCCGAAGAAAAGCTCGCTACTAAAGCGGCGGGACCATCGGCAGGGCGGTTGATCTACGGACGCGGAGACCAGCCGACTTACGTACAGGAAAGGCGTGACAGCATCTCGATCCTGGATCCGTTCAACGGCCCACAGCTGCTAGCGAACACTAACGATCTCGAACCTGCCTGGTCGCCTGACGGCTCGAAGATCGTGTTCATCTCTTTGCGCGACGGACCGGCTAGTGGCACCTATTACTCGCGGCACCTGAACCATCGGAACATTTACATAATGAACGCGGATGGGACTGATCAACGGCGGATCTATGGTAATGGGCTGTGGAGCGGGGGCGAGGCCCAACCGTCGTTTTCTTTTCACACCAGCCCGATGACGCAGCGAATCGTTTACGTCGCGGACTATTCCCCGGGCGGCGGGCCGACCGGGATCTTCAGCAACTCGGTGCTCGGCGATGATGAGCAGGCGCTAATGACCGACATCGGTTCATCGTGCTTCCCCGCCGAGAAGATCAAAAGACCAGAACGAAGCAGCCAACAGCGTGCAGCCCTCGTATATCCCGGTATTTTCGACAAGATCGATTCGCCGAATTACTCGCCGAATAATCAATACATTATTTTCGGCGCGGAAGGTAATTACGGGATGGCAGTGTTCCGAATGAACGCCGACGGCTCCAATTGCTCGATACTGCATGAAGCCGAGGGATCATGGCAGGCTCCCGAGGCTCGTTACTCTCCAGACGGGACGAAGATCGCACTTTTTTACCGAGATAGTGACTGGGGCCCCGACATCCGCCGCTACCTACGGATAATCGATGCGTCGACCGGAACCCTCCTTAGTGAGTACGAGATACCGAATTTTTGGGGCGCTCCGACGTGGTCACCGGATGGCACTGAGATCGCCTATTTTGCGGGAAGGTGGGATCCGGTTGAGCACGATACCGGCCGGAATGAGATATGGACCCTTCACCTTGGGTCGCAAACGTCGCAACAACTGCTTTATGACGGAGGCACCGAAGCCTTCACGGGTCTGAGTTGGCAAATACCGTCGACCGTGACGCCGGCACTACGCATAAGGATCAACGATCCCAATCCGGTGATGGGCGGCTCCGCAACAACAGGCACCGTCTATTTGAATGCTCCCGCCCCGGCAGGCGGAACCGTTATTACGCTTACGCGAACCGGGGCTGCAGGCATTATCGAGTTGCCCCCAACTGTCACCGTGCCCGAGGGTGCGACAGAGGTGACATTTCCGATCACTACGTATCAGCGGATCGACCATCGGGTTGCAGACGTCTTTGCAACGAGATCGGCCCCCTATGCTTACGCAGAAGCTACGGTAAGTGTGTCCCCAAGCCGTCCGGACCTACGGGTCGTAGACTTTCAGGCTCCACAATCCGCCGGACCCGGGGTAGCTTTTCAGGTCACCGCATCGATCGAGAACATCGGGCTTGTGAGCACGGCGAGAGCATTTGGGGACCGGGTATTCTTTTCACGCGACAATGTGCTTGACCACCAGGTCGACGTTCAGGCAGGTTACGTAAATAACCAAACCCTAGCCGCGGGAGCTTCGAGACAACAACCGCCGATAAGCGCGACCATCCCGATGAACCAGGTGCCTAGCAACGGCACCTACTATCTGATATACGAAACGAATACCTACAGAGAGGTTGACGAGGGTGGGAATTACGGGAATAACACGGTCATCGTTCCGATCGAGGTAATTCTTCCGGACCTCGTGCCGGAGAATCTAACTGTTCCTGCGATAACCGAGCCGGGCGTGACCCATTCGGTCACATGGGACATACGGAATGCCGGCGGTGCGTCGACCGGCACCGTGAATACCTTTACGAACAAGCTGTTCTATTCGTTTAATCCGAACATTGGAGGTGCAGACGATATTGAGCTGGCCACCAGGACCGCGGTAAATCTGGCAGCTGGAGCAGTTCAAAATTTTGGGGCCACGTTCAATATACCCACCGTTCCTGCTCGAACCAATAGTAGCGGACGGTATTACGTCCTTGTCGATACGACGAACGTTATAAGCGAAGGACAGGTTGGCGGCACGGGTGAAACAAACAATCAGATTTCGGTCGCATCGGAATTCCAATATAACGTTTCGGACATGCAGGTTCCTGCGGGTTCGGTTCCGGCCGAGGTTGAGACGGAATCTACATTTGCGGTTTCATGGGCGACGCAGAACGCCGGGAACAGGACCTCGCCGGCATCCACCGACCGCGTTTATTTTTCGACAGACGCACAGGAAGGCAGTGACATTCTCCTTGGATCGTTCGCGCTGCCGTCGCTGACCGCCGGCCAATCGGTCGATCGGATCCAGGATGTCACGATACCGACGTCTGCGATCCCGACCTCCGGAAACTATTACATCTATGTAAAAGCAGATGCCACGAACGTAGTGAACGAGGGCGAGAATGAGGGCAACAACGGTCGATTCATGCCGCTTTACGTCCGTAGGCTGCTGCGGCCCGATCTGCAGGTGACAAACATCACCGCTCCGAACACAGCCTTTTTCGGCCAGACGATCCAGGTGCAGTGGACCGTGACCAATAACGGCCAGGGCCCGACGAACGCGAGCTTCTGGCGAGATCGTGTGAACCTCAACACGAACGGCAGCAGCAGCACGAACACAATGGCTGAGGTCGAAAGTGTTACGGCTCTTAATCCGGGTGAAAGTTACATCGCGTCGGCGACGTTCAAAGTTCCGAACGGTTTCAATGGCACCTATCAGGTCGTGGTCACGACCGACATCGGTGGACGACTTAATGAGGAGAACACGACCAATAACAAACTAACTCGAAATATCACCCTGAATGTGCCGCCGCTGCCGGACCTGATCGTGACAAACGTGCAAGCGCCTAATCAGGCGTATGCCGGACAGGAGATCGATATTAACTGGACGATCCAGAACGTCGGCGATGCCGCGGCGAAATATGAACGAGCGGACGAGAACGGCCCGAGCTATTGGCGTGACCGCGTTTATCTTTCGCGCGATACGACGCTTAACACCAGCCAGGACCGTTTGATATTCACAACTCCGTCAAGATACTCGCCGCTCGCTGCCGGTGCTTCATATCCGGAGAACACGCAAACGCACGCTGGACCGCACGATCCGCAGTGGGCACGAATACCGGTCGATGTCGAAGGCGAGTGGTATGTGTTCGTCGTCTCGGATTTCAGCAACGACGTTTACGAGTTCAATGCCGAGAACAACAATACGGCGTACGACAGCGAAGGCATCGGCTCGCCGATCAACATCCTGATCACACCTCCTGATCTGGTTATAGACGCGGCTCCCGCAGCACCTGATAACGTCACAGCCGGCCAGACGGTTACCGTCACATTTGATGTTCGTAACCAAGGAGCTTATCCGACGACCCGGTCTCGCGTAGATGGCGTGTATTTCTCAGCCGACAATGTACTGGATGAAACCGATCGTCTGGTGGCAAATGCGACCCGCCCGGCCTTGGAGGCCGGTTCGATCGACAGCCTGTCGATGGAGCTTGAGATCCCGGAATGTGTCAGCGGCACGTATTATCTGATCGCGGTCACGGACAAGGATAAGCAGATCGCCGAATTTGATATCAAGCACGATGCCGAGGCCAACAACGCGAGCCCGGCAAAACAGATACAGGTGGCCCTCACTCCGCCAGATCTGCAGGTGACCAATTTGAGCATTTCGCCCGTCAGCTCACCGGGCGACCCGGTGACGGTTTCATGGACGATCTCAAATACGGGAACCGGCCACACGCGCCGCGGCTGGACGGACAAGATAATGCTTGTGTCCGAATCGGGTCTTCAGCCGGCACTGATCGCACAGGTGGCTCAGCAGTCGCTTGCCGCAGGAACGTCGATCTCACGGTCAGAGACATATAACCTGCCGGCGTTCATGGACGGGCAATACCGGATAGCCGTCATCACCGACAGTAATAATCAGGTGTCTGAGTGCGGAGCTTCGGAATCGAATAACGAGGCAAGCTCAGGTTCGTTCAGCGTCAACAATGATCTTCCCGATCTGGTGGTCGATTCAACGGCCGTTCCCGGAGCGCCGATCATTGCCGGTTCGCAATTTTCAGTTGAATGGACCGCGAGAAACGCGGGCGGTGACCTGGGAGCGAATCCTGGCTGGCGCGACCTCGTCTATCTCTCGACAAATGACACGCTGTCGAACAACGATCGATTGCTCGCCACCGTCAACGTTCAGCAGACATTATCAGCGGGCCAGACGTATACCCGCCAGCTCGATCTTTCGACAGGAAACCTTTCCGCCGGAACCTACTATTTGCTATTCGTCACGGACGGCCGTACCGACATTTACGAAGGGCCGCATGGCAGCCAGTTCGAAACGAACAATCTAAAAGCATCGATACCCGTTACAGTCACTTCGCCCGGTGTCGATCTGGTGACGGTGATCAACTCGGTCTCGACGCCAACCTATTCGGGCAGAAACGTGAACGTCGAATGGACCGTCACGAACACGGGCGCCACACAAACGCTCGGCGGCCACTGGTACGATTGGGTCTACCTGTCGCGTGACTCGGTCATCGACCCGTCAGATCGCGTTCTATCACGAGTCTTGCGAACCGGCGCTCTCCCCGGCTCGTCGAATTACACGACGACGCAACTGGTCCGAATACCTGACGGGTTAACCGGGGATTACCGGATACTCGTGAGAACCGACGGCAGCGGCGATATCGCAGAAAGCAACGATGATAACAATCTGAGCTCGCCATACACGGTGACGCTTGAGCTGCCGCCGCCGGCGGATCTGAATATCACTAACATCACGGTGCCCGCATCGGGCTCGCCGGGCGGATCGCTTGGGTTCCAGTGGACCGTCCAAAACTCGGGACAATTCCCCGCCGTCGGACCGTGGCGCGACACCGTTTATTTATCGCGTGACCAGTTCTGGGATGCAGGAGATATCCTGCTCGGCCAGAGCGTTCGAGAAGGCCTTCCGCTGAATAATCTTCAGACGGAGGTTCGTTCCGCGATATTCCAATTGCCGCCGATGGACGAAGGCACCTACTACGTTATCGTCCGTGTGGACTCACAAAACCGAGTGCGCGAGAGTAACGAGGCGAACAATATCTCAATCTCGCCGGCGCCGTTCCCGATAACGATCGACACGCTGACGATGAACACGCCATTCAGCACGCAGATCTTGAACGGCGGATTCAAGGCGTTCAAGTTCGCCCCCGGCGAGAACGAAACCGTGCTGGTCTCGTTGAACGGGCAGTCCGGAAATAACAACAGCCTGTTCACCAATTTCCTGACTGCCGCGTCGTTGGCTGATTACGATTATCAGGACAGCGGCCTCGACGCCGAGGATCAGGAAAATCTCATTCCGAACACAGCTCCCGGGCCGTACTATTCGTTGGCGACGCACGAGTTGATCTCTAACAATGTAGCGCCGGAGTTTGAAAAACAGCCCGTCGAGATAAAGGACGGCCGCATGGAAAGCGGCATCATTCAGACGCAGGATATAACGGTAACCGCGACGATTCTTCCCTTCACCGTGCGAAGCGTCGCTCCGCAACGGGCGGGTAATGCCGGAATGGCCACGCTCGTAGTTAACGGTGCAAAGTTCCAGCCCGGAGCAACGGTCGAGTTGGTACGAGGCGGGACGACGATCACTCCGTTCAAATCGGCGGTCGGAAATACGCGCATCGCGGCAATATTTGACCTGAAAGACAAAGCTCCCGGCCAATATGACGTTCGCGTAACCAATCCGGATTCACAGGTGACGGTCCTGAGCAATGGTTTTGAGATCGTCCAGGGCGGCGGCCACCAACTACGCGAAAGCGTTAACGGGCCCGGTTTCCTACGCTGGGGGGCGAGCAACGTCAGATACACGGTGACCGCTGCCAACGACGGCCTGAATGATGCATTCATGGTACCGCTGCTGATACATCTGCCGCGAAATTACCCGTATCGCCTGGACGAACGCAACATAAAGGATTTTTCAGGCGTTTTGCCGCCGGAACTCGCATCGGAACCGACCAGTTTCCATATCGATCATGAATTCGGCCGGATCGTAATGCTAATGATCCCGATCCTTCGCGCCGGTGGCGAGGTCAATATCGGAATCAACATCGATCCCGCGACTTTCGCGCCCTTCGCATTTAGCGCAGTTGTCCTGCCGCCGCTGGACGAGATGATGAAGCTGGGTGCAGAATTACGAAGGTCCGAAGGGCTCATCGGCCCGGAAGTTGGCGGTGGTGGCGGAAGACGGCCGACTCCCCCAAGCGGCGACAGATGCCGCGAATT
Source organism: Acidobacteriota bacterium (assembly GCA_023389035.1). GTDB lineage: Bacteria > Acidobacteriota > Blastocatellia > Pyrinomonadales > Pyrinomonadaceae > OLB17. The sequence goes on from JAEWFC010000023.1 coordinate 65,715, forward strand.
GGTCGATGCCGAGATCAACAAGTGTATGGCGTCATTCGCCAGATCCTTGTTCTTCTATCTTCTCTCGTGGATCCCGGGGGGCAACGACGATTGTCTTGCTGCTGCCGCAGGATTCATCGGCGGTGTCGCGGATTTTGCATCGGGCGTGGTCTTGAACAACGTGGTGCTTGGCGACAGCATGGACGGGCTTGGAGTTGCCGGTTCCGGCGTGTCGCTGATGGGCGGCTTGATCACTAAAGCACTCGCGTGTGCCGGGAGGTCTATTACTCCACTCGACTGGGCGTTCAAGGTCGCGGGAGCTCTCCAACTCCTAACAGATCTGTATAACTGCATGAACAAGGACTGGTGTACACCCGTCGGTCGGCCTGCGGCGTTCGACCCGAATGAAAAGATCGGACCGCGTGGTTATGGTGTCGAACAGTTCGTGCCGGCTCGCAAACCGCTGCATTATCAGATCAGCTTTGAGAATTTGGCGGAGGCTGATGCTCCGGCACAGCGGATATTTGTGACGGACCAGCTACCGCCCGAGCTTGATCCGCGAACCGTACGGTTGAAGGAGATAGAGTTTAACCATCAACGCTTCGTCGTGCCGGAGAATCGGGCGTTCTATTCGACTCGGGTCGATTTTGACGCGAACGGAAATCAGATCAAGGCTGATATTTCTGCCGGCCTTGATGTCGTGAATCGCAGGATAACCTGGACGATAACGGCAATCGATCCCCAGACCGGCGACCTGCCGCTTGATCCATTTATCGGATTGCTGCCGCCGAACAATGAGGCAAACGACGGTCAGGGGTTTGTGACGTTCACCGTGGAAGCGTACCCCAACTTTCCTAACCGGACGAACATCGCAAACACGGCAACGATCATCTTTGACGAGCAGGCTCCGATCGTTACCAACGCGACGGCGAACCTGCTGGACAGCGTCGTTCCGGTGAGCCAGGTCGCACCGCTTCCCGCATCGCAGGGGTCGAATGAGTTTGTCGTGAACTGGACAAGCACTGATGACACTGACGGCTCGGGTTTCGCGTACTGCGAGCTACGTGTTTCCGAGAACAACGGTCCGTTCGTGCCGTTCTTAACAACCCTATCGCCGTCCGGTTCACAAGCCTTCGTCGGGAATTGGGGCACGAACTACGCATTTTACAGTGCGTGTGCAGACAACGCCGGAAACATCGAGGCGGCACCTGCACTGCCCGATGCTGTCACCCGAACCGCAGGCGGCGCTACCGAAGCAGATCTGTCGCCGCGGCCCAACGGAAATGATGGTGTGCTCGATGCGGGTGATGCAACTCAGGCGAGACGTTTCGCGGCCGGTCTCGACACAGATCTCGCGGTGAACGAATTCCAACGGGCTGATTCGGCTCCGCGGGTGGAAGGCGGGAACGGTGTGCTTTCGGTCGCAGATGTGATACAGGCGAACCGCTTCATTCTGCAGCAGGATGCACCTGTCGCAGCTCAGGGGCCGAACGCTGCCACCGGCCTCGCGATCGCTCCGTCTGCAGCAAAATCAGTCGGCTCGAGCACCGTCTTCCCGGTGCGAAATTCGCGGTCCGGCGACACGGTCAATCTTGGCATTCGAATGAACGCTCAGGGTTCCGAAACGGGTGTGGGCTTCACTTTGAAATTTGACCCAGCGGTGTTGAGCCTTCCCGCCAACATCTCGCTCGGTGCAAATGCAGCGGGTGCGACGGTAACGGTGAATGACACGCAGGCCGCGGCCGGCAGGTTGGGAATAATCATCGATCTGCCGCCGACAGCGACGTTCGCGGCAGGCGACATCGAGCTTTTGAAGGTTGACTTCACGGTTGCCGCGGGGGCTACATCTACCACGGTCGAGTTTGAAAACGGTCCGGTCGTGAACGAAGTCGCAGACGCTCTCGCCGACACGCTTTCGGCCAGCTTTGAGGCACGCCAGATCTCTCTGCTCCTCGCACCGACATCCGCACCGGTGGTCATAAGCGGCATTGTTACCGATGCTGCTGGGCGAGCCATCAGTCGGGCACGTGTCAGTGTGATCAGTGCAAGCGGAGTTCGCCGCAACGCCGTGACCAACCAGTTCGGCCGATTTACGGTCACAGGACTCCCTTCATCGCAGATGTACGTGATCGATACCGCGGCCAAGGGCCACACCTTTGACTCCGTATCGCTCTTCATCCTCGACGACCTGACGGATCTCGAGATCACGGCTCGCGAATGATGATCTGATCCGGCGCACTTACGGACGGGTACCAGGAGAATTCGGAGCTCTACGGAGTTTCGATCTCCGGTACCCGGTCTTTTTTGCGTGGCGCCGCACCGCCTATGCCGATCGAAACCGCGTGGCAAATAGGCGGACAATTGTTATACTTCGAAGCGTCCGTTGCTGAATTATTGCTCGGCATATTATGGCAATTGAGTTCGTCGTCGGTGCACTGTTATTGATAGCTCTCGTCTTTTTGGCGTCGGTCGACCTGGCCTTTTCTCATCTTTCCGATCTCAGCCTTCGGCGGCTGTCGTCTGAATCGGACGACACGCTGAATATCCGTTCGACACAGCTGCTGCGTACGATCCTGGCCGACCGGCCGCGATTTCGTTTTGCACTGTCATCGGCGATCCAGGCAGTGATAATTGGTTTTACAGTGCTTGTCACATGGGTCGTGCTGCAGTGGACGAGTGAGCCCACGTTCATATTGCTTGAGGCTGTCGCGATCGGACTGTTTGTCACCGTCGTTTTCAGGCAGATACTTCCGCGTCTACTCGTTCGCGATAAGCCGGAGCGAAAGCTTCTGGTGCTGCTTCCGATAGTGCGGCCTCTCTACACCGCCGCGACCTTTCTGACCCGCCCATTTGCCGGCCTTTTCGCCGCACGCGACCAGTCAAAGCTCGACAATACAGTGTCACCTGACGACACGGATGCGGGCGATGACGAAGATTTTCTGGCACTGATGGACGTGGGTGCGGCCGAAGGCATTATCGAAGAAAAAGAGCGTGAGCTGATCGAATCGATGGTGGAGTTCGGCGATACGCGTGCGGCCGAGATAATGACACCGCGAACCGAGATCTGCGGTATTCCGATCGGTACGACCGTTCGCGCAGCCCGCGATGTGATGATCGGCGAAAAGTATTCACGCATTCCGGTCTACCGCGAGAGCATCGACAATATAGAAGGAATTATCTACGTTCGCGACCTGCTGCAGGCGTGGGCCGACGGCCGTGAAGATGAACCGATCGACGGCCTGCTGCGACAAGTGTTCCTTGTGCCCGAGACGAAATCTGCCGCCGAACTGCTGAAAACGATGCAGGTCGAGCACGTTCAGATCGCGATAGTGATCGATGAATACGGCGGCGTCGCCGGGATCGTTACGGTCGAGGACATCGTCGAGGAGATCGTCGGCGAGATCGAGGACGAGGATATCGAAGAAGAAGAGATCATCGAGATAATCGAGGGAGAGGACGGATATTTCGACGTGCTCGGCTCGACCGAGATAGACAAGATCGAACGGCTTTTCGGCATCGACCTCGAGGACGACGAGTACACGACCATCGCCGGTATGGTGACAACCGAAGCCGGTTACATCCCTAAAGAAGGCGACGAACTGGCCATCCGCGGCCTCGCGGTGAAGATCCTCGGATCAGACGAAAAACGAATTAATCTGCTTCGTCTGCGGCGTGTTGATGAGAACGAAGACATCGCGGACGACGGGAAAGTCGGTGAGACTATACCCCTACATTAGTTCGCCGTCCGGTTCGATCTTCGGTCGACTGCTAACCCACAGGAACGCCGCATTCAGTGTGAACAGCACCAGCGCGAATAAGTACATATAACGGCCCGCTTTGAAAAAGCCCGTAAGGATTGCGTAGCTTTCTCCGAGATACCGCATTGGCTGGTTGTAATACGAGATCAGTGACGTGAGCGTGACAAAGAGAAAAAGAATTGGAATGCCCGCGGTTACGTAGCTTCCACGCCGGACTACCGCAAACATATAGGCAATCAATGTAACTGCAGCGACGACCCACCGGTCGGCTTGGACCCTAATATTATTCGTTCCAGCGTCTGAGAATCCGGAGAACATGCTTTGAAGATCGGATTGATCCGCGAGTACATAACCGACGGCAGCAAGCGACGCGCACAAGACGAGTCCGAGTACGGCCATAAGAACTAATACTTTTCGAAACACGCCGGTTATCTGCATAGGCGGTGACCCATTGGGATTGTACATCACATCTAGTAGACACGGGGAGAAGGACGTTGAAACGCCCTAAGGATCGTAACTAAACAAACCACGCCCTGACGACGTGGCTATTAGCCGGCTTGCTGGAAAGACGGCGACCGCCGCGTGGGAATTGCCGTGAGTTTCTATGCCGAACGGCACGCGGCAGAGCGCCTTATTCCACTTAAAAATCGCAAGCACGCCGGAAAAGTCGCTGTGCTATAATTAGGTCACAATTTTCAGTAGGAGGCAGCATTATGGCGATCAGATTAGGTGACGAGGCTCCGAATTTTACCGCTCAGACGACGCAGGGCGAGATCAATTTTCATGAGTGGCTTGGCGACAGCTGGGGCGTTCTGTTTTCGCATCCGAAGGATTACACGCCGGTTTGTACAACCGAGCTTGGCATGGCGGCGAAGCTAAAGCCGGAATTTGATAAACGCGGTGTGAAGGTGATCGGGCTGAGCGTCGATCCGCTCGATTCGCATATGGGTTGGGAGAAAGACATCGAGGAAACGCAGGGCACAGCCGTGAACTTCCCGATGATCGCCGACAGCGACCGCAAGGTATCCGACCTTTACGACATGATCCATCCGAACGCGAACGACACGCTTACGGTCCGCTCAGTTTTTATCGTCGGTCCGGACAAAAAGGTAAAGCTGATGCTGACCTATCCCGCGTCGACCGGACGAAATTTCGACGAGCTGCTGCGTGTGATCGATTCCCTGCAGCTGACCTCGAACTACAGCGTAGCGACGCCCGTTAATTGGAAAGACGGTGACGACTGCATTATCGTTCCGTCGATCTCAAATGAGGACGCGAAGGAGAAATTCCCTGCCGGCTGGAACGAGGTCAAACCGTACCTCAGAGTCACGCCGCAGCCGAATAAGGTGAAAGGCGAAGGACAAAGTGCCTAAGTGTCAGATCAGGATGTTTTGAATAGGCTCCGCTTTCGGGGCCTTATATATTGCTGAAAGATGAAACTTAAAGCTCAGATCGGCGACGAGGTTCGCGAAGTTGAGATCCAGCAGGATGGCAGACGCGTTTTCGCACGCGTCGATGGCCGTGAATACGAGCTCGACGTCTCTGAACCCGAACCGTATGTTTACCTGCTGAAGCACGAGAACAAGATCTACGAGATATTCGTGAGCCCGAGGCCGACGTCCGACTCACCCTATATGGTCTCGTCTGCCTCAGGTGATATTGAGGTCAAGATCGTCGATCCGAAGCGGCTTCGCGGTTCAGGTGCCGCCGGCGGTTCGGCAGACGGAGCCGCAGAAATTCGCACACTGATGCCCGGCAAGGTCGTGCGCTTGATATCAGCCGTCGGCGATGCGGTCGAAAAAGGCGATCCGGTGATGGTCGTCGAAGCGATGAAAATGCAGAACGACCTCAAGGCACCGAAAGCCGGCACTATCAAAGAGATACGTGTAGTGGAAGGTGCAACGGTCGCCGCCGGCGATGTACTGGCAGTGATCGAATGATCCTTTTTTGGGGTCGTGCAGCATCAAATGCGGAGGCCCGCGCGTTAGCAAGGGCTTAACTCACACTGCGGTGCACAAACCATTCCAACCCAATCACCATTCACCCATGCTTGACGAATACGGATTCGAGATCTACGAAGAGAACAGCTTCCCGGTCGCTTACCTCTGCATTTTAAAGCTTGGTGCCGCAGTATTTGCAATGAATCGCGTCGAGGTCGTGGGGTTCGGCGTGGCATTCGGGGCAGACCTGTGTTGACGCCGGTTTTGCCGCACGGATCAGCTCGCCCGTGACGATGCCAGTCGGCACCGCGATGATCCCGTATCCCATTATCATCACGCACGAAGCAAGAAATTTGCCGAGGCCCGTCTTTGGCGAAAGGTCGCCATAGCCGACCGTCGTCAGCGTTACGATCGCCCAATAGATGCTGGTGGGGATGTCGGTAAAACCGTGCTCTTCACCCTCGACAACGTACATCAGCGTTCCGACCACAACAACGATGGTCAGGATCGCTACGAGAAACACGCTTATCTTTTTCTTGCTGGCGTGCAGAGCAGTCACTATCACGCGGCTTTCCGATATGTACGAGGTGAGCTTAAGGATACGGAAGATCCGCAGAAGCCGCAGAATGCGGATCGTGAGCAGGTACTGCGTTCCGGGAAAGAACAAGCTGAGATAGGTCGGCAGGATCGCGAGCAGATCGACGATCCCGTAAAAGCTGAACATGTATCGCAGAGGCCGCTTCACCGCCAACAGCCGCAGGATATATTCGATCGTGAATAGAACTGTGAAGACCCATTCGGCCAGGTAAAGCTCAGGGCCGAATATCTCACGGATCCAGCGGACGCTTTCCAGAAATACGGCAGCGACGCTAAACAAGATCAGGATGATGACCGTCATGTCAAAGAACTTGCCGGCGGGCGTCTCGGCCTCGAAAACCACTTCGTACACGCGATGGCGCCAGCCTGTTTCCGCGGGTTCTTTGCTCTCGATCTTCACGAACCTATTTAACAACAGTTTGAATTAAAACGCATTAGCGTATCGCGGGCGGTTTCGATACGCGGCGGGCGAGATGCTAACATCTTCCTTTTGCTGATGACGCCTCCTTCGGAACATCTTGAACGCACGACCTCTGGCTCGATCGCGACTGCGGATGGCTTTCCCACGCCGCAGGAACTCGCCGTGCTCGATCGGACCGAAAACATTGGTTTTCGCCTGACGCGTGCGATGAACCGCGGAGCTTGGAAAACGTTCTGGACCATTTGCCAGCGGCATATCGGCTCGCTCTGGATCTATCTTGCCACCTATAACCTGATGAACGTTTTCGGCATAGAGAACGTCGAACAGGCGGACAGCTCGCGGCCGCTGATGCTGGTCGCAAACCACAGATCCTTCTTTGATATGTACACCGTCTCGAGCGTGCTGTTTCGCCGGACGCGGCGACCGATGGAACTGTATTTCCCGGTGCGGGCAAAGTTTTTCTACACAAGCCCGGTCGGCTGGTTCGTGAACCTGGTAATGGGGTGGTGGTCGATGTACCCGCCTTTCTTCCGAGAAGGAGGAGAGGCGAAAAAACGCGAGTTTGATAAATTTTCGGTCCGTGAGCTGCTGCGGCTCGCGTCGGAACCGCAGCCGAACGTTATCGGCTTTCACCCTGAGGGCAAGCGGAACCTTAGTGAAGACGAATACTCATTTTTGCCTGCACAGCCAGGCATCGGAAAGGTGATCTATACGGCGCGTCCGCAGGTGATCCCTGTGTTTATCGCAGGGCTTGGGAACGATCTGCCGAAGCAGATAATGGGCAATTGGCGCGGCGGCGAAAAGGTGCGGATTTGGTTTGGCGAGCAGGTGGATCTAGACGAATATTACGAGCGCGGCGACCGCGTGCGGACGCACAAAGAGATCGGCGATCACCTTATGGGGAAGATCGCGGAGCTTGCGGGGCAGGATAGACGTTGGATGAAAGAGAACGGTTCTACTCGTAGCTAAGAGCCTCGACCGCGTCGAGCCGCGCCGCGCGAAGCGCAGGGTAAAGGCCGCCGAGAGTGCCTCCCAATAGCCCCACCGCAAAGACAACAAGCAAGACCGTCGGGCTGATCTCCACCTCAAGCGTTGTGATCAGATTCAACCCGTAGCGTGCGACGACCGTCAGCAAGACGCCGGCAACGATGCCGAATAGGCTGAGCAGCAGAGCTTCTTTTGAGATCGTCCAAGCGATCGCAGCATTGCTCATCCCGAGCGATTTCATTATCCCGATCTGCCGCGTGCGTTCGGTGACAGTGGTGTACATCGTCAGCAGGATCACGAGTGCACTGACTATAGCGGCGATACCGATAAAGACGTTCAGGAACACATTCAACGCCGGAAAGCTGGACATATACAGTTCCTCAAGATCCTCAACGCGTATCAACTGCGTTTCCGCAAAACGTTCCTGCAGCACCGGGGCGATCTGATCGATATCAACGCCCGGCGAAAGCGCTATAAGCACCGACGAAACTTTCCCCTCACTGCCGAGCTGCGTCTGCATCGTTCGGAGAGACATTTTTACGCGTCCGCCACCAGCCGGTTCGTATACGCCGACAATGGTGAACGGACGGTCGTAGATCGGAATCGTCTGCCCGATGGTGAAATTCTTTTGGCGTTTAAAAGCCGAGTCGACCATCACCTCGTCGGCACCGTCGGTGAACGCCCGGCCCTCGACGATGCGTAGTCCGGATATCGCCTGATACTTTGCCAGATCGACCCCGTCGATCAGACGCTTTCCGGTGTTATTGTCTGTCGCATCGACCGAGTTCTGGCCGATCGCGACCGCACGCTCGACACCGGCAACAGCGGCAACCTCATCGCCAAGCGCCTCAGGCAGGCGAAAGGCTTCGCTGCCGCCCATCCCGATCGAGCCCGAGCCACGCATGAAAAGATCGGCCCCGACGTTTGCGTCGCGTGCCGCCTGTTCGCGGATCGTGCCGTTCGCGAGGCCAACGGTAAAGACGATCAACAGAACACCGACGGCAATTCCGAGCACGCTCACAACTGTGCGAGCGGGCCTGTGAAACATATTGGATAAAACGAGGCTGTCCATCTATCTGGGAGCGGTCATTGCGGTCGGGCTGTTGGTATTTGAATTTGCACTGGCGGTGGTGGAGGAGGCTTCTGCCTGCATTTCCTCGGGCGTCTTCCAGCCGGCCATCCGCAATAGCTCGATACCGAATCGTATCGGCACGGCCATATTTACCGCAGTGTTCTCCGTAAACACGCCGAAGTTCACGCCTATGACCTTACCTGTCTGGCCAAAGAGCGGAGCGCCGGACCCGCCCTCGGCGGTCTTTGCGTCGTGGACGATCCGGCGTGTGTCGAGATCGGTGATCGCACCCTGAGTCGTCAGCGGGACGATCTTTTTCGACTGGGCCAGGAAATTGATCAGATTTTGCCGTGAATTGCCGAAACGCGAATTGATGGATTTAGCCTCGTCGTCGTCGACCATCGCTAGCAGTCGGTCGGGGCCGTTCGGGTAGCCCATCGTCACGACCGTTTTGCCGATGGTCGCGGCGTCAGAATCCGTTTCAAGCGGTAGGACCGGAATGCCTTCCGGAAGTAGTTCCGGTTTTACGCTCGCGACCGCGACGTCTTCCCTGCCGCTGGTCTGACGGACCTGAAGCGGAAAGGGCTCCGCGATATTTGGAAAATAAATCACAAGCCGCTTAACGCGTGCACGGCCATTTGCGTCACGCATCATCGTTTTGACGAGGTCGTCCTCAGTCCAAGGCTGGAGCACGTGGCGGTTCGTCAGCACGTATCCGCCGCCGACGTGAAAGCCGGTGCCGATAAAATCGTATTCTACCGGGCTGCCGTTTCCTTCTGTCGTAAGTCCCGACTGTGGAGCGGTCGGCGGCGACTCGCCCTCGGATATCACCGGCTCGATGGGCATCGCCTGATTTGCCTGTGGATCTGGATAACGCAAAACGCGGCCGGTCCGGCGGTCAACAATGTCGTACACGCCAACGATCAGACAAATTCCCTGGCCGTAATCGACGCGAACATTCTGCGCCAATGATTGCGCACGAATGAGGTCGCGATTAGTCTCCTCAAGCGAACCGAGCTGGGTCGAGGTCTGCCCGAGCTGTTCGCCGAGCTTGTCGATAATGTCGGCCTGGCGGCGAGCCTGTTCGCGGCTCTCACGCAGCTCTTCGCTGACAGCATATCCAAGATATAAGATGCCGGTCAGGAATCCTACAACCAGAACCAAAATGATCGCCTTGGTCGTCCAGCTGATCTCGCGAAGGAGTTCGCGGGAGAATTCGCGGAGAAATGCCTTAGCATCGTCACGCTGCGGACTTGCAGCAGCATCGAGAGCGGCCTCAGCAATAAACGGTGCTACGACACGCTGATCCAGCCGCTTGGTCGTGATCAGCGAAGGTTTCTCGGCAAGAGCAAAAAAGGCGAAGGAGACGTCGGCGCGATCGATCGTGATCGTGTCGCCGTCGCCGATCGCAATAAAACGGCGTATCGGACGGCCGTTTACCTGTATCCCAAGCCCACCGTCGTAATCGATGACGCGGTACACACCCTCAGTGTCCTCCAGCCGCAGCCAAACGCCGACAGTGTCGATCTGTTTGGTGTGGATCTGCAGGTCACAGCTTTCATCGGAGCCGATGCTCAGCTGAGTTTCGGAAAAGAATTCGGTCCTTTTTTCCGGCCCAACTGAAATGTGGATGATAATGCCTGTCGCCATTTCACGTAAACGGAACGTTTACAAACCTCGATTTTATCACAAAGACTATGTCTTTCGATGCGGTATGCAGGCGGTTCGTGGCAAAATAAAGAAATGGCCGAAAAGAAGTTCGTAAGCGACCGCGATCAGCAGGCGAAACTGGCCCCGATGATGAACGCCCCGATAAAACGGCAGGTGTTCGTCTGCACGGGGAAATCTTGTGCGGCGGTCGGCGGGAGAGAGGTGATGGCGGAATTCGCCAGGATACTTGAGGAAAAAGGGCTTCGTCAGGGCAAAGTATCAAAAGGCCGCAATCCGATGGGCGAGGTGCTGCTGACCGAATGCGGATCCATCGGTTTCTGCTCGATCGGCACCGCCGTGATGGTCCACCCCGACGGCACAATGTACGGCCAGGTCACGCCGGCTGATGTTCCCGAGATAATCGGAGAGCACCTGGAAACCGGTAAGGTCGTGGAAAGACTGGTACTGATGGAACTCCCGCAGAAATAGCCAACTGACAGCCAGGAACTGTCAGCTGGCTCACACGACCATTTACGCCTTAGTGGCTATTACCTCCAGATACTCGCTTTTGACGTGAGTTCCGCCGCTGGTGTTCTCGTTATACTCGGACCAGAGTTGCTCCATTTCGCTCGTGAAAGCTCCGTGGTTTTCCTCGCCCATCGCCTTTAGGGCCATAACGGTCGGGCCGAAATACTTCTTGAAAAGATCGACGACGCCTGCGGGATCGAAATCGTAGTCGAACTCGGCCATTCGATGCGTCCTCTGCAGGTCGGAGACGCCATCGCCGAAACGCTCAGCGACCTTTGCGGCAACGCCCCATTCGACGGGCGGCGGCATCGGCGGCGGCGGAACGTAATTGCCGCCTAGCTTGAACATCTGGCCGGCAAATCCCGTCGGCGTCCAGTTCGCCATTGCGATGCGTCCGCCCGGTTTGCAGACGCGAAGCAGCTCCGCCGCAGTAACATCGGGCCGCGGAGCGAACATCGCCCCGAACATCGTCATTACGACATCGAAAGTGTTGTCCTCATACGGCATCGCTTCGGCATCGCCCTGCTCGAATTTGATATCGACCCCGAGCGTTTCAGCACGGCGTTTGGCCGATTCGATCAGATTGTCAGCAATATCGATACCGGTCACGTCGGCCCCCTTTTGAGCCGCGACCACCGCCAGATTTCCGCTGCCGCATGCGACGTCGAGCACCTTCATCCCGGGCCGGATATTGAGCCGGTCGACAAAGGCCTCTGCCGCAGTTTCGATATGCTTTGCGATCTCTGCAAAATCGCCCGCTTCCCATGTGGTTTTCAATTTCGATTTCAGAGTCTCCATCTCCGGAGAAACAGCACTGCTCATAATTTTCCCTCCAGTTTGGTAAGACGGGGAATATATCACTAAATGGGACAAAAGCAATAAAAAAAGCCGCTACCTTAGCGACTCTTTCAATAAATCTCAGGCTGGCGGCCCGCTTACGCAGGCGGTTCTGACTATGCCCGCATCGCGGTCAATATCTCATCGACCACTTTTTTGGCATCGCCGAAGAGCATTTGCGTGTTCTCTTTGTAGAAGAGCGGGTTGTCAACGCCGGCGTCGTCACTATCGCCATCAGGCATCTAAAGTGCTTGTGGTTTTATCTGTCCACGACCGTTTGCAAGCGAAGCTCGAATATTTAGAAGTTCTATTATGTCATTTCGGGCAATTTTGGCATCATCATATTCGGGATCAATTTGGATCGCTTTTTCGAAGTACCTTAGTGCCTCGACATAGTCTGCTTCCGCTCGAAGAATTAGTCCCAAATTCAGGAAGGCTTCGTCCGCTTTTTCCGGATCGATCGCGGCGGCTCGCTCGTGATAAAGCCGAGCCTCTGAGTATTTACCTTGTTTGGCTAAGCACGCACCAAGAAAAACTAAATTCTCTTGCGATTCAGACGTTGATACTGCTTTTCTATACCATCGCTCCGCCTGGAGAAGGTTGCCCTTTTCACGATATAAATTGCCCCATCTAGTATAAAGCCAACTTTTCTGGTCGACGGGACAGAGACGCCGGGCGTTCAGAAGTGCAACTTTAGCTCGCTCGAATGATGAGATTTTTGTCAGAGCGTCCCCGAGCACGATCCATCCAAAGAAATCATCAGGGAACCGGTCCGTATAGATCTCGGCGACATATGTTTGGCATGCTGGGGTGTCAGTCTTCCAAACACCCATCAACTTGTTCCACAACCGATTTTGTTCGGATTTCATCCTATCCCGTCAAAAGCTAAGCACGCATTGCCGTTAGTATTTCATCCACGACCTTCTTCGCATCGCCGAAGAGCATTTGGGTGTTTTCTTTGTAGAAGAGGGGGTTGTCGACGCCGGCGTAGCCTGATGCCATCGAGCGCTTCATTACTATGGTGTCGCGGGCTTCCCAGACGTGCAGGACGGGCATTCCGGCGATAGGCGATGCGGGGTCGTCGAGCGCGGATGGGTTTACGATGTCGTTCGCCCCGATCACCCACGAGACGTCCGTGGACGGGAATTCGTCGTTAACCTCTTCCATTTCAAAAACTATATCGTACGGGATGTTCGCCTCTGCAAGCAGGACGTTCATATGACCGGGCAGGCGGCCGGCGACGGGATGGATAGCGAATTTGACCTCGGTGCCCGCTTCTTTCAGGATCTTAACCACCTCGGCGAGCGAGTGTTGTGCTTGGGCGACGGCCAACCCGTAACCCGGGATGATGATGACCTTTTTCGACTGCTGCAGCATTGCCGCAGCGGTTTCCGCATCGACCGAACGCACTTCGCCCGCCGGCTCAGATCCGGACGCCGCCGCGGCTGTTCCGCTTTCTGTACCGAATCCGCCCAGCATTACGCTCACGAATGAGCGGTTCATGCCGCGGCACATTATGTAACTGAGGATCGCGCCCGAAGAGCCGACTAGAGCACCGGTAATGATCAGCAGATCGTTCGACAGCATAAAGCCCGCGGCAGATGCTGCCCAACCCGAATAGCTATTGAGCATCGATACCACGACAGGCATATCCGCCCCGCCGATCGCCATTATGAAATGAATGCCGAGAATACCTGTCAAGATCGTAGCGGCTAGCAGCGGCCATTGCCCCGTTTGCTCGTTAGGCGACATCAGAAAGGCCGCACCGAGCCCGATGGTGATCATCAGCATTACGATGTTTATCAAATGACGGCCCGGCAGCATTAAAGGCTTTCCGCTGATCGAACCTCGAAGCTTTAGAAAAGCAACGACGGAACCGGTGAACGTGACCGACCCGATACATACGCCGATAAAGATCTCGATGTTGTGTATAAGAATCTCGGTTTCCGGAATCGGGGCGTTGCCCAAGTAGATGCCAAACCCGACCAGCACTGCCGCCAACCCAACGAAGCTGTGCAGAATGGCGACGAGTTCCGGCATCGACGTCATTTGCACCCGCGAGGCGAGCGTCGCGCCGATCAATGCACCGACGATGATCACGCCGCCAAGTATCGGCCAGCCCTCCGGGTTCATCGCCGCGGCCGTCGCAGCCAACGCGATCAGCATCCCGATTATCCCGTACCAATTCCCTCGCCGGGCTGTCTCCTGACGGCTTAAACCCCCAAGGCTCAAAATGAACAACGCACTCGCGGCGATGTATGCGACTGTAATAAGGCTGGTTTTCATTGAATGAAATCAGGAAAGCACTAAAAATGAAGCAACGTCGTCGTCAATGAATTGTCGGACCAATTCCGTTTCACGTCGAACCAGATCTTCCACCGCCGTCGTAGAACAGTTTCCGAGCCGAATCCAGATAACTTTCGGAGGGAACCCAAAAACTAGACTTCTATCATGCATGTCAGCGTCCTTTGATACGATAACGAAGTCGTTCTGAACCGCGAAATTCCAGACGTCGGGATCGTCTGACGATCTCATTCCGACGTTTCGCACATGCGTCGAGCCAGGAAATATATCCGCCAAAGACTCGGCTAATTTGTGCGAGAGATTCTCGTCAAAGAGCAGCTTCATGCGGCGATCGGGACTTCCATCAGTCGGCGTTCTCGATCAGCGGCGAACGCCAGTGCCGCCCGGAGATCGTCCTTCGTCAGATCCGGAAAGTCAGACAATATCTCAGCTTCCGTCATCCCCGACGCCATATACTCCAATACTTCATAGACCGTAATTCGCAGGCCACGAATACACGGCTTTCCGCCGCGTTTATTAGGCTCGATAGTTATGTAATCCCGATAATCCATTATGCTATTCTACACCGCACTCGCGGCGATGTATGCGATTGTAATAAGGCTGGTAATCATTTTGCTATCAGCAAGGAGCTATATACTCAATACTCGATAAATGTTTTGGCATCGTCGTTGGGTCCGGTATATGCAGTTCACCGAACGAAGTCATCAAGGGTGTCGAAAGATTTAGATAGTGGAAAAAGAACGCGTATCTCGCCTTATCCTCTTCTCTCTCGATCAATTGTTCGTCGTAGGCCACTTGCCACAGCTCACGAGGGACCCCTTCAATCTCCTGAGTTAGCTCGTCAAAGTCAAAGCTCTCGATCTCTCCCACGACTTCGATCTCTATAAGCCAAACTTTGTTTGTGGTGTAAAGATCGTGAACGCCAACAACGCGCGCCGAATTCATCAATATCACTTCCTGAACATCGCCAGCATGCGATTCGTTACTAAGAATCCGCCGGCGATGTTGATCGTGGCGATGAGGACGGCGATGGCTCCGAGGATCGTCGTCATGGTCATGTCACCGGATAGCTGAAGCATTCCGCCGACAAGGATGATGCCGCTTATCGCGTTTGTAACAGACATCAGCGGTGTGTGGAGAGCGGGCTTGACGTTCCACACGACCTGAAAGCCGACGAAGATCGCGAGCATGAAAACAGTGAAATGAGACAGCTTGTTATCAGGGACGAAATAGCCCAATCCGAATAGCACCACGCCGATCGCGACCAGCATCAGCGGATGCATTCCCGCCCCCTCGTCGGCACCATGACCGTGAGCTCCGGCCTTTGCGACCGGTGCAGCTGGTGTGCTCTTCGTCGGCACGCCCGGTTCCGGCGGTGCGGGCGGCAGCGGCGGCGGCCACATCATCTTGCCGCGATCCAAAACTATCGCTCCGCGTACGACCTCGTCATCGAGATCCGCGTGCAGCCTGCCTCCATCATCACGAAGATCAGCAAGCAGTGCCGTAACGGTCGAGCCGTACAACTGGCTGGACATAGACGCCATTCGGGACGGCAGATCGGTGTAGCCGATAATGGTCACACCCTTATGCTTGACGACCGATCCGGGCTCGGTAAGCACACAATTTCCGCCTTGTTCCGCAGCCAGATCGACGATCACAGAGCCTGGCTTCATCGATTCGACCATTCCCTGCGTGATCAATTTCGGAGCCGGCTTTCCTGGTATCAGAGCGGTCGTCACGATGATATCCACCTGCATCGCCTGTTGGGCAAACAGGGCCATTTCGGCCTTCAGAAAGTCATCCGACATCTGCTTCGCATAGCCGCCCTTGCCCTCGCCTTCTTCCTTGATGTTCAGCTCTAAGAACTCGGCTCCCATCGAGGCGACCTGGTCTTTCGTCGCGGACCGCGGGTCGAATGCACGGACGATCGCACCAAGTCCCTTCGCGGCACCGATCGCCGAAAGCCCGGCGACACCGGCACCGATCACCAGCACCTTCGCCGGATCGATCTTTCCGGCGGCCGTGATATGACCCGTAAAAAAGCGCGGAAAATTATTCGCCGCCTCGATGATGGCACGGTAGCCGGCGATATTTGCCATCGCTGAAAGCGTATCCATCTTTTGTGCACGCGTGATACGCGGCACGCTGTCCATGGCGAATACGGTCGCGTTGCGCTTTGACAAACGGTCCAACAGTTCGCGATTCTGCCCGGGCCACATAAACCCTATCAACCAGCCGCCCTCGCGAAGCATATCTGCCTCGCCATCCTCCGGCGGACGAACCTTCATCACGATATCGGACGACGCCCAGATCTTTGCGGCGTCCGCGATGATCGCCGCACCTGCTTCCTGATACTCGGCATCGCTCGCATTTATCGCCTCGCCGGCACCCGATTCAACAGCGACGTCAAAGCCAAGCTTCTTGAGCTTCAAGACGGTTTCCGGCGTCGCGGCGACACGGCGTTCGCCGGCATGGATCTCCTTCGGGACACCGACGACTACATTCGCATTTTCTGGCATAGGTATGGCTGTATAAAACGTGGGCCCCGAGTTTCAGGGCCCTAAAATTTGAAGTAAAAGTTTGCCTAACGGTTTATGTGTCGCGCTTTTGGATCGTAACGATGACCAGCGGGGTTTCACCTGCCGTTCGCACGTAGCTGATCCAAAACCCTTCCTTCGGGTACTCCATCATTTTGTAAACTGATCCATCCGGTTTCGGATCGATCTTTTCTCCGAAGATCTTCTGTGCGGTCGGCGTCGCGTCGTTCGGTGCGTTGTAATTTATCGAGATCGCACGAACGTTTTTCTTTGCGTCGTATAGGATCCGTGCAGTTTCCTCGCCATCGAATTCCCAGTAGTCCTCAGTGTCGGATTGGTCTTCGGCCTTTCCGAGCTTTTGCCGGACATCGGCTGCCGACATGCCTAATACTACGCCTTTATAGTCTTTGAAAGCCGGGCCGTTCTGCCCGTACGTAACGGTTCCGCACGTGAAGAATGCGATCGCGATACACGCGGCTATAAATAAATTTTGACCTTTCTTTGTTGATGCCATATTTCCTCCTTTATCCGTGGGAAAAGCTGCGGGCAAATGGCCCGTGAATTATTGCGGAAATAATGGTCAAAAATCAGAGCTGAATAGGTATCAACGGCTTGATGATATTCCAAAAGCCGTTACTTTTCAAGAATTCTCTTCATCGTGTCGAGCCCTTGCTGAAAATCATTGCCGACGGCGGCGTCCATATCTATCACGAGGGTCATTAGATTAAATGGCCTTGGCATAACGGTCGAAAATCCCCATGTTACTTTGGTCTGTGAATCGCCGATCGACTCGGTCAAAATATATGCGTCGGCGTTCGATTCGAAGGGCTGTTTGAATCGGAGTTGGCTATCAATCCGCTCTCCGTCGATCACGTTTCTGATCTCCTGCTCGCCCTCACCGACGTCCGCATTCTCGCTTTTCCAATAGCTTACAAAGCCGGGCTTACCGTCCTCGCCGCGAAACTCCTGCTGCATTGAGGGGTCTTTCTTGAACCATGGCCCCCATTCGTTCTGATTCCGCAGCATCTTGGCGTAAGCAAAGACCTCTTCCTTCGGACGGTTTATCACCACCTCACGCTCAATGCGGAAATCGGTAGGTGAAAGGAACGTCGCTGCAGCAATCGCTACAACCAAAAAGACCAAGAGCAAAGCGACGGCTACTAGTACCTTCTTCAACATAAATTCAGAACCTCCTGTTATGAATTCGCCGTCACTATAGACCAAAACCGCGAGTTCTCAAAACGAGAACCCGCGGTCTTTCGAAAGAATATGCGTATAATTACGCGGCCTTTGCGGTCGTTTCCATATCAGGCTTCCACCTTAGCACGGGCTTGCGTGCCGCGGTCGCTTCATCGAGCCGTCCGATGCGGGTCGAGTGCGGAGCGTCGATGACGAGTTGGGCGTTCTCACGAGCTTCGGCGTCGATGTCCTTCATCGCTTCGACAAAGGCATCAAGGTCGGCACGGCCAACGGATTCCGTCGGTTCGATCAGCATCGCACCCTCAACAACTAGAGGGAAATAAATGGTCGGCGGATGGAAGCCGTAATCGATCAGGCGTTTTGCGATATCCAGCGTGTGGACGCCGGTTCGCGTCTGGTGTTTGTGCGAAAAGATCGCCTCGTGCATGCAATCGGACTCGTAAGGCATGTGATAGGTGTCTTTCAACTGATGGGCGACGTATCGGGCGTTCAACACGGCGGTCTCGGTCGCCTCCTGGAGGCCTTCTGCACCATGCGTGTAAATATATGAAAGTGCACGGACCATCATTCCAAAGTTACCGAAGAACGCCTTGACGCGGCCGATGGAATTCGGAAGGTTGTAGTCGAGCCGATAGGTGGTCCTGCCTCCCTCCTCGTCGGCGACGACACGCGGAACGGGCAACAACTCCGCAAGCTCTGCCGTACAGCAGCAAGGCCCGCAGCCAGGGCCGCCGCCGCCGTGTGGTGTCGAAAAGGTCTTATGAAGATTCAGGTGAATTACATCCACACCCATGTCGCCCGGCCGTGCAACGCCGACCAGTGCGTTCATGTTGGCACCGTCCATATAGACAAGGCCGCCGGCATCGTGGATCACCTGGCAGATCTCTTTGATATTCTTCTCAAAAATCCCGACAGTGTTTGGATTTGTGAGCATCAATCCGGCGATCCCGCCTTGATCGCACAGCTCGCGAAGGTGTTCCATGTCGGTCAAGCCCTCGGCATTTGAACGGATCGTCTTAACGGTAAAGCCGGCGAGTGCTGCAGACGCAGGGTTTGTGCCGTGAGCCGAATCCGGTATAAGCATCACGCGGCGCTCCTTCGAGCCCTGGCCCTCGCGTTTTTCAAGCAAAGCACGAATAAGCATCACTCCGGTCATTTCGCCTTGTGCACCTGCTGCAGGCTGCAGCGAGACTCCGGGCAAGCCTGTGATCTCCGCAAGGTCTTCCTGCAGGCGATACATCAGCTCAAGGGCGCCCTGCGATTCTTCCTCAGGGGCGAGCGGATGAAGTCCGGTGAAGCCTCCGATGCGAGCCGTTTTTTCGTTCAGCCGCGAGTTGTACTTCATCGTGCACGAGCCGAGTGGGTACATCCCGAGATCGATGGAATAGTTCCACGTAGAAATACGCGTGAAATGCCGGATGACATCAACCTCGGAAACTTCCGGAACTCCCGCCAGATCATCGTCGCGGCGAAGCTCCGCCGGAATGATCGAATCGATCGCCTCCGCTTCGACGTCCAGCTTCGGAAGGCGATAGCCAACACGGCCCGTCTGCGACCGCTCAAAGATCAAACCCTCATTCTGTGTCGGGTGCTGTGTAACTTTCTTGATCGACATAAAATCTCTCGAAATCTCTGACAGTTGAACGCTAACTACCTTTTAATACTCGACGGCAGCTCTTCGAAATCCTCGGTCTTGGAAAGCGATCTCCACGCGTCTTTCATCTTCTCCGGTGGCTCGATAAGCTTGCGTTCTTTCAGGCCGAGCCAGCCTCCGATGCTTATCACGCGGACCGCGTGCGTGCCGTTCTCTTTATAAATGTTATTGACCACGCGAAACCGCGACCCGTCAGGGCTGTTCCCGCCGTTTTCCATCGTGACCGTCATCTTGTCGAGCATCAACACCTCGCGGAAGTATTCGACATGATGACTCTTGATCACCGGACCGAATCCGTACCGGTCAAAGTCGGCCGGGGGAAAGCCCTGCGAGGCAAAAAACGCCACGCGAGTATCGACTGCGTACTCGAGATACGCCATATTTGCGACGTGGCCGTTTGGATCGACATCCCGCCAACCTGCTTCAAATCGCTTTTCAAATACGTCAGCCATCTATGCCTTCGGCAGCCCTTTTCGCGCCACGTCTTCAACAACTCCACAGAAGCGGTCGAGTTCCCAAAGCGTCGTGTAAACATTCGGTGTAATGCGAATGCCGGTGAACTCGTCGTGCACGATCGGCGTGGTGAATATCTTGTGCTTCGCCATCAGGTAGCTGCCGAGCTGGACGGGGTCAACGCCATCGATCTTGAAGTTCGCGATCGCACAAGATTGTGCGGGGTCGAATGACGTGTTGAATCCTACCTTCGGCACATCCTTTAGGCGGTTCATCCAGTAGCGCGAAAGGTAGCGAAGCCGCTCTTCTTTCCGCTTGCCGCCAATCGCGTTATGAAACAGGACCGCTTCACCGATCGCGAGCCGCATCGCGGCGGAATGCGTTCCGATCTCTTCAAACTTGCGAATGTCGTTCTTGCTCTTTTCCTCGGACGCCATCAGTGCCCAGACCTTTGGGATCTTGTCACGTTTGACGTACAGCATTCCGGTCCCTTTTGGAGCGTACAGCCATTTGTGCAGAGACGTCCCGAAGTAATCGCAGCCGAGATCGTCACGCTTGAAATCGAATTGAGCGAACGAATGTGCACCGTCGACGATCGTTTCTATGCCGCGTGACCGTGCCATATCGCACACCTTTTTGACCGGATTGATCTGGCCTGTCAGGTTGATCTGATGCGAGACAAGGATCAGCTTTGTTCGCGGCGTTATCGCTTGCTCGTATGCTGCGGCGATGTCATCAGTGTTTTTCGGTGCGACGGGGATCTTGATCAGCTTGAGCTTCAGCCCTTCCCTAAGCTCACGCTGTTTTAGCGTGGTCAGCATCCGCGGGTAATCCTGCGTCGTTGTTAGGATCTCGTCGCCGGACTTTAGGTCCATGCCCATCAGAAGGATCTCGAGCGATTCCGAAGCATTCCGCGTGATGGCGATCTCTTCGGCATCGCAGCCGAATAGTTCGGCAAGTCCGGTCCGGATCGTTTCGGATTGAGGCTCAAGCAGCTGCCACATCGTATAGGCAGTCGCGTCTTCCTGCTGCCACGTGTACCGAACGAACGCTTCGGTAACGATCCGCGGGCTCGGGCTGACACCGCCGTTGTTGAGATTGACTATCCCACGGGTTACCGAGAACGCTTGCTGGATGTGTGCCCAGAAGTCTTCATCTGAAGCCGCCTCCAAAGGTGACAAGTGTCTGACCGATCTAACCGCCGCATTTACATTTTCAAAGAGCGAACCAACAACCGCCGACGACATCGCCGCAAGGCCGAGGCCTTTTCCGGCAAAGGAGAGAAATTTTCGTCGGTCAATGTCGTGATTCATGGAACCAAACGCACTTGCTACATAGTGTTGAAGTCGCCCGAAAACGTAGTGGGGTGGATAACCTCATAAAACCAATCATCCTTATCAGTCCGGACGCGTCGCCCTATTCGAACCTTCTGATCCAACTCATTCTGACGCAATACGTCGAGGCATACCCTCATCGACCTATCAATGTCTTTAACTGTAAAAAGCATGTTTCCACCACCTGGACCTAAGTCACCCGCAATCCACTCTCCGAGACCTTTCCTTTCAAGGGCATTCCCCAATTTTTCCTCAACGTCGTGCCGTTTTTCGAGCAATTCGAATTCGTTGCTGAAACCTGATGGATCGATCTGAATAAATAGAACCTTATCTCCTTTGAAAGGTTCCCAATTGTAATCGGTTTGCAGTGCAGCCCTTTTGTTCTCAAGTTCATCCCGAGTCAATTTCTGAACTGAAACAAATGATTGTTTGGCTCCTTCAGGGACGGAGGTCTCTATTTCATATTGGAAGAGATCGAAGTCAGAACCGCCATTCGTCACGGCTCTTGCGACATAAAACTTGCTATCTGCCCTTTTGTATAGGCTGAAGGCTTCGCTTTCCGCGTAGGGTTCGGGACTTGGTTGCGAATTAGATTTCATACTTGAATTCTGATTACAACCGACCAAGCTGAGCAAAGAAAAGATCGCGATTGCGGCTATTCTCAATGCCATTTCTTTCTGCTTCCACAGCAAGGATAACCCGATCCTCAACATGAGCTAACTCAGAGCGTCCACCAACCTATCAACATTTGCTTTCGAACACGTCTCGGTCACACAAACCAGGAACTCGTTCTCGCGGCCGTTGTAATATTTCGACAACGCAAGCCCGCCGATGATGCCTTTGTCTCGAACGGATTCGAGGATCTCGTTCGCCGGTTTTGGCCCGCGGACGACGAATTCGTTGAATGTCGGTGCCGAGAACGGGATCGAAAAGCCATCGATAGCTGCGATCGCTTTCTTTGCGTACGCTGCCTTTTGGGCGTTCTGTTCGGCAACCTCCTGCAATCCCTGCTTGCCCATCGCTTCCATATAAATGGTCGCGGAGAGTGCGATCAAGCCTTGGTTTGTGCAGATGTTTGACGTCGCCTTCTCACGGCGGATGTGCTGTTCGCGCGTAGAGAGCGTCAGAACGTAACCGCGGTTCCCGTCCTTATCGTAAGCGACGCCGCATAGGCGGCCCGGCATCTGTCGAACGAATTTATCCTGCGTCGCAAAGATGCCGACGTGCGGTCCGCCAAAACTCATAGGGATACCGAACGACTGCCCTTCACCGACAACGATGTCGGCACCGCAAGAACCAGGCGACTTGAGCAGGCCAAGCGATATTGCTTCCGTTACAACAACGATGAACAATGCACCGACCGCGTGTGCCTTTTCGGCCAACGCCTTCAGGTCTTCGACGCAGCCGAAGAAGTTCGGCGATTGCACGACCAATGCGGCCGTTTTGTCATCCAGAGCTGAAGTATCCGTAAGCTGTCCGGCCGCTTCGTCGAAAGGGATCTCTACGATCTCAGCATCTCCATGCTGCGTGTATGTCCGTGCAACTTCCCGATACTCAGGATGTACCGATGTCGCTACGACGATCTTGTCGCGACGTGTTACACGCTGTGCCATCACGTACGCTTCGGCCATCGCGGTCGAACCGTCGTACATCGAAGCGTTTGCGACCTCCATTCCCGTCAGCTGACAGATAAGGGTTTGAAACTCGAAGATGTACTGCAGCGTGCCCTGCGAGATCTCGGGCTGATAAGGCGTATATGACGTGAAAAACTCCGACCGCTGGATCAGGTGATCGACGATCGTCGGCGAGTAATGCGAATAAACGCCGGCTCCGAGGAACGAGGGCTTTGTTGCCGCAGTATTTTTCGCGGCCATTTCTTCCATGGCGGCGATCACCTCGGGCTCAGCAAGCGGTTCGGTTATGTTTAGCTGTCGGCCGAGTTGAACGTCAGCAGGTATCGAGCGAAACAGGTCGCTCGCTGTCTCAAGGCCGATGGACGCAAGCATTTCCTGCCGCTCTTCCGGCGAATTTGGTATATAACGCATAAGATCAGAACACAGCCGCAGATGTCTAGAAAGTCTGGACAGTGCGGAAATCGGAAAATTCCCTACTTCCTAGACTTCCTAGACTTTCTAGACTAACTACTTATCCCTGGCTTGAGAGGTATTCCTCGTACTCTTCCCCGCTGAGCAGGCCGTCTGCCTCGAGCGGATTATCCATCTTCAGTTTGACCATCCAGCCGCCTGCATAAGGGTCTGTGTTGACCGATTCAGGGGCGTCATTCAGCCCTTCATTGACCTCAGTGACCTCACCGGCGATCGGCGTAAAGATCTCAGAGACGGCCTTTACCGATTCGACCGAGCCGAACGCTTCATGGGCAGCGAACTTGTCGCCGACCCGCGGAAAGTCGATATACACAACATCGCCGAGCGAAGATTGGGCATAGTCGGTAATGCCAAGCGTGGCAACATCGCCCTCGACAGAGACCCATTCGTGGTCTTTGCTGTAACGTAGGTTTTCAGGAATATTTGACATGTGTTTTAAGTGTTTAAATTGTCTAGACTGCGTAAAGCTCAAGAAATCCGCAACGGCCGCATCGGAGTGAACGCACGGGAAACTGGCGGCGTCCGGCGGTATTTACGTTTTCTCCCGTTAGACCGAGAAATTGCACCGGTTGCGGATCGCCCTCGGTCCATTGTGCGATAAAACGCGTCGCACTCTCACCGCGTTCTGCAAGGAAACCTTTCGTCATTGTCCCGCCGCACTTCGGGCAGTGATAAGCTTGCTCGGCCATTCAGCGAACTACTTTTCCCGTTTGTAGAACGGCGTCGGAACTATCTTTGCCGCGACCTGTTTTCCTCTGATATCGATTGTAATTTCCTGCCCCGCATTTGCAAACTCGGTCGGGACAAATGCCAGCCCGATGTTCTTCTTAAGGAATGGTGCCGGCGATCCTGATGTAACCTTGCCGGCCTTCTTGCCGTCGATATAAACATCGAAATCGTCGCGGGCAATTCCCGGCTCGGTCATTTCAAAGCCGACGACCTTTCGCGTAAGGCCTTTCTCCTTCATTGCGGCGAGAGCGTCCTTGCCGATGAAATCGCTTTCCTTTTTTAATTTCGTTATCCAGCCCAAATTGGCTTCAAGCGGTGTGATGTCGTCCGACAATTCGTGCCCGTAAAGCGACATCGCGCTTTCAAGCCTCAGCGTGTTGCGTGCCGCCAGGCCGCATGGAAGTATCCCGTGCCCTTCGCCGGCCTCGAGCATTTTGTTCCACAGCTGCACGGCGGTGTCTGCGGGGGCATAAACCTCAAAGCCGTCTTCGCCCGTGTATCCCGTGCGCGAGATGATCGCGTCCACATCATCGACACGGCCTGTGGTGAACCAGTAATACTTTATCGGTTCCAGCTCGGCGTCCGTCATCGTCTGCAGTATCTCTAGAGCTTTCGGGCCTTGTATCGCTATCTGGCAGTAATCCGCTGATGCATTAGTCAGAACGATCTCGTCATCGCCCTTGTGCGATGTGATCCAGTCCCAATCCTTTTCGGTCGTACCGGCATTTACTACAAGCAAAAGCTTTTCAGGCGTGAAGCGATAAACGAGCAGGTCATCTACGATGCCGCCTTTCTCATTGGTAAGCGCCGAATAATGGGCTTGTCCGTCCTCTAGTTTGCTGACATCGTTCGTGGTGATGCGGTCGACGAACGCAATGGCATCAGGGCCCTCGACCCAGATCTCGCCCATGTGAGAGACGTCAAAAAGCCCGGCTCGCGTACGCGTTGCCATGTGCTCTTCGATCACGCCGGCCTTGTATTGGACCGGCATATCCCAGCCGCCAAAGTCCACCATTTTGCCGCCAAGCTCCCTGTGGACCTCGTTCAAAGGGGTCTGCTTAAGATCTTCGGATGCCATATGCTTCTCATCGTAATCCACACCGCGACTTTCCGCAATTCAAAGGATATAACGATGGCTAATTCAGGAGATGAACTAGCTTTGAGTGATCGCTAGCTGACCAAGGTGAATTTTCACGCGACAGATCTAATTTGTTAGCAGACTTTTCTCTTTTGTCACGTAACAGATCTAATTTGTTAGCAGACTTTTCTCTTTTGTCACGAGACATTTTAAATTTGTCACGAGACTTTTCTCTTTTGTCATGAGACTTTTCTCTTTTGTCACGAGACTTTTCTCTTTTGTCACGAGACTTTTTGCTTTTGTCACGAGACTTTTTGCTTTTGTTACGTGACAAATCCAACTTGTGACGTAACAAAGGACCATTTTTTGAGCAGATAGCCCGATCATCTTTCGCCTTCTTATATGTAATAAGCACAATATTTCCAACATCTTGCGGCTCAACGAGCACGAAAAAGGCTGCCCGGAAGCTCCTCCGGACAGCCTTTCTTGTTCGATAGCGAAGCTCGCCTACCTGATGTACGCAGCCGGCAGCGGTGCGTCTCCGGGTTGGCCAAAGCCGACCGCAAAGAAACCGGATGTCGAACCAGAGATGTACCAGGTGCTGTTTGAAACGCGGAAAACAGCTACGTCGATCTTTCCGTCGCCATCGTAATCACCGGGTATCGGAATATCGGTCGGTAACCCAAACGGGAACGAGTAGTAGCTGTTGTCCTCGGACCGCTGTACGAACCATTCGCCCGTCGATGGACGCCAAACCGCCACGTCCGCCTTTCCGTCGCCGGTGTAGTCGGCGGGAACGGGGCGATCGGTCGCGATGCCGAACGAGAATGAGCGAACGCTGCCGTCAGAGCTGCGGCTATACCACCAGCTGCCGTTGGCCGGCCGGAATACCGCGATGTCGGCCTTGCCGTCGCCGTCGTAATCGGCCGCGATCGGTTTGTCACCGGTCAGCCCAAACTGTGCGATCGTCGTGTTTCCGTCACTTGAGCGGTTAATGAACCATGTATTCGCCGAAGGCCTGAAAACTGCCGCATCAGCCTTTCCATCGCCGTCGAAATCCGCGGGCATCGGCACATCGCCAGCCGATCCGAACGGGAAAGCATAGAACGTCGTTGAGCCTGAGCGTGACACGAACCAATCGCCGGTAGCCGGCCGCCAGAATGCGAGATCCGTCTTGCCGTCACCGGTGTAATCGGCGGGGACCATTACATCAGTGTTCGCACCGAATGCTGCAGCACCGGCAGTACTATCCGCCGAACGCAGGAACCACCACTCGGCGGACGCAGTTCCATTCGGGCGGAAGATCGAAATGTCCGTCTTGCCGTCGCCATCGAGATCAAAGTACGGGGCCCGGTCTGTAGTAGGCGGTGTTGCACTGATAGTGAAGGATTGCGATGACTCACCGCTGGGGTTTGCGTAGCCGACCTCACGCACACGGATCTTGGCGTTCGTCGTGGGTGTGTTAGGAACCGTAAAGTTTATAGTGTTACCGCTCGTGCTCGCGACGAGGACTGTCGGATATGTAACGCCGCCGTCGGTCGAAAGCTCGACAGCTACGCTTTGGTTAAACCCGCCCGTGCGTGTCCAGTTCACGGCCGTCTGCGAACCGATGAGAGCATAGCCTCCGCTCGGCGTCACGTTCGAAATGCCGTCCGGCGTGCCATTACCATCAGAATCCCTGAACCAACCGATGTCACGCATGAACTGCCGCGTCATATCTAAGTTGAGCGGAAGGTTCTGTGTGATAAACGGCTCCATCAGAAGGTTCGGGAACGCACGCGTGTTCCAGTGTGCGATCGACGAACCGGGTTCGACCGGATTAGGCGTGAAAAGTTCGATGCGGCTCTGCGGATCTCGTCCGGAAGTTTGGCTGCCAGAACCGATCGCAACACTCTTGCCGTTCCACACAACGTTATTATTGTTGATCGCCGAGGCCACTCGCTCAGCGTCGGTCATGTCCGACCAAACCTTTGACGTCGTTCGGTCAAAGACAAATCTTGTGTAGATATCGGGGAAGCCACTGAAGAAGGTGCCGTCCCCCGTGTCGACGAAATCTGCAAAACCGAGCCCGTGTGCAAACTCGTGAAGCAGGACGATCAGCAGATTGTTGGTATTTCCCGGGCTGGAATTATCAAGCCCGAGGTAAAACGTCTGACCGTTCAGGCACGATGAGTTTCCATTGATCGAACTGTTAAAGGTCGCGGAGATATCCGGAGTTCCGGGCGAACGATCTGCTCCGGAGATCTTGTTTGCAAGAGCCTGATGATGCCATGTGTTCTGAAAAGCGGCGTTTGCGAAGTTTCCGTGAAGCGTCGTAGTCGACGCCGCACCGAGCACTCCGGAGAACTGTGAACACGGGAGCGGATCGAACGAGGCTCCAACCTCAATGGTTACGGTTGAATCCAGAAAAGCTCCCCAGATCGCGGCAGCAGCCTGAAAAACGTTAAGTCTTTGTGCCCCAAGCGTGACGCCCGTATTGCCGCCGACGGGAACCGCTGCCGTATTGTCGTTGAAGCCCTCGCCTGGATCATCCTCGTTGACGATCACAAAGTTTGCGGACTCAGGTGATACGGCCAGGCGTTCCTGATATCGCTCGACGAGCTGCTTATAGAACTCGAATTCCTGCTCTGACATGCCGTGTCGGCCGGCTTCAAACACAGGCGAGTCAATGTCGACCGAACGCGTCGTAAGTTGCTCGCCGGTTTCCAGGTTCCGGCCGTAAAAGGCGTTAGCTTCATTTACGCTTGAAACACAGCCTGCGATCGGCTGGCCGTGGGCACCGACCTGGCCCAACATTGCGTATCTAAATCGGCCCTGCAGATCCACCATGATGCTGCCGTCAGGCTGCACTACAGGAACAAGGCCGGTTCCGGAGCGATCGGTCATTTGACGAAGCTTTTGCGCAAGGTCTGAATCGGCGACACGCTGATCAAAACTTGCGATCTGTGCTGAAGAACTGAATGTAAGGGACAAGACCGCCAACAAGGCAGCCGCGATAAGGGAGGATCTCGGACTATTCATTTATTGAAGTACCTTTTAATAAGTAATGCTCGATACAGCGGACTGCCAGCGGAACCCGTAAGGGGAACAGTGCTTACGTCCAATAAAAAGTTAGGGTTTCAAGCCGTGAAGCTTTTTTCGGTGACTTAGATGCTTTTCGGCAAGAAAAGATCGCCGGATTTTATCGGATGGTGCAAGGTGAATGTGTCTATTTCAGGATACCGAGATATTCACGCCACGGGCCGACGCCGTCCGCATATCGCCGTGCGATAGCGGTCGATATCTGCCGGATATGGTTCAGATCATGGACAGCCCAGGTAGTGATCAATTCGCTAAGGGTTACGCGGCCAAGCTCAGGATGGGTTCCGTTGAGCCGAAGCTGTTCTTCATCGAGCTGCCACGATGTAAGCGTCGCCAGATTATCGGCACGGAGCTGATCGAACTCATCAAGAAGATCTACAAGAGTTTTGCCTTTTGAATGCTCGAACTGGGCGAAACGATCAAACGGTTCGAACGGCCGGCTTGCGTCCTGCTCAAGGATGATCCGGGCACGTGGTATCCAATCGGTTATCTCTCCGTGAACCAGGTGGCCAACAATGTCGTAAGGTTCCCATTCTTCGCGCGATGATTCGGGAATGGCTGTATCCGCGAGATCGGCTGACAACAGGTGCCGAATGACCTGTGGTGTGGAACGCAGTATCGCGATCGAGCTTTCGATGTCCGACCCCATGGCGGTTTTGTTTAATTCTTGCCTTTTTTCTTGTCTTCTTTTACGGGTTCGGGAAGTTTTCCGGCGGCCTCGATGGCCTGTTCGCAGAGCTCGATCGCGGTCAGGAGCGTACCGCGTTCCATTTCATCGGTGGTTTTCTCTTCGGCAAGCGAGAGTACGGGCAAATACCTTTTTGCGGCTTCGGCTAGATTCCTCACGGCCTTGGGAAAAAGCTTGCCTTCCATCCGATTCTGTTCCAATGAGATCTCGTTTCGGCCCGCTATACCGTCAATATCGTCAGCAGCCTTCTCCAAAAGTCTCGATATGTCGTTGAATAACTCAACACGTGACCCTGTAGGCTCAGGCCCCCATTTCTCTGAAAGCTTTTTCTTGTCGCCGCCGGCATCAAGCCCGAGGGCAGCGAAGCGGCGGTCAGCCATTCGCGTCAAGACTGCAACGCGAAGATCAATGTCCTGAGCATCGCGAACAAGCTCGATCTCGGCATCGGTCATGTAGTCGCGATACTGTGCGGATGTAGTGACGCTCAGGGTAAAGACAACCCCGACCAAGAGGAATGCAGAGAAGATAAGTTTTGCCATTTTGCGTTGGGTAAGATGCGGCTACTGCTGATCCTGTTGCCGCGGCCGTCCGGGAACTACGGTATCGCTGAAGAGCGGTTCGATCGCTCGTGCACGGGCATCGCGAACATTCCGAGCGAGGTAGAAAAGATATCGTTCGCGTTCAGCCGGCGCATCTCGCCGCAGCACGTCGATCCGCGGGGCCATTCGCCGCAATCCGATCTCAAGGCGTTTGAAGTTATAGATGACCTTTTTCTTATTTGGGGACGAACTGTCGAGGAACTCGAGCGTGTTGTCCATTATCGCGTGGAAGGCCCCGAGCTCATCAAACATTCCCGCGTGATCGGACGCATCACTCTTGGCAGCGGCGGCTGATAGCCTCGTCTCCATCATTTCCAGAGCAAGCTTCGTACGAGCCTTTACGTCCTTCGCAGATTCCAGCCGTTTACGGTCGTCAGCTGGTAAGACCTTTAGCGGCGGCGGCGAATCGGTCAGCTCGTACTTATCCTGTTGAGCGAGAGCCGACGGAACGATGAAAAGTGCAACCGCAGGAACCGCCAGGTAAATGATCCGTGCGGCCCGTGCCGCGACATTTGCGAACATGCTCCTTTTCATCGTCATATAGTTTACTTCCCTTTCTTGTCTTTGATCTGCCGCTGGAGTGCGGGCATGCGAAGATCTATCCGTTCCAGTTCGAGTCCGTGCACTTTTGGATCAGCGATCTTCTGGAAATGCTGATAGTTCGCGGCGGCATCCATATACTCGCCGAGGCGGTCATGAACGATCCCGAGAAAATAGTAGGTGACGGCTATATCCGGCTGCTTGTCCGCAAGCCAGCGATACTCGGCCTTGGCCTCGGCCAAACGGTTAGAACGAAACAGTGCCGTCGCAAGGTTTGCACGAATGGTCGAATTGTTCGGGGCGGACCCCGTCAGTGCCTTAAGAACGACGATGGCCGGAGCATACTCTTCGGCCTGCACGAGTGCGGCAGCGTAGCCGACAGCATGATCGATATTGTCGGGCTCGAGCTCCGAAGCCGCCTGACAATAGTAGACCGCTTTCATCGGTTCGCTCGTACGAAACAATGCACAGAGCCTGGAGCGCACAGCAACGTTCGACGGTTCGGCCTCCGCCTGTTTCTCGAGTGCGGCGGTGTCCGTAGATACGACCAAAGCGATACTCGCTCGCAGTTCCTTCACGTCCAATGTTTGGTCCGGAAGCTCGGCAAGCAGCTTCTCTGCCTCCGCTGGTTTTCCGTCGGCGACTAGATATCTGGCACGCAGCGTCGCTGCAAATGAACGACCGGCAGACGAGGCTTCCAATCTCTTGATCAGGCCGTCAGCACGGGCCAGATCGCGGTCGTCGATAGCTGCGATCGCCATTTCACCAAGCGCGGTGCGGTTTGCGGGATCAAGTTCGAGAACACGTGCAAACGTCGCTTTCGCTGCAGCTTTGTCGCCCAGGGCGTTCTCCAGTGCTCCGCGTGCTGCGATGATCGAAACCGGCGGGCGGACGCCAACTGCTGCTGCACTAACTGTTTTCAGCAGCTTGCGAAGTTCGTCCGGTTTGGAATTCGTGCGGAGGCGAAGCTCGGTAAGGGCAGACAATGCGGGAAAGTTTTGGGCGTCAAGCTCGACGGCCTTGACCAGATGAGGTTCAGCCTCGGCAAAGCGACCGGAATCGACAAGATGCGAACCTAAACCCGCAAGAGCGAGCGTCCAATCACCGCGAAGCTCTACGGCTCGCAGGAATGACCTTTCCGCAAGGTCGGGCTTGCCGGTTTGCTTGTATGCCGTAGCGAGCTGAAACTCGGCCTCAGGAAATTCGGGGACAAGCTCGATCGCCTTTTTGTAGGAGGCGATAGCTTCAGCGATATTTCCCTTTCCGTGCTCTTCCTGACCGACATTAAAAAGAGC
Organism: Acidobacteriota bacterium; assembly: GCA_023389035.1. Lineage (GTDB taxonomy): Bacteria > Acidobacteriota > Blastocatellia > Pyrinomonadales > Pyrinomonadaceae > OLB17. The sequence goes on from JAEWFC010000023.1 coordinate 97,081, forward strand.
GACCGCTTGATCGACCGGATCGGACTCGATCTCTTGTCCCGCCGCTCCAACGACAAATATCGCTATCAGCAGAGCCACAGCGATCGCACCTTTGGGGGCAGATCTGATGACGTCAAGTTTAGGGGAAACAGGAGGAAAAACCATCTCGGAAATTCGTAATATCATCGATGTTAACATCCGACCGAACAAAAGGCTATGTTTTTCAGACTTTCAGCTAAGTTTTCCGCTTGATTCGTTTGCTTTCGTTCGAGACGGTGGGCTAACATTTCAACTTTGCCGCAGGCTTGAAAACAAGCACGATTTGCCGTTTTTGATGACCGCACACACCCATTTGGATGCCGCCCAAGCGATCCCGCAAACGCCCGAGGAGAAGGAAAGCCGGCTGCGAGCGGAATTACGCTCGTTAGGTTCGGTCATCGTCGCGTTTTCCGGCGGCGTTGACAGTACCTATCTGGCGCACATCGCCACGCAGGAACTAGGCTCAGCGGCCGTCTGCATAATGGGCATCTCGCCGAGCGTTTCAGCATTTCAACAAAGCCAGGCCTCGAAGCTTGCAGGCGACCTGGGACTTAACTTTCAAACCGTAAACACGAATGAGATGCGTGACCCGCGATATGTCGCGAACGCTGCGGACCGCTGTTATTTCTGTAAATCCGAGCTCTACGACGTGCTTCGCGATCTCGGCACTCGCTTAGATATAGCCGATATCGCTGATGGAACTAATTTTGACGATCTGAAAGATACGCGCCCCGGACGCGTTGCGGCAGGTGAACGAGATGTACGGAGCCCCTTAGCCGACGCGTCGATGACGAAGGACGACATTCGAGAGATGAGCCGTCGGCACGCCATCGAGACATGGGACATGCCCGCCAGCCCTTGCCTGTCCTCGCGAATAGCTCACGGCGTACCGGTCACGATCAAGAAACTATCTAAAGTGGAAAAAGGCGAGCAGCACCTGCGAGAACTCGGATTCCGCGAATTTCGCGTCCGGGTTCACGGCGATCTTGCGAGGATCGAGATCGCACCCGAAGAGCTGCCCAAGGCAATGGAAACCCAGATGTTTCAAGGTCTCGCGGCGTTTTTCAAAGGTTTAGGATTCAAATATACAACTATCGACCTAGACGGCTTTCGCTCGGGTTCGATGAATAAAAGCATTTAAATAAGGTATCCGGCGCCTATAAGCCGGAGTTTTTTGGAGAACTGACGAACAATGGCAAATCCAATGGCAGATGAGAACCGGCGCTTTAAGGGCAGCGATGAAAAGAATCCCTTTGAAGCAATGAGCGAACGCTTTGACCGCGCCGCACAATTGCTCGGGCTCGACCCTGATCTTTACACCGTGATGCGCGTGCCGAGCCGCGAGATCAAGGTTTACATTCCGGTGAAGATGGACACCGGGCACCTGCAGGTCTTTGAAGGTTTTCGCGTACAGCACAACTTCGCCCGGGGGCCGGCGAAAGGCGGCATTCGATATGCTCCGGACGTCACGCTCGATGAGGTAAAGGCTCTTTCAGCCTGGATGACCTGGAAATGCGCGGTCGTGAACGTCCCCTTTGGCGGCGGCAAAGGCGGCATCATCTGCAATCCGCAGCAGATGTCGCAAGGCGAACTTGAGCGTCTGACACGCAGATATACTGCAGAGCTGATCGACTTCATCGGACCGGATAAAGATGTACCGGCTCCCGACATGAACACGAACGAGCAGACCATGGCGTGGATAATGGACACCTACTCAATGCACGCTCGCCATACCGTGACCGGTGTCGTTACCGGAAAGCCGGTCGCCTTGGGCGGTTCGCTCGGTCGTCGCGAGGCAACAGGCCGCGGTGTGATGTTCACGGTAAACGAGGCGATCAAGCGATTCAACCTGACGCCGCCTGAAACGTCGGTCGTAGTTCAGGGTTCGGGTAACGTTGGCGGCATCGGCGCCGAGCTGATGCACAACCAGGGCTACAAGATCGTAGCGATATCGGACATTTTCGGCGGGATCTATAATTCGAACGGTCTCGACATCCCGGCAGTCATGACCTACCTGCAGCAGAACAAGTCTCTTGAAGGCTTCCCCGAAGCAGAAGCCGTCGGGAATAAGGAACTGCTCGAGCTGAAGTGCGATGTTCTTGCTCCATGTGCCACCGAAAACCAGATCACATCAGAGAATGCCGACCGTATCCAGTGCAAGATCCTGGCCGAGGGAGCTAACGGCCCGACAACGCCAAAGGCCGATAAAATATTGCACGACAAGGGGATATTCGTTATCCCGGACATCCTTGCGAACGCCGGCGGCGTGACAGTATCGTACTTTGAATGGGTCCAGGACCGTATGGGATATTTCTGGCCCGAGGCACAGGTAAACCAGCGGCTCGAGGAGAAAATGGTCGCAAGCTTTAACGAATTGGCACATTACGCCGATAAGCATCAGGTCGATACCCGTACCGCTGCCTACATGCTGGCTATCGACCGAGTGGCCTACGACACTCGCATGCGAGGCATTTACGCCTGATTTTAATTTGGGGCTATCTCATTAAAAATGCTTGCCTTTTGGGCAAATTTGGTTTATGTTCGATTGCTGGAGAGATCACGCGCTGCAGAAGGACCATATCGGCTTTTGGACGATTCTCTCTTCTCATTTAATCGAAGCATTGTTTCATTTGCGCGGTCTGCTAAGCTTTTTCGGCAGAGCAATTTGGCAAAAATGGCAGCGTGTGTGATATTGTGTAGCTGAAACGAAATTATTGCTCTTTCGTAGTTTGCAGCTACAGTTGAAATTTAACTATTTTTTTTCGGCGGAGGATTATGATGAAACTCGCTTATAGAGTGTTTGTTGTTACCCTGGCCCTGTTCATGTTCTCGTTTGCGGCTATTGCCCAGACGATCGACCCGGACAAACGGTCAGAAAGAGACGACAGAAACACGGCACCAACAGTTGGAACCGGGGGCACGATGGGTGGCCCGACCGGTCTTTTTACCGTTTATGACGGATCCACCCTGCGTAAAGGTGAATTTACGTTCAGCGCGGCCGTCAGTAACTACGACCGCGATCCCGGCAACGTTGATATCACGGAAGTTCCACTGAGCTTCCAGATCGGTGTCACAAACAATTTTGAACTTTTCTTTAACACCGATGCATTTCGCGGAGTTAAGGTAAACTCGCGTCGAAATCTTTCGGCGTCGTACCTGCCTAACTCGCAGCTGTTCATCAATGGTGCATACCGCAGTGGCCCGGCCATCGTTTTGGCTCCCGGCCTCTCAGGTCCGTTCTCGAATCAGGCGGTTTTCCGTCCGACCGGAACGCAGCCATTCGTACAGTATCCGTATATTGGCGGCAGCGCAGGCACATTCGGCTTGCAGTTCCCGTTCACGTCGGGCCCGATCTTCGGCTTCCCGGCAGGAACGAACGCACTGCTCGGCCCGGGCTATAGCTCAGGCGGCGCAGCTGATAACTTCCCCGGCATCGGTTCGGTCTATGGCAGCATCCTTCCGGGTGTCGTCCTTTCGACCGTTCCGCTATTGAGCCCGACGGGAGCACCGGCTGGCGAGGCACCTAGCGTATTTACGCTTGCTCCGTCGTACCTGGCAGACGCTCCGTTCGTGAACCGTGCATACGGCACGTCTTCGTTCAGCACGATGACGGTCGGCGGTAAATGGCGCTTCACCGACAATCAGAACATCGTCGGTGCCGGTCTTGTTGGTTACTATCGCTTCTATCTTGATAACGCTGACGATTTCGAAGGCTTTAACATGATGCAGCGTGGTGCCAGCCCGGGCGGCAACCGCGGCGACTTTGGCCTGACGTTCTTTACGGACGCACGCATCAAGCCGTGGATGAACCTTTCGGCAAACGTTGGCTACCACTACAACGCAAGCGTCAAGGCAGACACGCTCGGCGGCGAATTTACGCTGCTTGATCGTCCTGATGAACTGATGTTCGCGATCGGTGCTGACTTCCCTGTCAACAAGTGGTTCCAGCCGATCCTTGAGTACCGTGCTCTCCGCTATGTTGGCGGCCGCACACCGAATGCTTTCGAGCATCACCCGATGGACGCCATCGCCGGTGCACGTGTTTATCCGTTCCGATGGATGAGCATAGGTGGTGCATGGCGATATAACGTCAACCAGCAGGATCGTGATTCGTTTGGTGACGATACGTTCAACACCTCGGTAACCGTTCCCTGCTTCATCGTAGGCACGACCACACCGTCAGGCCAGGGCGGCCCGATCTGTACGCCGGCGACGATCAATCAGAGCTTTACGGGTGCACCGAACGGCTTTGTTGCTTCGAACGATCCACACGGATTCATCTTCCAGATCACGGCAGGCCGCAGGAATGCTCGCCAGGGTGATATCCCGAACATTCCGGCTAACGTCGAGTCGCTTACCTTAAGCGATGAGACCATCACTGGCGGATGCCCTCCGGGAGAAGTTCCGCGTGAAGGAGCTGTTTGTAACGAAAGCACGACCATTGAAGTCACGACCTTTGCTCGCGATGCTGAGAACGATGTATTGACCTACAACTACACCGTTACCGGCGGCCGTATCGTCGGCACTGGAGCAAACGTTCAGTGGGATCTCAGTGGCGTCACCCCGGGAACCTACACGATCACGGCTGCTGTCGATGACGGTTGCGGCGTTTGCGGACAGACGCAAACCAAGACCATCACGATCGCAGAGTGCGACTGTGTCACGGCTTGCCCGGCTTGCCCGACGGTCACCATTACGGGACCTGCAGGCATCACCAGCCCGGGAAGTTCGATGACCTTCACCGCCAACATCAGCGGCGGCGATGGCCTGTCATTGAACTGGTCGGTCTCAGGCGGTACCATCCGCGAAGGCCAGGGTACACGCAGCATTGTCGTTGATACCACACAGGCCGATGCCGGTTCGACCATCGTTGCAACGCTTAACTTGGGCGGCTTCGATCCGAACTGTGGAACCTGCCAGGCCGAGTTCACGGAGAGCGGAATTGTTGATAGCATTCCGTCCCCGATCTTGGTTGATGAATTCGGACGCCTCTCGAATGACGAGATCCGAGCTAAGCTCGATATCTTCTTCGCAGAGCTTTCGAACAATCCTGGCGATCAGGGTTACATCATCAACTACGGTACTTCACGTGAGATCGCAGCACGCGAACGGCTGATCGCGAACCACATTCGGTTCCGTCGGTTCGACGCAACCCGCATCACGATGGTCAGCGGCGGCGACTCGGTAACGGGTGAGCCGACCACGAAGCTGTACCGCGTACCGCAGGGTGCTGAAAACCCGGCTCCGTAATTAAACGCTTTGTAGCCCGAGAGGGATACGAACATCAACCGAAAGGGCGAGACTGAAAGGTCTCGCCCTTTTATTGTTTGCCTGCGACACTGGTCACCTAAAGTTTTGCATTAGCTTTCACACCTGTGTAAAATTGGACGTGTTAAACGGTGGGCAGGTCTTTGGGAATTGAACTCGATCGGCGTTTCCTGCGAACCACCCCGGCGTTTCGTTCATCCAAGCACCGGTCATCCTTTTACCCTGAGAATCAAGCATTATGAAATACACATCTTTGATGAGTCCTCGATACCTAACGCTCTCCATCCTGATCATTGCGGTTGCGGCTTTCGGTTTTACGTCTGCGGCGGCATTTGACGACGACGCAGGAACGTTCGAAGACAAGACGAATTCCGCTGTTTGGCATGTGCTTGGGCCGGCAGGCGGCGATGTTCGTGCGGTCGTCGTCGACCCCAAAGATGAGAATCGGCTTTACATAAGCACGATGGATGGGCAGATCCATACCTCCGCGGATGGCGGAGCATCGTGGCGTCTTCTCGTGAACCTTAATCAGCCGCAGCTCATCCTGGATGATCTGCTGGTTGACCGTTCAGATTCAAATCGTATTTACGCGGCCGGAAACCGCGGAAATGCAGCAGGCGGTTTCTTTCACTCGACCGACGGCGGCAAGACATGGAAAGAGGCAAAAGAGCTTCGAGATCAGTCCGTACACTCGCTTACCCAGGCCGACTATGATCCAAAAGTGCTGTTCGTAGGCACCCGCGTCGGCGTTTGGCGTTCGAGCGACTCCGGTGAAAGCTGGCAACGTCTGGAATCGGGGTCAATGCCGATCAACGTCAATTCGATGGCGGTCGACCCGAAAAATATAAATACCATTTACGCGGGAACCTGGTGGCGTCCCTATAAATCGACCGATGCCGGAAAGACATGGAGGCTGATCAAGAACGGGATGATCGACGATTCTGATGTTTTCGCGATCTCGATCAACCAGGAAAACCCCAGCAATCTTTTCGCTTCAGCATGCAGCGGGATCTACGAATCAACTAACGGCGGTGAGAACTGGAGAAAGATCCAGGGAATTCCGTCGACCTCGCGGCGTACACGCGACATCATGATCCACCCGTCCGACCCGAGCAAGGTTTACGCGGCCACTACCGAAGGCTTTTGGATGTCGGCAAACGGCGGTAAAACGTGGAGCATGACGACCCAGCGAAATCTTGAGATCAATGCGATCGCCGTGCACCCGAGCAAGCCGGAGCGTGTCTTCATCGGTACGAATAACCACGGCGTGATGGTGTCGAACGATGGCGGCAGGAGCTTTGCCCAGACGAATCGCAACTTTACAAGCCGGTTTACCTATTCCGTAACGGCAGACCTGACGCAGCCGAACCGGTTGTACGCGACCACTAAGAACACTTCATCAAGCGGCGGGTTCGTTTTTGTCAGCAATGACGGCGGCCGCACTTGGACACAGGCAAAAGGCCTGGACATCAATCTGCATGCAGCGTTTGCGGTTCTTCAAGATCGACAGGACCCGACGAAGATGTTTATGGGAACGAACGTCGGAATGTTCCAGTCGCTAGATCGAGGAAATACCTGGAAACTTTTAACCGCACCCAAACCAAAGAGAATGACCGCCGCTCAACGTAGGGCTGCGGCAGCAGCCGAAAAGAAGCGTATCGCAGAGGGCGGGCCGGAGCTGTACCCGGTTCTCGGTGAAAAGGTAAAGGTACTGGCACACACCGAGGATGACAAGAATGGTATTCTAGCTGGCACCGATAAAGGCGTTTACCGCACTTATGACATTGCGAAGGGCTGGGAAAAGCTGCCGATGACCGCTGGTCTCGATGCTAATATCACTGCCCTGCACACATCGCCTAGCGTTCCCGGGACGATATGGGCGGGTACCGCAACCTCAGGCGTGATCGTTTCAACGGACGACGGTAAGACATGGACCAAACTGAATAGTTCGCCGGATGGAATTCCGGTCAGCTCCATCGTGGTCGACCCCAAACAGCCGAATCATGTCTATGTCGGGACCATACAGTCGCTTTACCTAAGCCGTGACGGCGGCCGCAGTTGGACCAGGCGTGGCGGCAACTTGCCGCTCGGCAACTATACGAGCATCCTGATCAATCCGAACGATTCAAAAGAGATCATGGTCTCGAGTGCACACGAGAACGAGGGCGGTGTTTATGTCTCGGACGACGCGGGAATGAATTGGAAGCGTTTCGATTCCAAGGGTATGACACTGCCGAGCCGGCGTGTTTGGGCACTGACGTTCGACCCAACCGATCCGAACCGCATCTATGCCGGAACGCATTCGTCGGGCGTGTATGCCATCGAACGGCAGCAGGACGTCGCTAACGCCACGACAGCGACGGTCGATGGAAATTAATTAGCTCCTGATCACAAGTCAGACTGAAGGCGGCCGATCTGCGGCCGCCTTTTTGCTCGCCGTTTGGCAGTTGGACGCCCTAAATTCTATAATCTGAATTAACCGGGAGCCCAAACAACAGATGCAGGAAAGTGCCCGCCGCGAATCTCGCGGCTCCGCAAATCTTCAGATCGAGAGCCTTTCCTTTGCCGAAATTCCCGGTCAATCGCGGCTTTTTCTTGACCACCTCTCAAACGCTGAAAAGGTAAGGCACTTTTATCCGACACCCGCACGTACCACCAGCGACCTGTCCGAGTTTGCTCCTCACGTCCTCGCAAGTTATCCGGACCACCGATCTGCGGTGTGTGACGTTCTTGCGGACCAGAACAAAAAATTCGGAGCCTCTGACAGGGCTCTATCAAACATAGAGACGCTTCGAGCAAACGGAGTGGTCGCCGTTCTCACAGGCCAACAAGCCGGGATCCTTGGCGGTCCGTTATACACGATCTACAAGGCGATATCCGCTATCAGACAGGCCGAGATCCTCACGGGGAACGGTACGCCTGCGGTTCCGATCTTCTGGGCCGCGACCGAGGATCATGACCTCGCAGAGATCACGACTGCCTTCGATATGAATGCAGATGGCGGACTTTCGGAGCTGAAGTTCACAGGTGAGTTGGCCGACGACGGCAAACCGGTGGGACGGATCAATATCCCGGGAAATGCCCGCGAACTGATCGCGAGGCACCTCGATTCCCTGCCGCGGACCGAATTTTCTTCCGATGCACTATCGCTGATCGACAATTGCTGGATACCCGGAGCGACGTACGGCGAAGCGTTCTGCCGCTTTATTTCGACACTTTTTTCGGAATACGGCCTTATAGTTGTCGATCCGCTCGATCATCGTTTAAAAGCGATATCTGCCGCGCTTATCCGAAAGGCCATTGAAAACCGTCACGAGATCGCTTCGGCACTCGAAGCACGCGGGAAAGAGCTTGAAGGTTCGGGCTATCATTCGCAGGTGTTGGTCGATAATGGGCACTTCCCCGCGTTTTACATCACCGACGAGGGCCGGCGTCGTGCGATCAAAAGTGATGGCGATGGTTCTTTCCGGATCTCCGGCGAACGCGTCAGCTTTACCGCCACAGAGTTGGCTACCATTGCGGAACACGAGCCGCATCGTTTGAGTGCAGGCGTGCTGCTGCGGCCGGTCGTTCAAGATCATCTTTTCCCCACTGTCTGCTATTTCGGCGGCGGGGCAGAGGTAGCCTACTTTGCCCAGATCGGTGAGACTTACCGTGTGCTCGACAGGCCTGTTACACCGATAATCCACAGGCAGAGCTTCACAATTGTCGAGCCAAACCGCAGTCGACTGCTCGACAAATTCGATCTCGGCTTGCCGCAACTTTTTTCGGGATTCGATGCACTCTTGCCCCCGATAATTGATCGATTCGTTGATCCCGGCAATGCACGACTTTTTGCCGATACAGAAGAGAACATCGGTACTGAGCTTCACAAGCTCGACGAAGTACTAAGCCGGATCGATCCTACGCTCGCTGCAAACCTGGCGACACGTCGTCGAAAGATCTTGTATCACATCGATGCCCTGCAGAAGAAATTTTACCGGGTTCAGGGTGAGCGGAACGAGATCGTCAGCCGCCAACTTCGGGCCGCGGTGACAGAACTTTATCCTCGCAATGGACTGCAGGAGCGCACGTTGACCGCGGTCACGTTCCTGAACCGGCACGGACGTTATTTTATCGACTGGCTGTATTCAGCCGTTGACCTGACGGACAGCGGTCACCGAATTATCAAGTTATAGAATGAACAAGATACGCATCCTGCCCGATACACTCGCGAACCAGATCGCCGCCGGCGAGGTGGTCGAGCGTCCCGCGTCAGTGATCAAGGAGCTGATCGAGAACGCGATAGATGCGGGTTCGGGCCGCATCAGCATCGAGATCGAACTTGGCGGGAGACGCCTTATGCGTATCTCGGACGATGGCGAGGGAATGCTGCGTGATGACGCCATCCTTGCATTTGAAAGGCACGCCACGTCGAAGATCCGCGACCTGGAGGACCTCGGGCGCATCGGGACGCTAGGTTTCCGCGGCGAAGCTCTTGCGTCGATAGCGTCAGTCGCAAAGGTTGAGCTGATCACAAAGGTCGAGTCAGAGTCGGCAGCGACGCGTGTCGTGATCGAAGGCGGTAGGCTGATCGACGTAAAGGACGCCGCTCGCGCAACGGGCACGACCATTGCCGTTCGCGACCTTTTCTTCAATACACCTGCGCGGCGAAAGTTCATGCGGTCCGAGGCGACCGAAAACTATCATCTGACCGTGATAGTCCAGCATTATGCACTGGCACATCCCGAGATCGCGTTCACGCTGACTAATAACGGCCGTGAGGTGCTCAACGTATCACCCGCAAAAGACCTTCGTGAGCGGGCCTTTCAGATCTTCGGCGGCGGTGTGATCGAAAGCCTTCTTCCGGTCGCCGGCGGCCGGGAATACGTTGCCCAAGTCTCGGGATTTGTTTCTGCACCTCGTGAGCGACGAACCAACCGCGATGCTCAGTACTTTTTCGTCAATCAACGATTTGTCCGCGACAAGACTATCGCCGGCGGGCTGCTCGAAGGATATCGATCGATCCTGCCTCACGGCGTCTATCCGGTGGCGTTTCTGTTTATCGACATACCACTCGAGGAAGTGGATGTGAACGTTCATCCCGCAAAGACCGAGGTTCGATTTCGCCGCAGTGAGGCTGTAAAGGACGCGATAGCCGAGGCAGTTCGCGAGTCGCTGGCAAAAGCCGGGATCGTGCCGCGTGTGGAAACGCAATCGGAGGCGGTGAATGGGTTCGATACGATTCTGCCGCCCAGCGTCCCCGCCGAGACGAACGAGCAAAAACAACCGGCTTTCGAGCTTTCCCGTTCCGAAGGCCTTCAGGCTGCTATCGAGACCAATGTCCAACCGTCCGTACGATTAAACGAGGCACCGACACCGGTTAGTGAAACGCCGCTGTTCAGCACCGCGGAGACGTCTCACCTTGAGGATGTTTCCCGCGCTTTCGAACACGCTGCGATGATGCGGGCGGCTTCCTCCGAACGGCCGATCACCGATCAAGATCCGGGTCACCAAGCCGTCGAACTACCGCCTGTTAATTCGGCTGCTAAGCTTGTACGATCTGCCGAGATCGAAACTGTCCGGCGCTCCAAGCTTCAGCCGATCGCGCAGCTTCACGAGAGCTTTATCATCGCGGTCGATGACGAGGGATTATTGCTGATAGATCAGCACGTAGCACATGAGCGGATACTATTCGACAAATTTCGTCGTAACGAGGTCGACCGTGCAATAGAATCGCAGAATCTGCTCCTGCCCGAGACGCTCGATCTTACGCCCGCACAGGCCGAGGCGTTTTCCTTGGTAGAGGACGAACTGACCTCTCTTGGTTTCAACACGATGAGACTCTCGGGGCGTACCATCGCGATCAAGTCGATCCCGACCGATGTCCCTGCATCTGAGGCTCGAAATCTGTTTGCCGAGATTCTCGACAACATCGATCCCGGAAAGCGCGGCGGAGCGAAATCGACGCTGCGTGACGATATCGCAGCAAGTCTTGCCTGCAAAGCCGCCGTGAAGATCAACATGCACCTGACACCGGAGAAAATGCAGTGGCTCATCGACCGCCTGCTGCTCACCTCGTCACCGACAACATGCCCGCACGGGCGTCCGGTGATCTTGCGGCTGACAATGAAAGACATCGAACGCGGATTTCATAGAACATGACTGAACCGAAAGAACCCATACAGGAGCGTCCGAGCTCATTTTGGAATCGCGTTTACGCGGCTGTAGTTGCGGTCACGTTCGTCGTGGTCACTGCCCTTTGGGCATTTTCACGTTACTTCGGAAACTAAATGAGAGCACTCGATTGGGCCATCGTCGCGGCGTATCTTGCGTATGTCATCATCGACGGCATCCGCATGACAAAGCACAGCGGAACCAAGGAAGGATTTTTCCTGGCGAACCGCGGACTGCCTTGGTGGGCGGTCGGTCTGTCGGTAATGGCCACACAGATGTCCGCGATCACGCTGGTTGGCACGCCGGGCCAGGCCTACTCGGACGGGATGCGGTTCATTCAGTTCTACTACGGGCTCCCGTTCGCGATGATCATTCTGTGTGTGACGGTGGTGCCGTTCTTTCACAGGGCGAACGTCTTTACAGCTTACGAGTACCTGGAAAAGCGCTTTGACGTTCGGGTCCGTACCCTCACAAGCTTTTTCTTCCTGATATCACGCGGTCTGGGAGTCGGAACGATAATCTCTGCTCCCTCGATCGTTCTTTCGATCGTGTTCGGTTGGAATCTAATTGCAACGATCTTTGCCATCGGGCTCACGACTACCGTTTACACGATGCTTGGCGGCGTCCAGGCGGTGACGTGGACCGACGTCAAGCAGATGGTCATAATCTTTTTTGGCCTGGGTGTCGCGATATGGGTCATCATCTCAGGATTCCCGGCCGGTGTCTCTGTAGCCGATGGACTGCATCTCGCCGGCAGCCTGGGCAAGCTCGAAATGGTCGATACAAGATTCGACCTGACGGAAAAATATACGATCTGGTCCGGATTGATCGGCGGACTTTTCCTGATGCTGGGGTACTTTGGATGCGACCAGAGCCAAGTGCAGCGATTTTTAACCGCACGTTCTGTGGACGAGGGCCGAACCTCGCTCTTGATGAGCGCCTTCCTCAAGATCCCGATGCAGTTCGTTATCTTGCTGATGGGCGTACTGGTCTTTGTTTTCTATCAGTTCAATGCACCGCCGGCTGTATTCAACGCTTATGAACTCGAAAAGGCACGGCCGACGGCGGAGTTCCAGCGGATCGAGCAGAACTATCAGGCTGCACACACCGCACGGCGTGACGCTGCGGTCGAGTACGCGGCCAACGGCGGCGATCTGGCGAACTATGTCGCTGCGGATAAAGCCTTCAATGCCGCTCGCAAAGGTGCTGTTGACCATATCAAGGCTACCAGCGTTCCAAGCTTTAACGACGTTAACTATGTGTTCCCGACATTCATACTGCAGCACATGCCGATGGGCGTTATTGGCCTGCTGATCGCGGCGATCTTTGCGGCGGCGATGTCGTCGATCGCGGCAGAGTTAAACTCACTGGCCACCGCGACGACGATCGATTTTTATCGCAGGCTTTGGAACCCGGATGCGACAGATGCTCATTTCGTAGCCGTCGGACGCTTTTCGACGCTTTTATGGGGCCTTTTCGCCTGTGTTGTCGCCATATTTGCAACGAATCTAGGCTCGCTTATCGAGGTGGTGAATAAGTTCGGTTCGTTCTTTTACGGTTCGCTGCTCGGCGTGTTTGTTCTTGCATTCGTGGTAAGGCGTGCGAATTCCCGAGGAGCTTTCTTTGGGCTCTTGTTCGGTATCGCTTCCGTGTGGATCGCGAGTTGGTATACGAACATCGAGTTTCTTTGGTTTAACGTGATCGGCTGTCTCGTAACCGTAGTAGCGGGCTATTTGATAAGCCTTACCGCCCGGCGACCGGCGATGCCGGAACTATGATCGATCGTATGGGTTTAACTGTGAAAAGTATTGTCGGACGGTGCGTTCTCGTTGCCGTTTCCGTGTTGGTCGCATCGACCGGAGCCGCACAGGTGCGGCCCGTTTACGATATCGGAGCTACCGGGCTCGTTCAGGCACTTAAACGACTGAACACCTCTGCCTCGGCAATGATGATCGGGGCTCACCCCGACGACGAAGACACTGCGTTGCTGACATATTTGGCACGCGGCGAGAATGCACGCACGGCTTATCTGTCGTTGACACGCGGTGACGGCGGACAGAACATCATCGGCCCTGAGCTCGGGGAAGCCCTCGGCGTGATCCGCACCGAAGAGCTGCTGCAGGCTCGTCGACTGGACGGAGCCGAGCAGTATTTCACCCGAGCTTACGACTACGGTTTTTCTAAAACGTTAGCCGAAGCGAGATCGAAATGGCCTGAAGCTGTAGTTCTATGTGACGCCGTCAGAGCCATCAGGAATTTCCGCCCTCTGATTGTGGTGTCACAGTTTTCCGGCACGCCCGCCGATGGTCATGGCCAGCATCAATATTCCGGCTACATCGCACCGCTTGCGGTCAAAGCGGCCGGCGACCCGGCACAGTGCAAAGATAGCGGCACCGCGTGGGTGGTGAAGCGGTTCTTCGTTCGTCATGGATTTCGGGCGACGGGACAGCCGCAGCTGAGCGTCAATACGGGCAGGTTCGACCCGGTGTTGGGCCGTTCGTATTTTGAGATAGCGATGGAGGCACGCAGCCAGCATAAATCGCAGGAACAGGGCGTTCTCGAGTTGAAGGGCGAGATGTTTTCGGGCCTGAATATGCCAGCCGGCGAACCTGTCGTTTCGGAGCTTTTCAGCGGGATCGATCTGAGGACGTCGGCGATCGGGGCTCACTCGGGAGATCTTGGCGCAGCGTACGGTGAAGCGATGCGTCGCGTCGAGACGGCTGCCGCTATGGCTCTGAGTGAGATCAAGGTCACCGAACCGGAAAAGATCCTTCAGCGATTGGTGAGTGGTTTAGCTGCAGCAGAGGAAGCTGCTCAAGCGGCTGCAAATGAGAGTTCACGGGCACTGGCCGAGTTCAAGGTGCTCGAATTTCAGGACGCAATCATGCGTACAGCAGGCTTGCAGATCGATGCGATTGCTTCGAGAGAGACGGTTGTTCCCGAGAGTTCAGTGGATGTTTCCATCAGAGTTTTTTTGCCTGAAGGTTCACCGGCAAATGTGCAAAATGCGGAATTAAAGTTCCCTTCAAATTGGAAGATCGAGTCTAAAGCTGCACCGGCGGAGGCTCCTCAACGTGGCTTCTTCCGTCGCGAACGTGCCACGATGGAGCGTGAGTTCACCGTTACAGTACCGTTCACTGCGATCGAGACCGAACCGTATTGGCTGCGTGAGCCGCGGTCCGGCGACCTTTTCATCTGGCCATCCTCGGAGGAACAAACGAAGCCCTTCCAGTCACCGATCGCTTCGGCTGACGTTACAGTCGAAGTCGGAGGACGGCCGATCGTGTTCAGTGTGCCCGTAGAATATCGATTCGCGGATGACGTTCGCGGCGAGGTCCGCCGATCATTGAACGTCGTCCCGGCCCTCACTCTTGAACTTGATCGCGAATTGCTGATCGTGCCTGCAGGCGGTTCCGACGTAAAGCAGACTGTCAATGTCAGCGTCACGAACAATTCCGAGAAAACGGTGGATGCTGTCGTCTTGGTCGAAACCGAAGCGTCAGGTCCGATAGGAATACGTGAGAGCCGCCCGGTCAAACTCACGAAACGTAGTGAGAAGGTGACCACTGCCTTTGAGATCGTGATTCCGAAAGACGCGCCGCCCGGCTCTTATCGCTTGGTGGCATCTGCTGCGACCAACGATGGTTTAGAGATCACTTACCGTGGCAGCCAGCGGACGATCGAGTATCCGCACATCCAGACTCACCGCATATATGCAAATGCAGGTGCGGACGTCCGGGTGCTTGACGTCAAAACGGCGGACGTTCGTGTCGGCTACATCACAGGTAGCGGAGACCGCACCGCAGAGGCCATCAGCTCTCTCGGAAAGGACGTTCGAGTGATAACTTCCGCGGAGTTGGCGTCGGGAGACCTTTCGCAATACGACACGATCGTGGTCGGCGTGCGGGCATATCAGGTGAGGCCGGACCTCGCGGCAAATAATCGCCGCCTGATCGAATTTATGGAAGCCGGCGGCACGCTCGTCGTCCAGTATCAGCTTTCGGCTTACACGCAGCAGAATCTCGCACCGTTCCCTGCACAGCAAGGCCCGCGAACCTCAGATGAATTGGCTGAGGTTAAGTTATTGCGGCCTGATCATCCTGTGCTTAGATTCCCCAACAAGATCGGCCCGGCCGATTTTGAGGGCTGGGTCCAGGAGCGGAATCTTTACAATTTCGGAACTATGGATAGCCGTTACACGGGGCTGCTTGAAACTCACGATGCGGGCGAGGCAGAGAATACCGGCGGCCTTGTTGTCGCAACGGTCGGCAAAGGCCGGTATATCTATTGCAGCTACTCGCTATTTCGACAGTTGCCCGCAGGTGTTCCCGGTGCTTATCGGCTGCTTGCGAATATGATCAGCTTGCCGAAAGCGGACGTCGCACGCTGAGACCGGTCTGCCGGTTAAGGCCCGTACACCCTTGAGACGAACGTCCCGCCCAGAAATTCGATGGGATCGAGCTGACTCTGAAGCACAACGCCCGAGAATTTGTCGGTCAAAAGCATCATCGCCGATTCGCAAAGCGGTGCTGCCGTCGTCGTCTGTATTGCCCGAAGCTGCTTGCCGTTGATCGCAAGCGGTTCAACAAAATATGCCTTCTCGATCATCCTGCGGCGACCGGTGTGATCAAATCCGTCAACCGATGCGTGCACGAGAACCAGATCGTCCTCAACGGATGGCACTTGTTCGAGCATCATCTTTTCTAACGTGACAGGCAATTGGTCGTCCTGCGGAAGCTCGCTGGTGATCTGCTGCACCCAGCCATAGTGCCCGGGATAGCGAAGTGTCTTGTAATCCAATTCCCGGGTTTTTCCTTCGAAGAAATCCGGAAGGTCCGCGGCTCCGCCTGATGTCAGGTCAGCCTCGTAAGTTCGGGCACCGATCACGATCGTTTCCCGTGCCGACAGTGCTGGCCGTTCTGTGATCTTGTGGTCGCGGATCACACGCGAATCCTTGACGTATTCGGTCGCGACCCCGATCGGGGACCACGTGAAGCCATAGAAATGCGGGGCATGAGCGTGAGCGGTTAGAGCACCGACCTTCATCCCGATCCGCTCGACCGAATCATTCTTGTATTGCTCGACAAATCGGCGGTACAACGACATCGCGAGTACATTGATGAAACCCGGAGCAAGCCCCGTCTGCAGCACGAAACCCGTGTCCGCGTCCTTCGCCAATTCCATTATCGCATCGGTCTCAGCAACGTACTCAGTAAGGTTCGCGTAATGCATACCGTGATCGCGTGCAAACTTTGCCATTCGCGGAGCCTGTCCGCCCGGCGAGCAATCGAGCAGAACATCTGCACGGTTGAATGCCGCGATCAGATCTCCCGTTTCCCCGTCGCGAGGCATAACCACGGTCTCGACCGGTGTTGTTTTCTGCGAACCATCGGTCACGAAAGCCTTTGCTTTCCCCAAAGATTCTTCGTTAATGTCACCCAGAATAATGGTCGTATCAAAGTCGCACCACTCGCGCAAAAGTAGTGCTGCCGCCTCGCCAATCCCGCCGGAACCGGCGACAAATATTGTCTTTGTCATAACGTAGATTAATGCTTTCCGGAACGTGAAAAGCATATTTTACAATTCTGTGGCTAAGTTGGCTAACCGGTGCCACTTACTCGATATTAAAGTATTTTGCCTCCGGGTGATGGACAATGATCGCCGAGGTCGATTGCTCCGGTTCGAGCATGAACTCGTCCGTCAATTCAACGCCGATGCGTTCCGGTTCGAGCAGTTCGAAGAGCTTCACCTGATCTGCGATATTAGGGCACGCTGGATAGCCAAAGCTATATCGCGAACCTTGATAACCTTGATGAAAGAGCTTTGCAAGCTCCGGAGCGTCCGCATCGGCGATGCCGAGTTCCTCGCGAATACGCTTATGCCACATCTCGGCGAGAGCTTCGGCGGATTCGACGGAAAGGCCGTGAAACAGCAGGTAGTCCTGATAATCATCAGCCGCAAATAACTTTGCCGAATGTTCGCTCGCCTTGCGGCCCATGGTAACCAGGTCAAACGTGACGACGTCCATTCGTCCGGATCCGACAGCCGCGAAATAATCCGCAAGGCAAAGGTTCTTGCCGCCTCTTTGTTCTCTCGGCTGGCGTGGAAACGTGAATCTCATCCGCTCGGTCCGCTCGTCATCTTGATAGATCACCAGATCATTTCCGTCCGATTGGCACGGAAAATATCCGTAAACGAGCTTAGCTTCGAGCAGCTTTTCCCTGATCGCCTGGGCCTTAACTTCGGCAAATTTTGGGTACACCGTCTCTTCAAGGATCGCCTGGTATTCCTCCGGAGTTTTTCGCCCCTGTTTGAATTGCCACTGGCCTTTGAACAGTGCCGTTTCATTGATGAACGCAAAGACTTTCGTAAGGTCCGTTATCTCCACGACTTTCGTTCCATAAAAAGGTGCGGTCGGGATGGGCGTATCCTGTGAAATGCCAGACCGTTCGGTGTGGCTCGTATCGCCCGCTGCCCTCGTCGAGACTCGTGCCGCGACCGTCCCGAGCTTGGCATCTTCTCCAACAAGATCTTCGGCATCGGTCACTGTTTCGATGCCGGATTGGGCTTCGATTGAAGCAGCGCCCGCCGCGGCCGCCCGTACGCGCGTATTAGCGTCAGCAGCATCCGGGTTCGTCAACTCGTCCATTGCGTGCAGGCCGTCAAAGGCATCTCTGGCGTAATAAAGTTTTCCGTTATAAAGCGGCATCAGGTCGGCATCAACATACCTCCGATTCAATGCGGCCCCACCGAGTATGACGGGAACGCCGATGCCTCGCTCGTTCATAATTTCCAGGTTGTCGCGCATTATTAGCGTAGATTTGACCAATAGGCCGCTCATACCTATCGCGTCAGCCTGCGACTCTTCCCACGCGTTCAAGATCTCATCGATCGTTTGCTTAATGCCGAGATTGATCACGCGATAACCATTGTTGGTCAATATAATATCAACCAGGTTCTTGCCGATATCATGAACATCGCCCTTAACGGTAGCGAGCACCATCGTACCTTTATTGCTCGCGTCGACCTTTTCCATATACGGCTCGAGGAACTTCACGGCCGCTTTCATTGCCTCCGCCGACTGCAGCACAAATGGCAGCTGCATTTGGCCGGACCCGAATAGATCGCCGACGACCTTCATACCGTCCAGCAATAAGTTGTTAATGATATCGAGCGGAGGATATGTCTCGAGTGCCTTCTTTAAGGAATCTTCCAGCCCGATCTTTTCGCCGTCGATGATGTGATGCTTCAACCTTTCCTCTATCGGAAGGTTGGTGATATCCGGTTTTATCGATTGGGCCGTCTTGCCCTCGAACAGCGTTGTAAATTCAGTTAACGGGTCGTACGTACAGACACCGCCCTCGAATTTCCGACGATCGTAGATAAGATCGCGTGCAGTATCGATCTCGTGCTCGTTGAATCGCATCAATGGGAGGATCTTTGACGCGTTCACGATCGCAGAATTCATCCCCGCTTCGACACAGTCGTGAAGGAATACAGAGTTGAGCACGACTCGTGCAGCCGGACTAAGGCCGAACGATATGTTCGAGACACCCAGAATGATGTTTGCATCGGGCAATTCCTGTTTGATCTGCTTTATCGCTTTAATAGTTTCGTCCGCATTCTTACGGTCCTCTTCGATACCCGTCGAGATGGGCAGGGCTAGCGGATCAAAGAAAATGTCGTGTCCGGGGATGCCGTATTCGGTCGCCTGTTTATAGGCCCGGTGTGCGATCTCGAGCTTGTTTTCGGCCGTGCGTGCCATTCCGACCTCGTCGATCAGGCCGATAACGACGGCGGCACCGTACTCCTTTGCGAGGTCCAGTACTTTCAGAAATCGCTCTTCCCCGTCCTCGTAGTTGGTCGAATTCAGAATGGACTTGCCGCCCGCATGCTCGAGCCCGGCTTCCATCTTTTCCCACTCGGTCGAATCGAGCATTATCGGGATCTTGACGCTGGTAACGAGCCGCGAGACAAGCTCGTGCATATCGGCGACGCCGTCGCGGCCAACGAAGTCGACGTTGACGTCCAAGATGTGCGCACCTTCTTTTTCCTGCGACTTGGCAAGATTCACCAGGCCGTCCCAATCCTCGGCATCAAGCAGGTCACGCATCTTCTTAGACCCGCTCGCATTCACACGTTCGCCGACGATCAGGAACGAAGCGTCCTGTGTGTACGGCTGCTGGAAATATATTGACGATGCCGAAGGCTGCAGACGTGCGTCGCGCGATCTCGGCGAAAGCCCGCCGACGCGTTCGATCACCTGCCGTAAATGCTCCGGCGAAGTGCCGCAGCAGCCGCCGACAATGTTTGCACCTAGGTCCTTTGCAAAGTGCTCCACCTGAGCGGCAAAGCTTTCAGGCGTTTCGTCGTAATGCTGCTTGCCGTCCTTTACCTCGGGCAGGCCGGCGTTCGGCAGCACGGAAACCGGTATCGGCGAGTTGTCGCAAAGATACTTGAAACTGTCCGCCATCTGCCTAGGGCCGGTTCCGCAGTTCATCCCGATCACGTCGATCGGGAAAGGCTCGAGAGCCGTCAAAGCCGCACCTATCTCTGTCCCGTTCAGCATCGTGCCGAAGGTCTCGATCGTCACCTGTGCGATCACGGGAATTCGGATTCTTCGTCCCTTGAATTCATCGAAGATCGCCGACAGTGCTGCCTTCGTTTGCAGAAGGTCCTGACAAGTCTCGACGATCAGCACGTCGCTGCCGCCATCCAGAAGCCCTCGCACCTGTTCGACATATGCGGCTTTCAGATCCCGATAAGTGATGTGTCCGAGCGTCGGAAGCTTTGTCCCCGGGCCGATCGAGCCTGCCACGAAACGCGGCTTATCCGGCGTCGAGTAGTCGCTTGCCAGGCGTTTCGCAAGCTCGGCGGCCTTCTTATTAACGTCGTATGTCTTTTCGACGATACCAAATTCGGCCAGAACGACCTCGCTCCCGCCAAAGCTATTGGTCTCGATAACATCGCAGCCGACATCCAGAAAACTGGTATGCACCTTCTCGATCGCATCCGGCCGCGTGTAAAGCAGGTTCTCGGAGCAATTCTCAAAATTCGGCCCGCCCCAATCATCGATCGTCAGATCTAACGACTGCAGGTTGCTGCCCATCGCGCCATCAAAAACGATCACGCGTTCATTTAGTAATTCGAGAAATCCTTTCATGTTGATCCGCCCTGAGAATGCCTTATCTAAACCGAAAAAACTCTGCACTTAATAAGCACAGAGTCTTCAAAAAATTACAGGCTCTCTGCTGTTTAGCCGTTTATTTTACGTGGCCGCAAGTCGCAATAACTCACCACACAATGCAAGTAATTAGGTTAACGCTCTACCGCTGATAAGTCAAAAACAACCTTTAGACTCTGAGGCACTGAATAACCAAAATGATCTCCGCTAGGTTCCGAACTGTGATACTATGCCGAGCACAAACAGTCACTAACACTTTCGGAGGCGTCAGCCTCTCGCCGGCTTGGCGGCCTCCATTTGGAACCAAACCGTTTGCAGGAGGATTGAACTATGTTTTCCACACCGGCCGACCGAGCTCGGCCTCACGTCCTTTGCCAGACAATTCTAGTTCTGCTTTTGTTGATCATATTCGCTGCCGTCGATGCACAGGCAGGATACCTGTACGTGCTCAACGACGATTCGGCCGGCAGCCGGATCTACGGCTTCAGCGTCGATGAAACCACGGGTGCTCTTACGCCACTTTCGGGTTTCCCCGTGGTTCCGGGCAACGGCGGTATCGGCTCCATCGTCAGCGAGCGGATGGTGGCAGATCCTGCGAACTACCGGCTCTACGTCTTGAACGACGGGTCTGACTCGTTTAGTGCATACAACATCGATCCGGCCACGGGCAGTCGATCGCCGATGCCCTTTAGCCCGATCAGCCTAGGTACGGGCACCTGGAACACGCTTCGAGTTCATCCCAGCGGTTCACCATTGATAGTCACCAACGGAGCATCAGGCGGTGGCAGCATGAGCTTCAAGATATCTTCAAGCGGAGCGGTCCTTGCCGCGGGCAGCCCGTTCCCGCTTGGTGGAGTTAGTGCGTTTTCGAGCATCTTCAGCCACGATGGAAGTTATTTCTACACGGGCGGAAATACTGGGACCGCGATCGCCGGATTCAGCGTAGATACGGCAACGGGCATTTTGACCACGCTCGCCGGCTCGCCATTTCCCGCCGGTGCCGCGAATCCTATAGCGTATGCCGTCGATCCTGAGGGCCGTCTTTTTACAATGCACAGCACTGATACGCTTGCAGCGTTCACCTCATCGGCCGGCGTTCTCACAGGCGTTGCCGGCAATCCATTCCTGTCGGGTATGTCGCAGCGGCGTTACGGCGTTTATCATCCCGGCGGGTTTTATATGGTCGCGGGTAACACCGGAAACAACGTCGGCGTGTTCCGGGTTGAGGGCAGCGGTTCGGCAACAACGTTGACGGCCGTCTCCGGTTCGCCGTTCGCGACCGGAGCGACTACAGCAAACGTTCTCGCTCTAACTGCCTCGGGCTCACATCTTTACGTCGGAAACCGGATAAGTCGCAGCGTAACAACATTTGCTGTTGATGGAGGAACCGGCCAACTTACCAATCTCGGATCACAGCCAAGTAACACGCTCGGAACCATAGGAGCGATCAACGGTATGGCCTATGTCCCGGATTCGGTCGCGAATGCCGACATCAGCGGTCATGTGGCGGGGATCACGGCTGCAGCAGACAATACATTGATCACGCTCTCAAGCGACGACAACAGCGTCCGGCTTTCGACGCGTGCGAACAACTTCGGCCGCTATCGATTCGCCTCGCTGCCCACGGGCAAGACCTACACCGTGACCGCGATCAGAAAAGGAACGGTTTTCTCGCCAGCTGAGCGTTTTATCGTACTCTCAGGAAATATAACGAACGCAGACTTCGCGATATCCTCCAAATAGAAAGAGGCCGGAGACCTGATGATGATCAGATCTCCGGCCCTTATTTCTTTTACCTTGATCTAGCGGTTTCTCAGATAATCGAATGCCATCGAGGCGATATCGTCCATCGAGCTGCCGTCACCGTCCCGGTCAAGCATCGAACCTGCCATGTCCATCATCGGATTTCCGGACGATCCTGCCGCCTGAGCATTACCGCCGCCAAGTATGCCGCCTAACAGGCCGCCGAGACCGTCGGCACCGACATTCTGTTGCTGCTTCTGTCGGCCGAGGTATCCCATCACGATCGGGGCAAGCATCATTAAGATCTGGGCGACCTGACCGGTCTGCAGCCCGGTCTTGTTACTGACCTCCTGCGCGACCTGGCCTTGGCTTCCGCCGAGAATATGGCCCAAAATGCCGCCGGCGTCAGCCTGACGCGGAGTTTCCTGCTGTCCAAAGATCAGGCTTCCCAATCCTCCGAGATTCCCGAGGATGCTGCCGTCGTGATCTTTACTGAGAGCTGCATCGAGGCTCTGTGCACCTTGGGGGTCGGAAGCATTCCGAGCGAGGCCGCCGAGAATGGCGGGAAGTGCCGCCTGAATGGCTGTGTTTACCATCGATTGGTCCGCTCCAACCTGACTGCTGATCTGTTCAACTGCCTCTGATCCCTGTTGCGGGCCGAGAAGGTCCTGTAGTGAAAGCATAGTTCTCTCCTTGTCTGTCGTTTCTTAGCTGTAGGATGATAATAGCAGACCACGGCTCTCAGCAGGAAAATAATCTCAATAGTGAAATTTGTTTACGATCATGCGCTGCAACGCACGGCGTCGAGGACCTCGGCCGGACTTCTTATTATGTGCGTCGCTGCGCTGTGCCTCGGATGCGGTAGTCCTCCGGAAACGCTGCCTTTAACCGGTGTGACGACCGTCGGCGGCTTTGACCGTGAGTACGGTGAGCCCTTTGGCATCGCCGAGCGGGACGGAGCGATCTACCTCGCCGACGGCGAAGGCGATCGGATCTTGAGAATCGACGCCACCGGAACGCTTACCGAATTCGCTGCCGGTTTCGACACGCCTTCCGGTATCGCATTCGACAGCGACGGCGGGTTGTTGGTCGCCGACGCAGGCTCCAACACGATCAAACGCGTTTCGCCCGACGGCGACGTCTCGTTGGTTGCCGGAACGGCGGGACGACGCGGTTTTGATGACGGGGCATCGGCATCATTCAGCTCCCCGTTGGGAGTCGCGGCGGGGCCAGGCGGACGCGTGTTCGTCGCAGATTCGTATAACGACCGCATTCGCGTCATTGAGAATGGCACTGTCAGTACTCTCGCGGGCGGTGAACGCGGGTTTGCCGATGGAATCGGATCAACCGCGATGTTCGATACGCCGATAGGTATCGCCGTCTGGCAAACTCATAAACTGCTGGTCGCCGACGCTGGCAACCGACGTATTCGGGTAGTCGAGCCGGACGGAACAGTATGGACGCTCGCGGGCAGCGGTGATGGCGGTATGCAAGATGGCCCACCCGTCGCTGCAGGATTTGTTCGGCCGACCGGAATTACTGCTTCGCCTACCGGTATCATTTACGTCGGAGACGGCAATGCCATTCGAGCAATTGGCGGCCGAAGCTTTCCTTACGTTGAAACGATATCGGGTGGGAGTCGCGGATTCCGAGACGGAGATCTTTTGACGACCAGGTTCAATCGCCCATCAGGTATCACCGTGGATAGCGAAGGTCAGCTGCTGATCGCTGACAGCGATAATGGACTGATCAGAAAGATCGGTCATGTCGAGGCTACCTCTGGCACTTCACGTACGCCGCAGCGGTTTACTGCTGAGGAGTTTCGTCGACTCCAGCCCGCCCGCTGGCCGTACGACCCACCGGATGCAAAACGTGATATCGCGGGTACTCTCGGCGAGATCCGCGGCACGATCCGTGATGAAAGCTCGCAGGTCTGGTTCCATAACGGTCTGGACATCGCTGGTGCTCTGGGCGAAACCGCCGTCTTCGTGCGGAATGAAAAGGTGCTTGACCCGATCGCCGCGGAGAATTTCGGCACGCTTCGTGAACTGCTGCGCATGCCGACGATCGGCTACATTCACATCAATCTTGGCCGGGAACAATCGGGCCGCACATACGGCGACAGTCGTTTCATTTACAGCAGCGATGAAACTGGAAAGCTGGTCGATGTTCGAGTTCCCCGGGGCTCAAAGTTTAAGGCGGGCGAACGCGTGGGCACGCTAAACCCGATGAACCACGTGCATCTGATCGCCGGGCGAGCTGGTGCGGAGATGAACGCTCTAGCCGCTTTGGAACTTCCGGGCGTTAGCGACTCGATAATGCCGACCATCGAATCGGTGACGCTTTTTGATGAGAAATGGGCCGAACTCGAAACAAACGCCCCCGTTTCGCGTATCAGATTGACAGGAAAGACGCGAATCGTCGTCAAGTCATACGACCGCATGGACGGGAATCCCGAAAGGCGTCGCTTAGGGCTTTACCGGCTGACGTACACGGTGTTTCCCAAGAACGAGCAGCCTCTGCCGGAACTTAGCTGGAACATTGCTTTCGACCGCAACCCGCCAAACGCAGCCGTGCGAACCGCTTACGCTCGGGGCAGCAGTTCCGGGCCGACCGGCGAGACCGTTTTCAACTATATCGTGACAAACCGCCTGGATGGCGACGTTCACAGCGAAGGATTTTTCGACGCAGCCGTGTTGGCTCCCGGGATATATACGATAAGAGTTTTCGCAGCTGATTTCTTTGGCAATCGGGCATCGAAGGATATTGAGATCGAGGTAATTAAATGAAAAAGATAATCATTTGGATAATAATCGGGGCATTTCTGCTCTCAGGGCTTTCAGTCGCAGTGTTTTCCGCGGCAGACCCAAATTCGCCTGCGATCCGCATCGCACCGCCCGCGCCTAAGTTCACCGATGCCGAGCGCCAGGCGGAGCTCGCACGACGACGGGCCGCCGTCGCTGAAAAGATGGCGGACGGCAGCATGCTGGTCCTCTTCCCTGCTGAACCTAAGCTTTATACCAATGATGTCGATTACGTTTACCGGCAAGAGAATAATCTGGTTTATCTGACCGGCCTCAAGCAAAACGGAGCGACGCTCGTTATGGTCAAGAACGGCGGCCAGGTCGGCGAGTATCTCTTTATGCCGAAGCGCAACGCGTTCTTTGAAACGTGGAACGGCAAGATGTATTCGAACGAGGACGCGATGCGTATATCGGGCCTGCGTACGATCATCGACGCAACCGAACGTGAGGCGTTCCTCACGGCGGTTCGCACGAAGGCTCCATTCACCTCAAAAGATGGTGCGACGGTCATCGGCTCCGACGCCGCCACCGTATATTTACTGCTTCCCGGAAATGAGAACGACCACGATGGGAAGCGTGAATACCGACAGGAGGCTGATTTTGCTGGCGGTCTTACCGCGAAAGTGCAGAACGCCCGGCCCATCTTTAACGCTCTTCGGCAGATTAAATCGCCTTACGAGATAAGGCTGATGCAGCACGCGATAGATATCTCGAATGAGGCCCACATGCGGGCCCAGGCAATGGCACACACCGCAAAATGGGAGTATGAGGTCCAGGCCGAGGTGGAGTATACCTTCCGCCGCCGAAACGCCGATTACTGGGGTTATCCGTCGATCGTCGGCTGCGGTCCCAATGCCACGACCCTTCACTATCAGATCCCTGCATCTCCGGTTCGGATGGGCGATCTAATGCTGATGGATGTAGGTGCCGAATACGAGCATTACACTGCCGACATAACGCGAACGTTTCCCGTCAATGGCAAATTCACAAAGGAACAAGCGGCGATCTACCAGATAGTTTTCGACGCCCAGGAAGCCGTCGCGAAGGCGACGAAGCCGGGTGTACAGTTCGGGCAGCTGAACCAGATAGCAAGTTCGGTGATCGAAAATGGGTTGTTCGACCTCGGGCTGATCACGAAAAAGGACGGCCAGCAGTTCCGGATGTGGTACATGCACGGCCTCGGCCACTGGTTGGGCATGAACGTTCACGACGTGAGCGCTCCGGGTGCTCCGCTCGCTCCGGGGATGATATTTACGAACGAGCCCGGCATCTATATCCGCCCCGATACGCTCGAGTGGCTTCCGGACAATGCGGAAAATCGTGAGTTCATTGCCAAGGTGAAGCCCGCTTTCGAGAAATATAAAGGGATGGGCGTACGGATCGAAGACGATATGCTGGTGACGGCGAATGGCGTCGAATGGATGTCAAAAGATCTTCCGAGAACGATCGCCGACATCGAAGCCTTCATCGCTCGAGCACGCGGCGCAAAATAGAATCCGCGACAAGTTATAGAGCGGCATTCGGGGTCGATCCTGAATGCCGCCTGTGTTTTTATGTCCGCTTGCGAAAAATGGCAGATTGACACCTGTGCCTTTCGGCACGGATAATTGCGGGCGTGAAGTTAACTCTATTTTTGATCGCAGCTCTATCGATCGGACTATCGGGCTGCGGGGGCGTTGTGGAGCGTACGGAGAATTCCTCGGCTCCACACACTCCGGCTACCGAATCTGCAGCGGTCCCGACGGCCTCGGCAAAGCCGCCCGAGGATGCAGGCGGACGTGCCGCGGTCAACCCGCTCGGGACAGAAGCTGAAAGGCGTCTGTGTCAGGAGATCGACACGGGCGATTCGCCGATACTCGCCTCACAGACCTTTGCGATCAACTTCGAACCGTTTGCCGGGAGCTGTTTTGTAACCACACACAACCCGGAATTCGACGACCCGCCGCTTGATTCTGAATTCGCGATCTATCGTAACGATACAAAGGTTTTCGATTTCCCAAGTCAATTTAACGGCACAACGACTGGCTGCTGGGTCGTCGCCGTCGCGTTCCAGGACCTGAACGCCGATAGCTTGATCGATGTGATCGTCGTCGGAAAGTGCTCCGCGAAGACCGCGCCATATTACGAGAACATGGTCTATACGAACACCGGCAAAGCCTTCACAACGCGCGAAGATGCGAACACATCCATCTCGAATCTGACTAACCTTGGAGCGATTGCCGATCACGTAAAGGCGAATCGGGAGATTTTTTTTGGCAAACGCTGATGCTGCCTCTTGTAATTGTTAATCCGCGGTCAGCCGGCGGGTCGACTCGTGAAAAATGGGCGGCTGTTGCGTCTGATCTGCGTGCCCATTTCGGCCCGTTTCGGACCGTGTTCACTAAATGCCCCGGCGACGGAATAGACCTGGCCAGAAAGCACGCGACCGAGGGCCAAGAGTTTATCATTGCTTGCGGTGGCGACGGGACGATCAACGAGGTGGCGAACGGCATCCTGCTTTCCGGGAAGAGCTGCGAGATGGGCATCTTTCCGTCCGGCACCGGCGGCGATTTTCGTAGAACTATCGGAATGCCGACCGCACCGCGTGAAGTTGCGAGAGCTCTTCGCGATGGTGAGACCCGCAAGGTGGATCTGGGCCGTGTGACCTATATCGATCTCGATGGACAGCCGGCGGAACGCTATTTCTTGAATGAATCCTCGATCGGCTTAGCACCTTCGATCATCGAACGCGTTAAGGGTTCCTCATCGCTTGGCTGGCTTCCGCTTGATAATGTTCGCGGGCGTGCGAGCTTTGCACTATCAACACTTCAAGAGGTTGTAGGGCTCGGCTCGATACCGATTCGCGTAAAGATTGATAGCGGCGACTGGTCTGTTATCCATACCGTGAACCTCTGCATCGCCAATGCCAGGTTTTTCGGAGGCGGGATGATGATAGCTCCTGACGCAAAACTTGCCGACGGTATGCTTGACGTCGTCAACGTCGGCGACATTAATACCGCGAAGATCATCCTAAATGCATACACGCTCTATCGCGGCACGCATACGGCGCTTCCTGAGGTCAAGAGCAAGCTTGCACGACGTGTAGAGGTCGAGCCCGCGAACGCCGACGACCGCACGCTGATCTCAATCGATGGCGAACTTCCCGGAAAACTGCCGGCGGTTTTCGAGGTCGTACCGTCAGCACTTCGGCTCCGGGTTCCCCGCCGGCGGTAGCCATTCACCAAATGGGAGATTTGGCCCAATACCTGCTATTCTTAGCGAACCCACGCTTTCGCTAAGTATGAAAGATTCCTATCTAAGACGGCTCGTAAAGGCGTTTGAATCGCGGACCGACAAGGTCGCGATGCGTATCGTCGGCGATGATTCGCACGTTTACACGTTCGGTGAATCGCTCGATCGAATCCGCTCCGTTGCATATAGACTCGAGCAAGAAGGGATCGACGCCGGTGACCGCGTCGCACTTATCGGCGAAAACCATCCGGCATGGGCGATCGCGTATCTGGGCATCATCTACCGCGGCGGCGTCTGTGTCCCGATGGATCCGCACGGCGAAATCGAGACGATCACAAATTTTATTGAGAACTCCGAGGCGAAGCTGGCCTTTGTCGACACTGATCAAGTTGGTCGATTTAAGGATATTGAGGAAAAGCTCGGCCGAAGCATACCTGCAGTTGTATGGGGCGGCGACATAAGCAGTAACGGATTTAGCGCCTTTGACGACTGGTCGGCAACTGAGTTTCCCGAGTCTTTCGCTGCGAACCAGCCGAGGCCGGAAGGCGATGATGTCGCTCTCCTGATCTATACCAGCGGCACGACGGGTACACCAAAAGGCGTGCCGCTCACCCATGCGAACATTCTCGCCGAACTCGACGGTATAAACCACGTTCTGAAATTCCGCGACGACGAGCGGATACTTAGCCTGCTGCCTCTCTTCCACGCTTATCTGCAGATCGTGAATCTTTGGGTCGCAACGACTTACGGGTGCGAAGTAGGGTATCTAAAGGAGCTGTCGCCTGCCGAACTCGGGAACGCGATGAAGGCATTCAAGCCGACGATACTTACGACGGTTCCCCGGCTTTGGTATCTGTTTCATACAAAGATCTTTGATGCTATCGAGGCAAAATCATCCGTCGCACAGGCAGCTGCTAAAGGCCTGCTTGCCCTTAACGGAACGCTCCGTGATACCGTCGGTGTGAACCTCGGGCCGAAGCTTTTTGGACAGGTGCACGAATCTTTCGGCGGAGAACTGCGGGTCGCGATATCCGCGGGCTCGCGTTTCGACGAAGACGTAGCAGTAGATTTTCATCGCCTCGGTTTTACGATCATTCAAGGCTACGGGCTTACAGAGACGAGCGGTGCCGCGACGGCGACATACGAAAACGACAACCGCATCGGGTCAGTCGGGAAACCGATGTTCAATGCCGAAATAAAGATAGCCGATCCGGACAAAGACGGCGTCGGCGAAGTCTTGATACGCGGCGAAATGGTCTTTTCCGGGTATTACAAGAACCGCGAGGCCACGGCGGAGGCTTTCACCGAGGACGGCTGGTTTCGCTCCGGCGATCTTGGCCGGATCGATAAGGACGGCCATCTTTACATCGTGGGCAGAGCGAAAGATGTGATCGTTTTGCCATCCGGCAAGAACGTCCATCCCGAAGACCTTGAAGTTCACTACCTTAAAGCCCCTGAGGTCGAAGAACTCGCGATCATTGGCGTGGCGGACACGGCAGAAGCACGTGCGGGTTCGGAAAAGCTCGTCGCGGTCGTTATCCCGAACTTCGACTACCTGAAACAAGCAAAGCTGCCAAATTCCAGAGAAGCGGTCCGCTATGCACTGGACAATCTTGGCAGGTCACTGCCGGAATATCAGCGGGTTCGCGATTATATAGTCCGCCAGGAACCGCTGCCTCGCACTGCAACACGCAAGATCAAGCGATTTGAACTGCGAAAAGAGGTCGAGTCGGGCACGGCCGGTAATGGCTTGCCTGAAAAGCGGACCTGGGAGCTCACGGCTGAGCATCGCTCTCTTCTGGAGACGAACATCGGCAAAACGGTTGCCAATACGATAAGCAAGCACAAACGTGATGAATCAGTAGCTATTCATCCCGATATGAACCTTGAGATCGACCTCGGGCTCGATTCGCTTGCTCGTGCAGAGGTTTTCGCCGCACTCGAGCAGGCGTTTGAAACGGAGTTCACTGCAGATCAGGCGGCTAACGCATTGACAGTTGCGAGTGTGGTCGAACTCGTCAGTTCGACAGCTAAGGGTTTAGAGATGGCGGGTTCCGGATCATCCGACGACACCGCGATCTCCGCCGATCTAAACTGGTCAAAGATCATAAAGGAAGCGGATGACAAGTTTCCTGAGGTCGAAGCAGTACTTAAGCGGCGAACGATCTTCATAACATTCGCATTCGTCGTCTACCGCGTCTTTAATTTGTTTTGCCGTGTATTTATGCGGCTTGAGGTCGACGGCATCGAAAATCTAAAGGCAATGCAGACCCCGGGCGGCGATCCGCAGCGGCCGTTTCTGATCTGCCCGAACCATCAAAGTTTTCTTGATCCGTTCGTTCTCACGTCTAACTACCCGTACAAGATCTACACGAACATCTTTCATGTAGGCGCAAGTATGTTCTTTCGTAGCCGCTTCATGAAGTTCGTCGCGTCGATGCTCAAAGTCGTTCCGATCGATCAGGATACGCAGCTTCTGCGAGCAATGAAGGCAGGTGCTATCGGCCTTAAGCACGGACGCATACTCAATATTTATCCCGAAGGCGAACGGGCATTCGACGGCAAGCTTCACGACTTCAAGAAAGGTGCCGCTATTCTATCGACAGAGCTCGACCTGCCGGTGGTCCCGGTCGCACTCGATGGCCTGCAAAACGTGTGGGCTCGTAAGTCCTGGCGTATACGCCCTGCGAAGGTGAAGATTCGCATCGCACCCTCATTCCGGCCTAGAGAGGTAATAGCTGCGGCCGACCCGAATGCAGAAGGCGAGGACGCTTATCGCATCGTAACCGCCCATCTCAGAAATACCATCGAGACGATGATCTTAGATATGAGGAATCGTAGATGAGTGAGTTCGTCTTCGGGGTTTGGTGGTTTGATGGGTTCCGCATAGACTATTGCATATGCCCGGAACATCAATACTTTTTGGACGGCTTTTGATCCTGCTTGGGATCCTCGGATACGGCTACGGACTGTACGCAGGCACTGCGAGTATCACGGCCTTGATACCTGCCTTTTTTGGCGTGGTCATCATGCTTCTCGGTCATCTAGCTCAGGCTAAAGAAGATCTTCGGAAGCACCTGATGCATGCAGCGGTGGTTGTTGCATTACTCGGGTTCATCGCTGTAGCTGTGCGATTGGTGCCGCGACTGAGCACGGCAGAATTTACGGTGGCGGTAGTTTCGCAAATATTGATGGCATTGCTTTGCCTGATCTTTGTGATACTCGCTATCAAGTCGTTCATGGACGCACGACGAAACGCGTAAGATACGGAACCCTTAGCTATTAGAGCTCGTGCTGCACGCCAGCTTGATATCGACAACGAGTCCATCAGCGTCGTTGTGGGCCGTTATGCTGCCGTTATGAGCCTTAATAGCTTGTTCAGCGATCGCGAGACCGAGTCCGGTGCCGCCTGAGCCTCGGTCCCTCGCTTCGCCGACCCGATAGAACGGCCTAAACAGATTTGCGAGTTCCTCTGATGGCACACCGCCGCCATGGTCTTTAATACTGACCACCGCATCGCCATTTTGTGAAGTGAGCGAAACATCGACCGTCGTTCCCTCGCGCGTATAACGAACCGCGTTACGCAAAACATTCTCGACCGCACTTTGGATCAACTCCTCGCTTCCCACTACCCGGCACTCGTCGGACCTTGAGATCTTTACCGACCGATTCTTTGCACCGGCCTCGAAATCGGCGTCTGCCGCAACGTGCCTGACCAGCGAGGTGAGATTGAGTTCCCGCTGATCGAAATCTTTCTCGCCGGTTTCCAGCCGTGAAAGCGTCAGCAGGCGCGAGATCATCTCATTGAGCCGCTGCGATTCGCCCTCGATCCGCTGGAGGATCGGAGCTGTTTCAGGATTTGCCTTATTCTTGGCGATCTCAAGGGCGACGTTCATACGAGCCAGCGGTGAACGAAGCTCGTGAGAGACGTCGCGAGACAGACGCTTTTGCGACATTATCAGCGATTCGATCCGCTCGGCCATGATGTCAAAATCCTGGGCAAGGGCCGATATCTCGTCACGTCGATTCCCGACCTCGCCGCCCACTCGAACGCTCAATTTGCCGTCAGCTAGTCGTTGGGCCGCACGCCGGAGCTTCCCGATCGGCGACGATAAATACCGTGCGAGCGCCCAACATAAGAGCAGCGCCGTAAGCAGTAGCGCAGCGTAGCGAAGATACCGCAGCGGAGACTCACCGAAGAACGGGATCATTCTTGGTCGTTCCCAGCGAACGATCAACACGTAGCGTTGACCGTTAGAAAACGTGACCTGGCGCGCAGAAAGTGCCGTCTCAGGCTGGCCAAACTCAAATTCTACAGCGTCGCTCGCCAGCGCGCTCGCGACGAGCCCGCGATAGTTTTCAGCATTAACGCCCTCGGACATATAAAGCTGTCCGCCCTCGCCGATCAGGTCAACTTCACCGATGGTCTCAGCCTTTCGTATCCTCGCAAGAAACTCGTTCAGTCCCGCCTCGCCCTGATTCTGGTAGATCTGAGCAGCGGTCTGAGCGTAGATGTTCGTCTGGTTCCGAACGGAGATTCTCCAGCGGCTTACGACCGGTTCCGTTTGCACGGTCCAATTCAGGAATAACATCATCCCGACCATCAGCGTGATGGCCGCGAGAAACCACAAAAAGATCTTCAGGAACAGGTTCATTGAACTGTGTAAATATATCCGACCGACCGGATCGTTTTGATCCTCTCGCTTCCATCGGCACGCAGGCCGAGTTTCTTCCTCAAGTTGCTGATGTGCATATCCAGGCTCCGATCATAGGGCGAGAGTTCTCTCTCAAGCACCGTCTCGCTCAACTCTTCTTTTTTCACGATGTTGCCGGCGTGCCTCGCCAATGCCGCGAGCAGATCGAACTCAAGCGAGGTCAATACTATCTGCTTGCCATTCAACGTCGCTGAACGCGAACTCGCCGACAGCTCCAGATCATCAACATGAAGACGTTCAGGAAGTCCGAGATCGACACCGTCGCCCGACGCCCGACGCAGGATGGCACGTATCCGCGCAACAAGCTCTCTCGGGTTGAACGGTTTGGGCAGATAATCATCGGCTCCGATCTCCAGGCCCACTATCCGTTCCATGTCGTCGCCGCGAGCCGTCAGCATCAGAACGGGTATCTGCGAACTCTGTCGAAGTTCACGAAGGACATCGAAACCGTTCTTTTTCGGCATCATCACGTCCAGTATCGCCAGATCGTATGTCCCGCTTCGGGCTCGCTGCAGACCTGCTTCGCCGTCATGGACAGATTCGACCTGAAATCCCTCGACGGATAGGTACTCGGATACCAATTCGCACAGCTCTTCGTCGTCGTCAATTATCAGTACTTTGTTCATT
Source organism: Acidobacteriota bacterium (assembly GCA_023389035.1). GTDB lineage: Bacteria > Acidobacteriota > Blastocatellia > Pyrinomonadales > Pyrinomonadaceae > OLB17. The sequence goes on from JAEWFC010000023.1 coordinate 130,827, forward strand.
TCTCACCCTTGATTCTACGTCAATTGGATGCGTGCCGCACCGCGTTTTACATTTCTTTACAGAACTTCACAAAACCCACGAGTTCGCCGCCCCGGCGATATCGTCTAACTGTTAACGCGGCGGAAAGCGTCGCAAAAACGATTCGATCAAGAAAGGGGAAAAGGAAATGAAAAAGACAATATTCGCATTCTTAGCAGTCGCGATACTTTCGATGGGAGCGATCTTCGCTATCGCCCAGACGACCGGTACTGACGACTCTGGTGATAAGAGATGGGGCAAACGCGGCGGCGGCAAGATGGGCAAAATGCACCGCGGCGGCCGCGATGGCGGCAAGGGCGGAATGGGCGGCGGCATGATGTTTCGCGGCCTCGACCTGACAGATGAGCAGAAGGCCCAGATGAAGCAGATCCGCGAAGCTTCTAAAGCCGCCGTAACACCGCTTCACGAAGCAATGAAGGCGAACCGGCAGAAAATGGCCGAGGCGACCGCTAACGGTGCATTCGACGAAGGTACGGTAACGGCGATCGCAAATGAAGGTGCCGGCATTCACGCCCAAATGACCGTGCAGCGTGAAAAGGTTAAGGCCCAGATGTTCGCGGTGCTGACCGATGAGCAGAAGACGAAGGCTGCAGAAATGCGGTCGAACATGAAACAGCGTTTTCAGGAACGCATGAACAAGCGTGCGGCGAAGCAAGCCGAAGCCGGCACGGAACAGTAGTAATACTGTTTAGAACAAGGGGGAAAGAGGGTCGAGCGTTTTAGATGCCGGCCCTCTTTACATTTTAGCGGGGCGTCCGCCGATGAAGACCTCTTCGATCTGACCATCGGTCCCGAGCATTACGATGTCCGCACGCTTCCCGACCTCGATCGCTCCCAATGTCTCAGTCAACCCCAAAAGTTCAGCCGGATTCGTTGACACCATGCGGGAGATCTCTGAAAGTTCGAATCCAATACTTCGCATCTTCTGCACAGCATCGATCATCGTGATCACGGAACCCGCGATACTGCCGCGTGCATTCTGAGTTCGCCCGTTTGCGACCTCGATAGGTTCCCCCCAAACTTCAAATCTGCCGTCGCCCAGTCCGGTCGGCGCGATCGAGTCCGATATTAGCGAGACGCGATCGGGCAGTTTCGCCCGGCACGCAGCCTTAAGCGCCAGCGGATGCACATGGACACCGTCCGCGATGATATCGAACGTCACGCCATCATTCGCAAGTGCCCAACCGACGACACCCACATCACGGTGATGCAGCCCCGTCATCGCGTTGAAAAAATGCGTCAGATGGCGGGCACCTTTTGAAAATGCCTGGTCAAGGATCTCGATACTTGCACGGGTATGGCCTATCGATGCGATCCATCCCTGTCGATCCAATTCCGCTGCAAGTTCAAGGCCGCCGCCGATCTCTGGAGCGAACGTCATCATGTGAACGCCTTTTCTCAGACGCGGAATTGCATTTAGCTCGGTGCCGGTAAATTTCTTGAAGAACTGCGGTTTCAAGGCCCCGCACATCTGCTCGCTGGCAAAGACGCCTTCGTAATGAACGCCGACCGCCTGTGCGCTCGGCAGATCACGCTGCCGCTCCATCAGTTCGTCGATCGCGGCAATCGCTCGCAGGTAATTCTCATCCGAATCCGGTACCAACGTAGGCAGCCACACCGTAACACCCTTCGTCGCCAGGAATTCCGCGAGCCTCATCAAACCATCGGCGTCCGCAGAGTTCACATCAACGCCGACAGCTCCGTGGTTATGTACGTCGACGAAACCCGGCATTGCCGACCTCGCCTTACCGGCATCCTTGAAGTCACTCGGACGGATATCCGTGATCACGCCATCGGAGATCTCGATATCAACCGATTCATCCGGCCCTCCGGCGATACGCAAATTTTTCAGAATCATCGGATCCATAGCTCAAAACTTTACCAGAAATATAAAAAGCCCGCGTCTCCACAAAAGGAAACGCGGGCAATTTTTCCGCGGCCTATAGTTAGAAGCTTAACCTCGCTCCGAACTGCAGCGTACGCGGATCACGGTATGTCGTGACCTGTCCGAAAGTTGAGGAACCGTTTCCACCCTGCGAGACAGGCTGTGTTGTCTGGCTCCATACCAGTGTGCTGAGCGCACGCGGGTTTGTGAAGTTGAAGACATTGAAAGCCTCTGCACGAAGCTGCAGCTTGAACCGCTCGGTGAAACGGATGTTCTTAGCCATAGTGAAATCGACACGCTTGGTCGGCGGGCCGTGGATGATGCCGCGGCCTGCGTTACCAACCGTGTTCGATATCGGCGTATTGTTATTGATCGGCGTGATCTGGAAGCATGACGTATCGAACCACTGCTGCGGCGTACGCGGTGCATTCGCGTTCGGGTCGCATGTGATGTTCGGACGTGCGACCGTCAGCGGCGGAGGTATCAGTCCCATTCCAGCCGGATCGAACGCTGACACCGTAGGTGTGAACGGCAGTCCGGTCTGATAGGTGATGATGCCCGATGCCTGCCAACCGCCGAGCACCTTACCGACAAATCCACGCTGGGCGCGATAGAAAGGCAGCTCGTACACATAGTTGATCGTCAGGATGTGGCGGCGGTCCAATGCGGCCCGTGCGTAATCGCTTCCGATGTCGTATGTGTTCTGCGGCGTCGTCGAACGGTCGGTCCAGTTGTCGGTCATATTCTTCGACCACGTGTAAGCAAGGTTGACCTCCGATGCACCTGAGAAGCGATGCTTTCCAGAGACCTGCAGACTGTGATAGTTCGAATTGAACCGCGGCTGGATCATCGTGATCGAGCGGTATCCGCGATACGGGCGAACCTGATCCAGTATCGCTTCCTGTGCGGTCGAGAAGAACGCCTGTCCCGGCAGCTGGCAAGGAACGGTCGGCGTTGTCGAGGCACCTACCGCACACTGCAGGCCGAGAGCTTCGCCGGGTGCCAGCAGGTTCAGTTCATAACCGCCGATCAGGTTTGTGCCCTTCGAACCGTAGTAACCGGCTGAAACCACTGTCTTCGACGTCAGCTGTCGCTGAATGTCCAGCGACCAATGCTGCGTGTAAGGCGTCTTCCAATTGGGCTGAACCGATCGCACGTTTGATACGAGGTTCGAGGCGATCACGGCACAACCATTCGGCACGGGATTGCTAAGCGACGTTCCGGTGACCTGGCAGGTCTGTTGAAACGGTGGGTTCGTTGCGATGTTCTGCAGGAAAATACCGTTCAAGATCTGCTCGTGATACATTCCGTATCCCGTCCGGATCGCCGTGCGGCCATCACCGAACGGATCCCATGCGATACCGATACGGGGCGCGAAGTCGTTCTTAGGAGCGTCTACGACGAACTTGCCATATGGCGAAGGGATCGGTGTGCAGTTCGGGAATGTCGCCGAACCGTTCGTGTTCATGATCAGGCCGTTACAGTAGTTGCCTGAGCCCGGAATACGGTTCCCTGCTCCCGTAACAAGCGGAGCTGCTGACTGGTTCCAGAGTTCCGGGACGAAGTTCGTCAAGCGGCCATTCTTATCGTACGGCGAGCCGAAGAACGAATAGCGAAGCCCCATATAGAGCGTGATGTTCGATCGGACCTTCCATTCATCCTGTACATACCACTCGAGGGCCTTTTGCCTTAGATCGGCAGTGTAATCAAAGCTTGCCTGGGTGAACGTAACGTTCGTGCCTAGCAGAAAATTCGCCCACAACTGCTGCGTAGTGTTACCGCCGGGCGCGATCACGTTCGTGGTCGCACCGGGCGTATTGAATCCGCTGAAAAGGCCCTCGTTATTACCGCCAAGCGCATTCTCGTTCTTGCGGTATTTCGAGTAGATCAGGCCGGCCTTTACAGTGTGGCTTCCTTTGATCCAGGTAGCGCTGCCGGCGATGTTCGCCTTCCAAGAGAAGTTATCGTAAGGGCCGAAACTCTGCAGGGCAGAGAATCCGTTGCCGCTGATAGTCGGTGCACGATCACGCGTCACCGGGTACGCCATCGGCGGACGGATCGGTGAATTTGCCAGAGCAAGCAGGCCGACGTTGTTGCTGAGAATAGCACCGTATCCAAATGTGTAGCGGCCTTCAAAGATCAGGTTCGGTGCTGCGGCATAAGTTGCCTGAAGCGTGTGCGTTCGTCCCGGGGAATCCGTTGCCGTCGTCGACACTCCGGGAATTCCGGCACCGGAGTTGAAAAGCGAGTTCGCATCCGTCGTCGGTATCTTGTCACGCTGGTAACGGTAATAACCTGAAAGCTGATCGTTAAATGAGTGATCGATCTTGATCACTTCCTGCCGAAACTCGGCGATGCCTTCCGTCGGGAAGTTCAGTGTATTCGTTCCCGAGTTCGGCAGCGGAAGCCGGCTGTAGATGTTGGTAATGTACTGTTGTGCGACCGGGTCAATATTCGGCAGCGTGCTGTTTGCCGGAAGAACCGCGTTACAAGTCGTGCCGGTTGCCTGAAGACAGATCGGGACAGTAAAAAATGCGTTCCTTTGGTTCTGGTTCGGGACAGTTGAAACCAAGGTCGGAAAACGCTTGTCCTTTCTAAACTCCTGTGAGAAGAAGAAGAACGTTCGGTCGTATTTCTTGAAGTAACTGTCACCTGGTTCAGCATTCCCGAATCGCAGGAAGTATATCGGTCCGCCGAGTGTCCAGCCATAGTTATTGTAACGGAACGGTGCACGGCGAGCTTTTCCGTTGTCCGGATCACGGCCAAGAGTTGCCGGAACGTTGACCAGACTGTTGATCTCAACCGCGTTCGCGTTGAACGCTTCGTTTCTAATGAATTCGTATGCGCTGCCGCGGAATGACGACGTTCCGCTTCGTGTCACGACGTTGATCTGGCCGCCGCCGCTGCGTCCCGACTCAGCAGGATACAGCGAACGCAAAACGCGGAACTCGCCGATGGAATCGATGCTCGGATATGCCTGGATCGTGATGTTCGAACCCCGGTCGGTCACGTCCGCCCCGTCAACGGTAAACGTGTTCTGGCTTGAGCGTGATCCGTTGACCGAGATCGAAACGATGTTGGCCTGGCCGGTCGGATTTGTGGTACCGACGTACACCTGGTCCGAAAGGTCGTTCGATACGCCCGGTGCAAGCGTCACCAGTTGTGTGAAATTTCGGTTATTGATCGAGAGCTCACGGACCTGTTCGCCGCTGATCACGGTTCCACTTGTCGCTGAAACCAGATCTACCGCGACTGGGTCGGCCTCAACGGTTACTGTTTCCGAAATGTCACCAGCCTCAAGCGTCACGTCGACTGTCCGTCGCTGTCCGACGTCCAGCTTAATATCAGTGTTGACCGCTCGCTTGAAGTTCGCGGCCTCAACAGTGATCGTGTATGTGCTGATCGTAAGATTCGGCAGCGAAAACTCGCCGCTGCTGTTCGTTGTAACTGTTCTTACAACGATGTCGCCCTTCGTCGGGTCGCTGAGTGTAACGGTCGCTCCCGGAACCACGGCCCCGGACGCATCTCTTACAGAACCGAAGATCGATCCCGTGACCTCCTGTCCAAATGCTACACCGCTCAGGGCGAGGCCGAGTGCTGCGGCGAGCAAGATCGAACTAAACTTTTTTATGCTCATAGTGTCCCTTCCTGTATGGTCAGAAATGAAAATTCAAAATTGCAATCCATAAGAAATATTTGCGTTTTTGGAAGTTTATCCAAATTTTCGTTATCGTTATTCGCAAGCCTCTCCGGCCGCATTTTCGCAAATGCCCGAAAATTAACGCCTTCCTATGAAATGGATCCCCGCGACCGTATGTGGATTCGGTTCGGGTCAGTTATAAAGCAAATATGATGCCCGACGGCTATTGAATTCAGCCAGGCCCTGCTGCCACGAAGCCTCGATCTGTTCCGGCGTCTCTCCACGCTTTAATCTATCTAGAATTTCCTGGTTAACAAGCAACCTCAGATAGCGGTCCGCCTGCCAGTCCGACGGGTAAAGCTTCCGAACAGCCGCCGCGATCTCGATGCCGGCCTTCACTGAATTAAACCGGGCCCGATCGGTAATAACGAAGTTCACGCCGCCAACCTGCTCATCTTTGAACACCGACCCGTTCGGCTTAAAACTCACCGGCACGAACCTTATCCCGGGAATGCCTCGGGCGTTCAAATACTTCGCCGCTTCTCTTCCGTCCATCCACGGTGCACCAAGTATCTCGAACGGCGTATCGGTTCCACGCCCGACGCTGACATTCGTGGTTTCCATCAGGCCCACGCCCGGATAAAGGGTGGCCTGCGTCAGCGAACGCATGTTCGGCGATGGATTGACCCACGTCTGCCCGGTCTCATCGAACCACATCGATCGCCGCCAGCCTTCCATCTTTATTACCCGAAGGTCGGCGCCGATCTTCCGCTCCGTATTCATCATCTGCCCAAGCTCGCCGATCGTCAGGCCGTAGCGGACCGGGATCGTATGCGCGGCGATGAACGAAAGCTTCTCTTCTTCCGCCAGCGGGCCTTCGACCGAAACGCCGTTTATCGGATTCGGGCGGTCTAGAACGTAGACGGGTATCTTCGCTTTCGCGGCTTCTTCCATTACGTTCTTGAGCGTCGCGGTGTATGTGTAAAATCGTGCACCGATATCCTGAATGTCGTAAACGATCGCGTCCAAGCCCTGAAGCTGTTCCGGCTTCGGCCGACGCATTCCGTCCTTATAAAGCGAATAGACCGGCAGCCCCGTCTTCCCGTCCTTCGTGTCGTCGATCTTCTCCGTATCAAGCTCGCCGCGAATCCCATGCTCCGGCGCGAAGATCGATACTAGGTCGACGTTCTTCGCTTCGTGCAGGATGTCGATCGTCGACTTCCCTCCCAAGTTGCGTCCCGTGTGATTCGTTACAAGGCCGATCTTCTTGCCTTCGAGTTCTTTGAATCCACTCTTTTCAAGAATGTCGATGCCGTTCAACACAGGAGCGCGGACACTCTTGTCCGCAACGGCCGACGCTTCGTTGGCCGTAACTGTTGTCGCCAGAGGAACCGGCGATTTGGGCAGGAGTGTTCGAACTCCTTCCTGGAACCTCGGTATCTGTGCTGCGACGGCAGCATGATATCTAGTTTCCTGCTCGCGCCATTTTTCCATCGGCGGATTCTCGATCGCGGAAGCTGCCACCGTCGCGACCCGTGCCCTCAGCGGCGTCACGTCGCCTTTGCCATCCGGATGCACGCGATTGGAAAGAAAAACTACGAACGTCTCCGATGCAGGATCGATCCAGAGGCTGGTGCCGGTGAATCCGGTATGCCCATACGAGCCCAACGGGAATAGCTCACCGCGGTTCGATGAAAATCCGGTCGCAATGTCCCACCCAAGCCCGCGTGTCATTCCGTCCGTAGAAACCACATACGGCGATGTCATCCTCTCTACCGTTTGGGCCGAAAGAATTCGATGTCCACCGGAGGCAGAAACCCGACCTGTAGGGAGGGTGTTCCTGCTGTTTGCTCGACCGACACCCTCGCTACCGCTCAGGTTTCCGCCTGTAAATGCCGGCACGACGCCGCCGTTCAACAGCGTCTGCGCGTAACGGGCTAGGTCATCTGCGGTCGAGAAAAGCCCGGCATGCCCCGCAACCCCGCCCATTCGATGTGCTGTTGGATCATGAACTTGGCCTCGAAGCATCCGATCTCCGGCCTTTTCATCGCCCTCAAACCTCGCTCCTAAATAACTATTTTGGCCGCGAACGTTCTCGGTCGGAGCTATACGCGATGTCATCGCATCTGTCAGCGGATCCACAGGAAATCTCTCACGTGTCTCGACCCCCTCGGGCATGAAGTTGATGAACCGGCTTTCGACCATACCGACGCTGCGAAACTTATCTTCCGCAAAATCTTCTAAACGCTCGCCTGAGATCTTGTAAACCAATTCCCCGAGGATCTCGAAGTTAATATCCGAATACACGAACCTTGTGCCAGGAGGATTCCGCAGTTTTTCTTTCTTCAACGCCGCCAGCATTCCTTCGCGGCCGGTCCATTTTTCGCCGAGATCGAAATCGGGGCGGTAGCCTGAGATATGCGTTAGCAGCTGAAGTACGGTCACCTTCTTCGCTTCAGCATCTTCAATTTCTGGAAAGAACTTTCCAACCGTGTCATTGAGCCGAAGTTTACCCTGTTCGATCAGGATCATTATCGAGGTCGCCGTCGCGACCGGCTTGGTCAGCGATGCAACGTCGAAGATCGTATCGACGGTCATCGGCTCGACCGTCGGTACGAGCGAACGGGTCCCGAACGCTTTTCGGTAAACGATCTTTCCCTTGTGTCCGACGACGACGACCGCACCCGGCAACTTCTTATCCTTTATATCCGCGTTGACCAAAGCCTCGATCTGGTTCAGCTTAGCCGCATTCATCCCGACCGAAGCCGGCGTCGCGACAGGCAGGCCCTGTGCACTCAGAGATGAATTCAACGCAACGACGCAAAGGAGCAAAACCGCAAAGGCTATGAGTCTGCGGCTCTCTATGAATAAAAACTTTGCGTCTCCGCGACTTCGCGGCTTTGCGTAAAAAACCAATCTCATCTTTTTGCCCTGAGTTCTTTCTCGCGTTCGACGAAGCTTGCCTTGCACAGCCTTACGAATTCCTTTCCGATCGGTGAAAAATGTCCGCCACGAAGCCTCGCCAGACCCAGTTCCCATTTGATCTCGGCACCTTCGATCAACCATGAGATCAGCTTGCCCTCGCGTATGTCGCGTGCAACGGACTTTGCTCCGGCCATCCCGACGCCCAGGTTGTTGCCGACCATCTTATTGATCGCTTCCTGCCGTGAAAGTTCCATAGTGATGTTCGGTCTAACGTTAGCGGCTGCAAAAAATTCGTCGATCATCCGGCGCGTATTTCCGCCGCGTTCGCCGAGTATAAGGTCCTCGCCTGCTAGCGTCGCCGCACTAATGTATTTTTCTTTGACCAGAGCGTGCCGCGGATGTGCGATCGCGACGATCTCGTCCGAAAAGAGCGACTCGGTGCTTATGTTCAGGTTATCCACCGGCAGGGACACGAATGCCGTATCCAGTTCACCGTGCATTATCTTATCGACCAGCCGCTCACTCGTGCCTGACGTTACGGTCAGTTCGGAATTCGGAAACTTTTCCTTCAGCGAACGCATTATCGTCGGAAGCTGGTTCATTGCGAACGTGCCCGACGCAGTGCCGATCCGCAGCCGGCCGTATTCCGCACCCGCGACCTCAGCGATCTCCGCAACCGCAGCGTCGTGCTCGCGTAATATCTTCCTCGCACGCTCCAGCAGATATTCGCCCGCCTCGGTCAGGATCACACGCCGCGGAGTTCGCGTGAACAGCGGCAGGCCGACCTCTTCTTCGAGCTGCCGGATCTGCATCGAAATTGCGGCTTGGGTTACGTTCACGCGGCGAGCGCCAGCAGTGAACGTCTTTGCCTCTGCGATCGCCAAAAATGCTTTTAGCTGTCGGATCTCCATGATCTTGGTGACTCAGCCGGACGGAATGTGATGCGTGTTACATCACGCATGCTTATTGATAACATAAAATCTACTATGTTTGATTATATGTCAAGTATGTCGAAGAATAGTCACACGAATTTCCCCTGAGCCGAGAAAAAGGCTATGACTGCCCGCCCAAAACAACGCGGCCGAAAACCACTCTCACCCAACGTGTATCTTGGCGTGGACGGCGGCGGAACAAAGACACAGATCGCATTGATGAATGCCTCTGAAACTGTCGTTTGCGAAGGTACGGCCGGCCCGTCAAACCCGCTTCGCGTCGGCGTGGAAACGGCGGTGGCGAATATTTTGAAAGCGATAAACGATGCCTGCGATCGCGGCGGAGTTTCACGCGGCGACATCGCGGCCGCGACTCTCGGACTCGCTGGCGTTCGCCGTGCCGACTTGAAACAGCGTGTGAAAGCGAGCTTTTTCGAGCAAATGCGCATCCGCAAGACCGAGGTCGTGACCGATGCCGAGATCGCTCTTTACGCGACCACGCTCGGCAAACCTGGCTTAGTTGTGATCGCAGGCACCGGATCAGTTTGTCTAGGAAGGAATGCTGCAGGAAAGCTCGCGATCTCCGGCGGTTGGGGACCGCTTGCGGGCGACGAAGGCGGCGGCGTCGGCATCGCTCGCGAGGCCCTGCAGGCAGTCGCGAAAGCTTCGGACGGCCGCGGCATCGCTACCGTGCTTAGCAAAAGGGCATCCGAATACTTCAGAGCATCAGGCCCGGAAAATCTTATCGTTGCGATATACTCGCCTCAGGTCGACAATACGCGCATCGCCGGATTTGCGAAATTTGTAGTCGACGCCGCACGTGCCGGAGACGCAGTCGCGGGAGACATCTTAAGCAGTGCGGGATTCGAGCTTGGCATCGCAGCATGTGCCGTTATCGAAAAGCTGGGATTGAAACGAAAGAAGATACCGATCGGATGCGTCGGCAGCGTATTCAAAGCGGGCGAACTGCTGACCGCTCCGATGATCGACGTTATCAACACCGTCGCCCCGAACGCCTATTTGACCGAGCCGCTAATGCCGCCCGCACACGCCGCGGCATTAATGGCGCTTCGAAACAAAAGCGGAGGTATTAACGGAGGAAAGCGATGAAATTTTTATTCGCATTAGTTTTTATCATTTGCGGTGTCAATTTCGTCGTCGCTCAAGATAATTCGAATACATCCTCGGGGATCGGTCCGGGCAAAGATGCTAAGCGACCGGAAAATGCTCCAGTAATGATCTTGAGCAAGCCAGCTGCTCGTTATCCTGACAATACTATCGAGGTTCGTGGAACAGTCCGGTTAAGGGTTCAGTTTCTTAAATCGGGCGAGATCGGTGAGATCCGCGTGATCACATCGCTGCCCCAAGGCCTAACGGAAAGTGCGATCAACGCCGCTCGTCACATTAGGTTCCGGCCGAAACGACAAAACGGAAAGGACGTGACGGCCTTTCTAATTGTTGAATATAAGTTTTCGTAAGGCCCCGAATGCTTCCAATCACCGAACAGGAAAACCCTAAGACCGCCGAGATCGATAAAGCATCGACGCTCGATGCTCTTCGTCTGATCAACGACGATGACAAAGGCGTCGCACTCGCTGTCGAGAAAGTTCTGCCCGAGATCGCCGAAGTCGTCGACCGCGTGGTCGAGAGACTGAGAAACGGTGGACGTCTCTTCTATGTCGGCACGGGAACAAGCGGAAGGCTTGGTGTCTTGGACGCGTCAGAGATCCCGCCGACCTTCGGCGTGTCGTACGATCTGATCCAGGGTGTGATCGCCGGCGGTTACGATGCCCTGTACAAGGCAAGCGAGGCCAGTGAGGACGACAAGGCCGCGGGTGCCAAAGACCTGCAATCACGCGGCGCCACAGGAAACGACGCCGTCATCGGCATCGCAGCCTCGGGCCGCACGCCCTACACTATCGGTGCGGTCGAGTATGCAAGATCGATCGGCTGCTTCACAGCTTGCATCGTCTGCAATCCCGATTCCGAGATAACCAAAGCCGTCGATATCGCCATCGTCCCCGTCGTCGGCCCCGAGGCCATCACCGGCTCCACCCGCATGAAGGCAGGCACAGCGCAAAAGCTCGTCCTCAATATGATCTCCACCGCCGCAATGATCCGCCTCGGATACGTTCGCGGCAATCGGATGACGAATGTAAAGCCTTCAAACGAAAAACTAGTCGACCGCAGCCGACGCATTCTAATGTCGGAAACCGGACTCGACGATGCCGCCTCCGCAGAACTAATGGAACAGGCCGGCAACGACCTTCGCGTCGCCTTGGTAATGCAGGCAGCTGAGGTCGATGCCGATACTGCGAAAAAGGCACTCGGCGAATCCGAGTTTATAGTCAGCGACGCGATATCCTCACTAAAATAAATGCAAACACTCGACCTCATCATCATCTTCGGATATCTGATCGGCATTACGGCGTTCGGTATCTGGTATGCGGGTAAGCAGGAAACGACCGAGGGCTATTTCGTCGGTGACCGCAGCGTGCCGTGGTGGGCGATCGCGATGTCTATCGTCGCGACGGAAACCAGCACGATCACGTTCATTTCCGTGCCAGGTTACGCCTTCGCAAAGAACGGCAACTTCATGTTCATCCAGCTGGTGCTTGGTTATCTGCTTGGGCGTATCGTGATCTCGCTGGTCTTTATCCCAATGTACTTTCGGGGCGAGCTGCAAACGGTTTATCAGCTTTTAGGCGACCGCTTCGGCGGGAAGGTAAAGATGCTCGCGTCCGGCCTTTTTGTCGTCATGCGAAATATCGCCGACGGCATTCGTCTGCTGCTGACCGCGATCGTCCTCGCCGCCGTTTACACCGCCTTCAATCCGCAAACCGCACCTGAGGTCGTGATCATCGGTTCGATCCTGATATTGGGGATCGTGATGATCGTCTTCACATTTTACGGCGGTATCGAGGCGGTGATCTGGGTCGAGGTCGTTCAGCTTGTCATTTATATCGGCGGTGCGATAGCCGCAGCCGTCGTACTTGTCAATAACATCGACGGCGGGCTTGGGAGTGCGATCGACATCGGCCGCCAATACGACAAATTCGCGATGTTCGATTTCAATCTCGACTTCGCGAAGACGTACACGTTCTGGGCCGGCGTGCTCGGCGGATGTTTCCTGACGATGTCGACGCATGGCACCGATCAGTTCCTGGTGCAGCGCTATCTATGCACCGAAAAGCCAAAGGCCGCGATCACTGCCCTGCTTTCGTCGGGCCTCGTCGTGCTCGTGCAGTTCCTCGGATTCCTTTTCATCGGCGTCCTGCTTTTTGCATTCTACGAACCATTTAATATGGCGGGCTACGACACCGCGATCGGAGCGTTCCCGTTCACCGGCGGCGACAAGGTCTTCCCCGATTTCATCACGCAGAAAATGCCGACCGGCCTTTCCGGGCTGGTCGTCGCAGCGATATTTGCCGCGGCACTTTCGTCCTCGCTGAACGCCATCGCCGCGACCTCGGTTAACGACATCTACAAGAAATTCGCGAAGGACATATCGGACCGTCATCTGTTAAAGGTGTCCGGCATTCTAACTGTCGTATTCGGGATCGTGCAGATCGCTGTGGCCGTGGGACTCGAGATCGCGATCCGTGCCGGAGCCGTTCAGGATTCAGCTCTCGGTCTCGCACTCTCGGTAGCCTCGCTTATCAACGGCCCGATACTTGGCGTCTTTCTCGTCGGTGCGTTTATCAAAAACGCCCGCGAGGTCCACGCCCTCGCCGGCATGGCGGTGAGCATTTTGGTAATGACCTATCTGCTGCTCGCATCAAATGGTTTCGTCCCCGGGCCGGTCATCGCTTGGCCGTGGTATGCACTGATCGGCAGCCTGCTTACGGTGACCGTCGCATTTCTTAGCACTTTGATAATTCGTTCTGATAAAAATGATTAAGCTTCTTAGTTTCGCGATCACACTCTCGATCCTCTTGCAATCGCTTTCAAGCGTCGCGACAGCGAATCCGCAGTCGCAGAAGTTTGAGCCGTCGAAAAAGTCCTGGGATTGGGCCGACAAGACGCTCAAGAAAATGACCACGGACGAAAAGGTCGGCCAGCTTATCCACGTCGGTATAAACGCTCGCTTTGCGAACCAGGACAGTTGGTTCTTCAAAGACCTGCGCCGTCACGTCACGGAAAACAAGATCGGCGGGATCATCTTTTTCGGTGCGCCGATCTACGAAACGACCCACATCGCCAACCGAATGCAGGAAGCTGCAAAGGTACCGCTTCTGATGTCGCTCGACGCCGAGACCGGCATCGGCATGCGTTTCCAGGACGCGACGAATTTCCCTTGGGCCATGGCGGTCACCGCGACAGGCGAGCCCGAGTTCGCACGGCGAATGGGCGTGATCACAGGCCGCGAAGCGCGTGCCATCGGCACTCAGCACGTTTACGCTCCGGTGCTGGACGTGAATAACAATGCAGCAAATCCCGTGATAAATGTCCGAAGCTTTGGCGAAGACCCCGAAGACGTCGCACGCTTTGGTGTCGCTTTTGCAGAAGGCGTTCAAAGCCAGCGGGTCATCGCGACCGCAAAGCACTTTCCCGGCCACGGCGACACGAACGTCGATTCACACCGCGGCCTGCCGATCATCGACCTGCCGCGTTCGCGATTCGATTCACTTGAGCTGATGCCGTTCAAGCGTGCTATCGACGCCGGCATCGGGTCGATAATGGTCGCCCACATCGCCCTACCGCAGATCGATGATGAACAAGTAAAACCGCTGAAAGATTACCAGGGCGGCGATGCCGAGCCCGGCACCGAGATCGTCTCGGAAAGCGCGTACGTTCCGGCGACGCTTTCGGCAAAGGTGCAGACCGGCATCCTGCGAAACGAGATGGGCTTTAAGGGTCTGATCGTGTCCGATGCGATGTCGATGAGCGGCCTGACGCTCTATTTCACGCAGGAAGAAGCCGGCGTCCGTGCTTTCCTCGCCGGAACCGACATCCTCGAAAAACCCGAGAACGTCGATAAGATGATCGCTGGCCTGAAAGCCGCCGTAGCCAGCGGCCGCATTCCGATGGCACGACTCGATGAATCCGTCCGACGTCAGCTTGCGTGGAAACACGCCGTCGGACTGACCGATCAAAAGATCACGCCGCTCGACCAGATCGACCGCATCGTCGGCGGTCCTGATTCCACAAAGCTAACGGACGAGATAGCCGAAAAGGCAGTCACGTTAGTAAGACAAGAAGGCGGAGTATTGCCGCTGGATAGAAACGCCAAGATTTCGGTGCTCGGGATCTCAAATGGTTTTGACGGACCCGGAACAATGGGCTCGTTTGCCGGGACCTTGCGATCCGGCGGTCTGAAATTCTCGCAAGCCTATCTGCAGGAAAACTCACTGGCCGAGCAAACAGCCGCCGCTCGAAAAGCCGTTAGCGAATCGGATGTTGTCATTGTCGGACTCTACGGCCGCGTCCGGTCCGGTGCCGCAAACAGCGTCGGCATTCCCGAAAACGGTGCCGCAATACTCCGCGAAGCACTCGCTGCGGGCAAGAAAGTTATCGGCGTCAGCTTCGGCAATCCATATATTCTGTCATCGTTCCCGGAGATGAAGACCTATATCGTCGCTTACGGCGATATGCCGAGCCTGCAGCGCGCCGCTGCCCGAGGCCTGTTGGGCCAACAAGGCTTCACCGGCAAACTGCCGATCTCGCTCCCAGGCCTGCATCCGCGCGGAACGGGAACTCAGATCAATAAATGAACAACGGATTAACTCGGATTTCCACAGATTAATGTACTTAAATTGATCCGCGAGAATCTGCGATCATCCGTTGTTAAATTCTTATGCCTCAAAACTGGCAGATCGAAAACTTCCTCGAAACTCGCAGCGGCCGGCTTCACATCGACGGCGTCGATGCCGCCAAGCTTGCCCGGGAATACGGCACGCCGCTTTTCGTCTACAGTGAGCCGCGCATTCGCCACAACATCGAACGGCTTCAAAAGGTCGGCGAGAATGTCGGCTGTGCGTTCAAGCTTTGCTACGCCGCAAAAGCGATGTCAACGCTCGGCGTCCTTCGTACGGTGCGGGACGCGGGCTGCGACCTTGAGGTCAATTCCGGCGGCGAGCTTTGGAAGGCTTTGAAAGCCGGTTTCCGAGGCGACCAACTGAACTTCAACGGCCTGAGCAAAGAGGTCTGGGAACTTGAGCTAGCGATTGAAAGCGGCGTTTACGCGATACAGGTCGATTCGCTCTACGAACTTTCGGTGATCGAAGAAACAGCAAAGCGGCAAGGCAAGAAAGCGAACGTCAGCCTGCGGCTCGTGCCCGAGATCGAATCGAACACACATTCAGGCCTGCAGACCGCGTTGCTCACATCAAAGTTCGGAATGATGCCGGACGAAGCCTTCGCTGCCTTCGCACAATATAAAGATTCAAAGCACCTCGAGCTTCGCGGAATTCACCTTCACGTCGGATCGCAAAACCCTTCGCCTGATGTTTACGAGCAGGCGTTCAGTGAAATGTTCGCGGCCCTGCTTCGCATCTTTCGCGACACCGGCATCCGGCTGCAGCACATAAATCTAGGCGGCGGTTTTCCCGTCGATTATCTTCGCGACTCGTCGCAGGCCGACGAGTTCCCTGCCGAGCAACGGGAAATGTTCGCCGCTGATTTCGAGCCCGCCGCAGCAATGAAAAACGCTTGGGCCGCGGTCCGCAAACATGCCGAAGCCCAGAACGCCGTCGACCTGCTCGAGGGCATTACACTGCTGCTCGAGCCCGGCCGCTCGATCATTGCCGACGCCGCCGTCTGCCTAACCACGGTCCGCAACGCCAAACAGCGTCCGATCGACGAATCCGCGATCCGCGATCCACGATCCGCGATCGATTCCTGGCTTCTCACCGACGCCGGCTTCAACATCCTGCTGTCGATGGAAACATATAAATGGTATTACCACCTGATCTCCGCGGATCGTGCCGGCGAACCGCACCGCACGCCGTACAAGGTGGCCGGCCCGCTGTGCGATGGCGGCGATGTTTATTTTGATATCGAGGGGTTGGGCCGCCTGCCGGATCACCGTCTGCTGCCCGAAAATGTCGAGCCCGGCGAGGTGCTCGCGTTGCTAAACTGCGGTGCCTATTCGCTCGCTCAGGCGTCGCAGTACAACGCCCGCTTCTTGCCGCCGGTCGTGCTCACAAAAGCCGACGGCACCGCTGAATTGATCCGCCGACGCGATAACTTCCAAGACCTGATCGCGAGCGACCTCTGATCATCTGACCGACGAGACTATCCCGCGAAGCTGTTCGAATTCCGGCTCGGAAAGCTCAAGTTCATGACGCTCGACCAACTCGCTTAGCGATACCAGCGAGGTCGCTTTTCCGACACGGCTTCGCATTGTCCGCACGGTTTCGAAAAGCTTGCCGACAGCCGCATCCAGCGCTTCGTCGAGATCAAGCTTCGCCGCGCGGTCTGCGATCTCCGCGATCGCCGATGCCCTAAAGGTCATCTGCGGCACGTCGTCGACAGCCTCAAGAGCCTCGTTCAGCAGCGTCGCCGCCTTGTCCTTTTTGCCGAGCTTTACCGCCTCATCGCTCATCCCGATCAGAGCAAACGCACGCTGGCCATTGTCGGCGATCGCGTTCAATGCCTGCCTCGCGAGTTCATCGTTGCCCTGAAATTCGCAAACCCGTGCGATCTGCGAAAGCGCGACCATCGACTGCTCTTCGTCCTCGATACCCTCGGCGATCTCGATCGCACGCTCGCCTTTATCGAATCCGGCAAACTGCGTCGCGATCGCCGTGAACAGCCCGAACCGCTCGCGGCTGCTTCGCGTCTCAGAATCTTTTTGCGACCGCAGAACCTCGTACGATTCGTCGAGAGCTTCGAGAGCGTCGTCCTTTCGGTCCGTCCGCCAAAAATGACGTGCGTGGCCGAGCAATGCATTCGCCATAGCCGTCTTGTCAGCGACCAGGTCCAAGGCTCTGTCCGAAAGGTCTTCGCTGCCCGCACGCAGCAGGCCGACCGAGATGCTGCCGAAAAATGCGTCGCGATGAATGCTCTCGAGCTTCTCGGCATGCTCCCTCGCCGCATCGAGCGTGCTTACCGCCTTATCGTTCCGGCCCGCTTCGATGTATAGATTTCCGAGCTCGATCAGCGACCGCACGCGTTCCTCGTCATGCTCGATCTCAGCAGCGTCCGCAACCGCAAGGTCGAGCCCGTCGATCTCCGTCGCAGAACCGTCCGCGATCGCCGCTTGTGCGATCGAGCCCCGAGCGTTGACTCGTGCTGCCGGGAACGCGATCTCACTGATGGTCTGCGAAGCCGCGTCCGAGTTCCCGTCGCGGGCCTGCCGAACAGCGATCGACGCGAGCACAAATTCCGGATGTGCCATTTTGTCCGCGATCTTTCGCGCAGCGTCGAACTGCCCTTTGCCCGCCTTCACCATCCCGATGCGTTCGATGCCCTCGGACCGCAGCCCCGGATCGTCGATCGCGTCCGCAAGCTGGTGCGCGTATTCATCGTCATCGATCTCAGCACATTTTCCGGCGACCGCGATCAGCAAGCGGTCACGTACGAATGGATCATCGACCGTATTCGCAAACTCCGCCGCCATATCGACATTGCCCGCGTCGAGATACCGTTGCACCACCGCCCGCATCGCATCCGAATGATCGTCACCCGGCTCGATCCGCTCCGCAACATAAGCCGCACACGAAAGCACATCAGCCTCAGCGTCTTCTCTGGAAATAAAATGTTCAGCCATTTATCAATTAAACGAAAACGCGGCGGATCGATTCCGGCATCCAGTCATCGAGATGTTTTGCGATATAGTCGGCGCCTGCTTCGCGGAGCGTGTCGGCGGAGACGGTGTTCGCGACGCCGAGCACCATCAGGTCGGCGGCCTTACCGGCCTGCACGCCTTGCGGTGAATCTTCGATCACAAGGCAGTCCGCGTGGATCATCGGCAGGCCGCCTTTTTCGATGCGTGCGAGATCGATGCGGCGAAATCCCTCGCGATAGCATTTCGGATCCGGCTTGTGCGTGTCGATGTCTTCGGCACTCAAGATCACGTCAAAGTACGGTGCAAGGCCGGTCAGGCTAAGCACCAGATCGATCTCCTCACGCCGCGCCATGCTAACGACGCCCAGAGCAAATTCCTGCGAACATTTCTTAATGAAATTCTCAACGCCATCAAAAAGCGTCACGCTTTCGCCGACGCTTTCACGCCACTTCGCGGTTTTTGCGCCAAGCACCGATGCCATCTCGTCCGGGCTCACGTCTTTGCCCGCCTCTTCAAAGACGGACCCGACAAAAGCCGTGTCATTCATTCCCATCCGTGCGTAATACATTTCGTCGGTCAGCTCGATACCGTACGGCTTCATCACCTCGCGGTAAGACTCGCACTGCACCTGTTCGTCGTTGATGACGACGCCGTTCCAATCCATCAAAATCGCTTTGATCATAATCTTATTGCCTAAACTTTATAGTTCATGAACTTCGGGTCAAACATATTCCCCCGGCCCAAAATTCCGTTCGGGTCGAACGCCTTTTTCAGCTCGGCCATCTCGTTCAGATACCGCTCGCCCATCATTACATATAGGTATTTCGACTTTAGCTTGCCGATGCCGTGCTCCGCCGAAACGCAGCCGCCGAGCATGATCGCCTGTGCAACAAAACGTCCGTAAATATGCCGCGAGCGAACCGCCTCTTCCTCGTCTTTCGGAAGCAGGTTCGCGTGCAGATGGCAGTCGCCGACGTGGCCGAATATCACATAGTCGATCCCGCTCGCGTCGAGCATTTCCTTTTGAAACGTTAGGAACCCAGCGAACTTATCGTCCGGCACGGCCATATCCGTCCCGATCTTTTTCTGTTTGTTTCTGACGACCCGCTCGTTTACCGCCACCGGCAGTGCGTGTCGAAACGCCCGCATCTTCTCGCGGTCACCATCGGTCGTCGTGAACCATGACCCGTCCAGGTCGGCGTTATGTTTTTCGAGCAGCTCGTTCCAAGCTTCAAAAAGAGCATCTTCCGTTTCCCCGGTAGTCTCCTGTTCAAAAAAGATCGCGCCTGCCATACCTTCCGGCGTCTCGGGAAACTTTTCGCGAATGAAGCTCAGTGCCCTGTCGTCGAAATATTCGATCAACGCCGCGTCCAAACCGCCCGCGACCGCGTCAATTTCCTTTCGAGCCGCGAACGATCTCGCCTTGACGTCATCAACAAATGCCAGCAGATCGTCGTGCTCGTTAAAGAAGACTATGCCTGAAAAGAAACCTTCGGACTTCGGGACCAATCTGAGCTCGATCTCCGCGATCACCCCGAGCGTTCCTTCGCTGCCGATAAAAAGATCTATCGCATCCAATGGCCGCGCGTTGAAATATCCCGAGACGTTCTTCCTAACATTCGGCCGTCGGTATGTCGGCACCTTCGCGGTGATCACACGCCCGCCGGCAGTCGTCAGGTGAAAAACTCCGTCGGATTCCACATGTTCGCCGCGTCGTAATCTGACGATCTCGCCGTCCGCAAGCACGACCGTGAGGCCCATTACATATTCACGCGTCGCACCGTATTTAAAGCTTCGTGCACCCGACGCGTTTGTCGCGACCGTGCCGCCGACCTGGCAGCTCCATTCGGTCGGATCTGGCGGGTAAAACAAGCCCTCGGCGTCAACCGCCTTCGCCAGGTCCGCCAGGATCACGCCCGGCTGCACGACCGCACGCATCGCTCCCGGTTCGATCGAGGCGATCCGATTCATCCGCTCAAGCGAGATCACGCTGCCGCCGAACGGTATCGCACCGCCGACCGTTCCGGTTCTCGCGCCTGACACGGTGACCGGCGTTCCCTCGGCATTAGCCGCCGCCAGTATCTCCGCGATCTCCTCGACGGTTTCCGGCACGAAGAGTTTCTCCGCATGCCCGCCCGGCATATTGCTGGCGTCGGTCAGGTAATTCTGCAGGTCTTCGGCCTGAGTTTTAACTTGCACAATCAAAAATGTATCCTATGCCTGTTGCCGTTACAAATCAGCCGCCTGAGTGCGTTTGCCGCTGTAACGGCCTCATATCATGACCACAGGAACATTGCTGATCGTGATAATGCTCGCACTGACGCTGCTCGGCTGCGGCATCCTCGTCTTCATCACGGTCAAATATTATTGGGGTGAACGCGGCACGCCGCCGCTGACGGGCGAGGCTCGCCGTTTGCAGAAGGAACGCGAGCTGCAGATGCGGGCCAAACAGATAGAACTTGCAAAACGGTCCAAGCGAACCCCGCGATCGCCCGATTTCTTCGACAACCGCAAGCGTCCCGACTAGCGAACGACCAGCTCACGCTCTCTCAGGTACTTCACCTTGTCGCGGATCTCCGCCGCCCGCTCAAATTTCATCTCTTTCGCGGCATTTCGCATGTCTGCCTCGAGCTGTGCGATCGTTTCCTTGAGCTGTTTCGGCGAATATTCTTCCATCGAATCTAGGTCGAGCGGCACCTTGAAATAATCCGCCTCGTAGGCCGTGACCAGGGTCGCGTCGATCGATTTCACGATCGTCGTCGGCGTAATGCCGTGCTCGATGTTGTACTGCTCCTGTATCGCCCGACGCCGCTGAGTTTCGCCGATCGCGTTCTTCATCGAATCGGTCATTTTGTCGGCATAAAGAATCGCTTTGCCTTCGGCGTTTCGGGCGGCACGGCCCATCGTCTGGATCAGCGAACGCTCCGAACGCAGAAAGCCTTCCTTGTCAGCATCGAGTATCGCGACCAGCGAAACCTCGGGCAGATCGAGCCCTTCGCGAAGCAGGTTGATCCCGACGAGCACGTCGTATTCGCCGCGTCTCAGATCTCGCAGTATCTTGATGCGATCGAGCGTGTGAATGTCGCTGTGCAGATACGCGACCTTCACCCCGACCTCCGCAAAATATTCGCTCAGGTTCTCGGCCATCCGCTTGGTCAGCGTCGTCACCAGCACACGCTCGTTGCGTTCGGCACGCTGCCGGCATTCTTCCAGCAGATCGTCGATCTGTCCTTTCACCGGCCGCACCTCAACTATCGGGTCGAGCAAACCGGTCGGCCTGATGATCTGCTCGATCACCTCGCCCTGCGTCTCGTTCAGCTCGTACGGGCCGGGCGTCGCGGAAACGTAGATCGTCTGCCCGCGGCGTGCTTCAAATTCCTCAAAATTCAGCGGCCTGTTGTCCTTTGCCGACGGCAGCCTGAAACCGTATTCGACCAGCGTTCCCTTCCGCGACTGATCTCCCTTGAACATCGCACCAAGTTGCGGGATCGTCTGGTGCGATTCATCAATGACCATCAGCGCGTCTTTCGGCAGATAATCGAGCAGCGTCGGCGGCGGAGCTCCCGGCGGTTTGCCGGTCAGATGCCGCGAATAGTTCTCGATGCCGCGGCAAAAGCCCATCTCCTTGATCATCTCCAGGTCGTACATCGTCCGCTGATGCAGCCGCTGCGCCTCGACTATCTTGCCCTCGTTAACCAAAAATTCCTCGTGCTGTTCCAGCTCTTCTCGAATGGTCTTGACCGCCTGCTTGATGGTCTGTTTCGACATCACATAGTGCGTCTTAGGGTAGATGGGAATTCGCGTTTCGTGTTTGTGCAGCACCTCGCCGAGCAGCGGGTCGATCGTCGAGATCGAATCTATCTCATCACCCCAAAATTCGATCCTGTACGCCTGATCCTGATAGCTCGGGTACAGCTCGACCACGTCGCCGCGCACGCGAAACGTACCGCGATCAAAATCGACGTTCACGCGTTCGTACTGTAGCTCGACAAGACGCGTCAAAAAATCCTCGCGCTTCAGCTGCATTCCCGGCTCGATGAACATCAGCATCCCGAAATACGCATCCGGATCGCCAAGCCCGTAGATGCACGAGACCGACGCCACCACGATCACATCGTGACGCTCAAACAGCGCACGCGTCGCCGACAGACGCAGCCGGTCGATCTCGTCATTGATCGTCGCCTCTTTTTCTATGTAAAGGTCTGAGGCAGGCACGTACGCCTCGGGCTGGTAGTAGTCGTAATACGAAACGAAATATTCGACGGCGTTCTCCGGAAAGAACGTCTTGAATTCCTGATAGAGCTGCGCCGCGAGCGTCTTATTATGCGCCAGCACCAGCGTCGGCCGCTGCGTCTGCTGTATCACGTTCGCGATCGTGAACGTCTTGCCCGAGCCCGTAATACCAAGCAGAACCTGGGCCTCTTCCCCGCCATCTATCCCCTCAACCAACTGCCTGATCGCCTCCGGCTGATCACCCTTAGGCGTATTTTCACTAATGAGACGGAATTGCATAGTTAGTATTTTATGCTATTTTTCTCGTTAGCAAAAGTAAACGGAACCGCGTGGCGTTACTCGTAAACATCTTTTCTATCCCCGATCTTAACGATGAGCATGATCAACTGCTCGTCCCATATCCCATAAATTACACGTAGGTCGCCGGCCCGAACCCGATAATAATCCTTCAGCGGACCCTTTAGCCGCTTCGAACCCGGCGGGCGAGCGTTATCCGCAAGCGAATCGATCAATTCCGACGCTTTCTTCTGGTCTGATCTCTTGAGTTTCTTTAGGGAGCGGCGAGCGGCAGGCAATAATTCGATCGAATACTTGGACGTCATGAGGCGATCTCGGCTTTAACGTCCTCCCATTTGTAGGTCTTCGATGTCCTGCGAAATTCGGCGATCGCACTGCGAACATCCTCGAGGTCTTTTGCGTCTTCCCGAGCTTCATTAGAGATGCCCTCACCGCCGGTCGGCACACCAACCGCCGAGTCATCCAACAGCCTGATCAGATCATCCGCCTGCTCCCTGTCCGACATCAGGTAACGGCGAGACTTTCGATTTGGAATATCTATAACTATCTGTCCCATACCGTAATTTTACCACAGTGGTTTGCCGTTCTTCCCAAGTCATGATAGGGACATACATCAATAGCCCAGAGCAAGAACACAGTCCGCAATCTGGCAACAACCATGTATCTTTGGCGAGCGAAAGGGACAGACGTCAATAGCCCAGCACAAGGACAAAGTCCGCAACCCTGGGATCAGATCACAAAGATCTGCCGACCCTGAAGGGGTCGAAGCGCAGCACGCTATCATTCTTCCCGTGAAGTTCTAGGTTATAATATTGTTCAAGACTTTGCCGGAACCCATTCGTATGAATTTCGAAACCGTTGAAAAAGAAGCTATGAAGTTGCCGGCTCGTGAGAAGGCCATCTTGGCTCGCCACCTTTTGGCAGCTATCGACGAGCCGGACGGAAGCCCAGAAGAGATCGAGGCCATATGGGCAGCAGAGGCCCGCGATCGTATAGAAGCATATCACCGGGGCGAGATCCAGGCGTTCCCTGCTGATGAAGTAATGGCCAGGGTGAAGAAGCGCTTTTCTAAATGAGAAGCCGCTTCCTGTCCGTCGCCGAGACTGAACTCGCTGACGCGGTCGAATATTACCAACTCGAAGCGGACCTGGGTGAGCGTTTTCTTGCGGTCATAACGAAGACCCTCACGGTGCTCGAAAAGCAACCGATGATCGGTCGGCTTGTTGACTCCACGCTGCGCTCCTTTCCGGTCCCGACGTTTCCATTTTCACTCATCTACGAAATAGTTAACGACGAGATAGTGGTCGTCGCAGTCGCCCATCACCGCCGGTCACCTAAGTACTGGAGCACGCGAACCATCGGGTAACCACTCTGGACGATTCAGGGCTCTCCAACCGTCCCTGAAAGGGACAGACGTCAATAGCCCAGGGTCAGGACACAGTCCGCAACCCTGGGATCAGGTCACAAAGATCTGCCGACCCTGAAGGGGTCGAACAACCTCGCGCTATGTCGCTCCGCTCAGGGAGCGTTCGAAACAACATCGAAAACCCGGGCTATCACATTCGTCGCCTTCAGTGACGCAACTTCACCGCTTTACGATACCGTCCAATCGGAATAGACTTAAGCTTTGCTAACAACTGCTTATGTCAGTAGCTCCGACACTTTCCGATTCAACATTCACAGGTTTGCCGCTGCTCCACAAGGGCAAGGTGCGCGACGTTTACGACGTCGGCGACGGGATGCTGCTGCTGGTCGCGACCGACCGTCTTTCGGCATTCGACTGCGTTTTGCCAACGCCGATCAAATATAAAGGAGCTGTGCTGACTGCCCTTTCGGTCTTTTGGTTCAAGCGGCTTGCGAAAATAGTCGACAATCATCTGATCACCGCCGAGCTCGACGAAATGCCTGAGGCCGTTCGCCGTCACGAGATCCTTCGCGGCCGCTCGATGCTGGTGAAACGGACCGAGGTCTTTCCCGTCGAATGCGTCGTCCGCGGCTACCTCGAGGGCTCCGGCTGGAAGGATTACAAGGCGAATCAGACCGTCTGCGGCCGCGAACTGCCGCCTGGACTCAAACATTGCGACCGCCTGCTGAGCCCGATCTTCACGCCGTCGACCAAGGCCAAGACCGGCCACGACGAAAATATCACTCAGGTCGAATTTATGCAGGCCGTCGGCCACGACACCGCCGTCGAGCTCAAGACCATCTCAAAACAGATCTACACCGAGGCCGCCGAATACGCGCTGGGCCGCGGCATCATTATCGCGGATACGAAATTTGAGTTTGGCAAGGATCCGAAAGGAAACATCCTGCTGGTCGACGAGGTGCTGACGCCCGACTCGTCCCGATTCTGGGACGCCGCGAAATACGAGCCCGGCCATTCGCAGCCGTCGTTCGACAAACAGTTCGTCCGCGAATATCTCGAGACGCTCGACTGGGACAAAACTCCGCCCGCGCCCGCACTGCCCGACGACGTTGCCGACGCGACCTCTGAGCGCTACCTAAAAGCCTACGAACTGCTCACCGGCGAAAAGCTGATCACCGACTAGATCAAAGTCATCATGGAAACGATCGTCGCGGCCGTGGTGAACACCGCAGTCGCGATAGTTGGCGCGGTGAATATCGGCCGGGTCATCCAGGCCTTAGTGGACAACGTGGAGGCGATGGTTAGCGTAGCGAGAATGGAACACGACGTTGACGCGGTGGTCGCGGGCGGATTCGTTTCGGCAGCGAGCGATGTTGAAAGCGATGCAGGCGATAATTCTTGGCGCCGTCGCATCCGACCGCTTGCCCGTGGCTGGCTCTCAAAAAACACCGGGCTGGAGCATAAAAACGCGGGGCTGGCGGCAAAACACGCGGGGCTGGAGTGCTATTTTGGAAAGATCCAGCCCCGGGTATTTCTACTTATCGGCGTCCGGTGACGCGCACCTCATCGCCGACCGCGATCATCGCGAGGTCCGATTCCGGGATCAGATTTTCACCAAAAAGGACCGAATTCGCGGTGTGTCCGAAGTCCTGGAACCTGTTTGGATGCACGTGTTTAGCCGTCCGGAACGTCGCCAGGGTCTTCAGCGGTTCCTTTCCGTCAAACTCACCGGTCGCCTGATCGATGGTCGGTATCGGGCACCTCGCACACGGCTTTGCCACACGAAACCCTGCCTCGCCGATCCTGATCTCCGCCCAGCCGTCCTCTTCAAATGGGTTAGTCCCTTTAATCACAACATTTGGACGGAATCGGTTCATCGGCAGCGGCTTTGGCACCTCTCGTTCCGGGTCATCCGGGTCACGTGCGTCAGCCGCTTCCGCCGCTTCAGAGATCCGACGGTTAAGATCATCCAGCGACGCCTCACCGATCAATAAAAGCGGGTATCCATCAGCGAAACTCACTATATCGCGGCCGCGGTCAAACGCCTGGCTGACATGCCGCTCGGTCGTCTCAGGCATACGTACGATCTGGCAGCGTTTTGACAGCACATCGCTGAACCATTCGCTGATCTCGCCCACGTAAACCTCTGAATCTACGGTGCTTTGCCAAACCGTCACACGCTGGCGCTCGCCGCGGTCCGGTTCGAAAGGAACATGCAAAGTGCCGAAACCCGCCGCCGAGACATCCAGCCCGCCCGAACCCAACTCCACGCTAACCGTCGCCATCCGCGGCACTTCCCGCTGCGTGAAAAACATTCCGTCCGGATCGGTCAGCATCCACCGCCGGTCATACCGCAGCCCGCGCTTCTCGACGGCCGAGCTATCAAGCGAGATGCCTTTCAGCGATTTGATCGGGTAAATGTTTATCTCGGATATGTGCAAGTTGTTCCTCGAAGCCCGATATTTCGGCCTCAACTAGCCTTCTCTAAATCTGATAGCGACGCTATCAAGTTTTCTGAATGCGAAAAATTACCGCTTGACAAGTTAAACCCGGTTTAGTAAATTAGCACTCTTGGATCGAGAGTGCTAAACAATACTGATTGGCCGCAGGTCCAAGCCGCTATCTTATTACTATTAGAATCAATTCCAAAAGGAGTACACAATTATGGCAACGAATATCAAACCACTTCACGACCGTGTGATCCTCCGCCGGATCGAAGATAACGTCAACCAGACGGCTGGCGGGCTCTTCATCCCCGACACTGCAAAGGAAAAACCGCAGGAAGGCGAGGTCATCGCTGTGGGCGAAGGCAAATATAAAGAAGACGGCACGCGCCAGACCCTGGACGTAAAGGCCGGCGACCGCGTTCTGTTCGGTAAGTACAGCGGCTCAGAGATCAAGCTCGACGGCGAGGAATTCCTCATCATGCGCGAAGACGAGATCCTCGGCATCATCAGCCGTGCAGGAGCAGCAGCTTAATCAGTCGGCGGTCTAGCCAGTCTCGTCTGTCGGGCACGCTGCCCGCTTCCGAGACTTCCTAGACTTCCAAGACTGTCCCGACTTTAAAGACTTTCTAGATTTAGGAGACTTATTCAAAATGGCAAAACAAGTAATTCACGGAGAAGATTCACGGGCTGCGATCCTGCGCGGTGTAAACCAGCTTGCGGACGCAGTTAAAGTAACGCTCGGACCGAAAGGCCGTAACGTCGTTATTGACAAGAAGTTCGGCTCGCCGACCATCACCAAGGACGGCGTGACCGTCGCAAAAGAGATCGAGCTGAAGGATTCGCTCGAAAATATGGGTGCTCAAATGGTCCGCGAGGTCGCTTCGAAGACCTCGGACGTTGCCGGTGACGGTACCACGACCGCGACCGTTCTTGCCCAGGCGATCTTTAAGGAAGGCGTCCGCACAGTTGCTGCAGGTGCTAACCCGATGGCTCTCAAGCGCGGCATCGAAAAGGCTGTAACTGCTGTCGTTGAAGAAGTTGGCCGCCTTGCAAAGCCGGTTTCAGGCGACATGATCGCACAGGTCGGAACCGTTTCGGCGAACGGCGACCGCACGATCGGCACCATCATCGCTGAAGCTATGGACAAGGTCGGAAAAGACGGGGTAATTACCGTTGAAGAGTCCAAGACCATGGACACGAGCCTGGAAGTTGTTGAAGGAATGCAGTTTGACCGCGGCTACCTTTCACCGTACTTCGTTACCGATCCGGACCGCATGGAAGCAGCTCTTGACGAGCCGATGATCCTGATCAACGAAAAGAAGATCTCGAACATGCGCGACCTGCTGCCGATCCTCGAACAGGTAGCAAAAATGGGCCGTCCGCTGCTCATCATCGCTGAAGACGTCGAAGGCGAAGCTCTTGCAACGCTTGTAGTTAACAAGCTCCGCGGCACGCTTAACGTCGCTGCCGTCAAGGCTCCGGGCTTTGGCGACCGCCGCAAGGCAATGCTTGAAGATATCGCAGTTCTTACCGGCGGTAAGGTCATCAGCGAAGACCTCGGCATCAAGCTTGAGTCGATCACCGTTGACGATCTCGGTAAGGCCAAAAAGATCACCATTGACAAGGAAAACACCACGATCGTTGAAGGTGCAGGTTCCGGCGAGGCCATCGACGGCCGCGTCAAGACCATCCGCACGCAGATCGAGGAGACCTCGTCGGATTATGACCGTGAAAAACTGCAGGAACGCCTTGCCAAATTGGTCGGCGGAGTTGCCGTGATCAAGGTCGGTGCCGCTACCGAAACCGAAATGAAAGAGAAGAAGGCTCGTGTCGAAGACGCTATGCACGCAACCCGTGCGGCTGTCGAAGAAGGCATCGTAGCCGGCGGCGGCGTGACTCTTGTTCGCGCTTCAAAAGTCCTCGACAACCTCGAGACCGGCGAAGACACCGACGAACAGATCGGAGTCAATATAATCAAGCGTTCGGTCGAAGAACCGCTTCGCCAGATCGTCGGTAACGCAGGCAAAGAAGGCGCCGTCATCGTCGAGAAGATCCGTGCGGAAGACAGCGAAGCATTCGGATTTAACGCAGCTACCGAGAAGTTTGAAGATCTCGTGGCAGCCGGTGTTATCGACCCCGCAAAGGTCACCCGCACCGCTCTGCAGAATGCTGCTTCGATCGCCGGACTTATGCTCACAACCGAAGCCATGATCGCCGACGTCCAGGACGAAAAGGGCGGTGACGCCGGAATGGGCGGCATGGGCGGCGGAATGGGCGGTATGGGCATGGGAATGTAACGGAGCGTGGACACTCCCGTCCCCGACACCGTTCGCAGCATTCCGTGTCAGCAGCCCGCATGTAAGTAAGGGCTCAACACAACAAAGGCCCCGTTCAGAATGAGCGGGGCTTTTTCAATTTATTCTCCGTCCGATTGAAATACTGCAAGCAGTGGCCTTATAATTCGTTCACCATTTATTCTCACGCAGAGAAATTCGAACAAATTCAGAATATATATTATTAAGTGCCGCGTTTGCTGCAGGCGTATCGTTCCGAAATTTAGGATCGCCCGCACAGTTGCGGATCATCAAATTATGCCTCTACGAATCGTCGTTTGCTTCTTGTTCCTCATTACCGCGCCAAATGCCGCATATTCTCAGACCGACCCTTGCGACGCTTTCGACCGTGGATCTAAATACAGGTACGACGGGATATTGGACAAAGCGCTGACCGAGTTTACCAAAGCGATCGACCTCAAATGCCCGAATTTGGGCCAGGCATATTTCTTTCGCGGCGAGATCCGCTGGGGCCAAAAAGATTACGACGGCGCCTGGGCCGATGTGACGACGGCCATCCCGATACTGGAAAAGCCCGGTCCCGCCTACCTTCTGAGGGGCCATATCGCATACTCGAAAAAAGATTATAAGGCGGCGCTGACGGAATATTCGAAGGCGATAGAAATCGACCCGGCTGATCGGTTTGCCGTAAACGCCCGTCTTGCGGTCAGAAAAGAATTGGGTGACCTAGACGGACTTATCGCCGATTACACGCGCCTCATCGAGATCGCCGGTAAAGATGACGTCGAAAGCCACATCGCCCGTGCAAATGTGTATCTGGCGAAAGGCGATAAGACTAAAGCCTTTGCCGATTTTGATACAGCGGTCAAAATCGCTCCCAGTCGCCCGATTCCTTACGTGTCGCGCGGCTACGCTTACTATTCGATCAAACGTTATCCGGCGGCGGTCGAAGACCTGAAAAAGGCCCTGGCCATCAGCCCGCGAGACGTCAACGCGCTCCACCACCTCGGCCACGTTTATCACGACCAGCAGCTTTTCGCGGACGCTCTCACGGCTTTCACTTCGGCCATCAAAGAAGACCCGAAGGCCGCGAAATATTACCTGGACCGCGGGTTGGTATATCGCGACCGGCTCGATCTCGACCGCGCCAGGGCCGACGTGATAAAGGCGAGCCAGCTCGATCCTGCGAACGCCGACATCCGGATCTCCGCGGCCTGGGTCGCCTTGTTGAGAAAGAATTTTTGGGACGCCGAATCCGAAGCAAGCGGTGTGATGTCGCGACACGGTATGAAGGGCAACGCGCCCTACGCCGCGATCGTTGAATATCTGGCATTGAGGATGAACGGCAAGCCCGCTGATGCGGCCGCAAACGTCAAACTGCGTATAAAGGCTTCCACGCCCGGCGCGTGGACCGACAGCCTGCTTAAGTTTCTGGACGGCCAGCTCACGGCCGCCCGGCTTCTGGCCGCGGCTGGTGATGACGAAAAGAAAACCGAAGGCCGCTCTATCATCGGTATCAAGGCACTCCTCGACGGACAGCCCGCCGTCGCGAAAACTCACCTCGACTGGATCAACGCGAACGGCACGAAGCGATCTTTCGAATACTCGTTCTTCCGCCTTTTGTCCGAGAGCGGGACATCGCCTGCCGCCGAGGCCCTCTACGCTGAGGGCAACGATCATTTCCAAAACGGCGACGCTGCGAAGGCGATAGCGTCCTACACAAAGGCGATCGCTGCCGACCCCAACCGTCCGGAATATTTGCTCGCAAGGGCGAAGGTTAACATCTCAATGCGAAAGCCCGTTCCCGCCCGGCAGGACATCGACCGCTCGATCGCGGTCGGCGTCACCTATGAGGCCTATGAGTTACGGGCGAACATCCACATCGAGGGCGGCGGCTACTCCGACGCTATCGCGGAACTGGAACGGGCCGCCGCATTTCTAAAGCCATCGACCGGTGATAACGCTCTGCTCAGGCACGAGGCCCACGTCGCAGGCCTCTATGTACTTCTAGGGAAACCCGGCGCTTTCAGATCAAGTCAAGACGCGGAGGCGACGAGGTATTATTTCTACAACGACATTTACGAAGACATCAATTCTGACAAGTCCTCCGGGCGTTACGGCAACGCTTTGGCAAGGGCCACCGCAGCCGTCACCTACTTCCCGGACGATATCGTTTACCTTTTGACACGCGGCGAGATCTGGATCGACCTGGGCAGAGCCCGTGAGGCGCTCGCGGATTTCGACAAAGCGCTCGTGATCAAGCCGAAACAGTATTACAGTCAGATTCCGCGAGGAAAGGCGCTGCTTCTGTTGAAGCGATACACCGATGCCATCGCTGCCGCGGACATCGCTATCAAAAGACTCCCTGCAGACGACCCTTCTCGCCATGACGCTTATGCGGTTCGCGCCGAGGCAAACTGCGCCCTCGGAAACAAGCAAGAGGCCGCCATCGACGAAGCCGAATTCCTCCGACTTGGCGGCACCATCGAAACCCCATGCCGGTGACCTTCGCGAGGCATCAACGAACAAGCACGTGTCAGTAGCCCGCACGCCGTGTCGGTGGCCACGTAAGTAAGGGCTCAACGCAAACAAAAGGCCTCGGTCATTTGAACGAGGCCTTTTTCTTACGCTTCCAGTCAATATTCTATTGCGGTTTCTGCGGCTGATCTTCTGCTGGTGCAAGTTTTTTGGTTTCGACTATTACCGGCGAGGACGAGACGGCTTCGGTGTTGTTATGACCTTCGCCTCGGCCTGTAAGGTAAACGTGCCTATGATTTTCTACGCGATCGAGCCTGCGGAGCAGATCTCTTTGATCGATCTCGAGCATTACCGCAAGCGAGTCCAACCGTATACCATCGCCGCTATAATCGCTGACGACGCTTGAGCCCGAGAGTATTGGTGAGAGCAGAGAGGCGGTTGTCGCCATACTGAGCGTGACGCGGTAGGTGTGCCCACGCCGAAATACCGCGGGAAACGTACGGGAAGTATTTCCTGAATCGTTATAGTTCAGGCCAAGTGTCACTTTTCTCACTTTAAACGTTTCGAGATCCAGCTGATGGACCTGCTGCGTATAAATGTTGGTTCCGGTAGTCATATCGCGCAGTATTATCACCGAATCTACATCCGCATTGGACAGGCCTCCGGTAATTATCAGCTGGTGACCGCTCCAGTCCACGGAATAGGTCACAAGCCCCTCAAGAGCTTGCCCAAAGCTCTCGGGAGTGCTGCCCACCTGAAACTCGTAATAGATTCGCGACGAGGCAACCCCTTCACCGGCTACGGCATTCGGATGCGTTCGCACACGTGCCCTGATGGTACGGGTGTTTACATTGAACGATGAGGCCATGTCGAACTGCAGACTGCCGTTATCGCCGGCCGCTCCATTATCAGCGGGAGCGTCAGTCAACGTAATAAATGAGCCTGGTTGGACAGTGATCTGGGCCGCAAGTATCTGGACGCAAAATATCAAAAGAAAGGCGAGACATGCGGGGGCTGCTATCTTCATAGTTTCTCCTTGATCCGGCTGAATGATCCAGCCGAAGGCTAAGTTAATGGTGGTAGTTGTGCAGCCATACTATCCGACTTTCGTTATGTTTACAATAAGTTTCGTTGATGGATACCGGTCCGCGTATTTTCCCTATGCAAAATGACCCCTTTTTCCCGATACTACCGCGTACTATTTTGAGGGTTGAAAATCTAACGATCACAGAAAAAATATGAAGCGACCAATCAATTTGTCACGGGCATGCGCCCTCCTAATTGTACTTATAGGAACGAGTGCTGCGGGTACGAGTGCACAGACCTACAACGCGTACAGCGGCGGGTATAACACTGGCTACGGGACGGTCTACGGGTCGTTCGGTCTCGCTATGGCGACACAGAACATGTACCAGTATTCACAGATGCAAATGCAGAGGGCGATGGCGCGTGCTGCAATGGTCAAACAGTTTGGCCTGGCTGCCGTTGAGAAAGCGGAACGCGAGGCTGCCGCGGGAAAGGCACCGGCTGCTAACGGGCCAAGGGTAGCTCCGCCGCCGGTCGTCCGGAATTACGGCGTATTTCGCCCCGACGCTTCCGTCGACACGGCCAAAGCTCTCGCCGATGCCCTCGGTGAAACGCCCGAAGAAAAACAGCTGATCCGAACGATCTATACCGCCACTAAGACCGCGTACGAGAAAGAGGCGGCCGCAAAAGGCATTCGGAACAATATCGCAGGGGCAATGGCATTTTTTACCGGCACGGCGATGATGGTTTACGACGACCGACAAACTCCTAGCGACGATGCCGTCCTCGCATACTATAAGGTAGTTAATGCGGCCATCGACGAAATGCCTGAGTTCGCATCCGTGTCAAATAAAGATAAACAGGGCTTCCACAATATGCTCATTGGATTTGCCGGTCTGCTGACCGCCGGTTATCTTGAGGGCAAAGAGACGGAAAACACCGAAACGCTCGCCGCTTACAAACAAATCGCTGGCATGCTTATTCAAATGGTACTCAAGGCCGAACCGAGCAAATTGCGTCTTGTTGACGGCCAGATCGTCTTGGGCTAGAACCCGCGATCGCCGCCAATTACCAAAGGCCCCGGCGAATACCGAGGCCTTCTTTTTTCGTGTCGAATTCCGCTTATACGTAGGCGATAAGCACCTCGGTCAGTTGATCGATGATGTGTTTCATGACGTACGACTGCATCTCGACGTCGCTGCCGGTTCGCATCTTTCCACCGCTTTTGACTGAGACCTCGCCCTTGTAGACAACTTTACCGGTCGCAACTTCAATTAATCGCACCGAGACCTCGGCCGATCCGTGCTCGTCCGCAAGCTTCGGTGTGTATTCTGTAACAGTGCCCGTAAGGATGTACGCAACGCCCAACTGTTTCGCCGCCCTGATCGCCGCTGCCGTTGAACTGCCGTTGATCGCGGCAAGGTCACCTTTGGTGGCGTTATGTGTGTGCCGTGTGTCGTAGACGTCAAACTTCCGCGATTTCATCATCGAGGCAGAAAGCTGTGTGTGCAGGAAGCGCTTCGCGTTGTCGGTCATCGCGGAGGCCTTCGGGCCGGGAGTGAATTCCACCACCGCCGTCTTTACTCCTCTAACACCGCGATTCGATTGAGCCTCAGCCGGCAGAACCGCGGCCAGCACCACTCCCAAAATAACTGCTGAAAATAATGTTTTCATTTGCTCTCCTTAAGCGTATTTATATTTGCCCGCGTATGCGGTTATAAATGAGTGCGGTTCAAATGCTGAAAACCTATCATCGAGGCAAACTTTTACACTGTACGCACAGAACTGGCCGTTGTGCTTTAAGGTAAATGCTGATCACGGCGATTGCCGGTTTCTCGTGTATAATGCCCCACAATGAGGATCTGCACGCTCGCGATATTGCTGCTACTGACGTCAATTACCACCCTCGGTCAACCGAGTGAGGACACCGCATCGCACACGACCGGTTTTGCGAACGTGAATGGCGTGCGGCTGCACTATCTCGACTGGGGCGGCTCGGGCGAGACACTGCTGTTCATTACCGGTATGGGCAACAGCGCTCACGTTTATGATGAATTCGTGCCGGAATTTACAGACCGTTTTCGTATTCTCGTACTCACCCGCCGCGGTCATGGCGAATCCGATAAGCCCGCCACCGGTTACGACGTCGACACGCTTACCGAGGACGTCCGTCATTTCCTTGACCATATGAAGGTCAAAAAGACGCATTTGGTCGGGCACTCTGCGGCCGGGAACGAACTGTCATCGTTCGCCGCAAAATATCCGAAACGAACGCTAAAGCTCATCTATCTGGATGCAGCTTATTTTCGCCGCGACGTTCCGGCGATCGAGGCGCAAGATCCTATCGACCCGCCTGCTCCGCCGAAGAAACGGTCGGAAATGTCGGAGCGAGAAAAGATATTCGACGAATATGTCCGCCACCTCACGTTCTACGAACCGCCGTACAAAAGCATCCGTGCGCCCGTTCTTAGCTTTTATGCGATATTTGAGAAATACTTCGAGGAACTTGCACCCGATACACCGCCTGAAAAACGCAAAGCTGCCGACGATTTCATCGCGAATGTGGTCCGGCCGTATCAGCGTCGCAGCATTGAAAAACTGCGTCGTGAGATCCCCGGAGCTCGCATCATCGAGCTGACCGACACGCATCACTATTTCTTTAACGACCCGGCGAAAAAGCCGGAAGTCGTGAAAACGATCCGCGACTTTCTTCTCAACTGATTCAGCCCCCTCATCCTCTCTGCCGAAGGCCCAACCTTCGCGTTCAACTGGATGGCGGTTTGGTGGTTTGCTGCACTCGTGCTAAATTCCATCCGATGAAAAACAAGACTTCCCTTATCGTGGTGATCCTTGGGTTGGTCGTGGTGTTGGGCTGCGGACAGTTGCAAAAACAGATCAGCGACAAGCTGCCAACCGCCATCGACGACTCATCGCCAAACTTCTCCCTTGCAGGCAAAGAGTGGAAGACATTCGATCTCGAATCTATGGACATCAGCGTCGAGCTCCCGGGCGAGCCTGCCGACAGATCGCCGGCCGCCTCGCAGCTGCCGCCGGGATCAAAGGCCATCTTCGAAGCCGTCAAGATCCACGCCTACGAAAACAAGGACTTCACCTCGTCCTACAGCCAGCTTGAGCTCACCGGAAAACAAAAGTTCGAGATAAAGGACCTAGCCGACAAGGCAATGACCGCGATCCGTAACCAAGCCCGCGACCTCAAATACACCGTCGATGTGACGTCCGATTCGAAGGCGAAATATGACGGTACCTTTTCCCGAAACGGAAAGGTCTTTGAGGTAAAAGGCTGCTGCATCTATCAAAAGACGAAGCCCGAACGCGTCTGGTCCGTCATCACCGTCGCCCCGCAAGGCAACGCCGACGCCCAAACCGCCAGCCAGCGGATCATAAACTCCGCAACCTTCGCCAGCTCGTCCGACACATGCCAATAAACTGCTCCCGCGGTCGGATCCGGAAGTGCGACATCAGTAATTTTCACTCTATCTCGGGAGTGGCCTGGCTGCCGTGGTGAGAGATGATCTTCCATTCGCCGTTTCGTTTGATCCAGATATGTGTGCTGCGGAATTGGATGTTTCGGACGCCTTTGACGGTGGCTCGGTGGGTCATAATCGCCATCTTCCCGTGGATGGTGACGCGGTATTCGTCGGAGACGACCTCGTCGGAATTTGGGACAACCGACGCAATATACTGGGCACGGTTTTCCAGCGCGCCGCGTTGCGTGGTGCCGACGTAGTCGTCAGCGACCAGTTCGCCGGCGGCCTTTTTGTCACCCTTTAGCTCGGCGGCGGTCCATGCCTTGTCGAGCTGTATCAGCTTGTCTTCCTCGCTTCCCTCTTTATACTGGCCGGCTGCGACGGACGCGATCGCAAGCACGAGCACGGCGCCTGAAAGAATGGTCCTCATGATAATAATTTCTCCCTAACGATGATCCCGCAGGCGGTCACCGCAACGCCATCGAACGCTACATTTATTCCACAACCTTTCATTTCGTGCAAATCGCGCATGTCGCGCATTTTGGCATTCGTACCGCTCGGAATATGACCGATAATTCGCCGGAGCCGGTTGTGCAATGCAACCGGGCAATCTTTGAAACAGCAGCATGTCGCCAATGGGGCTTAAGCAGCTTCGGCATACTTTAAGCAAAAAACGTCGAAAACGCCCATTCTTGTTCCGCACCGTTCCACCCGCGCTCGCTCAACCTGGGACAAAAATCGCGTTTTTTGGCAGTTTTTGCTTAAACCATGCGTTCTTTGTGGCACACCTTAAGCAAAATTGCCTAAAAACGCCGTTAACTGCGCCACCCTGCGCCAGGTGCGCCAGATTCGTTGGTGGCGCACCCATAACGGGTTTCGCAAAACGCGTCACCAACTTGTGTTCACCAAGTTGCGAAATGCGTCACCAGTTGTGTTCACCAAATGCACGGTTGGTGACGCGCCAAAAGGCCCGGCTCATTGTAAAATGGCCGGGCCGAGATCGAAAGCGACGGAACGTGGTTACTTGAGGTGCTTATTGAAGAAGCTGAGCGTGCGTTCCCATGCAAGTTTTGCCGCGGCCTCGTCGTATCGTGGCGTGGTGTCGTTGTGAAAACCGTGCTGCTTGCCTTCGTACATATAGGACTCGAAGGGTTTCTTGTTGGCCTTAAGTGCAGCTTCGTATTCCGCGATGCCTTCATTGATCCGTTGGTCGTTGCCGGCATAGTGAAACTGAAGCGGTGCCTGGATCTTCGGCACTGCGGCGACGCCGACCTGGCGGCCGTAAAAAGCGACACCGGCTTTGAGATCTTTACCAAGCATGGCGGCGAGAGCGTTGACCATACCGCCGCCAAAGCAAAAGCCGACCGCACCGAGCTTACCGGTGCTGGCCTTATGCTTGCGAAGCCATTGGGCCGAGGCGACGAAATCTTCGGTCATCTTGGTGCCGTCGACCTTGCGAAAGAGCTCGGCTCCCTTTTGCTCATCGCCCGGATAACCGCCGACTGACGTAAGCCCGTCAGGTGCGTACGCCAGAAATCCGGCCTTGGCGAGACGGCGTGCAACGTCCTCGATGTAGGGATTCAGGCCGCGGTTCTCGTGTATAACGAGCATGGATGCGAACTTTTTGCCCTTTGCCGGTCGTACGAGGTAGCCTTTGATCGAGCCGTTTCCTTTGGGCGATCCTACGGTCTCATAGCCGACCGTGATGTCCTTGTCGTCCGGCTGAATGGTCTGGGCCCAAGCGTAGTTCGGCGTAAGGCTCTGAACAATTGCCGCGACCGTTAAGCCGCCGACGGCAAATTTGCCAAGGGCATTAAAGAATGTGCGGCGGTCGATCTCGCCGTGCTGCCATTCATGAAAAAGGTCGAGTAATTCCTGAGGATATTCGTCAGCGGTCTTGCGTTCCATATATTCTCCTGATGGCTAAGGATAGAGCAGAGGTTGCAATTTTAAGGAATGTCGTTGGTTTTAAGGGCGTAATTCGCGATGGCAGCAGCTTCGGTTTCACCGAAAGCGTAACAGTCGCTTTCGTCGATGCTTATGAAATTTGGGCCCACGACACAATACTGCCCGCCGTCAAGAAAGATAAGCGTGCCGCCGGGACCGCGTTCCGACTCAAGATCAGGATCGTGCATCAGGGCTTCAAATTCTGCTGTCATATGTTCGATATTAACATGCCCCGAAAACGCGAAACGGCCCCGTCCGTGATCGAACGAGGCCAAATAATGCTAGCGAAGGTGTTTAGTAACGGCGTCGGCCGTAATATCCGTCTTCGTAACCCTCGAGGTAACCCTGGCGATAGAGGTAATCGGCCGCGGACGGATCGCCGGAATTGGGAGCCGAACCGGTGTTCCGGTACACGTTCGACTGATTGTACTTTTTCTTACGTGCGTCAAACTGTCCTGCCATCAATCCCTGCGAATATCCCTGCCGAAGCGTGGCGTTCATTGCCTGCCGCGGCGTTCCCGGGAAGTATGCAAGATCCTCCACGCTTTGCTGACCGCCGTAGTACCGACCGTTATCATTCCGATCACGATATCTGCTATTTCGGCGGGAATTCCTTTGCTGCTGCCGCTGGTACTCGTACTGCTGCCGCTGATACTCATACTGTTGTCGCTCAGCTGCCTCGCGGGCTTCGATCTGCCGCTGTATTTCACGTGGACTCTGGGCCTGAGCATCGACCGCGAATCCGGCAAGAAATGCTAAACCGAGTCCAAGGCCCGCTGCAATATTCTTTAACTTTAATGATCTCATGTGTGTTCCCCCAATTTCGCCGGTATCTTCCGGTACTTACGATGGATAGGTGCAACGCACGTGCCAGTGCTAAACCGCCCGGAATACTGGTTTTTTTCAGCCGATTGTACGATTTGAGTTGTAGCGACCGACGATTTGCTTCACCGTCCGCAAACAATGCAATTTGGGCAGGAATGATGTTTGCGTCCATCGAACGCTGAGATCAACAATAGGAGGAACGATATGGCAGACGACAACAAATGCGGACACGAAATTTGTACCTGCAGGGCTGATGGCGACACCGGTTATTGCAGTGCACAGTGTAAGATGGCGGCAGATCAGGATCTGACGGAACTGAAATGTGATTGCGGACACCCTGGATGCGGGTAATTCGGGTCGGATGGGTCGCGGTGATAAACGCCGCGACCCGATCGAGAGCATGCGCAAAACTGCGCAGCGAGCCTATCGGCACCACTACGCAGAAGCCTACTTCGAGTAATTATTTGTGGCGGTATGTGATACGGCCCTTGGTCAGGTCGTAAGGGGAAAGTTCTACGTCTACACGATCGCCCATGAGGATACGGATACGGTTTCGACGCATTCTCCCTGAGATAGTAGCTAACACGATATGATCGCTGTCGTTGACCTGTACCTTAAAATAGGCGTTCGGCTGTTTGTCGATCACTACGCCGCCAAGTGCTATTAGTTCTTCTTTCATACGGTTTCGAAACTACTAGTATACGCTGTTTTTGTACCAATTACTAGCCCGTCGGCACCGCGATTGCCGCTCCGCGTCCAATCGTATACATTGGTTGTTATGGACGATAGGGCTCTAATGACCGCGGGCGAGATCCACGCTTTCGGGGTCGAAATAGTAACAAAGCAATTAGAAAAGGACGAGTGGACAATCGAATACGCCGATGGACTCGCCGACATTCATTCCGAACCGCAGATCGCTGCCAACAAAGATGGCGAACAAGCTTTCTTCGTTGTCCGCACTGCAGTTTATCCCGCACGCGGCCGATTCGATGAAGGAAAAGAAGCTTTTGAGAAACTGGTACGGCACGCGAAAGCCCACGGAGCTTCCTGTTACTTCGCAAGTGTCGGGATCGCCAATTCTGAAGGGTCGACCGAGGAAGAGATGTCGGTCCCGGTCAAGGGTGCTGGTTATAACATAGAATTTGACGGGCTGATCAAAATGGAATTGCCGCCAGCAGAAACCGACGGCAATTCGAATTCCGTATCCAATGGAAGATCTAAGTAGTTTTTCGCCCGAAGATCAGCCGTACCAGAAGCAGCAATAGAATCGCTCCGATGATCGCCATCGTCCAGCTCGCCGCAGTGTATGCCGAGTCACCTGCCCGCCACAGGCTCGAGGCGATCATAAATCCGACAAACGCGCCAGCGACACCGAGGAGTGCGGTAAGCAGCCAACCAAGCGCTCCATCAGGAAACGCCTCTTTGCCCGGGAGAGCGAGTCGTGCGATAACTCCCACTATGAGTCCGGCTATAAGTTGCCCAATCATGTCGAACATTCGATTGTCCCCCTAAATTAGTTTTTGAACCTCGGCTAACTTCTTACTACACATCCTGCGAAATCACAACATCCCGCGAAGCGATCAGATACGTGTCTTGCGATGTGCAAGGATGCGTAAAAGCCCGTTTATCGCAAGATGCACCAACATATAAACAACGATCGCGATGACTATCGGCAGAGCCAGCGTAAAGCCTTCCGCTGTTGAGGGGCTGGCAACGATGCCTCTGAATGGCGCATAGAACGGGCCACTTATTGATTTCAAGAACTGAACGAACGAGTTGCCTTCCCGAGCGGCGAAAAGCTCTAACAAAAATCTAAGTATCAGCAGTCCATAGATCAGGAAGAAGGCATAATCGACAAACTGTGATATCCGCGCGACAACCCGTCCTCGCTGAACGTCCTGCTCGGTTTCGACCACCTCATCTACTGCCCTGATCCGCATGTCTTTTGCAAGGTCCCTGGCACGGGCGTCCGCTACCGGAACGTGAGCCGCCTCCGCCGCGATCTCCCCGCCGACATCGGCTTTCACCTCGCTCTTGATCGCTTCGTAGTTGGCAGCACGCTGTGCTTCCTCCCGCTCGAGTTTGTCATCGATCATGATGCTCTGACTCCTTTTTGATCTGGTTTTTCGTCTCGCCGTAGCCATGAGGGGTTTCATCGTGGTCGGGAGCTCCCGCATTGTCACGCCGGTCGGGATCACCTTTAGTTTCATCGCCACGGAGCATTTGACGCTGCACGTCGTCCGCATCAATCAGGCTGCCTTCTTCGGCTATCTCACTCGCACTGAAATTGTCTTTAGTCGGGTTTGTGTCCTCGTTATCGATTTGCATTAAGTGCTCCTTCTTTATTTGGTACTGTCAAAAAAAGGGAGCAGCGAGATGCTGCTCCCTCAGAAAGGCAAGTTTAGTAATTCCTGCCGACATTTGCCGGGGAGGACGCGGTGATCTGGAACGTCGAACCCTGTTGAAGTTCGATATGATCACGTCCGGTGATGAGCACAGAACCTGCACCCGCACCTGCTCCTACACCTGCACCTATAGCGGCACCTTCACCGCCGCCTGCAATAGCTCCGATGATGGCTCCGAGAACTGCGCCGATCCCCGCACGCGTAACCGTCTGCGTGGTCTGGTTGCTGTCTCGGATAGTGCCCTCGTTGTTGATCGAGATGTTATCGCCATTCAGCGGTGTCACCTGATTGATCAACCCTGCGAAGCGGAATGTACGGCCATCCGTAAGTCGGATCTGATCAAACGACAGTGAGATGTTGGATCGGCCGGTAAACCGCCCCGATCGTTCTGCCTCAGCAACATATCCTTCAATTATCGCACCGCGATATTGATTAGGAGCCGTCACTTCCATCGTAAATCTATCACCAACCTGCGAACTGCGGGTGTTAACTTCATTACGAAGAACGGCCGTCAACCGAGCTCCGTTAGGGACGTAAAACTCGCCGGCAGTTACGGGTGTGTTCCAACCCGGCCGAGTGTTCACGTTGTTCCAACGAGCAACGGAATCCGTTTTATCATAGATACTGTTAACTGTGATCGTCTCATTCTGGTTCTCCAGATAGACGCGACGCGTGATGCGCAGCCGATCGCTGTCAACGGGCGTGATCATCACGTAAAAGTCGTTGATCCGGTCGCCTTCGTTCTCTATAACGATTCCGTCATAGGTTGCATTAACCGTAGTCGTGATCTGGCGTCCACGATTATTAGTCTCGGTTCGAGCGACACCGTCGGCAACAAAATCACCACGGCCCGCGTTGGACGAAGCCATCGTGAAGTTTGAACCACGCTTTTCCACCGCGATCATCTCCGGCGAGCGAAGCCGCTGCTCGAGATTACGCTGCATAGTCGTGCGACGTGCTGCCGGTATCGACATCAGGTCGCGAGCGATCACGGTCGAAACGTTATCGCTGAGCGACGTGTTCAATCGATATGTGCCCGTGATCGCCCGGTCGAATGCACCAGGATATCCAGGGTAGCCTGCGT
Source organism: Acidobacteriota bacterium (assembly GCA_023389035.1). GTDB lineage: Bacteria > Acidobacteriota > Blastocatellia > Pyrinomonadales > Pyrinomonadaceae > OLB17. The sequence goes on from JAEWFC010000023.1 coordinate 172,869, forward strand.
ACCGGCCTCCAGACGGGATTCCAACCGGGACCTGATTCCAGTTCCAGCTGACGCGGTAGTAGCTCGCCAGCGTGTTGAGATCCGTCTTAACATTATTCCAACGATTCGTGGTCGCTGCCGGCAATTTGTTGGCCGACATAAAACGGTCGATGTACAGTGCGCGATTTAGCACCTCTGAGGCATCTGCCGTAACGGTTTGATTCGAATTAAAGCGCGTTCGAAGACGATCGGTCGCGCTCTCAAACTGAGCGATGTAATTGTTGATCGAATCTTCGCTCCGCGTATCATTCCAAAGCGATCGGTCGAGCGTACGCTCCATCTGCCGTTTGTAAAGATCGGTGTTGTTCTCGATCCGTGCCAACAGCGTTCGCATCTGGTTGTCGTTAACAAAATAGGGCCGGACGTAAGGTCCGCCTACAGGTGAGCCATCGAAAGGAACCTGGTTCCAGTTCCAACTCACCCGATAATAAGTAGCGAGCGTGTTAAGATCTGTCTTCAGGTTATTCCAACGATTCTGTGTTGTCGCCGGCAGCCGATTCGACGTCATGAAACGGTCGATATACAAAGCCCGATTAAGAACTTCCGAAGCATCCGCCATTACGGTCTGATTCGAGTTGAAACGCGTACGAAGTCGGTCCGTAGCATTCTCAAACTGCGATATATAGTTGTTGATCGAGTCTTCGCTGCGTGTGTCGTTCCAAAGCGAGCGATCCAGCGAGCGCTCCATCTGCCGCTTGTAAAGATCGGTTTTGTTCTCGATCCTCGCGAGCAGCGAACGCATTTGATTGTCATTCACAGTATACGGCCGGACGTACGGACCTCCGACGGTTCCCGTACCGGTCCATGACCAGCTGACGCGGTAGTAAGTCGCCAACGTGTCAAGATCCGTGCGAATGCTTGCCCATTGATTCTGGACATTTGCGTTCAGTCGATTCCGCGTCATAAAGGAATCGATGAATCGTGCCGAATTCAATACATTTGTCGCCTCAGAACCGATGGTCTGGCGCGAGTTGAATCGATCACGCAGTCCATCAGTTGCGATCTCGAAATCGCCGATGAGGTTCATTATCCGATCCTCGCGATTTGTATTATTAAGCATGCTGCGATCGAGCGAACGCTCCATTGCAAGTTTGAATGTATCTGTTTTGGTTTCAATACGCTGAAGCAACGTCCGTATCTGGGCGTTGGTCGCGCGAACATTTTGGCCAAAAGTATTATTGACAGTTGCGATCGTGAGGATCGCAAAAGCCACACTAAAAGCCCTCAAAAAATTTGATCTCATAACTCCTCCTTGAACTTAAGCCGCCGTATCTCCTTTAAATTTGAGTGCCGAAACGAGTGAAACGGGAGAAGTTTCGGTAGCCCAGAACGGACGGCTACGCTAATGAGTAGTGCAAATGGCGAGCCAAAGAAATCGAAGCGCTCGCAAAGTGCCGTAACCTATAATGTTTGAAGCGATTTGCTCGATCGCGGGGGCTCGAGGGTGTATCGTTATAATGCGCACAATTTGAGTAGTATCAACGCTTCCCAAACCGCAAATACCGTAATTACTGATTTTATTGGCCAGCTAGGAATTGGCACGTCGGTTGCTTAAACAGTCGCGTCAGACGACACGATTTCAAAAAGGAGCGTTATAAAAAGTTATGGCAGAGGAAAACACAGGCAGTAATCTTATCTGGGCGGTCGCGATGATCATTATCGTTGCGATCATTGCGGGAGCGGTTTATTACTCAGGCTTGCTTTCGGGTACCAAGAAGCAAGAGGTTGATGTCGAGATCAAGGCACCGGCGGTGTCGACGAAATAGGCAAAGACCAGCAACCGAAAAATGCCGCAGTCAGAATGGCTGCGGCATTTTTCGTTTGTGATCAGGTTTACTTTTTATTCCTCGTCGTCCAGCTTGTGGCGCTTGATCATTCCGTACAGCCTCGGGCGGTATACACCAAGCAGATTCGCTGCCGCCTGCTTGTTGCCCTTGGTCTTTTTAAGAACGGCCCGCACGACGCTTCCTTCGATCTTCTCGAAAACGTCGGGGCCTTCGGTTCCTTCTTCACGGTCCTTAACGCTCTCGGCAACCAACTTCCCGATCGCCTCGAACGGATCGTCGCCAATAGGAATGCTCGGCTGCCCGAGTGCCGAACTCAGTGATTCGAGTCGAGGCATCGAAGCAAGGGGCCCGGCCGCAGTCGCCGCCGAAAAAGCCGAGCCTTCAGGCACAGCAAACTGCTGCCCTTCGCTGCGGGGGATGTTTAGGTTATCGATCTTTCCGCTATTGCTCAGCAAAACGGCGCGTTCGATAACGTTCTGCAGCTCACGCACATTACCGCGCCAGTGATAGTTCAGCAGCTGATCGTAGCCTTGTTGAGTGAAGGTAGTGCCTTCCTTGCGATATTTCTCGCCGTACATTTTTAAGAAGTGCTCGGCAAGCATCGGGATGTCTTCCATTCGCTCGCGAAGCGGCGGTATGCGTATCTCGATGGTATTGATCCTGTAATAAAGGTCTTCGCGGAGCTGTCCGTCCTTGATAGCCTCGAAGGGATCGCGGTTAGTTGCAGAGATCAATCGAAAGTCAGCTTCCTGCGGTTTGTCGCTGCCGACGCGGTAGTAAGCCTTTTCCTGCAACACACGCAAAAGCTTCGGCTGCAGCTCTATCGGCATCTCACCGATCTCGTCGAGCAGCAGGCTTCCGTGATTTGCCTGTCCGATAAACCCCTCTTTATCCGCGTTAGCTCCCGTGAACGATCCTTTTACATGGCCGAAGAGCTGCGATTCGATCAGGTCTTTCGGAAGGGCCGAGCAGTTGACCTTAACGAATGGCTTGCCTGAGCGATGGCTTTTGTAATGGATCGCATTACCGATCACTTCCTTACCCGTCCCGGATTCGCCGAGGATCAAAATGTTCGCGTCTGATTCAGCAACGCTGTCGATGATCGCGTAGATGTTTTGCATCGCACGGCTGCCGCCGATAATACCTTCGTATGATGTCGGGCTGGATAATCTGCCGCGAAGTTCACGGATCTCGGCCGCGTAACGCTTTCGCTCGACTGCCTTATTGACCAGCTCGAGGAGTTCTTCTTCCTCGTAGGGCTTCTCCAGATACCAGAACGCACCGGCCTTGGTCGCCTCGATCGTATTGTCCTTAGATCGATCGCCGGTGATCATAATGATCTCGGTCGCCGGTGCGATCTCACGTGATTTTTGGATCAGGCCGATGCCGCTGATGTCCGGCAGGTGAAGATCGGTAAGGATAACGTCGAAATCATGTGAACCTATCAGTTCGATGCCGGCGTTTCCGGATTCCGCGGTTGTCACGTCAAATCCCTCAGACTTTAGCTGAAACTCCAGAAGCTTCAGCGATGTCGGATCATCGTCGATCGCAAGTGCTTTGAATTGCATAGTTTTAGTGTTCGGCCGTATGCGCTATATTGTATCAAAATCGAACGCTTTTAGAAATCGTATTCAGATAAACCCCAAAAATACAGGTTTTGAGTTCACTTGTCGTTGGCAAGGCAATTGCTGTGCTTGTTTTGTCGGCAAAGGTCAGACACACTACATTTATGACGCCTGAATCATCGCCCGCCGAGCCGGGAATGGAGATCGATCTATTCTTTGGGGACCATGCCGAGACCGTTTTCGGCTCGGTCTTTGATCTGTTCGGCGTCTTGGAATGTGACGGTACCGTCGTAAATCTGGACGGCAATATCTTTAAACGCACCGGGACCAACCCCAAACTGCTGAAAGGCCAGGCGTTCTCCCAGACCGTCTTTTGGCAAAGCTCCGAAGCCACGCCAAAAATACTCGAAAAAGCGATCGCAGTTTGTTCTGCAGGTTCGTCCGAGAAAACTACCATTGATTTCAGGGTGCACGCCGATGAAAAGGTTCCGTTCGACGTAACGCTCGTACCGGTCACAAGCGGCGATAAGAAATTAATTTTCATCGGCGGGCAGGAGATACTGCAGTCCTCATCGCGATTTGCGGACGTTCGCGGTGAGAATGATCAATTGCTCTTAGCTGCTGAGAATGCCGACATAGGACTCTGGTTCTGGGATTTCGCTAACGATAAGATCCACTCGACACCATGCTGTAACGAGATCTTTGAAGTGCCCCGCTACGACCAATTGACGTTCGAGCAATGTCTCGCCGTCGTTCACCCGGCCGATCGCGAGATAGTTGAGCGGTTCATCGGTTCTGCCCGAGAAAGCGCACAAAAGTACTCTGCCGAGTTTCGTGTTCTTTACGGCGACGGCCGGATCGAGTGGATCTCGGCAGACGGAAAGTCGGTACACGACAGTACGGGGCGCCCACAGCGGATGATGGGAGCGCTCCGTAAGATCACTGAACAAAAGCTAGCTGCAGACGAGCTGAAGCGGGTCAACGACCTCGTAAAGAAAACACGCGACGAAGCCGTCGAGGCGAACCGTGCAAAGGATTTCTTCCTCGCATTTGTCTCGCACGAGATCCGTTCATCGCTCAATGCGATCATTGGCTGGTCACGAATACTTCTGACGAAAGAGGTAGACGACGCAACCCGAAAAAGCGCGCTCGAGACAATAGAGCGCAGCGCACGCACACAAACCAAACTTATCAACGACCTCGTCGATTCCGCACGTGTTGCCTCGGGAAAGCTCCGGCTTGAGTATCGCCCGATGGATATTTGCGAAGCCGTGCGCGGATCATTCGAGGCTCACCGGCCCGCGGCTGAAAACGCCAAGATCGATTACCGATTCGAATCCGACGTTGAACACCTGATGACGGTCGGCGACTCTGCCCGGCTGCAGCAGGTGTTCAGCAACCTGATCTCTAACGCACTGAAATTCACGCCCGCAGGCGGTGAGATCGTCGTGTCTCTTAAAACAGGCGCCGAAGCGGTGACGGTCGATGTTAGTGACAATGGAAAGGGCATCAGCGCGGAAAATCTTCCGAACGTGTTTCGCCAGTTCTCACAAGCGGATGCTGACGGCGGCGGCGGGAACATGGGATTGGGCCTTGGCCTTTCGATCGTAAAGATCCTGACCGAACGCCACGGCGGACACGTTCGTGCGCAGAGCAAAGGACTCGGCAAGGGCTCGCTGTTTTCCGTTACGCTTCCGATCACGAACGATCCCGCAGCAGTGACCAGCAAGCCAACAAAAGGCGTCGAGCAGGCTCAAAAGCCGCTGACCGGGTTATCGATCCTTATCGTCGAGGACAATACGGATTCCCGCGAGGTCCTGCAGATGTTTCTCGAAAAGAGCGGGGCAAAGGTCACAGCGGTCGATTCCGCCAGGAAGGCTTTTGGCGAACTGGAAAAAGCTGCTGCCGAGATCGATCTATTGATCTCCGATCTCGCGATGCCTGACGAGGACGGATATTCGCTGGTCTCGCGTATTCGCGCTTTGCCCGAGGCCAAAGGCGGCGATCTTCCGGCCATCGCTCTCAGCGCGTTCGCAAACGACGAAAGCCGTCGAAAAGCCCACGAATCAGGGTTCCACCGCTACGCAACAAAGCCTTTCGATCACGATCTCCTCATTTCAGATATTCTGGATGTTCTAGCAAAATACCCTCGCAACTCCGGTCAGAGATAGGCTCAGGCCACCTGGTCGCCGGCCTCGACACGTCCAACATCAGCCGCCGCCACGACGCCGCTCGCGAAAAACTCCAAACCGACCGCAAACTCATTTATGCCCGCGACCAAGTCGAAAAATTATACCTCGCAAATATCGCAGAATCGCAGACGTGACACCGGACTTGCCCTAATATCGCAGAATCGCAGACGTGACACCGGACTTGCCCTTAAAGTTCTGTGTGTCAGGCATGAATTTCTGCCTCCGAAATCTTGTCGTATATTTCTGCCCAGGCCACATGCAAAAGGTCGTCAAATGAGTCGACATTTTTGTTATTGGCTACTTTTGGAATCGATACATGGACATACAGTGGGAAGGAACGGAGTTCTTCGAATTCCTCTTGTTGTTCAACAAATCTATTGTTTAAGTACAGAACGGATGTCGCCGTTTTAGGGTCTTCAGGGTATTCAAGAGGCAAATCCACAATTACGACCAGACAACGCTGCTGTTGAACGATTCTCCACTCGTACGATTTAACTTGTCTAACCTGGCTTAGAAGTTTGTACTCTTCGGAAGTCAGAAATAGTGTCTTAGTTTTCATAATCTGGGTCTTAACGGCAGCGTACCGTGAATTATCACGCTTCCAGGAACAACTCTATATTCAATGGCTCCACCCGGATGCCCCCATTGGGGCTGGGGCGCGGCAATTCCTCGATAAACAATATTGGAATTTCGAACCGACCCTATTACAAGTGTTTCACCAGTATTTGTTGGCGGAAGTGCTGCTGCGCCTCGATAATTCTGAACCGAAGTAGGAATGACCGGCGTCCACCAAACACCGTTTATTTCTGAGCTTCCACCGGCCACGCGGTAAACGCCAACGAAAGGATCACGATCTTGCTCCTCGTCAGTTGTGGTTGTAGTGCCTGGTCCCGCCGTAGCCGGCGCGGGTGCCTGCACTGTTGAAGGTAAAGCAAGAATTACTGCTGCCGGAGCAAGTAGTGTCCCGACAATAGCTCGCCCTACATTGCTGACAATTGCCCGTCCGGCGCTCGGTGCCGCTCCCGGTGCCGGAGCCGTCACCGGAGCCGGAGCCGGAGCGCCCGGAGCTACAACTGGCGGCGGCCCGACAAAGCCGCCGCGGGGGGCTGGTTGGCATACTGCGAACACTCGCCTGTTGTCTTCCCACCACATCCCGGAGCACTCGTCGCGGGATCGTACTTGGATTCAATGACAATCGGGGGACCTTTGTCGATAATGACTTCCTCTCCATCAATAACTTCACACTCTTCCCCCGGCGGACAGGCTACCATCCCACTTGGGTCGATATAATTCAAAGGATTGTTCGCAACGTAAGCGTATCGGTTAAAAGTTTGCGGGTTGCTTCTCCGAGCCGAAGCCATTAGCGGATCGGGCGAGGTGAACCTGCCGTGGTTATATCCGTAGTATCTAGCCTCGGCGAAGTCTAACGAAGATTCATTATCACGTTCGTAGCCGGTGAACTTCTGCCGTACATCATCCGGGGTGTAGCCGAGGCCCATGTGGCGGTGCGCATTAAGGATCTCTTCGCCGAAGGGGTGGAAGTCGCGGCGGGAGATGGTGACGCCGTTTTCGTCGGTTAGGATCCGAGGGCTGCCGAGGTGGTCGGCGGTGGTGTAGCTTACTTTTGGAGTCTTCGAGATCTCGGTTGAATACTCGGCGACAGGCTGGCCGGATGCGTTGTAAACAAACACCGTAACCTCGCCAGTCGAGGGGACGTGCTTCTTTATCCTGCGGCCGTCGCCATCGTAAGAATACTCGCCGACCGTCGATACCGGGTTGCCGTTCAGGTCGAGCGTTTCCACTTTCACCTGCTTGTTCTCGCCGTCATAGGTAAAGCGTCGGCTTTGTGGGTCGCGGACTGTGTTGCCTGATGGGTCGAAATCGTAACCCTCCGACGAACTCAGGCGGTTGTCCGATATATTTGCCGACGGGTTCAACACCTTCCTCAGATCGGCACATACTTCGGTGTTGTTGCTGCAGAGTTTATCGAATCCCACGACGGTCGTATTCGACTCGACGAAGTTGCGGTTGCCGTAGCGGTCGTACTTGAAATCCTGCCGCCACGACGGATTTTGGCTTCCGTCGATGTACTCCGCCGCGTCGTCGAGCCGATTCAAAGAGTCGTAAGCGTAATTCTGCACTGCAGTGAAACCGTTGTGCGTCGTCCCGCCGATCGTCACGCTCGGGACCGTGATCGTCTGGCTGAGGACGTTGCCGTTGTTGTTCGCCCCTCCGTAGCCGTAGTCGAGCTTCAATAGGTCGTGAGCTTGGGCACCGTTGCCGGTCACGCCTAGCGCGATCCGGGTGGGCTGGAGCCGGGAGTTGAACGCGGTCGATTCCCAGCGGCCGTTCCCGAGCTGCATAGAGGGGACGGCCCCGGCGGCGTTGTAGGTGAAATGCCGGGCGTAGTTCCAAAGGCCCGCCTGTGCGGAGCAGGCGGCGTTCGTCCCGGGCGTCGGGTCCAAACACCTTGCACTCTGCACCATCGAGAGATCGCCATTATCGTCAAGCAAGTCTTTCACGACCGGCCCTCTTTCCAACTCACTTTTCATTAAGAAACTTACTGTCTAAGGCTTGATCATGAGCTCTTTTGGAAGCCATGTGCTCCAAAACGGAGCTTGGTGGACGATCGAGAAATCACCCCCAATACTTCCAAGAAATTCTCGCTCGTAACTGAAAAAGACAAACACAGCGAAGTCAGTGAGAAGATGAGATTCAGGAACACTAAACATCAGCGACTCACCGCACCCTATTCGTTGGACGGTTGATTTGTGTAATAGCGTCGTACCCAAAGGCAGCTTAGCTGAAACATGCGAGGCTTCCGTACCTGGAATCCAACGAACTTCATATGAGACCTTAAGATCGTCACCCGTTTCATCGCCCTGCGTTCTAACAAAAAGATTTTCTGACGTATTATTGTGCAAACGCAAGATAATGTGTCTCTCCCCGTTACTTTCTTTTTCACCCAGCCGTTCGAATGTAACATACGCCGTCGGCCGTTTTTGGTTAATGCGATTAGTATGCGTCTTACAAGCATTCGCGTCACTTTGAGCCATTGTCTGCGCCGACAGCAGAAGAAATATAAAAAGTAAATTTTTCATAAGATTCATCGTTACATTTATGGGAAATATGACTGTCCAGGTGCATCTTTCGTAAAGCCATAAATGCCACCTTGTGACCGCGGAACTGCGAGAAGTTTATCTATCTGTTTGGCTCGCTCGTTACGAACATTCTCCGAGGGTTTCAGTTTAGGATTTAAGGTTTTCCAAGATTGATCATAAATTGTAACTTGGGCTATACCACTGCTTCGAGATGATCTGGATGCGACTAGCTCCTCGATCGCTGATGTGACCACAAAGCCGCGTCGCTCACTTTCATAATCCGAAACCTTTTGTTGTTTGTTACTATTTATGTAATTGATGTCATCGTGGGCATGAACTCCCTCATGTGCAATGTCGCCCAAAATATCATACCCATTCGACAAAGCGGCAGAGTCTAAGGTAACAATTGCTTTCTTACCATCCGCACCGCGATTTTCCATGGCGGATTCCCCCGCGGGTAATGTTCCCACCTCGACAATCACCTGACTCGATCCAACTTTCTCCGAACATCCTTTCGTTCCTGCTTCGCAGCCATAAGCTTTGAATGAATTATTGGCTTCGATATATTCCTCTGAACTTTCACCATAAGTCTTCTTAATACTTTTTAATCGCTTTGCAAATTCCTTCATTTGTTTTCGAAAATTGTCTTTTTGAGTTTCGTCTACATGTAGACCTGGTGTCACGTCTGCGATCCGGCGATATTCTTGGTTTTACGACAATGTAGGACGTTTTAGGTCTCAAGGGTTTTACCATCTGACCGCACGCGGGGGACCGCTGTCAAGACCTATTTCGCTGTGCTTAGCATTGACCGAACTGGCCGCCCGCTTACGCAGGCGGTTCTGACGGTCAATCGTATAGGCGGACCGTACTGACCAAATGGCCGAGTGCTGATCGAGGCGGTGGTGATATTTGGCTTGATGGGATGGGCGGCACGTGGTGAATTTGTCCCGCTGATCGAGATCGTTGGGGATAAGCAGTGCCGGCACAGCGTTTACACGCGAAGAGGTTGAGTATTGCTTGAACCGACAAAAGTAATTTGTCTCGCGACAAAAGTAATTTGTTACGTCAAAAAAGTAATTTGTTACGTCAAAAAAGTAATTTGTCTGGTGACAAAAGTAATTTGTTTGGAGACAAAAGCAATTTGTCTGGCGACAAAAGTAATTTGTCTGGTGACAAAAGCAATTTGTCTCGCGACAAAAGCAATTTGTTACGTCAAAAAAGTAATTTGTCTGCTAACAAAAAGGCTCTTTTAGATAAAAGAGCACCGTTATTCGATCGGCGGATTCGCGATTTGCGGATCAGCGGTTGGCGACGGGACGGCGGGTGGGATCGGGTAACGGAATATCGCGGGTGGACGTGCGGTCCGGGCCCTGGTCGGTTTGAACTTGGGCCCGGAATGGAGGGCGTGGAGGGTTGGCTGCCGTGATCTTGCGGCTCCTGCCGACGATCTCTTATGATCGACGGCACCAACGCCGGCTCAACGGCCCCACGGTCAACTTGCCCGCTTGAGCTTTGCGGCTTTTGTGATCAGGTCGAGAAATTCCTGCCGTCTCTGATCCCCGCCCTGTCCGGCTGTCACTGCCAGCTGTCTCGCCGCGTCGAGCGTTGCGGCCCCTTTGTACCGTGAATCTCGCAGCACCAGGCCAAACTGTGCGACCGCGGCCGCGAATCTCAGATCAGCCGATGCGGAATCGAGAGGTTTGACCGTTCCCTGCACGCCCATCGAGAGCAGCTTGCTGGTACTGCCTTCGGGATCCTTGTATCGCAGCTTTACTGTCGCGAGCTCATCGGTAAACTTGCCGCCCGGCGCAGCCGGTTCCGAATATTTCAGCTCGATGCCCTTATTGTCAACCGTTTTTCCGGCCGGCACTATTTCGTAAAGAGCGGTCACGGTGTGTCCCGCGCCGATCTCGCCCGCGTCCTTTGCATCATCGTCAAAATCACGATCGGCAAGCAGCCGGTTTTCATAGCCGATCAGGCGATAACCCGAGACAAGTGCGGGATTGAATTCGACCTGTATCTTTACGTCCTTGGCGATGGTGTTAAGCGTGCCGGCGACCTGCTCGCCGAGCGCCTTTCTGGCCTCTTCGCGCGAATCAATGTAGGCATAGTTTCCATTGCCTTTATTTGACAGCTTTTCCATCATCGAATCGTTCAGGTTTCCCTTGCCAAACCCGAGCACGGAGAGAAATATCCCGGTCTTTCGCTTTTCTTCGATCAGGCGGACGAGCGCATCGTCAGAGGTCGTGCCGACATTGAAATCACCATCGGTCGCCAGTATCACGCGATTGTTGCCGCCCTGGATGAAATTATTTGCGGCGACCGTATATGCCAGCTCGATGCCCTGGCCGCCATTTGTCGAACCGCCTGCCTCGAGCGAGTTCAGCGCTGCAAGTATCTCGCCCCGATCGCTTACGGGCGTCGACGGCAGCACCAGCCCGCTCGATCCCGCATACACCGCAATGGCAACGCGGTCCGTGGGCTTTAGCTGATCGACCATCATTCGCAGCCCGCTCTTCAGCAGCGGAAGCTTGTCAGGCGAGTTCATAGACCCCGAGACGTCCAGCAGAAAAACAAGATTTGCGGCGGGTGCAGTATCCACCTGCATCTGTTTGCCCTTCAGGCCGATCTGCAGCAGATAGTTCTCGCTGTTCCATGGGCAGGCGGCGAGCTCGGTATTAACAGAAAAGGGCACATCGCCGATAGGCTGCGGATGATCGTAATCGAAATAATTGATCAGTTCCTCGATACGCACGGCATTCTTTGGCGGCAATGCCCCGTCGTTGATATAACGCCGCACGTTTGCGTACGAAGCCGTGTCAACGTCGATGGAAAATGTCGAAAGCGGCGCACGGTCGGTCCGCAGGAAAGGATTCTCGTCGATCTCGGCGTACCGCTCGCCGTCGGTCCCGGATTCCGGCGACATGTCAGCCGCCATGGCCGACGTATTTGCGGTGGACGGATACGAAACGTTGCGAGCCTTGTCGGCAACCGCAACGTTTCCGGTCGCCGTTGAATCACCGAGAGAGCCGCATCCGGATACCACTACGGCATAAAGCACGATAAGGCCTGTAAAGAAGCGTGTCGTCGATATATGTTGCAGTTTCACAATGAACCTCCTGAGGAGACAAAATAAAAGACCCAAACTACCTATGCGGGTAGAACGGGCCCTGAGGACTTTCTTGCAGATTTTCTATCGGTGAACCCGAACTATCGGAATAAGCCGGGCCGCCTCGCCGCGACCGTCGGAAAACGAGGCCGATCGGCCGCCGATATCATCGATCGCGTAGAGATTTTCAGATCGGCTCGGCAGGCTGTCGCCGGGAACATAAAACTCGACCCGTGCCCTGCCAAGCGGTGCCTGAATGCTGTCGATGATAACGCGGCTTGATGTGATGATGCGGCGCTCTTTCGTCGCCAGATCAAAGAGCTCAAGTGATAGTACGCCGCTGCCGGTGATCAGATCGCGGCCGGACCGGTAAAACTCGACATCGACGGTCACGATACCGCTCCGCTCATCAAATACACCCCGAATGACGCGCGCACGGACGTCGCGAACAGGCTGAGCCGGTATCGGAACAGGATCAATAGCAGGGATCGGGCGTGTATATCCGTCGATGGCGTGGTAAAGAAATGCAGCCGCAGCGACAATTGCGGTGAAGAGTAATAAACCGGTCAGATGTTTGCGCATAGTGCCTCCGTCACTGATATGAACGAAGCAGAATGCCCGGGCTTGCACGCGCGGCAAACTAAAAGCGAGCCTCGATCACGTCGCCCGACCTCTTCCCCATGCGAGACGTAAGCCGCGGGTAGGTTTCGTTCTCGGTTTCCAGGTCATCCAGATCGAGAAGCATCTCAGCCTCGCGGATCCCTGTGACAGGCCCCTCTACTTCCATGTAAAGGCCGAACGGCAGGCGGTCGATCACCACCTCGACCGAACGAAACTGCCACGTATGCCGGCGCTTTTCGTAGACCAAGTGCGGTTTGAAGCCAAGCTCTGCCACGATCTGACGGATCGCCTCGGCATCGGCCACCTCGGTCTCGACCTCCTCCTGATGTTTGATGTCGCCTTTGTTCTCGAGCCGCTTTTTATAGGTGAGGACCGCACGGCCGCCGACCAGCCTGACGCGAAGGACCGCGTTCTTATCAGTAAGCACGCCGCCGCCGTAGATGATGTTCTCTTCGAATTCCTCACCCTCATCGATCGCCGACGAATCAGTGAGAACGCGCAAGACCTCTGCGAGCCGTTGCTCGGTCAAGCGGTATTTTTTTTCGAGTTCGATGGGCATCGTCTCGATCTCAGGCCTGGCGTATCCACTTCCAAACCTCGGGAACCGTGGCGCGTTTGCCGTACATCAGCATGCCTACGCGATACACACGCGCCGTAAGCCATACAAGGCCCGCGATCGCAGCCGCGTTAACGATAAGCGAAAGCAGGATCTGCCACACCGGCGGCGTTTCAGCCAGGATCCGCACCGGCATCGTCATCGGTGCCAGAAACGGAGCGATCGAGACCCAAAATGAAAGAGCGGAATTAGGGTCGCGGATAACCGCAAAGCTGAAATAAAAGCCGACCAGCATGATCATCACCGGCGGGAACGCAAACTGCCCGCCTTCCTGCACGCTTGTGACCATTGAACCGACCAATGCAAAGATCGCCGCGTAAGTAAAGAAACCCACGAGGAAAAACAGCATGAAAAAGACGACCATCAGCGGCGTGATCGCGGGCATCGATGTCAGAAAAGGGGCGAGATCCGCCTGTGACGAGATGAGCGCGATGACAACCGCGATAGTCCCGATCCAAATGCCGAGCTGCGTCAGGCCGGCGAGGCCGACACCAACAAGTTTTCCGAGCATCAATTCGAACGGCCGTGCCGATGAGAAAAGAATCTCGGCGATACGCGTCTCTTTTTCTTCGATCACCGCGCCCATGATCGCCTGGCCGTAGATCGCGAGCGTAATGTAGATCATCAGCCCGATGATGAACGACGCGATCATTATCCCGTCCGCGTCTTTCTCGCCGCCTGTTTCATCAAGCGCTTTTGCATCGAGCGTTACACGCTGAGATATTCGAGAAAGCCTTTCTTCACTGATATTTTCGCCCGCAAGTCTGACGGACCGGACAGCGGCATTGAGAGCGTCGTTGAACGTATCAGTGCTGATCGAGTCGCCGCCGCGACGCGAGCGAAATTCAAAGACAGCATCAGGCGCATTTATATCCGCCGGGATCAAAAGATAAGCGTCGATCTCGCCGGAAGCGACCTTTGAGAGCATCAGCTCTCTGGCTTGCCCCTGATCAAGATTAGGTGTCGCAACATCTATGAAAACAAAATTGCTCGTGAATTGCTTTGCCGAGTTCTGTAACTGGTCTTCCTGCTCCGGCGAAAGGCCTTTCAATGTCTCTCGTGCAGCCTTGCGAGCACGCTCCGCCATTCGCTCTGCCGATAGATTCTCTTTCAGCCGCGGTGCGACCTGCCCCGTCGGATCTGCAACAGCGATCCGCGTGGGTTCGCCCTTGATCGAAAAGATCAGCGCGGGAACGACCGAAAACACCACCGCGAGAAACGGCAGCATTAACGTACCGATCACGAATGACCATTTCAGTACTACCTTTTTGTATTCGTGCTTTACTACCGCGAGAAATTTTTTCATAGCTTAGGCGTCACGCACGTTTTCGATGAAGATGTCATTCAGGCTTGGCTCGGTCCGCTCGAATTTAGACACGCGGACACGATTTTCGACCATACGATGAAGTATCTCCTGCGGATCGACGCCATCTGCCGGATGAAGTTCGAGCTCGTCAGCGTGTTCGACGATCCGTGTTACAAGTGTTCGATCCGCCAAGATGTTTTCTGCGCCCTCACCTCGAAACGCGATCAGATTCTTGCCGTAGCCTTCCTTGATCTCACGCAAGCTACCGGAAAGAACCATCTTTGAACGATTGATCAGGATAATATCGTGACACAGCTTTTCAGCCGTCGACATGAGGTGCGTTGAGAAGATTATCGTCTTGTCTGCTGAACGGTACTCGGATATTACATCCATCAAGAATTCGACATTGACGGGATCAAGGCCCGAGAAAGGCTCGTCGAGGATCAACACATCGGGATCGTGCAGAACAGTAGCGATGAACTGTATCTTTTGCTGCATTCCCTTGGAAAGGTCCGACGTCTTTTTCTTTTTCCATTCGGAAAGCTCCATGCGCCCGAGCCAGTGATCGATGCGGCCGTCGAGTTCAGAAGATGGAACGTCCTTTAATGCTCCGAAGTAGCGGAGCTGATCAAGGACACGCATCTTCTTATACAGTCCGCGTTCTTCGGGCAGATATCCGATGCGGCTTTGCACCTTGTGCGAAACGCGTTCACCCTGCAGAGTGATCGAACCTTCGTCAGGAAAGGTTATGCCGACGATCATTCTTATGGTCGTCGTCTTCCCTGCACCGTTCGGCCCGAGAAAGCCGAATACACGTCCCTTTCTAACGTCAAAGCTTAGATCTTCGACGGCCGTGAAATTCCCAAAACGCTTTGAGACGTTATTTACTTGTATCGAAATGTTAGGATCGGATGGCACGGGCATTACGGATATTTTGAAGCGGCAACACGGCTTTTGCAAAAGTGAAGATCGAAGACGGTCGAGTAGCCGCTGAACTTGCGTGTCCCCAAACCCATAAACGCCCGCGCGTTTTTGGAATTCGGGAAAGACCTCGCCGATCCCTGCAAAGCCCTCAGATCGGATCTCTTGTATGATCTCGACCGGACGCGTGTTGATCTCCGCTGCAGCCGCGCAAGCCTCTAGCAAGAATGGAAATGCGGGCGAACGATACGAACTCAGGCGAAGCAGTTCGTCAGAATGGCGATTCGCAAACGCGTTCCACAGATCATTCCCTATCTTTCGGTCTTCGGCAGTTAAACGCGTCCGCGATGTGAAACATTGCGTTAAGGTCTTAGCATCGTGATCCGCAAATCCCTTCCATACATTGTCCGGCGAAGGATTGAGGGGGGAAACACGCTGGACGATTCCCTCGAAACCGTTAATAAGCGTGATACAGAACCACATATTCACCTGGCAGAACAATTCGTATTCGAACCATAGACATACTTCTTCGTCAGGCGGCAAGCCGATGAGGCGTTCGAGTTCGTATGCCACGTTTTCGCGATACTCGATGGGGTCAGCACCATGCTCGAGGAATGCGTAATTCGCTCTTTCATTCCAGAACGCGTCGAGGGGCTCGGCAGAAACATCGCCAACGATGAACGCCTCGCGGCATACAATGACGTCGCCCTCGATCTCGGCTTTTTCGAATGTTTCGACGAGAGAATCGCCGGGCAGGACATGGAACATCGTTAGATCACCACCGCGTAGATCACCGCAAGACAAATACCTGCGTAGATTCCGGCCAGGAAATCATCGGCACAAACTCCGATACCCCTCGGCAGCATCTGCAAAGAATCGATCGGATAAGGTTTCCAGATATCGAATAACCTGAACAGAAGGAACCCGGCAAGGATCATCGGCCATCCGATCCCGAACGGAACGAAAAGAAATACGATAAGCTGGCCGATCACCTCATCGACGACCGCGTGGGACGGATCGAGGTTTCCGAATAACTCGGTCGAACGGCCGGAAGCCCAAACGCCGAGCAAAGTGAACACGAGGAAAATAGCGAGAATGATCGCGATCGAAAAGGCTTGAGCTTCTTCAGCGTTATAACCGTGCGATGGCGCCCAGTGATGCTGCCAAATACCGTCGAGAGCCGACGCCCCGAGATAGATCACGATCCCGACCATTGAGCCCCATGTACCCGGAGCGATCGGCAAATATCCAACGCCGAATGTAGTCAATGCGAGAGCGAAGTAATCTTTAGGTCCTTGTGGCTTTCTACTTTCGGTCGTGAGCTTCATCGTAGGTACGGATGTTGTGGCACGTTGTTGGCTTCTAGAACTCTATCCCCTGCTGTGCATAAATTCCTGCGTGGAACGGATGCTTTATCTCCCTCATTTCAGTCACGAGGTCAGCGGCTTCGATCAATTCCGGCGGTGCGTTTCGGCCGGTCATTATAATATGGAGGTTTGGCTGCTCTTTTCGCACTGACCTGACCTCTTCTATTACCTTGGCGAGGTCGAGAAACTTATAATCGAGCACATAGACCAATTCGTCAAAGACTAGCAGGTCATAATCCGTGCTTCGCATCTTTTCGACGCAAAGTGCCCAGGTCTCTTCTGATGTTTTGATGTCCTGTGTTTTATCGTTGGTGTCCCACGTAAAGCCGTCGCCCATCGTATGGATCTCGATACCAAGTTTTTCAAGAGACTCGTGCTCGCCGTATCGATCGGTCTTAGACTTCATGAACTGGATAATGCAGCAGTTCATTCCGCGGCCGGCCGCACGAACTAAAACCCCGATAGCTGCCGTAGTTTTGCCCTTGCCGTCACCGGTATTTACCATGAGAAGTCCTTTCGTATTCTCACGATAATCACCCCGCCGCCATTTATAACGCTTTTCTTCGGCCATCGTATCACCTACTTCAGAAATCGAGTGACAACATCCTTGATGAATCGAGGAGCCGACACAGGGATGCAAAAAACATTCGCTCCAATATCATCAGGCTCAAAGCCGCTGATCGGGACAAGCCGGCCTGCAGTCTCCTCCACTTTGTAGAAAGAATACTCCCCGCGTGCAGAAATAAATTCGATAAGGTCGTTAGGGACATAATCGAAATTGCGGGTTTGCGCGAGAGCCATTTCCATAAGAAAAACAGGCGGGACGTCTTGTTTGAAAAGCCGCTCCGCCCCGCGAAGGAACATCATCTCCGCACCCTCTATATCGACCTTCACGAAATCTACCTGACGTATATCGTGTTCAGCCAAATAACCATCGAGCGTTGTCAGTCTGCAATCGAACGCTGACACACGAGCCTCGCCCTTCGCCGATAAAGACGCGTGGCCAGACGGCAGATCGTCGAACATGTTTATCTGCACCACATCCTCTCGATCGCCAAGTGCGAAATTATTAATGTAGATCTTATCTCGATAGGCGGCCGCCTCACGGTTCCGCTCGAGCTCGCGGAATGTCTTCGGCATTGGTTCAAAGGCGTGCACGGCGCCGCTCTTCCCTGCTCTGAGAGACATCAGCGTAGTGTACCAACCGAAGTTTGCACCGACATCCAGACAAACATCGCCCTCACCGATCATTTCACGCGCGATGGCAGTGATCGGCTGCTCGTACTCGCCAATGAAGTAGACCGTCTCCTGCATTCCGGTGCTAAGGTCGACGATCAGACTGCGGCCGTCTTTCAGTTTCGTAGGAAGCGTTCTGGGTTTGTTGTTTACGAATTTGAGGACCGTCTGGTAGAGACGCCACTTTCCTTTCGTAATGGGTGTGTTTGATGTGTAAAGCCGGATGGCATTCAGCAGAGCTCGTGTGGCAGGAGATGAGCGATCTTCGATGTCGAGTTGTTTACTCATCGTGGGTTGGCCCGGTGATCGAATGCGGTTATCAGTCTGCGTTCGTGCAGTTTATATCGTTGCGGTTTATCTCGTTCTGCAGGCGAGCGACGATCTCAGCCTCTTTCTCATCCCAATCGCCTTCAACACTAAAACCTGCTGCGTTGCTATGACCGCCGCCGCCAAATTTCTCGGCGACGCGAGCGACATTTATATCGCCCTTTGACCGAACGCTTACGCGATATTTTCCGTCACCCATTTCCCGCATATAGATCGAGGCCAATACTTCACGAGCGGAAAGGGGGATGTTTACAAAACCATTGTTATCGCCGTCTACCGCACCCGCGATCTGACGCATTTCCAGCGTCTGTCGCATTGTCGCGATCCGGCCGTTATCGTGACGCTTTATCGTACCCATCACCTGCCGCATCAATTCGACACGTGACCAGGGATAATTATTGTAAACAGCCTCAGAGATCTCGGCAGGGCGAACGCCGGCCTTCACCAATTCGGATGCGACCTTCAACGTTCTGTCAGTGGTATTCGAGAAATGGAACGAGCCGGTGTCTGTCACCAGCGCCATGTAAACGCACTCGGCGATCTCTCGGGTAACCCGGCCGCCGATCGCTTTGCACAGGTTATAGATCATCTCACCGACAGCCGAAGCGGTCGAATCGATCCAATTGATCGTCCCGAAATGCTCGCTCGTAGCGTGGTGGTCTATATTTACCGTGAATTCGTTCTCGAGACCCTGAATGCCTGGCCGGGACAGATCAGAACATTCGATCACAAAGACAGCGTCGTACTTCGAATCAATAGCCTTTACATCACGGATGGCATCGGCACCCGGCAAACTGCGATAGGCCATCGGCACATCACCGTGGACGATGACCTCAGCCGTTTTGCCGAGCGACCTCAGCAGCCAGCAAAGTCCGAGCGACGAACCTACACCATCCCCATCGGGTTTAATGTGGGTCGTGATACCGAATGTATCCTTATTTTCAATTAACTCAACTACTTGGCTTAACACTTTGCGTTCGCGTCAGAAGTTCATTCCGCTTCTGTGAGACTTCCTTCTTCTTTCGGGTCCTCGATCTTTAATTCCTGAAGCAATCGGCCGATTCGCGCGGCGTTCTCCTCCGCCGTGTCACGAGCAAAATGGAGATGGGGAGCGTGCCGCAGAGCAAGATCCAAAACGACTTGCTGCCGAACGTACTCGGTAGCGTGCCTTAGCGCCTTAAGAGCATCGTTGATCGCCTTTTCGTCTCCGTCGATGAGGACAAAGACCTTTGCGTCGCGCAGGTCGTCGGAAACTGTCACGTCCGTGACGGTCACCCCGAGCAAACGCGGGTCTTCCAATTGAAAACCTACGACCTCTGCGATCTCTTCCTTAAGTGCCTCAGCAAGCCGCTCGGGACGCCGCATTCTACAACTCCGTCGCTGCGATCTTCTCGATCACATAGGCCTCGATCTCGTCGTCGACCTTGATGTCGTTGAAGTTGACCAGGCTGATACCGCATTCGTAGCCCTGTTTCACCTCATTGACATCATCTTTGAAACGCTTGAGAGTAGCGATGTCGCCTTCCCATGAAACTACGCCATCACGGATCAACCTTGCCCGTGCCTGTCGTCTGATCAGGCCATCGGTCACACGGCAGCCGGCGATCGTACCGATACGAGAAACCTTGAAGGTTTCCTGTACCAACGCCTTTCCGAGAATGACCTCTTTCTCGATAGCATCGAGCATTCCGATCATCGCGGCCTTGATCTCTTCCTCGACCTTATAAATGATCGAGTGGAGACGGATATCGACATCTTCCTGTTTTGCGATATCGCCGACGCGGGCCTCGGGGCGAACGTTGAATCCGATAATAACAACAGCGGTCGATACATCACCGGCTTGTGTAGCTGAAGCCAGCAGAACGTCCGATTCGGCAATGGCTCCGACACCTGCTCGGATTACGCGAACCTTGACCTTCTCAGTGGAAAGTTTCTCGAGCGTCTGCCGAAGGACTTCGACCGAACCTTGCACGTCGGCCTTGAGAATGACAAGCAGTTCCTTGATCTCAGCCTGGCCCAGCGATTCGATACCGCGTTTCGTCGTCTTGAGCATTGCCGCCTGACGCGCGTGCATCTGACGCTGCTGTGCTATTTCCTGTGCGCGCTCAACGTCCGCGACAACCTGGAACGTATCGCCTGCCTGCGGCACACCCTGTAAGCCGAGGATCTCGACAGGTGTTGCAGGGCCTGCTTCGGTCACCGCTTCTCCGCGATCAGAGAACATCGCTCGAACCTTCCCATAAAACTGTCCGACAATGAACGGGTCGCCGACCTTCATCGTCCCCTGCTGCACCAGTGCGGTCGCAACCGCGCCGCGGCCCTTGTCGAGTTTTGCCTCGAGGACTACGCCCGACGCTCGTCGTGTTGGGCTTGCCTTAAGTTCAAGTATGTCGGCCTGTAAAAGAACAGTTTCGAGAAGGGTATCTAGGCCTTCGCGGTTCTTTGCAGAAACGGGCACCATTTCAATGTCGCCGCCCCAATCCACGGGCTGAACGCCAAGTCCCGCGAGGCCTTGCTTGACCTTGTCAGGATTCGCATCCGGCTTATCGATCTTATTTATCGCAACGATCATGGGCACACCGGCGGCCTTACTGTGCTCAACCGCCTCGATCGTCTGCGGCATGACGCCATCATCAGCGGCGACGACCAAGATCACGATGTCTGTTGCTTTAGCTCCGCGAGCACGCATCATCGTAAAGGCTTCGTGGCCCGGCGTATCTAAGAAAACGACCCTACGCTGCTCGGCAGAATTTTCGGGGTTTGGTACCTGTACACTGTACGCACCAATATGCTGCGTGATGCCGCCCGCTTCGCCCTCAGCTACGTTCGCTTTTCGGATCGCATCGAGCAATGAAGTTTTACCGTGATCGACGTGGCCCATCACGGTAACCACAGGTGCCCTCGGCAATTCAGCGTCGTCGGCTCCGGCATCGACCAGTTCTTCAAATTCCTGTTCGATCACCATTTCCTCGAAAGGAACGAAGCTGACGTCGTAACCGAAATCCATTCCCATCTCGATCGCCGTGTTGTCGCCGATCGGCTGGTTGAGCGTCGCAAAAACACCCTTCTTGATAAGCAACTGGACGATGTCTCGAGGAGTGATCCCAAGTGCCTCGGCAAATTCGCGGACGGTCGCACCTTCTGTGAGGCGAACCTGTTTGAATTCGCCTTCGCCGCGAGGACCGACCTGGTCCATCACGCGCTCTTCGATCGTTCGCTGACGTGGAGCATCTACGTCCCGTTCAGCAAACCGACCGCCACGGGCGTCGCCCGGCTTTCCTTTGCGGCCGCCCGAGCGTCCCGGCCGGCGTCGATTGTCCGCCGGCGGTGTGTAATTCATTTGGGGCGTCGCTGTTTCGCCCGGAGTTCCCCGGAACTGGCCCGTTCGTCGACCGCGTTCTGCGGCGGTCTCGCTGAGTTTACCCGTTCGCGTCGGAGCCTCAGACACGACTCGCTCACCTGGCTTTACACCCTTCTTCAGTGCTTCGGGCGTGAGCATCAGTTTCTTGACCTGCGTACCCGTGGGACGAGCGATCTTGGGAGCATCACTCGACTCGGCCACAGATTCTCCTTCTGAAATAGAGGGCTCAGTAACCGCCTGCTCTTCGGTCGCGAGGCTTTCTGACTCCGAAACAGCTTCCGGCTCCACTGCATCAATGGGAGTTTCTTCCGTGACCGCTTCAACAGCTGGTTCCTTTGGCTTGCGCTTGAGAACCTTCATTACCGAGCCGGATTCCTTCGGTGAAGCCGTCTCTACCTTTTCCGGTGTCGGGACCTCCGGCGAAACGTCCGGCGGTGGAACTTCAGCTGGCGATGCTTCAGCCACTTCGCTGACAGGAGCAGCTTCCTCCGGAGTTGGTTCAGCGGTTTCTTCCGGAGCTTTCTTCTGGACCTTCGAGGCCTTGATGACCTTGATCGAACGCTTAGGCGCGACCTCAGTTTTCGGAAAGTACTTCGTGCGCACCTTATCGGCCAGCTCCGCACTAACAGAGTTGGACGGCACACTAACATCTGCGCCCTCGCGACGCAGATCTTCCATCACGCGCTTTGTATCCTGTTTTAGCTCACGTGCTAGATCGTAAACCCGAATTTTTTTCCCAATGGGCATATTTTCCGTTCTTGGTGAAAATCCCGGTTTTCGATCCGATTTGGTAGGTCGCACGCGGTACTTAACCGCCCGGGTCTTCTAAGCAATTTCGCGGGATGTTACTCATCTTTAGCATCCACGCTCTCATCTGATCCCTTATTCTCTATATCAACTGCGTTTTCCGATTCAGCGTCGGTGTTCGGTTCGTCCCCGGCTTCTTTGGCACTTGCAGCCGCATCTTGCGCATCCGGCTGAACGGGATCATCATCAACAGGCGCTTCTTCGGATTCCACCTCGGCCGATTCGTTTACGGCAGGAGCATCGTCGTTCTCCGATTCTTCAACCTTTGCATGAGTCGATTCAGTGACCTCACTTTCCTGCTCTTCAGAGTTGACGTCGCTGCCGTCCTCCGTCGCATTCTCCGACGAACCATCGCTTACGGAATCCGAAGATTCTTCGCCGCCCTCTACATCCTTTGCGGCTACTATTGCAGCTGCAGATGAGATCATCGCCTGCGCCTCGTCATAGGTCAGATCAAGATAATCGACAAGACTATCGAGGTTAGCCGCTGCTAATGCCTCAACGTCCTTAATACCGTGTTCAGCGAGCGTTTCAGCCTGTGCGGTCGAGACTCCTTCTAAAGCAGTTAGCGGCACCGCCTCACCTGACGCCATCATTCGGCCCATCTGCAGAGCGATCTCTTTCTTAAGGACCTCTTCGCTAACAATATTGATATTCCAGCCGACAAGACGTGTCGCGAGCCTAACGTTCTGGCCCTTTTTGCCGATAGCCAGACTGAGCTGATCCTCTCCGACTATCACGTCCATCTCCCGGTTGTCGATGTCGGTGATACGCACCTGAGACACCTTAGCTGGGGAAAGAGCGTTTGCGGCAAAAACCGAAGGCTCATCCGACCATTCGATAATATCGATCTTTTCTCCGCGCAGTTCTTTGATGATCGACTGCACCCGGCTGCCCTTCATTCCGACGCAAGCGCCTACCGGGTCGACATCCTTCTCATTGGACGAGACCGCGATCTTTGCACGATCGCCTGGCTCGCGGACGGCCGATTTGATAACGACAGTTTCATCGTAGATCTCAGGCACTTCCATCTCGAAAAGCCGCTTAACCAGGTCTGAGGAGGCCCGCGAAACCGTGATCTGCTGGCCCTTTTGCTCTTTCGACACGTCAACGATCACAACACGAATACGTTCGCCCTGGTTCCACATTTCGCCGCGCGACTGTTCCTTACGCGGCAGGATCGCTTCCAGGTTGTTACCGAGATCAATGATCATATCGCCGCGCTCAAATCGCTTCACAGATCCGTTGATCAATTCGCCCTTGCGATCAATGTACTCGTCGTAAACTTTTTCCCGAATCGCTTCCCTAACCTTTTGGACGAGGATCTGTTTCGCGGTTTGGGCGGCGATGCGGCCCATTTCTTCCTGCGGCAACGGCAGCAAAAGCATGTCGCCGAGCTCGATCTCATCTCCGGCCAATTCCTGGGCCTCGACTAGAGACAGTTCCGATGACGGATTTTCGACCTCTTCAACAACAACCTTCTGCACGGAGATCTCGATCAGGCCTTCTTCGTTATTCCAATCGACCTGAATGCTATCGCCGGTCTTATCCTGAGCTTTGAACTGCTTACGCGCAGCGGCCTTCACGGCATCCTTCATGGCCTCGATCACCATATCGCGGTCGAGTCCCTGTTCGTTGCACAGTGCATCAATGCTTTGTCCGATTGATGAGATCATATTTCAGCAGGCATCGGGCCTGATCATCGCCGTGCGTTATTTGTCCGCCGGCTTGCTATTCTTAATTTCCTGGTCGAGGTCTACCTTCAAATTTGCCTTCTTGATCGAATCAAACTCGACCTCTATCGGTTCCCCCGATTCCGTGACGATCACAGACGACTCTTTCACTTCCACGATGGTGCCCGTCACGTTTCGTCGACCGTTCACCGGCATTTTCAATCTCAATCGTGCTTCCTGACCTTTGAAGCGCTCAAAATCCGCTAAGCTGTACAGGCCACGCTCGATCCCCGGCGAGGAAACCTCAAGAACATACGTTTCCGGAATATGTTCAACCTCGTCGAGCAGAGTCTCGATCTCCCGCGAAGCTTTTCCGCAATCATCGAGGGTAATACCGCCGGGCTTGTCAATATATACCGTGAACAGCGGGTTGTGCTTAGGTCCAGCGACCTCCGCGTGAACCAGTTCGAAATTATGTTGCGACAAGACCCTTTCGGATATCTCGCGTAACGTCTGGTTTACCGCCGGACTACTCATTTCCTTCCGATAGAAAACAAAAAGTGGGCTGTAAACCCACTGAACTACGGACCACGGTTCGTAACAAACGGTAAGTCTACCGCAAGATCCACCAGAAAATCAAGCAATGATCACAGGTTCTTTTCGATACGATCCATTATCCCACTTATTTCGTCCGACTTCTGGCTTACGACTTGGAACTTCGCCTTTTCCGGAGCTCCGGCGAACTCTTCGACCATTACAAGAAATTCCTTTGTGAGTGATGTGAGCCGCTTCGAGTCTCGTTCGAGAAGCTGAGCCTTATCAGGTGTTCCCGCAAGAGACTTTTTCGCCTCGGCAACGCCCCAATGGGTGATGCGGACGACGTACTGTTTTGAGGTGTCGGTCACCCAACTCTCGCCCGTAAGAAATTGGGAAATATCTGCGATGCTTGGGTAAAATCCTTCCCTCTTTAAGAGGTCTGTAAGATCGACATCGACCGAGTCGCGGCCGCCGGTCTCTTCGTAGATTTTAGTGAGTACTTTGTGATAGACGTCCATATATGAAGCAGTAAAACCGTTCAGATCGTTAGTTTATGGTTTCGAGCGTCAAATATTAGCGAGGCCGCACCGAGAAGACCAGCGTCGTCGCCGAGCAAAGCGCGGACAATCTTAGCACGTTTGGCAGGGCGGTTAAATGCTTGTCGCGATATTGTTTCGAGCATTCGCGGCGCAAAAAGATCCCATGCTCCCGAAGCACCACCGCCGATCACTACAACCTCGGGGTTTAACATATTAATAAAGCCTGATATTGCCAAGCCCAGGTAGATGCCAACCGAATCGAACACTTCGATCGCGACTTCATCTCCGCTGCAGCCGAGGTCGTATATTTCATGCGCAGAAAGTTCTTTAGCAGATCCTCTCCCTCTTTCGCTCGCCATTCGTACTATTGCGGTTGCCGACGCATACTGTTCCAGACATCCTCGTCCTCCACACCCGCACGGGTGGCCGTTCGGTTCGAGGCACACGTGGCCGAGTTCACCGGCAGTTCCGTCGATCCCGCGTAAAGGCTTACTGTCAATGATCAAACCGCCGCCGACTCCGGTGCCTAGCGTGAGGCATACGGAACTTGCCGACCCGGCCGACGATCCGAGCCAGGCCTCTCCGATAGCCGCGGCTGTGGCGTCATTCTCCAAGACCACCGGCACGGAGATGTCCTTGCTCAACTCCGACACGATCTCCAACCCGTTTAGAAATGGCAGGTTAGGCGATTCAACAATGATTCCTGATCCTACATCGAGAACGGCCGGCAGTGCGAGAGCGAACCCAACAATGTCGCCGGTTGCCTCTTGCTCGCATTTAAAATAGAGACATCTCACGGTATCGAGTAACGCTGGAACACCGGCCGCAACATCCGGCGTCGGGACCTCTTCACGGTGTAGGATCTGTCCGTCCTCGTTCACTAACGCCAGCCTCAGGTTTGTGCCGCCGACGTCTGCACTGATCGCTAAATTATCCATGGTGGTGCATTGAGTTTTGCCCTGGCGGAGCATTAGAACAAATATGCCATACCCCGTCCAGGTTGATGCGGAAGCATGCCAAAAAACCTCTTATGCATCAGGCAGCCATGACCTGACCGGCGTTCAGATTAGCGTTAAATACCGAAACGTCGAAATTCGTAAAGATAGTCTTTCAATCGTCGCCTCTTTTGTGTTATAAATGACGTTCAAATCCTTAGCTTAGAAGTTTTACGGGCTGTAAAGGAAAATTGCTTTCCAATTTTTTATATGGGTGGAAGTTTTATTGACACGTCCACGGGTTTCGTGTAAAAGATTGGTAGGTCTGTTTTTTTGAAATCATTGAAAATTGGCGATTTAAGAGGAGAAATATGACTTGTAATCTGTGGGTTCGCAAAGCACTTTCATCGTGCTTGATGGTCGCAGTGATGGCGACATACTCTATGGTGGCTCTTGCCGTCCCCGGCAAGGTCGCCGGCGACTTGACCGTGATTGGCAAAGGCGCTAATTCGAGCGCTGCATCAGTTCTTATAAACGGCGAATCTGCAAAGAGCGGCCGATCAGTGTTCACTTCGAGCACGATCGTTACGCCTGCTGATTCTTCAGCCGTTGTCAGCCTTGGCAAGCTTGGAAAGATCCAGGTTGCACCTGACTCAACCTTCACATTAAATTTTGAGAACGCGATCACCGGAACATTGACCTCCGGTAAAGTGACCGTTTTGACCTCGGCCGATACGGTCGAAGTTACAACCGCCAACGGTGTCGTTAATCTAGCAGCCGGCGAGGCCGTAACTGCGGCGGGCAGCAAGGCTCAGGATGACGACGACGACGATGACGGCGGAGCAGCATGGTGGCTCTTCGCGATCGGAATGGGCGGCGCACTTGCCGGTATCATTTGGGCGGCTACCAGCAATTCCAACGAAATTAACCTGGGCGGTGGCGGCACTGTCGTCAGCCCGGTGCTCTAAAGCCAATCAAATTGCTCCGGCGAACCTGGTGTCCGCCGGATTGAATGATCTTATACGGTCATTACAGGAGGAAATTAAATCAATGCTCGGCAAAAACCGTTTTCGTAAACTAATCACATCATTCACGGCCGTTGCCGTCCTATGTGTATACTCGACCGTCGCTTTGGCACTTCCCAAAGACGTCACCGGCGAGATCACAGTTTCTGGACAGGTTACAGTCAACGGCACTACGGCCGTTTCAAACGCCACGATAATCTCTGGCAGCACCATCGTTACCGGCCCTGACTCCAGCGCTATTGTTTCGCTTGGAAAGAACGGCCGTGTTGAGATCCTTGAGAACTCGAACATGGTGCTCAATTTCGGTGCAAATAATATTGCCGGCGTTCTGTCGTCGGGTAAGGCGCGCGTTTCGAACGCAGCCGGTGTTGCAACTACCGTAACGACGAAAGACGCTACCGTGATCGCAGATGCCGGCCAGGCTGATGTATTCGCCGTTGAGGTTGAGTGTTCACACACTCACGTCGATACCACATCAGGCATCGTAACGATGCGTGAAGGAACTGCAGAACGTCAGGTCGCCGCAGGAACGAATGCTACGGCAGGCAACCTTTCACAGACCGGTTGCGAGCCTTGCCTCCGTCCGAATTCAGCACCTCCGGTTCGCTTCGGTGGCCCATGGTGGCTGATCCTGGTTGGTGCCGGTGTTGCCGGTGCAGCTATCCTGCTCGGCAAGAAGAATGATACGACCATCGGCGGCGGAACGATCATCGTCAGCCCCACGAGGTAGTTCGACCTTTAATAAGTTTCTCTTAGGTTGCATAGGATACGGGTCATGTTGTTACAATATGACCCGTATATTTTTGTTCAGATTCATAAACGTCTAAATATTACGCATTAATATATTCTAAATTTATATGCATATTGCAGTTATCGGTACCGGCTATGTCGGTTTAGTTAGCGGTGCGTGTTTTGCGGAATTCGGGGTCGATGTTACTTGCGTCGATGTTGATAGCAGTAAGATCGAAAAACTCAACAACGGCATAATTCCTATCTACGAACCCGGCTTGGATCAGGTTGTAGAAAAGAACGTTCGGGACGGGCGTCTTCATTTCACGACCGATATACGATCGGCGGTTGAACAGGCTAAGGTCGTTTTTCTTGCCGTCGGCACACCGCCTCAGGAAGATGGCTCACCCGATATGAGCTACTATCGCCAGGCCGCGAAAGACGTGGCCGAGGCGATGAACGGTTACAAGGTACTTGTAACAAAGTCGACCGTTCCGATCGGGACCGGCGAATGGCTTCGGTCGTTCGTCAAAGAGAATCTGCCGATCGACACTGACTTCGGCGTTGCTTCGAATCCGGAGTTTCTACGCGAGGGGGCTGCGATCGACGACTTCATGCGTCCGGACCGTGTTGTGATCGGGAGCAACGAACCCCAAGCCATCGAGATAATGAAAGAGCTTTATCGCCCGCTCTACCTTATCGAAACGCCGATCGTTATTACTTCCCTTGAAGCTGCGGAACTCATCAAGTACGCCGCTAACGCCTTCCTCGCCACAAAGATCACTTTTATTAATGAGGTCGCGAACCTTTGCGATGCGATCGGCTGCGACGTTCACGACGTCGCTCGTGGAATGGGAATGGACAACCGCATCGGCAGAAAGTTCCTCCACCCCGGCCCCGGTTACGGCGGATCCTGCTTTCCTAAGGACACTCGTGCTCTTACGACGGTAGCGGATCAGTTCGGTGTTGAAACGCTGATCGTCGACGCTGTCATCGAAGCCAACGAACGCCAGCGCGACGCGATGATCCCGAAGATCGAAAAGCTCGTCGGCGGACTTTCCGGTAAGCGTATCGGTATGCTTGGGCTGTCGTTCAAGCCGGAAACGGATGATATGCGGGAGTCACCCGCCATCGACATTATCCGGCAGCTCATCGAAAAGGGTGCCTCTGTCCGTGCCTTTGATCCGGTAGCGATGGACGAAGCTCGCCATTTTGTTGACGGGATCGAGTATGCCGAAGACGAGTACGATGCGATCAAGGACGCCGATGCCTTGGTCATCGTAACCGAATGGAACCAATTCAGGGCACTCGATATGGAAAAAGTTAAGAGTCTTCTAACTGCCCCAAAGGTCGCGGATCTTCGAAACATCTACGAACCGGACGACATGCGGGCCCTTGGGTTCGAATACGTCGGCGTCGGACGATAATGACCATCTGAGCAAGTGCGGGCAGACTTTGCCCGCACTTCTTAATTTGAGATCGCCTTCGCGGCGACGGAGAGCAAGACAACAGGTATGAAAGCACTTATCACCGGTGGTGCGGGATTCATCGGCTCGAATCTGGCTGATGAACTTATCGCACAAGGTGCAAAGGTTCGGATCGTCGACAATTTCCTTACGGGCTTCCGGGACAACCTCGATGAGATACGCGGTGATTTCGATTTTGTCGACGCGGACGTGAATGACAGCACCAAGCTGAATGCGGCTCTCGAGGGCGTTGATGTAGTCTTCCATCAGGCGGCACTTCCAAGTGTGCCCCGATCAGTGGACGACCCAGCGGAAACGCACCAGGCCTGCGTGAACGGTACGTTCAACGTCCTGATGTCAGCCAGGGATCGCGGTGTCCGCCGCGTCGTTTACGCCGCGTCGAGCTCCGCATACGGCGATCAAGAGGTTCTGCCGAAGACCGAATCAATGGCCCCCGATCCGCTGTCGCCATATGCCGCCGCAAAGCTCGTCGGCGAGTATTATTGCCGTGTATTCAGCAACGTATACGGAATGGAGTGTATTTCCCTGCGCTATTTCAATGTGTTCGGGCCTCGACAAAATCCGTCCTCACAATATTCGGGCGTTATCTCGCGCTTTATCGACGCTGTTATGAAGGGAAGCACGCCTGTAATATTCGGTGACGGTGAGCAGACTCGCGATTTCACTTATATAGCGAACGTGGTGAACGCTAATATAAACGCGGCCACTGCAACTCGGGGCTTCGGTCGAGTGATGAACGCCGCAAATGGTGAACGCGTATCACTGAACGAACTATTGTCCGTTCTGAAGAAGATCACAGGCAAGAACGATGTAAAGGCTGAATTCCGACCGGCACGTGCCGGCGATGTTAAGCACTCCCAGGCCGACAATGCTCTCGCAAAGGAACTGATCGGCTACGAAAAGCTCGTAGGTCTGGAAGAGGGCCTGACGAAGACGATCGATTGGTGGAAGCAAAGTCGCTTCGCAAAATAGTTTCCTACTTTACGCCCTTGAATATCCCGTCTTCGATCTCTGTGTTGACGGTGATCTCCTTTGCTTTGAAATTCCCGTAAACGGTGAACTGGCCGAGATCGAATCGCTGCACATACCGCTCGGGTACTATTACACCTTCGATCGTCTTCATTCTGTCGATCTCTACAGATGTCGTGATCTGACGGCCATCGATCACGTAGCTGGCTTCATACGATTTGATCAGGTTCGTTTTAGGATCAACAAAAAAATCGGTGAAATAACCCTCCGGTGAGGTAATGCGGAACCCGCTTCGCTTCCTTTTTGATTCGGGTAGGGATGTGACCACAAACCCGACTGTATCCATCCTCGCTATCAGCGGGAGCCCGAGCCTGTTTATAGGAGGAAGCTTCATCCCGCCCGGAGCCGTCGAGACAGTATCAGTTCCGTCAAATGCTTGCTTCAGCGGTTGAAAGGGATTCGTTAGTTCGATCCTATACCGGTCACCGGCGAGGATCATAACAAACGTCGCGGGAATCGACTGGGGAAAATTCGATGCCGTAATGTCCACCGATCCGTTCACAACCAATGAACGCATCTCGCGAAACTTTGCACCGCCATGAGCCTCCGCTACCTTTGCCGCAAGGGCTTTCTCAGCGAGAAATTTTTCCATCTCCGGAGAAGGCTGCCCAAAAACCATCCCCGATGCACAAAAAAGTACGACTGCGATAACGAATAGCTTCATAGTTTTTGTGTGACCTCATCTAGAAAGAGAGACGGACAAATTACTTTGCCCGTCTCTTCTTATACATCTATCACTATCAGCCTACCAGCTGAATCGAGCGGAAAGCTCGATCTTACGGTTTGCAGATCCTCCGCCGAAACCGCCGAAGCCACCGAAGCTACCAGCTGTTGACGTGTACTGGCCGAATCGGCTAGATGCAAGATTGCCAACCGGCGGATTAAAGTTAACGTTATTGAACAGATTGTTAACGCTGATGCCAAGGTTCAGGTTATACGGTTTGCGCTCACCGCCGCCCCCGAACATACCGCCGCGGCCACCGCCACGCATGCCACCGCCGCGACCGACCGGGATCCCGCCGCCCGCCGGCCTTCCCGCACCGCCACCTGCCGGTGCCGAGTCAGCGGTCGAGCCAAAACCGAAATTCTTGCTCAACCTAAGATTGACATTGAAGAATTTCGGCCCGTCGCCAAAGTTGCGCGGAATGATCGCATTCGGGTCTTGACCACTTATGTCACAGAACGAATTCGACAAACCGAGCTCAACGCACCGCGCACCAAGTTCAGCGAACGTCGGACGTTCGGTAAAGAGCGAGTCACCATTCAGATCTAAACCGCGCGTGATATTGAACGGTCGTCCCGAGTTCATGCTAATGAACGGGCTGAGCGAGATCTCCCAGGGCAGCGAGATGTTTCCGCCGATAACAAAGAAATGACGGATATCGCTGCTTGCCCTACCGTATTCGCCGGCCAGATCATAAGAATAGGCCGGGAAACTGCCGGAACCGTCAGAATCGCTATTCGCGAATCCGAGTCGATAATTACCGAACAGATTGATCCCCGGCCGGATCATCGAGCGAAAATTCACGATCAGCTGGTTCTGTGTCGAGACGCCGCTTGACTCATATTGGTATATGTTTCCCTGATCTGCGAATGGGCGCGGGGCATTCAGGCAGTTGATCTGCTCCGGGCAGATAGGCGCATTAATGTTCCGCGCTCGCAGACCATGAAGCGTCCTCGCCCCGATGTAAAAGACGGAGAGATTCGTATTCATCGGCAACTGCCGCTCAACGCCGAGTGCAAGCTGCATCGTATACGGTGATTGGAGCTCAGGCGATATTGCACGTATGGTGTTCGACTGCGGAAGAGCCGCAAGTATCTGATCTGCCGTCGGTACGTTCGTCACACCGTCCAAGGTAAAGACCGGCTGCGATAGCAGAGCTATTGCCGCCGCTCGGCGAACCGGGTCCGGATCCAGGCTGTTGACGATCAGATTGAGCTGTGACGAACCATTAAACCGTTCTGCCTGAAGCGTCAAGCCCTCGCTGAAACGGTCATAAAACACACCGAATCCACCCCTGAAAACCGTTTTTGGAGGACGAGCGCCGCCGGCCCCCGGCGACCACGCGAATGAGAATCGCGGAGCAAAGTTCAACGAATCATTGATGTTCGTTTGATTTTCGTAGCGAAGGCCGAAGCTGAGCGTCAGTGCCGGGGTCACACGCCAGTCATCTGTGACAAAAAGGCCGACGTCCGTCCGGGAGACCTTCTGCTCCGGGTTTCCGACCGTGATCGAAAACTGCGTCGGTATACCGGTTCCAAGTATCGCGGAACGATAGGAGTCAAGGTTGGTGAACGTGAAAGAACCGCCGAAGTTGTTCTCTGACCGGTCAGTTATATTTACGTTGCGAACCCGTCCGCCGAATTTCAGCGTGTGATTGGTCCCCCATGTTGTAGTAGTAAAGTTCTGCAGCTCCCAAGACCGTTCTTTGTCGAAACTTGTACCTATCTGAGAACCGCCGCCGATAAATGCATCCGCTACCGATACTGTCGGAATGGAATTGTCTCCAAACCGGTTGCTGTTTTCCCAGTCATATTCGAAACGCGTCTCGTTAACCGTTGTTGGGTTAATGATCATCGTCTCAGTTAGTCGGATCTCATGTTCGGTATTTTCGGTCTCGGACGCACGCGACGGAAGCGAAAGACCGCCAATTCCCTGATTCTCTACAGAGAACTTTTGAAAACTGTACCTAACTATGAGCGTATTGTTCTCGTTGATCGCATAATCGAAGCGCGGGCTGATCGAGAAACGCTTATTCGGTATCCGCACATCCTGTGTGAACGGGATCACGTTCAGATTCGGATCCAGGATCCGTGCGTTTATAACGCTATTGCTATCGATATCGCGGTTATTGATATCGAGAAAGAACGAGGATTTTCCTTTTTGGATCGGACCCGAGACGTTTCCGCCGAAGAAGCGGGTCTGGCTGGGCGCACGGTTCGCCGCGAACGGATTTCGCGAGTTCAGGCTCTCATCGTTGAAATTTCCGAAAACACTTCCGCGAAACTTGTCTGAACCGGGCCGGGTCAAGATCTCGATACGTCCGAAACCGAGTCGGTCGAACTCCGCCGAGAACGGGTTCTGGTTGATCCTGATCTCTCTAATAGCTTCTTTCGGAGGGAGGCGTCCGCCCGTAAAGCCGTCAATATAGATCTGGCCGCCATCTGGTCCTGCTGACGGTCCCGCAAGTGCCTGCAAAGCAGCCTCAAGCTCATCCGGATCGTCTGGCAACGCTTCGAGGTCCTGTTCGCGGAGAACGGTCGCTCCGAGGTTATTCTCAGGGTCAGTGGTTAGCTGATTTGCGAGGTCGATATCGACCTGTTCGATAACCGCCTCAACTGTTAACGGAACAAGAAGCTCGGTCGGTTCTGCGGCCTCAACGTCGACCTCAGTGTTCTCGTACAGGCTAAAGTTTGTGGCAAAGACCTTTACGGTGTAACGGCCGGGTGCGAGTCCCGTGACCGAAAACTCACCATTCGGATTACTGGTGGTCGTCTTTTCTTGCCCGGTGGCTGAAACTACCGTAACCGATGCACCAACGACCACGGCACCAAGCGTGTCCTGCACCTGGCCAGTAATACGACCATTCTGCTGCGCAGAGCCGGAAACGGCGAGTGACACCGTGATCAGGAAGAGAAGTAGGTATTTATTAAAGAATTTCATATCGTCCGCCAAATATGCCGTGCGGCAAACGCCGCATAGCGTTATAAATATTTCAAATTAGGGAAAATCCAACCCGTCGAGACCCGGGATCGTAAAACCTCCCGATTGGCCGGTTCGGCCACGGCCTCCGTTATTTTGCTGGGCCTGAGCTGCACGAATAAAAGGCTCAACGCCTGCCAAAAGTTTAATGGCCGTAACACGATCCTCGACGCCATTTTTGGTGCTTGACACGGCTATCATATCGCCCGCTTTCAGGTCTGAGATCGTGATCGTGTCGAAACGTTCGAACATATCGTCGATCCCGCCGCGAGCACCGCCGCCCATTCCCCCACGGCCCTGGCCTGGAGCTCCGCCCGCCGGCGGTCCGCCTGCGGGTGCCTGCGGCCTCTGCCCTGCTTGTCCGGTCTGCCCGCCAGGCCCTGGCTGTCCGCTGCCTGCCTGAGCCATCCGCTGTGCCATTTCTTCAGGAAACTTCTTCATCGCGGAACCGGCTCCGATCGCCACCGTCACATCTTTGTTCGACTGGAGATCAGTAATCACGACTGTATTCGTCGAAGCGTCAATCGTTTTGACCGTCCCCGCGACGGTACGGAAAGCTCCGGTAACGATCTCCTCAGCTGTAAAGCTCAACCCATCTCCGCTGCGTTCGCCAAGAGCACGCACCATATCACCTACCGCGATGTCCGAAAGACGGCTGGCAACGGCTTCGTCATACTGGATCGAGTCCTGCTTGTATCGAAGGAACTTTGCGTTCGATCTCGGCGTAACGGTAACACTTTGCGTACCGGCTAAACCTCGCACGTCGACCGTCATCTGACCCGTTTCGGCATTGACCGAGGCGACCCGCCCCGAAAGCCCCCGCGTCGCCCATTTCTGTGCGTCAGCAGCCCGCTTTTTCGAGATGTCCGACTGCGACATCAGATAGACCGCCCGTGCAGGAAGCGTTTTCTTATCGTCCGAGAGTATTCCCGTTACCAGCAGCTTGTCGCCCTCACCGATCTCAGAGGCCGATGACGCAACCGCTGTTTTTAGCGACGGGTTCTCCGGCGGTACACGTTTGAATTCGGTTGTAGGTTGCAGTTCTACGTTCACAGCACCATCTTTCGTTTGAAGAACGATCGTGGATGCAGAGATCGATGTAACGTCACCCGTTAAAGCTGAAGGTTTGACCGAGGTCGTCTGAGCGCCCACCGCGGCTGCAGTAAAAAGCGAAATGATGATAAAAAGCTTGCTCTTCATAAATCCCCTAAAAATCGCGAGATAAACGATAATTATACGCGCACGCAGACAGAAGTTGCCCACGAATACTTTAAGACGTAAATGCGAGCCCGTAGGTTTTACTTAATTTGTAAAGATTTGTAAAAGATAGGACTTACGGGATTTTAGGACTGCTTCCACGGAACCTCAGGCCGGGCCGTGATGACAAGTCCGATCCCGGCGGCGAACACTGCGATCAACGCAAGTGTCCAAATGAATGGTATCGACAGAAATATCGTCCAGGCCACTACGCCGATCAGCACCGCAAGAGATTCAGATCGATTCCCCCACGGTAAACTACGTTGAATATACTTTCCCAGACTTACCTGCATCGCTACGCGTCCGAATCCGTACGCGAGCAGCAGCAACGCAAACGCCATTACAGCGAGCACTACAGACAAATACTCCGGCAAAAATCCCACACTAGCGATAGTACCGGCGGTCATAACCACAAAACCGAGCAGTCCCAGCCCGAATATTTTCAAAGGCGATAATTGAAAACGCGTAGAAGCGCGGCTTACCGCTCCCGGAGCAAGGGTTGCGACAATGATGGTGACAACGAACCAAAAAAGAATAGAAAGCAGACGCTGGGCGACAAATGACCAGGTGAAGCTCGGGGCAAAGATCGTCGATGGGTCTTGTGCGATCTCGCGAAGCTCATCTTCAAAAACTCCGATCATCATGGTCTCGCGTCCGGCCTCACGCAAGGGCTCTTTAGACTCCGGCCGATATGCTCCGCCGATAACGATCACGTCGCCTCCGATATAAGCATCCTTGCCCTGGACGACCGATCCTCCGAACGACGCCACGTCACCATCCACGCGTCCTTCCACCATAACGTCACCGCCCCATGCGAAGACCTCTTTCGCACGTCCGCGTACGACGACGTTCTTGGCGATCGCGATGACCTGCATATCGGGAGCGTCGTCAATATACATCGTCTCGGTATCGGGGCTGGTAGTAAATTGCGGGTTCTGAGGGAATGCCTGAACGGCAAGGACGAGCAGAAGAACGGCCGGTAAGAGAACTCGAGCGAGAGCGGCTGGCGTCGTCAGAATGTCACGCCCCGGTCCGGACGGGAAGGTTCGTGTCATCGCTCAATGCTGCCCTGCGGCTGTTTCAGCGCGGAACGATAGATTCGATTAATTACGGTCGCTCCTGCAAGAACCGCTAGCAACGCCAGAGAAACGAACAAGATAGTGGAAAGCAGAGGCGAGCTCGCAATTGGACGCAGGAATACGATGACGCCGTGGAAGACCGTATAAACAACACTCACGAAGAAGGAAAGCACGAAATAGCTCTTTTCCCACGCGCCCACAGCATCCGCGGTCGAGGCATTCAACGATCCGCCCACGGCGGCAAGGGCTCCGAGGAAAAGCGTTGCACAGATCGCTATCGAAACGTATCGCTCCCTGGGCGTGCGTATGCTGGCGATATCGTTAACCGCGGCGGCCGATACGCGTTTAGCAAAATCTTCAGGTATCGCCGGAACTGTGGTGGCGACAAATGCGTTGTCCAGGGCAAGTGCGAGCGATTTGTTTTCATTGAGTTCGGCCAAACACTCGCTGCACACCGCCAGATGAGACTCGAACGCGATCGTCTCCTCGGCCGAGAGATCGCCATCCAGATATCGAAAACTCGACAAGGGGTCACATTCGGATGTTGCTCTGTTTCGAACGATCTCCATAATATCGCTCTAAGAAAGTGCCGGAAGGCTAAATACCCGTGACGCCGCGTTCGATAAAGAGATTCCGCATCATTTCGCGTGCACGGAATAAACGGTTCTTGACGGTTCCCAATGGCAGCTGCGTTATCTCGGCTATCTCATCATAGCTAAGGTCACGTGCATGCCGCAGTAGGATCAATTCCCGATAGGCGGTGGGAAGACACTTTACGACCGAATCGATCTCGGTCCGCCACTCGCTTCGCTCATGATTCTGCTCGGGATTCGGTTCCGGACTTTCGAGCTGAAGCTGATACGCAGTTCCCTCTGATTCGGTTTCAAGACTTTGGGTAGAAATGGAGTTACGCCGCATGTGGTCGATCGCGGCATTATGTGCGATGCGGTATAGCCAGGTCGAGAATTTATACTCAGAGCTGTATTTATCGAGCGAACTGTAAACCTTGATAAACACCTCTTGAGTGACATCCAAGGCTGAATCATAGTCGCCGAGCATTCGGAAAACGTAACCTGCGATCGGCCGTTGGTATCTGCGGACCAGTTCCTCGAACGCGTCCTCGCGACCGGTGATGGCGCGGGTGATCAAGTCTCCGTCGGTGAGATCACGAGCTATGTTTAACTGAAGCGATCGAGCTGACATGGTAACAGGGTCAACGTTATTGTTGACCGAAAAGTTCCGAGACGCAATCCGGATCAGCTTTTGTTGAGAGTCACGATCACCGCCAGCCTAGGGCAGCAAGCCCGGCGGGTGCGGCGACGTCATCGAATCTAAGGTTTCCAACGGGAATGTCCAGACCGACCTCACCCGCTTTAAGCACCCGAAGACCACGGCCCAAAGCCTCGTCGGCGATCTCGCGGATCTTTTCCGGTACGAGTCCGCGACCCACCAGCAAAAGTCGGTCAAGGACACGGACCGGAGTTTCGGACGCGAACCGGTCATTGTAGAACATCAGCAGCCGATAGATCTCGTCATCACGCTCCGAATCCCTGCACGTGACCGATCGGACCACAAATGGTTCGTCACCGCGTACCATCATCGCCGTAAAGCCATCGGCCTGCGTGCTGATCAGCAGCGAATCTGTGTCGGCGCTTCCCTTTAGCCAGCTGGATTCGGAAAGAGCCCTGGGAAGTATCAGTCCGCATTTCCAATTGAACTGCTCAAAGATCGTTTCGTATTCATCAAGCACGGACAGTTTTACAGCGGTCGCGAAATACCGAACGCGGCCCTCTGCGTCGGGCGATAATTTTTCACGCGTGATCCGGAGGTCCGAAGCCGGAGCTCCAAAACTCTGTTCGGCCTTCCAATCAAAGATCTCTTCGGACTCACCTTTGTTTCCGGCTAGGTCCATCGTGATGATGGCGGATCGAGCCGTGCTGCTCGGCAGCGATACCGACCAACGTTTTCGATTTCTCAATCCTGCGGTGGTGACCGCCTCCTCAAGCAAATAGCGGAACTGCGTCGGCTCGGCAATGTTTCGATCGAGAAAATTTGGAACAAGGAGTTTTGTCGGGACCTCGACCGTCGCGGCCTGACGAATACCGAAGGTCTTGCCCGATCTCTGCAAGGAAAGCGCCGTGATAGCATCCTTTTCGATGCCGATCGCAGCCTTAGGAAATTTAGGTTCGGTTAGGAATGAAAGCATTGATAGTCTTCGTCAATATGCGTCGCCATTGTAGGCGTTTCCTTCAGAATCTTGTCCGGTCGCAAGGCTTTTAACATCGACGACACCCTGTTCGCCATCCGGCGACATCGGATCCTGGCCCATCTTCTCGCTCCACTCAGCCTTTTCAAGAATTGGGTCCATCGGGATCTCGCGAAGATACTTCGCTTCGACCAGATCCTGCAGGGATGTGGGCAAGCGTCCCTTGTCGCCGGTGTACTGTTCGATAGCACGCCGCATCTGCCAGAGATTTTCTTTGAGTACTGTCTCCTTCGCGTGCTGAACGCTGCGTTGGTACACCGGCACCGCGACAGAGAGAAGGATGATGAGGATGAACATCGCGATCATCAACTCGAACAACGAAAATCCTCGCTGATCGCGGCCGACCGGCGGCCGATGCCCTGAAACGATGATCCTAAGCCTACCAATCACTATATTTTTCTCCATTTAGGGCTTCGTCATCGGATGCCGAACGGACGTCGAAAACGTTGATGTTATCCCAACTGCCGTCAGAATCTTGATAAGACGATCGCAGACGCCAGTCGGCCTCGCCGGTTATCGGGTCGATCGGCAACTGTGCGAGGTAATGCTTGATCACCTCTTCGGCAGAGTTCATCTCGGTCGCCTGCCGCTGACCGTCACGAAGTCCGCCGCCGCCCTGCAAATTCACGCCTCTCTGTTTCACCCGAACGCCATCGACCAGCGTTTCGAGGTCGGGAGGATATCGGTCCAAATTCTCAGTGTCGAAGATCGTGCAATCGTCAATCACCACGCGGCTACGCGGATCGGTCGGAACATTCGTCCTCGGTCCCGGAGCGGTTGGATTACCGGTTGTCACGGCACCCTGCGGACAGGCTCCGACCGTGTCTCTCTTGAACTCGTCGATAGCATTCCTTATCTGCCGAAGAGTCTCACGCAATCGAACTTCTTTCTGCCGGCGTGCAGCGTTCTGGGCGATCGGTATAGACCCCATCACTAGAATGGCAAGCACTGCCATCGTCACGACCAGCTCGAACAGCGTATAACCCTGAGCATTCCTGACGCGACGAAAGTTTTTCCGCAGGCGTTGGGTCATCAAACTAGAACTTAACTGCGAAATTCTTGCTGTCGGTCGAGATCACGTTTAGTGCGTCCTTCTCGAATGAAAGCTCGATCTGGCCGTCGGTCAACGCCTCGACCTCGACAAAAGCCAAAATTCCGGTATTCGTCATCGCGTCACCTTCCGGCATCGCAAGCGTAACGTACATCTTGCCGTCCTTGTTAAGGAACGGACTGCCGGGATTGTTCGCCAAAGCCGGGCCGAAGACATCGCCATATGCGACAGATCGGATCGCCAGCTTCTTGTCGTCGAACCGCAGGCCCATGAGGGCCGATCTGAACGAAGCCGAACTATTGATCATCACCGCGATCTTTGTCTTCTCGCCGGCCTTTAGCGTTGGCAGCGACGCGGGGAGCTGAAGCTCCGCGACGAGAGCAGCGGGTACCGGCCCCGCCTCGCTGACAGTGCTGACCGGCTGTGATTCAGCGGCAGACGGTCGATCGGCTGTCTGTGTGAAATTCAACGTCTTGACCGATGAATCGATCGGTTGCAGATTCAAGCCGCTCGCGACCGGCGATGCCGCTGCCGGAGCAGGTGCGGAGACGACAGCGTTAGCGTCGTTAGACGGAACATACGCAGGCACCTCGGGCTGATCGGGAAGCTGAACCGTCGTATTCTTCGGAAGCCGCCTGATCGTTGCAAGGTACTCGTCACGCTCTTCCTGGATTATCATCGCCTCGAGCGAGCCGCTCGTCGGGACCGCGATGCTGCCGGTCGGGCGTTCCACTTCATCTTCAGGAAGGATCGCAGGTGCACGGATGACACGCGGTGTTACGGCAATCACGATATCGACCTGCCGGTTGTCACGCGTCGGTGCCGTGAACAAACGGCCAAGGATCGGGATCAGACCAAGAAGCGGCAATCCCTGACGGCCTCGGCTTTCGACATCCTGAGCCACACTTGCGAGCAGCAGCGTGCGGTTGTTTTGTACGCGTGCAGTTCCTTTGATCGAACGCTCCGAAAAGATCGGGTTGTTGTCGGTTCCGCCCGCGACGACGTCCTTGGATTCGATCTCCATCGCAACCTGAACGTCCTGATTCGGGAAGACGATCGGCTTGAACTTCAGCGTCAGTCCAACCTGCTCGTAATTGATAACGTTCGAAACTACACCGTCGCCGCCCTGATTTCCGCCTGTAACGAACTGAGCGGTTCTGACCGGCACACGCTGCCCGATCCTTGCCGACGAATCTTCGTTATTAAATGCGTGGATCTGCGTCGACGCAAGAAGCTTTGTGTTTCCCTTGTTCTGAAATGCAACCAGATTTGCAGCCGGCAAAACGATACCTGCACCGAAAACCGACGGGATAATGTCACTCGCCGCACGCCCCAGAGTTCCGAAGACCGTGTTGCCGCCGAGACCCACAACGCTGTTGGTTGTTCCGCCCAGGTTCGTGAGCTGCGCTTCGGTTCCGATCTGGTTGCCTAGACGTAAGAGGTCAGACTTCGAAACCTCATATATCGCAACATCCATCACGACCTCTGCACGGTCCTTGTCGAGCGAACTGATCAACCGGCCAATAAGTCGAACGTTCTCCTCCGTATCGCGAACCGTAACGCTATTCGTTGCCGCATCTTCCAAGACTATCGTCTGGCTGCGGCCGGGCTGGGGCGGGATCGCCGTCTGGATCACGGTTTTCACGTCTTTCGGGCTCGCATTCGCGAGATAAAACGTCCGGAGGACCAGCTGCTGGAAATTCTGTCGGCGGTTGCCGCTCGCGACAAGTATCGTTCTTGGACCGACTCGCTGAAAGAATAGGTTTTCCTGCAGAAAAATGTAATCCAGCGCCTTTGCAGGTGTAACCTGCCTTAGATCGATACGCGTGCTGCGATTCTCCAGTCTGGACTCAACGTCAAAAAGCACGTTTAGCTCGAGGTCGCGAGCCAGGTCTTTTACGATCTGCTGCAGCGGGATCCCGCTCGGGAAAGGAAGGTCGCGGATCTTTTCAAGCTTCTGCGGCAATCGAAAATTGTCCGCCGGAGTCTGGCCGTTCGCAGGAGCATATCCCGTTGGGACGATCGTCGCACCATCGCTAGCTGCCTGGCTCGTCGATTGCCGGCCGGATCTTAACTCTTCCTGCAGACGAACCATCCTTGCCATCTCCGATTTTGCCAGTTCATTTACCGGGTCATATGCAAATGCCTTCCGGAAATGGATGTAGGCGGCCTCGTAATCCTTCGCGTCCGCGAAATTCCTGCCTAGCTTCATGTACATCTGGGACGCATTGAATAATGCGCGCCGCAGATGCAGCCTGTATTCAGGATTCTTCGGACTCTCACTCACCGAGATCGTATACGCCTCAACGGCCTTGTCCCATTCCTCTGCGGCCTCGTGCTTCATACCGATCTTGAAGTGCTTCTTTCCGTCGCCCATCGCCATGACGGCGGTCGGAGAAAGCAGGGCTGCAAAAACGAATATCGTGAGCGAATAACGAAGAAATACTGAACGTTGCATAGTTTTGGGTCTCAGAGAGGCTGACGTTACGTATGTGAATTGTTCCCGAAAGAGTTCACGGACAAAGTAGTACTTAGTTGCAAAACTTCGCCGGAATGACGCGGGAAAATCGAATTCCTATGTGATTTTCGAATGATATCGGGTTTTATGCAAGCTCTTTCTGCAGTTACCGGGGACTTTTTCCGGCGTCATCGCGGACCAGCCGCCCGCTAATATGTAGCATCGGCAGCCATTTCACGTCGGCTTTCTTCTTCGGCGATCTTAACCAGAGCGTTTCGGCTTAAGCGGGCGATAATCACGATCGTCGCGAGCGTAGCCACTATCCCGATCGTCAGCGCAACGATATCACGGGAATTCTGAGGGTCCAGAGCCGATAATCCCGCCCCGGCGAAAACCATCGCGGCCGAGCGGGGCAGCATACCGCCGATCGTTCCCATGACATACGAGCTGAGGGGTACACGGGCCGACGCGAGAAGGAAGTTCGTGAATGCGAACGGCATTATGACCGAGACCCTGAGCAAAAAGATAATGAACGTCGTCCGCCAGTAGTCTTCTCGCAGCAGCGTCTTATAGATCGCGTCAACCTTTATATGCTTAGAAAAAGTATCGGGCAGCTTGCGGCCGCTGATCCTTGAATGGATGAGGAACGATAGCACCGCGGCACCGGCGATCGCTGCGATCAGAATCACAAGTCCCAGCCAGAAGCCGAACGACCATCCCGCGACCAGTCCGATCACGTTGGTGGGCAGTAGCGACAGGCCGCACAGTAGAATAGTCGCGGCAAAGAATGCGACCGTTCCGACCTGCCAGTTCTCCCTTAACCAGTCGCCGATCGGCTGTAGAAATACAAGCAAGGCAAGTGTACCGAGCATCGGCAGGAACAGCATTATAAGTGCCATCGGCGTCAGATGGCCGAGTTCCTTAATGACTTTTACTGCTTTCCTGATCATTGGTCAGCTCACCTGCTTCAGCAACTCTCGCCGCAGAATGTCCATTGCCGCCTGGCTCGATCGCCACCGCACCAAATAACGGTCGCCCGGCAGCACGAACCGGACCGATCTAACTCTCTTAGGCCCTGCGTACCCGATGCAAACCGTTCCGACGGGCTTATCTTCGGTCCCGCCGTCAGGTCCCGCGATTCCAGTAACAGATATGGCATGGTCGCTTCCTGAAACGTTTCGGATGCCGACCGCCATGGCCTCGGCGGTCTCCGTGCTAACTGCTCCGTAATTCGCGATCGTTTCTTCGGGAACACCGAGACGTTCGATCTTGGCCCTGTTCGAATAAGTCGTAGCACCCTCAACAAAGTAAGCCGACGACCCGGGCACGCCGGTGATCCGAAACGCGATCAACCCGCCGGTACAGCTTTCCGCGACAGATAGATTCTGCCCGGCGTCCTTGAGCATTCTTCCGACCACCGCCTCCATCGATTCGCCGGTCGTCGAGAAAACCGCCTTTCCGAGCGTTTCCTCGATCGCGGCGGCGATCTCTGCAAGCTCGCGGTCACATTCGTCGGCATCGGTCCCTTTCGCGGCAAGATGTATCTCTACCTCGCTCTTATTGAACAGGACCGAGGTCTGTACGTTCTCGTACCTTCTATAGATCGGCGATGCGGCCTCATCGACGGCGGATTCGCCGAGCCCCGAGACCTTTAAAACGCGACGCCTTACCAAAACGTTGTCGGCTTGCTCGGCGATCCGTCCAAGGACGTGATCCTCAAACATCGGCCGCATCTCCCGCGGTGGGCCCGGCAATACGGCCAAAAGCTTCTGTCCGAGCGTTACCAACATTCCGACAGCAGACCCGTTGGGATTCGGCAAAACGGTGGCATCTTCGATCACATACGCCTGCCGTTTATTGATCTCAGGCATTTCGCGGCCCCACCTCTTAAAACGCTCACGCAATAGATCCTCGAGATCCTGATGAAAAACAAGCTTTCGATC
Organism: Acidobacteriota bacterium; assembly: GCA_023389035.1. Classification (GTDB taxonomy): domain Bacteria; phylum Acidobacteriota; class Blastocatellia; order Pyrinomonadales; family Pyrinomonadaceae; genus OLB17. The sequence continues at coordinate 216,935 of JAEWFC010000023.1, forward strand.
GATCGCCTTTGCCGAGACCTGCCGCGTTACGTCATCTTCGGTCGGACCGAGACCGCCTGTGGTAATTACCAGATCGGACCGCTTCAGTGCATCCCGAATTACCTCCTCGAGGCGCAGTTCATCGTCGCCAACGACGGTTTTCAGCATCACCTCGATACCGAGCTCATTGAGCTTTTCCGTCAGCCAGAGGCTGTTGGTGTCGGTTTTTTGGGGCGTTAACAGTTCCGAACCGATCGCCACTATCTCAGCGGTCTGCATCGGTTCTAGTCCTTGTAGATCTCAACGACCGGCTTACCCTCTGAATTGATGTAAGCCCGGTACATTCCTTCGGAGTTGAAAGAGATCGCGATATTTCCGAACTTATCGAGTCCAACGATTCCGCCGTCGCCGCCCATCTTCTGCAGTTTTCCCTGAATGACCATGTCGGCGGCATTTTGGATCGGCAATGCCCTGTACTCCATCAGAGCGCAGATGTCACGAGCGACACCAAGACGTATAAAGAACTCGCCCCATCCCGTCGCCGAGATCGCACACGTTTCGTTGTTCGCGTACGTTCCGGCACCAATGATCGGAACGTCGCCTACTCGACCGTACTTTTTGTTGGTCATGCCTCCGGTTGAGGTTCCCGCCGCGAGATTACCGTTCTTGTCCAACGCGACCGCCCCGACAGTTCCGAATCGATTTGCGGGTTTTTCGTTTGTCGCGACCGCCCCGGATTTCGCTTTCTCCTTCTCCTCTTTCAGCATCCGCTGAAGTCCGTCCCAACGCGGCTGCGTCCAGAAATACTTCGGGTCCACAAGCTCGATCTTTTGCTCGGCGGCGAACGCTTCGGCACCTGCAGAGATCATCATCACGTGCGGGCTTTTTTCCATAACTGCCCGGGCAAGTGTGATCGGATTCTTAACACGCCGTAACCCGGCGACCGCCCCTGCGGCCAATGTCTTGCCGTCCATTATCGAAGCATCGAGTTCGTTCTTTCCGTCATTCGTGAATACTGCGCCCTTGCCGGCGTTGAAAAGCGGCGAGTCCTCCAGTATTCGGATCGCGATCTCAACAGCGTCCAGGCCGCTCTTCCCATCTTGTAGTGCTTTGTAACCGGCGAGCAGTGCCTCCTGGAGCTTGTCCCGATACTCTTTCTCACGCTGCGGCGTCAACGACCCCTTGCGGATCACGCCCGCACCGCCGTGCAGGACGAACCCGATACGCGGATCTTGCGGGCCTTGAAGCTGCTTGATCTCAGTACCGCCTGCTTTCTGAGCTACCACCGGCGAAGCAGATGGAATGAGTAAAAGCGCGGCAAGAACAATTGAAAAGGTTCGTTTCATAATGGGCACTCCAAACGGATTTTTACGATTATCTCATATCGGCGTTGGCAAGTCGCTTCCCGATCCGATCAACCGTTTCAACTCACCGGTTTTGGCCAATTCTCTAGCTTCAAGTATCGCCCATGGTGATATTCCGCTTTGAGGATCGTTGAGCGAATCGAGAAAAGCGTTCCAATCAACCCACTTGGTCGCCTCAACCTCATCGGGATTTGGGGACGGCTCGCCGTTGAACTTGCCGACGAAGACAGGACAGATCTCGTTCTCGACGATACCGTCCTTTTCTGCACGATAGCGGAAATCCGGGAGTGCGGCTTCAAGCGAAACGCCGCTGATGCCAAGCTCATATCGGAGTCTCCGCTTTGCTGCGTCGGCTACCAGCTCGTGCAGCATAACGTGGCCGCAGCATGAGTTCGACCAAACTCCCGGCCAGGTCTTCTTGGAAAACGCCCGCTGCTGCAGCAGCAGTTCACCGCGGTCGTTGAATAGAAAGATCGAAAAAGCCCGGTGAAGCTTGGTATCTGCGGTGTGCGACGGCAGCTTATCGCCCGTTGCTATCGGTATATTCCGTTCGTCGACAAAGACGATCCTGTCATCGAACGCATATTGGAACCTTCGATAAACGAGCACCAGGGCAGTGAATACGACAAGGCCGATAACGGCCGGCCACACGAGCCCCGCGAACACCGCGATCATCGTCCAGAAGCAGATAATAAAAACAACGCTGGAGGCAAGCTGCATCGGCGTTGGCAGCAGCGGCCGAAAGTATGCGACAAGGGCTTCAAGAATTATTGCTCCGATCACGCCCGAGACCAGCCAACCCGCAAAGTTGGACATCGGAACGCCGTAAAACCAACCACCGCCTTCATACTGCCAAAACCCGAGATAAACGGCGCCGGGATCAAGTACAACGTCAAAAAGTGTGACGGTCAGGGTCGCGGCGATCACGCGACTGATACGGCCTGTAAACAGATTTGCCGCAATGCCGTAAGCACCAAGCATTAACGGCGTCCACGCAAATGCCACGGTCCATGGAACCAATCCCAAGATCCGAAAACCCAAAAGGTCCGAATAACCAAAATGGCCGTATGGAAAACCGGTGACGATCGCCGATGCCTCGATCGCGAGTGCATAGACGCCGAGGACGCCGATCAGGATCGCGCCGTCTCGCCATCCGAGCCACCTGCGAACGGCCCAGAACGACGGCAACGCGAACAGAGCAACGTTCACCGCCGAGACATAATGCGACCAAGGCGGCAGCTCCACGTTCGCCATGAAGAACGCCCCGATCGCCAGGAACACAAGCACCGTGGTGATATAGAGCATTTGTTTGTTATCGGGCGTTAACATTAATCTATGATCGACACCCGGAAGCCGTTGATCGGGGCCGAGATCGCAGGATCCCAAAAAATGTCCGACTTTCGACACCTCATCAAGATCAGCAGGCCGCGGTTCTGGCTATACATTCTCGGCCCGTACCTTGTCGGGCTGGCGGCCGGATCCTCAGCAGCCGAAGACCTGCTCAGGTTTGAGGTGCTTCTATTCGGCCTATTCTTTCTATTCCCGGCGAATCTTCTAGTTTATGGTATAAACGACGTCTTCGATTTTGAGACTGATAGCCGTAACCCGAAGAAGGCTGAATACGAGATGCTTCTACGACCGGCATCGCATCGTGCGACCCTGCGATGGATCGCGTTTCTAAATATTCCGTTCATCGTGGCCGCATATTTTCTCGCTCCGCAAACCCTGCCGTCGCTCGCCGGATTTATCTTCTTTTCCGTCTTTTATTCCGCTCCGCCGATCCGGGCAAAGGCGATACCTATAGTCGATTCCCTATTTAACATTCTCTACGTCTTCCCTGCGGCGTTTGCCTACCAAATGTTGACCGGAGCATTTCCGCCGCTGGTCGTGATGGCTGCTGCAGGGTTTTGGACGATGGCGATGCATGCGTTCTCCGCTATACCTGATATCGACGCGGACCGTGAGGCCGGCGTCAACACAGTCGCCACATTGCTGGGTAAGAACGGCACCTTGGCATTCTGCTTCGCAGCCTACATTGGTGCGGCCAGCCTCTCGTATATCTATTTCGGGATTTGGGTCTTAGTGCCCTTGGCGGTTTACATCGCGATGATCGGACTTTCCTGGGTTTCAAACAGCGAGAGCGGCGTCTTTTCGATTTACCGCCGGTTTCCGGTCGTCAACGCGATCGTCGGATTCGCACTTTTCTGGTTCGTCGCCGGCCCGAAATTTCTCTAGATCGTCTCCATCGGCGTCGCCGTCTTTATCCCGTGCACCCGTTTAAATACCAGCTCAGCGCTGATCAGGCAGATCTGCGTTCCTATACCTGGATTAGTTCCGGCACCGACATAGAACAGATTCTTCACTTTCTTAGATCTGTTATTCGGACGGAATATCGCCGTCTGCCAGATCGTATGGGCAAGCCCGAGAGCGGTTCCCTTGTAGGCATTGTAATCCGCCGCGAAATTTTCGACCGTGTAGATCCGCTTGTACTCGATCTTTTCCCTGAGGCCGGGTAAATTCATTTCCCGTTCGATCAACGCAAGGACCTTTTCTGAATATTCCTCCCTTTCTTCGTCTGAAATACTCAGGTCCGAAGCGATCGGCACCAGCACGAACAGATTTTCCTTGCCCTCCGGGGCGACGCTAGGATCAGTCACCGACGGTGCGCATATATAAAGCGACGGCTCGTCCGGCAGATGCGGATCCTTATAAATGTCGTCGAAATTTTTCCGCCAGTCCTCAGAGAAAAGCAGATTGTGATGTATTAACCCCGGCAGCTTTTCCCTGATTCCCAGATACATGATGAAAGCGGACGGTGCCATCACACGCTTCTTCCAGTACCTCTCCGGGTACGTACGCCACTTCTCCTCTAACAGCTTTGTTTCAGTGAACCACGTATCTGCGTTTGAGATAACGATATCGGCGGGCACGACCTCGCCGTCCGCGAGCCTGACTCCCGTGGTCTCGCTGCCCGAGACGATGATCTCAGCGACGGGCGAATCCGTTCGCAGCACCGCTCCGTTCTTCTCAGCGACACGTGCGAGAGCCTTGATCAGCTCGTAAAAGCCGCCCTGCGGATAAAATACGCCTTGATTGAAATCCATGTGCGACATCAGGTTATAGAGCGCCGGTGCCTCGTACGGCGACGTGCCAAGGAACACCATCGTGTATTCCATCACCTGCTGCAGCTTCTTGTGTTTGAAGAACTTCGAGACGAATGAGTGCATCTTCGAAAAGACCGAAAGCTTTTGCCCCTCGGTCATCACCCGTCGATTAAAGAAATCAAAGACCGTGTCGTAGTTCTTGTACATGAAGTGCTGCGTCGCGACCTCATATTGATACTTCGACTGTGCCAGATATGCACGCAGCTTCTCTGACGAACCGGGCTCGATCGCCTCGAATGTCGCGGAATCACGCGCGATATCCGAATGAATATCAAGCGGCTCTGCGTCGTTGTGAAAGAATATCCGGTATGAAGGGCCAAGCCGGGCTAGGTCAAGGTGATCGCTAACCTTTTCGCCCATCAGCTCGAAGAAGTGTTCGAATAGGTCGGGAGCCAGATACCAGGACGGGCCCATATCGAACTTGAACCCGTTCGCCTCGAAGATATTCGCACGCCCGCCGAGCGTGGAATTCTTCTCGAGAACAGTTACATCGTAACCTTTCTTCGCAAAGAGACCTGCAGTTCCAAGGCCGCCGATACCGGCTCCGATAACCACGACCTTTTTATTCATAAACTCCGGCAAGTGCCTTTAGCGAAAGATATATTTTCTGCTGGCGATTTGTCCGAACTCTGCCCGCAAAGACGTTGTAATTCGCACGTTCGATCTCGCCCAAGATAGCCTTGTACAGAACATACGAAACCCGCACCGCAAGACGTCCTCGCCAGTGCAGCAGCTTGATCCCTGGAAGTGCCTCGCGATAGACCTGCCGGTTTCGCTCGATCTGAAACTTCATGAACGCCTCGAACCGCTCGTCCCGCACCTTCCCCGCAATATCCTGGCCCGTAAGTCCGAATCGTGCCAACTCGTCCTGCGGCATGTACACACGTCCAAGCTCATCGTAGTCTTCCCGAATATCCCGCAAGAAATTCGTGAGCTGAAAGGCATACCCCAACTTCTTGGCGTACTCGAACGCGTCTTCCGTCGAGTAACCGACGATTCGCGTGACCATCAGCCCGATAACTCCGGCCGAGCCGTACATATAATCTTCAAGTTCTGAGTAATCAGCGTACTCAAACTTCTCTTCATCCATGAACATCGATCGAAGAAAAGCCTCGCCGTCCGCGGTCGGGATCCCGTAACGGTCGAACGTCGCCACGATCGCGTTCAGCACCGCGTCTTCGCTGCCGCCATTCGCCGCCGCCCGTCGCCATTCTTGCCGCCACACTTCGAGCTTTCGGAGGGCCTCGTCATGGTCGCTGCAGTCCGGATCGTCAACTATCTCATCGGGTATGCGGGCGAAAGCATAGACAGCGTAGATCGCATTTCGCACGTCTTTCGGAAAGAACTGCGTCGCAAAATAAAAGCTCGTGCCATAGTGCTTTGTTATCTTTCGGCATTCCTCATAGCCTCGGGCGAGATGGGCCGCCGAACCGTACGAAGGCTCAGGCCGCTGCTCAAGTTCAACGACGTTTTCCCGCGCAGTGAACTGCTGTGCTCGGATGCGAGTCATATACCCAGTTTTTCGAGTATACGCTCTTTTCAGATTCAGGAATCGAGAAAGTTCCGGACCTTTTTCATATCGTCCCAAACCTCGCGTTTTTTGTGCGGGTCGCGAAGCAAATACGCGGGATGAAAGGTGGGCATCACCTTGACGCCGAAGTAATCGTGAAATTCTCCGCGGAGCTTAGTGATAGGCGTCTTAACCTGCAGCAGGTTATGGGCGGCCGTCGCACCGAGAACGACGATCACTTTCGGTTTGATCACCGCGATCTCCCGCAATATATACGGCCTGCACGCAGCGGTCTCGTTCGGTTCAGGCTTGCGGTTGCCCGGCGGGCGGCAACGGTTGATATTTCCGATGCAAACCTCGTCGCGGCTCAGCCCGATGCTTTCAATTATCTTGGTCAGCAGCTGGCCGGCACGGCCGACGAACGGTTTGCCTTGCTCGTCCTCGTCGGCACCCGGCGCTTCGCCAATGAACATCAGTTCGGCCTGAAAATTACCCGTCGTATGCACTATCTGCATTCGACCAGCGTGCAGCGGACATCGCGTGCAATCGCCGATCTCGATGCGGATATATTCGATCGTATCGTTAGCGTGCTCAAGCCTTGCATCGGGCTCTTCGACGCTTACGGCAGGCGACGCGGGCTTCGCCAGTTCAACTATCTCCGAGGTCTCGGCGATCGTTTCCGCCATTTTCTCTTTTGCAGGCGGCCGGCGTTTAAGCGATGGCAGTGCTCCAAGTCGCGAAGCCCGCGGCTTGGGCTGTGTCGCGGCCGGCATCTTGATCTCGGGCCTTTCATACTCGCCTCGAACCGCATCTGTCCGCACGTCGACAACGGGAGACGGAACGGCAGCCGGACGCGACGAAGCTTGCTGTACTTTTGCGTCACTCAGCTCGACATCGAGCCGGTCTATGCCCAGTTCCTGTGCGTACAGCAGATGTTCCTTTACGTCTTCGATCAGGCGGGTGAGGTCGTTTGGCATTATTTTTTCTTTCTCAATTCGATTATCTGATCGATGATCTTGTCGGCCATCGCACGCTTTGACATTAGCGGCAGTTCGAGGCTTTTGCCTGAGCGGACAAGGATCGTCGCGACATTTGTGTCGGTGTTAAAGCCCGCACCTTCGACGGTCAGGTCGTTCGCAACGACCATATCCAGATCTTTCTTGCCCATCTTGATCCGGGCGTATGTGAGCACGTCGTTCGTTTCCGCGGCGAACCCGACCACGAGCTGGCCGTTGCGTCTGCGTTTCGAAACCTCGGAAAGAATATCCGGCGTTTTCTTTAATTCAAGATTCAGCTTGTCGTGGCCTTCTTTCTTGATCTTCGAATCCGCTGCCGCTGCCGGAGCATAGTCCGCGACCGCGGCCGCACCGACGAAAACGGTCGCTTGTCCGACCTCAGACATCACCGCGTCAAACATCTCGCGCGCTGACAAAGCTCTGATCACGCGAACGCCCGCGGGCGGCTCGACACTCGTTACACCCGCGACAACTGTAACCTCGGCACCGCGATCGCGTGCCGCCTCAGCCACCGCAAAACCCATCTTGCCCGACGAATGATTTGAAATGAACCGTACCGGGTCGATCGGCTCGCGTGTCCCGCCAACCGTGATCAGCATCCGTTCGCCGCCCAAGTCGTTCGATCGCGGATCGCGGATCGCGGAATGCGGATCTTCGTCTCCATTCGTGCTCCGAGCAGTTTCGCTTTGCTTCTCTGTTAATATCGTCTCCGTACCTAAGTTCTTTGCGTCTTCGCTTCTTTGCACCTTTGCGTTAAGGATCTTGAGAGCCTGCGAAACGATATTCTCCACGTCCTCCAGCTTTCCGGTCCCGACCGTCTTACACGCCAGTTCACCGGCCACCGGTTCAACGAAATACACACCGTCTTTCTTGAGCTGCTCAATGTTTCGCTGTGTCGCTGGTTGTTCCCACATCGTCGTATTCATCGCCGGAGCGATCATCACCGGTGCGGTCGAAGCAAGATATGTCGATGAAAGGAAATCGTCCGCCACGCCATTCGCGAACTTTGCGATGATGTTCGCCGTCGCCGGAACTATCAGCAGCAGATCGATCTCCTGCGAAAAATTTATGTGAGCGATCGGATCTGGATTTGCCGGGTCATAATCGTCCACGATCACGTGCTTGTCGGTGAGGGCCCGGAACGTCAAAGGCTGAACGAATTCCGTCGCATGCCGCGTCATCGCCACCGAGACCTCGCAGCCCGCCTTCTGCAGCGACCGCATCACCTCGACCGCCTTATAAGCCGCGATCCCGCCACTCACGCCTAAACCAACCCTAAATTTGCCCATGGTGCCCGCAGACCGAAATCAAGTATCGCCTTCCAACCCCCCGCATTCATCTCTTATCTACCATCATCTATCATCTATCACCTACCATCTACCACTTATCCACGATTTTACTACAGTTAACCGCCCGACCCATGTTAGAATCGCGGCGGACATTGCGTGAGGTTTATATGAAACGCTTGGCAACCCGATCGATCGCATTCGTCGCCACCTTTTTTACGGGCGCGTGGCTAGCGTGGATCTTCATCGCTCCTGCACACCTGCTCGGCGAACATGATGCGAATGGCGTCCCAGCCATCGTTTTAAACGAAGTACCCGCACACCCTGTTTCTGACGAACCGACGGTTACTAGCATTGAAGAGAGATTAATCGAGACCTTTACCGACGCTAAACGAGTCGGTCGAAAGCGTCAAAATAAGGTTGAACTGCAGTGTATCGACCGCGGTGGCGAAGTGATCGCCAACCTAGCTTTTTTCTCACGTTCAAATGATGGCCAATGGTTGAAGCGGCAAACATTTTCTTGGGTGAAAGATAATTTGATGGGTTGCTCACCGGAAGTGTTGGACTTTAACAACGACGGATTTGGTGATCTGACCTTTGTCTCGAGTACTGCGGCACGCGGTGCGAACGAGATCCGAACATTGCTCGTTTACGACAAAATGAAGGACGAATTGACCCATATCAAGAACTCCGAAGACTATCCAAATCTCGAATACAATAAGAAGCTTGATTGTATTACGTCAATGATGTTCCACGGATCATCAACAACCGTCTTTCTTCGTATAGATGGAGACGAATTGAAAGACTTTGCCGTGGTTAATACCGGAAACGAGCTGTCTGTTCGGGTATTGAGGGGCGACCGCTGGGTTGAATCTTATCGAAGAAAAATGAGCTTAGACGATATTTACACTAGATATTCAACCTACAACCCGCCAAGGCCGTGATCAGCAAGCTCTGTACGAGCTATACGATACGTTTGTAGTAGAGTCGCGGCCCGACATCTTCAAGCTCCGTAAGAGCGACATGTTTGTAGCGAGGCCGCTTTGCCCCACATTTCTTCCATCTCCCGTAGGAGCGACATGTTTGTAGTATCTTTGCCCCACATTTCTTCTAGCTCCGTAGGAGCGACATGTTTGTAGTATCGAAGTATTCTCGGCGAGCCGAAGCTCCGTAGGAGCGGCACAATATCCCGCGATCTTCTCGATCTTTCGTTACCTCCTTTCGACAACATTTATCCGAGACGATCTCTGGTCCCAAGGCGCCGGTCTCGTTTTAACGTGCTTATCTAAACTCGCTTTAGCAACCGACATTACCTTTGCGACTAAGCCCTTGCTAACGCGCGGGCCTCTGCATGTCGATCCCTGCCTTTGCAACCTTAGCGGCCTTCGCGACTTTGCGTTAAAACTCTTCTCCTATCCGATACGCAACGGCCTTCTTCCGGCCCCAGGCGGCGGAGCCGTCTTTCCGACGAAGTCGGCAATCAGCCACGTCCCTTTAGGGCGTGGTTGTCATCCGAACAATTCCCAGGGCGTTTTAACGTCTTTACAAACGTTTAGCCACAGATTCTCTCAACCTCCCTTGCTCACGCTCGGGCCTCTGCATTTCCCTTTGTGAACTTGGCGTCTTTGCGTGAAACGGCCTTTCATATCGTGCAAATCGCGCATATCGCGCAATATGCCATCGGAATCACTCTGCAAACGATTCATAATGTACCGGGAATCGTCCACCGGCCAGATATTTGATAACTCGATCTCGAAAATATCGCGTCACCAAAAATGCGTCACCAAATGCGTCACCAAAATGCGGCACCAAAATGCGTCACCACTTCGCGGCTTTCCGCGCACCGGCCTGGCTTAACCCGAAATTCGTTCGACCATGGACGCGATCGGCGACACAACCCCGGAAGGTACAATGACCGGATCTTTGGCACGCTTCGACGAAAAAACGCCAAAAACGCCGATGTTTGTTCCAGGGGGGTTCCACTTGCGCGTGCGCAAATTGGAACAAAAATAGGCAAAAAAGCCTATTTTTGTCCCAGACTGTCCCAGACGCACGCACTCGCACTGGGACAAACATCGCGTTTTAGTGATTCCGACCGCGGTGAGAGAGCGGCTCTTTGATAATCTGATTGAATGAAACCCGAGACACTTTCTTCCAAGACCATTTACAGCGGCGACGTGTTCGATATTCGCGTGGACGAGATCCGCGAGGGCGATGCCGAATACAAGCGGGACATTGTCGTACACAACGGCAGCTGCGTGATCATTCCGATCTATGACGACGGAACGGTCGCTCTGGTGCGGCAATACCGGCACGCCGCCGGAAAAGAACTGCTCGAGGTCGCCGCAGGAACGCTCGAAGACGGCGAAGACCCGCGAACAGCGGCCATTCGCGAGCTCGAGGAAGAGATCGGCGTCACGGCGGAGACGATCGAGCAGATCTCCGAGTTTTACGTATCGCCCGGATTTCTCACCGAAAAGATGTTCGTTTTCGTCGCGACCGGATTAACTGAGGTAGGTCAAAAGCTGGAAGACGACGAGATCCTGACCATCGAACGCCATCGCTTCCCCGCGCTGATGCAGATGATCGAACGCGGCGAGATCGAAGACGCCAAGACCATCATCGCAATAATGCTGGCGTCTAAGCGGTCTTAACCGGCGTTGGCTTGCTCTTCGAGGATCTTATCGCGGATCTCGACGACGAATTTGATATCGTCGGGCACGCGGTCGGCAAGCGTGACCACCAGCTCGCCTTTTCGGGCGTTCTTGATCGCATGCTGAATAGCGTCGCGGCTTTCCGGTATCGTTCGCACCTGCGGTTCCTTGCCGCTCTGTGCGATGCCTTCTTGCAGCAGCGTATTAGTGTTCTGCTCGGTGCGGCCGCGAAGATAATTGCCACGGCGGATCACGATACGGTCAAAGTTCTCGCCGGCGATCTTGCCCATCTCGCGGATGTCGTCGTCACGACGGTCACCGGTGGCGTTAAGTACGACGGTGCGATATTTATTGGGCAGTTTGCCAATGAAATCGGTCAGGCCGCGGAATCCGGCGGGGTTGTGAGCATAGTCCATCAGGACGGTCGTCGTACCTACTTCGACAAAGTTGAGCCGTCCCGGCGTCTGTGCCGTGCCCGCGTTGAACGTTGTCAGCCCGACGCGAATGTCCTCGATCGAAACGCCGTGGACGAAGCACGCAAGCGTTGCGGCGAGCACGTTCTGGATCATGAACTCAGCACGTCCGCCATAAGTAAGCGGAATGTTCACGACCTTTTCAATGCGGACCTTCCATTTACCTTTGAGGATGGTAACGTAGCCTTCCTCAAAGACGCAGGAAATTCGGCCGCGTTCCGCACGGCGTTTGATGTTCGGATGGTTCTCGTCCATCGAAAAGCAAACGACGGTGCCGTCGACCAGTTCTTTCATGCGGTAAACGAGCGGATCTTCCGCGTTGAGAACGGCGAAACCTTTCTTGGAAACGGCACGCGGAACGACGGATTTGACGCGTGCGAGATCTTCGAGCGTGTTGACGTCCTTAAGCCCGAGATGATCGGCGGCGACGTTAAGCACTACGCCGACATCAGCATGGTCGAAACCAAGCCCGGAACGTATTATGCCGCCGCGGGCCGTTTCGAGAACGGCTACATCGACCGTAGGATCTTTGAGAACAAGCTGAGCTGAGACCGGGCCGGTGTTATCACCCTGAACGATCTGTTCGTTCCCGATGTAGGTGCCGTCAGTGGTGGTAAATCCGACGGTTCGGCCTGAATTACGAAGAATGTGTGCGATCAGCCGGGTCGTTGTGGTCTTACCGTTAGTACCCGTGATGGAAAAGATCGGGATTCGGGATTCAGTACCCGGCGGAAAAAGCATATCGAGGACATGCTCGGCAACATTGCGGCCTATCCCTTCGCTAGGCGCCAGATGCATTCGGAAACCGGGTGCAGCGTTAACCTCGATGATGCCGCCGCCGCTCTGCCGCAGAGGCTCGCTGACGTTCGGAGCGATCACGTCCACGCCCGCGATGTCCAGGCCAATGATGCGAGCAATTCGTTCGAAGAGAAAAACGTTCTCGGGATGAACTTGGTCCGTTACGTCGATCGCGGTGCCGCCGGTCGATATATTCGCAGTGGTTTTTAGCGGAAGCATCTCGCCATCGGGAAGGACGCTGTCGAGCTCATAGCCGGCCTTGTGAATGACGCGCATCGTCTGATTATCAACGTCGATCTGCGTAAGGACATTCTCATGGCCGTAGCCGCGACGCGGGTCAGCGTTGGTCTTATCGATCAGTTCCTGGATAGTCAGCTTGCCGTCGCCGACCACATGGGCAGGAACTCGCTTCGCAACAGCGATCAGGCGGTTGTTGACAACGAGTGCCCGAAAGTCGTCACCGGTTAGCTGCTGCTCGACAATTATCCACCGGGAATATTCTTTAGCTTTTTCCCAAGCAACTTTCGCTTCGTCAAGCGATTTGATACCGACGGTCGCACCTTTTCCGTGGTTTCCATCGAGGGGCTTTATTACGGCGGGAAATCCGACACGCTCGAGGGTGGATTCAAGCTCGTCTTCCTCGCGGATCCGGTAACCCTTGGGCACAGGAACGCCCATATCACCAAGCAGCGTCTTTGTAGCATGCTTGTTGCCGGCGATATCAACCGCGATCATGTTGGTGTTCGCCGTGGTCGTTGCCTGAATGCGTTTTTGATGAACGCCGTAGCCGAGCTGCACGAGCGACTGATCATTGAGACGGATGTATGGAATGTCTCGAGAGACGGCCTCGTCAACGAGAGAGCCCGTCGAAGGCCCAAAACGCACTTCTTCGCGGATCTCTCGCATCCGCTGAATGTCTTGGGCGACGGTCGCTTTGATCTCTTCGATCGGGAGATCGCCCGCGAGTTCCAGAAAAAGTTTTACAGCGGCACGGGCTGCATAACGCCCGACCTCTTCCTCGTGATAGCTGAAGACGACATTATAGATACCGCGTTCGTCCGTCTCACGAGTGCGTCCATAACCGGTATCCATTCCGGCCAGCGTCTGCATTTCAAGGGCAAAATGCTCAATGATATGGCCGGCCCAGGTGCCTTCTTGTACTCGACGAAGAAAACCGCCCTCCTCGCCGTAACTGCAGCCGTGAGAAAGCAGCGAGGGCAGTGCTTCATTCATGCGGCCGTAAAAGCCCTCGATCTTGTCAGACGGGCTGTCTTCATACGTACCGATGTCGAGACGCATGATTATGAGTTTTTTCCAGTAGCCGCTCCAATAGTTTGGACCGCGAAGTGTACGGATCTCAAGGATTTCCATAGATGCGAAGCGAAAGAGACGTTAAAATTTGATCGAAACTTTACCGCTATCCCAGATCAGGAAGCAGAAACTCTTGCGGAGGCTGCATCGGATGCCGTTCGATGTAGTCGTACACAAGGCCGTCACGAAGGATGTGCATCTGCACACCACAAACGCTGAACGACTCGTGTTCGGCCACTTCGGCGATCTCGTTATATGTGATCTCGGAACCGTCAACGATCGTTGCCGAACCGGCTCCGTAAACCTGCAGCACGCCTTTCCCATCCAGCACGATGGCAGTGTTCTCGTCGATACCGATGCCGAGGTTATAAGGATTGTACGATACCGCAGTGATCAGCCGGCTTATGCGTCCGCGTTCCGTGAAATGCTGGTCAATAATTATGTTCTTCAGGAACCCGAGCCCCGGCGAAAGCTTTACCGCTCCCTTATGCGGATGCGACGTCGACTCGCCCCGGACGATCATCGACGTACTCATTCCCGCAGCACCTGCACTGGTGCCGGCAAGTACGACCGGTGTTTCCCGCACCAGCTTACGAAGGCGAGCCGCGAACTTCGTTCCGCCCAGTAAGGATACGAGCCGCATCTGGTCACCGCCGGTAATGAAAACGCCGGTAACTCCATCAAGCAGTTCGTCGGGATCAGCCTGGAAAACGTCTTGCCGTGACGTCGCTCGGAGTACCCTCGGGTTTGGGATGCCGAGATTTCGAAATGCCTGCGTGTAAACGTCGGCCGCAAACTCCGGGTAATCGGACGCAACAGGTACGATCAGGACCTCCGCACGCTCACCGCCGGCAAGTTCGAGAAACTTCTTAAGTATCCGCCGCTCGTTGTACTTGTCTTCGGCTCCGCCTATCACGAGCAAGTGGCCGCCGATGATCTCGCGATCGTGCGTTTGTGTCATTTAATAGTTATTTTCCCGACTTGAAAGACTTAGGTTAAGTTATTGCAAACGATCGCATTGGTCAAGAATAGCGGTCTTAAGAGCACATCTAATTCGACTCGTCGGCCGAACGCGTTTTCAGATCATGTATCTCTTGCAGGCTGCGGACCGTTGCGTGCGGCTGCGAACGTCGCGTCGCTATGGCTTCGACCAGAGCTTCAGCACCGGTTATCGTCGTTACACACGGCACGTTGAACTGAAGTGCGGCCTTTCGGATCGCCTTTTCGTCAAAATGGGAGGTCTTGCCAAGCGGAGTGTTAATGATGACAGCTATGTCGCCCTGTCGGATCAGATCAGCAATGTTCGGCCGTCCCTCGTTCACCTTAAATACCGCATCGCAATTAAGGCCAACCTCGCGTAACCTGGTTGCGGTGCCATGGGTCGCGACGAGGTCAAACCCGAGCTTTTGCAAACGTCTCGCTAGAATTACCGCCTGGCCTTTATCGGTATTGTTGACCGAGATGAATGCCCGGCCTGTGAGCGGCAACGCTAAGCCGGCACCTTCCATTGCCTTTCCGTATGCTTCACCGAACGTAGCCCCAACTCCCATCACCTCACCGGTTGAATGCATCTCCGGCCCAAGGATCGGATCGACCCCGGCAAACTTCTTGAACGGAAAGACCGGCGACTTTACGAAAACGAGCGGAACTGGCAATACCGGTGGTAGGCCAAAATCCGCGAGGGACCTACTTCCCGCCATAACCAATGAAGCGATCTTCGCGATGGGAACGCCGGTCGCCTTTGCGACGAATGGTACTGTACGCGATGCTCTAGGGTTTACCTCGATCACATATACACGATCATTTTGGATCGCATACTGGATGTTCATTAACCCCTTTACTTTGAGAGCCTTAGCGAGAAGAGCTGTGTAATGCTCTATTGTTTCGAGATGTTCTGCCGGTATTTTCTGAGCCGGCAGAACGCTGGACGAATCGCCCGAGTGGATCCCGGCTTCTTCGATATGCTCCTGTATACCGGCAATTACTACTGCTGTATCATCTGCTAATGCGTCGACGTCGAGTTCTGCCGCGCGCTCCAGAAATTTATCGATCAAGATCGGCTTTTCCGGCGATGCGTCTACTGCGGTCCGCATATATTCATCAAGCGATTCCTCGTCGTACACGATCGCCATCGCCCGCCCACCCAGGACGAAACTCGGCCGAACGATCACGGGGTATCCGATCTGGTCGGCGATCGCTTTGGCCTCATCGGCGGAAACTGCGGTGCCGTTTGGGGGCTGAGGGATTCCCAGATCCTTCAATAATGCGGAAAACCGTTTTCTATCTTCTGCCAGATCGATCGAATCGGGTGAGGTGCCGATGATAGGAACGCCAGCCTCGTGAAGTTTATCCGCCAGATTGAGTGGGGTTTGTCCGCCAAACTGAACGATCACACCCTCTGGCCGTTCGACATCGACGATGTTCATCACATCTTCGAAGGTTAGCGGTTCAAAGTATAGGCGGTCCGAGGTGTCGTAGTCGGTTGAGACCGTTTCGGGGTTGCAGTTAACCATGATGGTCTCGAACTCCGCATCCCTGAGTGCAAACGACGCATGGCAGCAGCAGTAATCGAATTCTATGCCCTGGCCGATACGATTCGGTCCGGAGCCGAGGATCATTATCTTCCTGCGATCAGTGGGGTCAGCTTCCGATTCCGATTCGTAACTGGAATAGAGATACGGCGTGAACGACTCGAACTCCGCACCGCAAGTATCTACGCGTTTGTAAACAGGGACGACGCCAGACCTCTTCCGATGGTCGCGAGCCTCAAGTTCTGTCGATCCGGTCAGGAATGCCAGCCGTCGGTCCGAGAGGCCAAATTCTTTAGCCTTGCGAAGTTCCGCATCGGTGTAATCGCTGAGTTTTTTGTCGAGAAGGGTCTTTTGAAACTCCATCACCTGGCTCAGTTGGTCAAGAAACCACGGGTCGATCTTCGTTAAGCGATGCACCTCTTCTGTCGAATAACCGCTCTGCAAGGCGTAGGTCAGATAAGAAAAACGCTGCGAATTTGGCCGGGCTAGTTTCCGCTGCAGCTCAGAATGCGGCACATCGGCCAGCCTAAGAGGCTTGACCGCCTCAAGCGATCTCAAACCCTTAAATAGCGACTCTTTGAAGGTCCGACCGATTGCCATTATCTCGCCGACCGATTTCATCTGAGTTCCGAGAACATCCTCGGCCCCTGGGAATTTTTCAAACGCCCATTTTGGTATCTTTGTAACGACATAATCTATCGTTGGCTCGAATGACGCCGGCGTTTTCTGGGTTATGTCGTTGGGGATCTCGTCCAGAGTGTATCCGACAGCAAGCTTCGCAGCGATCTTCGCTATCGGGAATCCGGTCGCTTTCGATGCCAACGCCGACGAGCGCGACACGCGCGGATTCATCTCGATGATCCGGATATCACCGTTCTCCGGGTTCACGGCGAATTGGATGTTAGATCCACCGGTCTCGACCCCGACCTTGCGAATACACGCGATCGACATATCTCGAAGGGTCTGGTATTCGACGTCCGTAAGCGTCTGCGCGGGCGCAACGGTGATGGAATCGCCGGTATGAACTCCCATTGGATCGAAATTCTCGATCGAACAGATGATAACGACGTTATCGTTCAGGTCCCGCATAACCTCGAGCTCATACTCTTTCCAGCCGAGGATCGATTCCTCTACGAGTATCTGCGAGACAGGGGATGCAGCAAGCCCGTTCTTTGCGATCTCTTCAAATTCTTCGGGGTTGTAAGCCGTTCCACCACCAGTACCGCCGAGCGTAAAAGCGGGACGGACTATGGCCGGATATCCGGTCGATTCGACTATCTGCTGTGCTTCTTCCCACGTGTGGGCAAAGCCACCTTTTGCCGACGGTATACCGACCTCATCCATGGCCAGCTTGAAAAGCTCGCGGTCTTCGCCGACCTTTATCGCATCGATATTTGCGCCTATGAGCTTGACGCCAAATTTATCGAGGATGCCCTTTTCGTAGAGTTCGACTGAAAGATTTAGGCCCGTCTGGCCGCCCACGGTCGGCAGTAAGGCATCGGGCCGTTCTTTCTCGATGATCGCTGTAACCGACGCAAGCGTTAACGGCTCGACATAGGTTCGGTCTGCGATCTCCGGGTCGGTCATGATCGTTGCTGGATTAGAATTGACGAGAACTACTTCGAAGCCTTCCTGTTTTAAAGCTCGACAGGCTTGCGTTCCGGAATAATCGAACTCGCAAGCCTGGCCAATAACTATCGGTCCTGAGCCAATGATCAGTATCTTATGAATGTCTGTACGTCGCGGCATTTTTCTAAATTCTCGATTATACAGAAATCGAGGGCTTAGACTAATCGAAGCGGATAACAAGGCACTATGATCGGGATCGGGCAAAAAAGATGGCGGCACGAAGGCCGCCAAATTACAGGGTGAAATATTTATTCAACCTAAAATGGAATTCTCGGCACTCGCGGAACCTTACTTTCGATCTTCCGTTTTGCATCATCCACAGCAGCCTTGCCGCTAAACACGCTGTCGAGCTTACCTGCAAATGCCGGATTCAATCGCTTAAGCTGGCCCTGGATCCGCTTTGCTTCCTTCTTATTTCCACTCAGGTGATAGACCTCGCCAAGACTAAAGAGCCCAAACTGATTATTTGAATCTATCTCCGTGACGCGTTTTAGAATACTTATCGCGGCCGTGAGGTTCCCAAGCCCTTTGTAGCTCACCCCAAGCTGGTTCATTGCGATGACCCAATCTTTCCGCAGGGAAAGTGCTGTGTTCAAAGCGTCCGCTGCAGCTTGATGATCACCAAGTGAATTGTTGGTCGATCCGAGGTTCAGATATGCCGCGTCCATCTTGGGATCGAGAGAGACGGCGGTCTGCAGATATTGGCGTGCAAGCTCAAGCTTCTCTTTAGCTTCCGCTTCGCGGCCCGCTTCTTTGTCCTGACGAGCAGCGTTGTAATACGCCCACCCGAGATTCGTATTATCAACGGCGGTCGGGCTAAGTGATCGAGCAGTATTCAGCCGGACGACCGACTTGTCCCACTCGTTTGTCTTACCGAGGCAAAAGCCCCATTCGCTATAGAGGTCCGGATTCTTTTCATTTCCGGGTTCTGCCTTCTTATAGGCAGCGTTAGCCTCCGCAAAGCGTTCGAGCTGACGATACGTGCTCGCAAGATTAGCGTTAGTTATCGGATTGTCAGGATCGGCTTTCGCCGCCTGTTGGTACGCATTCAACGCACCGGCGTAGTCCGCGTTGTTGTATAACGCAACCCCGATCTCGAACCATGAGGCTGCATGTCCCGGAACCACCTCGACGGTCTTTCGGAACGCAGCCAACGCGTTCACCGAGTCGCCCATCCGGTTATAGGTGAGTGCCTTTTGATAGTAGGCATCGCCATTTGTGGGTTCTGCTTGGATAACACGGTCGAGTGCAGCTATTGCTTCGGTGTTTCGGCCTTGTTTGGAAAGAATGGTCACCCGAGCCATTCGTGACTCAGTGCTTCCGAACCCGGCCGTCTCGGCCTTTGTCAAATAATTCTCGGCCTCGACCAGGTTGTCCTGCTCAACATGGGCAAGCCCGAGCGGCAGAAATATAGCTGACATTGTCGGATCGATCGAAAGAGCCTTTTCGTATGCCGTGATCGCTTCTGCGTTCCGGCCTCGGGCGTCGTGGATGTCGCCCAGCTTTGCGTATGCGACCTCGTTTCTCGGAGCAAGCTTGATCGCTTCCTCAAGATACGGCACACCAGCATCACTTCCTTCCGGGCCCGCAGTCTCGATCCCTTTGGCGGTCAATGCCTCGCTCAGTCCCGCTGTAGCATCAGCGTTCTTCGGATTATTCTTGATCGCTTCGCGAAACAGGGGGATCGAACCATCGATATTGCCTTCCGCCATTAATGTTTCACCGCGGGTAGTGAGCGTATTGGAAAGCTTCAGTTTTGCGACACGCTCTCTTGCTCTGGCTCTCGCAGCGGCTGCGGCGCGCGCCTTTGCTGCGGCCGCTCGACGTTGTCGGGCCGTAGCGATCTGTGAATTTACACGCGCCCGACGGGCCGCGGCACTTCCGCCTCCTGAACGAAAAGCCCGAGCAGAAGCACCGCCTTGCTGAGGCTTTTTGCTCGAGCCGCGGAAAACGAAAACGCTGGCTCCGCCGCTAAGATCGTCGGAAGGAACAAGTTCGTTCGCCCTAACCGGCACCGCCCCAAAAAGGAGTGAAACGATCAGAACTACCGAAAAGAATGATTGCGGGGTTAGATTGCGAACCATAGTCTGCCTCAATATTAGATCTGGGGTGCTTCGATCGAAACACAAAATTATACATCAGCAAGACGAGAGAGCCGGAACTTTTTTGCGTGAGTATTATTGACGTAAACCCTGATCGGCGAACCCGAGAAACACCGGCTCCGGGATCAGAGTGATCCCGAACTTGTCAGCCACGGTTCGAACGATCAGATCTTTCAGGGCCACGATCTCCGACGCCTTCGCATCGCCGCGATTAATTATCGCCAATGAATGGTTTTCTGAGATGCCCGCGCGTCCGAGTGCAAAGCCTTTCTGAAAACCGGCCTGTTCGATGAGCCACGCCGCCGGTATCTTATGTCCACCTGAGTCAGTGGGGAAGGATGGTACGTCGCCTGCAAATCTACCCGCGATCCTTTGGTATTGGCCGGATGAGACCACCGGATTCTTAAAAAAGGATCCAGCGCTGCGAGAGTTCGGGTCGGTCGCGTCGATCACCATCGATTTTTGCCGACGTATATCCAAAACCGCATCGCGAACGTCGAGTAAGCTTGGTGTGGAACTGGAGAACCTCTCGGCGAGATCCCGGTACGAGATCCGTGGTTCGCCGTTAGGCGATAATCCAAAGATTACCTGCGTGATAATAAAATGATCTCGTTCCGTCGTATTGAAAATGCTTTTCCGGTACTGAAAACCGCACGCCTCGTTGTTGAGTTCAACTACGTTGCCATTTGACCGATCGATGCACGTGACCGAGAGGATCGTTTCGGAAACTTCCTGGCCGTAAGCTCCAACATTTTGCACTGGCGTCCCGCCGACCGATCCGGGAATTCCACTCAAACATTCGATCCCGGCAAGATCCTGTTTAACGGAAAAACCGACCACCCGGTCCCAGTTCTCACCGGCTTTGACGGTTAATAACGTTCTTGCGTCATCGGCAGTGACATTGATTCCGGCCAGTAGAACGTGGATCACAAGTCCGGGAAATCCCTCGTCCGCTACCAGCAAATTGCTTCCGCCGCCAAGAACGAATACCTGCAGATTCTTTCGATAGGCGAACTCAAGGGCCTCCAAAATATCTTTTGTCGAATTACAAACGGCGAAATACCGTGCCGGCCCGCCTACCCCTAGTGTGGTAAGCGGCGCCATCACGAAATTCTCGCGAATATGCAATTTATTTGATTCGGTCAGAAAAAAACGGCCCGGGCAGGAGGTTGCTCCGCCCGGGCCCCATATCAACTCTTGACGGCTCCGTTCGTCAATGTCTCTAATTGCGCCGCGTATTGCGCAGCCTCAGGAACTGACAGCGAACGCAGCTTTTTATAAGCTTTCTTCGCCTCGCCAAGGTTGCCGTTCTTGAATTCGGCGGCACCGAGGTTGTAGTACCCTTGGGCAAACTTATCGTCACCTGAAATGGCCTTCTTGAACTGAGTGATCGCTTCCTTGAAATTCAACGCTCGCATATAGGCCATTCCCAGTTCATTCAGGAGATGAGTCGACCGCGGATTCAGTCCCAACGCACGCTTCAGTACCGCCGCCGCCGCCGCATTTTCACCCAAGGCTCCATGAACGGACGCAAGGTTCAGCAAGATCCCCTCAGCACCGGAACCGCTCACGTTTGCCGCACGCTCGAGCAGATCTTTAGCCTTTAGCAGCTTTTGTGTGCCCGCTTCCTTGCGGTTAAAGTAAAGGTCATATCGGCCGGCATTAAGGTATGCCCATCCAAGGTTTCCGTTATTGAGGCTCTCAGCACTCAATTCCGCTGCCTTTTCTAAAGCTCGCAGCGATCCATCAAGTCTGCACGCGATACCTCGTTTCTGATCCAGTTCGCATTGCTTTGCGATCACGTAGCCCACCTTACTGTAAATATCAGCAAGCTCGGCCTTGTCATGATCCGGTTCACGCTCGATGAAGCTAATCGCGAGGCTGTAGTTAGCTTCAGCGTCGTTATACCGGGCTAGTAGGCGGTTTGCATCACCTACGTTCAGGTATCCTTCGACGTTCCTGTTGTTCAATTTCAGAGCACGCTGGTACGAGACGATCGCGTCTGCATGGTTACCCAGTTGGAATTGTGCATTAGCAAGGCCGAACCATGCTTGAAAATAATTGTCGCGGATGGCGATGGCTTTCTCATACTGTGCGATCGCGTCGGCATATTGCCCCGTCCTGGACAGAGTTTCGCCGATGTAGTGAAACGCTTCTTCGTATTTTGCGTCAAGATCGGCTGCAGCCTTAAAGGCAGCCAAAGCACCATCGTTTTGATTTTGCGCGTACCTAATGAGCCCAATAAAGTACTGCATCTGAGCATCATTCTTGTCGATCGCAAGTGCTCGCATTAGCAGGTCTTCGGCCTTAGCGATCTGGCCTTCTTGGTAGTAGAGGATCCCGAGTGGAACGTAGATCGATGTCAGTTCAGGGTCGTTCGCTAGTGCCTTCTCGTAATTCGCAGCGGCTTCTGCATCATTTTCGTCGGCAGCCGCAATTTCAGCTAGACCGAAATAAGCAGGTGCGTTCTTGTCGTTGTACGTAAGAGCTTCCCGGAAACGTGATCGTGCACTCGGAATATTGTCATTCGCGAGTTCAATATTACCGAGGAGGGCAAGCGATTCACTCAAACCCAACCGTGCGACCTCATTGCTCTTGTCGAGCTGGTACGCTTCGCCGAAGAATTCGGACGATTGCCGGAAATCTTCGCGGTCGTTCCAGTATTCACCGACTCCGGCAAACAGTTTCGAAGCCTGCTCAGGCGGCATCCGTCGAATCTCTGCGAGCCGATCCGGGGTCACGACCGCAGTTCGAGCTCGTCGCGGTTCCTTCTTTGCAAGGGCAACATACTGGCCGCTGACCTTTCGCGTCGCTTCTATTCTTTGTGCTTTTGTTCGAGACGCACGGGTTTTCGATACGTAACGCTTTGGAGCAGCTCCCGCTCCGCCTTTGAGCCGAAACACCGTCGACCCACCCGTGATGTCGCTAACCGGTACCAGATCACTTTGGCCAAAGATCGCGAATGGGGTGCTTAGGACGCTCGTTATGGTAAAGATCGCCCAAAAACTCTTTATTTCTTGAAATCGCATTCTCATGATGTTCACCGATCGCCCACAAGCCGAGCAATCCATTTGACGGTCAACCGGTGGCAGTTTTGCAGACGTGCAAAAGCCGGCTAGTTGCTCGCGTTGCCGTTCCGCATCTTCGCGTAGAGATTTCGCATCGTACGAAAAGGAGCTCGATTAGCAAATCGCCGAAACCGGTCATTTTCGCGCAGGGAGAAGAGATACCCTTCGTGGTTATTGATCAGGCTTCTCATAACCTCCGGGTGCTTGTGGATGGGCATGTTGCCGATCTCTACCACGAAGAGAACACTTGGCAGGTTATAGGCTCGGAAATCAGCGCCCTCGTTCTTGAGATCTTCAATGCATTCAAATATGCCGTTGTACGTTATCTGGGCGTCATGAAACGCGATCACCCCGCCCTTCGGATCGAGCACCTTTCGGCAAAACTCGAAATCACGCTTCATCGCGGCATCCGTGTGTTCACCGTCTATCAGGCAAAGCTGTACTTTCTCGGTGATCGCTTCTGGCCGCAGGTCGACCGTGCTGCTATCAATTGTCGTGACCTTTTCAATTCCCGCAGCGTCCACACCGCGGAGGTTCTCGATCATCCGCTCCGTCGAATTATTGTGATAGGTCCAGTCAAAACCGCGCGCGTCAGGCTGCCGCAGCGGTCGCTTGTCGATAGAAAAGATCTTTGTACAGCGGATATCCTGCAAGTGCGGCTGAATGCTCCCGCCCAAATATGAACCTATTTCAAGATATTTATACTCACCGCAAAGCTCTCGCACCGCCAACTGACACGCGAGCAGCGAACGTTTGTCAGACTCAGTAGATTGGCTCTCGATCTTCGCGAAAAGCTCGAGATCAAGGTCTGAAATAGACTGTTCAAAGTTGTTCATATCCGAAAAAGGTAACCGTAATAATATCACAGATACCTCGAGACATTCGGAAGGCCGCTCGAGCCAGGCAAATCAATCTGCCCGGTCCCGGCGGCCTTTTTTTAGATCCGGCTAAGGGTCCGGATTAGGGAGTGAACGCGCCCGTTGCCGGAAGGTCCGTTGCGACACCCCATTGAACCCCGCCTGATCCCGCGGATGACTGGTATAGATACCACACACCTGTCGACGGCCTGAAGATCGCGATATCTACGCTGCCGTCGCCGTCGTAATCCGCGGGTATCGGACGATCGCTGCTTAGACCAAATGCCATCGTAACAATCGTGCCGGTCGCGCTTTTCCAGATGTACCAGCCGCCCTCATCCGGACGGTAAATCGCGACGTCGGTCCTTCCATCGCCATCGTAATCCGAGGGAACGGGCACATCGCCGTTCTGTCCCCATTGTGCGGCTCGAAATTGATTGCCCGATCCACTCGCGGCGTACCAGAACGTCCCGGTAGAGGGCCTGAAAACGGAATAGTCATATCTGCCGTCACCGTCAAAGTCGCCTTGCACAGGAATGTCACCCGTCGTTCCGAACACGATTGCCGACACATTCCCCAAGCTGTCTTTCTTATACCAGGTGCTATTTGAAGGCCTGAATACAACAAAGTCGGTCTTCCCGTCGCCGTCGAAATCAGCAGGTCGTGGAATATCGCCCGGCAGCCCGTGTTGCACAGTGCGATGAGCTCCGCCAAGAGAGCTCGCTGCATACCACCAGTCACCTGTCGATGGCCTGAATATAGCCGGATCAGTTTTGCCGTCGCCATCGAAATCACCTGGAGCGATGATATCTCCGGATGCGCCGAATAAGATCGCACGATACTGCCAGTCCGAAGTCTGTAGTACGTACCACGTATTTTCAGACGGCCGGAAGACCGTAAAGTCCGCACGTCCGTCACCGTCAAAATCAAAAAGCGTAGTTTTGCGGAACGGAGACACATTGATCCGGGCAAGACCCGCTTTCGGCTGGTTCTCGACCTGCGTGAAGTCGCCGCCGATGAGTATCTTCCCTTTACTGCCGCTAACGACCGTCCGTACGCGGTTGTCAGAGCTTCCCGGAAGAAATAGCGAGTCGACAGTGCCATTTGGTGCAAGCCGAACGATCCCGGACCGTGCGAGTCCACCGACCCGATTAAAGTAACCGGCAACGATCACTGTTCCATCAGCCCCGGGCAGAATCGCGTCGATACGGGCCGTTCCGGAACTGAACGTATGGGTGAAAGTTACAGAATTGAAGGAGGTATCGGTCGTTCCATCGGGATTCCTCCGTATGACCGTCAATGAGTCGATGGAGCTCGCCGAGGTGGTCAGGATCTTACCAGAAGTCGTCAGATAAATTCGTCCAGCGGTTGTGTTCGAAGGGTTGAAAGTTTGGTCGAGCGCTCCTGTCTCATCGACCCTCGCGAATCCCGACCGGTTAAATCCGCCGATGCCGCTGAACGAGCCTCCTATCAGCACTTTTCCGTCGGGTTGGGCGACGACAGCGGTGATACTTGGGGAACCCCCGATCAACGCATTAAACGCAGTATCGACCGATCCATTCGGGTTTAAACGTACCACACCAGGCCTCGAGACGCCGTTGACCGTTGAGAAACTCCCGGCGAGATAGTAACTCCCGTTCGGCAGCAGATCGGCAGCGAAAACTTGCGAACCCGAGTTGAGGTTCACATTAAACGTTGTGTCCATTACGCCGTCCGGCATAAGCCGAACGATCCCTGACACTTGGGCACCGTTATAAGAATTAAACGGGCCCAAAACAAGTATGCGGTCGTCGGTCTGTACGATCATTCGTGTCGGTATGGCATCGAATCCCGTTCCGGCAGCGAATGAGGGATCGCGCGTGCCGTCAGGATTCGTGCGAACTAATGGTATCGTCGCGACACCATTGAACGCGGTGAACGCTCCGGCAACGATCACTTTGCCATCGGACTGCATCGCGAGCGTATGTACGCGGCCAAACTGTCCCATGTTCGGCATGAAAGACGGATCGATCGCTCCACCCTGCTGAAGCCGGAGGAGTTGTTGATCGCCCGCGAATATTATTCGTTCCGCACTATCGACAACCCAATGATTCCGGATGGTCGGCACCGACGGGTCCATTGTGAACGTGGGATCGATCGAACCATTTGAGGTCAGCCGCATGATCCGGTTGCCGCCGCCGACCGCACCGTCCGATGAAAACAAGATCTTTCCGCCCGAGACGACCCGAACGCCCGTCCCATTTTGGCCCGCCGGACCCGTAAAGTTCAGGTCAACATTTCCCGGTGGCATCAAACGTACGAGATCAACTTTCGGCGTTCCGTTAACGACGTCAAAGTTTCCTGTAACCAGCAGACGGCCTTCGCTGTCGGTGTCGAGTCCGGTGATCGAAGGGTTAGGCCCAAAATTTGGCACTTCCCACGTGGGATCGACAGCACCCGTGGTCGTGTGCCGTCTTAACACGCCGAAAGTACTGAACGGGCCGAACGTATTGATGGCAATGTAAGACGAACCGTCCGGCAATACCTCGATCGCACCAAGCGTCGAGAAGTTTGGCGATCCACTGCCGATCGATACTCCCGTGTACGTAGTGTCCTGCGACCCGTCCGCGTTGAACCGGTAAAGATCCAAACCGCTGAAACCCTGAAACGAGAAAAATCTCGTGACCAGGAATTTGCCGTCGACCTGCAACGCCACAAGCGTTGCCGACGTATTCGTCGCCGTGTTTGTTGGAGCGAAAAGAAATGACGGGTCGAGACTGCCGTCGCTGTTCAACCTGATGACCCGCCATCCATTTACCGACGTTCCGCTGACGAGGATCCTGCCGTCAGGCAGCGCCAGGACGGCGGTGACGCTTGTCAGCTCGCAGTGGCAGTAGGTAAACGTCGTGTCCAAGCGGCCATCAGCATCGAGCCTTACGATACGGCCCTTTGCCTTTCCGTCCGCCGTCAGTGCCGCTCCCCAAACAAGTACTTTTCCGTCGGCCTGAATTGCCTGTCGTATTGTTGTCGCTGTTCCGTCAGTAGGCAACAGCGGCAACGACGGCACGCCCTGGTACGTGTTATCGACCTGCGTCGCTTGTCCCGCGACCATGTACACAAAGACGATACAAATAAGAGCAGCTTTGACGGGACGGCGGGCGTGAAAGGATGTCATTGCAAGAGACCTCTTAGGGTGAATTGAGATGAACGGGGCGAGTATATCACTAGCCTATATCCGCGAAAACCCCTTTTTCTGCGGGCATATCTAAATAACTCTTGCTATCAGGTTACTTCGTTGTTAAATTTGTCTACTACCACTGAAAGCTTTTGGGTGAGGCGGCTCTGGGTTCGGAGATCATAGTGCACACGCTTCTCTTTCCGAATCGGCACCGCTAGCCTGAGATCCATTCCCGGAAATCTATTTTGAAAAAAGGAGATCTTGCCGAACATGAAAGCATTCGCAACTGAGAACATCAGAAACATGGCTGTCATTGGACACGGCGACGCGGGTAAAACCCAGCTAGTGTCCTCCCTTCTCCACGTCGCCGGAGCATCACCACGCTGGGGAAAGGTAGATGAAGGTACCACCGTAACCGATTTCGACGAAGACTCGATCGCACGTAAGATCTCGCTCAACAACAACTTCACCCACCTCGAGTACAAAGATACCAAGATAAACTTCATCGATACGCCGGGTTATGCGGCGTTTGTTGCACATGCCCGGCCTGCGTTGCGCGTTGCCGACTGCGCTTTAGTGGTCGTTGACGGAGTTCACGGCATCGAGGTGCAAACGGAAAAGACGTGGCAGTACGCTAACGAATTCATGCTGCCGCGCTTTATGGTCATCAACAAGATCGATAAGGAACATGCTGATTTCGGCCACGCACTGGAAACGGCGACTTCGAGCTTTGCACGTTCGATCGTGCCCTTCACCCTGCCGATAGGAAAGGAAGGCGATTTCAACGGCGTCGTCGATGTCGTCCATCAAAAGGCGTATGAGTTTGACGAACGCGGTAAGGCCAAAGAGATACCGATCCCTGAGACCGGCCGCGACGTTTTCGAACGCACCCGCGAGCGGCTGATCGAGATCGTCGCCGAATCCGACGATGCCTTGATGGAAAAGTATTTTGAGGACGGCACTCTGCCAGAAGAGGACATTTACCCGAATCTCGCCAAAGCTATCGCAAAAAGCAAGCTCTGTCCGGTTTACGCCGTTTCTTCGACGACTCTTGTCGGGCTGCAGATCCTGCTCGATCACATCGTTGAATTCGCCCCAAATCCCGCAACGCACGAAGCCGAGTATGGTTATTCCGACGTCGATATGCAGGGCGAGCGCATCACGCGAAAATACTCTAACGACGAGCCATTTTCGGCCTATGTTTTCCGCACTATCGCGGATCCATTTGCAGGCCGTATCAACGTAATGAAGGTCGTGAGCGGCAAGGTTTCATCCGATGCGACCGTTCTGAACTCGTCGCGCGACACGCAGGAGCGGCTCGGCGCACTTCACGTCATTTCCGGCAAGACGCTCGACAAGGTCAACGAAGCACAGGTCGGCGATATTATCGCGGTCGTCAAACTCAAGGACACGCAGACCGGCGACACGCTTTGTGATAAGGCGAAACCGATCGTTTTCCCGAAGGTCGAATATCCCGAGGCCGCTATCGCGTTTGCGATCGAGCCCAAATCACGTGCGGACGAGGAAAAGATCTCTGTTGCCCTGCACAAGATCCTCGAGGAAGACCCTTCGCTTCATTTCGACCGCGACGCCCAGACCAAAGAGTTCATCCTCTCGGGCAGCGGGCAGCTTCACATCGAAACGGTCGTCGACAAACTGAAGGACCGCTACCACGTCGAGGTCACGCTGCATCCGCCGAAGGTACCGTACAAGGAAACCATCACGCAGCAGGTCGAGGTCCAGGGCCGGCATAAGAAACAATCAGGTGGCCGCGGCCAGTTCGGCGACTGCAAGGTCGTTTTCGAACCGCTTTCGCCGGGCGGCGGTTTTGAATGGATCGACAAGATCTTCGGCGGGTCGATCCCGCAGAATTTCCGGCCAGCTGTAGAGAAAGGCATTCTCGAAGCCGCTCAATCGGGCTACGTCGCCGGCTATCCAATGGTCGATTTTCGTGTAACGCTCATTGACGGCAGCTATCACACGGTCGATTCCGACGAACATTCCTTCCGCGCGGCGGGCCGCAAGGCTTATCGTGCCGCGATGGAAAAGGCTAAACCGACCCTGCTTGAGCCGATAATGGACGTCGAGGTCTTTACGCCGCAGGAAGTTTCCGGCGACATCATGGGCGACCTAAACAGCCGCCGCGGCCGCGTCTCCGGCATGGATATGCGAGGCAAGCAGCAGGTTATCAAAGCCAAGGTCCCGCTTTCGGAGATGCTCGACTACCAGTCGAAGCTGAATTCCGTCACGCAGGCACGCGGCTCGTATCATATGCAGTTCTCGCATTACGATCCTCTGCCGCACAACCTCGCCCAAAAGGTGATCGACGAAGCCGTCGCCGCCGGCCGCGTTCGTCCGCACGATGATGACGAATAGTTTAAGACGCCGTTTCGCGTTAAAGCCGGGACGCTAAAAACGTCCCGGCTTCGTCACGTTTGGTCGGCGCTGGCTCGGCAATTGCACTTTCCAAAGAAAATCTAAGGGAGGTGTACGAAAATGACGCAGCAACAGAGACGAAGCAGCAGCGACGACGACAGCAACAACGACCATCCGCATACACGTGCTGAAGGAAAGAGCGGCGGGAATGCCGGAGCCGGAAAACCGGGACCGAATGGCTTGGGACCGAAAAGAAGATCGACGACGAGCGTTTCGGCAGCCAAAAACCTCAAAATAAGAACGATTGAGCCCTGAACATGCCTTTTGCGGCCGGTCTCCGATGATCCGCCGCTTTTTTGCGCGCGAGTGCTACCGATTCAATGCGTTCTGCGGCTGCGAATGTCCCATTTACAGTTGCAAATCTCGCTTTTCCAACCGCAAATCCCGCATTTACAACTGCGAATGTCGCATTTTCAACTGCAAATCGCTCATTTACAACCGTAAATGTCGCGTTTACAAGTGCGAATGCCGCATTTTCAACTGCAAATCGCTCATCTACAACCGTAAATGTCGCACTTACAACTGCGAATGTGCCGTTTACAGTTGCAAATCCCGCATTTACAACGTAAATGTCGCATTTACAACCGCAAATACCTCGTTTTCGATCTGCGGAACGTCTTAAGGGGCCGAAAACTATCGGTTAAAACGGTCGAAAACGGCTTTCGCGGAGCGGGCTATAGCTCGTTCGCGAGTGGTTTCGTCGCCGCGTGAGTCGCCGACGAAGACGGCGATGGCGATGTGACGGCCGTCGGGGAGTTTGATCACGCCGGCATCGTTGGTGGCGAATGTGACGCCGTCACGCGAGCCGCCGGTTCCGGTCTTGTGTGCGACCTGTGTGCCCTGCGGCAGTTCGCCTTTCAGGCGGTTCGGGCCGGTGGGCGTCTCGAGCATGAACCCGAGCAGCATATCCGCAAGATCGGCACGCAGCGGCGGCATCGAGGTCTCGCTGATCTCACCGCTTCCCCGCCCGGCCGTCGTCGAACGATGAAATGCGATCAGCAAAGCGGTCGCTGCCTCCGGCGTCACGGCGTTCTCGTACTGCCGCTCCCATACTTTCGAGAATTCCATGTGCGAATGCACGATCTTCATTCCCTGCACGCCCAGGCCGTCGACAAACTTTTGCACGCCCGCCGCACCGCCCGCGATCCGCTGAAGAACATCCGCCGCCGTGCCGTCGCTTTCGACCATCGCATGCCGGATCAGATCACGAACCGGCAGCTCGCCGCCATTTGGAAATTTCTCGCGGATCGGCGAACGCATGTTCCCCGGAAGTATCTCAGCCTTAGTAAAGGCTATCTGCTCGTCGAGCGTCAGTTTGCCTTCCTCGACCATCTTGAGCACTGCCATCGAGATCGGAAGTTTTACCACGCTCTGCATCGCAAAGCTATCGGCGGAACTATGCGAGACCGTCTCGCCTGTTTCGATCAGGACCGCGTGCACACCGACCTTGCCCTGTGATTCCGAAGCGATCGCCGCGAGCGTCGGCGAGATATCGGGCGTCGGGCTCGGGCTTGTGTTTGAGTTACCTGAGTTCGTATTGCGGACCATATTATTGGCGTCCATCGCCGGCCCGCAGCCGAGAGATGCAAGAAGTAAGATAGCGATAAGGAATTTCATGACGGCGATTTTACCACGCAAAAAGAAAAGGGACGCGAGCCCCGCGGCCGCATCCCTGTTCACCGTTGTCGGACGAACCGTTTACGGGTTCGGTGAAATGATCAATCCCGTCACATCACCCGAAGGAGTGATCTGCACGGGGCTGAAAGTGTAGCCCTTTGACAGAACCGTGATCGTGTACTGAATGTTTGCGGGCAATCCTTCAAAGCTGTAGTAACCGAAGTTGTTCGTACGCGTCGTCCACGTAGTGCTGCCGTCGGTGATCGAGACGATCGAGTTCGGCAAGACGGAAATTCCGCCATTGCTGACAAAGCCGCTCACCGAAACATTCGCCGCCGCACCCGGAACCGTGATCTGATAGTTCACGCTCGCACTGTTCGTACCCGCGTTGACCTCGCTGATCGTGATCGTGAACTGATACACGCCCGGAGTCGTCGGTGTTCCCGTTAACGAAAGGGCGGCCTGCGGCGCTGCTCCTTTTTTATCCGGCATTGCAGTATCCGCGTTAATGGTAATTCCCGGCGGAAGCTGGCCGGCGGTCACGTTGTAAGTGAATCCCGCGCTTTCAGGCGTGAGGAGCACGTCGTACGGCACGCCAAGCGGTGCATCCGGCAGGACCGCGACGTATGTGGTCGAATCTTCGAACGATCCGATGTCGACTGATGCTCCGAAAGGCCGCGCAGCTCCACGCTGGTCGGTCGTTACGGCTGCTTCCGGGTTATTCGTCGGGCATGAAAGATCGACCACGCAGTTTTGTCCCGCATTGCGTGCCGGCGAGCTGCTCAAAAGAGCGAACGTGTGGCCAAGCCCGCCGTGATTGCCGATCGGCGTCAGCTGCGGATCTGTGTTCAGGATGTCCGATCCGATCCAGCCCGTGCTCGTGCCGACCACGCCGATGATATTCGTGCCTTCCGAAGTAAGTCCACCTGTCGAATTCGAAACGTCCGGTGAACCGCCGCCGCCCGTGTTACCGGCGATGATCGAGTTGCGGACAAAAGCGTTCACGTTCGTCGTTCCACGATGAAGCCCGCCGGCCTGGTCGAGGGCAGTGTTTCCGACTATAGTCGAATTGGTCAGAATGAAAAGTGAACCGTTCGTCTGGATAGCGCCGCCGCCACCGTCCGCCGCTGTATTGTTAAAGAAAGTGCTGTTCGTGATGCGAACTTGGCCATTTGCCTGCAACGCTCCTGCTCCGATGCTCGCTCCGGAGCTGTTACCGGTGAAGGTTGAATCCCGGATGGTCAGAAAGCTGGTCGAGAAGTTCTGTCCCACGCCGCCGGAACCTGTGGCCGTGTTATTCCGGAATACGCAGTTGATGTAGGTCGCAGTCGCAGGAACTGATGGAGAGGCCGCCGCCGCATTGTTGAAAGCGCCGCCATTTGCTCCGGCGTTCCCCTCAAAAATGCAATCAGAGACGACTATCGTGCCGCCGACGTTATACAAAGCCCCACCGCGTCCGGTATTAATAGCTCCGACGCCGTTACCGCGAGTGAAGCGCAAGCCGGAGATGTTCGCAACCACGTCCCTGTTGACCGTCATTATCCTGCTCGCGAGATTGCCGTCGAGCGTCAAAAGATGTGCTCCCGGGCCGTTGATCGTCAATGACCCGTTCGCCGAGATCGTCATCTCACCGCTCGTAAGAGTTATAGTGCTTGCGGAACCGAATGAGCCGGAAGCGAATTCGATGACATCGTCGCCTGCAGCATTGTTTGCCGCAAAGATCGCCTCGCGAAGCGAGCAGTCAGCATCGCAAACGCCATCGTTCGTATCGGCGGTCTTTGTAACTGTGAAGGTAGCCGCGTTCGCACCGAGCGCGAGCGCAGCAGTAAAGGCAGCTGCTGTCAGCGTGTTTAAGATGATCTTCTTCATTTTCCTCCTAGTGCATCACCGGATGGGACGGTGAGTTAAAATCAGCCCGAAGGGGCCGGATCTAAGTCCACGAATGGACGAGTTTGTAAGAAAGATTGAGACTGTTGAGGCGAGCAGTATAAACCGAAAGCAGTAGAATTGTGAAGCTTTTTGCGATCAGGGCGAGGAACGGGCTAATTGAGCAGTGCTCCGGGAATATTCAGCGAGAGCGAATAGACCGTGTCGTTCGTGGCGACGATCATATCTCCCGCACGATTAAAACACAGCCCGACGACGCCGTTCCCAGCAACGAGGTGCTCTGCCGTTTCGCTGCCCGGAGCAATTCGAAAAATACCCCGACGGCCGCCGTAGCACGCCGCGACGTAGAGATTAGAATCCCGATCGAACGCGATGCCCTGAGGTCTTCCTAAACCCCGAAAGTACGGTTCGACGCCGCCGTCGGCATCGATTGCGACCACACCTTCGAAACTCGCTAGCCCGGGTGCGGTTACAAAAAGCCTTCCATCCGGCGAAAACGCAATGTGATATGCCGCGACCGAAGGATCAAGCTTCGCGAACGCATCCGGGGTTCCATCGGCAAGGATCCGGTAGACGGTGCCAGAGCGGTCACCGACAAACATCACGCCGTCAGAATTGAACGCCAGGCCGGTAGCGATCCCAAGCCCTTTGGCAAACGGAACTGCTTCTTCACCCCGATCGATGCGATAGACGATGCCTTCCGCTCGGTTGGTCACATAGAGCGAATTGTCAGGGCCGAACGCTAGCCCGGTCGGGTTCAGGACCTGAACAGGAAGCTCATCAAGATAGCCGTCAACCTCGAGCCGGTAGAGCGTGTTAGGAAGCTGCTGTCCGCGAGATCCCGAGCGCGTGATGACGATGGATCCGTCTTTAGGATCCACCGCCGGATTCGCGACAATGTGCATATTCTCAGCCAAAGTCCTGGCAATCCGGAGCGGTAACGAGTTCGAAAGATCATCACCCGACGCTAATTGAACCCGTGCTTCGTTCTGGGCGAGCAGACCTGTCGGAACCTCGGCCAATATCCTTTTCCTCGAAGCCGCGATCTCACGACACTTCACATCGTCGATAAAACAACCCGAAACCGTTGAGTAATCGCGTGAAAAGCCGTCAACGCGGACCTCGATCTCCGCTCCGGGAAGCGCGTTAGGTGGATTGACCGCGATTATCTTGCCTGCACTGCTCATCTAAAAAGATTGATGATACGTCTTGGTTGAGCCGCTGTCGAATCATGCGGTCGGCCGTAAAAACTTGTTGACGTCAGACAACCTAAGAGATAAACTTTGTTTGACGGTGTTTACCATCGAAGTTCCTGTCCCTTGATCACCTGCCGTCGCCACCTTCTGATTTGCCTTTCCCGATATGCTGACAAGAATTGATGATCTTTTGCGCATGGCTATGAGTTTCGGCGCGTCCGATCTCCATCTCCGTGCTGGTTCGACGCCCGTTATTCGGGTTAACGGCGAATTACGACCGCTTTCCGGCGTCAACAAACTATCGCAGGAAGAGACGCTAGAGATGGCGTTCTCAATGATGTCAAACCGTCAAAAGCAGCATTTTAAGGAAGTGTTCGAGGTCGATATTGGTTATGGCGTGTCCGGACTGGGCCGCTTTCGAGTGAATATTTTTCAGCAGCGCAATTCGATCGGCATCGTCGCACGCGTGATCGCGGACAAAGTCAAAAACTTTGCCGAGCTCGGCCTGCCGCCGATCCTAAACAAAGTAGCGGAGGAGCTTCGAGGGCTGATCCTGGTGACTGGAACGACCGGCTCTGGTAAATCAACGACGCTTTCAGCAATAGTTGACCATATCAACGAGACGCGGAATTCTCACATCGTAACGATCGAAGACCCGATCGAATTTCTTCACAAGGATAAAGAATCGTTCATCACGCAGCGCGAGGTCGATGTGGACACGCGGTCGTTCGCTGAAGCACTTCGAGGCTCGCTGCGACAGGACCCCGACGTGATACTCGTCGGCGAAATGCGTGATCTTGAAACGATCGAAAC
Organism: Acidobacteriota bacterium; assembly: GCA_023389035.1. GTDB lineage: Bacteria > Acidobacteriota > Blastocatellia > Pyrinomonadales > Pyrinomonadaceae > OLB17. The sequence goes on from JAEWFC010000023.1 coordinate 251,783, forward strand.
TGCATTGGTTGCGGCGGAGACCGGGCATTTGGTGCTTTCGACGCTGCATACTCTCGACGCCCAGGAGACATTGACCCGAATTATCTCGGCATTTCCGCCGTTTCAGCAGAAGTCGATCAGGATACAGCTTGCAGGACTGCTAAAGGCCGTCGTGTCGCAGCGGTTGATGAAGTCAACTGCAGGTAATTCACGGGTTCCCGCGGTCGAGGTCCTGATCTCGACGCCTTTGATTAGAGACTACATCCTGCACGAGGACAAAACCTCGTCGATCCGCGACGCGATCGCGGCAGGAACGTCCCAATATGGAATGCAGACGTTCGATCAATCGTTGTTCTACCTGTATTCCTCGGGTCTCGTCTCACTCGAAGAGGCACTCCGAGGATCGACGAATCCGGACGAATTCCGTCTGAGGCTCGCCGGAATTCAAAACACTACGGCAATGGCCAAGGAAGAGATGGAAAAGATCAGCGGGGTCGGGAACATCAGCAGTTTGTTGACCCGCATCTGAACCGGAGTACTATGCTAGGAAAGCAGTCGACGGTATCTCGTCGGCTGTTTTGCTTTTGTTTAGCAAAAACATCGTCGGACGGTCGTCTAGTACCAATTGCATGGCTACTCTAACGCCGGCAAGGCCTCGCAATCGACGGCGAAGTCTTGACATAAAAGCACTTCGACGTGTAGATTTTAGTTTTATCCGGTCAAGTGAAAAGGACAGCAAGTATAACGTACGTAATGATTTTCTGGCGATCCGCTATGGTCTAGGCCTTAAAGTCACGCGTCAATCCGTTATTGCCCGCTTGATCGACCGCCGCATTAGGTTCCCATGAGCCCGCGGCCGCACGCCGGATAGCCGATTTTAGAAGCAAATATCAAACCAAGGAAGCAAGCGTAGATTTAAATGACAACAGAGGTTAATAACGAGCCCGAAGAAACGAAAACCGGCGAGACTTCGGCTCCCAAACAAGTATTCAAGAAGGACGTTGCCGCACAGACTCCGGTTCAGGCAGCGAATCAGGCAATGGATGACCCGAATATGTCGGGTGAGATCGATTTCGGCGCGATCCTCGAGCGATTCGAGCAGGAACAGACCGTGTTTCATGCAGGCGAACTCGTTGAGGGCAAGGTCGTTGGCGTTTCGGATCATGGAGCTTTGGTCGATTTCGGCTATAAAAGCGAAGGCGTGATCCCGGCCGAGGAATTTGGCGGCGACATCGAATCGGCCGTCAGCGTCGGCGACACCATCGAGGTCATCATCAAGAGCATCCATTCGGGCGACGCTCCGCCAATGCTCTCACGCGTTGACGCAGTCGGCCGCAAGGTCTGGAACGATATTGAAGAGGCGTATAAGAACGACCAGCCTTTGGTCGGCAAGATCGTCGACAAGACCAAGGGCGGTTTGAAGGTAGATCTCAACGGCGTTGAGGCGTTCCTGCCCGGCTCTCAGATCGACTCGCGGCCGATCCGCAGCCTTGATTCCTACATCGGCGAAGATATTGAAGCTAAGGTCATTAAGTTCAGCCGGCGCCGTAACAACATCGTGCTTTCCCGCAAGGTGATCACCGATGTTGCGATCAACGAGGAAAAATCAAAGACGCTGTCGTCCATCGACATCGGTCACGTCGTCGAAGGCACCATCAAGAACCTCACCGAATACGGTGCATTCGTTGACATCGGCGGTATCGACGGCCTCCTCCACGTTACAGATATGTCGTGGGGTCGTATCGGCAATCCCGCGGATGCATTCAAGGTTGGCGAGCACCTTCAGGTCAAGGTACTAAAGCTTGACCGCGAAAAAGAAAAGATCTCGCTTGGCTACAAACAGTTGCTTCCGGACCCTTGGTCGACCGTTATCGAGGTATATCCGGTGAATTCACGGATCAAGGGTAAGGTCTCATCCGTAACTGAATACGGTATCTTCGTTGAACTCGAGCCGGGCGTCGAAGGCCTGGTACACGTTTCTGAGATCTCCTGGTCGAAGCGTTCGGCAAGTCCGAAACGCCAGTTCCATAAGGGTGACGAGGTTGAAGTTCAGGTCCTCGGCGTCGATACGCAGGAAAAGCGTATCAGCCTCGGAATGAAGCAGCTGCAGGATAATCCTTGGGATACTATCGAGCTGCGATACCCTGTCGGCACCAAGATCCGCGGAAAGGTTCGGAATCTTACTGATTTCGGGGCTTTCGTTGAGATCGAAGACGGTATCGATGGACTCGTTCACGTTTCAGATATCACCTGGGCAAAGAAACTCAAGCATCCGAAGGAACTCCTGAAGAAAGATCAGGAAGTCGAAGCGATCGTGACCCACATCGATGCTGGCGGACAACGCTTGTCACTGTCGATGAAGGACCTCACGCCGAGTGCATGGGAAGGCTTTGTTGCAACCCATCGCCCGGGCGACACCGTTCGCGGCAAGGTCTCGCGGTTTACGACGTTTGGAGTGTTTGTCGAGCTTGGCGAAGGCTTGGAAGGGCTTTGCCACATATCGGAACTCTCGGAAGAGCGTGTTGAACGCCCTGAAGATGTTGTTCAGCTTGGGCAAGAACTCGACTTCAAGATCCTCCGAATTGAGAATGAGGACCAGAAGATCGGCCTTTCATACCGAGCTGTAGGCAAAGACGATGAGCCGATAATCGACACCCGACAGTTCTCTTCAACCGCGAAAAGCGGAATGGCTTCGCTGGGCGAGCTTGCAAATCTGATGGGTGGCGGCGAAGAAGCAGAAGCTGCTCCCGAGATGACGAAGGAAGAACGCGAGGAAGCGAAACGTCTGAAGAAGGAACAGGCTCGTAAAGAATACGAAGAAGCGGCAGCTAAGGCTGCTGCTGACGCGGAAGCCGAAGCAGAGAAGACTGCCGACCTCGAAAGTGTCGGCAGTGAACTGGCTGACGAAGTTTCGGGCGATGCCGGTGGTGAAGCCGTTGTTGAAGAGGTTCCTGAAACTACACCGGCCGCGGATGAGACCGCTTCAACCGAAGCTTCTGCCGATGCGGCCGCTGACGATACGGCAGCCGTAGAGCCCGAGCCGATCGCTGCCGAGGATCAGACCGGTTCGGAACCTGCTGAGGAATCTGAAAAGACCTCGGCGTAGCCTATCGGTCCATTTCGGCCCTGTTTTGCTGAGAGGATAATAAGATCATGACCAAAGCTGACCTCGTTGAAAAAGTCGCTCTCGAAGCCGACCTGACGAAAAAAGACGCCGAGCAGTTAGTAGAAGTGGTTTTTGACAGCATTATCGAAACGCTGAATAGCGGCGAAAAGATCGAACTTCGCGGCTTTGGAAGCTTTCGGGTCCGCGAACGCAACTCCCGTAAAGGCCGTAACCCAAAAACGGGCGAGGCGGTCGATATCCCGGCAAAACGGGTTGCTTATTTCAAGCCCGGGAAAGAGCTCAAGGAGCTTATTAACGAGAACGGAAGTTGATCTACGCTAATGCTGATATGACTGAAAAGCCGCCTCTTGGGGCGGCTTTTTCGTGCGGAGCGTTATTCCCTGCTTGATGATCCGGAAGAGCTTGGCTGCTGCGATCGATTTATCGCCTCATCTTCGATCTCACCGCCCGGCGACACCGGAATATCGGCCGGGTTCTTGTACTTCATTCCACGCTCTTCGCTGTCCAACTCTGCGGGAACGGCCGCAAATGAGCCCGAGTTCGTACTCGGCGGCGTGTAGCCCGGATAATCAACTCGTGAATGGTATATCGCAACCAGCGAGCGGATCATCGCCTCCCTGATCTGCGTAAGCTCCCTCAGCGTAAGATCGCATTCGTCGAGCTGATCGTCCTGCAATATGGCATCAATTATCTTGGTCACGATGAACCGTATGTTTTCGGGATTTGGCTCCGAAAGCGAACGGGCCGCGGCCTCGCAGCTATCAGCGATCATCATTATCGCGGCCTCGCGAAACTGCGGTTTCGGGCCGGGATAACGGAAGTCGTTCTCGGAAATGTCGTCGGCCTCACGAGCTTCAGCCTGAGCCTTTTTCAGAAAGTAATGCAGTGTCCGCGTTCCGTGGTGCTGCGGAATAAAATCGATTATCCGCTGAGGGAGCCCCATCTCCTTCGCCAGTTTCGTGCCGTAGGTGACGTGGCTGATGATGATCTTCGCGCTCTGTACAGGCTTTAGCTTGTCGTGCGGATTCTTGCCGAGCTGGTTCTCGACGAAATGCTCAGGTGCGGCCGATTTCCCGATATCGTGATAAAGAGCCCCGATACGGGCGAGCAAGGCATTGCCGCCGACGATGCGACATGCCTCCTCAGCTAGCTGCCCGACGGCGTGGGAATGCTGGTTGGTTCCGGGAGCTCGCAAAGCGAGTTGGCCAAGTGCCGGAAGGTCGGCGTTTGAAAGTTCGAGCAATTTCACATCGGTCAGAATGCCGAACAAAGATTCACAGATCGGCATAAAGACCGCGGTAAATGCAGCAGTGATAATCCCGCTCGCGAGCCCGCACGCGACAGCCAGCAAAACGGTGTTCAGAATGAAAGGCTGCTGCGTATAGCCGATAACAGCTATAGCAAGCAAGGCACAAGTGCCGCCGACCAAGGCCCCGGCGATCGTGACGGTCTGACGATTGCGGTAGCGGCCGATCCCATACACGGCCACCGAAGATCCGAGAGCCGCATAAACTGCAAATTCAAGCCCTCGCGGTGCCATAAAACCGGCAATGAGTGCCAGGAAGAGCCCCGTGAACAACGCGGTCCGCCGATCTGCCAACAGCGTCATTAAAAGGCTGCCGAATGCAAAAGGCACTGCGAACGACCAAAGATTTGGGTCATTCAGCGGCGGGTTAACGTTCTGCGAGGCGGTGAATTCAGCCAATCGGAAAAATATCGCCATCAGCACTGTCTGTGAGATCACGATGAACCCAAACAACGCAAATGTTTTCGTCTCCGAGAGAGCGAGTCGCGGGACTATTCCTCGGTGCTCGATAAACTTCCACGCCGACCAGAACAATGCGGTTACAAGCACTAGAAGCCCGATAAACCGATTGATCTGCCGCGTATCTGCGCTGTAACTTGCGACAGCCTGGATCTGTGACATGATCTCGGGCGTTATCTTGGTCCCTTGGACGGCAATATTCTGGCCGCGTTTCAGAGAGATCGAACTCGGCCCAACCGTGGCCGCTTCGTTGTTGCGTGCGTTCTCGGTCGCTGCAGAATCGTATATAACACTCGGCTGGATAAGTGGAGCGACTGCAGAGTTTAGGGCTTCGATCTCCTGTTCCGAAAGGCTCCGTATCTGTTTGAGATCTTCGAGCAATTTAGCACGTGCCTGGGACACCGACCGCCAGACGGAGACGGGATTCTGGACCGTCCGCTCGTCTGAGGGGCGCTGTCGGTCTATGACTCTAACGTAAGGCTGAAGCGATTCAGCGTCTTGATCGCTGTAAATATCACCGCTCGCATTCTCACGAAGTACCCTTGCGATCGATTCGTATTCGGCGGAAGTGAAGCGGCGTGATGATAGCACTCGTCCGATTTCCGTCCCCGAAGCTCCCGGCCATAAAGGAGCACTCGAACTGTTGGTATTGCCTCGGTTAGCGTTGTTGGCAGCATCCGAACGGCGCTGAAGATTCTCCCATGACGTGCGAAAATTCTGCACCGCTTCTTCGGGCCGACGCGATTCGTATACGAAGATCGGGAAGACCGAGTCACGAGCGCTCGCACGGGCGGCCTCCGTAGCGGCCTCATCGACAAAATAGATATCTGCAGGTGACGTTATCGTCTCGCGGGCGATGTCGTTAACGGCGTATCCCGCGGAAGCCGTTTGCCACCACGGATTATGTATAAGCAGCGTCGTTGCAAGCGAAAGCGAGACAAAGCCGATCCAGAACCGCTGACGTTCGGTCAGGTCGCGGAATGGCTTTATTACGGCCTCGAGCGCGGCTTCCGCACGCTGAACTATCGCCGGCTGCTTTTTGGGAACGGGTCGTTTATTCACTTACAATGCAGAATTGGCTGTATCGGTTTCTGGGGTCAATTCCCTTTCGATACGTGTTCCGATCCTTTCAGTCAAAGGCCGCAGGGATTCGCGTTTAACAGCTGAAAGTGTCACGGTGTCGATATGCTTGTCAAGCGAGATCGACCTCTGGAGTTCTTCTGTCTCGTCCGGCGTAAGCAGGTCGATCTTGTTTAACACCAGTATTTGCGGGATCTTATCCAGCTCCAGGTCCTTGAGGATAGTATCGACCGATCGGATCTGCTGTAAGGCTCGCGGATTCGAAGAATCGACTACATGAACTAATAGGTCCGAGTCCGAGATCTCCTCGAGTGTGGCACGGAATGCTGCGACCAAGGCCTCAGGCAGATCGCGGATAAAGCCGACCGTGTCGTTAATGATCACTTCCTGGTCGTACGGCAGACGCAAGCGCCGAGACGTAGGGTCGAGCGTCGCGAACATCTTCTTTTCAGCGTACACCTCTGATTGCGTCAAAGTATTGAGCAGCGTGGACTTACCAGCATTTGTATAGCCGACGAGCGATATCAGCGGCAGACGTTTCTGCGTTCTGACCTTGCGGCGTTCCTGTCTCTGACGGCCCAGCGCATCGACCTGTTTTTCGAGTTGAGCGATGCGATCGCGGACGCGGCGACGGTCCGTTTCGAGCTTTGTTTCACCGGGCCCGCGGCCGCCGATGCCACCCGCAAGTCTTGAAAACGCAGAGTTTTGCCCTACGACAAGACGCGGCAAAAGATACTTCAGCTGGGCCAGCTCGACCTGCAATTTACCCTCCCGGCTTTGGGCCCGCTGAGCGAAAATATCCAGGATCAACTGAGGGCGATCAATGACCTTTAGGTCGGTGGCGTTCGATAGGCTCCGCACCTGTGCGGGCGAGAGCTCTGTATCAAACACGATAAGATCGGCACCAAGCCGCATCGAGCGGACAAGGAGATCCTCAAGTTTTCCGCGGCCCAGAACCGTTTTGGGATCGATCTGTGGCCGCCGCTGGATCAGCTTATCCATGACGAGGACGTCTGCGGACGTTGCAAGCTCCTCGAGCTCGGCCATGGACTCCTCAGCATCATCGATGTCACCGGTCGTAACTCCAACTAAAATGGCACGTTCGCGTTTCGTCTGCTTTGCCCGGGCAGACAGCCTGACGCGGGCCATTTCGCTTTCCAGGGAGTTGATAAGGGCCGTAAAATCGGTGTCGAGCTGTGATGGGATGTTGGGCTCAAGAAACTCGTAAGGCAGCGAATCCCCGTTGTTTTGCAGGGCGTCAGCACTTGTCGGCAGCAAATGAGCTGAGTAGACCATTCCCGGCAATCCGGTCCTACGGTCGACCTGAATTATGGACATAAGGTCGAGACGGAGCAGGGCAAGGTCCGTCAGGTCGTCCTGGGTAAGCTTTTCTTCGAGCAGGTGCGTGTGGACACAACGAAGGCCGCGAAAGCGGTCCGTAGCGGCTCGGGTTCGCCCGAAGTCCGGCATTTCCAAGCGCTTAGCGGTGCCTACCATCACGTATTCGACACGTCCTTTTCGGTCGAGGAGCACGCCGATCTGGCGTCCTGTCTCGTGTGAGATCTCGGATAGCTGGCGGGCTAGTTCCTGGGAGACTATCTGGTCCGCCGGGACACGGCGTGTGGAAAGCCGTTCGATCCTGCGGAGCTGGTTTTGTTTCAGGCCCTGTACAAAGCCGGTGACGCTGCTGATACGATCTGAACCTCCAAAATGCCATTATACCAAATTTTCGAGATGGCGATGGCGCCCGCGAACTCCACTGCGTCTGCTATCTGGGTCATTTTGATACAAATTAAGCCTGCTTTTCGAGATCGCAATGGGTCATTTTGAGCCACGTGTGTCAAAAGTGCGCTCGCGAGACTCACGGCCAAGAATGTGGTTAAAGTGATGGTTGAAGTTCGGCTATCCGCTGGCACCGTGACCTCGAACATTTGCCTCGCAATTCCTTTTTGGTCATACTTTTTATTTACGGACAGCGGCAAAAAACTCCCTCGGGCGACTTATGAGCACACCAACACCCAACGCAAGCTACAGCCTTACTCTCCGCGTAAAGATCCATAACAAACCGGGTCAGCTCGGGAAGATTACGACGGCCATTGGCGAGGCTGGCGGTGACATCGAGGGTATCGATATCGTAAGTGTCGGGAAGGACTTTCTTATCCGCGACATCACGGTTAACGCGGCGAGCGAGAATCATGATCAGCTGATCATCGAGACCGTCGAGGCGATCGACGGCGTTGAGGTGGTAAATGTCTCCGACCGCACCTTCCTGATGCATCTCGGCGGGAAGATCGAGATCCAGTCTAAGATGCAGCTGAAGACGCGTTCTGACCTCTCGATGGCGTACACGCCGGGCGTTGCGCGCGTTTGCGAAGCGATCCACAAGGACCCTGAAAAGGCTTTCAACCTGACGATCAAAAAGAACACCGTCGCGGTCATCTCCGACGGCACGGCCGTGCTTGGCCTGGGCGATATCGGACCTGCCGCTGCGATGCCGGTCATGGAGGGAAAGTGTCAGCTGTTCAAGGAATTCGGCGGCGTCGATGCCTTTCCGATCTGCCTCAACACCAAGGACCCGCACGAGATCGTACAGACGATCAAGAACATCTCCGTCGCTTTCGGCGGCATAAATCTGGAGGACATCTCGGCTCCGCGCTGCTTTGAGATCGAGGAGCGGCTTAAGGAAGAGCTGGATATTCCAGTCTTTCATGATGACCAGCACGGCACTGCTGTGGTCGTGCTTGCGGCGCTCATCAATGCCTTAAAGATCGTCGGCAAGCGGATGGAAGATGTGAAGCTTGTGGTCAACGGCATCGGTGCGGCAGGCGTTGCTTGTTCAAAGATCGTGATGGCCGCCGGGGTCAAAAACATAATCGGCTGCGACCGAACCGGAGCGATCTACAGCGGCCGCGTCGAAGGTATGAACTGGGTCAAGGACTGGTACGCCCGGAACACTAATCCCGATGGCGAACAAGGAACGCTTCACGAAGTGATCCGGGGAGCAGATGTGTTCTTCGGGCTTTCGGGGCCGGGAGTGCTTACGCCGGACGACCTTAAGACGATGGCGAAAGATCCGATCATTTTTGCGATGGCGAATCCGGTGCCTGAGATAATGCCCGAAGACGCCCAGGGACTGGTCGGCGTGATGGCGACCGGACGATCTGATTATCCTAACCAGATCAACAATGTGTTATGCTTTCCGGGAATCTTCCGTGGAGCGTTGAACTGCAGGGCCTCGCGTATCAATGAGGCAATGAAGCTGGCGGCGGCACATGCGATCGCAGAGATCATCGGGCCTGACGAGCTTCATCCGGATTACATCATTCCGTCCGTGTTCGATCGCAGGGTCGGAGATGCAGTTGCCGAACGGGTGGAAGATGCGGCGTATGAATCGGGTGTCGCGCGTCGTTTGCGATCGACGGTTGATTCGGAATTCTGAGGCAGTAGAAATGTTAACGAGCAGGCTCGAACAATTATCCGTCGAAGAGGTCGCAAATTCCCTGACGCACGGATTCGGGCTGCTGCTGAGCATCGCAGGGTTCTTTATCCTGCTGGCCTTCGCCATCAGCAAGGGTGACGCATGGCACGTCGCGAGTGCCGTGGTCTATGGTTCATCGCTGATAATTCTTTACGCCGCATCGACCTTTTACCATTCCGAATCGCTTCCCGAACGTAAACATACTCTGCAGCTCGTCGATCATTGCTGCATCTACCTGCTCATCGCCGGAAGCTATACGCCCTTCCTTCTGATCGTTCTCAGAGAGAGTTTTGGGTTTGGGCTGCTCGCCTTCGTTTGGGCATTCGCGGCCTTCGGCATTGCGATGAAGGTGATCTTTCGCGGCCGTTTCAATGCGGTCGGTGTGGTCTCGTATCTGGCAATGGGCTGGATCGGCGTGCTTGTTATCCAGCCGCTCTACGCAGCTCTCGGTGTCGGCCCGATACTTCTTGCGATCGCTGGCGGGCTCAGCTATTCGATCGGTGTGATCTTTTTCGGCTGGCACAGCCTAAAACATCATCACGCCATCTGGCATGTTTTCGTTCTCGGCGGCAGCGTCATCCATTACCTCGCGATCCTGCTGTACGTAATGCCGTAGTTCCCTTAGCCTCGGTATGACTTCCCGCATACAGATCGGCACCTGCGGCTTCGGCCGAACAAAAAAGCCGGACTACATCAAGCAGCTCTCAGCCGTCGAGATCCAGCACGTCTTCTACAAACCGCCGCAAATAAAAACGCTCGAGAAATGGCGGGCTGAGATGCCCAACGATTTTGAGTTCACTCTGAAAGCGTTTCAGATGATCACGCACGAGCCGGGCACACCGACATATCGGCGGCTGAAACGCGATCTTACAGAAAAGGAAGAGAACGAGGCAGGGGCATTCAAGCCGACCGACATGGTCCGCGAGGCTTGGGAGACGACGCTTGCGTGTGCAAAGGCCCTGGGAACTCGCACGATCCTCTTTCAGTGCCCAGCGAAGTTCAAACAGACGGAAGAAAATATCGAGAACATGCGGAAGTTCTTCGGCTCGATCAAGAGCAAGAAGATGAACTTCGTCTGGGAGCCTCGCGGGAACACTTGGGAACCGGACGTGATAAAAGAGATCTGCGACGAGCTGGGCCTGTGGCATGTCGTCGATCCCTTTAAGGCGATCACGACGACGCCCGACCGCTGTTACTTCCGACTGCATGGCATCGACGGGTGGCGGTATAAGTACGAAGAAGGCGAGCTGGAAGAGCTCGTATCGCTGCTGCCAAAGCGAAAGCTTTCATATGTGGTCTTCAATAACCGTGAGATGTTTGAGGACGCGTTGAGGTTCAAAAAGATCGTTCAAGAGATACGCGGCTGATCAAATTGGGGAATTTTGACCCCGCCTGTACCTGCACGCATACGCATTTTTCCCATTTCCACACAGATGGCACGGCAAAGCGGTGAATATCGGTGACTAACCGCGTTAAACGGTCAGGCACGCTGCTTGCAATTGTCTCGCTGGCGACCGTGCGTGCCCCAAGCAAATTCGTTAGTTGCACGGTATCGCAACGGTTCCCACATATGAGAGTTCTCACAAACAGGCTGGGCCGTCTTGCGAAGTCGGCAGCGATCATTTCCCTTTCATTCTTTTTCATCCACCACGCCGATGCTCAGTCGGCCCTTTTCAATATTCCGACCGCCGACATTCTCGGCAAAGGCGAAAAGTACGTTGAGGCCGATCTTGATATCAACTTCGCGAGGCTTAGCGACGGCGGCTGGCAGAGCTTTGGTTTTGCGGGCGTCTATGGCGTAGCGAAAAACGCCGAGGTCGGCGTGAACGCATATCTGGTGCGGTCCGCTGACGGTTACGAATCTCTCGAACTGCAGCCGAATTTCAAATACCGCTTTTACAAGAGCGAGGAAAACGGCGTCACGGCATCTGCCGGAGCGATCGGCTATCTGCCGGCATCGCGTCGGGCGGCGAGCGACGCATCGGCCTCGGTCTATGTAATGGCTTCGAAGGAATTCAAGAAAAGCTGGACGCCTAGATTTTCCGCCGGTGCGTATCAACTGGTAGGCACGTCTGCCGACGACGGCGACAGACGCGGGCTTATGCTGGGAGTCGAGCAGCCGGTACACAGCCGTGTAAGCCTGATCGCAGACTGGAACTCCGGCAAGAACCGATTCGGATATTCAGCCGCGGGCGTGGGTATCACGCTGACCAAAAACAGTTATCTATATTCGGCCTATTACTTCGGCAATGAAGGACGCGGGAACAACTCGCTGGGGGTATATTATGGATTCAGTTTCTAACCCCGAAAATAATAAAGGCTGGGCTTACGACTGGTTCGCGAACTGGGGCGGCGTTCTTTTAGCCGCCTTTGGCGTGTTTGTGTGTTTTTACATCGCCTATCTCTACTTTCATTGGGGCGGTGAAGAGAACAAGGCCATAGTGAGCAATATTGTCACGATCGTGCTCTATCTGGTCCCGTGCGTACTGGCGTGGCGTGTATCTACTTTAGATACGCTTTCCAACCGCACACGCTGGGCCTGGCGGTTCGTGTCGCTCGGGATGATGTCGTTCGTTGTGGGATCGATCCTCTGGACCTATTTCGAGAACTATTTAGGCGAACAGCCGTTCCCATCCTGGGCTGACGCCGGATACCTCGCATATTATCCGCTAATGCTGGCGGGACTGCTGCTGATGGTAGAAAAGATGCGGAACCGGGAAGAGCGGATCAACTTTTCACTTGATGCGAGCATTGTAATGATCGGCGGCGGAATGGTGCTGTGGTATTTCCTGCTTCGCCCGATCGCCGAATCGCACGACGGCGATTCGCTCAAGACCGTGCTTTCGCTTGCATATCCTATTGCAGACCTGGTGCTGCTGTTAGGTATCGTTTCCTTGCTGCTGCGAAGGACCGGATTCGGCAGCCAATGGATCGTGAATCTGCTCCTGGTCGGAGTGGTTGTCAATTTTATCGCGGATTTCGTGTTCAGCTATAAGTCGCTGGCGGGCACATACGAGACCGGGAACCCGGTAGATGCGTTATTCACTCTGTCATGCGTACCGGTAGCTATCGCTGCACATCTTCAATACATTCAGACAAAAAAGGGCGTAGTGGAAGATGTCTATTCGGTAGGCAGTGAGACCAAGTTTTTTTGGACGCCCTATGTCGCGGTCGGCGTCGTTTACCTTGTCTTGGTAAAGATAGTTTACGAGCAGTCGTTGGCACTGACGGAAGCTGCCGTGCTGATAGCGGGCGTGGTAAAGGCACTCGTCGTCATTCGGCAATTTCTATTCGTCCGGGAAAGCACTCGAACTCACAACGCTCTCACGGACCTGCAGCAGCGGATCCAGGGCATCTTCTCGGCATCCACGGATGCCATCGGGCTCGCAGATCTCGAGGGGACGATCACTGAGGTTAATGATTCATTCGTCAAGCTCACCGGCTTTCGACGTGATGAGATCGTCGGGAAGATGCGCTATCAAGATCTCATACCGGAGGACCATCTGGAACGCAGCATCTCGCCGGACACGTCCGACGCGCCGGGACTGCAGATGGAATTCGAGCGGGACCTTACGCGCAAGGACGGCAGTTTTCGAACCGTCGCTACGACCCTTTATCCCGTCAATGGAAGCGACGGCAAACCGGCGGCGATGGCCGTAGTCATCCGGGACATTACCGATCGTCGCTCGCTCGAGAATCAGTTGACGCATCAGGCACTGCACGATCCGCTCACGGGACTCGCGAACCGCGCCCTGCTGCGGCAGCGCGTAACCGGTTCACTCAAGCGTGCTGCACGAAAGAACCGACAGGTAGCGCTGATGTTTCTCGACCTGGACAATTTTAAGATCGTGAACGATACGATGGGCCACGCCGCGGGCGATGTGCTGCTGACGACGATCGCTCATCGCCTGGAATCGTGCCTGCGCGGCGGCGATCTCGCGGCTCGACTCGGCGGCGACGAATTTGCGGTCCTGATCGAGGATATCTCGGCTCCCGGTGAGGAGTTGGCAGTTGCCACGCGATTACTGGAAGAGATCGGCAAACCCGTCCGGATCGAAGGCAAGGACGTGGTGGTGGGATCGAGCATCGGTGTAGCGCGCAGTACCGCAGGCGTGAGTAAAACGGAAGATCTGCTGCGAAACGCAGACGTCGCAATGTATACGTCGAAGCGTAACGGCAAGAACCGCTATTCGGTGTTTGAAGATTCGATGCATGCAGCCCTGATAGAGCGAGCCAGGCTTGAGAACGAACTGCGTACAGCGATCCCCAATGGCGAGTTTGAGGTGCGATATCAGCCGATCCTCGATCTGAATACCGGGACGGTCTTAGCACTCGAGGCGCTGCTAAAATGGAATCACCCCCGCGGCATCACGATCGGGCCCGCTGATTTCATTCCCATCGCAGAGGAATCGAACCTGATCGGCGAGATCGGCAGGATGGTGCTCGCCGAAGCATGCTCACAGGCCGCACGCTGGCAAAAGCAGTACAAGCAGCGGCCGCAGTTCGCGTTGTCAGTGAATATTTCGGGCAAGCAGTTCATGGATGCGGACTTTATCACCGCAATGCGAATGGCGTACGGAACCGCAGGGCTCTCGCCAAAGAACCTGATACTTGAGATCACCGAGAGCGTAATGCTGACCAATACAGATGCGACCGTGAAGATGCTCGAAGAGATACGCGGGCTCGGTGTGCGGCTGGCGGTCGATGATTTCGGCACGGGATACTCGTCGCTAAGCTATCTGCACAAATTCCCGATCGACATCCTCAAGATCGATGCGTCGTTCACGGAAAAGATAGTTGACGGAAAGGAAGGTGCTGCAATGGCGCAGGCGATAATCTCGATGGGCAACACCCTGAACCTGACAACGATAGCTGAGGGAGTGGAGACCTACGAGCAAGAGGAGCGGATAAGAGAATTCGGCTGCACGTACGGCCAGGGTTACTACTACGCACGCCCGCTGACGGTGACGGAAATGGATCAGTTCCTGGAACAGTCTCTGCGATCCGGCGGCCACACCGCACCGCGATCGCATATCTTTCAGGGCATTCCAACCGGCACGATACAGCACGCGGTATAAGCCACGGCAGCGTATTTTTTCCGGCGCCCTTTACGCGTTTCACAGCTCGCGTTCGAGATCTGCCATCACGGCCTTGATCTCTCCGTAGCTGTAGTCGTCGCCGAGATATTCTTTGACCGGCCCGATGACGTTCTCTACCTTCATATCGACCAAGGCTTTCCTGATCACCGGGATCTTCACTGCCGGAACGACTTCGTTGAGGCTCACCTCACCGGTCGGGATGAAGCGACTAAGATGTCCCTCGATCGTACTGACCGCCAAACCGCGTTTTGCCGCGATCGTCTCAGGCGAATCACCGTCGCGGAACATCTGGAGCAAGTAAACCGGTTCTGGGCTCTGTGCAAGACGACGAGGGCTGATCACCCTCGCCATCATTCTTTCTGCTATGCCCTAAGTCTAGTCTAGACGGTTGGACCGAATCACCAGACCCATGACATCGTCATCAAGCGACAACAACTGCGATTCGAACTCGTATCGTCGCGAGTATGCGGTTACCACATAGGGGCGTCCCGCCGGAAGTCCACCGATCTTGAAATATCCGAAAGTATTGCTTCTTGCGCTCCAACTTTCGCCTTCCATGGAGAATGCCACTACTATGACGTTTGCAATGCCTCGGCCCAACGGCGACTCAACCCTGCCGGCGACGCTTACTGTTGCGGCCGTCGGGACCAGCCGAACGTACCAAAGGAAATTGTCGGTTACCGGATCCGGATCCGGAAGCGGTGTAAGCCCCCTAAAGGACGCAAGCGTTGTTGCCGCGGAACCCGGGCGTCCGTCAGTTATCCAACTCTCCGTAGTCGAGTAGGTGCCTGGCCCGGTTATCAACGCAGCGATCGACTGATGTAAAAGGACTGAGGGGAGCTGAGTATTCAGCCGTGTGAAACCATTCGTCCAAGCGTTATCCCACGCCCGGGAGCCTCCCAAATGAATCGCTGCAAGTAAGAGCTCGTTTTCAGTAGTAACAGTAAGCGATCCCGTCGTCATACTCAGAACGCCTGGCGTACCGCCTACCGGCCCGCTCGTCACGAAACCGCCGAGGATCTGATCGGGAGCCGGGATCAGCCCGGAGTATTCGAAAAGGGAGAGGTTTGCATTGGTTGCTGCCCCGCTAACAGTCATCTCAACCGACTGTGGCTCACTCGGCCCCGCGAATTTATAGAAAACCCAAGCGAGCGGGGTGCCTGTGCCTCGCCCCACCTCCGTCCAACCTTCGGGCAGTGTCGGTACGCGGCCGGATCCAACTCTTATTATTGCGACTAGCAGGTTTCCTTCGGTCGGGATCGAAGGAAACGTTGTTGTCACGACTGATGCGCTCGGTGCACCTGGTGTGACTCTCTGCACCAAAGTGATCGGCGCCGGGGGAAGGGAAGCATCCTCGCTAACCGAAAACTGAACGTTGTAAGGTGATGCGACGCCAGCTCCTGCCGCTATTGTGCCGGTGACCTGGCCCGTTAATGGGTTGAGAGTGAGTCCCGGCGGCAGGCCAGTGGCAGTGTAGGTTAACACATCTCCATCAGCGTCTGTTGTGGCCAACGCGAGGTCGATCGACTGAAGCTCTATGTTCGTTCGGTCCGGGAGACTCAATACCGGCGGGGTATTGACTATCCTTACCGACGCCGTCACCGGAACGCTATCTCCGTTAACATCGCTGGCGATCACCCGAACGCTTATCCAATCTCCTTTATCCCCGTGACCTGCGATGGAAAGATCGAGGGTTGAGTCAGTGGCTCCGGGGATAGGAATTCCGTTCCTCAGCCATTGATATGCGAGCGTGAAGGGGTCGCCGTTATCATCATAAGCGAGAGCGGCGGCAGTCAGCGCCTCGTTCGTTTTGGGCTGTAAGTTGTCGATCGTAACTGACGCGATGAAAGGTGCCGCGTTCGGAAGCGTGAGCTCGAAGATCTCCCCGTCGTTTTCTGTCGGGTCAGTGTCGTTATCAACGCCGCGATCCACAACCCAGAAGTTGATGTTGCCGGATCCGTCGCTTGCGGGTGCCATCGCAAGCCCGGAGATGCTTTGAAGACCGGTTATCGTGTTGGCTTGTATCGTGCGGATCAGTGTCCCGTCCTTAGTGAATTCCAGGATGCGCCGGCCGTTGGTTCCGATCATCAGTGTTCCGTTGGCCACATTTATAGACAATCCTTCGGCGTCAGTTGCCGTCGGTGAGCCGAAATCAAAATAGGTAAAGGTATCGTCGCCGTCTCCGAAGATCCCGTTCACTGGGTCGAGTCTGTAGACCTGTGTTTCCTGGCCGTTTAAGAAAAATAAGTGGCCGGTCGCAGGATCGAATGCGGGGTCCTCTGTATCGGAGTTAGGCGTCTGGATGATGTTTGCCGTGTTGATCTGGCTTATTATGTCATCAACGGTTCCGAACACTCCATCAACGCCGCGCTTCACAACATATATTCGCCTCGTATCGTCATTCGAGACAAAAAGCGTTCCGGTCGCAACGTCGTAAGACAGCCCGGTTGGTTCCATGATTGTGTCGATCGGTGGCCAGTCAAGTGTGTTGCCGACCGCGACGACAGTACCGGTCGGAGTGATTTCCCAAAGGTTGACGTCATGGAACCCCGCACCGGTTGTCTCGTCAACTTCCGAGTCTGCGATCAAAAACGTATTTGAATCGGATAAATACGCGATCCCCGCCGGATCTGGGCTCGCCGGTGTGAAAAGAGCCGAGTTGATCACCTGAACGAGCACCGCATCTGCGGCAACAGCGTCCTCTTCAAGAACTGGCTTAACAAGATTCGGAGATTTGATCCCTCTAGCCTGACTATGTGTTAACACCGAAGGGGCTGCGTATCGATAAAGCGAGGAATGTGAAAAGAGTGCCACTGAAACAAAAAATAGAATTATGGCACCCATCAAGATCCATCGCGGACCTTGCACCGTTCTAAGTAGTTGCTGCATATAAGAATACCTCTTTGATATTCCTACGGTGCAAACCTTGTGCCCAGCCTGAGATCTGCGGATACTTACTTTTTTGAGTATTGGTGCGAAAAATCACACACTTGAGGCGTATTCAGGGAGTGAAAATCCGTGTAAATTTTCGCTCACGTACCTGAGTGATCAGGTATTAGGTACTTGGTCTTGAAGATCTGCCGACTCGAGACATAACGGACTTTATTACAGATCGTGATGCATTGATAGCAGCTTTTATATGGCGTTCGTTGGTGAAGTGGCCGGCGACATAAATGCCCGGGACGTTCGTTTCGAAGGTTTCAGGGTCATAGGCCGGAACCTCCCCGTACTTGCCTTCTTCAGTGTCTACGCCGAGAACTTTTAGCATCGACAGATCGGCGTCGGAACCGACAAGAACGAAAACCACATCGTTCGGCAGGATCACTTTTTCGCCGCTCTCGCTTTCGAGCTCGACCTCTTTCTCGCGGATCTCGATCACCTTGCCGAGAAAAAAGAGCCTGAGACAATGCTCTTTTAACTCTTCTTCAAGCGGCTGCTTGACCCAATATTTTATGCAGCCCTGTTTCGGGTCATTGTTTTCCCAATCTTTTCGGAATATCGCGAGCGTCGTTTCGGCACCTTCTTGTGCGAGAAATAGTGCCGCCTCGCCGGCCGAATTCCCGCCGCCAATGACCAACGCATTCTTTTTGACCCACGGATAGGTCTCGCGAAAATGATCGTGCACCTTTGGCAGCTCTTCGCCGGGAATGCCGAGCTTTCGAGGATGGTCCATAGCACCGATGGCGAAGAGAACATTTTTAGCGTCGTAAAACCCCTTGTCTGTGATGACTCGGAACGCTATATCCTCGCGTGCTGCGGACGCTGCAAATTCGACCTTGTTGACCCCGAGGACCGCCTCTTCAGTACGAAAGTTCAACTCGTTATCCAGCACGAACCGCACATAATAAGAAAGCAGTTCCTCGCGTGTCGGCTTTTCGCGAGCGGGTTTCAGGGCTCCTTCTTCAAACTCAAGCTCGTTCGTCGTAGAAAAAACGGTAAGACCGACCGGATAGTTATAGACCGTATTCGCGATCAGCCCCTTTTCGATCACGACATACGTCAACCCGGCTTTTTTTGCTTCAAATGCCGCCGATATACCTGCCGGACCGGCCCCGATGATCACAAGATCGTACATAACGGATAGTGGAGAGTGGATATCGGACAATGTTCCTCTCTTAGGGCGCTATTGGTCGTGGGATCGATTCTGATACGGTGTTCGGTCAGCGAAGTTTTGCAGTCGGCTCTTTGCATCTCTCCATTATCCACTATCCGATATCCATTTCCTTCAATTCCTGCGTAAACTTCTCGATCTGCAGTTTCGTGGTTTCTAGTTGCCGTTTTGATTCGAGATACTTCTGCCATTCACCGGTCATCGTCAAAGCCTTGAGCGTGTCCTCATCAAGCGCGTGAGACATCACAACAAGCAGATCGCTGAGAGCCTCGTGCCCGTCGAGCAGCGACTGAATTATCGTATACGCCAACTTTGCATTCGGCAGGTCCAGGTCGAGTTCATTCATAATGAGTTATCGTTCATTTTCGTGGTTCATTCCACGAACGGCAAGGCCCTTACTGTTGCGGTTGTTTCGCCGGCTTTTAGTTCGGTTCCGTCGGCTAGGTGGTCATAGCGGACGAAGCCCAGGGCGATGGTTTTGTCCAGATGCGGGGAGTATGTGACGGAGGTGATGCGCCCTGCATTTTTCCCGTCGGGTGAAGTAAGTTCTACGCCTGCCGCGGCGGGCTGGTCCAGGATGAGGCCCGTGAGCTGCTTAGCGACGTGGCCGCGGAAGTGGATGCGGGCGATGATCTCCTGGCCTATATAGCAGCCTTTGTTATATGAGATGAGGCCTTCGATGCCGAGCTCGGGGACTACCGTGGACTCGTCCATATCTATACCGTATTTGGGCGTGCCGTTTTCGATACGGATGGTTTCGTAAACGGCATCGGGGATCTCGCGAGCGCCAGCGGACAACATCTTTTCGCGAAATTCATCGCCGTTCGCTCCGGGAACGAAAAGGCCTGTCGTGCGACGGTGCCCGAAACGAATGATGCCTTCCGGCTTCGAAGGAGCTTCGAGTGTTGCCGGCATTAATTCAAAGTAGCGGTAATTGTCCGAAAGGTCTTCGGCAAAGAAATCACCGGCGTACGTGAACCTGAATACATACTCGAAAAGCTTTTGCCGGGTGGCGTCTTCCGTTTCGAAGTAGAACCTGTCGCCGGCTCGCAGCACGCGGACGACCGCGAGCAGCCGCCCTTGAGCATTCGGGAATGCTGCGAGCATCTGCGACCCGTCATCCAGCGTTTTGAGGTCGTTGGTGATCAGACCGTCGAGGAACTGTTCGGCTTCCTTTCCCCAGATCGCGATAAGGCCGCGAGGCATTTCAATGAAGCCCGTGCCGCCTGCATGGACGTGGCTGTAGGTTTCGTTATTCATTTAGTCAATTTTAATGAAATCAGGCTCGGAGCGACAAACCGCGAAACGCGTCAGGCATTAGCCGAAGATCCAACCGCAAGCAGCCGGCCAAGTTCCCTAAAATGCCGCAGCTGCAGATTTAGTCCGCGTTGCGCCGCTACGACCTGCGGACTCGGATGGTAAAGCGGGACGAGCTTTCGGCCGTTCCATGCATGCGGATGCCCCGAGTTCTCTCGAAGTGTCAGCGAATGAGGCTCGATGAACTTGATAGCATTCAGGGCAACACTGCCCAAGGTCGCGATGATCGGCGGATCGATCATGGAAAGCGTTCGCCGCAGAAACCCTGAGCAGTTTCGTATCTCGGATACAAGCGGCCGCCGGTTGGCATCGGTGACGCTTCGCGGGCTGCACATTACGGCGTTAGTTATAAAGATCTCGTCACGCGAAAGTCCCACGGAATCAAGCAGCATCTGAAAATTGTCGCCCGATTTATCGCCGTAGAAGGGCCGCCTGGTGCGATCGGCTCCCTGCCGCCCCGGTGCCTCGGCGACAAATAGCACCTTCGGATAAAGCGTCCCATTCAGATCGCTCAAAACGGCGGCCTTGTCTGCTAGTTGCGGGCACATCCGGCAGTTTGCTGCATCCGCGCACAGCTCTATGAATTGGTCTGCCTTTGAGAACTGCATACCTTAATTTGCTACAATGTAATTTCGAGTTTAATACCGAGAAGTCCACTATCATAATGACCACATTGAACGAAGCATTAGTACTTGAGGCCTTAAGCCAGATCATCGATCCCGACCTGCGTAAGGATATCGTTACGCTGGGTTTCGTCCGCGACATCGCAATCAATGGCGGCGACGTGTCGTTTCGAATAGTCCTGACAACGCCGGCATGCCCGGTCAAAGAACAAATGGAAGCTCAGGCGATCGAGCTGGTCGGCGCCCTTGACGGCGTAACGAGCGTGAACGTAACGATGGATGCCGAAGTGCCGCAGGGCCGCGGCATCGCAAACAACGTCGCGATCCCGGGCGTAAGAAACATCATTGCGGTTTCCAGCGGTAAAGGCGGTGTGGGTAAATCGACAGTCGCTGTGAATCTAGCCGTGGCACTTGCTCAACAGGGCGCGAAGGTCGGCATTATGGACGCCGACGTTTACGGCCCAAACGTTCCGCTAATGCTCGGTACCGGCTACGGCCAGCCCGAGGTTGCCAATGGCAAGCTCCAGCCGATCGAAGCACACGGCGTAAAGATGATATCGATGGCAGTTCTCGTTCCGCCCGACAAGCCAATGGTGCTTCGCGGGCCGATGCTCCACGGCGTCGTCCGGCAATTCCTTTCCGATGTGAACTGGGGCGAGCTGGATTATCTGATCGTCGATATGCCGCCCGGCACCGGCGACGTGCAGCTTTCGCTCGCACAGCTTGTTCCTGTTCAAGGAGCCGTGCTTGTAACGACGCCGCAAGAGGTTTCGCTTTCCGACGTTCGGCGGGCGGTCAAAATGTTTGAGCAGGTCGCTGTTCCCGTTCTGGGCGTGATCGAGAATATGTCGTATTTCATCGCACCGGACACCGGTACGCGTTACGATATTTTTGGATCCGGCGGCGGCCAGAAGCTTGCAGATGAATATGGCCTCAATTTCCTGGGCCAGGTGCCGATGGGGCTCGAGGTCCGCGAGAGCGGCGATAAAGGTGTCCCGGTCGTTGTTTCAACTCCGGATTCTCTGCAATCCGCCGCGTTCCAAAACGTAGCTGAAGAGGTCGCACGGCATGTCTCGATCGAGGCGATGAAACCCGACCTTGTGATAATGTCCAGGGCGAATTGAGGATGGCGTTATCGACGCCCGCCGAATTTACCTTGAGTTTTTCAGAACCGCAAGTTAAAATTGACTATAATGTAAGGATTCGCATTGTGAATTCTATCTTGTCAGGAGACGAACGAAATATATGTCAGCTGTAGCAGCACCAAATGTTGAAATGACCGTTACTGATTCGGCCATTGCAGAGATCAAAAAGTTCCTTGCCAACGAAGATGACCTGCCGGAAACGTCGGGGCTCCGTGTGCGTGTCGTCCCGGGCGGCTGCTCAGGGTTTCAGTACAGCCTTAATATCGAAGAAGAATCGAAACAGGGCGACTTCATTTTGGACAAGGGCGGCGTAAGGATGTTTGTCGATATGTTCTCGGCACAGTATCTGAACGGCATCACGATCGATCACACCACGAATATGATGGGTTCAGGCTTCACGTTTGAGAACCCGAACGCGACCGGCGGCTGCGGCTGCGGAACATCGTTCTCGGCATAGGCTGATCAACTTCAAATCTGTAAAGGCTCGCGATACGTCGCGGGCCTTTTGTTGTTTCATCGACCGAGGGAATTCTGGAATTCCTCTCCGATTGCACCTTTCTGTTTTCCATACGATAGGACGACAACTAAAGGAAGGAATGTGATCGGGAGCCGGGTAGATACGGCTCCCGATACCAAGGAAGGTTTCCCTTCGGTCACCGGAGGGGCAATAGGCAGACGGGGCGGTCCGAAACGAGAATTCATCCGCTCCGCCTGCCGATGCATTTCCACCGGCACATTTGGACCATTTCCCGGCTTGCGCCCTGCAAGTCGAAAATGTTAGTCTTTCAATTGGTCAGGCGGCCGTGTTCAAACTTTTTGAGCCACAGCCTAAATCAATTCTGACCGGACAACTTTCAACATACTTAAAAGTCAGACAATAGGGGCCATTTCATCGGATCCGATTTTTTAGGAATTCGACTCGCATTGTGCCTGTGTTTTAAATAGGTGTCCAAACACCTTTTATCTCTCCAGTCCCGTCTGCACTAAATCATTCTCAGGAGCCATACGTTTTGAATTTTTTGAAGAAGATCTCGTATCTGTCCGTCTGCCTTTCGTTTTCCTTATTGTTTGCAGCCACCACTACCCTTGCCCAAGACCGCGATAGGGTGGTGAGGACGGTATCAAGCCAACCGATAAACGCCCCTGCAACACAGCCCCAGACCGACAGAACAAGACCGCTAACCTCTTCAAGACCCATCAACGCTCCTTCCAGCCGCCCGACACTAACAAACGATATCGTAGCCACACCGCCCGCACCGCTTGTCAAAAAGACCGGTGAAGCACGCTCGACCGCATCAATGGTCAAAGGTGCCCGTGCCTCAATGTACAGCTCAGCTGTTACATCGGATATGATGGGCGGCATCACTTCGCGTCTCGGTATTCCATACCTTTATGGATCGACCGGACCGAATCGCTACGACTGTTCAGGTTTTGTCTGGCAGGTATTTCACGATGCAGGGATCCACTTTGAACGCACGAGTGCCCGCAATCTGTGGAATATGTCGGAACCGGTGACCGGTGATGAACGGTTCAAGTTCGGCACGTTGGTCTTTATGAACAATCTCGGACACATGGGAATTGTCGCCGATGAGAAAGGCTTCTACCACGCATCATCGAGCAAGGGCATTACCTACTCGACCTTTGAAGGCTACTGGAAAAATCGCATTGTAGGCTTCCGCCGGCTGAACCTTCCCGAAAGCACACAGATCGTTCCTGCACTCGACGCAAAATAGGTCTGATCGCAAACATTTCAAAAAGGTAAGGCCTAAACGCCTTACCTTTTTTGTTTTAGCTAACCGGAGTCTAAACGATAAATCCGGGCCGCGATGAGTGATCAGTGCTTTCAAGCACTGCTACGATCTTATCAAGCGCAATATGGAGCTTCGCGTTTTCTTCGACGGTCTCGAGCGTGACAACCCCGCCGCTCACATCCATAACCGTTCCCTGGAAGACACAGCCGGCGCCGCAGTTGACATCGATCTTCTTACCCATAAATTGCGATAATTGTAATTCCATAGCTTCACTTTACCTGTAAAAGCCCCCGATCGCTACTAGATCAAGTTCGCCCTATTTGAACCCGCAAATGCGGTCATCCTGACCGGAATTCGGTCAAACTGACGATCCCTCGATCAAATTGAGAATTAGTGATTGACAGGCCAATTTCTGAGGTTGTACAGTGCTCAACAGGGATAAATACTTTTGTCTCTTTCCTCACTCTCGCGATCAAAACACATTCCAATTTTCACGGAGTTACATAATGAGAAAATTCTGGTTACCCGCCTTTGCTGCTGCCTTTGTCTTTTTTACCCTGTCTTTCCAGACGGCACCCACATCAGGTAAAAACAGCAAATTTATCAAAGCAGAAAACCCTATCCCCGGTCGCTACATAGTTGCCCTAAACGCCCCCGAAGGCTACGCCCCGGAAACAGCCTACCAGGTAGAATCCGACTCTTTCCAGCTCGCCGGCCAATACGGCGGCAATGTGGATAAAGTGTATGCCCACAGCCTGAAGGGATTCTCCGTTGAAATGAGCGCCAAGCAAGCTATGGCTTTGAGCCAGGATCCCCGCGTAAAGTTCGTTGAGGAGGATGGCGAGATATTCTCATCTGTAAGTACTCAGGTAGCTCCCGACTGGGGATTAGACCGTATCGATCAGGCGGGACTTCCACTCAACTCGTCGTATGTCTATTCCGCGAATGGTGCAGGCGTTAACGTCTATGTGATCGATTCGGGCATTAACCCAAACCATGTCGATTTTGGCGGCCGTGCAGTAGCGGCCTATGACGCCCTCGAAGATGGCCGGAACGGCATCGACTGCCGAGGACACGGAACGCACGTCGCGGGCACGATCGGCAGTTCGACATGGGGTGTTGCCAAAAGCGTAAACCTTTACGGCGTTCGTGTCTTGCCTTGCTCGGGCAACGGACAATTTTCCGATTTCGTGGAGGGCGTAGATTGGGTGACCGCAAACCACGTCAAGCCGGCAGTTGCCAACGTGAGCATAAACGCGAGCGGTATCTCGCAGTCAATGACGACCTCGATAACAAATTCGATCGCCGCCGGTGTGACATATGCCGTTTCGGCCGGTAATTTCAACGATAATGCGTGCAGCTACTCGCCCGCAAACATTTCTGCCGCACTGGTCGCCGGTGCAACGGGCAGCAACGACGCTCGTGCAAGTTACTCCAATTTCGGTTCATGCATCGACGTCTGGGCTCCGGGCAGCGGAATTACTTCGACCGACTACGCTACCAATACCGGCTCGCGTGGGATGAGCGGAACATCGATGGCATCGCCGATGATCGCAGGCGTCGCAGCTCTCTATCTGCAGACCAATCCACTGGCATCGCCCGCAACAGTACAGAATGCTATTAAGAACAGTGCGATCAACGGAGTGGTCACCAACATTGATGGAACGTCGCCTAACAAGATGCTTCACAGCTGGGTCGGCGGCACACAGGCTCCTGAACCCGGACGGGTAAAGGTGGTCAAGAAAGTCCGCACGCGTAATGGCGGTACCGCATCACCTACCAACTTTTTCTACTCAGCCACCAATCTTGGAGCTTCCTCGTTCGCATTGGTCGACATTGATGCCCCGCCCTCAGACACTTACGAGAACACATCGGTCTATGTTTTCGAATCACCGGGATCGATCACGGTGACCGAGCAGGTGACGTCGGGCTGGCAGCTCGAGAGCATCCAGTGCGTCGAAACGCCCGCCCCCGGAATGACGAATGTTCAGAACTCAACGGTAAATCTGTCCGCACGTAAAGCAGACATCATCGTCGAGCAGGGCGAGACCGTCGAGTGCACGTTCGATAGTGTTGAACTTGCACCGACATCCGCTCCCGTTTCTATAGCCGGCCGCGTTAGCGATGAGTATGGGTTCGGGATCCGCGGACTGCTGATCTTTCTTGAAGATCCGATGACCGGCCAGCGGTGGCAAGCACACACAAATACGTTCGGGTACTATTCGTTCTCAAATGTCCCGTCGGCCGCCGCTTATGTGGTTTTCGTAAGCCCCACAAAGCGCTATATGTTTTCGCCGGGTTCGCGAACCCTCGACGCTCAAGATAGCGTTTCGGACGCTCATTTTACGGCCCTTCCGTATCAATAAGCGACCAGGTTAACAAACGCGTACCTTTTCTTTCGAAAGGCCGTCTGCAAAGGCGGCCTTTTTCTGTGCCTGCCTAGTCAAACCGCTACCACCGCCTCCGTGACAGTCGCCGCTTTTTTCGGAAAGCCGTTCGCTGACCATCCTACATGTGAGCCGACCGAGCTAGTTCGTGAGGTTTGCACGACCGCTCTCTCTTAGTCGTGAACTGCAAAACAAATTTTTTTCTTCGTCTAATTTCTGGAATTATTTTCTATTCGTTGTTTCCTCCGGCATAGAGAGAATCGCGTTGCCGTCACAGAAGCGGCGGCGATGACTCAGAAGATGTTGTGTTTCCGGGAAAGCCGAACACAATTAGATCGATTGAAATATAGGCGACTCACGGTTGACCAATAAATTACAGTGTTAAACATTGATTTGCGTAAGGCAAAAAAAGCTTGACACAGACTATGCGATTTGTTAGTTAATCAGGTATAGTTCACTTTCGCCTTACGATTATCTAGGTGCCTTTTGGCACAAACCTGTAGTTCAGGGGTTAGACGCTTCGCCCACAGAACGGCTACTCGTTCACGTCTAAACCGCCTTTGAACCTATTGATGGCAATTTTGCCTGTTTAATTTTGGAGTAAAAGATTATGAAATTCCCAAGCATTAACATTCGCAAGTCAAGGCTTGCTTCATTTGCGATCGCGATCGCCGCGGTCGTCACAATCTATGCATTCCCGGCAATGGCGCAAAAGACCGACGCTAATCCGTCTGTTTCGCTCAGCCAGTGCCAGAACGGTCCGATCGATGCGCCTGCGGCCTGCGGCGATGCGCCTAACCCAAAAGGTTGGGTGACCGGAAGCTCTGGTCCGCCGCACGCTCACTGGAAAGAAACTGACTTTGCTCCGTACCGGGCTCTATTCGAGGATCTTCCAGCTGACGGAACTGTTCATACGTTCATTATTGGATACGACATCTATCATCAGGGTGTCCACGCGATCGACTACTTAGGCACGTATAACTGGACCGAAACCAATGCGATGGGCAACAACCCATGTTGGGGCGTCAGCCTGCATGACGGTCCGTTCTGCGATGCTCCGACAGATATCGACGGCGATGATCAAGCGATGATCCCGATCGATCCGCTTATTCCAACGCTCGGCTCGCCGTATCCGGTGATGACCGATACCGGCCGGTTCACGATCTGGGGCGGTGCATTCACGGGACCGTGCACTTATGTTGGTGGGATCAATGGCGGCGTAGAACGTCAGATCCAGTGCACATTCACCTCGTACGTCGATAATCCAGTGATCGCATGGAGCGGTCATATCGCCTGGCAGGGTGAATGGGGCCCGGGAAATTCTGCAGGAAACATTAGCGGAAACCCATACCACATGCGCCTGATCAGCCTGGACGGACAGGGCGGCAATCAGGACCTGGCTCTCAGCGCGAACGCCGTTTCAATACCGGCGAAGATAACCGTCGTGAAGGATGCGGTTGCACGCCCCGGGTTCGATGCGTCAGGAATTGGTTTCAATTTCACGGCGAGCTCGAACTTTGGCCTAACAGCTTTCACCCTATATGATGACGAAAATCCCAACACGCCCGGACATTTCCAGGACAGCTCAACGATCAACTCGTTTGGTGTTGGCAACGAGATCACGATAACCGAGGGCCTGAGGGCTGGTTGGGGACTTGACGCTCTCAACTGCAGCGGTTCGCTCTTTTCAGCGACGACGGACATCGTAACGCGACAAGCGGTAGTGACGGTACAGGAAGGTGCTACGGTCACATGTACATTTGTTAACGGCCAGTTAGCACCAAGCGCTGCTCCGGCTTCGGTTAGCGGCCGGGTTGCGACGTCGTCCGGTCGCGGCATCTCTGGAGCGATCGTATCGATCCATAACACCGACACGGGCGAGTCGTTCACGCGAATGACCAATACGTTTGGTTACTATCGCTTTAATGATCTTCCTGTATCGTCGTTCTACGTAATGACCGTCGTTCACAAACGTTATCTGTTTATGGACGCAAGCAGGTCGTTCACACTGGACGATGATATGTTCGGAGTGGACTTCATCACAGCCGAAGACAAGTAAGCGAACATTGCTTGGGATCAAAGAAAGACGGGCCTAAAATGCCCGTCTTTTTTCGTTTTAAACAATTTTCCTAGTTTTTTGGAAGTATGGCCTATTAGTGCTATATTCCATCAGAACGAAAACTAAAGTTTCACCTTAGTAGCTAACATTTTACTTCTGCGGTCACCGGGAGCCCGGGATCATTAGCTATTTCTGTATCCGCAGAACGACATTAGCAGAGGATGGCCTCATTTGCGGAGGCCGAGAGCAGCAGCACGGAGCGAACTGAAGACAGTTTCACAATTTTTAAGGAGTATTAACAACGTGAGAAACCCCCGCATTTTATTTTTAACCGCCCGGATGACCCGGGTGATAACTGCAGCACTTATCCTAACTTTTTCCGTCAACGTATCGTTGGCACAGAAGGTCGCGACATCGAAGTCGGAGATCAATATTGAAGTTCCGCAGACCCAAACATCTGAGGTCGACGCTCCGACACCGATCGTCTTCCCCGGTAATCCCACTTGTGCAACTGTAAATGCTTCGACGAACCCGGCGTTTTCGCACATCGAAGACGATTTCGGTTTCAAGATCGACGAGGGCTCGCCGAATTATGCGAACGTGCCATTTACCAATGGTTCAAATCCTAGCCGCTCACTAATGGGGGCAGGCGTTTCCGCTGATCCCACGCGGTCGGTGTCGGTGTCCACGACGGCTGGCAACACGTTCAACTGGTCATCTACGAAGCAGATCACCGCAGTGATCGTTAAGGGTGGGCCGAACGGTGCGAACGTGTATCCGTACAATCCGTTTTCTTTTGGCGGTATCGCTGGCGGCGGAACGGGCCTGACCACGCCGGGGGCTTACGGGGTAAGTCACGTTGTGTTCTGCTTCGGGCTGCAGCTCGCACCTAGTGCAGCTAACGCATCGATCACCGGGCGCGTTCTGGATTCGACCGGAATGCCGATCCGCGGTGCTACGATCCAGATCTGGAACGTGAGTGCAGGCAGCTACGCTTATGCATACACCAACACTTTCGGATACTACACTCTGGTTGATCTTCCCGTCGCTGATTTCTATGTGATGACGGCGAATCACGGACGGTACATTTTCGAGAACAACGACCGGTCGTTCACCCTGGATGACAATTTAACAGGAGTCGATTTCGTCGCGGTCCAGTAGGGCCCAAGACTTGGCATAACAAAAGCGTGGGCGGCACAAAAGCTGCTCACGCTTTTTTTGTTTACTCGGTCTGTAAGGGTCTCTAGCCGATCGAGAATCCTTTCGCGGTTCGCCAGCGGGAGGGTTTGGTTGAGGTGATGGCCTGGCCGCTAACCGACGTGTTGGAATTACCCGCTGCAATAGCGGCAGCTATCACGGTTAGATCCGATCGAGCCTCAGAATCTACATCGTCAGTGGCAGCCGAGCGTCGTTCGAAATATCGCTCGATAAATCCCGTATCTAGCTGACCTGAGACGAATTCCTCGTCATTCATCACTTCGCGAAAGAAGGGCAGCGTTGTCTTGATCCCGCCGATGGAATATTCCGCCAGAGCACGACGCATTCTCTCGATAGCCTCTTTCCGGTCGCGGCCGTGCACCGCGAACTTTGAGATCATCGGGTCGTAATGGATCGAGACCTCGCCGCTTTCATACACACCGCCGTCGTCGCGAACACCGGGCCCTTGCGGGATTCGCAAGCGAGTTATCTTGCCTGGCGAGGGCATAAAGTTGGCGTTTGGGTCCTCGGCATACACACGGCACTCGATCGCATGGCCGTCCAGACGAACATCTTCCTGTTTAAATGAAAGCTGCCCGCCCGCGGCGACATTGATCTGCTCACGGACAAGATCGATCCCGGTTACCAGTTCGGTCACCGGGTGCTCGACCTGCAGGCGAGTGTTCATTTCCAGAAAATAAAATGAGCGATCAACATCCGAGACGAGAAACTCGACCGTGCCCGCACCAACGTAGTTTACGGCCTTTGCCACCATCACAGCGCATGCTCCCATTTCCGCTCGAAGCTCTGCTGAATTGATAGGCGACGGCGCTTCTTCGATCACCTTTTGGTGTCGGCGTTGGATCGAGCATTCGCGTTCGCCAAGGTGGACGTGATTGCCGTGGCTGTCAGAAAAGACCTGTATCTCGATGTGTCTTGGACGTACAACGGCTTTTTCGATGTAAACTGCATCGTCGCCAAAGCTTGCGAGCGCCTCCGCCTGAGCATTTTCAAGTGCGGATCTGAGCTCGCTCTCTTCCCTGACGAGCCGCATTCCCTTGCCGCCGCCGCCCGCGGACGCCTTGAGCATTATTGGATAGCCGAACTCGGAAGAGACGCTGCGTGCTTCGTCGAACGACGTAAGGGCCGCGGTAGTGCCCGGCACTACCGGAACGCCGGCATCGATCGCGATCTTCCGGGCAGACATCTTGCCGCCCATCGCTTCCATCGCCTCGGGCGGCGGGCCGATGAATACGAGCCCGGCTGCGTTTACCTGTCTTACAAAGTCGGCATTTTCGGACAGAAATCCGTAGCCGGGATGGATCGCCTCCGCACCGGTAGATCTTGCGGCCTCAATGATCTTTTCGCCGCGAAGATAGCTTTCGCTCGAGGCCGCAGGGCCGATACGGACTGCCTCATCCGCCATTCGCACATGAAGAGCATCCGCGTCTGCATCGGAAAATACGGCGACCGTAGCGATATTGAGCTCACGGCAAGCCCGAACTACGCGACATGCGATCTCGCCGCGATTGGCGATCAGGATCTTTCTGAACATCGATTCTTACTTCCTATTCGAGCATCGAATTGCCCTGATTTCGTGGGTCGTAGCGGATCCCGACCTTCGCTCCGGGTGCATAGCGAAGCGGTTGTCTTGCTTGTTCTTCCGACAGGATCTCAGAGGATTCAAAATCCACACCATTCAGGGTGTAGACATAAAACACGATCTCTTCGCCTTTCGGGCCGGTTTCGGTATCGATGATGCGGCCATCAGTTATCCGGCCGCTGTCGAGCAGAACCCGTCGCCGCTCTGCCTCGAGATCAACGAATCGCTTCTTTTTGAATAGCCCGAAAAGTCCCATTGCTCAGTCTAAGATCAGCGGCGGTTTGTTATACCGTGCCCGCAGGCTGTTGGCAGCTGCCAGCACGGCCGGACGCTTGATGATGCGTGCCTCGAGCGGCCGCTTGCCCGGGATATCCATCATTATAAGGCCGATCAGGATCGTAAGAATTCCCTGCCCCGGGCCGATCAGCATTACAATACCCGCGATGACGAGTATCGCCCCGATAATGTTCTTGCCGACGGTGGCTCCCCAGCGTTTGAACCAGGACGCGTTCGGCATGAAATCCTGCTGATAATGCGTGCTAAAGTAGTTCGCCGGTATCTTGACCATGACTATCGCCACGATAAGTATGCTGGCGAAGAACGACACGACGAACAAGACCGCGCCCGCAACCAAACGGCCCAATGTCAAAGATTCCCAAAACCCGCCTACAAACTCAACGATCATTGTCCGACGCCTGCTTCCATCTTACGAAATTCTTTCCAGATAAAATACATCCGGTGGATCAGCGTCCAGACGGAACCAACCGCGAGTACCCATAGGACCTGCGGCATTCGGTTGAACCACCACGAGTCAGATGCCCAGTCCCACGTTGAGAGCGCACCAATTATTAGAAGCACCACTCGTTCAGGCCGCTGCAGAAAGCCGACATTGGCCTTTACGCCCAACCCTTCGGACCGGGCTGTCGTGTAGCTCACCATTACCGCGGCCATCATCGCAACGCCGGCAAGGATAACATTTAGCAGCGATCGCTGCGGCGTATTGCTTGCGTAAAACGCGATTATCCCCAGGAAAACGACCATGTCCGAAAGCCGGTCGAGCGACGAATCAAGAAAGCTGCCGAATTTCGTTACGTTACCTGTAAGGCGGGCGACATTGCCGTCGAGCATGTCGAACAGGTTCGCTGCGATAAGCACGATCCCGGCCCAGAAAAACTCGCCCATCCCAAACAGCACGCCGCAGAATATGTTGATCGAGACACCGATCGTAGTAAGGACATTCGGCGGGACGCCCGCCGATGCAAGGCCGCGCACCATCGCGTTGATGATGCTCATTGCCCCGCGGCCGATAGCGGCCCCAATATTCAGTGCGCTCATTTACATTTGGGCGGCTGTAAATTGCACAAGCCGGCTCGAAGATCATTCAGACAACAGCTTCATTTTTAAATACATACCTAAAAAAAGCAAAGATGATCCTTTCATGGTCGCCCGGCGGCAGTTTAACGAAGCTGAACGATGAGCATGAGCAGCGAGTGATAAACAAAGAGGCCGCCTCGCTTTTAGTGCGGGCGGCCGTTTGATCAAATGCGTGAGTCGCTAGTCTGTCTGGTCGTGAACGGTAGTAAGCCGACTGATCTCGAAATTTCGCAGGCCGGTCGGCGTCTTAACACGAACCTCGTCTCCCTCGACCTTCCCGATCAAAGCCTGGCCGATCGGTGAGACCGTAGAGATCTGGCCGTTCTCAGGGTCACTTTCTTCCGAGGTCACGAGCTTATAGGTAACCTTTTCCTCTTTCTCAAGATCGAAAAGAACCACCGTCGACCCATACGCCACGCGATCCGTAGGTAATTTGGAGATGTCGATGGACTCGACCTCGTTGAGTCGCTGTCGCACCTGCATGATACGGGCCTGGACCATCGTCTGCCGTTCCATTGCGGCCTTATATTCCGCATTCTCACGCAGATCGCCCCATTCACGTGCCCTCTGGATCTCTTTCGGCAATGTAAAGTGCAGCTCGTCTTCCAGAGCGTCCAGCTCTTGCTTTAGTTTCTGTTTAACTTCTTCCATATTCCAAGTTTAGTTTTGTTAACCCCTGCCTTCCTTCGGTGCCGCAAAGGAGATGCCGATGTCCCGAGCACTTTTCACCAACTGTCCCTCGGTCGGCACTGTCTTGATATTCGCACAAGCCTCCGACAGAGGCACTGTCGTTATCGTTCCCGCCTGAAGGGCGACCATTCGGCCGGTTTCTCCCGCAGCGAGAGCATTCACCGCACAGGTGCCAAAGTTCGTTCCAAGCATGCGGTCAAAAGCATTAGGACTGCCGCCGCGCTGCAGATGCCCGAGCACAACACACCGCGACTCTTTACCTGTGAGCCGCTCGACCTCGCGCGTCACGTGATCGCCCATCCCGCCGAGCCGCAGTTCTTTTTCGTCCGAGTAGATCTCGCTTTTGCCCACCTCTCGGGCACCTTCGGCGACGACGATGTTGGTAAAGTTCGATCCCCCTTTTTCACGCTCATTGACCTTTTGAGCGATCGATTCGAACGAAAAATGGATCTCCGGGATCAGTATGATATCAGCGCTGCCGGCGAGCCCTGCGTGAAGGGCTATCCAGCCCGTATTTCTGCCCATCACCTCCAGCACCATCACCCGGTCATGCGATGCTGCCGTCGTATGAAGCCGGTCAAGTGCCTCGGTAGCGACGTCGATCGCGGTCATAAAGCCGAATGTCAGTTCGGTGGCTGCGAGGTCGTTATCGATGGTTTTCGGAACGCCGATTATCGGAAAGCCGCGATTGTGGAACTGCTCTGCGATAGCAAGCGTGCCCTCGCCGCCGAGAACGACAAGAGCCTCAATTCCCAAAATATCAAGATTTGCCAGCGCCTCAGCGATCGGCATCTCAGGAAAGTTCGGCTTTCCATCGACCATCTTTACAAAACTTCCGCGGTTGCGGGTGCCGAGAATCGTTCCGCCGCGGGGCAGTATCCCGCTCACGGTATGGCGGGTGAGGTTCATCGTGTGAGTTTCGCCAAGAATACCCTCAAAAGAGTCCTCGATTCCGATAACCTTCATCCCGTATCGGCCGATCGCAGTCCGCACCACGGCGCGAATCACTGCGTTCAGGCCGGGTGCGTCGCCACCGCCGGTTAGAATTCCGATCTGTTTATACATAATTCGGCTTGCAAAGCCATTTTACTTCATCGACTAACAATCCCGAAATTTCGACATTTTTTGGATATAAAAATCAAGCGAGCCCGAACGACCGTCCGGGCTCGCGAAAATAGTGTTCAATGGGTTATCGGCCGGCCAGATCGACCTGAGCGAGCCTTGCAGCCTGCGGCATTACTTCCAGAGCTTTTAAGACCTGCGGATCGACCTCGACGAAGACTTGGGCCGCGGCCTCGTTGGAATAGAAGGCAGATGCAAGTTCCTGCCGGATCCTTGTCCGAGCGTACTCAGCATTTGCATTGATCTGTTCCGCAGTCAGATTCGACTCCTTATCGGAGGCGGCGAACCCTCGGAAAAGATCGAACAGACGATCATTGACCGGAAACGCGTTCGGCGGAAGCGTAGTCTGATGGTTTTGCCGGTCGACCCGTAGCGACTCAAATCCGGCGACCTTTCCGGCCACAACCTGCCGCACGAAAAAGAACGCCGACTCGTTGATACGAAAGCGGACATTGTTGAACTGCAGTTGAGCGACCTCAACATCGGGCATGATCCCGCGGCCGCCATAAAGCGTCCGCCCGTCAGGCGTTGTTATTGGAACACCTTTCGGCTTGGGCTTGGGTGCGTCGGTTGCTTCGGCGGTAGGATCATTCCCATTACCGTTCGTATAATATTCGTATATCGAACCGCTGGAGTAATCCCGCTGCAGCGATCGGCCGAGCGGGGTGTAGTAGCGTGCCGTCGTTAACGTCAGGCCCGATTGGAAAGGAAGCGGGAATACTCGTTGCACGAGGCCTTTGCCAAAGCTTTCCGTTCCGACGATAAGCCCACGGCCGTAATCCTGGATCGCACCCGCGACGATCTCGGAAGCCGATGCGGAACCGCCGTTGATCATAACGATAACGGGGTAATTCCCTTTCATTCCGCCGCGGGTATTCAGTTTTTGTTCGCGGGCGTAACGTGAACGTCCCTTAACGGAAACCACAGCTTTACCTGAAGGTATAAACCTGCCCACCACATCCACTGCCTGCGGCAGCAAACCGCCGGGGTTATTGCGGACGTCAAGGATGACGCTCTTCATGCCCTGTTTCGCGAGCTCATCCAATGCCTGGTCGAGCTCGTCGGCAGTAGTTTCCTGAAAGCCGCCGGTCAGGCCGATGTAGCCGACGCCATTCGGAAGCATGAAATAATTACGGATCGACGGCAGCGGAACACCGCCGCGGACAATATCAAAATCGACCGGGCCAGCCGCAGTGGCTCGTTCGACCTTAACTTTTACTGTAGTTCCTCGTTCGCCTCTAACGTTCTTCGAAACCTCCGCGCTGGTCCATTCTCGGGCATCTTTTCCGTCCACTTGCACGATGCGATCACCGTACCTCACGCCGGCCTTTTCCGCCGGAGTTCCCGGCAGAACCGACTGTACATAGACACCGTCGCGATGTTGAAGGATCGACACTCCGATACCATAGAACTGCGAGGACTGTTCCTCGCTGAGCTTTCTGAACTCTTCACGTGTAAAGAATTGCGAGTGCGGATCAAGCGACCAAAGCATGCTCTGGATCGAGGTATCAGCCGTTTTCTCGTGATCGATCGCACCAACGTAATGCTGATCGATCGTCGCGAGAGCTTCGCGATAGTCGCCGATAATCTTCTCGGGGGTCGTCGTCGAATCTGCAGAGGTCGCGGGCAACCGTCCGAATAGGCCTCCCGCGATCGCTCCGAGCGAGACTAAAACGAGTGCTATCAATGAAAAGCGTTTATTCATGGGTATACGGGCCGACCGCTAAGTATCTTAACATAATTGGATTAGGCCGGTACTGGAATTGGTTGTCAGATAGTTTTCCGTCAGGCGAGCCGTGGATTTACTTTTCAGGGTGCAGGATTTACCATTTACGTTTTGCCTGATGAACCCTGAGATATCCATTGTAGTCCCTGCTTTTGAAGAAGAAGAACGGCTTGGCACGTCCATCGGCCTGATCCTTTCACATATTCAGAAAAACGGGATAAACGCGGAATTGATCATCGTTGACGACGGTTCCGCGGACCGGACACGTGACGTCGCCCGAGAAGCTTCGGCTGCCTATCCGGACATATCCTCTCAGGTAATACGATACGAACCCAACAGAGGAAAAGGTTTCGCAGTTAAGACCGGGCTGCTCGCTGCAAGGGCTGACATTGCGCTATTCAGCGACGCCGACCTTTCGACACCGATCGAAGAAATGGAAAAGCTGCTTGAGCCTATCCGCAGCGGCAATTACGACGTCGCGTTCGGTTCTCGGGCACTGGACCGGTCACTGATCGGGACGCATCAGCCGTGGCGACGGGAACAGGGCGGAAAGGTGTTTAACCTCGTCGTGCGAATGATGACCGGTATGCCTTTCTGGGACACCCAGTGTGGATTTAAGGCGTTCAGGATGCAGACGTTTCGTCCGCTCCTGGACGTGATGCAGATCGAGCGGTTCGGTTTTGATGTAGAGTTTCTATACGTCGCCCAGTTGCACGGGCTGAGGTTGCTGGAAGTGCCGGTCCGCTGGAACAACGATGATCGCAGTAAGGTAAGTGTGATCCGCGACAGCATTAGGATGTTTGATGAGGTGCGGCAGATCCGGCGAAATGCATCAAGAGGAGTTTACGGGAATGTCAGCAAAGCTTAACGTCAATATCGACCACGTCGCGACCATCCGGGAAGCTCGTAAGACCATCGAGCCAAGCATTATCACGGCTTCAGTGATCTGTGAACAGGCCGGTGCTAACGGCATCACCGTGCATCTCCGCCAGGATCGGCGCCATATTCAAGACCGAGATATTGAGCTGTTGCGCGATGTGGTGACTACCTATCTCAATGTGGAAATGGCCGCGACCGAAGAAATGATCTCGATCGCGCTCAAAGCGTTGCCGGACGCAGTTTCACTCGTTCCCGAGAATCCGAATGAAGTAACGACAGAGGGCGGTCTGGATGTAGCAAAGAACTTCACGACCGTGGAAAATGCGGTTTCCGCACTGAAAGCAGGCGGTATCTTTGTAAGTATTTTTATCGATCCCGACACGGAGCAGATCGAAGCTGCAAAACGGGCCGGCGCACAGCAGGTTGAGTTGTGTACCGCCGAGTACGCCGAACTCACGCTCTCAGCCAGAGCGGCTCACGGTGAGGGCGAACGCAAGGCAGTGGCAGAGACGCAGCGGATCCGAAACGCAGCTGTTCATGCCGCGTCGCTCGGAATGATCGTAGCTGCGGGCCACGGATTGACCTATCGTAATGTCTCGGCTCTTGCTTCGATCCCGGAGATCACCGAATTTAACATCGGCCACAACATCATATCCAGAGCAGTTTTTGTTGGCCTCAACCAGGCTGTGCGCGAGATGCTCGAGGCCATCCGCGGCTAGAGCTATTGTCCGGCAACTGTGAATTTCAGGTCGTCAGCGGCCTGCGCCAGCTTCCGATCGTTCTGGTTAAACGCATCCACCGTCAATCGATAGGATCCCGGCTTCAACGGACTATCTAGCACAAACGACTCACCCTCAACCCTCTGTCCGACGTATTTCATCGAACTCTCCGCGTCACCATCGCCATCAGGATGAATACTTAGTTTATAGTACGCTGCGTCCTGATACGGCTCCCATTTAACCTCGATCTTTTCCGCAGCGACCTTGCTGCCGACCTTTGGGCTCAAAACCTTGAGGTCACTCTTGAACAAATGGGAATCGGGAGCAAAATACGTCTTGTCGGCCTCAATCGCATATTTCGCTGCGGAAACGAAGCCTGAGGTAGCAAAGACGTAATAGGGCGTGTCGAAGACCTTTACCGTCAAACCTTCGTAAGTGCCGGGTGGAACGTCCTTGAAAAGATATTCCCCGGCATCGTCGGTTTTGGTTGTGAATGTCTCGCCGCCGCAGCCGCTCCCAAAGCGGCTGAACGTTTGGCAAAGCTTTACCTCGACGCCAACGGCCGGTTTTTCGTTAAATAAAGCTTTTCCTTGAACGTTTCCTTTTCCGGGCGAGGGCTTCTCTTTTTCGGTGCCTGTTCCGGAAGGGATAGTTCCATCTGCGTTCGGCTTGGCCGGCGACGCTGACGCCGCTCTGTTTTCGGCAACCGCATTCCCTTTGGTGCCATCGGTCGAATTGCATGCGAGGGACCCCAATAGTGCCAAGATCAGTGAGACAGTGAAGACTTTGATGTTCGTACGCATTTTTCTCCTGTAAGAAAATAGAATGTGGAACATTACAGAACTAGGGCGGCATCCCCATAATTCCGGGGCGAGTATGCAGCGGAACGAACCGCGTGTCAAGGAAAGAGTTTGGACTAAGAAAGTAGCGGTTTTAGAGCTTGGCCTGTGTACGATCGGCGGACTTTGGCTACATCTTCAGGAGTGCCGACCGCTACGACCTTGCCGCCGGCATCGCCGCCCTCCGGGCCGAGATCGACTATATAGTCGGCCGATTTGATCACATCGAGGTTGTGCTCAATAACGATCACGGTGTTGCCGGTGTCGACCAGCTTTTGAAGAACGTCCAGCAATTTGTGCACGTCCGCGAAATGGAGGCCAGTCGTGGGTTCGTCGAGGATGTATATAGTCTTTCCGGTCGCCCGCTTTGATAGTTCCTTTGCAAGCTTGATCCGCTGTGCCTCGCCGCCCGACAGAGTTGTCGACGACTGGCCTATCTTGATGTAACCGAGCCCTACATCATTCAGGGTTTCGAGCTTCTGCCGGATCTGCGGAACGTTTTCAAAAAGCGGCAGAGCATCTTCGATCGTGGTGTCAAGAAGATCGGCTATCGATAGCCCCTTGAACCTGACGGCCAAAGTCTCGCGGTTGTATCGGTGTCCGCGACACACGTCACACGTTACGTAAACGTCGGGCAGAAAATTCATCTCGATCCGTTTCATTCCGTCACCTTCGCAGCCCTCACATCGCCCACCTTTCACATTGAATGAAAAACGACCGGCTTTGTATCCCCGCTGCCGCGATTCCGGCAGCATTGCGTAAAGGTCGCGGATCGGCGTGAACAGGCCAGTATAGGTTGCCGGGTTGGATCTCGGTGTACGGCCGATCGGGGATTGATCGATCTCGATAATCTTATCGACCAAATCGAGCCCGTCGACGGACTCATGCTCCAGCGGCTGAAGGTTTGACCGGTATACGTGGCTATACAGGGCCGGATAAAGGATATCTTCTACGAGCGTGGACTTGCCCGAACCTGAAACGCCGGTAACGACGGTCAATAATCCTAGCGGAAATTCCACGTCGATATTCTTAAGGTTATGTGCCCGAGCCCCCTTAACGCGAAGCCGCTGGCCATTCGGCAGCCGGCGAACGTCCGGCAGATCGATCTTCACTTCGCCCTTTAGATATTTACCCGTGAGGGAGCCCTCGGAGTTCTCGATGTCAGCGGGCGTCCCAACGGCAACCACCTCACCGCCATGTGTACCTGCAAGCGGGCCGAGATCAATGACGTAGTCGGCATGTTCGATCGTTTCTTCATCGTGTTCTACAACAAGGACCGTATTGCCGAGATCCCGCAGCTCGTGAAGCGTCTCCAGGAGTTTCCTGTTGTCGCGCGGATGCAGTCCGATGCTCGGTTCATCCAGAACGTAAAGGACTCCGCGGAGCTGCGAACCGATCTGAGTTGCAAGCCTTATACGCTGACCCTCGCCGCCTGAAAGTGTTGAGGAACCGCGATCAAGCGTCAGGTAGCCCAAGCCCACCGCGGAAAGAAAGCGGAGGCGACCGCGTATCTCGCGGAGTACAAGGCCGGCGATCTTCTCCTCGCGAGGTGTTAGGACGATCGCATCAAAGAGCCCAACGGCATTGTCGATCGAGGTGTGCGTGTACTCAGCAATGCCTCGGCCGCCAACCTTGACCGCGAGGCTCTCTTTTTGCAAGCGAGCTCCTTCGCAGACCGGACACGGCACCGGAGCTACAAGCTCGATGAGCGCTTCACGAGTCTTTTCGGAGGGGGGATTTTCAAGCCGTTCCTTCATGGCCTTGAGTGCTCCTTTCCAGTCGCTTTCGTACTTGTAGTCGCCTTGGCGAAAGGTAAGACGCTTTTTTGTCCCGAAAAGGAACGCATTTCTGATCGCTTCGGGCAGGTCTGCGAAGGCCGTTTCGGTCAACGCCTTCTGTGCCTTCCCGATCGACGTACCGACCGCTTTCTTACGCTTCCCTTTCTTTCGCTCTTTAGCGGTGTCTGACGGCGGTTCAAGCTTGTCGCCGTCAACGAATCTCTCGATTATCGCGAGTAACGCCGACCGAAGGAAGGACGATCCCGAACGATCTGCCCCATTCAAAAAATCGATCTTTCCCGCAGGCTGCTGCGGATCAGGCACGATCTTGTGGGCATCGATCTCCATAACCGTGCCGATTCCCTGGCAGCGTTTACAGGCGCCAAAGTTCGAATTGAAAGAGAAGGAACGCGGTTCGAGCTGCGCGATATTAATGCCACAATCGATACACGCCATTCGCTCGGAATAGAGTGTCTCGTCACCGTCTATTACCGATACAAGTGTCGATCCGCCGGTGAGTTTCAGAGCGGTTTTGACCGATTCCGTCAAACGCTCTTCGACGCCGCTCTTAACCATGAGACGGTCGACAACGACCTCGATGGTGTGATTCTTTCGTTTGTCGAGAAGGATCTCTTCATCGAGTTGACGCATTTCTCCGTCGATTCGGGCCCGGACAAAACCGTCCTTATGCAGCTTCTCGAGTTCCTTCTTGAATTCTCCTTTTCGGCCCCGAACGACCGGGGCAAGAACCATAACGCGCTCACCCTCAGGAAGAGTCATTATGCCCGCCACTATCTGCTCGACCGTTTGTCGAGTGATAGGCAGGCCACACTGATGGCAATGGGGTTTTCCTATGGATGAGAACAGCAGACGGAGATAGTCGTATATCTCGGTCACGGTACCGACGGTCGATCGCGGGCTTCTTGAAACCGTCTTTTGTTCGATGGAAATCGCCGGGCTGAGCCCCTCGATAGAATCCACATCCGGCTTCTCAAGCTGATCCAGGAATTGTCGTGCATATGCGGACAGCGACTCGACATACCGCCTTTGGCCTTCGGCATAGATGGTATCGAATGCAAGCGAGGACTTGCCCGATCCGGACAGGCCGGTGATCACCGTGAACTTGTCGCGGGGAATGTCGACGTTAATGTTCTTAAGGTTGTGTTGGCGAGCCCCGCGAACGGTGATCTGCTTAATGCTCATTACGGTGTAAAACTCTGACCTAAGCCGAAACGAGTATTTTACCAAATGGCGATGAGCGGACAAAGGAGTCAGCTATGCGGGGGCGATGCGCGGAAGTCACCCCAATTTCTCGTTGACGAAGGTGAAGATCGCGGTCGCGATGCTGACGATGATAAACGTGGCGATCGCACGCCATACAGCGTCCGATTCGGTAAACTGCCAGATCGCAAGGATACATAGGACCGTACAAACGACCAGCGAGGTCGTTATAACGGTGAAAGCGATCCAGCGTACCGCCTGAGGATTAACGACGCCGCGAGTCTCCGACTTTAACTTGACGACGACATCGGGTTCTTCGGCCTTCATATGCGTCAGTATAACAAACAGTTATTGGGAAGGGACAGGTGTGCCTGAGATGAACGGCACGAGTCTTGCGGAGTTATCACTTGATCGAAATAGTGTTTCGCGATGGTACATATTTGTGAGGTCACCGAAATTGAAGTCTGCTGATCCGGGTCTCGAAAAAGACCAATTTATCTATCCGCTCGCCGCTGCCGGCCTAGGGCTCGCTGCTGGCGCACTTCTCGGTCGTTTTATTCGACCAGCGTATTCATTCAAGGACAAGACGGTGCTTATCACCGGCGGTACGCGAGGTCTTGGGCTCGTCTTAGCTCGTCAATTCGCAGGTGAAGGCGCTCGCGTGGCCGTTTGTTCACGTGATCGCGGTGAAGTTGAGCGGGCGTATGAGGACCTTTCGGCACGTGGTGCTCAGGTATTTTCGACCGTATGCGACGTTCGCGAACGAGAGAATGTCTTACGGCTTGTCGCAGAGGTACGAAGAGAACTCGGGCCGATCGACGTGCTGATAAACAATGCAGGCGTCATTCAGGTCGGGCCGCTAGCGGTCCAGACTCAGAAGGATTTCGAGGACGCGATGAGCATCCATTTCTGGGCTCCGTATTACGCGATCCAGGCGGTCATCCCCGAAATGCGAGCTCGCGGCGAAGGCCGTATCGCCAATATTGCATCCATCGGCGGCAAGATCGCAGTGCCGCATCTAGCACCTTATTGCGCGAGCAAATTCGCACTCGCAGGGCTATCATCCGCGATGACAGCCGAGCTGGCGAAAGACGGTATTCGCGTTACAACGGTTTACCCCGGACTCATGCGTACGGGCAGCCATATCAACGCACTTTTCAAAGGTAAGAACGAAGCTGAGTACGCTTTATTCAGCATTATGAACGGCCTTCCGCTGACATCCATCAGTGCCGAGCGTGCGGCGGCAGATATCGTCACCGCCTTGCGAAATGGTAAGTCATCTGCGGTGATCTCACTTCAGGCGAAGCTTGCGAACACGATAAACAGTCTATTTCCAGAGGTAATGAGCGAGATCTTTGCCATTACCAATCGCTTTTTACCGGAGGACGGCGGCGTAGGCAAGGGTTACGCTACCGGTCTCGAAAGCACTTCGGCGATCTCGCCATCGATACTTACAGCGTTGGTGGACAACGCGTCCGCCAGGAATAATGAGCTGCGACCGGGAGAGTCGATAGCTTAGGGAGAAATATTATGCACCATGAAAACAGATCAATTACAGAATTTATAACGGATACGACGACTAATGTCGGCGGGACAGAGCGAGTGGTTTCTTCGCTTGCGGGCGGAGCTCTTCTAGCTTTTGGTCTTAAGCAGCGAGGGGCACTCGGGACTGCGCTCTCCGTGCTGGGAGGCGGCATGCTTCTCCGCGGTACGACAGGCCACTGCCATGTTTACGACGCGACCGGCGTGGATACGGCCCACGGGGCAACGGGTTCGCCGTATCGGCGGAGTCTGTTCACTGGACGAGTCCACGTCACGAAAACGGTCACGATCGATAAGCCCGCGTCAGAACTTTATAGTTTCTGGAAAAATTTCGAGAATTTGCCCCGATTCATGAACCACCTGGAATCAGTGGAGAAGACTGGCGAAAAGATGTCGCATTGGAAGGCTAAAGCCCCGCTCGGGATGACCGTTGAATGGGACGCGGAACTAACCAGCGATCGACCAAATGAACGTATCGGATGGGTCTCGGCAGAGGGTGCGGTTATACCGAACTCGGGCGTCGTCGATTTTCGCGAAACGAAGCGAGGCACCGTGGTTAAGGTCGACATGACATATGAATCCCCGGGTGGTCCGATCGGTGAATGGGTCGCGTGGGCGCTTGGCGAAGAACCGAGTATTCAGATCGCAGAGGACCTGAGGCGGTTCAAGGCACTAATGGAAACGGGAATGATAATCACCACGGAGGGCCAGACCTCTGGACGTGAAGAGATGCCGAAGGCGATGGCCGCCAAAAGGTAAGGGGGTAGAAGATGAAAGCACTTTGTTGGTATGGAAAACATGATGTTCGGGTGGAAAACGTTCCGGACCCGACGATATTAAATGACCGCGACGCGATCATTAAGATAACTTCAACAGCCATCTGCGGCTCAGACCTGCACTTGTATAATGGTTATATTCCGACAATGCAGGAAGGCGACATTCTCGGTCACGAATTTATGGGCGAGGTGGTCGACACCGGTTCGGGGGTCACGAATCTTAAGAAAGGCGATCGCGTAGTAGTGCCGTTCACTATCTCTTGCGGGAGCTGTTTCTTCTGTAAAAAGGATCTGTGGTCCCTGTGCGACAATACCAATCCCAAGCCGGAGATCCTGGAAACGATCGCAGGATATTCGGGCTCTTCGCTGTTTGGCTATTCACATATGTATGGTGGATTCGCAGGCGGACAGGCCGAGTACGTTCGTGTCCCATACGCAGATGTGGGCCCGATGAAGGTCCCGGATCACCTGCCGGATGAGAAGGTCCTTTTCCTAACGGATATCTTTCCTACGGGGTATATGGCCGCGGTCAACTGCAATATCCAGGAAGGCGATACGGTCGCGATATGGGGAGCGGGACCGGTCGGCCAGTTCGCAGTGAAATCCGCATACATGCTTGGGGCCGAGCAGGTCGTACTGATCGATCACTATCCGGATCGGCTCGCTTTAGCCGAGAAAGAGAACGAAGGCCTAGTAACGATCAACTTTGATGAGGAACCCGTTTACGATCGCTTGTTGGAACTAACCGGAGGTATCGGCCCGGATTCCTGTATCGACGCCGTCGGGTTGGAAGCTCACGGAACGTCGCCCGACGCATTGCTTGACTATGCGAAAACGGCGACCTATCTTGCGACCGATCGTCCGCACGCACTAAGACAGGCGATACACTGCTGCCGTAAAGGCGGAACTGTTTCAGTACCGGGCGTTTATGGCGGTTTCCTTGATAAATTTAATTTCGGAGCGGCGTTCGGAAAGGGCCTGACCTTTAAGATGGGCCAGACCCACATGCATAAGTATACGCCGAAGTTGTTAGCCGAGGTCGAAGCGGGGACGATCGATCCGTCATTCGTGATCTCGCATAAGTTGAAACTGAGCGAGGCTCCAACAGCCTACGAGAAGTTCAACGAGGAAAAAGACACTTGGCGAAAAGTGGTGCTATCACCGAACTAGATCGCTCAAGAGCGGGCCTCGATCGGGGCCCGCCTTTTTATAAGAATCTGACAACCGCGAAAAGTCCCACCGCTGAGATCATGATCCAGAGCATCAGCCCTTGTATCAACGGCCGGCTTCCGACCTCTTTGAGGGTCCGCGGCGTTAGGCTGACCCCGATCAGGAACAACGTAACCGTCATTCCGGCTTTCGCCAGATTTACTAATGAATCGAAAATACTTGGAAGTACTATAGGCGGGGCGAAGGTTCGGATCGCAGCTGCTCCGATAAATAAAAAGATAAACCATGGTATCGCCGATCCCGTTCTATTTTCCTTTTCCTCGGACCTGTACAGCCAAGCGAACAGAAGAGCGAGTGGAGCGATCCATA
Organism: Acidobacteriota bacterium; assembly: GCA_023389035.1. GTDB lineage: Bacteria > Acidobacteriota > Blastocatellia > Pyrinomonadales > Pyrinomonadaceae > OLB17. The sequence continues at coordinate 296,709 of JAEWFC010000023.1, forward strand.
AAGCTCTAGCGAGTTTTACTGTCGTTGCAGTCGCAAGTGCTTGGTCGCCGTACGCCTGGCCTGCTCCGAACACAGAACTAGTATCGTGAATGGCGATCGCGGCCCATATCCCAAACTGTTCCTGACTGAGGGCCATCGCAGAACCGATCAATGGAAATAGGAATAGAGCTATTGCGTTTAGGACGAACACCGTTCCGAGCGCAACGGACATTTCCTTTGACTCGGCATTAATTGCAGGGCCAACGGCTGCTATCGCACTGCCGCCGCATATCGCGGTACCGGATGAAACAAGCGCTGAAGTCTTCTCATTGACACCGAGCATCCGTCCGATCAGCCAGCCGGCCGCCAATGTGGCGAAAATGGTTGCGACGGTGAACAGGATACCGCTCTTACCCGCTTCGTAGATCGCACTCAGATTCATACCGAACCCAAGCAAAACCACAGATGCCTGCAGCAAGTATTTAGTCGGCTTACCCGAAAGGCCCGGATATGGATTGCCGAACGCGAATGCGAGAACTATACCCAGAGCCAACGCGATCGCCGGCGAGCCAAGGGGCGAGAGGCAAAATAATATTGCAGAAATGAAGACTATCTTTGCGGCGGCCATACAAAGCTGACAAGTATAAATGGAAAAAGGGTAAAAGGCACATCGCCCTTTACCCCGATCCTACGCGTTTCCCCGATGTTACTTCAAAATGCCAAAAACGCGCCGGAGGATCGCAGTCGTCCGGCCAATCGGATCACGGCGAATGCGACGCTCTTCGTCCGCGATCAGAAGGAATAATCCGTCCATCGCTTTCTGCGTAACGTAGCCGTCCAGATCACTTGCGTCCTGTCCGAATGCCTTTCCGATAACCCCATATCGACCGATCAGGCTTTTGTATTGCTGCGTCACGCCGACCTTTTCCGTGAACTCTTCGACGATCGGGCGAAACTCCTTTCTCAGTCTTTCCTCGCTCGTTCGGCGAAAAAACTGGGTCGCAGCGTCGTCTTGCCCACTCATCAAGATGTTTCGAGCGTCGCTAAAGGTCATTTGCGACGCTGAATCGAGAAATACGTCGATAGCCGCCGGCACGGCTGCCTCGGCGGCACGGTTCATCGCTACCACGAAGTCATCAACCCTACGGCCCTGGCCCATGAAACGCAGGGTCTTCTCCATACGCTGCAGACCGTTGGGCAGCGGTATCCGCACCCGATCGTTGTCCAGAAAACCGTCTTCACGGCCCAGATCTGATACCGATCGCCTGACGCCCTGAAGCAAAGCTTCGCGCAGCCCGCGTGCAATCTCACTATTTGTAAGATCCGGCTGCCGCCGTGTCTGCCCAAACGCAGTAGCGGTCGCCAACAATGAGAGCAAGCTTAGAACTGCAATAGACCGCGTTAAGATCATTTTTCTCATCACCGCTCGACCGAAACTGCGAGCGGATAAATTTTGAAACAAACGAGGAGATGATAGTTCGCCCACTATTTCGTGGGCGAATATACGAATTTGGCTATTGTGCCTTTCCTTGATTCGCGACGGCTTCCTGCTTTGCACGGATCGCTTCTTCGTCGCCTAGATAATAGCTTTTCGTTGGCTTAAGGTTTTCGTCGAGTTCATAAACGAGCGGAATGCCCGTCGGGATGTTTCGGCTGATAATGTCTTCGTCCGAGATCGTATCGAGATATTTCACAAGTGCACGAAGGCTGTTACCGTGCGCCGCAACGATCAGACGTTTTCCCTCCGCAACCTTTGGTGCGATCTCGGTCTGGTAGTAAGGCACGACACGTTCGACCGTCTCTTTCAAGGCTTCGGCCCGCGGAAACATTTCCGGAGTGATGCCTGCGTACCGGGGATCATTCCCAAGCCACCGTTCGTCGGTCTCCTCCAGAAGTGTCGGAAGAATGTCGTAGCTTCGCCGCCACTTCAACACCTGCTCCTCGCCAAACTGTGCGGCGGTCTCGCTCTTATTCAGCCCCTGAAGAGCACCATAGTGCCGCTCGTTCAGCAGCCACGACTTGGTTTCAGGGATCCACATCAGGTCCATCTCGTCGAGAATGATCCAGAGAGTTCGGATGGCACGCTTGAGAACCGACGTGTACGCCTCATCGAACACGTATCCCTCCGCCTTAAGCAACTGTCCGGCCGCCTTTGCCTCTTCCCTGCCGCGTTCCGATAGATCGACATCCTTCCATCCCGTGAAACGATTTTCTTTGTTCCACTCACTCTCGCCGTGGCGTATCAGTACTAATCTGTGCATTTGCCTATTCTAAATTTGATATCTCAAATCTCAAATTCGAGATAATAGTATTCGCCTGGCCTCGCCAATGAGGTAGAGTGAGCCGGTGATGAGCACCAAATCGGAGGAAGCTGTGAGAGCCAATGCTTCGTCGATCGAATGGGTAAGAAATGCTCGCCCCCGATCCATGTTTTCTGGAAGGAACGCGGAAAGCTCCTCTGCGGTCATAGCTCGCGAGTTTAGCGGTTGCGTCAAGATCAACGTGTCAGCACGCGGCCAAAGTATCTTCGATATATTGCCCACGTCTTTGCCATGCATAGCCGCGAAGATCATCGTGAGCGGCCGCTTCTCGACATAGGTCAAGAACTCTATTAGAGCTTTAGCTCCGGCTACGTTGTGAGCACCGTCTAGCAGGTAGTTACCTATGTATTCCAGCCGTCCGGGATGACTGGCAGCTGCTAACCCTCGACGAATATGCTCATCCGTGATCGGGAAATACTTTCGCAACGTATCGGCTAATAGGATAGATACTTCCGCGTTGTGAAACTGATGAGATCCTTTCAGCCCCAGATCGCGAACCAGGGCTCGGAGCGGCATCCCCAGCGAGCTATCATCAAAAACCACCGCAGTCTCACGCACAAACACTCCTCGTGCATGGGCCTCGCCGATAATGCTATGAAGGACGTTCATCACCGCCGGAGATTGCCGACCGATCACAGCAGCTTCGGTCTGTTCACGGATGATCGCCGCCTTCTCCGCGGTGATCTCTTCGATCGTGCCGCCGAGATATTCCTGATGGTCGAGGGCAATTTGGGTGATCGCGGCGATCTCGGCATTCGCAGCGGTGGTGGCGTCGAGCCGACCGCCAAGACCAGTCTCCAATATCGCTAACTCGACACCTGCCTCGGCAAAAGCCAAAAGGCCAATAGCGGTTACTTGCTCAAAATAAGTGGGCGTGTAGCCAAGCTCTCCATCCGCCAAAAGATTCTCGGCTGTTTCGCGGACGCGCGTTGCGAGCCGTGCAAATTCTGTTTCACTGATATCGCAGCCGCCAATACGAACGCGTTCCGTTATGGAAACAAGGTGCGGCGAAGTATAAAGACCGGTCTTGATCTTGGCTTGCCGACAGATCGAATCCAGAAATGCACAAACCGAGCCCTTACCGTTGGTCCCAGCGACTTGTACCTTTTTGTATTTTTCGTGCGGGTTCCCGAGCGATGCTAATAAAGTGCGAATATTCTCAAGTCCGAGTTTCATCGCCTCAACTTCATTACCGAGCGAGTAAAGGTAGCTTTCGGATTCAGAGAAATTCACGTCGGAAGGTCAGGCGGCGAGGTCCTTGTTCATCATGAAATCTAGCGAACGGATGATCGTTGTTCTCATCTCCCGGCGGTCGACGACCATATCGATCATTCCGTGCTCTAAGAGAAACTCGCTGCGTTGAAACCCTTTGGGAAGCTTTTGGCGGATGGTCTGTTCAATAACTCGCGGGCCGGCGAATCCGATCAGAGCCTTGGGTTCCGCAAAAATCACATCGCCGAGCATGGCAAAACTAGCGGTAACACCGCCTGTCGTAGGATCTGTCAGCACAGAGATAAATGGAAGATGAGCGTGATGCAGCATCGACAGGGCGGCAGATATCTTTCCCATTTGCATGAGAGAAAGTGTCCCCTCCTGCATACGAGCACCGCCGGATGCCGAGAAGATAACCACCGCGGATCGCTCATCCAGAGCCCTTTCTATCAGCCGCGTTATCTTTTCCCCAACGGCTGAGCCCATCGAGCCGCCGATGAACGACATATCCATCGCCCCGGCAAAGACGTTATGCCCGCCGACCTTTCCTCCGCCCGATACTATTGCCTCGGGCAGCGACGAGGCTGACTTGGCTGCTTCGATCCTGTCTTTATAGGGCTTCGTGTCGACGAACCCGAGCGGATCTGTTGAGGTTACCTCTTCGTCAAGCTTCTCATAGCTTCCATCGTCAAAAAGGTTATCGAGGCGAAGTCGGGCGGAAAAGCGAAAATGATAATTGCAATGCGTACAGACCTGAAGCGACTCGATCAGCTCGCCCTTGTACAACGAATTCTCGCACTCGGGGCACTTTACGAAGATCCCTTCGGTCTTGACGTTGCGCTCCTCTTCGTTAGAGCCGCCCTCGATCTTTGGTTTGTCCCTTTTGAACCAGGCCATAATCAGTTGCCGAAACTAGGCTGATCGCAACAGCACCTTAAGAGGCCGTTGACACCCGATGCCATTGAGGTAGTTCCGATGGTAAAGACTAGCACACGAGGCGTTGATTTGTCGCAAAGGGCTATCGCAGAACCGCGAGCATTTCATTGTGAATAAGCCCGTTGCTCGCACAGACCGGAGGCCTGTAGATGCTGAACGCTGAACCGTCGTAATTCGTTACCCAGCCTCCGGCTTCTTCGATAAGAAGCTTGCCGGCAGCCATGTCCCACGGACTGAGGCCTTCTTCCCAAAACCCGTCGAACCGGCCGCACGCGACATACGCCATATCGATAGCCGCAGAGCCGTCACGCCGCACACCGCGCGAACGTAGAAGAAGCTCGGTCAAATTCGCGGCAAATTTCTCGCGATGTTTTATGTCGTAAGGAAAGCCGGTTACCAGCAGTGAGTTACCAAGCTCATCTGTTGTCGAGACGCTGATCGGCTTTCCATTGAGCGTCGCACCGCGGCCTTTTTCGGCGGCGAAAAGCTCGTTACGAGTCGGATCGAGCGTAACGCCCAGCACTATCTCGCCTTGGTGCTCGAGAGCGATCGTGACCGCAAAGCATGGATAGGCGTGGGCGTAATTGGTCGTGCCGTCCAGCGGATCGATGATCCACTTGTGGCCGCTGTCTCCCTCGATCGCGACAACCGCATTCCCTGCCTCTTCGGCCAGGATCGCATGCTTAGGAAAATGCGACCGTATCCGCTCGATGATCAGTGCTTCCGAGGCGAGGTCTGCCTCAGTGACCAGATTGATATCGCCCTTCTTGGTGACCGTCTCTATCCGGCCGAACTTTTCGAGCAGGATATTTCCCGCGTCACGCGCCGTCTCTATCGCAAAATTGAGCATATGGAAGAACGAACTCTACTTCAGGATCGGAAATATCTCTGTCTGATGAGGATGTGTAATGATGACGTCGGAGCCATCGATGTAAACGTCGATCTCAGAGCGCACGCCGAATTTGCCGGCGAAATAAATGCCCGGTTCGATAGAAAATGCGGTTCCTGAGATCAGGCGGCGCGAATCACGCGTCTCGAGATTGTCGATATTCGCTCCATTTCCATGGCCTTCCTCACCGATCGAATGACCGGTGCGGTGCAGGAATTCGTCCGCATAACCCGCCTTTCGGATGATACCGCGTGAGACATCATCGGCCTGTGCTCCGGTGATCGGCTTCCCGCTTTTGAATGCTTCGCGGATCGCAGTAAGCGCGGATTGTTGCGCTTCGAAAACGATGTTCCAGATCCTGGTGTATTCTTCAGGCACGGTCTCGCCAACATACCCCATCCAAGTGAGATCGGCAGCAGGAGCACGCGGTTTCTTGACCTTCGTGACGGTGTCGATCAGCACCAGATCGCCCTTACTAATCGGGGCTCCTTGTCCGGCCCTGGGGAAATAATGCGGTGAAGCGGCGTTAGCATTGACGGCCACGATCATCGGCGAGGGATTCATTCCCTCTTCCTCGTATCGCTTCCTCATGAACTGCTGAACGTCATTCTCATTGGTCGGGATGTCGGCGTTTATTCGACGCTTGATCTCTGCGAACGCTTCAAGGATAACCTTTTGGATCTTTGTCGCAGCTTCTTTGTGCATTTCGAGCTGTTCCGGCGTCCATACGGCTTCAAACTGCTGGACAAGATCTGCACTCGAATCGATCGTGACGCCCAGCTTACGGACCATCTCGATCGTACCGGCGTCAACACGTGACACGTACGGGATGTCATTATTCGGTGAATACTGCATCGCGATCCGGAACTTGCCCTTCGGCTTTCCGCCAGCGAAAAACGCTTCGCCGACCTGGCTCTGTAGCAGCTGCCATTCACGATAGATCAGCTTCTTCCCGGGCAGAGCGTCGAGCTGTCCGGGCTCGATCGCATGCACCACCTTCACGGGCTCACCGCTTTGAGGGATGAAGTAAAACCAGCGACGGGAACCGCCGAGCCGTTCTGTTTTGAGAATCCGAGGCGTCAGAATATCGCTGCCGCGGAAGTCATAAAAAAGCCAGCCGTCAAAACCCTGCTGTGTCAAAGCCTTTTGAATCTCAGCAACGCGGGCAGAGATCACTGGGTCGATGACCTTAATTCCAAGGACCTCCGCTGCGGGCCGAGTATTCACCGGCAATACAGGCCGGTCACGATGACTGTTTACGTTCTGAGCGTACGCCGCTGGTCCGAATAGCATCAGGACGAATAAAAGCTTGAACATCTTCATAGAATGACTATTACTACTCGAAGTGACGGTTAGCGACCCGCAGAAACTCCTGCACCTGCTTGTCCCAATACGTCCATGTGTGTCCACCCGGCCGTTGACGGAATTCGTGCGGCACCCGTTTCTCTAAAAGCAGGTCAATGAATTCGCGGTTGTTGGAAAACAAAAAGTCCTCGGTCCCGCAATCGATGTACAGAAAGGGCAAAGCTTTTTGCCTTTCGGCTGTAATTTCCTTAACGAGTCGAAAGATATCGTTACTGCGTCTGATCTCGCTGTCCATCGGGCCGAATATCGTTGTAAGGGATTTCAGTGCGGCATCACTGCGGCCAAGGTCAGGAAACGTTGCGGCTCCTAAAGCCCCGCTAAAGCTGCCGGCCAGGGAAAACATTTCCGGGTACTTCATTCCGAATTTGAGAGCGCCATAGCCGCCCATCGACAGGCCTGCGATAACCCTATGCTTGCGATCTGACTTGGTTCGGAATCGCGTATCGACCTCAGGTATCAGCTCCCTAACAATATAGCTCTCATACTTATCGGCAGCATTGGTACCGTCGGTGTACCAGCCATTCTCGCCTTCGGGGGTCACGATTATCATGCCCAAGCCGGCCGCGTGATCGGCGAGTTTGGTACGGTCTGTCCAATTGGCGTAATTACCGGTTAGTCCGTGTAAGAGATATACAACAGGATAACGCGTGGCGGCATTCGAAGTTTCGGAATAGCCTACCGGCAGGATGATTCGATACGAGAGATCTCGGCCCATTAACTTGCTCGCAAGTTTCTCTGTTCGCGTTTCGCCTTTTCGGCTAGTTGCGCCGTCGGCCGTTACGAACAAAGTCGGGCCGCTCGTCAGCTGTGATCTATCTTGCGCGAACGCTGCAGACGAGCAGAGTAATACGACCAGAAGCCTAGAGATCAGATCAATTCGCATACTTTATCCTTCGGTTTTGTGGACGGAGCGCATTCTCTGCCGTGCTTTCTTTGATCGTCGGATCGTGTTTCCGCGCGTTAGGCTCGAACCGGCCCATTCGGAAACCTGCTTGAACGGATGCCATTCAAAGCTTTCGAGCGGAAGTACTTCGCTCGAAGCATCACGCAGTTTCAAGGTGCTGAAAGCGACCAAGAATATCGCACCATTAAAAAGTCCTCCGACCAATATAACCAACCACCCCGGAGCAAGTCCGACCTGGGCTCGGTTGAAAAAGATCTCCCAAAACCGCTCGCGGTCCAGCACCGAAACGGTCGGTATAGGTGATGGATGGATATATATCTTCAAGGCCCACGAAAGAGCTAGTAGGATGAATATCCATAGGTAGTTCGCTCGCAGGCGGCGTCCGACCGCTTCCCATTCGCTGATAGTAAAGTGCGGGGCGATCAGGTCCGCCGAGATATGATCCGCCCATTCTTTGTCCGGCGGTATGGTGCGATGGGAGAGCATTGGTGCGAAGTAGCCTGTTTCGAGAATTCGCACGCGGTTTGCCCACACTTCGTAATACCGATAACGCCTGGCTTCCATGAACAGGAAGATCGAGACAAGTATCGTATTTATCGGAATAGCAAAATGCGGATTGTCGGGCGAGCTGAAAACAAATGAAAGCGTAGCGCCGGCCGTGATCACCGCCCAGTTCGTTGTCGCGTCGAGTCGATTACGCCAGATGTTTGAGCGGGCGACCTCACCGCGATAAAAATGGACCATCGCGGTATTGAATTCCGCGGGCTGCAATTTCTGAGGAATGCTGACGGGCGTGGTGCGCGGCTTCTGGTTGCGCTTGCGAACCTCCTCGGCAAACGCCTTGAAGGAATCGGGAACTGCAGTAATGTGAATATCGTCGTCGGCAGGTTTTGTCCCGAGCCGAGCCTCATCATTCATATTGCCAACGCGGGTAGAGCAAGGAAGGCGGCTAAACTACCGTCATTTGTTAATAGGATTACCACTTCCGCAAATCGGATGCAAGAAATCGGCATGTCGGCTGATTTTCAAAACGCGTCGAACCAAACTAGAATCACGTTCGATGAGTTCAATAGACGAACTGTGGATGTCTCGTGCGATCGAACAGGCGCGAACCGCATCTTCGCTTGGAGAGGTGCCCGTGGGAGCCGTTGTTGTCGATGCGGAAGGAAGAGAGTTGGCGGCAGCCTCCAATCGCACGATAATCGACAGTGATCCGACCGGCCACGCGGAAATAATCGCGTTACGCGCGGCTGCAACTCTAATTGCAAACTATCGCCTAGTCGGCTCGACGGTCTACTCGACGATCGAGCCCTGTGTGATGTGTGCAGGTGCTCTTGTAAATGCAAGGGTCAGCCGACTGGTCTTTGGCGCTCATGACCTGAGGTTTGGGGCCGTCGAGACGAAGTTTCGATTGTGCGACAGCCCGCTGCTGAACCATCGCATCGAGATCAACTCCGGCGTATTGGAAAGTGAATGCCGAGAACTGATGCAGGCTTTTTTCCGCGAACGCCGCTGACGGCGGCTTGATATTTTACGAGGCGAACCCGTATTATTAATGATTCGCGGAGAGGTGCGAGAGTGGTTGAATCGGGCAGTCTCGAAAATTGCTGTGCCTTAACGGGTACCGTGGGTTCGAATCCCACCCTCTCCGCCATTTTCAATTTTGGATTTGGGATTTTAGATTTTGGATCGTTCGATCTAGGATCGTCGGATCGCTAGTTCAGGATTTGACCCGTCCGGTCTTACGGCCGATCTCACCCAACCTTTTTTCATCACAACGGCTTAAATAGGAGGAACGCTTATGCCTTTAACTAAAAGGTTGTCGGCTGAGTTCATCGGAACGCTTTGGCTTGTCTTAGGCGGCTGCGGCAGCGCTGTATTAGCGACCGCATATCCCGGGACCGGGATAGGGTTTGCAGGAGTCGCGCTTGCTTTCGGACTTACCGTACTGACGGGCGCGTACGCTCTTGGCCACATTTCGGGAGCTCATTTCAATCCTGCGGTCACTTGCGGTCTCGTTGCAGCTAAGCGATTTCCTTCAAGTGAAGCATTGCCGTACATCATCGCTCAGGTACTCGGAGCCATCGCCGGAGCCGGTATTATCTATCTTATAGCGAGCGGAAAAGTAGATTTTCAGATCGCTAAGGGACTTGCTTCAAATGGCTACGGGGCAGACTCACCCGGTTCTCCGGGCGGATATTCAGCTATTTCCGCATTCGCGGCCGAGGTCGTGATGACATTCTTTTTCCTTATCGTGATACTCGGCTCCACCCACCGGCTGGCTCCGCGAGGTTTCGCTCCGCTCGCGATCGGACTTTGTTTGACCCTGATCCATCTGATCACCATCCCTGTAACAAATACGTCGGTCAACCCCGCACGCAGTACAGGCCCGGCGATCTATGTCGCGATCATGGGAGGCAGCTGGGCCGTTATGGAATTGTGGATGTTTTGGGTCGCTCCGATCTTGGGTGCACTGCTCGCCGGATTCTTTTACTTATGGCTCTCGGACGAACAAGAGTCTGCGGTCACCGAGGAACCAACGCCCGACGCGGATGCTCAAGCCTAGTGACTTAAGATTCGGCGGCTTGTGAGATCAGCTCCAACCGCCGGACGCAAACCGGTGGGATCTGTTCCGTCTTAGTATTGGCCTCTTGGTCGGCCGTCTGTTTCCATGAAAAAGAACAATCTCTTCCCTTTACTTTTCGCGATCGCGATCCTGCTAGCGGTATCGCTCGGATGCCGCTCGCTTAGCGACCGGATAAGAGAAAATCTTGAGCCGGATCCGCCGCCCGTTGCAGGGGCGGATCCGTCAAACGGAAGTGCTCCTGCTTCCGGAAGCTCTGCCAGCGAGATCGAGAACCTTAGCAAGAAGAGCAATTTATACATCTCTAAGTGTGTGAATCAATATTCGAACAGCATTATGCTGAGCTACGGGCGATATCGGTCATGGCTCAAGGACCCGAAAGCCGGACCAACAGGTAAAGAACGTCTGGTTTACGGCCTTTACGAAGTGCGTGGCGACGGATCTGACTGCGAAGCCGCGATCACCGAGGCTAATGCTTCCGAACCCGATATGCCTGAGGTCGAACAGGCGGCCGACAAGTATCTGCCCGCCTTGAAAGAGGCCGCTGCTCAGGTAAGATCGATCTACGCTTATTACGACCAAGAGGATTACAAGGATGACGGTTTTGAAAAGGGCCGCGCTGCTCATCCATCGCTGATCGCTGCCTTTGAGGCGTTTGAAACGGCGAATAGAGAGTTTACCGCTGAGGTCGATTCGCTCGAGGATGCGGTCGCGGAACAGCGGCTAGAGGAATATCGAAACGATCCGTCGAAGAAATTCGCGTTCACCGTTACGGATTTCAATATCAAGGCGAAGAAAGCGATGAACTACATTTCGCGGAGCGAGTATAGTTCCCTATCTGCGGACACGATCCAGTCGCATGCCGAAGAGGTCGAAGCGGCTGCGGCTTTAATGAAGGACGCGGCGACCGATAAGACCTTTGCGACCAGCTACTTTTCAGCAGCTGACAATTTCGTAAAGGCGACGAAAGACCTAATGCGGCGGGTACGCGATAAAAAGCCTTTCAATTCGACCGAACGCGGTTGGCTAGGCACGCCCGCCGGATGGATGGTCGAAGGGTCACCCGACAAAGTTGTTCATGAATATAATTCGTTAGTGCGTTCGCGGAGTTTTCTAAGATACTAGTTTTTGGTAAATTAGGACTCAAGGAAAGGTGCAAGAGTGGTTGAATTGGCAGCATTGGAAATGCTGTGAACCTCAAAAGGGTTCCGTGGGTTCGAATCCCACCCTTTCCGCCAGATAATGACAAAAGATCCCGGCTGCATTCGGCCGGGATCTTTCATTTCATCACTCTACAATTCTTCACCTGCCAGTCGGAGAGGTAGCCTATAGTTCGACCGTTCACAGAAAAAAATCTAGCATCGCAAAAAAGCAGCCTGCAAAATGATTAAATCACTTACTGCGATCTTCACCATCGTTGTTCTGCTAACGGCCACACTGACCGGGCAGACACTTTCAAAGCCGAGCGAGAAGCCGGATATTAAGGCCGTCCTTGCTAATGAAGCTCAAGCGTATAACGCCAAAGCCTCGCAATTTGATCCTGCAACAGCCGACGCGATCTATAACCGACAGCAAGCAAAGAAAGGTTGGTCAACGAAGGATAAGGTGATCCTCGCCGCAGTCATCGTCGGTGTCGCAGCACTGGTATTTGTATTGGTGAAATATGGGAAGGAGTGTCTGAGAAGCTACCCGGCGGGCTGTACACCCGGCGTGGATGAATTTTGCACCTGCGAAGAGTACGAACGACGAAATCCCTAAAGGCGCAGAAAGGCTCCAGACTTAACCGCAACACAGGGTGAAAATGCTACCGTTGCTCGATTCCTCGCCTAGCGGAGTTCACACTTCAGCCCTTGTGCGGAGCCTGGAGCCAGACTTTAGGATAAAGGATTCGGGAAAAAGGTTAAAGCTCAGACAGGTCGAAATCCGTGCAGAGGTTTGCAGACTTGCCTCGGAGGCCGCGGATATCACTGCTACTCCTGATCCGTCGTAATATCCTCGACATCGTGATCCGTGGCAAGAAACTTACCCTCCGTAAGTTCCACCATCAACCCTTCTTCTCTTCTGTCGCCCGCGTCAAGTGGGCGGCCGCTCCACACGCGAACTCTCTTGCCATCGATGTCGACAAATGCACCGGGATACGGGTGCGTCGTGCCGCGTACCAGCCGATCGACGGTTTCGACCGAGAGATCTGCGGTTATCCTGCCATCTTCGGGTTTTCGGCCTGGCCATACCGTGGCTTGCGAATGATCTTGGGGTTGCAGATGTACACGGCCGGCTGCAAGATCGGGCCAGACGTTCTTGATGATGGTCCGATGTGCCTCGTTGACCCGTTCATAGAGCGTCGTCGCGGTCTCATCATCGGCGATCGGAAGTACCTCTTGGGCTACGATGTCGCCGGTATCCACGCCTTCGTCCAGTTTGAATAGTGTTACGCCCGTTCGCTTCAGGCCTTTGATTATCGCCCAGGGTATCGGCGCCCGGCCGCGTCCTTCGGGCAGCAATGTCGGGTGAATTCCCAGCACCCCGTGTCCCGGCGCCGAAAGCACTTCAGGTCCGGCGATCTGCGACCAGCCGATTATGAAAAGCCAGTCGATGTTGTGGCCGCGGATAGCGTCGATCGCCGTCTGATCATTTATATGCCGGATCTTGACCAAGTCTATTTCATGCTTTGAGCAGAACTCATCCAAATAGACTCGGCCGGATTTATTAACCGCTCGATCGTCGGTCAGCGTGATCGCGAGGTCGAGCTTTCCGCCGACATCGTAAATCGCTTCCATACAGCTAAGGCCTAGTTGAACGCAGGTTACAAATCCGAATCGCATGGTTAATAAACAGGAGGTTTTCTTGTGAGATAGCCAAAGGTGCGGCCGATGATCTTCAGATCGTTAGCAAGTGAAACGTTCGCCGCATACTCGCCATCGAATGCGGCCTTTTCAGTTTCGGGCATTCCATCATAGGCATTTACCTGCGCCAGTCCGGTTAAACCGGGTGTGCACGTTAGTGCCCCGTTGTCTCGACGCATCGAGATCAATTTATCCTGTGCGGCGATCGCCGGCCTCGGCCCCACAATACTCATTTCGCCCCTGAGAATATTCACGAGCTGCGGCAGTTCGTCGATGTTCGTACGTCGAATGATGCGGCCAATACGTGTGATCGGTATTTCACCGGCCTGGGTCTTCGGGACGTTTGCCGCATTCACAGGCATGCTTCGAAATTTCAGGAATTCAAATTCCCTTCCGCCTTTCCCTACCCGCTTTTGACGAAAATGTACCGGCCCGCCGTCTTCCAATTTTATAAGCAATGCGACAACGAGCATTACCGGTGCGAGCGCAACAAGTGCCGATCCCGCGATAGTGATATCAAGCAGACGTTTAAGCGTGCGGGAATACATCACGAGTTGCGGCTGATCGCGTGGAAGGCGGTCTGGAATGCTTCGGCATAAAACATTCCGGCCTGTCCCCCTCGATATGCTGCGTGTCCCTTCATGACCTCAGGGCTTCTCGGATGTGGGAACGGCCTCATCACTCCTTCGTAGGTTGCCAGTGCTTCGATCTTTTTGTTGAGGTACTCTTCGCCCAACTCAACGAACGCATCCGCTCGGAAAGTGTCTGTCGCCGGAAACGTCCAGTCGGTCGACGACAGTATCTCCATGAAATAAAGGCCTTTTAATGGGTTAATGCCTTCCCTGCGCTGAAAGAGTCGAACGGCTGCCTGGCATGCCATTGAGGTATGCCTATGATCGTCATTAATGTCGGAAGGATGATGAGTAAAAACGGTATCGGCACCCGAATCTTCGATCGCCGATTCAATGAACTGGACAAGCTCGAGATGGGGAACGGTGTTTAACTGAATGTTCGGGAACGACGCGGTGATCGGTGCACCGAGCCCTAAGACTTCCTGGGCCTGATTAAGGTGTTTCTGGAGATCGACCAGCTCCGGGCGGTGAAGCCGTGCGTCGGCTTCGCCCGACAGTATGCAGCTTCGCACACTTTTACCTGCCGCAGCGAATTTCGCCGCGGTACCTCCGCAACCCAGAACCTCATCATCCGGGTGCGCCACCACTATGAGTATGGACATTAGTGGGAATTTTACGATAAGTCGGTAGCAGAGCAAAACAAACGCAGCGATCCACCGCAACCGGAGGCCCAAAAGGAGACGAATGGGCCGGCCAGTGCGGTGGATCTTCGCGGATCGTGAAGCAAGGCATACCTACTTACCCTGCTTCATTATTTAAGTTCGCCCGCTGAGTGCGATCGGTTTCGTTCTAGCGGATCTTGGTCTCGTACGAGGCTTTGATCTTCAACTGCTGGTTCTTATTGAGCCGAATATGCTTGCCGCGCTCGACAACCGCGGCTCCGACGCCAAAAGCAGCTCCCACGCCTGCTCCGACCGCCGCTCCGACAGGACCTCCGGCGATCGCACCAATTCCAAGACCGGCACCGGTTGAAGCTCCGATCTTGATGCCATCGTCCTTGTACGTGCTTTTGCCCACGGCTGTGCCTTCATCGTCGACTAGCTTGATGTTATCGCCTTTGACTGGGAGCACTTCCGTCAATATCGCTCCGAAATTGCTCCATCGACGCTCGTTGAGCACGATACGGTCGAACGACAGTTCCATCTGCGACCGCCGTTTGATGCGTCCGGGCTTCTGGATGCGATCGATACGGCCCTCGATCTTTGCCCCTGCGATCTCGATGGGAGATACGATGGTTGCAGTAAACGCATCGCCGTCGCGGTTGGTCTCCGTGCTTAGCGGTGATTCGAGTTCCAGGATCAGTTCAGTGTCACGAGGGATAATAATGATCGCCTCATCGTCATTTATGTAGCTCGCCTGACGCATTACTGCCGTTGTCTGCACGGGCGGCTGCGAAGCTTGAGTCGAAGCTGCGTTATCAACGCTCTCAGGCTGATATACCGCGGCCGGTTCGGCAGCCGCAGCGGGTTCCGCGGCTGGTTCTGAGCTCGCAACCTGCTCTGCTTCCGTCACTTCGGCATCTGCGGGCTGCGATATCACAGGTTCTGCCGCGCTATTCTGCGAGATCTCGGTCAATCCGCGGCGCTCGAGCGATGTCGGGACGGTAGATTCGAAAGCGGTCCGTGCAAAGCCGGT
Organism: Acidobacteriota bacterium; assembly: GCA_023389035.1. Lineage (GTDB taxonomy): Bacteria > Acidobacteriota > Blastocatellia > Pyrinomonadales > Pyrinomonadaceae > OLB17. The sequence goes on from JAEWFC010000023.1 coordinate 312,009, forward strand.
ATCGTAACCGGATTCAAAGCCCTGTCGGTAACCGTCGCGATAATCATCGATCGTACCGTAATCCTTGCTGAATGCACGGTTAGCGTCGATATATTCTTTGTGCCGCGTTCGGTCTTTTCCGAGATTATCGATCGAATCACGGTATCCGGACATATAACCGTCAGAATAACCGGTGCGATAACCTCGCTGCAGAGCAACGCGTGATGTTTGTGCGGACACCGGCTGGACTGCAACCGTCAAAAAGGACAGAAATCCGAGGGAAAATATTAGGGCAGCAGCTAATAAACTTCGTGTTAGCTTCATTTGGCCTCCTTTGGGGTAATGCGCGAAAAAGATGGAAACGTAATGTCCAGTATGCTTTATACAAGATTAGTTAATAATTTACAAGAAGTTTTTTTCACAGGTAGGATGTCGTTCGCATTAGAGGGGCCAAGATAACTTGCAGCGTTTTGTTAGCTGACATTTGGCATTTGTCGCGTGACATTTTGATTTCTTGACGTAACAAATGTCTTTTGTCACGTGACATTTTGATTTTTTGACGTGACAAACGTCTTTTGTTGCGTGACATTTTGATTTCTTGACGTGACAAATGTCTTTTGTCGCGTGACATTTTGATTTTTTGACGTAACAAATGTCTTTTGCTGCGTGACATTTTGATTTTTTGACGTAACAAATGTCTTTTGTTGCGTGTGTTTATGGTTCTTTTTACGCTACTTTCCCTTCTTTCTGAGATCTCGGCGGGAAATCTTGAAGGGGTTCAACGACCCTGCTGCGGCTCACCACTGATCCGCAAACAAAAAGAAGGCCGCCCGACCATTTGACGGGCAGCCTTCAAGGCACTTTGAGGAGGAATCACTTAACTAAAAGCTCTTCCGAAATAGATACGATGCTCTGATGAAAAAGGTTCTGCTGTTTCGCTGAAATCCGGGTTCCGGCTGGCCGGTGTACGGGTTAAAGCCGTTGTAATTGAAACTGTCATTATATCCCGCATAGAATGCCGTTCCCGGGCTAGGTGTGAACGCCATCAGAAGCTGGCCGGCGTAGCTGCGACGCGTAGAATCGTAATCAAGCCGCATTCTGGTGAACAAAAAACGCGTGAATGAGTAGGTTGAACGAAAACTTACCAGGTCAGAATCGAACGAGCGAACACGGTTATCGTTCCTTACAAGGCGGCTTTTCTGATAGCTGATGGACGTGGTAAGGGGATCGATCGGGTTCCACTGGATCTGTGCGTTTGCGCCGAACTGCTTACCGGGACCCGGATCGATGCGGCCGTTAGGCGCCGGGAAAAAATAATCGAAGGTATTATTGTTAAAGCTGGCAGATAGGAAATAGCTGAGCTGCTTATTGAGCTTTTGGTTCACTTCGCCGTAGATGAACTGCTGCCAGGTTCCGCGAACCCCCTCGCCGAAGAACCGTCCGTCGCGGCCCGGCATTCTCTTCAGCCCAAACTCTTCTTCATAGATCTTTTCGTAGGCCGCTCCGCCTTCGATGAAGGCGAACATAGAACGCTGCAGCGAGAGGCTTAGATTGGATCCGGCTCGGAATTTCTGCAGGCGGCCGCTCCAATCGTAGTCAACGCCCGCGAACTTTCCCCAGTTTGCTCGTACGATAGAGGCCTTGGGGTCCGACTTTGTGCTGTTGCGATGATAGAAGAATGCGAAGTTTGTGTCGGTCCTGCGAGTGAACCCTACATCGGCCCGGAAATCCTTTGACCTGCCGCCGACCTCTACGAACCAGCCCTGCTGATCGGTGAAATGATCAACGTTGGCATAATAGCCAACCCCGTTACCGGTGCGAAAGTGGTTATACGTTCCGTTATTAAGCGGATTTATCGATAGATTTCCCGTTCCGCATATCTCGCGGTTGCGTTGGGCCTGCACAGGATCAGCCGAAGGTACGAAATCGTACTGGAAGAAACACCGGCGGGAGGTCGTTCCCGTAAGCTGAAACTGTGCGGTCGTCGTCGTGTTCAGCTTTATTCGAGAGTCGATGCTCGCAAGCAGGTTCTTTTGCTCGGGAAATCCGCGATAAGTGGCGAAAAAGCCCACGGAATTTTCCTTTCCAAAGTCCCTTTTGACCCGGAGCACACCGAAAAGAGCGTTCTTGTCGAGAAATTCATCGATCCTTGGCCTGACGTTCGGATCATTTCTGTCGTTCTCTTCAAAATTTCCTGGTGCCTTGTCAGACGCCACCATAAATCCGAACGAATTCTTACCGATCTTGCCGGTAAGCTTTGCGGCAAAATCGGGATCGATGATCGACCGGGAATCGAAGATAGATAGCGGCGTTCGAAAGACGTCTGCTCCTTCGAGAAAGAAAGGCCGTTTTTCCTGAAAGAAGATAGGAAATCTCTGGTTCGCAGTTACAACCGGGGCATCGGCCTCGATCTCAGCAAAATCCGGGTTTATCGCTGCGTCGAGCGTCACATTCGGCGAGATCGTGTACTTCATCGTCAGCCCGATATCTTGTTTGATCGGCTGATTGACCCACCGGCCCCCCGCGATCTCGATCGCCGGGACCCGACGACCTGTTTGTGAAAGCGTAATGCTGGGGGTCAGTTCCAATGTGCGCTCATACTTGATCTCGTCAAGACCCGTGATCTTTCCAAACTTGATAAGGAAACCGTTTATGCTGCGATCGTCGGGCATCCATGCATTGAATTCATCGTTGAACCGATCGATGTTACGCGCTGCGTTAAAGCCCCAGTGCTTCCCCGGCCCGGCAGCGTATCTCAGTGACTTGAACGGGATCTTGACCTCGACAGACCAGCCCCAATCCTCGATCACGCCTTTCGATTCCATAACGATATCGACCGAGAAATCAGCCCCCTGGCCTTCGGTATAGATACCGTCCTGCTGAATGCCGAGCGGATTGAACCCTAATATGTATGCACGACGCTGATCGTCGTACGTGTCGAACCATAATCGCACGTTGTCTTCACCAAAGACATTGTCACGCTTTGCGACCGAAGCCCGGATCTTGTCGCGTTCATCCCAACACTTAAATGCGATATATAGATGTTTCTCATCGTACATCATCAAAACCTCCGTGGGTTTTGACGGAGCGATGTTGTCACCGGGCGACGTCTGATAGAAGTCTTTGAATACTGCTGCCGAACCCCACACATCTTCATCAAGACGGCCGTCGATCGTTATCACCGATTCCATCTTCGGAACTCGGTTGGGCCTGGTCTTTTCGATGGGAAGAGCGAATTTTCCGATGGTAACGGGCTTGTCGTCAGCGGAAACCACTTCGATGGTCTTCGGGCCCGGTGTTTTTGCGGCCGCGATCAGCGGCTCAGGCGATTGTGCGAACAAGCTTGCAGCAAGAAAAGCCGCTAACAAAAGGCTCTGGACGAATTTCATTATTGCACCTATGAGGATAGTTCGGAGACGATCAGATAAAAGATATAAAGTGTCTCCGCTGACTAAAACGTAGATCCGGTCAAAAAGTTTCAGACAAAGGGCGCCTTAAAAAAGGCGCCATGGAATATCACCTGGCGGCTACGGCATCGGAACTTCGCAGAACAAGGCGACCGCCCGTGAACCGGAATCTATGCCCTGCTCCGCCTGATCCCAAACGCACTTTAGTTTCGGATTCAATTACCGCAGACGGATGATCGCTTTCAACGCGTGTGTTTGAAGTAAGGTTGGCGTTCGCGGCAGGATCTAGGGTAAGGAATATACTGCCATCTTCTGCCGAAGAATTTATGGATATGAACTCGCCATCGAGAAAGACGTCCCCGTCCGCTGTTTCAGTTTCGAGATCTCCTCGGAATGCGACAACCCTGACCTGAGCGTCTTGTGCCCGGATCTGCATCGATCCGTCTACTTTGCGAATATCAATGGACTGGTCGCCCCCTGTGATCTCGACCTTGCCCGTGATCCCGGAAACACGGATCTCCTCGTCAGACCGCACATTTACGTCAGCTTTTCTAGGGACGAAGACCTCTAACCGGTAGTCCCTGGCCCCGAGCCACGCATTGGAACCATCACCTGCAGCAGGAATGGTGATCGTAACAGCTGACGGCCCGGCTGCCTCTACGACCTTCGGAGCTTCAGACGCGTTTCCCCGAGATACTTCTGTAAGAACATATTTGACCTCAGGCTTGTCCCAGCCCCGTACAGATATGCCGCAGTCTTTCGCATCGATTTTCACACTCGGCGTGCCGGTGACAGGGAATGATTTAGAGACGCGATCAACCCTCGGTACTCCTGCGAGCCAGTTAACGTTGCGCATCCGGGCCAACGTTGCTGCTTGGGCCTTCATAGCACTCCCTATGCTCTGTTCGATCGCTTTTTCGTCAATTTCAACCTTGATCTTATCGAGCCCGTCGATCTTGATCTTTTCGAGCTCAGGCTTGATCTTTTCGATCTCCTTTTGGGCCTGACGCATCGCAGCGGCCGCTTCTCGGCGAGACGCCCTTACGGAGCGGTCAATGGAGCGGTTAACCTGGTCAGAAACTGCTGATGAGCCTGACTGCGAAAGCAGGTCGGTTACCGGGTTCAGTCCGCGGCCGTCCGCTTTGCGAGAGATCAATAGGGGTCCGTTGACACTCTCCAGTTTGATCTCGGCGCCCCCGTTACCAACACGTCCATGCAGATCGCGACCGACATAATCGCCCTTTCGGACAGGCAATCCGAAATCGTTCTCGATCGTTCCGTTCATTGTGTCAGCGCGAACGGTGGCATTCAGGTCCGAAGGAAGTGCAAGCGTTACGCGACCGTTAACAGTGCTGAGCGAGATCTTGCTGTTCGGATCGAGTTTGTCAAAATCACACTTTACCGAACCGTTCACGGTCTCTAGGCTGGCGGTTCCGCGGAGATTCGTAGCATTTACTTCGCCATTTACGGCGGAAACGCGAGTGATATTCGTAAAATTGGAGACTGTGACCGAACCATTGATCGCTTCGATCTCATTTAGCTCTGCCCCGTAAGGCAACGTGAGCTTGATCTCGACCTCGGCAGCGTTACGGTTCCAAACCTTACGGTCTCCGTAACGAGATCGACCCTGGTCCACGGCGAGGCGGAAGAGCTTTGGATCGGAGTCGATCTTGAGTTCGATCGTGTCGAGAGCTTCCCTGGTCTCGGCACGCTTTACCGCCACGAGACGAACCTCATTGCGGTCCCAAGCTTCGACGGTGATCGAGCCGTTAATGTTTGAAACACTCACGCGACCGTCAGCGTTAATGGGATAGGACTGCTCGAACCGTTCGGTCTCGTCGAAGGAACGCTCGGCATATAATACCGATGGTTGAGAGATCACTGGGGGAGCACTGGTGACTGTGTTGTCACCGGTCAAAACAAGTCCTGCGAAAAAGATCGAATATAGCCAACTCATTTAGGTAATTACTCCGAAAAATATGATGTATAAGCCGCGATTACTGCTTTCTACAGGGAAAACACCGCGATTCGCAGAACTGTGACAGGAAATTATTTGATGCACAAAACCCATCAGACGTTATTTCAGTTCAACGCGCCAAACTGTTTTAAGCATCATAGAGTTTGCCCGCGACCAACAGCCAACACAATTTACTTCTGAGACCGGATTTGGTAATTTAGAACGTTTGGTTGACGCCCAAACCGGAGAACGTGATGAATCTTAGAAACACTAGGCTACATATCATAGGCCGAAAGTCGGAGCTGGCTGACAAAGCCGCTACCGGCGTTTCAATGCATTGTCACACGGAGCATTCTAAAGAGATGCTCGATTTTGTTCCGCATTACGCCGAAAAACTGCCTATAATCGCGCAGTTTTGGCGCCGTGAGCGTGACCGCTATCTCGAACGAGAGGGAAAAGGGATCGATTTTTCGACCGCGTTTTGGTCTCCACCGCTTTCGCCCGACGAGGTTTACGATATTGAAAGATCACAGATCAACGATTCAGGGCTCGAAGCTATCGTCTCCTTGACCGACCACGACAGTATCGATGCCACACTGAAAGTAAACGAGATTACCGATAATTCTCAAGCCCCGATATCGATGGAATGGACCGTTCCGTTTGAATATGGTTTCTTCCATGTCGGTGTCCATAATCTACCGAAGGATCGGGCTGCAGAACTCACCGCGACGCTTCTCGAATACACGTTCGATACCGCCAATCACAATAAGCAGCGGCTGACCGAAATGTTCGCGATGCTTAACGAGATACCTCAAGTGCTGGTGATCTTGAATCACCCGCTCTGGGATATCGAAATGGTAGGCAAGGAACGTCATGTGGAGCTGCTCAAAGATTTCGTGATGCATCACGGACGCTGGATCCATGCTTTCGAGATCAACGGTTTTCGTGCGTGGTCAGAAAATAAAGCAGTGATCGAAATGGCTGAAGCCCTCGGCATACCGATCGCGACGGGCGGAGACCGACACGGTTGCCAGCCGAATACAGTAATTAATCTAACCGATGCCAGTTCATTCGGTGAGTTCGTCGAGGAGATACGGATCGAGAAACGGAGCACGGTGGCCCTGATGCCCGAGTATGAGCGGCCGCTGCACTCTCGTCAGTTGCAATCGTTCGCTGAGATCCTCAGACATTATCCGGACTTTAGGATGGGTCGGCAGAAATGGTTTGACCGCGTACATTTTGATATTGGCGACGGAGAGGGGCTTCGACCGTTATCGGTTCACTGGGTGTATGGCGGGCCTGCGTGGCTTCGTGTCGCGATCTGGACGTTAGGAGTCTTCGGCAGCCCGGCAATGCGTCCGTTCTTCCGAATAGCACGTAAACGCGTTGACCGCGTGCCGAAGAGTCTTGAAAGGGCCCGATTCGATATTCCCGAGTTGGAAGAGCTTTCTCTCGCTCTTTCATCCTCACAGCCAGCTTCCTAAGGGGAACGGTATTGGACGAGTATGAACTACACAGGGGCGGTCTTGAGGCCGCCTCTGAATTTTTTCTAAAGAGTTAAGTTTAACGGTGAACAGAATACCAAGGGTCGCGTTTTTCCCCGATTCCTATTTGGAGATCAACGGGGCAGCGATGACGTGCAAAAGATTGACCGACTATGCCGCCGGAAATGAGTATCCGTATCTGGTGGTGTTTGCGGGGAAAAAGACCGGCGTTGAAACGAAAGGATCGGTAGAGTACCTCTCGTTAAAGCGTACGCCGCTTTCGTTCCCGCTCGACGAGGACCTAGCATACGACCCGCTATTCCAAAGGCATACCAACCGTGTGCTGAGAAAACTGATCGAGTTCAAACCCGACGTTATACACATTACAGGGATCAACGACGTAAGCATCATCGGCTCTTACCTTGCATGGAAGCTGCAGCTTCCGCTGGTCGGTTCGTGGCATACGAACGTTCATGAATTTGCTGCACAGCGGCTCGACAAACTTTTCAGTTTTGTTCCCGGCAATTCGGCTTCGAAGATAACCCGGTTAGCCGAGAGAAAGATCTTGGATGGCGCCGTTCTTTATTACAAGATGCCAAAGGTAGTACTGGCTCCGAACAAAGAGCTTGTCGAATTGCTCGGCAAGGGTACGGGACGTACGGCTAGATTAATGGGCAGAGGCGTTGACGCTGAAAAGTTTTCGCCGCAGCACCGCACCGTCTCCGATAGTATCTTCAGGCTCGGTTCTGTCGGCCGCCTTCGAGCTGAAAAGAATGTCCGTGCTCTCATCGATATCGAGCGGGCTTTGATCTCTGCGGGAATGACAGATTTCGAGTTCTTGATCGTTGGCGAAGGCAGCGAACGTGAGCATTTGGAAAAGCACATGAAGCATGCGCGGTTCACGGGCTTCCTTTCGGGTGAGAAGTTGTCTGAAGCCTATGCCAACATGGATGTTTTCCTCTTTACATCAGAAACGGACGCCTTTGGGAACGTCGCCCAAGAGGCATCGGCATCTGGTGTCGTTCCGATCGTTTCCGACAAGGGCGGACCGAAATATTTGGTCGACCACGGAGAATCGGGGTTCGTCGCAAAGGATATTGGCGAGTTCATCAGTTACACTAAAGAGCTGATGATAGATCGGGCGAAACTGATCGCGATGAAAGAGAATGCACGTGAGAGAGCACTCTCCAAATCCTGGGATTCGGTGTTCGAAAGCGTATACGAAGGATATAACGAGGCCCTGCAGATCGCGGCGGAGCGAAAACAGCATGCGGCCGCGAATGGTGGTTGAGACAGAATTTGCCGAATGATCCGCAAGAAATCTTGATGACCGATATCACCATGGATGAGACGCCGCCTGAGCGGCCGACCAACACGATCACTGAGGCGTGGCTTTTCCTATGGAATAACCCTTCACAGTTCGTTAGATATTGGAATTACAAGGGAGCGATCCTGAGCGGTGTCCTGCGAGCACCGATCTTTTTTGCGACATACCTCATTGGCAAAGAGGGCTTCAGGTTGGCTCTCGCAGCAGCAGCTCTTCAGTTTGTCTTCCGATTCTTTTTTGCCGGTATCGGCGGGGCATTGATCCAATCGTTTCGACGAGTGGAGCCGGCGTGGAAAGCGATCCTTTCGATCCTCATGCTGCTGCCGCTCGTGAGTCACCTATTCGAGTTCGGGCTGCAGTTCGCTTTCGGTTACGTGACGGGTACGCAGGACCGGACAGACGAAGCTATCCTAAGATCGATATCAGTATCAATAATCTCGGCCCTCTTTACGCTCTTTGCGATGCGTCGAGGGATAATGATCGTCGGTGAGTCGGAAAGCAAATCCTTATTCAGCGACATCTCGAGGCTGCCTGTCATCATATTTCATTTTATTGCTTTCATACCGAATGAGATCTCTTCTATGCTGCGCCGTGGAGCGTATTTGGGGGCATTGCTCGGGATCGGCGCCTTTGGGGTCTTCTCACAGATATTAATGTGGGCATTGATGAACAAACCTGCTTGGTCATACAGCGGCGGAAAACAGATATTCCCTCTCAGTTTTTGGGGTGTTGACGGCATGATCCTGCTTTGTCTGACTATCGCCCTCTCGTCATTCGTATATTCCAAAAAGCATCAGAACTGAATCTTCGTGACGAGAACCCCGATCAAATCAGTTCACATTACGAACTATTACCATAAGAACTCCGGCGGCATAAGCACGTCGTACAATAACCTGATGGCCGCGGCCGAGCGGCATCGCAGATACGTCCGTCTGATCGTCCCCGGGGAGTTCGAAAGCATCGAGGACGTCAACGAGTTCGCCCGGATATATTACGTTCCTGCAAAATACTCACCGATCTTCGATAAGCGATATCGGCTTATTATGCCGTGGCAGTACATGCCTAACGGTTCAGACATCAGGAAAATACTCGAAGATGAACAGCCGGATCTTGTAGAGATAACGGATAAATACACCCTAAGCATGTTTGGTGCAATGGTCCGTTTGGGTAAGTTCAGTCAGCTTGGCCGACCGCTGCTTGTTCATTTTTCTTGTGAGCGAATGGACGACAATGTCGCGTCTTTTCTTTCCGGCGGACGATTTGGCCGTTGGCTGGCGAAAACTATCATCGGTAAATATACGGTACCGAGCTTTGACTTCCACTTAGCCAATTCAAGCTACACTGCCGCGGAGTTTAACGAATCATTGATGTCAGGGTCATCTGTGTCTCGCACTTGGCGATGGCTCCGGGCGCCGCAAGTTCCCTTAGAAGAACGCATCCGCGTTTGCCCACGTGGGGTTGACGCGGCTCATTTCCGCCCGGATCGAAAGTCTGACACAAAGCGAAATGAACTGATCAAGAAAGCAGGTCTTCCGTCGGACGCCATTGTCCTGTTATATGCCGGCCGCATCTCACCGGAGAAGAACATCGAGCTTCTGCCAGCGATGATGCGTGAGCTGGCATTAGACGGGGATAATGACTATCGACTCGTAGTCGCAGGCGACGGGCCTCAGGCAGAATGGCTTCGACACGAAGGCGAGAAGATAGGTCCCGGACGGATCACGCTTCTCGGGCACCTGGATAAGGAAACGTTAGCAGATTATTACGCCAACGCCGATGTGTTTGTCCATCCCAATCCAAAAGAGCCATTTGGGATCGCTCCGCTCGAAGCGATGGCCTCAGGAGTGCCGACAGTTGCACCCAGGTCCGGCGGTATTTTATCGTACGCAACTGATGAAAATGCTTGGCTGGTGGAAGCGACTGCAAAAGACTTCGCCGGGGCCATTCGGCAAGCTGTGACAGACAGGGCGTTACGGGTATCGCGCACGCAAAAGGCCGTGGAAACCGCTAGGGCTAACACGCGTGAGATGTCGACGGATCGCTTGTTTGCGACCTACGATGAAATTTACGAAGATTTCCAGCGGAGGCGGGATTTGTACATCGGCAGCGATGACTCTCCTCCGTTGGATAATTCAGTACCTGCAAGATGATCGATCTGGTTTTCGCCAATTTACGAGTGCGCCCATTTCGCACATTGATCAGCGTCGTCGGTGTCGCTCTCGGTGTTGTGCTTGTAGTTTTGTTCACCGGTCTTGCGCGTGGAATGACGAACGACATGGCCAAGCGTGCTGCGAACTGGAAGGCTGAGATCGTCTTTACACGCGCGGGAGCGATGGGACTCGATAGCTCTAACATGAGCGTGCCGACAGCGTATGTTCCCCGTCTTCTCGAGATCGAAGGCGTCTCCTCGGTCGTTCCGGTCGGCAAGTACATAACTCCAGATACGCGAGGCCGATGGGGAATACAGCAACTGGACGGCGTTCCGTGGGAAGAATTCGCCGCGATGAATGGAATGTCGTTAGTTGAAGGGCGCGCACCGCAGGCCGACAATGAGATAATTCTCGATGAACGACAGATGCGGGATGACGCGGCGAAACTCGGCGATAAGCTGATATTTTTCGGCGGCCGTGAATTCACGATCGTAGGGGTGTTCACGCCGCCTTCGGGCTCGCGTATCAAGCTTTCTTTAAGCGCGCTTCAGAACAATCTACAGGCGCCTGATAAATGCACTTACATTCTAGTTAAGCTGGCTGACGGACAAGACGTAGATACGGTCGCCGCCCGTATTAATGAGCAGTTGCCCGGGAACAAGATAAATCTGACCCGGGACCTGGTGATCGACGCTCAGGAACGCGTTCCCGCGTTGAACACTTTCCTCCGCGTCATCGTCGGTCTGGGAGCATTCGTCAGTACGATCTTCGTACTACTTTCTATGTACACGACCGTCACCGAACGTCGAAAGGAGATCGGGATACTAAAATCACTCGGAGCTTCGAAGACGTTTATTATCCGCGCCATCGAAGGTGAAGCATTGCTGATCGGGATATTAGGCGTAGCTCTTGGCCTCGCAGCCTCATTTGCTGCATCGGCTTTTATTGCGGCGGTGTTCGAGCTTCAGTTCGAGTTCAGCTGGGGTTGGGTAGCGACAGCGGTCACGATCGCAGTTATCGGCAGCTTGATCGGTGCCCTATATCCTGCGTGGAGGGCATCCGCGATCGATCCCGTCGAAGTGATGGCTAACGAATAAGGGAGACTAATGGCCGAAGGACTCGTTCTCCAGGCTGTCCGTAATCAAAAGTCGACGACAAAGGCGGGTGTGCTCCAGCGCCTATTTGCGGTTTGGTTCGACGCGTTCGTTTACAATCAGATCTGGGAAGACCCTGTCGTCGACATTGCAGCGCTACAGCTGGATCGCGATTCAAGGATCCTCACTATTTCGTCCGGCGGTTGCAACGCCCTCAACTACCTCGTTGAAAACCCGGCGTCTGTAACGGCTGTCGACCTGAACCGACACCACATCTACCTGCTCAATCTGAAGATCGCAGCGATAAAAGGCCTCCGAGAACACGAGGATTTTTTCGCGATGTTTGGCCTTGGCAAACACCCGCGTAATGGTACTAACTATCTTCGGTTCATCCTGCAACACCTGGACGTCGAAAACCGTAATTACTGGGAATCGAACTCGCTATTCGGTGGGCTAATCTTCGGTCACCGAATTAGCCTTTTCACCAATGGCGGACTCTACGATCACTCTCGTAACGGATACTTTCTGAGACTGTTTCATAAACTCGCACATATCCACGGCTATCGGCCGGAAAAGCTCCTTAAGGCTGAGAACATGGAGGAACAAGAAGACATATACCGAAAGGAGATCGAGCCGTTCTTCACGACTATCCTAATCCGCCTGATCGGCAGTCTGCCGATCACAGGCTTTGGGCTAGGGATCCCACCCCAACAGTATGACGAACTGGTACAGGAGCTCGGCGAAAACCGATCGATCGTTGATCTCTACCGCGATCGAGTACGACGTTTGGCGTGCGAGTTTCCGATCGCGGATAACTATTTCGCATGGCAGGCATTTGCCCGACGATACGATACCGAAGAGCGGCGTGCAATACCCAGTTACCTGAAAGAGCAGAACTTCGCATTGTTACGCGATAAGATCCACCGGATAAAAACATGGATCGGTTCGGTTACAGATGCGATCTGCCAACAACCATCGGGCTCATTCGATCGTTTTGTATTTCTTGATGCCCAGGACTGGATGACCCTGGACCAGATCATCGACCTATGGAGCGTTATTTCCAAGAAAGCTGCACCAGGTTCTCGGATAATTTTTCGAACGGCCGGCTCAGCATCACCGCTGGAGCGAGTGCTTCCGAATGAACTTCTTTCGAAGTTTCGATACGAACGGGAGATGTCTTACACGTTGTTTCAGAAGGACCGTTCATCAATATATGGCGGTTTTCATCTCTACGTCTTGGAAACATAGATGCAGAACACGTTCGAGAAAATGGACAAAATGTATCGCGGCCAGCGGTACATTTACGACGCTACCCGGAAGTTTTACCTTCTCGGCCGCGATGATCTGCTAGATCTGATCGATCCCAGCCCCGAAGAACGCGTGCTAGAGATCGGCTGCGGCACTGCACGCAACTTAATCGCCCTGGCAAGATCCCATCCCGACGCAAAATTCTTCGGCCTTGATGCATCTTCCGCGATGATTGATACCGCTAGCGCCAAGGTGGCAGCGGCCGGCGTAACAAATATCGAACTTAAAACTGCACTAGCGGATGACATCACTTATGCGGGAACTTTCCTTCAGCCATCGCCGTTCGACAAGGCATTCTTCTCATACTCGATCTCGATGATACCGACTTGGAAAGCCGCGATAGAGAATGCACTTGAGAACATTCGCGCGGGTGGAACACTCTTCATCGTCGATTTCTACGATCAGGCTCAGCTGCCGGGAACTTTCCGGGCCTTGTTGAAATGGTGGTTATCTAAGTTTCACGTGGAGTATTGGGAAGACCTTATCCCGTTTCTGCGTTCGCTCGAAGATTCGAAGCGATGCAAGGTTTCGATCATTCCCGTGTTTCGGCGATACGCGTTTATCGCTGTTATTGAAAAGCTCTAATCGAACAGCCTTGGGGCTTCGATCGCAGCTTCTTTAGCCGGCCCGGGTTCCGGCACTTCGTGCGCCCTGATCTCGTCATTTGAAATCGGCCGCATTATCCGTTTAAGTTCGGACATGGATGTGGATGGATCGAGCCATTTGTCGTAATCGTATTTGTGCACGATCACAGGCATTCGGTCCTTGGCGTGTATCGGGCGCACGATATCGTTAGCTACGGTCGTTAAAATGGCCCCGCACGTTGTTGGCTCACCTTTGATGTTGCATTCCCGGGCAATCCCCGCAAAGGCGAACAAGGGTTCGTCGAGTTCAAACTCGTAGCGAGCCTTTTTCTTGCCGTTCATCTCTTTCCATTCGTAAAAGCTCGACGCAGGGATCAAAACGCGGCCGTTTCGAAAGGCATCCTTGAACATTTCAACGAAGGTTATGGTCTCACTCTTCGCATTGATGACCTTTCGGGTTATCCCGCGATTGTCACAGTCTTCGATGGTCCAGAAGATCTGTTCGGCACGCCGGTTATTATCGATCGCGAGTATATTTGTACCGGGAAATATCTCCTGTTGTGGCTCGTAAACGAAATTGCCGTCAATGAGATCAAAATGTTTTTGCACATCCTCATGTCTGGCACTCAACTTATATCGTCCGCACATAATCTAGTGAAAATCGTGTGATCCTATTTCAGCCATAAAAGCATTTATAGGCTCAAAATACAAAGCCTTTATCATATTGCCTTCCTCTGAGATCCCCTTGATCAGCAGGAAAGAGCTGTGTGTTATGATGCGGCGAAACCGTTCAAAAATATCCGGCATTACGATAAAGTTCGAATGGCCCGTCTCGTCCTCCATTGTGATGAATACAACGCTATTGCCGGTGCTTGGCCGTTGCCGGACGATGACTGAACCCGCGACCGTCACGAGCTCGCGCTTCGGCAGACCGTGAGTTTCTATGGCAGAAAGAACACCCCGCTTCGTTAGATCTTCTCTCAGAAATGCCATCGGGTGCTTGCCGACAGTTATTGCCATAGTTCGCAGGTCTGATTCCATGGCCTGCCATTCGGTCATGCTCTTTATGAAGTCTGCATTCCCCTCTTCGCTCTTCGCCTTTGCAAATAACTCCCCGTTCGGCTGTATCGCAAGCTCCGACTGCCATAACGCCTGCCGGCGATGCACTTGTTTCCCGAAATTCAGGGCACCGGCGAGGCTTAGAGCCCGGATCTCTTTTTTATTGATCACCGGCACTCGGCCTACCAGATCTTCGACGCTTTGGTAACTTCCATCAGCATTCCTTCGAGCGACGATCGCCTCAGCAGCCTCTTGTCTTAACCCCTTTATGTACTTCAGGCCGATACGCACTTCCCCGTCTTCAATGGTGAAAAGATGGTCCGAGCAATTCACGTCCACATGCCGGAAATGCAGGCCGTGCCGCTGCGCGTCCTTGATAAGTGTGGCGGGAACATAGAACCCGAGCGGATAATTGTTCAGCATCGCGGTGGTAAATTCGGCAAGGTAATAAACCTTTAGATACGCCGACGCGTAAGCAAGCAATGCAAAACTTGCAGCATGGGATTCAGGAAAACCATAGTTGGCAAACGCCGTGATGTTCTGAACTATACGATCCTGAACGTCTTCAGCAATAGCATTCTTCGCCATGCCCTCGCGAAGGTTTCGCTCGATCTTTGCTAGACGCTTGTCCGCACGCTTAAAGCCCATCGCCCGCCGAAGCTCCTCAGCCTGTCCGCCCGTAAAGCCGGACATTATCATCGCCATGCGCAGCAGCTGCTCCTGAAATAGCGGTACGCCTAGTGTCCGTTTTAATGTGGATTCAAGCCACGGATGAATGTAGTCGATCTCCTCAAGCCCCTGACGTCGGCGAATATAATGGGTCAGCATCTTTCCGACGATCGGTCCCGGTCGAATGATGGCCACCTGCACGACGATGTCATAAAAGGTCTGAGGCTTTGACCGCGGCAGAAAATTGATCTGTGCTCGGCTTTCCACCTGAAACATCCCGACCGTATCGCCTTTTTGCAGCGTTTCATAGACCAATTTGTCATCAGTGGGCAGCTTGCCCAGATCCACTTTTTCGCCCCGGTGGTCCTCGACCAAGATCAGCGTATCGCGGAGCACCGCCATCATACCGAGCCCCAGCAGATCGACCTTAATAATGCCTTGACGCTCACAGTCGTCCTTGTCCCATTGAATGATCGTGCGGCCTTCCATAGATGCCGGCTCGATCGGAACGACCGCGTCCAGCCTGCCGAGCGATATGACCATCCCGCCTGAATGCTGGCCAAGATGCCTGGGGAAATCCAGTATTCGTGTATAGAGCTCCACAAATTTGCGTGTTCGAATGTCGCCTTTCAGATGAAAGCCGTTCTCCTCGAACCGCTCGATCATCTCGCCAAAATCTGACACGCCGTAATGCGAGATAGACTTTGAGAGCGGGCCTATCTGCTCCTCAGGAAAACCGAATACCTTACCTACTTCCCTTATGGCCGAACGCCCTCGGTATGTGATGACATTCGCCGTCATCGCGGCCCCGCGGCGGCCGTACTTTTCATAGATGTGCTGAATTACCGTTTCGCGGTCGTCACCGGATGGCAGATCGATATCGATATCGGGATACTCGCCGCGTTCTTCAGATAGGAACCGCTCGAACAACAGTTGTCCGGCGATCGGGTCGACGGCCGTTATGCCGAGCGAATAACAAACGACCGAATTGGCAGCCGAACCCCGTCCTTGAGAAAGTATCCGTCGCGATCTGCAGAAATTTGAGATATCCCAAACCAGCAGGAAATACCCCGCAAGCTTTAGCTTTGCTATCAGGTTCAGCTCATGGTCGAGCTTGGCCTTTATCTTGGGCGTCATCTGTCCATAGCGTTCGACCGCACCCTTCTCGGAAAGTGTACGAAGCAGTGAGTCCATCGTCTCGCCCGCAGGCACCGGAAAATCCGGGAATGTGTAGCCCACATCGTCCATCGAAAACGTTATGCAGTCGGCGATCTCTTTTGTGCGTGCGACCGCATCGGGAAACTCCTCGAAAAGCCGCAGCATCTGCGAGGCCGATTTCACATGGCGTTCTGCATTCTGCGAGAGAAGCTTCCCTGCCTCATAAATGGTCGTGTGATTCTTTATGCAGGTAAAAACATCAAACAGCTCGCGATCGGCCTTATCGGCATAGTACGCTCCGTTGCTTGCAAAAAGCGGCAAATGCAGTTTGTGAGCAAGGCCTGCAAGATTTTGGTTCACATCTTCTTCGCTGCGAAGATAATGCCGCTGCAGTTCAACATATAGCCGCTTTTCAAAAACATAATTTAGCCATGCCAGGTCTCGCTGGCCATCGCCCCGGCGAATACTGCGGTGCATTAGCCCATCTGCACCGCCGGTCATACATATCAGTCCCTGCGAATGCTCCTCGATGTCCTTGCGTGTCGCGAAATGTTCGCCCTTTGGGTGCCGCAGCTTTACGGTCGTGATCAAACGGCAAAGGTTTTGATATCCCGCCAGACCTATCGGAAGCAGCGGCAGCAGACTGCCGTCGTCCATCGTTATCTCGGCCCCGATCATCGCCTTTATGCCTTGTTCTTTCGCCTCTTGATGAAAACGCACCGCACCGGAAACAGTGTCGCGGTCAAGCAGTGCAACACCTCGTATATCAAGGGCTGCGGCTCGCTCGGCAAGGGATTCGGGCAGCGAACCTGACGCTAAAAAGCTGAAGGCAGATCTTGTGTGAAGTTCAAAAAACATTTGTCTTACAAATCCGCCGTTTAGTCATAACCGCCTGTAACGAACCACCCGTCAGGAGTGCGGGCTAATCGATAGACACAACGTCCGTCCAGCTCCACATCCCACTCCATTTGCTGCCAAAACCCACGCGACCACCACTGAGACGACTGCAACCATGCACCGCCGTATTCAGTAACGGTGCCTGAAAAATATTCAGTGCTGAGATGGGCCAAGCGGTCATCCGCAGTGCGGATCTTAGCCTCGATCGGCGGATGAAAATGCGTGAGGGCCAGAACGGGCCGGCTCTCGACAGCATCAGCCGATTCCTTGCCGACCGGCAGTTTTTGGTGGTCCAGGGTGAATGATTCCGGCAAACGCTGATCGAGCAATTCCGGAACACCGACATTCTCCGGCCCGACGATCTTTTTTATCTTATCGACAGTAAGCAGCAGGCTTTCAGGCTCGGGCCGGGCAGCCGCAAACAGCCCGCGGTCTATAGCACGCGGCCGGGCAAAATGGCACACCAGGCACATCGAAACTATTGCTGCCCGCGGAGGCTCATTCCCGATCCGCAGGTTTGCAAGCTTCAGCCAGAATGCCTTGTCACGAGTCGGGAAAGATAGAGTGATGGCATATTCAGCGGTGCTTTTATCAGCCAAGCTGAGCGTGATATCTATCTGCTCCGAACTGAAACCAAAAGCACCGGCCTCAGCCAGCACCTTTCCCATTCCATGTCCGAGGATAAAGATCAGCTGCTCAAAATCATCCACGGGAAAATCCAGATCGTAATTCCACGTTACCTTTTGCTCCTTCAGATTCGGTGTCAGGATATGAACTCCGTTCTGATCGATCAGGTCTAGGGTTTTGCGAAATTCGCGGCCGTAACGTGCCGTAAGCTCATTCTCGGGAATGGCTTTCAGGTCAGCCGTGGTTTCCATCCCAAGTGCGTGAAATACGTTTAGGGTATCCGCATCAAGTCCGATGGCTGAAAGCGGAAGAGGCTGATGTTCACCGGTTTCGATCACGGTCACACCTGACTTAGTTCGGGCGTAAAGCTCTGCAGTGCTTGCATTTGCCGCCACAGCGAGGCTTGCGCCCAAGTGCCGCGATCGCATTTCCCGCCAAATGCTCTGAGCGATCTGAGAAGGGCTGCCCAGACGGTTCTCGAGTCCCGAAACATCAAAGAGCACACCTTTATCGATCACCTCGATGCGATAGGCGAACTGCTCAGCGATCTCGATAAGCCCCGTCTCTCCGGAGTACTCCTCCAGATCGTCTTTTCCCGTTCCGATGATGCATGCGTATAGTTTATTCATCGCGATACTCGGCCCCGATCGTCCGGAAATCGGGCTTCACTATAAATGGCTTCCGCGTGTTCAGGTTCACCTGCAGTTCCTGCAAAAGTTTGAAACGCCCCTCGCCTTTCCATAGCGTGCGGTACGGGTCGAAATAGAACGCCTGGTCAGCTGCTGAGCTGGCCAATGAACGGTTGCCCGTGACCACTAACACCGTACGGCTGTCACGGATCTTGGTGCGGAAACGGTACCAATATGTTTTCGGAACCCTATCAAGCTCTCTGTGCGGCATTCCTGAAAAATTAAGCCACACCATCCCAAAACCTTTTGCCTGCAATACGTAATCAGCCGCGGTAAATGCATTCTCAACGTCACCGCCGCAGCGCACCCACAGAAGGTTTTCCAGCACTACGCCATTGGAATCTGCCGAGTGCGGGTCGAAAGCATTATTAAGATCTATCACCGCACATATCTCGCCTTCCCGCGTCAGCCGCGACAGTATGTTGAGCGTCAGGCTGGTCTTTCCGGCACTCTGGTCACCGGTAAATTCCGTTATCCCGCCCCGCAAAAGCCGCAGATCGCCGGCCTCCACATACGTACGGCCGACCTTTTGCTCTTCGTGTAGATGTGATAATTTTTTTACTACACTCAGATGTGCCATACGTGTTATTTAAGGGCACCTCACCCGACGCAATTTCTTTGCGTCTCTGCAAGTATATCTCATACATGAAACAGGCGTCAAAAACATTTCTTCGCGCAAATCATAGAAAAATAAGGTGTTAGGTAAGAAAAGAGAGGCTAAAACCGAGCAGAAAAGGACTTAGCTTATCGTGAAGGTCGTACTATTTTTTTCTGCCCCAGATCGTTGCCCCGATCCCGCCGAGTATCAAGGCAGTTGCCGATACTAGTCGCAGATCCATCGTCTCCGCCAGCGATATCACTCCGATCACGGCGGTGAGAACAGGCACGGCAAGCTGCAGCACGGCGGCACGGGTGGGGGTGAGGTAACTGAGAGCCGCATACCAGACCGAATACCCGACACCGGAAGCAAGAGCGCCCGACAGCACCGCGAGCAAAACGCCTCGACCCGAAAAGTTTATGCCATAAAGAAACGGCAAAGAGGCTAGCAGGACCATCGGCACGGACCGCAGAAAATTCCCGGCTGTGTCGGCGAGCGGATCATCGCTTCCCTTTCCCCGGAGCGTGTAAGCTCCCCAAGCGATGCCGGCTACAGCCATTAATCCAGCATTCCACAGCGGCGGTGCGGATAGGCCCGGGGAAACGAGATATATCAGCCCCATCAAAGCCACCGCAAATCCCAGCCATTCAAATGCACTTGGCCTTTCACGCTTGAATATCGAAAAGCCGATCATCGTGATCTGCACGAATCCGAACAAGATCAGTGCTCCGGTCCCGGCGGTGAGGCCAAGATACGCGAACGAAAAGAATACCGCGTAAATAAACAGAAAAAACGCTGACTGCCAGTGTCCGCGAACGCCATGCGTTTGCGTCTTTCTGGTTACGGCGATGAGCAGTGCGAGAGCTGCTGCGCCGGAGACAAGGCGGATAGCGGTAAAACTAGCGGCATCGATCTCGCCGCTGGCAAGCGCCATTCGGCAGAGTATCGAGTTGAACGCAAAAGCGATGAGGGCAAAGCATATTAATAATACGGCCTTCATTCGGTGATCGAGCATTCATAACATAATAGGGAGCAATCATGCGAGACAGCAATTTCAATCAACAGAAGGCTGAGGCTTTTTCGGAAAGCCTGGTCGACGTAATGAACAAGAGCGCGATAGCGCTCGGCCTTAGCATCGGGCATCGATGCGGCATCTTTGCAGCGATGGCGGAGCTTCCGGCTTCGACGTCGCAGCGGATCGCGGAAGCGGCGGGCCTGCAGGAGCGTTACGTCCGCGAATGGCTGGGGACGATGGTTACGGGCCGCGTGATCAACTATTTCCCTGATTCGGCAACGTACCAATTGCCGGCGGAGCACGCACTGTATCTTACTGAGGGCGGCGACTTTAACATGGCATCAGGAATGCAGTTCATACCGCTTTTGGCCAGCGTCGAAGACCAGCTCGTCGAGGCGTTTCGGAATGGCGGCGGCGTGCCGTATTCAGAATATCCCCGATTTCACGAGGTCATGTGCCAAGAGAGCGATCAGACAACCGTCGCCGCTCTCGAACCTTACATCCTGCCGCTCGTTCCGGGCCTTACCGACAAACTTGCCGGCGGCATTGAGGTGCTTGACGTCGGATGCGGCCGCGGCCGGGCGATCATCCAGCTTGCAAAGCTTTATCCTGCAAGCCGTTTCGCCGGTTACGACTTCTCTGAAGAGAGCATTTCCGACGCCCGTGCCGAAGCAGAACGCCTTGGGCTTACCAACGTCCGCTTCGAGGTCCGTGACGCGGCCGCGATCGGCGAAACGGCCCGTTACGACCTGATCACGTCATTTGACGCTATCCACGATCAGGCGGATCCGGCGGGAATGCTCGCGAGCATCGAGCAGGCGTTAAAGCCTGACGGCGTCTATCTCGTCCAGGACATCACCGGTTCGAGCAAACTGGAAAAGAATCTCGAACTCCCTGTCGCTCCTTACCTTTACACCATTTCGTACATGCATTGCATGACGGTCTCGCTGGCACAGGGCGGGCTCGGCCTCGGGGCGATGTGGGGCGAAGAGCTGGCGGTCGAGATGATGAATGCGGCGGGTTTCGCCAACGTCGAGCTTCATCATCTGAAGCACGATTTCATCAACACCTACTACGTCGCAACGCGTTAACCGGATCGTGCACGGCGTCGAGGCCCAACAGGCTTCGGCGCCGTTTTCCGCGATGTTTGTCCCAACGTGAGAGCGTTCGCCTGGGACAGGCTGGGACAAAAATGGGCGTTTTTGCCGATTTTTGTTCCGCTGCGTGCGCGTGCGAGCGGAACACCGTGGAACAAACATCGGCGTTTTGGCCGTTTTCGTCCTAAAACCCTTATAAGTGCGCCATTTTATTTGCTGGCGCGCCTGGCGCAGTTTATTGGGCTGTACGCGAATTTTCGCCAAACCGTTCCAAAGATCCGGCGAAAGTGCCGTCCGAGACCGCGTCCGAGGTCGTGTCCGCGATCAAACGTATTAAGGGCTACGCCCAGCGGTGTGCGGCAAGCCACGGGTCCGCGTCACCAAAAAAAGTGGTGCCGCATTTTGGTGACGCATTTTGGTGTCGCTGGTAAACAGAATGGTGGCCGCCGACGCGTTTCGTTGATCAAGCTTTCAAACATCCGACCGATAAACCGATCCCGCCGCATTATCACCCACATCGGCCACATACGAGATAGCAAACTGCGCGATTTGCGCGATTTGCATGATTTGATAGGAGGTTGTTGCTCGCCTTCAGCGAGCGGTGTGTGGTCCGCCTAGCCTAGGGTTGCACCCTAGGCTATAGAGGTTTGTCGCCGTTGGCGACGGTAACGATAACACGATATGGGCACCGTTGGCGCCCGGAAATGTCGGGGTATCAACGACAGGAGGCGGGTATGTGGATTCGGCCGCAACCCTAGATCGAAAGGGCCGAAACGTCAGCGTCGCCAAGGGCGACAGACCTATAAAGCCTAGGGTAAGGCCATTGGCCGCAACCCTAGGACGTCGAGCCGAGCGCAACCCTAGGTTGGCGAACCGCAAGCGTGCGTCGCTGTAGGCGACGAACATCGGTATAATTTCGAGATGCCCCAATCGCTGATCAAGATAATTGTTCACGTCGTTTTCTCTACAAAAGGCCGAAACCGAATGATCCCGGTCGAGATCGAACCTCGGCTTTATGGCTACATTTCGGGGATCATCAAGAACAACAACGCCCCAAATGATCATCGCGGGCGGAACGGGGAATCACATTCACATATTGATCTCGCTTGGCCGTGCCGATCTCACGGTTCTCATCGGCGATATCAAGCGCGAGAGTTCGAAATGGATGAAGGACAACGGCGTCACGGATTTTTATTGGCAGCGCGGATACGGTGCGTTCTCGATCGGCGAGTCGCAGATCGAAGGTGTGAGCAATTATATTCTCACGCAGAAAGAGCATCATGCAGAGCGGAGTTTTGAAGAGGAATACCGCGCGTGGTGCCGGACATACAGTGTAGAGATCGACGAGCGGTATTGTTGGGATTGAGATCTGTAGGTTCGTCGCCGTTGGCGACGGATCGACACGCTCACCTGGCCCAGGGTTGTGGCGTTGCCTTAACCCTGGGCTATATAAGTTGCTCGGCGTTGCCGAAAAGAAATGAAAAGCCGCTATTCGCGTCGCGGATATTGCCGGCCAAACGACGTTATTGGTCAGTGGTTTGTTTTTCGTCGGAGTTGTCTTCCGCGGAGTGTTTTGTTTCGGGGCGGAGGTGGGGGAAGAGTATGACGTCGCGGATGGAGTGTTTGTTTGTGAGGAGCATTGTCAGGCGGTCGATGCCGATGCCGATACCGGCGGCCGGCGGCATGCCGTAGCTGAGGGCGCGGATGTAGTCCTCATCGAGGACCATCGCCTCTTCGTCGCCGCGTTCGCGTTCCGCCATCTGATCGACAAAGCGTTCGTACTGCTCACGCGGATCGTTGAGCTCGCTAAAGCCGTTCGCGACCTCCATCCCATTGATGAACAGCTCGAAACGTTCGGCGATCTGCGGGTTCTGCGGATCGGCCTTGGAAAGCGGCGAGATCGATTTCGGGAAGTCGATGATAAAGGTCGGCTGGATCAGGTTGGGCTCGACGTCGTTCTCAAAACGCTCAATGACCTCGGCGTCTGACATGGCACCCTCGCTACCGCTCGGGTTTCCGCCTGTGTGTTCAGCGATCGCGTCGCGCATCGAGATGCGTCTGAAGTTTGAGAAGTCGATCTCGTTGCCTTCGTAGGTGATCGTGAGGCCGCCGGTCGCGTGGCGAACGGATTCCTGCAGCATCTGTTCGCAGAAGTCCATCATTCCGGAGACGTCCATGTAGGCACAGTAAAACTCGAGCATGGTGAACTCGGGGTTGTGCTTGTACGAGATGCCCTCGTTGCGGAAGTTGCGGTTGAGTTCGTAGACCTTTTCAAAGCCGCCGACGACGAGGCGTTTGAGATACAGCTCGGGCGCGATGCGTGCGTAGAGCGTGATGTCGAGCGCGTTGTGGTGCGTCTCAAACGGCTTGGCGGCGGCGCCGGTCGCCTTTGGCGTGAGCATCGGCGTTTCGACCTCGATGTAGCCGTGGTCTTCCAGATATCGCCGCATGGACGAGATGAGCCGGGCACGCCGCTCAAAGACCTCGCGCGTAGTGAGCCCGGTGTGCTCGACCTGCAGGCTCGAGGCGATCAGATCGGCGTAGCGCTGCCGCTGGCGGATCTCGGGATCGGCGATGCCGTGCATCTTGTCGGGCATCGGCAGCATTGCCTTGGCCAGGAACTGCAGGCGTTCGACGTGGACGCTGACCTCGCCTGTATTCGTAACGAAAAGATAGCCCTCGACGCCGACGAAATCTCCGTGGTCGATAAGCTTCCAGGCGGCCCAGCCGTTGTCGGGATCGAGCGTTCCGGCACCGTCGTTCTTGATCAAAGCAAAGCCGCCTTTTTTGTCGCAATAGATCTGCAGCCGCTCGATGCCGTCGGTCAGGTGAACGAAATTGCCGCGCGGCGGCGTCGTCAGACGGCCGGTAATGCGGACAGTGCCGAGCGCTTTGAGGCGTTCGTTTAAAGCGTCTTTAATTTCAGCGGGCGGGCGTTCGCCGTCGGCAAGACTTGCCTTGACCGCGGCCATTTCGCCAGTTATCGCGACGACCGGCCCATGAGCGACCAGCCGCGAAATGGTGTCTTCGGCACCGGTGATCGAGCTGCGGGCGAATTTGTTCGGGTAAACATTGCCGACAAGCTCGCGGAGTTTTTCGAGGTGCTCAAGGCGCGCCTCGGTCTGGTCGTTGGGCTCGATGATCTCGTCGAATTGCGGAATGCTCATATGGTTCGCACCGGTGACGGAAATGAATCATTGATTATAGAAAACGCGGCACGGCACGGCAAACTTTGACCGGATGTGGCACAATCTAACTTCCGCATAAGATCCGACGCTGCCCCTTAGCCAAGGTTCTTTGCGGTTAAGTGCGTTTATGGCAAGCAAGGGCGGCACGATCGCCGAATTTGAACAGCTAAGGGCCGCAATAGATAGCGGTTCACGGATAGTTACGCTCGATGGGATCACGTCGACCGCCGCGAAGGCGTACGTGATCGCGCGTGCCGTGATAGACGCGCGTCGCACGGTCGTGGTCATCACTGACAGCAACGCCTCGCTGGATGAATGGGAATCGGACCTGCGATTTTGGCTTCGCGACGAAGCGGCGTCGGTGCTGTGTTTGCCGTCGTTCGATACGGACGTCTATTCAGGAAGCTCGCCGCACGCGGAGACCGAAGAACGCCGCGCACTGACGCTGTGGCAACTGACGCTCGGCCGCCCGAGCGTGCTGCTGCTGTCGGCGAGGTCGATGATCAGCCGCACTGTGACACCGGAAAAGGTCAGATCGCTCGGAGCGGTGCTACGCGTCGATGAGGACGTGCCGCCCGATGAGCTGGTCGAGCGGCTGTCGGCGGCGGGCTATGTTCGCGAGGACCCGATCTATAATTTTGGACAGTTTTCGGTTCGGGGCGGGATATTGGACGTCTGGTCGCCGGACGCCGCGTCACCGGTCAGGGTCGAGTTTTTCGGCGACACGGTCGATTCGATCCGCGTCTTTGATCCCGACACACAGCTTTCGACCGAACGGCTAAAGGAAACGTCGATCGCGCCGATGCGTGAATTTGCAGCATCTGCCGACGACATGCTCGAGTGGTCGCAGGCCGCACGCAAGCGGTTCAGCGATGACGCCTACGCGCGTACTTTGCGCGACCGCACGGATTTCGCGGATGAGGGCGAGACGTTCTCGGGATGGGAATTTCTGATCCCGTTGACCAAGCCGCTTGACGGCACGGTCTTTGATTTTCTGAAAGATCCGCTGCTGGTCGTCGATGAACCGGGCTTGGTCGAGCAGTCGTTGGCGTCTCTTTACGATCTGCTGCGACGGCGGCATTCGTCGCTTGCTGAGACCGGTGAGATCGGGCTCGATCCGGATGAACTCTTTCTAAACGGCGGCGAGATCAGAGAGCTGATCGCGGACACACGGCGGGTCGAGATGCGTGCTCTCGGGCGTACCGCGGCTGCGGTCGATGAGGAGTTCGCGATCTCGGACAATGGTCAGTCGGATGTTGCCATCCCGACGCGTGCCGGGCAGGCGACCGCTGAGCCGCTATTCCTTTTTCCCTCAGCCGAACGATCGACCGAGATCGCGATCCAGACGCGGTCGACGCAGAATTTTCACGGCGATATCGCGAGGTTCGTATCGACGATAAAGCCCGGCAACGAGCCGCAGATCGTCGTCGAGACGATCGGAATTCAGGAACGCATTGACGAGCTGTTTCGTGATCACAATACCGTTTTGCCCAAGGATTCGGTCGTCATTGGCTCGCTGTCGTCGGGGTTCGAGATACCGGCTGCGGGTCTCGTAGTTCATACGGAATCGGACATTTTCGGTGAGACGGTCTCGGGCGTTTCGGCGGCGGCGGTCAGAACGCCGGCCGGCCAGCGTAAGCCGAAGCTCGGTGCGTTCATCTCCGATTTTCGCGATCTGAAGCCGGGCGATTACGTGGTGCACGTCGATCACGGCATCGGGCGTTTCGATGGCCTGCAGACGATAAGTTCGCAGGGTGCGGAACGCGAGTTTATGCTGCTGGTCTATGCGGACGACGCGAAGCTTTTCGTCCCGGTCGAACGCCTTGATCTGGTCTCGCGCTATTCATCGGGCGAAGCCAGCTCGGCGACGCTCGACCGCCTCGGCGGCCTGGGCTGGCAAAAGACAAAGGCCAAAGCCAAACGGGCCATGCGCGACATGGCCGACGAGCTGCTCAAGCTGTACGCGGAACGCAAGCTCGTCACAGGCTACGCTTTTTCGCCGGACGCGCCGTGGCAGCATGAGTTTGAAGATGCTTTCCCGTACGACCTGACGGTCGATCAGGCAAAGGCGATCGAAGACGTCAAGGAAGACATGGAGACCGCACGGCCGATGGACAGGCTCGTGATCGGCGATGTCGGCTATGGCAAGACCGAGGTCGCGATGCGTGCGGCATTCAAGGCTGTAATGGACGGCAAACAGGTCGCGATCCTGACACCGACGACGATCCTCGCCTATCAGCATTACGAATCCTTTCGAAAACGGTTCGCGGCCTTTCCGGCAAAGATCGACCTGCTGTCGAGATTCCGCAGTTCAAAAGAGCAAAAGGCTGTGGTCACTGCGGCCGAAAAAGGGGACGTCGATGTGATCGTCGGAACACATAGAGTTTTGTCGAATGACGTGAAACTGCCGAAGCTAGGGCTGGTCGTCGTCGACGAAGAGCAGCGTTTTGGCGTCGCACATAAAGAAAAGCTGAAACAACTGAAGAAAAAGGTCGATGTGCTGACACTGTCAGCAACGCCTATCCCGCGAACGCTGAATATGTCTCTGCTCGGGATGCGAGACCTGTCCGTAATCGAAACGCCGCCGCGCGACCGCCTGGCGATCAATACGCAGGTCGTGCAGTTTTCTGAGAATGTCATACGGTCGGCAATCGAGCTGGAGCTTGCGCGAAACGGGCAGGTCTTTTTTATACATAACCGCGTCGAAACGATCGAGGCGATCGCCGCGCTTGTCCAGAACATCGTCCCGAATGCACGAATCGCCATCGGACACGGCAAGATGAACGAGAAAGAAATGGAGCAGGTAATGCTCGATTTCATCGATTACAAATACGACGTTCTCGTCGCGACGACCATCATCGAGAACGGCATCGACATTCCGCGCGCAAATACGATCATCATCAATCGTGCTGATAACTACGGCCTCTCACAGCTTTACCAATTACGCGGCCGCGTGGGGCGATCGAACCGCCGGGCGTACGCATATCTATTGATACCGAGCGAGATCGAGCTAACGCCGATCGCACGCCGCAGGCTTTCGGCGATACGAGAATTTTCAGAGCTTGGTGCCGGGTTTCGCATCGCGGCGCTGGATCTCGAGCTTCGGGGGGCGGGAAACATCCTTGGCGGCCAGCAGTCGGGACATCTCGACGCTTTGGGTTTTGATCTTTACACAAAGATGCTCGAACGGACCATCTCAGAGCTGCGCGGAGATGAGGTAGCGGACGAGACGAGCGTGGCGATAAATCTGGGCGTTGACGTGTCGATACCGAAGGATTACATCGTCGATGCAAGCCAGCGTTTGCGGACGTATAAACGCATCGCTTCGTCAGAATCAGAAGAAGTTCTCGCACAGATACACGCCGAGATCGAGGATCGCTATGGCAAGATGCCGGCTTCGGTCGATTCACTTTTCGCGTACGGGCGGCTCAGAAAACAGGCGGAAAAGATGGGCGTGATGTCGATCGACAAGGCCCCGAACGGATTCGCTATCAAGCTCGGCGAGAACGCTCGCGTGAAGCCGGAACGTCTAATGGAACTGCTTCAGCAGGATGAATCGGCGTCGTTTTCGCCGAACGGTATCCTGAGGGTCGCGTTTGACGGCGATGATCTGCTTGCGGCGGTCCGCGATACACTAATAATGATCGCGTCTTAGGACGGCTCAGGGTGCTTGATTTTCGGGGTTTTCTGATAAAATCTGCTGAAGTTTGTGCCGTATCGTTTTCAATGTTTCTACGAGCCTTTTTTTGTGAGCGATAAACGCTGAGGCTGCCGCGTGCATCGAAGTCAGCGTACTTAATGTATCTGTGAAGGCCATGGTCTTCAGCCATTTTTGGGAGCAATTAATGAGACAATTTAGTTTATTCCTAATGTTTTTCCTCGCTTTTGGTGCGTTTGCCGGCGAAAGTGCAGCCCAGGAGACGGAGATCCGCGTCGTCGACGAGGTGATCGCTCAGGTGAATGAGGGCGTGATAACGCTTTCGCGCGTCAAGAAAGAGATGAAAAACATCGCCGATCAGACCGTAACCGAGGGCAAGACCCGAGAGGAAGCGGAGCGCATGGTCGAAGAGAAGAAAGGCGAGTTGATCGCCAATCTGATCAATGAAGAGCTGCTTATGCAGCGTTCGAAAGAGCTGCGAATGGATTCTGAGGTTGAGGCGATGGTCAACGGTCGTGCACTCGAGATCATGAAGCAGTACAACCTTAAGACGCTCGACGAACTTTACAAGGCGATGGAATCGCAGGGCGTTAACCCGACCGAGGTACGCGAGGCGTGGCGGCGGCAAGCGACCCGCGACCTTGTCGTTCAGCAGGACCTGCATCGCAAGCTCTACTGGGAAGCCACGCCGGCGGAAGTAAAGGCTTACTATGAGAAGAACAAGACAAAATTCACCACGCCTGAAACGGTATCGGTAAGCGAGATCTTCTTAGGTTACGCCGGGCGCGATGAGGCGACCGTAAGAGCTAAAGGAAAAGAGCTTGTGGCTCAGCTGCGTGCGGGAGGCGACTTTGCAAAGATCGCGGCTGAGAACTCGGACCCCGGACAATTCACGCAGGGCCAGGGAAAGGTTGAGAAGGTATTGGTCTCTGAGCTCAACGAGATCGTTGCAACGCCGCTAAAAGCTGTTAAAGTCGGCGGCTATACCGATCCGATCGAGATCGCGGAACTTGGTGTAATAATCCTCAGGGTCGACGCCAGACAGGCTGCGAGTTCTGATTCCGAGTTCAACGAGAATGCTGTCAGGACAGCTTTGCTGCAGGAAAAGATCCCGGCCGCGTACAAAAAGTACATGGCGAACCTGCGTCAAGATTCATACATAAAGATCAGCGAAGAATATCGCCCGCTGGTCGCACCGATCCTTTTTGCTGAAGAGCGAACGGAGAAGACGGCGGTCAATTAGTTCGTCCGTATCTATGATCCAAGGCCGCGTCACAGCGGCCTTTTTTGTTGATATTATGTGCCTATGAGATTGGATCTTTTCCTAAAGGTAAGCAGGCTGCTGCCGCGGCGAACCCTCGCGCAGGAGTTCTGTGAAAAGAACCTGGTAAAGGTTAATGGGTCGAACGCAAAGTCGTCCAGGACGATTAGCGTGGGTGACGAGATCGAGATAAAGCGGCGCGACCGAACAACCGTGATCAAGGTGTTATCGGTTCCATCGTCAAAGCAGGTCTCGAAGGAAGCTGCGGCCGGTCTATACGAGGTATTGTCTGAAACTGCGAATGATAACGGCGTGGTCTAGCCCGTGATCTCTTTGATCGCACGATCGTAGATCTCGACGCGGCGCTTGGCTCTCTTCACGTCCGGATGCTCGTCCTTATATGTCTGCAGCAGCTCCCAAAGATCGGTCTCAAGCTCCATCCTCTTGATCATCAGCTTGCCGAGTGCGAGCGTCAGCTTGCCGGTGTCGGCCGGCTTTGTCGCTGCGATCTTGTCCATGTCGCGTTTTAGCACCGTCAGCGAATAGCGGATCTCTTTCACACGTGGATATTCATCGGTGTAGTCGAGCAGGAGCGATTCGAGCTCGGATTCGAGCTCGGTACGTTTAAGGAGTACCTCGGCGAACGCCGGCGATGATCGGACGGCGTCGGCAGCGGCCGTATTAACGGGATTAGCCGCTTGCGAGAAAACGGCCGCCGTCAATGATCCGATGATCATCAACGGCAGCCCTACTTTCTTTAGAATGTTCTGCATTAGCGGCCAGTATTGAAGGTGCCTGCGTCGAGCGACTGATTGACCGCGAAATCGAGCAGTTGGTACGTCCACTCAACCTCTTTCGTGCCGTTCGTGCCCGAAAATTCGTAAATAAGCTTGTACTTATGCGGCACCACCATTCCGTGAACCTCTCTGTGATCAGAGAAATTCTCTGTAACCTTAAGGCGTGTCTCGCTCGTGCGAGCTGACTGGTCGATGTTACCGCCGATGCCTGATGAGAGAAGGCGTTTGTATTCGGTACGCACATGGCGGAACGTCTCCTTATCAAAGAACATCGCGATCTCAAGGTCGCTGCCGCCCTTAGGAGCGTATTCCAACACGTATGATTCTTTGCCGTCCACCTTCTTCGTTCCGCTGTACTTTATGCGTGCCTTTGCTTCTGAAGCGTTCAGTAGCGGCCACGATGTCGACAATGTGCCGCCGAGGAGTCCGTGTGTTAAAAGTTCGTTGTTGTTCTGGACGAACGTCCCGAGATCGGAGCGGACGCCGGCCTTTACGAACCCAACGCTGTGCTTGTTGCCATCAAAAACGATCAGTTCCTGAGCGTAATCGGCGGCATTGAGTTGGAGGCCGAAGAACAATTTGGGGCCTTCGGAGGCGATAACAACGCGGCCTTTAGCAGGCTGATTCTTTTGCGTGATGTAGTCGACCTGCACCTCGCCGGTCGTGATGAAAGTTTTCAATCCGGCTCGCGTTTCCGCGGGAGCGATCGAATCAATATGCTTTGCGATGACCTCTTCAGCGGTCAATTTCTGTGCAAAAGAGGTCGATGCAGCAAACACGAACATCGCTGCGAGGGCGGCTAGGCCCGAAAATCTGATCTTCATAAATACTCCAAGTGTTAGGCTTAAACCGCCGCAGACTGGCCCGCGGCCTCACTGTTTGTCTGAAACGCGTTGCACGAATCGATGACGGGAACATCTGCTTCGACGATGCCATCGCCGTAGCCGTTGCCTGCCGACAACGTATTAAAGTATACCGTAATATTATCGAGTATCTCGTCGGCCGAGTGCGAATGGTACAAGGTCTGGCGGAACTGGGCTCCGCCGACGAGGCCTTTAGTGAACTGTCCCGCGAGCTGCTTCATCTTGCCGAGAGCTACAAGCTCGGGCATTTCTTCGAGACACATTTCAAAGAATTCCAGCAAGACAGCTTTCTTCTCTTCGAGATCGGGCTGATAAGGCTCGCGGCCTGCGATGACATCAGCGAACTGGCGAAAGATCCACGGATTCTGCATCGCACCGCGGCCGATGAGGATGCCATCGGTTCCGGCCTCGGTCCATTTTCGCATCCCGTACTCGATCGAGGTGATGTCGCCATTGCCTGAAACAGGGACTGACACGGCTTCCTTCACCTGCCTGATAATGTCCCAGTTCGCCAGGCCTTTGTAGCCCTGTTCGCGTGTTCGGCCGTGCACCTGAATATGCTCGACGCCGCACTGCTCGGCCATTTTAGCGACATCGACGACGTTTATCGACGCGTCTGTATAGCCGGTGCGAAGTTTAAGCGTCAACGGGATCGAGATAGCTTTCTTGATCTCGGTGAGTATTTCCTGCAGTTTTTGAGGCTCGCGAAGCAGTCCCGAGCCGCCGCCGTTCTTTACGACCTTTGGCGCAGGACAGCCGCAGTTTACGTCGAGAATGTCGGCCCCGATCTCTTCGGCCATCTCGGCTCCCATTGCCATACGCTCGGCACGGCCGCCGAAGATCTGCACGGCAAAGGGACGCTCTTCCTCGTCAAAATGCATCTGGCGTTTCGATTTCGGATTGCCCCGTGTCAGGCCTTCGACGGAAATAAATTCAGACACCACGAGCCCCACACCGCCGCGTCGCTTAATGAGACGGCGAAATGTGTAATCAGTAACGCCCGCCATTGGCGAAAGTATCAGCGGCGGGTCGATAGCGATGTCTCGAATGCGGAAAGACTTCATCGGCAAACAATGTTTGATGCATTTACGGCACTCAGGCTGCCTTTTTTCGTTTCACGATCACCATTATCAGGCCGAGTAGAAATACGAAAAAGGAAAGTACCAGCACGATCGAGCCGGGAATAATTCCCAGCATCGCCTCGTCCCAGCTGGTATGCGGGCCGTTAACTATCGGCAATGCAACTGAAACGCCGGTGACAAGTACACCGAGCAAAACGCCCAGAATGCCCAAAACCAGGATGATCTTCCAAATCATATCAGCAGTCTCCTATCTAAACTTGTGTCGATTTTACGAAAGAGGTCCGTAACGCATTGGTGAAACGTGACGGAATTCTAACACAGAATCAGACGCACGGAACGAGAGGAAATTGCCGAAAGCCCGAGGCCGCCGATCGGCGATCCCGGGCTTTAGCATTTGATACGAACGTTATTCCGCTTTGGTAAGGACGACACCGGTCGCATCGAAGGAGACCTCGGTGACGGTTCCGTCAGGATTTCGGGTGTCGAATTTCGCGCCGTCATCATTGATCAGGTGATCGACGTGTTCCTTGGTGAGCGTCTTGGTTTTGAAGGTTCCCTGAGCACGGACCTTCATACCGGCCGAATTCAGCGGAATGAAGAAAGCGTGGTCGCCAAAGGTCACGCGGACCGACTTGCCGTCTTTCTTGTCCGCCATCTCCATCCAGCAGCCTTCCTTGGTGCACGAACGAACGATAACGCCTGAGACCTCGACCGTCTTATCGGCGTATTTCGCGGGATCGGCGAGCGCCTTTGCGACCTCGGCTTTCTTGACGCCCTTTGCTAGAGCGGCACCGCGTGTGATGGTGTCGCCTTTCTTTAATTCAACCGGAGCGTTCTGCTCGTTCTTTGCCACGGGCTCGCCCTTGCTGTTCATCTCGCCCTGGGCGAAAGAAACTGAAGATGCAAAAAGCAATGCTGCGGGCAGTAAGAAGTACTTTGATAATTTCATGTGATTAACCTCTATATAGATCAGCCTTGTCAAACCTTAATCTTACAGCCATCAAGCTAACATTACCAACCCATTCGGCGGTCACCCACGCTCGTATATGACCTTTCCACCAGCGATCGTAAAAGTGACAGCAGCCGTTTTGATCCGGTCAGGATCCGTGTCGCGATCGATCAATACGATGTCTGCGAGCATTCCTGGTTCGATCGTCCCTTTAATGTTCTCTTGAAATTCCGCATAGGCTGACCCGGCAGTGTAATATCCGACCGATTCTGCGAATATTGCCTCGCCAAAAACGGACAAGCTTAGCAGCGGATCGATATCGGTCATCGGAGCGTCCGAGCCGAATGCGATATTCACTTTGGCCGATGTAAGCCGTTGGAATCGTCGATCGCTGGACCGCCATCCAAACAAATGCGGCTGCATAGATGCGATCATGCCTGAGCGGGCAAATCGTTCGATATCTTCATCACGGATCCGCTCGGCGTGTTCGATGCGGAACCTGCGATCGCGGTTGCCGTTGGCACGGGCGGCAGCTTCGAATACGTCCAGCGCCTTACGGACCTGTTCTTCGCCTATGGCGTGGAGCAGCACCTGCATTCCCGCCTTGTCTGCGGCGATCACGCGCGGCAGCAGATCAGTGTCGTCTTCGGCGGTTCCTTTCAGGCATCCCGTTCGGACCATCGCGTCTCCCGCGGCGGCTTTCAAACCGGCCTCGATATATTTCTTTACGTCGGGCAGGCCGTGGCAATCATAGATGCGAACCTTAAGCCGGCCGTCACGGGCCATTTCACGATAGAGTGCGGCGTGGTCGTCGGAATCGGTGTCCTGCACGCTGGTAATTCCGTAAGATACAGCGTAGTTGGACGCGGTCTCGGCGATCTCAGCCCAGCGGCGAGTGTGATCTGACGGCACGCGTCGGCGAACGCGGTCCAATGACGCTCCGTTCACGATGCCCGGCATCGAACCGGTCACACCGCCGCTGCGAAGTGCAGCCGAGTTTGCGAGCGCGATTGCCGGTTGTAGGTTGTAAAGGAGGAGAGGGTTATTCGGGGACGCGGCGTCTAATTCAGCACCTGAAACCTCTTTGAAAAGAGCGGCGCTGCCGCCGCTCCCCAATATCCAACGGCCCTTCGGCAGGAAGCGAGCGTAATGCCTAACGTGTGCGAGCAGTTCGTCCCTTGAACCGATCTCTCTGAGATCAAGCGTCGAGAACATGTTCCCGATCGCCATGAAATGGACGTGCGAATCATTGAAGCCGGGCAGCAGCAGACGCCCGCGAGCGTCGATGACACGTGTTCGCTCGCCGATCAGGGGTTTGATCTCTGCATTAGAACCGACTGTAGCGATCTTTTCACCGACGATCGCGACGGCTTGTGTTCTTTTGCCGGAAGCCGGGAGAAAGCTGGCGTTGATGATCGCGAGATCTGCCGCCTGCTGGCCGCTTGCGGCGGCAACGGCCGCAAGCAGCACACAAGCCAACGCCAATGGACGGATCATTTAGCCTCGTAAACCAATCTACCGTCGACGAACGTCATCAGCACGCGGATATCCCGGATCTTGACAGGATCGATGCTGAAGATATCGTCGGAAAGCACGACCATATCGGCAAGCTTGCCGGGTTCGATGGTTCCCTTTATCGATTCCTGAAATTCCGCATATGCTGAACCCGCCGTGAACGCGCGGATAGTTTCCTCGACCGTGATCTTCTGTTCGGGGATCCAGCCCTCGGGATTTTTGTCGTCAAGCGTCCGGCGCGTTACGGCCGCGTAGACACCCCAGATCGGATCCAGCGGTGCGACCGGCGAATCAGAACCGAAAGCAAGAACACCGCCGCTATCGAGAATGGTTCGAAATGCGTATGTTCCCTTCAGACGCGGCTCGTCGAGGCGTTTCCACGCCCAGCGGCCGTCATCGATAATGTGGTAAGGCTGCATCGACGCGACGACCTTTTGTCCGGCAAAACGTTTAAGGTCAGCGATCCGAACGTGCTGTGCATGCTCGATCGTGAAGCGCCGGTCGTGCACGCCGACCGACTGTTCGGCAGCTTTGAAATGGTCGAGGATAACGGCATTAGCACGATCGCCGATAGCGTGAATGCGGATCTGCAGCCCGGCCTTATCGGCGTTGGTTATGTCATCGCGCATTGTCGTCATAACATCTGCCATCGCAAGTCCCGTGCTGTTTGGTGCGTCGAGATACGGTTCAAAGAACCACGCCGTCGTCGAACCCAGACTGCCATCAGCAAATCCTTTCAAGCAGCCAACACGGAGCATCGCGTCACCAAAAGCGGCACGAACTCCGGTGCGTGCCCAACGCTGGTAGTCACCAAGTGGTGAACAGCCGTAAACCCGCGTTTTGAGCGTTCCGCGGCGAACCAATTCCTGATAAACGCCGACGTCCGTTCCGGCCGACATATCCTGAACGCTCGTGACGCCGAGCGAGGCTGCGTGCTCCGATGCCGCCTGTGCGGCTTCAAGCCTTTCGTCCCAGCTCGGCGACGGGATTACCTTCGAGACATACGTCATCGCTTCGTCCTTCAGCACGCCGGTCGGGTTTCCTGCACTGTCACGCACGATCTCGCCGCCCGGCACTTCCTTAGTGTCCTTATTAACGCCCGCAAGTTTCAGAGCGGCCGAATTCGCGAGGGCCATGTGGCCGTCGAGGCGGTCGATGAATACCGGATTATCAGGCGTAACCGCGTCGATCATAGCAGCGGTCGGCAGGTCGTTCGGCGTCCAATTTTCGTGGTCCCATTTGCCGCCGAGTATCCAGCGCCCTTTCGGCAGTTTCGCAGCGAAAGCCTTTATTCGTTCGACGAATTCCGCGGGCGTTTTCGCCGTCCGCAGATCGACGGATGAAAGCTGCTGGCCTGTTTCAAGAAAATGTACGTGCGCGTCATTGAAGCCGGGAATAACCGTCTTCCCTTTCAGGTCGATGACCTTCGTGGCAGAGCCTGCGAGGGGACGTATAGAGGCATCGCTGCCGATCGCGACCACACGGTTGCCTTTGACAGCTACCGCCGTCACGCCTGAACTGTTGCCGGCCATAGGACGCACGTTTCCATTGACGAGTATGAGGTCAGCCGTAATTACCTGGCCGAACGCAGAGGCAGCGAACGCAGCGAGAATCACAAATGCAGTTATCGTTTTCATAATTTGGGCGTAACCGGCTGAAAGTGTCTGCCGGCGAATTCGCGAAGATAGCGAAAGTTCAAAGGGAAAGTGTATGCTTTGTAAATCGGGCTGATTATAGCAATGAATGAAAAGTATATCCAGATTTTGGGCATCGCCGCCGCCGCTATCTACGGTGTATTCATTGTTTTCCTCTACGCCGCCGAGCCCAGATCGATCGAAGAGATCACGGTGAAAGCGAAGCAGACAGTCGGCGACGCGGTGACCAAAGGGTCGGTCGTCGTCGGTACATACGAGGTCGATCCGGCCCTGTTCGAGCAGGGCCTGCAAGCATTTCGGCAGGACAATTTCATCGCTGCGCGTGACGCTTTTGAGCGTGCGGACCCGGAAAAGCGTGATGCCCGAACGCAGTTCTATCTGGCGTACAGCTATTACCGGCAGGGCTGGGGACGCGTCACCAGCGACGATGCATTGTTTGCACAGGCGTTGGAGACGCTTTCACGTGTTTCAATGCTCGAACCGAATTACCGCTCAGACGATGCTAACCTGCAGCTTCGCACGTCTGCTGAGCTGAAAGCCGAGCTAGAAGAGGGCCTGCGGGTGACGGCCGACGATTTTAACCCGCTCCGTGTTTTCCGGGTAAGAAAATGAACCAAGAGATCGAAAGATCACATGACCTGGAAGAAGCGGACGTCACGCTCGTCGAGACGGACGAATCCGTGACGGTCGTCAGATCTCGAGAACTGATGCCCGCAGAAGCCGATGGTCCAGCCGAAAACCTTGCCCAGCGGTTCTATCTCAGATATCTATTCGTTCCGTGGATATTTCTGACGGTGACACTGCTCGGCGGAATGAGGCTGAGCGGCATCGACGGCTCATTCATATTTCTGAAACCCGCCCTGCTCTACCTCATCTTTGCGGCGATACTACTTGTGCTCTTTTTCCGGGCCGGCTTGATCAGCATCTCGGGCTGGTTCAATGAACGATTTCCGCTGAGAAAGAATCTCGCGAACGGTGTCGTCATCCTGTCACTGTTTGCCGCGACCACGCAGCTCTTCAATGCGCTTACGCCGGAACAAGGACTTCCGTTTTGGATCATCTCGTTCTGTTTTCTTTGGACACTCTGGAATAACCTCTTCGCGGATTTCGATACCAAGAAGCTGCTGCGGTCGCTGGGTGGACTGTTCGGGCTGGCGTTCGTTACGAAGTATCTCGTGCTTGCGAACTTGACGGCTCCCGCAGGCCAGGGCTGGCTGCGGTCGCTGATCGAAAACCCGGCACAGCAGACAGTGACGTGGCTGCTCGACCTGCCGCAATTCTCCGCCGGGACGGGCTATATTCAGTTCTTTGCGGTTGCTCTTTATTTACTCGGGCTATTTCTTTTCCCGGCATCGACCGCCGATGACTAGTTGATCCTTGCATTATCCAGGGACTCAAACTCATTTAGCTTAGCGACTTTGCGTTGAAGATCTGCATCTAATCCGTTTACGGACCGATTTCGAAATCTGCTTTTATGAATCGTTTTATTTTTCTCGCGGTAATTTTAGTACTCAGCTCGTTCACCTTCGCCCAATCGCCATCAAAGATCTTAAGCAACGCTGAGAAGGCATTGGGCGGCAAACGTCAGCTTAAGGCCCTGAACGGCTGGCGTGCGGTCGGCACGATCAGTGATCCCTCAACGGGAAAGACAGGCAAATTTACGATGCAGGCATCGTCGCCGAACCTTTTTCATATTGCGTATGACCTGGACGGATTTGAGTACGAATCAGCTTATAACGGGCGGTCGGGTTGGGTACGGGATTCGCGAAACGGCCTGACGACGCTGACCGGCCAACAGAGCCTGGATATGCAGGCTGAAGCAGCTTACCGGCTGCGGCTTTGGACGGACTACAAAGCTCAGCGTGCAAGGCTAGCTGCAGCTCCGCGTTCAGAGATCAATGGCCGCCCGGCCGCATCGGTCACGATCTCGTCACCAAAGGGCGGCAAAATGCGTCTGTACTTTGACGGAACGTCCGGCTTGCCGGTACGAGACGAGGTAGTCAGCGATGGAGATTCACGAGCATTCACATATGCCGATTACCGGCCGGTTGGCGGGCTTCAGAGGCCGCACACGCTAACGATGGCGAATGGTGACGCGAACTATTCGATAACGATCGATCGATATGATTCCACGGTCGATCGGTCGGCATTCGACTTTCCACAGAACGCGGGTGAACCGCTGCCGGATATAGCCCAACTTCTCACGCAGCTGCAGGCAAACGAGGACAAGGTTGAAGAACTGCTTGATACCTATTCGTATGTACAGAAAAGCATTCGCCGAGAGCTGGGCAAGGACGGCGTGCTCCGCGAGGTCGGATCAGAAACCTTCCAGCTGTCATTCTACAAAGGTAATCGCATCCGCCGGATGATCGAGAAGAATGGCAAACCACTCAGCGAAAGCGATCAAAAGGACGAAGACAAAGAGGTCGCAAAACGTGTTGAGGAGATCGAGAAAGAGATAGCGAAGGCTGAGAAGCGATCCGCCTCCGGCCCGCCGTCTGAGAACGGCCAACGTGTCTCGATCGCCGAGGTGCTGCGTGCTTCACGGCTTATAAACCCGAGACGCGAGCGTTTTCGCGGGCGCGAGGTGATCGTTTTCGATTTCGAGCCGAACCCGAATTTCGATTATAAGAACGCCAAGAGCATGCTCAAATTTTTTGGGAAAACGGCGGGCGTGATGTGGATCGACGAGAACGACAAACAGGTCGCACGGCTTGAGGCGTATCTTGCAGATAGCTTTAATGTAGGCGGCGGAGTGCTTGCCAAGTTGCGAAAAGGTGCGACCTTCACGCTTGAGCAGGAACGCGTGAATAACGAGATCTGGCTGCCGTCTGTCGCGGATATAAATCTATCGGTCCGCGTTCTGCTGGTGAAAGGTGTGAACGTTAACCAGGTCGTTCGATCGTATGACTACCGGAAGTTCGCCAGTGAATTCAAGGACGCAGTGATCGACGAAGTGCGAAACCCTTAACGGTTTCGCAACTCGATAGTACGTGTCTCATCGCCCCTTTTGACGGTGATGGTGCGGCCGTTGAATCCGCCTTCAAAGGTCGAATCTGCCGCAAGTGTACCGCCATTGATCGCGATCACCGCGTCGCCGGCTGTCACGCCTGAGCGTCCCGCAAGGCTAGCCGCCTCGACACCTTTCGCGACCCAGTTCCCACCTGAAAATTCCGCATCGATCCCGATCATTTGCAGCACCTCACGCACGGGTACTTTTACCTTGTTTTCCGGCGTGGGCTGCGGAACGATCACGTCAGGAGTCGAAAGGCCGCGTGGAACGGCGGGTTCGCGGATAGGACTGATCGCTCGATCGATGGAGCCCGGATTGTCGATCGGGATGGCCAGCGGCAGGGTCTCGGTTGTTCGCGGAACACGTTTCTGCCGGACGGCGGGTTGAACGCTTGGTTCTGCGATAGCGAATTCGGTCCGCGGCACGCGTGCATCGGCCGGCTGCTCAGAGATCGCGGTCTCAGGTGCCGACGGCTGTACTACGGGCTGTGATCGTATCGGCTCAGCGGGTGCCGGTTCTGCAGCAACCGGCCGGGCGGACGAAACGGGTGCGTTCTCACCGCTTCTGAACGCGATCCAGACCGCCGGCACCATCGCCAGCATAAGCATTAGAGCGATGCCGGCCGAAGCCGGTATCAGCCAGCGCGTACGACGTTCGGGCCTGCCTTGTGCGATACGGCGACGCACGCCTATCTCAAAGTCTGAGGGAGCTGAGGCACGCGGTAAGGCAGCCAGCACTTCGGCGATCTTGTCGTCGCTGATGTTATTTGTGTCGTTCATCGAACTCTGAAAAATGCTCTTTTAACTTCTCGCGGAGCATTGCGCGTGCACGGCTGATCCGTGACTTTGTCGTTCCGAGGCCCAGTTTCATAACCTCGGCCACTTCGTCGTAACTAAGGTCCTCAATGTCGCGAAGCAAGATCGGAATACGATATTTCTCCGGGAGCGTAGCGATCGCACGGGCGATGATCTTTTCACGCTCATTTGTCTCGAGTCCCGAATCAGGCAGCGGCCTTGTATCCGGCGGCTGAAACTCGGAACCATCTTCCGGTTCCGATTGAAACAAACCTGTCAGCGAAAGCAGGTTGCGCCGCTTTCGCTTTCGGATCTCGCTGATCGCGAGGTTTGTCGCGATACGGTAGATATAGGTCGAAAACGCGTAATCCGTGTGATACCTGTCGATCGCAAAATAGACGCGGACAAATGTCTCCTGTGCAAGATCGACCGCTTCCTCGTAATCATTCAAAAATCTGTATAGATAATTCGTGATCGCATTGCGATATCGCGACATTATCTCTGCGAACGCGGCCTCATCGCCGTTCTTTGTTGCCTCGATGAGGGCATGGTCGGTTACTTTTTGTTCAGGCACAGAGGTTCGATGCACCTCCCGCCTTTTGTAACCGATCGTGTCTAGGGCCATACATTCATACTTTTGTACAACACATTATGGGATCGGCCAAAAGCGTTCCCAGTTTGAATCCACGCTTTCGGCCGAGATTGGTTCCACAAACTGCGGAATTAGTTGCGAACGGAACTGAGCGTGAGTACGAGGTACATCTTTCCGGTCGAGTTTGGCAGCGAAAGAGTCCCGACCAGCGTCGGCACGCCGTCGCGGATGGTCGTGCGGTCAAGCGAGATGCCGGTCCATTCGTAATTCACAACGCCTTGCCCGGCACCTTCCGGATTGCTGTTAATACGTACCGGCACACGCATTCCGAAGCTCACGGAATTT
Organism: Acidobacteriota bacterium; assembly: GCA_023389035.1. GTDB lineage: Bacteria > Acidobacteriota > Blastocatellia > Pyrinomonadales > Pyrinomonadaceae > OLB17. Next base: position 352,820 of record JAEWFC010000023.1, read on the forward strand.
ATGACGAACGCCTCAGCTCCGTCAGCGGTGCGCACCGGCTCAGCACCGCGGACCTTCCAATCCAGGAAGCCGGGCATCGCAGGCATTCCCTGAAAGCTCGCGTTCGACACGCTCTTGTACTCGACGGAGCCGCGGCGTCCGATCATACCGAAAAAGGTTTCGGAAACACCGACGCCTTCGATCCCGAACGATTGCGACAGCTGCCGTACGACACCGGCCAAAGCCGGCGGTGTTTTCTTAGCAGCAGCCTCGGGACTGGCGGAAAGGACGTGGAAGGTAACCTGGATCGATTCGTCTGGGAGCGGAACGGCCTGGGCCCGAATCTCGCCTGCAAAGAGAGCTATGAGGGAAAGAGAGAGAACGTAAAGGGTTCTTCTATTCATTTATCTATCATCTCCTGAGTCAAATTAGGAAGAGTTACCGAATACACTTGCCGCTCTGCGAAAGGTTGCAAATTCGTTTGCGCAAACGAAAAAGCCCCGGATAGTGACCGAGGCTTTCGTGCTATTGATTCGAGCGAGACTTACGGCTTCGCAAATAGCCCGTCGTCAACTTTTTGTCCGAAGGTGATCGTACCGACCTCTTGCTCTTCGAGCACCTTGTCACCCGACGACAGTACGGATTGAAACGGATAAAGCGTGCCTTGTGCGTAGTTATAATCGTAAAACTTCCGCCGGTAATCGACACCTGCCGACGTGTAATCGAGCATCATTACCCGAAAGCTCTTCACGCTGACATAATACCGCGTACGGCGTCCGAGCTTATCGGTCATGTCGAGAAGGTGATACTCGACGCCAAAGATCTTTTCACGTCCCCCGAGAACCAGCTCGGCACCGGATTCCTTATATCGAAGCAACGCATCGATGCTGTGGAAGAGCTTGTCGCGAAACGCCTGTGCGGCGTCTTCATTCGGGATAAATGACGATTCGTTGAAGACTGTGAAGAGCTCGTTTCCGTCAAAGATCAGAGAGAACCGCACGTTCGGAAACTGCTGATCGATGCGTGTCTTTTCGATCTCGTCTGCTCCTCTGAGAAACCATCGCTGATATGTCGCAGTCTCGGATTTTCCTGCGGCGTTGGTTACGGTGATCTTGCCGCGTTCGGTCGCGGTCTTTCGAATGTGGTTGAGTGTAGTTCGGCCGTTAGGAAAACCGTAGATGGCGATAACAAGTTCTGCGACCTGTTCGGCTGTCAGGTTTCCCGATGAGATCTTAGCAGCGGATACGGCCGCCTCGACCTTTTTCTCATCGCTCGCGACGTCGGGATTCGCCGGCGTCGGGGCAGGCCTCGGGGTTTGCGACCATGCGGGAACCGCGAGTACAAATAGCAATCCGAGTCCTGCGATCAGGCGCAAATATGTTTTTTCCAAGAAAAAGGTCCTCAACATCATTCGATTTTCGATAAAGGCGGATTGTAGCATAAAGGAACGCTGTCGGGCAGTTTTGGTATCAGGGCAAACTGCAATTACTGATGACATTTGCTATTAAAAAGATGCACCGGATGTGCATTTCCGCCGCCGTTGACTAAACGCGTTCGACACGATCCGACTCGATAAATACATGTTTCACGTCGCACTCTACGAACCTGAGATACCGCCGAATACCGGCAACATCGCGCGCCTTTGCGCAGCGACCGGCACCGCCCTGCATATCGTCGGTGTCACCGGTTTCCGTATGGATGATCGAACACTAAAGCGTGCAGGGCTGGACTATTGGGACCACGTCGAGCTTTCCAGGCACAACGAGATCGCTGATCTCTATTCGGCACTTCCCTCGTCTCGATTCGTTTATCTAACGACTAAAGCTCAGACGCCGTACACCGAATGGAGCTTTCAGGCGGAGGATTGCCTTGTTTTCGGACCGGAAACTCGAGGCCTTCCGGAAGCCATTTTGTCTGCCAATTCCGACCGGCTTCTCACAATACCAATGCCCGGGACCGCGGTTCGAAGCCTCAACCTTTCGACCGCCGTCGGCATCGTACTCTATGAGGCGATCCGACAGTCAGTGATCGCTCGAAAATAGCGTAACAACACCGAATTAAAGCGTTTTCAGGCATCTATTTGCCCTTGGATATCTTCAAATGACTACCGTCGTTATTGACGGTGAGATTAATGGAAGGAGAGAACTTGGGTAATGAAATTATATACGAGATTCATAGCATTTACCTTTGCTATTTTTGCTTTTTCATTCGTGAACGTGAGTGCTCAGGGCCTTTCCGGTGACGCGGCGGCCACTACAGCACTCGGGCAGCAGGTGTTTAAAAAGATCCTTCGCCTGCCCTACTACGAGGTTTACGACCACATCGGTTTTTCGATCGATGGAAGCACCGTCACGTTGACCGGTAAAGTCAGGAACGGCGTGAACCGCTCGGATGCGAAAGCTGCGGTCGAGCGGATACCGGGTGTGACAAACGTCATCAACAATATCGAGATCTTGCCGCCTTCGCGGTTCGACGATGATATTCGCCGGGCACTTTATGCACGAATAGCTAATACCGGCGGCCTTTCGGGCTATATCTGGCCCAACAATCCGGCGGTCCGCCTGATCGTCGATAACGGCCGCATATCTCTCGAAGGCACGGTCCGGCATCGGGGCGATTACGACACGATGAACATCATCGCACGCTCGATCCCGAATTCGTTCGCAGTGACGAACAATCTTCAGATCGAGAACGATCGGCCTAATTAAGCGGCCTGAAAACATTGGTTTGTTCCGCCAATTAGATCGGCAGAGCCCATCTCTGCCGGTCGTTTTTTTGTTTTAAAGGTTGCCTTTTGGGCTGCAATCAATCATTATTTCCGTTTGCTTTCAGGCAGCTTTTTACATCAATGATCAGTAACGAAAAGATCCGCAACATCGCCATCATCGCCCACGTTGACCACGGTAAAACGACGCTAGTCGACGCCATGCTCCAGCAATCCGGCACATACCGTGACAATCAGGAAGTGGTCGAACGCGTCATGGACTCAATGGACCTCGAACGTGAACGCGGGATCACGATCATGGCCAAGAATACGTCCGTCAGGTTTGGCGACTACAAGATAAACATCGTCGACACGCCGGGGCACGCGGATTTCGGAGGTGAGGTGGAACGCGTTCTTAAAATGGTGGACGGGATCGTTCTGCTGGTCGACGCCGCGGAGGGATGTCTGCCGCAGACGCGTTTCGTGCTGCGAAAGGCGCTCGAGCTAAAACTTCCCTGCATCGCGGTCGTGAATAAGATGGACCGCCAGGACGCCCGCCCCGAGGAGGTTGTAAATGAGATCTACGACTTGTTCATCGATCTCGGTGCAAGCGACTCGCAGATCGAATTTCCGATCCTTTACGCCATCACACGAGATGGTATCGCGAAGAAAAATCCGGAAGACGAGTCAACAACCCTTATCCCACTTTTCGATCAGATCATCGAGACCATTCCCGCCCCGATACCTTTAAGAGACGATTCACTTCAGCTACTGGTCGCAAACATCGACTACAACCCGTTTGTCGGACGTCTCGCGATCGGCCGCATATTTTCAGGCGAGATCGCAAAGAACCAGGAAGTTATCGTTGCAAAGCGGGACGGCTCAACCCAGAAGACAAGGGTCAAGGAACTCTTCGTGTTCGAGGGGCTCGAACGTACGAACGTTGATTCGGCAGGTGTCGGTGAGATCGTTGCACTTGCCGGTTTCGATGATATCAATATCGGCGAGACCATCACGACGACCGATAATCCTAAACCGCTGCCCGTGATCGCCGTCGATGAGCCGACGATCTCAATGATCTTCGGCGTCAACACGTCGCCGTTCTCGGGGATCGACGGTAAGTTCGTTACATCGCGGCAGATCAAGGACCGGCTTGAAAAGGAACTTCTCGGCAACGTAGCCCTTCGCGTGACACAGACCGAGGCTGCGGAACAGTTTAAGGTTTCGGGCCGCGGCGAGCTGCAGCTTGCGATACTTATCGAGATGATGCGGCGTGAGGGCTATGAACTGCAGGTCTCAAAGCCTGAGGTTATCACGAAGAAGGACGAAACCACCGGTGAAACTCTGGAACCTTTTGAGCAGGTGGTTGTTGACGTGCCTGAGGAATTTATCGGCGTGGTAACTGAAGCCCTCGGACGCCGCAAGGGCCAGATGACCAAGATGATCAATAACGGGTCGGGCCGCGTCCGTCTGGAATATGAGATACCGTCACGCGGGCTTATCGGGTTCCGCGGCGAATTTCTCACGGAGACAAAAGGCACCGGCCTACTGAATACGATCTTCTTGAGGTTCGATAAGTGGCAGGGCGAGATGAAGAATCGATCGACCGGTTCATTGGTCGCCGACCGAATGGGCGAATCAACCACCTATTCGTTATACAACCTTCAGGAACGCGGCACGCTTTTCATCAAGCCGCAGGTCAAGGTCTATGAAGGAATGATCGTGGGCGAAAATGCACGAGCCGTCGATCTGGACGTTAACGCGATCAAGGAAAAGAAGCTTTCAAACATGCGGACGACGTCTGCCGACGAGGCGATGCGTCTTGTCCCGATCCGCGAAATGTCGCTCGAGCGTGCACTCGAGTTTATTGCCGATGATGAGCTTATCGAAGTCACGCCCAAAGCGATCCGCCTTCGCAAGCGTGTGCTCAAATCTAACGAACGGCCGAAACGCTCCTAAGAGTTTCTCGTATTCTTTTTTCGGGGGCGCACTGGCTGCTCGACGCCCTCGAAAAAATATCCGCCGCCCAATACTTTTCGGCGGATCTCGTCGATTATCTTCCGTTTATCACGAGTTTCCGCGAAACGTTTCACCTGCTTGATCTGTTCAGGTGTGCCGCCGCCTGCGACAGACTGCCATTCGACAAGCTTACCGCTCCACGCAACGATCTCAACCAAAAGCGGTATCAGCTCAAGTCCCTTTTCGGTCAGCGAATAATGGTCCTTGCGTCGATCGGTCGGGTGAGGCTCACGTCTTAGTATTCCGTTTTCCTCCATCTGCGAAAGCCGCGACGCCAGAATATTGGTCGCTATGCCCTCATCGGACCGCAGGAACTCGCCGTAGGTCTTTTTTCCCCAAAACACAATATCCCTAACGATCAGGAGCGACCATTTGTCTCCAAATGTCTCGAGCCCGAAGTTTACGGGACAATTCGAACGAAGTTCGTCAGTGGGCACTGTCATCTCAGTCTCTATTGTAACACACTTGCACTTTGCAATTTATATTACTTGCATTGGACAAGTGATTGCGTTATGGTAAAGACTCATTAAATCCACGGAGAAAGTTATGTTCAAGGACAACAGGGTATTCAGCAGCTTTTCGGTAGACGACCTCGGTGCTGCGAGAGATTTCTATGGCGGAAAACTCGGGCTCGACGTTATCACCGAGCAAGAAGGCCTTGCCATAAAGCTCGCTGGCGGAGCCGATCTGTTCATTTATCCGAAGAAAGACCACCAGCCCGCGACGTTCACGCTGCTCAATTTCAAGGTGTCGAACATCGACGAGGCTGTAGATGAGCTGATAAGCGCCGGTATCTCGCTCGAAACTTTTGGAGGCGACATCCAAACGGACGCGAAAGGCATCTTTCGTGGGAAAGAGATGAATTTGGGACCGAACATCGCGTGGTTCCGTGATCCGGCCGGAAACTTTCTATCGGTGGTGGAGTCCTCCCATATTAGTTAACGACGCAATTCTAAATACAAAGGAGATACAAATGTCACAAAGCAAAAAGGACATCGTTCAGAAGATCAATGACTCATTCGCAGCTGGAAGCTCGGACGGCTTTCTCGAGTTCTGCACCGACGACATCACGTGGAAAATGGTCGGCGAGCCAGAGGTGAAAGGAAAACAGGCCGTTCGCGAATTCATGGCGTCGAACGGAGGAATGGAGCCGCCGAAATTTACCGTGGACAAGATCGTTGCCGAGGGCGATTCTGCCGTCTGCTGGGGCGATATGACGATGGGGCATGACGCCTACTCCTATTGCGACGTGTACACGTTCGACGGAGATAAGGTGCGTGAGCTGCGGGCATTCGTGGTCAAGCACAAATCCGCAGATGCCGAAAATAAGAGCGCGACGGCGTAAGACGACCGTGTTTTGACAGGCAAATATTTGTCTGTTAGTTTACTACCTGGTTAATTAACTATATAGTAAAATGCTTTCTCGATCAGACCGATTGGACATCACATTTTCAGCACTCGCCGATCCGACGAGGAGAGCGATCCTCGCTCGTCTATCGACGGGCGAAGCGTCCGTCACGGAACTCGCGAAACCGCTGAAGATGACGATGCCGGCGGTAACAAAGCACCTTAAGGTCCTGCAGAAAGCGGGCCTGATCAGACAGGAACGCAGGGCACAGTGGCGGCCCTGCTATCTTGTCGCTGAGCCTCTGAAGGAAGCTTCGGATTGGGTCGATCAGTACCGAAAGTTCTGGGAACAGAGCCTAGACCGGCTGGAGATCTACCTTCAACAACTACAGCAGCAAGCCGATCCGCCGAAAAAGCGGCAGCGAAAGAAAGCACCGAAGAAATGACAGCAGCAGCAAACAAACCTACGGCCGGCGACACGGACCGCGAGATCATGGAGACGCGTGTCTTAAATGCACCTCGCGAACTAGTCTGGCGGGCGTGGACCGATCCGGCCCACATCTCAAACTGGTGGGGGCCAGATGGATTCACGACTACAACAGAAACAATGGACGTCAGGCCGGGCGGTCTCTGGCTGCACGTAATGCATGGGCCTGATGGCACGGATTATCCAAATCGCACCGAGTACATAGAAGTGCAGGAACCGGCTCGGATCGTATATCGCAATTCCGGAAACACGAAAGAACGGTCGGACGTGAGCTTTGTCTCGCATATCGATCTGATCGATCTCAACGGACGAACGGAGATCAGGATCCGCCTTGTGTTTGATTCAGCAGAGATGCGTGACGCAGCAGCCCGAGAATATGGAGCGGTCGAAGGACTGCAGCAAATGCTGGTGCGGCTCGATCGTTATCTACCGAACTATTAGCAAGATCTACTTTAGGAGCAAAAATATGACTGCAGCAGTTGAGACCGAAAAGAAGAGTAATTCAAAAGATGTCGTGATCGTCCGCGAGTTTTCGGCCCCGCGTGATCTGGTATGGGCCGCTTGGACCGAGACAGAGCACATCGAGAAATGGTTCGGACCAAAGGGCTTTACAACACGTGTCATTTCAAACGATTGGCATGTCGGCGGCACCAACGAATATGTAATGGTCGGCCCCGACGGCACCGAATATCCGGGAAAGGGCGTGATCATCGAGATCGATCCGAAGAACAAGATCGTCTCAACGGACGAATTCGGCGAGGATTTCATCGAGTCGAATCCCGGCATGGACCTTCCGACGGGCATGACCACCACTGCAGTTTTCGATGATCTCGGAGACCGGTGCCGGCTGACGCTGACGATCTCACACCCGACGGTCGAGGATCGTATAAAGCACGAGAAGATCGGCGTGGTCGACGGTTGGGGTTCGAGCTTCGACAAACTCGACGAATACCTGGCACAGATCAGGAACTGATCGTTCTAAAACATTTTATCCGACTACTCGGGCGGCGTGGCGAAATGTCGCCCGGGTGGTTTCGTCATTAATTTCAAGTCAAAGGAGACAGAGCAATGGCTTCAGTACACCCATATCTTAATTTTGCAGGTAATACAGAAGAGGCATTTAACTTCTACAAGTCGGTTTTCGGCGGCGAGTTTCAGGCAGTGATGCGATTTGGTGAAACGCCCGGTTGCGACGAATCGCCGATCGCGGAGAACGAAAAGGACAAGATCGCACACATCGCTCTCCCGCTCGGGACGGAAGGGACGATGCTGATGGCGACGGATTCGCTGGAATCGATGGGTCAAAAGCTGACTGTCGGTAACAATTTCTCGATAACATATAATCCGGACTCGAAGGAAGAAGCCGACCGCCTGTTCACGGCTCTCGGCGACGGCGGGACGGTTATTATGCCGATCGCCGATACCTTTTGGAACGCGTATTGGGGATGCCTGACGGACCGGTTCGGGGTAAATTGGATGATCAATTACGACACCTCGAATGCGACCGCATAGCTGCCTGGTGTTCGGGAACTAATTAGGATCCGCATCCGTATTTTTCAGAATTAGAGAACCTTTGCGCATGTCATCACCTAGAACTGCAGCCGGCAGAGAGTTGGTGATCGAGCGGATCTTCGATGCTCCGCGCGATCTTGTATTTGAGGTATGGACCCACCCAAAGCATCTTGCGAATTGGTGGGGCCCAAAGGATTTCACCTTACCGCACTGCGAGATCGAGTTTCGCGTCGGCGGCTATTACCGCTTCTGCATGTGCTCGCCGGAAGGCGAAAAGCATTGGGTCTCCGGCGTTTATCGGCAGATAGTAACGCCGGAACTCATTGAAAAGACCTGGAAGCGTGAGTATGAATCAGGCGAGATCTGGTGCGACACCCTGCTATCACTCGCTTTTAGTGAGATCGGAGCGAAAACTAAGTTCCGGCTTCATCAGACCGGATTTATCGACCCTGATCACCTCGAGAAGCACCGGGGCGGCTGGGGACAATGCATTGAGCGGCTCGCCGAATACGTTCAGGTCGCATAAGGACAGGAGAAATTTACTATGAAGATCGCGGTGATCATTGTACGCACGCTGGTGGGCCTGCTGTTTCTGTTCGCATCGCTCGCTTATTTTTTCGATCTTGTAACGCCGCCACCGATGGAAGGAGCTAACAAGATGTTCAATGAAGGCCTGGCGGCATCTGGTTACTTTTTCACTTTGCTAAAGATTACCGAGCTCGTCTGTGCCATCCTGCTATTGATCGGACGTTACGTGCCTCTGGCGTTGGTTATACTCTCGCCGATAGTTGTAAACATACTTTTTGTGCATATATTCCTTGCTCCGGAAGGACTGCCGATCGCGATATTTCTGGTGATCGCGTTTATCTTTCTGGCCTGGTACTATCGCGAAAATTTCAGGGGCGTTCTTGCAGCCAGGGAAATAGGAGCGTAGGTATGTCGAGATATTCAGACGTGTATTTGGTTCCAATGAGGGAAGACAACGTCGCGGCCTATAAGAAAATGGCCACCTCGGTGGGCAAGGTGTTTATGAAGCACGGGGCCCTACGATATCGCGAATATATCGCTTCGGACCTTGCGGCCGAGGGCGTCGTACCCTTTACCGAGCTTCTAGAGCTTAAACCTGGGGAAACGGCGATCTTCGCGGCCGTCGAATTCAAGTCGGAGGCTCATCGCAACTCCGTGATGAAGAAGGTATTCGCTGATCCAGCGATGATACCGCCTGAGGGCGATCCGCTATTCGACTGTACGCGGATGGTGTATGGCGGCTTTAAGATACTGGTTGATCTCTAGGTTTCGCTGACCGGCGGGTCTATACTGGTCACTTGATCAAAAATGGCTGAGCCCGGTACACAGGTTTCCGTTGAAGCAGAAGAGGCGATAGAACCGCCTCGGCCGAAGTCGCGATACGACCGCTCGATCGTCGAGGGGCCGCTCGGACGCGCCGTTTGGAAGATCGCTTGGCCGACGATGCTAACGAATGTGATCGCCGGGCTACAGGGACTGGTCGATCACATTGTTGTTGGGAACATGGTCGGGTATCAGGGGAACGCCGCGATCGGCATCAGCTGGCAGATCTTTCTTGTAGTGATCGTTTTCATTTCGTCGCTCTTTACCGGGATGAGCGTGCTTGTCGCTAGATTTGCGGGTGCCGGCAATGAGGAAAAGGTTGACCGCACGGTCTACCAGGCGTTTCTGACGGCGATCATAATCTCGCTCGGAATAATGGCTCCGGTCGGATATTTCGCCTCGCCGTGGCTGCTAGATCTCGTGAACGCCGAGGCGGGCGTAAAGGCCGAGGCACTTCCCTACCTGCGGATCACATTCATTTTCAGTCAGGGTTTATTGGTCTTTTTCATGTTGAGCGGCGCTCTGCGTTCGGCCGGTGATGCACGGACCCCGATGGTGCTTGGGATCGTCATGACGGTGCTGAATCTGGTACTGAATGTCGTGCTGATCGCCGGGCTCGGGCCGATACCGGCATTCGGGACCGCAGGTGCGGCGATGGGCACAAGCATCGCTTCGGGCTCTGTCGCGTTGTACGCTCTGTGGCGACTGCTCCACGGTGGGTGGGTCATTTCGTTTCCGAAAGGCGGTAGCTACAAACCCGACTGGGCGATAATTCGTTCGATATTCAAATTCGGTTTGCCAACCGGATTTCAAGGCATCGCGATGAACATCGGCGGTGTAGCAATGCTCGCGTTTATTGGCTCGCTGGCTCAAAGTGCGGCGGCACAGGCCGCGTTTGCGATCTCATACACACAGCTTTTTTCACTTGTGACGTGGACGTCGGTCGGGTTAATGGGTGCGGCGGCGTCGGTCGCCGGGCAGAATCTCGGTGCGGGTCATCCTGACCGCGCAAACTCCGCTGTTCACATCGCTGCTCGATACGGAATGGTTGGGGCAGCGTTTCTCGGGTTCTTCTTTTTCTTTTTCCCGGAACAGCTGCTTGGATTTTTTGGAATGGAAGAGCCTGCGGTGCTTGCGATCGGCACGCAGCTTCTTCGTGTGCTGAGTATCTCCGGCTTGTTCATCTCGGCGGCATTGACGTACACCGGCGGCCTTCAGGGAACAGGCGACACGAAAAGCCCGCTCTATATTTCTATTATCTCTCAGCTGGTCTTGCCGCTGGCGATATGTGCGATACTGCAGCAGACGGTCGGCCTACAGGCCATCCACATTTGGCTCGCTATCCTCGCCGGCCACGTCACACGTTTCCTGCTTAGTTTCATTAGATTCAACCAAGGCCGCTGGCGAAACATCGCCGTCGACATCACCGTCAGCCCGAACTGATCCGGCATCCTCTTCAACATCATCGTCAGATTCAGGATCATAGTCCTGATAGCCGTGGGCGTCGTCATAGTAATATGAACCGCTGTGTTCAGGCTTAGAGCGTTCAGGATCGGTATTCTCATCGGGGACTTGCTGCATAAGAATGATTATTGGCAGAACCTATTTCCCAGTCAACATTTTCCTCTTTTTGTCCTAATATTACCTATGAGCCGAACGTCGGAAGAAAAGCTGCTCGATCCGAGACCTGGAAGCAGGATAGCTGCGGCCAGGGATTTCGGTATCGATCTCACTTTGCTGGTGGCAAAACTCAGGAAAACCCCGCAGGAAAGGATCGACGAACTTCAGTCAGCGATGGAGTTCCAGGCGGAGTTGGAACGAGCAAAGCGGCGGGGGCCTTTGGAAACATCTGGGAATCGATGATCGACCTGAAACGAGCGATCACCAGCTTGAGCGAGGATGGCGTTGAGTATGTGATCGTCGGCGGCGTAGCTATCAGCCTTCACTCATCCGGCTACATCACGCAAGACCTTGACCTTTGTTATTCACGGTCGAACGATAATATTCGAAGGTTGTACACCATTTGCTCCCCGCCCTAGGCAGTTCCCAGCAGATCGACCGTATATTTTTGATGAGGCGACGCTAAGAAACGGAACGAACTTTACGTTCGAAACGACGATCGGCGATGTGGATCTCTTAGGTGAGGTAAAAGGACTTGGCGATTACACTAATGCACTCGCTAATTCACTCACATATGAGATCTATAGCACAGAAGTTAAGGCCTTGAATCTCTCCGCTCTCATCGATACGAAAACGGCCGCCGACCGACCAAAAGATCATTTGGTTTTGCCTGAATTGAAGGCACTTAAAGAAGCACTAGACCCCAACGAAGAATAGTTCATGATCAATAAAACATTAGCTCCCTTATTCGTCACCTTTGTAGTTCTCTGCCTTTTTTTGGGCACGGATGCTCAAACACTCAGCGTGCGACAGATAATGTCGGAACCATCGATCGCGGGTCAGCGTGTGTCAGGCGAGAAGCTTTCTCCCGACGGAGAGAAGGTCGTCTATTTGTGGAATGCGGAGGGCAAGCCGCGGTTGGATCTTTATCTCGTTTCTACAAGCGGCGGTTCGCCCGAGAAGATCTTGAGCCCGGCGGAACTCCCGGTTCCGTACAGAACTCCGGATAAAGAGAACAAGCTCGATTACGGAATTGAGGTACGGGATGACTTCGTGAAGGCACGCGAGAATCAGCTTGGGAATTTCGAGTGGTCGCCGGACTCAAGCAAGTTGGTCTTCAATTACGGCGGCGATATATACCTTTTACCGATCGAGACAAAGAAGCCGCAGCGTTTGACGATCACCCAGTCGCCCGAAGCCGGAGGCCGTTTTCTTGATAACCAGCGAATAATGTACACACAGGGTGGCCATGTTTTTGTTATGCATTTGGATCGTCCATTGGTCGTGCAACTGACAAAGGAATCGAATCCGCAGGCGTTCAAATCGGTCGGGGCTGTCACACCAAGCAAGGATGGCAGCAGGATCGCGTACGTTGTTTCGGACAGTTCGAAACAAAAGACGCTGGTCGTGCCGAATTATCTACCGGAATTGACCGCGGCTGGGAACATTCGCCGCGGATGGACGGAGCAGACCCTATTCGCAACGCTCACCGACGGCAGCCGTGACACGCCGTTCGAGATCAAGCTCCCGAAGCCTGAAGGTGTATCCAGTTTTCGCCGTATGGTCTGGGCCGCCGACAATCGATCGCTGATCGTCGATCGGCTCGATAAGGACACAAAACGCCGACAGCTTTTTTACGTTTACAACGTTGGTGCAAAGGACGAGAAAGTAATACTCGTGACCGAAGAAACCGACGACAAATGGCAGGCACCACTTTCGACGATCTTCGAGCCAAACCCAAAAAACCCCGCACAGCTTTTCTTTGGCTCGGAACGCGACGGCTATAACCATCTCTACCTCGCGACGCTCGCCGCAGCCACTACCGCCGTCACCGACCCGAACGCACGAGTCGCCGAAGGCTCACCCGGATTTACCTCCAACGCACAGATCGAACAGCTCACAAAAGGAAATTGGCAGGTCGAATGGGCAAAGTGGACAGGTGATTCCACGGAAGTAGTCTTCCTATCCACCAAGGATGGCTACACAGAACGTACGTTCAGTTCGATCTATATGCCTGACCGCAGTGTTCTTAACGTGGAGGGTGCCGGTTATGAAGGGATGCGGGGAAGTCCTCAAGTGAACGACGAATCTCAGCCAAATCTGCTTTATGAATTCTCCAAATGGGATCAGCCTGGCGAGTTGCATCTGGTCCGCGTCTGCCCGCGATGCCGGGGACTTTCATTCCCGAAAAAGTTGACCGAGACTGTCCCGTCGTCGTTTGCGGCCCGGAAATGGACCGTTCCGCAGTTCATCGAAATACCTTCACGCGACGGCAAGAAGATCCCGGCGAAGATCTATCTGCCGCCCGGTCATGATCCGAAGTCGAAGAAGAAATATCCGATGGCGATATTTGTTCACGGCGCGGGGTATTTGCAGAATGTGATCAACGGCTGGAACAACTATTACCGCGAGTTTATGTTCAACGACATGCTGGCGAGGAAAGGCTATGTCGTGCTCGACATCGACTACCGCGGGTCGGCCGGTTACGGACGCGATTGGCGAACGGACGTTTACGATTTCCTCGGCGGCAAGGACTTCGATGACCACATTGATTCGATCGACCACATGGTCGCGAACTATGCGGTCGATCAAAAACGCGTCGGAGCGTACGGCGGCAGCTACGGCGGATTTATGGCAGGAATGCTCGCAATGCGTGCCCCGGAACGGATCGCGGCGGCTGCAGCGTTACGGCCGGTGTTCGACTGGAAAAACTATTTCGCCACGAATCCCGGCTACACGGCTCAGAGGCTCGGGTTCCCTGACAAGAACCCTGAGGCATACCGGCGCAGTTCGCCGATAAGCTATGCGGACAAGCTGGAGCGACCGTTGCTTATATTGCACGGAATGGCCGACGACAACGTCCATGTGCAGGATTCCGTCCAGTTGATCGAGAAATTGATCCGCCTGAACAAAACGCAGTATTTCGAAGCGATGCTTTATCCGTCAGAAAACCATGGCTTCGTTCGCCCGGAAAGCTGGGCCGATGAATACGAACGAATCTTGGCCTTTTTCGAAAGACATTTGAATTGACCAAGCGTATGCGAGCGTCTTTTTTGATCGCTCATTGCCTCGCATTCGCTGTTTAGGGATAATGGATTCCTTATTGGCTCGAGCCTAATCACATTGATATATGAGGATCTTAGTTACCGGCGGCGCCGGATTTATCGGATCGCACCTGTGCGAACGACTGCTTGGCGAAGGCCACGAGGTTATTTGCCTCGATAATTTTTTCACAGGCCGAAAGGCAAACGTAGCCCATCTGTTCGATAATCGAAGTTTTGAGCTGGTGCGGCATGACGTCACTGAGCCGATATTGCTCGAGGTAGACCAGATCTATAATCTCGCCTGCCCCGCGTCGCCGGTGCATTATCAGTACAACCCCGTTAAGACCGTAAAGACGAGCGTGATGGGCATGATAAATATGCTCGGAATGGCGAAGCGTGTTAAGGCGAGAATACTGCAGGCATCGACAAGCGAGGTTTACGGCGATCCTCTGACCCATCCGCAGACTGAAGACTATTGGGGAAACGTTAACCCGATCGGCCTGCGAAGCTGTTACGACGAGGGCAAACGTGTCGCCGAGACGCTGATGATGGACTATCATCGACAGAACGAAGTAGAGACGCGGATAGTCCGTATTTTCAACACTTATGGCGAGCGAATGCTTGAGAATGACGGGCGTGTGGTCTCGAATTTTGTCGTACAGGCACTTCGCGGCGAGGAATTGACCATTTACGGTGACGGCAATCAGACCCGTTCGTTCTGCTACGTCAGCGACCTTGTTGATGGGATAATCCGGCTAATGAATGCCGAGGGTGATGACATCCATATGCCGGTGAATATAGGCAACCCGGGCGAATTCACGATGAACGATCTGGCGGAAGAGGTCGGCAAATGCATCGGCAGCGAGATTCGGGTCAAGCATCTTCCGCTGCCGCAGGACGATCCCAAACAGCGACAGCCAAATATCGAACGTGCACAGAAATTACTAGGTTGGGAACCGAAAGTTCCTCTGGCAGACGGACTAAAGAAAACAGTAGATTATTTCAGGGGCGTAACGGCGAAAGGTGCCGGTGCGCAGGTTTAATATTATGAAGATCCTCATCACAGGCGGCGCCGGATTTGTCGGCAGCCATCTTTCAGACAAACTTATCGAACAGGGCCACGAGATAACGGTGATCGACGACCTGTCGACTGGCCGCTATGCAAACGTAGAGCATCTCGAAGGCAATAAGAACTTTCGGCTGATCATTGACACGGTTCTCAACGAGTCACTTATGGAAGACCTGATCCGTGATACCGATCGCGTTTACCATATGGCGAGTGCCGTGGGCGTTCGTCTTATCATGGAACAGCCTGTAAAAACTATCGAGACCATATTCCACGGTACTGACGTCATCCTGAAGTTCTGTTCACGTTACCGTAAGCGCGTGCTGATACCGAGCACCTCAGAGGTTTATGGAAAGGGTGCCAAGGTCCCGTTCAGCGAGGAAGATGACCTACTCACGGGTGCGACCGACAAACACCGCTGGGCGTACGCCTGTGCCAAGACATTGGATGAATTTCTCGCCCTCGCACATTTCAAAGAGACGCGTCTGCCGGTTGTTGTCGTTCGGCTTTTTAACACAGTAGGTCCGCGGCAGACCGGTCAATACGGCATGGTCGTTCCTCGTTTTGTGCAGGCAGCACTGAAGAACGAACCGATCACGGTGTTTGGCGACGGTACTCAGTCTAGATGTTTTGGCCATGTTCATGACGTCGTCGAAGGACTGGTAAAGCTCCTCGACGCTCCGGAATGTTTCGGTCAGGTCATCAACCTCGGCAACAGCGAAGAGGTTTCGATAAACGGACTCGCGGAGAAGGCGATCGAACTTACAGGCAGTACCAGTACGATCAAGTATGTAAGCTACGACGAAGCGTACGGCGAAGGCTTTGAAGATATGCAGCGGCGTGTACCAAACCTTGAAAAAGCGGGGCGTTTGGTAGGTTACAAGCCAACCCGAACCCTCGAAAACATCATCAATGATGTTGCGAACGAATTTCGTTCGACGGCTTCGGCGGCAGAAAAACATGCTTAGTTTTATCACGTGCAGTTTCAATAACAGGGCGGCAACCTTTTTAGGATTCGCCGTCCTTTTCGTGTTTGTCGCCCAGTCCAGTGCTCAGACCGGCGGCGTAAAGGGTAAGGTTCGCGATCGAAGTGACCGAGGCATCGCCGGTGCGGTTGTTGAGGTTAGGCAAAACAACGAGGTTGTTAAATCCACACGGGCAAATTCGAAAGGCGAGTTTATTATCAGCGGACTAAAGAGCGGGAAATACAATGTTGCGTTCGATGCTGACGGTTACAGCACCGGCGTTCTATTTGCAGTCGAGGTCCGGGACGGGATCCGCGATCTAGGAAATCGTCTGATATTGAGTGTCGACCCCGGCTCACTGGTAATGATCCGCGGCAGTGTGTTTTATCGTGAAGGCACGAGCGTCACCGGAGCAAAGGTCGATCTGGAAAGGATAGGCGAGAACGGTTCTGTAAAAAAGGTCGCTACGGTCTACACGAATATCAGCGGGGATTTCGCGTTTCGACAGCCGCAGGGCGGCGGAAAATATCGCGTAACTGCAAAGTTTAAGGGTGTTTCGGGTTCGAATGAGATCGTCGTCGACAACGCTGCGATCTACCGGACCGCCATCACTCTCGATGTCTCTCGAACCGAAAAGTAGCTAGTTGATCGATTCAGAGACGTGGTCGGGTGCCTGCATCGCGTTGACCGTTCCTGCATCTGTTACTATCAGCGGGAACTCTTCCATCACTTCTGCATCCGCGATCGTTTGAACCCAGTACGTTCCCGCGTCGGGAAAGACGACGTTCACAAAAAAGCTCACGTTATCCGTAAATCCGCCCGGCGACAGATCGACCGCAGTCGGCTGCGATGTTACGACCATGTTCGCCCGGTCGGGAGATAAGATCCTCACCTCGGTCTGATGACTGCCTTCGCCACGCCAATGGTTTATAACCGCAAACTTGATCAGAGACACCGGCAGGCGTTCGACCATTATGTTTTGAAAGATCCCCATCAATGAGATCTTGTTACCCATCTCGATGCGAACATCATCGCACATCAGGGTGTAAACCAATTCTAACTTTTCGGTTTGCATTCTATACTTCCCTTAAACGTTCAATCGTATAGCCTTTCCATCCTTACAGCAGGTTGGGGCATGTCGGACGATTCGGAATTTCTTTTCAATTCAGAACACGAGGAGTATAATCAGAAATTACCCCCAGGTATCGTCTTTTATCGGCAGATCCGATGCCGTTTCAGCTGCCGCTGCCCGGCTTTTTAAAAGGGGCGGCAAATTGACCATGCTTGTATATGTGCTTATCTGTCTTTGCCTCGCACTCGCCGGTGTTGCGGGCTTGCAGCTCACATATATGTTCTATCTTGACCGTCTCGACAGAGAGCGAAAGAAACGCCTTCATGAGCTCGAGCGACGATGTGTGAAGCTTTCAGACCGACTTGCCGCAGCTGAGGCTCGCATCGAGGAGCAAGAGATCCTTATTGACTCGTATCAGACTCTGCACGAAGCGGATGAGCACTGGGCGGACGTTTTGGACGAACGCTAGCCCGCGATATCAAGCTCGGCGATCGTCGCTCCCCATCCTCCGGAAAATTCATCACCTGTTCGAAATCTTTTCACAAAGGCGGTCTCACTCAAGATCTTTCTGACGGTTTCCCGCTGCACTCCGATCCCTTTTCCGTGAACTATCCTCACTATCGCAAATCCTTTCTTACGTGCCTCGTCAAGATACACCCGGGTCACCTTTGAAATGTCCTCGGGACGAAATCCGTGGAGGTCTATTGAGTCAGACACCTCGTAGTCGACCTCTTGTGGGATCGCATTAGAGTGATCCGCGTCCATCTATTTCTTTTCCTGGTAATATTGGGCTATATCCTCGGGCGGCGTAACGCGGACCCGATTCTTGTCGCGGTAAACCGCGAAGCGTTTCTCGTCCATACGGCCTTCCGGGTGGCGGATCTGGAGCGTTACCGTCTTATTATCACCGCTGCCCTCGACAGTCATCGGCAACATGCCCCAGACCTCGCCCGCTGAACGCCAGGCCATGTAATAGCTCTGATCGTATTTATCGAATGCGAAGACCACTATTCGGTCAAAGTCAGGCTCGACACCATCGATCGCTTTAACGACATTCGTGCGGGAAAGTACGATCCAATTACCCGGTGTCGCCGAACGGTCAGATGTCACCGCTTTTCCTGCGGCATCTGTATCTAACCGCTGCCATGAAACGAACTTGCGATTATTTTCCTGGAAAAAAGCTATATCACTTGGAACCTGCAGTTCCACCTGTCTGCCGAACAGCCATCCCGCCGGCGCCGGTGAAACCGAGGGGTCAAGTCTGACCTGATACCAGATGTCGTACTTTTCATCCAGCTTTTCAGGTTCACCAGCGAGCCTTGCTGCCTCTATCTCTTCGTTCTTCGTAGTAACCGGTTTCTTTGCCTCACCGGTCGCTGCGTCATCGACGTCCGAGACCTCGGCCTTAGGTACGAATTCCCAATCCATGATCTCGAAGTTCGCACCGCTGGCCAGCTTGAATAGTACATTCTCCGAGTTCAGTGCCGGATTGAGCCGAAGGTTTGAAGCCGCGCGAAGTTTCCCGGCAGCATGTGGAACGCGATTCTGAAATCCTTCAGCCAACTTCTGCGAGCTTTCAAGAACCTCATTAGTGATGACATGCTGGGCCTCGATCCAACCCTCGGTGTGGTCTTCGTCACGAGCGCGAACGCGGTACCAATTTACCCTTTCGAATTCGATCTGATCGAGCACGTCGAGCCTTTCGCCACGCTTAACCTCAAGGAGATCAGCAGCCACGACGGCATAGCTCGTCCGTATCTGCGCGGTCTTGGAGATCACGGTAGCCGTATCCGTCAGGCCGACAGCCTTCGAAAATGTGTTAACTGTGGAATCCAGCAGACCGCAGCCTGACCCGGCCACCACCATGCTAACTACCAGAGATACTAAGAGAAAACGTTTCATTTACTTCGATCTGCGCGGAGATCTCCTCCAGTTATTATACCCCAACCTCTCTAGTATTGCCTTTTGCTTTTCGTTGGGTTTAGTGACTACCGTAAGCGACCCGCCGCGTTCCGGATCAGCTCGCAGGCCAGCAGCCAAAACGTTTGGCGTCCAATCGATCTGGCCTGCCGTTGTAGCATAACCAGCCAGGTTTGCGGGAACGACTTTAAGCAAAGCTGTCGAAGCATCAGCTCGCCCGGAGCCCGGCCCGTGTTTCACAAAAAGGGCTCGTAATAGGCCGGCAGTATCTCGTTTCCCACGCGATGCACTAAGAAGTTCGATATCGGTCAAAAAGGCTATAATCATTCCCCGTGCATACGTTGTCGTGTCCGCAGCGGAACTCCGGCCTGGTGGGCTGATGAGCGGCCGACGCGGTAACTGCCTGGCATCGATCTGATATGCCCGTGAAAGAGCGTCCAGGAAGTCATCAAATCGAATCCGATTGACCTCAACCGCAAGGCGAAGTGAACGATACAATGCGAACCCTTCGTAGAACCAGGCGTAATCGCCGCTTAGGTTTAAGCTGTTAGGGATCCAAAGATGAAAAAGTTCGTGGCGCAGCTGTTCGTGCAGGCGCTGGACGGACTGCGTTCGAAAGGGCATATCGTTGGATACGATAGTTACAGAGCGCCCCCTGGTCTCTGCCACCCAAATACCTGCTGAATTTTCTATCGGCATCGATATGATCGCGATAACCGGTGACCCGATAGGCTCCGATCCGAACAATTTCGCATAGTCCGCATAAATTTTCGACGTATGATCGATGGCCTCCTCATCCACAAATTTCCATTCACCCGAGATCACCACATGCGGCGCTTTTTCTCCGGTCCCTGCGTAATGCCGAAGCGAGTCACCAACGTAGATCACTACATTCTGGACATCGTCGGCGACGACCGGGCCAGTGATCTCGCCGCCAGCGAAAAAGGCTTGCCAACCGGATGGTAGTTCGAGCGTCAGTCTCGCAGAGACCCTTCGGTCTTGAGTCCCGAACTGCGGCAAAAGGTCGTCAAGCATCAGAAGGCCCACGCCGCCCGCTATCCAGCTTCCATGTGCGGCACCGGTTCTATTATCGAGAGAAGTTGAATCCACTCCATAAGCAAAAGATGTAATGTCGGAACTCGCGAGATACTCGCCGTCTATCAACTCACGGTACTCGATCAACCGGTCGGCCTCATCCATCATGCGGACATCGGTAATCCGCTTTGAACCAGGCAATTCATTCGCGCGGGATCGTAAAATGCCGAGATTACGCCGATTGTTGATCGTGGAATTCGGAGTAATGGCTCCAGTAACCTCGATCTTCGACGAGACCTTCAAAGTGACATCGAGATCTTGAGCGTTCGTTAATGTAAAGATTTGTAAAACCGCGAACGCGGCGAAAATAAATCTGTATAATGGCTTCTTAACAGGTGTCATCCGCATCTCTAAACTAACAAGCCGGGCGGTAAATGAAAACGATTAGGACGTTTTTATGAGTCTCATCAAGATTGTAGTCTATGCTCTCGCTTTTATCTTGAGCCTGCTGTTTCTCGGGCGTTTTTTCTTGTAAACAGCAAAGGGTCGGAGTGCAAGTAGTTTAGGTGACCCGCAGATGCGGCATGTTGCCCATTTTTACCTCCATAAAGTAGAATTGAATTTGTTTGAGCGGTCGCAGGGCCGCTTTTTTCTTTGCTGACAAAGTTTCATAGGATCTAAATGACTGACCTTAGAAAGATAAAACGGGCTCTAATAAGCCTTTCCGACAAGACCGGTGCGGTCGAACTGGCGAGCTCTCTCGTCCGTCACGGCGTCACCATCATTTCCACAGGCGGAACAGCTCGGACGCTCCGCGAAAGCGGTATCGATGTCATTGAAGTGGCGGACGTGACAGGCTTTCCTGAAATGATGGACGGTCGTGTAAAGACTCTGCATCCAAAGATCCACGGAGCATTCCTCGCTCTTCGAGATGATCCGGCTCACGTTGCATCGATGAACGAGCACGATATCGAGCCTATCGATCTCGTGGTAATAAATCTCTACCCATTCGAAGAAACCATCGCGAAAGAAGGCGTGCAGCTTGAAGAAGCGGTAGAAAACATAGATATAGGCGGCCCGGCAATGATCCGGTCTTCTTCGAAAAACTGGCGCGATGTTGCAGTGGTTACTGACCCACAGTTGTATGCGGACATTATCATGGAATTGGACCGTAATGACGGGGCCATTTCACTGCAGACCAGGAAGCGTTTAGCCGCTCTCGCCTACACGAGAACTGCAAGTTACGATCTCGCGATATCGTCCTATCTTACGAAGCAGCTCGGTAACGACGATCTGGACTATCTGGAACCTCTCAATCCGCTCGGGAACGTGATCTTCATTGAGGACCTTGGCGAGGATGACACAGACGAGTCAACCCAAAACGGACTACCGCAGGAACTGGATATCTTCCTTGAAAAGTCGAAAGATTTGCGTTACGGGGAAAATCCCCATCAGAAAGCTGCTCTGTATGTAACTGGGGGAGGCGGTATCGCAGACGCTGAACAGCTGCATGGGAAAGAAATGTCGTTCAACAACTATGTCGACGCCGAGGCTGCGTGGAACCTTGTGAACGATTTCGACGAGCTTGCGGTCGCGATCATCAAACACACGAATCCGTCTGGCGTCGGTATCGGCTCGACAAATGAAGAAGCATATCGCCGTGCACTTTCCACTGATCCGGTGTCTGCCTTTGGCGGGATCGTCGCGTTTAATCGCCCGGTGGACGCGGCCGTTGCGGCGTCGGTCAACGAGGTGTTTACAGAGGTGGTGATCGCTCCTGACTTTTCGGCCGAAGCCATCGAACTGCTTCGTACGAAGAAGAATGTTCGCGTGCTCCGCTCGATATCGCAACAGAAAGCCGCTCGACGCTTCGAATACAAGCAGATATCCGGCGGGATGCTTGTTCAAGACGAAGATCGCCACGTAGTTGCCCCGACAGACCTCAAGATCGTTAGCCGAAAGCAGCCTGAAGCTCACGACCTGGATGCGATGATGCTCGCTTGGCGGGTCTGCAAACACGTAAAGTCTAATGCGATCGTCCTGGCAAATGGATTCCAGACGCTCGGTGTAGGTTCAGGACAAATGAATCGAGTCGATTCGGTACGGATCTCGGCAATGCGCGCCGAAAGATTTTCACTTCCGATCGAGGGTTCTGCGTTAGCTTCGGATGCGTTCTTCCCGTTTCGCGACAACGTCGATGAGGCAGCAAAAATGGGAGTCTCCGCAATAATCCAGCCAGGAGGCTCTATCAAGGACGACGAGTCGATTGCGGCGGCTGATGAGCACGGCATCGTAATGGCGTTTACTGGTTATCGTCACTTCAAACATTGAGTTAAACATCTTTTGTTAAAGTAAAACATTAAATCGCTTGACAAGGTGTTCAGAACCCGTTAAAGTTACCAACATATAAGACAACTTAAGGAACGCCCGGTCGGTTTGAAAGATCAAATCGCCGGGCTTTTTACTGGACTTCTCTCTCGATCGTCGCATCACCGCTCCGATGAAGGGAGCGTCTCAATCTGCCCAGGCCTGTCTCGAACATGTTGGTGTGGCAAATATGTACTGGTCTGCAGATCTTTCCCATCGGTCGATATTTTGACGGTACCGCGATCCCCGGTCGTCACCATCAAGGCCCCCGATGATCGCCAACGTTCGACCACTTCTAAATGGGGATGCCCGAAGATCGACCGTCTGCCAACCGGGATCACCGCGATCATTGGACGAGCCCAATTTACAAAACGCTCTGTCGATGATGTGCGGCTGCCGTGATGCGGCACCTTTACTATGTCGAACCCGCCTTCGAAGCCTGATGCGACCAGCCTGTTCTCGGCTTCGGTTTCAATGTCACCCGTGAGCAAGAATCTACGCTCACCGTACCTTATCGCCAAGACAAGCGAACGGTCGTTTTCGCTGAGATCGTCTTCGACCGCCGCCGGATAGAGTACGGAGACAGTCGTATCACCAATTGCGATCATGTCGCCCGCCCTTAGCGATCTGGTTGGGATCGCCTTCGCATTGATCACAGCGGCAAGCTCACGATGATCATCACTTTCGCCCTGTACGGCCGCGAAATACGCACTGCCGATCTCAAAGTTCTTCGCGACATCAGCCAAGCCTTGGATGTGATCAGCGTCGGCGTGCGACGCTACGATATGATCGATCCTGGAGACGCCCTTCTCCCAAAGAAACTCCGATACGACCATTTCGCCGACGCGGAGCCTGTCAGGCTCAAAGCCATCCGTATCATCGATATCGAAGTCCAAGCGCCCACCGCCATCGACGAGCATAGTCTCGCCGTTGGGAAACGTGATCAAGGTGGCATCACCCTGTCCGACGTCGAGCATTTCGATCGTCAGGCGTCCATCGGGAGGAGCCGAGCTGAACGGGTGAAGCACCAGAACACCTCCATACACCATTATCGCTGTCACCGTGATGGCGCTGATCGCAACCATCATTGGCCGAGTCCTTTTGCCGATGACGTCGAAGGGCCGCCATTTGTACAGCAAGTACGCGATCAGTGCGATCGGTATCAGATAAAAAGCATATGCGAAGTCGGCTCCCGAATAGATCGGAATACGACGCGGTGACGCTCCAGCAATCATGCCGGTGATCGCGTTCATCGTCCACCCGAGCGCTTCAACAGCCTCGATCAATGGCCATGCGGCTGCTTCGGCGATCTGCGCGATCATCACTGAAATGATCGCGATGATGCTCATCGCAGCCATGAAAATCCCCACGAATAAATTGAGAACGACCGCACCCGCAGGCATCCGATGAAAGTAGTAGACCAACAACGGAAGCATCGAAAGTTGGACGATCGCAGAGATCAGGAGGCCGTCAACGGCCCGTGCTATGATCCTTCTGATCTGTAATAAAGCTGTTTCGGGAACGTACGGGCGTTTCGTTAGTCGGCACCACCAGCGGTTCGAGGCAGATCGAATTCGCCAAGCCTCCGGGTTCCAGTACAGGGTTTCACAAACACGCAGTAGCGGGGTCGGCACGCGCGGCGGAAATGGATGAGCCGCACTTGGAACCCACTCACCTATCGCACGCAGCCGTGACACGACGGGCAGGGCAATCCCGATGATCGCGAAAACGCTCACCATCGTCAGCTGGAACGAAGGGTTGAATAGTTCGCTCGGCCTCCATATCAATAGGATCAAGGCGGTAGCAGCGAGCGAGTTAAGCAGTTCGGCCTTGGAATAAACGGCGCTACCAAGCAGTACGATCGTGATCATCAAACTCGCCCGAACTGCCGGCGGCTCAGCCCCTACGGCGAGCGTGTACGCCCAGATAGCGCCGGACGTCAAAACAAAATGCAGCCACCGGTTGCCAGTGAATCGCCGAACGATAAGGAGTATCAGCCCCCCAATGAAAGTCATGTGCAGGCCGGAAATGACCAGAATGTGAAACGTTCCACCTTCTCGAAAGGTCTCCGCTGTTTCGCGGTCAAGAAAGTACTTGTCACCCAGCACCGCCGCGATCAGCACGCCTGCGGTCTGTGGGCTAAAGCGACCACTGAATTCGGCTATCAGCTTGTTGCGGAGTTCGAAAAGCGGTGCGAGCGGAGAAAATAACGAACCTCCGCGGACCTCGATCAACAGCGGACTCTTAACGGTCCCTGTGGCGTCAATGTTTTGGCGATCGAGTAATTCGCGTCGGGGCGTCACGCCGGGGTTTAAGTAGCTGTCCTCCCGATACAGTGCCGTGACGGTTTCGAGTCGCACACCGTGTCGCAGACCGAGATCGTCGAGATCCTCGCGAGCCTCGGCTCCTGATATCGGCAAAAAGAGTCGAACAGAACCCGTCGCGTTTCGTTCGATCTGTTTGTTTATCAGGCTCTCGACGGACAGTTCAGCGAATACGCCGTCTTGTGCGGGCTCGGGGCTGCCGATGAGCGTCCCCTTAACTATTACAGGCGCGCCGGACGCGATCTCGCCGCTGTCGTAGATCACTCGAATGCGATCGCTGGACAACGACTCTTGTTCGGTCAAATAACAAAATGAACCGAGGCATACGAAACCGATCACGCAGGCCCATCCACCAAGACGCCTTTCTCGATAGAAAAATGCCAGGGCGAATAGCACTACTGCGAATGCCAACGACACGACCGGGCCGATAGTAAAGCCAGAATTTGCCAAAACGATCCCTATCGTAAACGCACACACCAACCACACTAGCGGATGAGCGGAAAACCCTTTTGGAAACTCTGTGTACGGAGAGTTCATTCAGTTCGGATCAAAGGGCGGATCTCTCGAAACCGTTTATCGCTTATACCTCGGACCTGCATCAGGTGCTGCGGTCGACGAAACGGACCATTCGTTTGGCGGAATTCGATGATGGCGACAGCTGTGCGTTCGCCAATATGCGGCAAACTCTGCAGCTCCTCGAGCGTGGCGGTGTTAATGTTTATCGATCCGCTTATGGCGGAGTTGTTGGAGACAATCTGGGGTTCGGTCGGTGTACAGCCGACCAGTCCAATAGTTACTGCTAATGTAACAGTGAGAGCGATGCGGTGAGTCATCGACAAACATTCTCTATCAGCGGTCTCGTGATGGCAAGCGAAGCGACGGCCCTCTGGTCAACTGTTCGTTCGAAAGATCAAAAAGGCGTGGTCCCGTTCATTTCAGCCACATCCTGCAGATCGTCGTATGCTTTTTGCAGGATCGGCCGGGCACGCGTCGAGCCGTCCATTTCGCCTATATAACCTTCCTTTACCATTGCATCCAGAATGGCGGCGGCCCGGCCGTAACCGATGCGTAGGTGTCTCTGAAGCAGAGACGTAGATCCGCGTTTTGCGTTCACAACACATTTCAGAGCATCCCAAAACAGCGGATCCTTGCGGCCAGGGAGATCGCCGGAATCGTCCAATTCGTCCTCGCTCTTCGTGATCGTGGTATCGTACTCAGGTCTGCCGAATCGCTTGACGTGTTCCACGATCTTGCCGATCTCCTTCTCATCGACGTAAGCTCCGTGAACGCGGATCACCTGCGAGCTGGCCGGCGGCAGGAACAGCATATCGCCGCGGCCGAGCAGGCCTTCGGCACCGTTCCCATCAATAATAGTTCGCGAATCGACCTTTGACGACACTCTGAATGAGATCCGGGCCGGGAAATTCGCCTTGATCAGTCCCGTGATAACGTCTACCGACGGACGCTGGGTAGCAAGCACGAGATGGATTCCTACGGCACGGGCCATCTGGGCGAGCCGCGTGATCGATTCCTCGACCTCTTTGCCGCTGACCATCATTAGGTCGGCGAGTTCATCAATGATGATAACTATGAATGGCAGAATGCGGTGCGGCTCACCATTGTCGTCCCATTGCTCGAGAGCGTTCCGCCGTTTAGCTTCCGCATTGTAACCATCGATATTCCTAACGCCGTAGCCGGCAAGATCCTTATAACGGCGTTCCATTTCTGTGACCGCCCATTTCAGTGAGGTCGCGGCACGTTTCGGATCGGTGATGATCGGCGTGGCGAGATGCGGGATATCGGCGTACAGCCCGAGTTCGAGCCGCTTCGGATCGACCATTATGAACTTCACTTCATCGGGTTTCGCCTTATAGAGTATCGAAACCACCAGCGAATTAACGCCGACCGATTTACCTGCCCCGGTCGCACCCGCGATCAGGAGATGCGGCATCTTCGCCAGGTCGGCGACGTAATTCAAGCCGTCGATCGTCTTGCCCAATGCGATCGTCAGCAGCGATTCCGAAGCCTTGAATTTCTTAGATTCGATCACATCCCGAAGCTGGATGGTTTCGCGCTTTCTATTAGGGACCTCGATGCCGACGAATGCTTTACCGGGAATTCGGTCGATGCGGATCGACTCCGCCTTAAGCGCCAGGCAGAGGTCGTCGACGAGCCCGGTAACACGCGAATACTTGACGCCCGGATCAGGCTTGAACTCATAGGTTGTGACGACAGGCCCGGGCGTTATATGAACGACCTTACCCGAGACGTTGAATTCCTTGGTCTTTTCGACAAGAGATTCCGCGATCCCAAGCAGTTCTTTTTCTTTCTGCTCGATACGAGGTGCGGACTCCGAGAGCAGTTCTGAGCTTGGCAATACATAGTTCTTGAAATCCTGTTTACCGGAGGCCACCGGCGTCGGGCCCTCGTCCTCCTCATCAGGCGGAGCTTCCTCGAGCTCTTCATTTTCCGGGTTTACCGCCGCGTTGTCAGGAGCAGCGACATTCTCCTGCAGCTCACCTGTGGGCGAAACGGGAACGATCGGTATAGTACTGTCGGCGATCTCTCCGGTATCAGGAACCTCGTTCCCGGTATCCGCGACAGGGGTTTCTTCTTCCGTTCTCTGGGGGGCTTTATCCACGGGCGTGATCGTCGGAAGATCGACCAAGGCACGTTGCTGATCTGCGTCCGCGGTTAACTGTGTGGCAGACTTCGACCGAGCCTTTTTGACGGCACTGCTAACAGCGTCATTTACCGGCGAACTCTCGCTTACGACCAGCGTCGGCGGTAGTTCCGCGGTTCTTGACGCTCGCGTCTTCATCCGCATTTCCTGACGCTCGGCTGCGGCGTCACGCTCAGCCGCTTTCGCCGCACGGCGTTTCTCACGCCATTCGTCGAAATGTATCTGGAAGTTCGCCCGCGCCATCTCTAAACTGCTGACGAACCAGATAGCCGAAAGATTCGTGATCAGCAGCACCGATATCACCAGGGTCGCGAACATGAATATCAACGAGCCAACCCTTCCGATCAGATAAGTAGAGTAAACCGAATAGACCGACCCGATCAGGCCGCCTTGTGAGCCAAGCAGGGTCACAAGCCCGGCCGTTGATGCGATGAACAAAAGAAATCCGAGGACGCGATACCAGCGAGGACGCATATCTTCCGACCGAAAGACCCGCCACGCCACCAGAGCGAGCAGAGCCGGCAAAATATACGCGATGATGCCGGCGGCCTGAAAGAGCCAGTCAGCGATCCACGCACCCAATACACCTATCCAGTTCCGTGTCTCGCTGGTTGAACCAAAGCCGGTCGAGTTCGGGCTCGCATCCGTCCAGCTTGCCGAAACGAGGCAAAGGAATACAAGAACAGCGACCGCCAGCAGGCCGATAGCCACTATCTCGTTTGTCAGAGAATGCGGCTTCGGTTTCGCATCGCGGCTCTTCACAAGCGTTGCTCCGTCCGCGAGGCAAAAATTCAGCTCGTCGTCCTTATAGATCTCTTTGCATTTAGGGCAATGCTTCATCAGTTACTGCCAGCCGCCGTACCACCGCTCTTACGGAACATCAAAAATTCTTTCATGAACTCGTCCAGGTCGCCATCAAGAACAGCCTCAACATCTGTGAGTTCAAACTTCGTCCGCGTGTCCTTAACCAACCGATACGGGTGCAGAACGTAGTTGCGTATCTGCGATCCGAATGAAATATCCTGCTTTGTCGCCTCGTGCTCGGCGGCATCTGCACGGCGTTTTTCCAGTTCTAGTTCATAGAGCTTTGAACGCAATACGTTCATCGCGACAATACGGTTCTGCAGCTGCGAACGCTGGTTCTGACAGGTTACTACAGTATTTGTGGGAATATGCGTGATTCGGACCGCACTGTCGGTAACGTTAACATGCTGTCCGCCTGCTCCCGACGACCGGTACGTGTCGATGCGCAGGTCTTTGTCCTGAATATCGACCTCGATATTCTCATCGATCTCCGGCGAGACGAACATCGAAGCAAACGATGTCTCACGGCTACCGCCCGAATTAAATGGCGAGATGCGCACGAGACGATGCACTCCCGCCTCCGTCGAAAGCAGTTCGTAGGCATAATCGCCCTCGACCCGGAAAGTCGCTGATTTCAAGCCGGCTTCGCTTCCTGACTGCTCGTCCAAGATCTCAACCTTGAAGCCCTTTCGTTCCGCCCAACGGATATACATCCTAAGGAGCATCTGCGCAAAGTCTTGAGCGTCCGTCCCGCCGGCTCCGGCCTGGATCGAACAGATGGCATTGTTAACATCAGTCTCGCCGGATAGCAGGCTCTGCGTCTCTGCGGCGGAGACTTCCCGGTCGAGCTTTGCGATCAAAGCTTCAAGGTCCTTTGCTGAATCCGCGTCTTCCGCGGCGAATTCAAACAGCACTTCGGCATCCGAGACGCCGGTCTCAAAATCCTTTTGCTGCTGCAGAGCCCTTTCCAAACGGCTCCGCTGTCCCATTACCTTCTGCGCTTTGTCCGAATCGTTCCAGAAGTCGGGATCGGAGATCTGCGCCTCTAATTTGTCCAGTTCCGCCTGCTTGCCCGGCCGGTCAAAGAAACCTCCCAAGTTGGGTAACTTTCTCTTTTATCTCTTCGTGTTTTGCCTGTAATTCTGTAATTTCCATTTGGTGAAATTTTCCAACGCGATCTACTTTTCTGTCAGCCATGCGATATCAGCCAGATCCTTCGGCCGTCCCATCGCCTGCTTGTTTTTGAGGAGTTCACGTTTACCTATTACCGGAATAGTGTGCCCTTCCAATTCAATCGATGAACGGTTAACCCATGCTTCGTCAAAGTCAACCCCGTCCATATGGTTAATTATGTCGATCCGATTCGGTGGAACGCCCATCTGAAAGACTGTGCCCGGTCTCATTAGGTCAACAATACCTAGTTCTCCAAGTGGGGCTCCGAATGACGATAATGCACTTAAAACCCGCGAAGCATTCTCGTCGGAAATTCGTATAAAAAGGACAAAATCGCCGGTTCCGCGCAGAAAGCCATAGAATGCGATCGCATAACCGCCAACTACCATGTAGTCAACTTTCTCGTCTGAGAACGCGGACAATATGTCGCTGAAGTCCCGGCTGAGCAACGCGTTTCTCCTTGAAGACATTTAGACTGTTTGAAAGTTCCCAAAGCATTTCCCAGCGTTGGAGCGGGGTAGTACTAGAACGAAGATCGGCCGCGTCGTCACTATGCTCGTGGTCGGTCAAACGCGTAACGATCCCGCTTCTGTCAACTGTCTTCATTGGCAAATGATATCATCTGCGGTGCGGGATCGTTCCCAGCGATCTCTAGCGCCGCGTAGCAACGACCGCCCCAAGTAGTCCAAGTGTGATCAGAGTACACAACCAGGCGAACCAATCGCCGTATCTCACATAAAACGTTTGCGAGCCGTCGGATCTTATCACCGTCCAGGTAAGCGTGGCTTCTTGATAGCTGCCTGCGGGATCAATAACCTCGCCGCGTTCATTTATATATGCCGTAATGCCTACATTAGTCACGCGAAGGACAGGCCGGCGCGTCTCGACCGCACGGAAAACCGCATTAGCCAAATGCTGTCGCAGGATCGGCGTCGGACCCAGGTAACCATCGTTCGTCATCTCGATCAACACATCCGCTCCCTGCCTTACATATTCACGAGAAAGCTGGCCGAAGTGAGATTCAAAACAGATCATCACGCCGCCTTTCGCGTCCCCCAGCGGAAAAAGGTCGAAATCGGTGCCGTAAGAAAAACTTCCTACAAAAGCCGGAACGATCGATTGCAGCGGGGCGGGAACAGATTCTCCGAAAGGCACTAGGTAAATTTTATCATATTGACCGATCTCCCTGCCCTCAGGCCCGACCATCACGGCCGAATTATAGTATTTGTTATCGGCGTGGTTCGGTTCCGCTGAGTTGAACAGGACATTGGCGTTATTTCGCCTCGCGAAATCATGAATGAACGCCTGGAATTCAGCGTCTTCCTCGTACATGAAGTTCATCGGCGATTCCGGGAAGATGACCGTTACGGGGAGATCACGGTTACGGTGCGGGTTCGCAGCGAACTTCCGGATTTCCGTCTCCGCCATTTGTACGTGCCGTTGCCGCAGCTGCCGCCACTTCTCATAATGCAGACCCGACATCGGCACGTTGGGCTGCAGCGCAACGATCTGAGCGCTCTCCGGGCCGTTCGAGACCGCTCTGGAACGCGGCACGAAGTACGAAATAATGCCAGCAACGGCCATAAGGAGCACAAGGGTCCTCAACCACCAGCGCTTACGGCCTTCGTTCCATATGATCGTAAGAACTATGATGGTCGAACCCACCACTACCAAAAAACCAACAAGAAGAACGCCTCCCGTTGACGCGCTGCCAATGAGACTCGGCACGAATGCCTGCGAATACCCGATCGCGTTCCAGTTATTCCCGGTTAGCCAGTAGCGAGCGAATTCGGTGAACACCCAGACGAACGGTCCAGCGAGCATGGCAATCGAACCGAAGCGCCGTAGCAGAAGTGCCATTGCTCCTGCAAAGGCCGCCGGGAAGATCCCAACGATGATGCAGACGATCAGCAGAAGAAAATAGGCGAGCGCCGGCGGAAACCCGGCGTAGTTGATCGGGGCAAACGTCAGCCACCAGCACGTGCCAAAGAAAAAGACGGTTCCGAAGATCCATCCAAGCACGAAACTACGCGGCACCGATTCTTTTTCACGCTCTACAGCATAAAGCAGCGGTACAAGTGCAAACCACGCCAGGAACCAATACTCAAAGTCCGGAAACGCCAGTATCAACGCTATCGCAGCCGCTAGTGCGAGCATCGCATTCTGCCATGACGGGATTATTTTCCGGATGTCCGGGTACTTCATCTCCTCAGTTTAACAAAATTCCTGTCGCGGCCGTTCATTCTGAACGCCATCGTTCAAACTGAATCCTGCGTGACCGACCCAACACATTTTTTGTAACCGCGGAATGACGGAAAATGTCATTCGGGGCGCTTTTTGTGAGATGGCCTCGGGTACCCTGATCTCCGCACGATCAATAAGCGCGAAAAGCTCGCAAATTGAACGGTTTTGACCGACGATCTGGTAAATACTGAAAATACGCAGTTTAAAAGCAGGTGAGCCCGGCTTTCGCCAGGCTCATAAAGGAAGGACAACTGAAGGAACGCTCGGAAGGTGATCCAGCACAGTGGCAAACCGCGCTCGGAGAAGTGATGGCGGCGGGGTCTTGATTAACTTCATCAAGCTGGCCACTTTTCTCTAAAGCACATCGTGTGCCAAAGCTGTACGCTGCTCCACTTCACCCTATAAAGAACCGTTCCGGACAGTCTAACTATCTGATACTACTGCAATTACGTAGTTACTAAAACTGACTGGAGACGCCGGGATGCTCAACAAATATGTCGAGGTTGTCCCTTTCTGGTTACACTATTTGGAACATCGCTCGGCTTGACGCCCCAAAGCAATGGCCTCCGAGTAATCCGGATCGAGTTCAAGAGCGGATGCCGAGTAGCTTTTCACCTGCAGGCAATCCCCGCGCTCGAAATAGATCCTACCCAGTGCGATATGTGCATCGATCTGTTTGTTGTCCCAAAAGATCGCGGTCTTGAATGCACTCATTGCTTGGTCCATATCCCCGCGGCGCAAATGGATCTTGCCAAGTATCAGGTAGCTTTCCGCACTCATCGGCTCGCCCGCGAGCACACGTCGGATCGCGGCCATTGCCTCGTCATCATTTCCGTTCTTATAATGAGCTCTCGCCTGGCCGAGCAGATCGTCTGATTCATTCAACTTGGGCTGATCTGGTAGCGTTGAACGCCGGTTACTCAAAACCACGCTAACGAAGTCGCGGCGACGCGGCTGATCAACACGCAGCTTGATATCCGGAACGGTCTTCGACTTTTGCCATTCGCGTTCGAGCGTCGCATATCGGTTTCCCGCAGTCAGCAGCGTGCGGGCTTGATCATCGACCGTCGATGCCGTCGGATCTTTGAGTTCAGATAGCGACTTAGCGAGCAAATAATGGGTCTCACCATCCCGTTCGCTTGCGGCGACCGCCGACCGGAAGTGCACCGCCGCCTCGACATAATTCTTTTGCAGGAACAAGGCGTAGGCGTAATTGAATTGCAGCGCAGCATCATCAGGGGCCGAATCTGCAGCCGTTTTCAGGAGATTGACTCCTTCGGTCATAAGAGCGGCTGCGTTCTGCTCATTCTTTTTCTCAGCGCGAGCGGCGTCGAGAGCTATCGCTCCAAGAGTGTTGTAAACGCTGGTCAGTTTCAGGTCCTCGGCAAGCGGTCGAAGAACACCCAAAGCTTGTTCGAAATTTCCACGCTGCCAGTACATGCTTCCAATGTAGAACGACGCTTCGGCAAAGCTCTCATCGTTGCAGTTTGCCGGGCGACTCTCGCTTCTTGCGGCGTTCTTGCACGCCTGGTTTGCGGAAATGACACGCTCGAACGCGTCTATCGCCTCGGAGGGCTTGTTTTGATTCAAATAAAGATGGCCCAGTTCAAGCGCCGCGTCTGAATAAGCAGAGTCCGGCACCGACTCGTTATAAAGCCTGATGGCGTTTCGTAGAAAATTCTCACGGATCTCACCCTGCGGAGACAACAGTCCTTTTATATATGCTTCGAACGCCCGTGCAGGGATCTTGCTGGCCGACTCGATCAATTGATTCTGCGAGTAGGGCAGAGCCTTGTCTCGTTGGTATAGGATCTGGTAGGCAACCTGTCCCTGCATTGTCTGCAGATTGCCGAGTGCATCATTCAGATTGATCGCACGAGTGATCCGGCGGCCGTCCGGCAGGTCTTCACTTAGAAAACGCCCTTCGTTAACGCGGATGATCGTAGCCGTTACATTGATGGTCGCAGTGGTGTCGGCTTGGGCCGGGACTATCGTATACTGACCTGAAACAAGAAGTGTCGCACCGGCTTCACGTGCCAAACGCAGTGACGCGGCCAGACTCGGCAAACTCGTTAATGGGATTCGTAACCGCTGCTGCAGCACCTTTCGCTCGGCGTTC
This sequence comes from Acidobacteriota bacterium, assembly GCA_023389035.1. Classification (GTDB taxonomy): domain Bacteria; phylum Acidobacteriota; class Blastocatellia; order Pyrinomonadales; family Pyrinomonadaceae; genus OLB17. Next base: position 386,654 of record JAEWFC010000023.1, read on the forward strand.
GAGATGGTATTGAGGCCCGGAACCCTGACAAGCTCCGAGATCGACATTGCAAAGCTCTCGCCCACCCAGTTAAATTCCGGCAGTGTTGATCGATTTTCGAAGGGAAGGACGAGGACGGTGTCGGCGGCTCGCTGTTGGCTGATCGCCTCGCTTGCAGAAAGGAGCGGCAGCATGACGATGGCCGCAACGTATAATAGCTTTCGTAACATTTATTGAACCCTTAAAACAAAAAATTCGCTTGGGTTACAAGCGAATCTGAAAAAGTATGATGCAAAAATTGCTATGAAAGATGGTATCCGGTACGGGATTTGAACCCGTGTTGCCGCCGTGAAAGGGCGGTGTCCTAACCCCTAGACGAACCGGACACATTAAAACTATCGCAAATTTTCAAACCGTCCGCCGCTTGCAGACGAACGGTTAGAATAACAAGCGGGATTTTCGCTTGTCAAATTGATCGTATAGAGTACTGACGGATGTTCCTAATGCGACGGCCTACTGAGTCGGCTGTAACAAAGTTCATCGAGACAAGCCGATCGTCCGAGTTTTCGTACAAAGCCGTCGGCCAGTCTCGTCACGCCAGCTCGCCCGGCGGCTATACAGTTGACCATAATAGGATCGTGCTCGGTCAGGGCTCCGACGTTTTCAGATCTGCACAGCAGGCCATCAGGGATTGGAAGATGTTCGATATGCCGTGGGTCGAACTGTTCTATCCGGAAACACCGATCGAAGCGAATGAGGTGGTAGCAATATTGGTGCACCACTTCGGTTTCTATTCTGTAAACGCAGCACAGATCGTCTATGTGATAGATGAACCGAATCGGTTCGGCTTCGCGTATGGAACTCTCGCGGACCATGGCGAAACCGGGGAGGAGCGTTTCTCAGTCGAATTTGATAGAGAAACAGGCAATGTCGTCTACGACCTTTACGCGTTCTCACGGCCAAATCTCACACTCGCCAAGATCGGTTATCCGCTCAGCCGAATGCTTCAAAAACGTTTCGCGGCAGATTCAAAAGCAGCGATGCAGCGGGCAGTTTCCGCGCCGATAGATCTATAGCCCCCTTCGTGCGTACTCCTCGGATTTCAGCTAAACTTGTCCAAAATGAAACGTGTATTTCTGATCGATTCGATGTCTCACATCTTTCGGGCCTATTTTGCCCCGATGGGAGCTCGCCAGGATCCGCTGCGAAACAGCAAAGGGCAGGTCACGCAAGCAGTCTTCGTTTTTACTAACATGCTCCGAAAGCTGATCAATGACGAGCGGCCGGACTATATCGCCGCGATCTTTGACACGATGGCGCCCACGTTTCGTCACGAGAATTATGCCGATTACAAGGCAAATCGTGAAGACATGCCCGACGATCTCGCAGAGCAGATCCCGTACATCGAGCGCGTATGTCAGGTCTTTAACCTGCCGATCCTGAAATATGACCGCTACGAGGCAGATGACATTATCGGAACTCTTGCGAAAAAGACCGCTGACGAGGGCCTGCAGGCTGTGATCGTTTCGAACGACAAAGACCTCTGCCAACTCGTAAAAGACCCGCACATCATCGCAATGCGTCAGAATTCTACTAACGTAAAGCGAAAGGTCCCGGTCCCCGCCGTCGAATGGTGCGATGAGGCATGGGTACAGAACAAGTTCGGGCTGCCGCCGTCGAAGATCGTCGATCTTCTCGGACTGATGGGAGATTCGATCGACAACATTCCCGGTGCTCCGGGGATTGGCGAGAAAGGAGCGTTGAAGCTGATCCTGGAGTTCGGCTCGGCACTTGAGGCAATGGAAAATGCCGACAAGGTCTCGCATAAGACGTATCGCGAAAGCCTGCAGAATAATCAGGAAATAATCAGGCAATCGTTGGAGCTGGCGACCGTGCATTGTGAGGTCCCGATCGATCTCGATCTGGATCAGCTTAAGTTTCGCGAACCGGATCGGGCTGCCGCATATGAGCTCTTTCGCGAACTGGAATTTAATGCTCTAACTAAGGAATTTGCTGACTCCGCGACTCTTTTCGATATGCACGGCGATTCGGGCGGCGATCGGGTAGAGCAAAAGTATGAGCTCGTCAGGGACCGTGCGGAGCTTGATAGATTAATAAGGACTCTTTGGGAACGGGAACGTTTTGCATTTGACGTCGACGATTCGAACGAGGGCAAATGGCACAGTGCGTTCGATAAGGTGCCGCCGCTGGGCATCTCGATCTCTTACGCGCCCGGAGTTTCGTTTTTTGTGGACCTTGAAAGATTCTCGGGTGGACGCGAGTCGGCGATACGGCCGATAAAGGACCTTTTCGAGAACCCGTATCTGGACAAGTTCACCCACGACCACAAACGAAAGCTTGCTGTGTTGAGCACTATGGGCATTGAGCCCGCAGCCGTGACCGACGATCTGATGATCGCGTCATACCTTCTGGATTCCGCGCGGCCGCATCACGAGATCGAATTTCTCGCCCAGACGTTCCTAAACGCTTACCCGACAAAGGCAGACGAGAACGGCTTTTCCGAGAACGGATGGAAGACCGCGGTTCGGGCGGACTGGGCGTACCAACTGACACCGATGCTTCGCGACAGGATCGTTGCCGACGGTTTATGGAATGTCTATTCCGAGATCGAATTGCCGCTCGAGCCGATCATCGCAGATATCGAGCGGGCCGGAATGAAGGTCGACGCCGATGCACTTCACACTTTCAGCGAGTACATTTCTAAAGAACTTGATGCGTTAAAGGAAAAGATCTTTGCGATCTCAGGGCGCGAGTTTAATATCGGTTCGCCGAAACAGGTCGGCGAGGTGCTTGGAGACCTAAATATCGCGACCGGCAAAAAGACCGCAACAGGCCAGGTCTCCACCAGCCGCGATGTTCTGGAAGAGCTCGCGATCGATTACGACATCGCCCGCTACATCATAGAATACCGCGAATTCGACAAGCTTAAGGCCACGTACGCTGATTCGCTGCCGAAGATGATCAATTCGGACGGCCGCATTCACGGTGTTCTTAGCCAGACGGTCGCAGTTACTGGTCGTTTAAGCTCGACCGAGCCCAACTTGCAAAATATTCCGATCCGGACAGAGCTGGGCCGCAAAATTCGACAGGCATTCGTGCCGGAAAAAGGCTGTACGCTGATCTCAGCGGACTATTCTCAGCTCGAGCTACGAATACTTGCACACGTCACTCAGGACCCCGTGATGCTCGAGGCATTCGTTAACAACGAAGATATTCATGCAAAAACCGCTAGGCTTGTTTTCGGAGCAACGGACGCGAAAGACCTGAAAGAAAAACGCCGCCTCGCAAAGATCGTGAATTTCGGCATCGCCTATGCGGTCGAGGCATTTGGCCTCTCGCAGCGTGTAGGGATCAGCAAGGCCGAAGCTCGCAAGGTGATCGACGATTACTTCGATACATACAAAGGTATCAGGGCGTACATGGACCGCATTCCAGAGGAAGCTCGCGAGAAGGGATATGTTACGTCACTTTTCGGCCGGCGCCGCTATTTCCCCGGAATTCGCGATCGGAATTTCGCGGTGCGTTCGCGTGCCGAACGCGAGGCTATCAATATGCCGATCCAGGGAACCGCGAGCGACATCGTTAAGATCGCAATGATCAAGGTGTATAAGGCTCTTAAGGCTGAAGGCTATCAAACGCGAATGATCATGCAGGTGCATGACGAACTGCTCTTTGAGGGCCCAAGTTCGGAGGTCAAGGCCGCGAGCGAGATCATCAAACGTGAAATGGAATCAGCGGCACAACTGGATGTGCCGCTGATCGCCGAGATAGGTGCAGGTGATAACTGGATGGACGCCAAATAAACCGCTGATATTAACTAAGCCGCCTTGCCGGCCCCGCTTTCGTTTGAACGCTGCTGCGAGATGCCGCGGATCTTCATCGCGAGGTCGTCATCCATCAGCAGGTCGCCGGAAAGCATATTGCCGAGTTCGTCCTCGCTGCGGCCCAGCGCCAAAGCTGTTTTCGACATGTCGCCCCCAAAGACATCGTCTTTCAGTGAACGCAGCATCTCGCGGCCGTCCTCTTGAGTCGTTCCTTCACTATCTAAAGTATTATCGTGTTCGCTGTTCATAATGTCTCCTGTTTGAATTCGATTCAGTGAGACCTACGAACTGCAAGATGCGTTCCGCTTGAGAGCGTAAGTTGGATCAGTGGCCGAAAGGGCGGTCGCGATACCAGGGTTCGCGGAACCTTAGCAGGTTTGCTACCGTTCGCATCGGATTGAGGAACATACGGGCCATTGCCTTTATAAAGAACGATCGCGTTTCGATATGGCGGATCACATAGCGGTCGATGGCTTCTTCTGAGATCAGCCACGCCGTTCCCGCTGTAGGAGTGACGACTAGGTCGACATATCCCATCCCACCATACATTCCGACGTTGCCGATGGAAGATTGGCTGATCGGCCCAAGTTCAAATTGAGTGCTCCACGCGGTTGACCAGATGAATGCCTTGAACCGGTCGTTCCAATATTCCTTGGAATCATTGAAGGTCTGCATCCTCGCCCGATCGTGATTCTGAACGAAGATGAAACCCGTCAGGCCGCCTTGCATCGGATGGGCAATGTAATTTGTAGCGAAGCGGTTACCGTCGTCCCAACCTTCGATCTTTCGGATAGATCGCCAGTAATCGCCGAAGAAATTTCCGTTCGCAAGCGCTCTGCGAGTCTTTTCCTGAGCTGCGAGAGCATATCCGTGCTGGATACCGAGCATCATCATTGTCTGCTCGATAGCCGGACGCCAATGAAATTTCTTTGATATTGGCGGCGGTTCGTCGATCGAATCGTCCGTTTTCTCCCGACCCGTATCGTACTTGTCTCCCGGATCCGGAAGACCTCGGGGAACGAGTTCGATCGTTTCCGGCTCGGCGTCATCTATCTTGACAGATCGCAGCAGCTCTGACACGGTCAGCCTCTCAGCCCCCTGCACGGCGGCGCGGTCATCGCTCTTCGTCGTGCTCTCATCACCGGAATGTTCGTAAGGCGATAGGGCGGTCGTGATGGTCTGAGGTTCACCTATGTCTGACGGCCCGCCGATGTGAGCTTCGCCTCCGCGAAGCGAGACGTGTTCATCGGCTCCGACTGTATGCTGGGCCTGCGCAGTCGCGGCTGTGAGAATTAGGCCTAAAGATATGATCGCTACGTATAAGAGACCTGCAGGTAAATGATAAGACGAGAACTTCATCTGACGATAACTCCGAAAAAAGGACGATTCTAAAATAGAGGCTCTTCAAGAAGGAAGGCCCGGTCGATATGCACTGGCGGAGAGTTTGAGCGCTTTTACACTTCGCGGCATTGCGATTGGAGCATTCGCAAGCCAAAACCCACCGAAGAAAAACATTCGTCTTTCAGAACGCAAAGATAAGTCTATCAATTTTTGCGGCGGATGGGGAATACTTGAACGCACCGTGTTTTGAACAGCGAAACTGGATGAACCGTTAAAAGGGTTGTGCCGTAGAGGCGTTTTCTTATCGTCTCGATAATCCTGTCAAGGGTGCGGCTCGAACCGTGTTGCGGTCTCGACGATATTGCCGGTTCTGTCCTTCCCAGCCTCGTTCACGCTCAGCCCGGCGATAAAGCTCGGCGGTACCGCGCCGCCGTTTGCCGCCTCGACGATCCGCTTGTCGAATCGATCGAAGGTCTGCCTCGCCAATTTTCTTGCCTGTGATTCGCTCATCGCCCAATAGAAAAAGCACCGTGCAAATTCTCTATTCCAGAGGACTCACACGATGCTTATCGTGTACTTCGCCCCAATTGCGGGGCCGCTCATCTACCAGCTATATGGATATTATCACTCAACCCAAATCGGTCGCAACGAAACAGACTATAGCCGACGACAAGCATCCAACAATAACGGAAGTTGTGGTGGTGCAGTTCTCCGACGACCGAATCTCCAAGATTAAAAAACGACTCTCGTCGTCAGAAGGTAAAGGGTTCTAGCGATTGGGAGTATTCGCAAAACCGTCACCAAAAGTCAGAGAATTTCGCCTGGACTCGACCGATCGAGCAAAAAATCCAGGAAGCATGAAATGACGAGCACTGATGCCATCGAAACAATAACTAGCGGTGCACTAGTGTCGAAATCATCGACGGAACCGTAACTCCTGTATAAATAAAATCCATAACATGAGAGCACGGCCGTCACGATTGCTGATATGTAGCGGATGATCTGTGACAATCGTCCCCCTGGAAAGATTGATCCTATGAAATAAAAGATAGAAATCATTCCCGCCCAGGTGTAAACGATGGACGATGTTTCCAACCAAGTCGACGGGGAATAGAAGGACATCGTGATCAAACCCGTATTCACATTGGCCGCCTTTATGAACATTGCGGCGGCATATCCGTTCATGAGACCGGCAAGAAACCAACATTCCAAGCCTAAACCGATCGCTACAGCCTGCGAAATGTATTGCCTTTTGAGTCTTATCTGCATAACACGTCAATCGCTTACGGGTTACAAGCTTCAATCATGGTGTCATAAGGTCCGTCAGTCCAGTTCAACCAAGAGCCTTCCAAATGACTTAGATCGTGCCAAGGCATTAACGTCGAGCCTAGGTGGGTCCTTCCCGGAACTCCAGAAGCATGAGCTAATTCATGTGTGACATCTTCATTTATATCGGAGTAATCTTTATCCATATTGAGTGCGATAACAATACGTTCCTTAGGTGCAGCAGTATAATTCTCAGGTACGGCGGTCGTTCCCGCAGCTCCAGCATCCCGTCGGTTCGCGAGAAATTCCCTAACGTGCGTTGGACGGCTCGAACCCAGACGTCCTTCGATGTTCGAATCCGCCAGCAACTGTCCGTGAACGAACGTTATTCCGCGGTCTCGTAGGACTTCTGCAGGGGACGCCTTGACGCCCGGTAAAGCCTTAAACGCTGCGATACAGGATTCAAAGAGAACTGCGATCATCAAGCGAAGAGTGATTTCACGCTGTTCATCGCCAGAAAATCCAATAAAGCGGGTTCGGCTTTCAACGAAACGAGCTCCTTGCGTCACAATATTGAGTAGGCTGGCCAGGTCGGTCGTTTTGCCGACTGTTTCCGGCAAAGAATCATCAGCTGACGTCCCTCCGGAATCAGACATGTCGATCATGTCGCTGCCCGCCCGAACCTCGACATGTGCGAGTTCCCCACCCTTTACTGTCTTTCCTTTCTACTTCTTGTCAGGCTTATTGGTTGAGATCAGGGCGCCGCTCACCATCGCCTTTGAAGCATAGGAATTCCCCTGATCGGGAGAGTATTCAGCAGGTATCGGGCTATCGACTATATCTCTCGGCACCGCTTTTGGGTCATTGGGTGTTCTCTCCGGTTCGTAGATGTCTTCTAGCGTATTACGGAGATCCATTATCATTTTCAATTGGCAGTGGAAAGGCATTGCTGAAAAGCCGCCGTAAAAATCCCTACC
>JAEWFC010000007.1 GCA_023389035.1 Acidobacteriota bacterium
CCACGATCGCTACTTCCTGGACAACGTGGCGAAGTGGATCCTCGAGCTGGATCGTGGTCGCGGGGTGCCATACGAGGGCAACTATACCGGCTGGCTGGAGCAGAAGCGCGACCGTCTAGCGAAGGAGGAGAAGCAGGCCTCCGCACGCCAGCGTACGCTGGAGCGCGAGCTGGAGTGGGTGCGCATGGCACCGCGCGCGCGTCAGGCAAAGAGCAAGGCGCGTGTGCAGCAGTTCGAGGAGCTGGCCAGCGAGAAGCAGTTCGAGAAGGTGGTGCAGAACGAGATCGTCATCCCGCCGCCGCCGCGGCTGGGTAACGACGTTGTGATCGCGAAATCCATTCGCAAGGCATTCGGCGACAAGCTGCTTTTCGAGAACCTTTCCTTCTCGCTTCCGCGTGGTGGCATAGTAGGTATCATCGGCCCCAACGGTGCGGGAAAGACCACGCTGTTCCGGATGATCGTCGGCTCGGAGCAGCCTGACGAGGGTACCCTCCGGGTAGGCGAGACCGTGCAGCTGGCCTACGTGGACCAGAGCCGCACGCTGGACGCAGGCAAGACTGCGTGGGAAGAGATCAGCGGCGGCGTTGAGCAGATCATGGTAGGCAACCGCGAGATCAACAGTCGGGCGTACCTGAGCAGCTTCAACTTCAAGGGTACCGACCAGCAGAAGCCGGTGGGCAAGCTGTCCGGTGGTGAACGCAATCGCCTGCACCTTGCGAAAACGCTCATGGAAGGCGGCAACCTTCTGCTGCTCGACGAGCCCACGAACGACCTGGACGTGGATACCCTGCGTGCGCTGGAGGATGCGCTGCTGGACTTTGCCGGTTGTGCTGTGGTCATCTCGCACGATCGCTGGTTCCTGGACCGTGTTGCGACACACATACTGGCGTTCGAGGGCGACAGCGAGGTGGTGTGGCATGAGGGGAACTACCAGAGCTACATCGAGGACCTGAAGCGTCGTAAGGGTGCGGATGCGGACCAGCCGCACAGGATCAAGTATCGGAAGCTGGTCAGGACATAGTTCAGCGGACGGCGTCGCTGCCGAAGCCCCGATCTCAGGGGTCCGGTGCTGCGTGCATACAGAGGCCCGGCTGTCCCAGGTGGGATGGCCGGGCCTCGCTGCATCCTGAAAAGCGTGCCCCAACGGAACTAATGGACGCCGCGCCACGGCGATTGCAGATTAGCGCTGTCCCGTTTGACCCCTTCCCGCGTGCCGGCCAACGCCGCAGGCTCTCCATGCACCACTTGCATTCCGTTTGCCGCGGACTCGCGGCCCTCCTTTTCCTGTCGGCTTCAGGCTCCGAGCTCGCGGCGCAGGCTGACTCTGCTGCGCTCGCGCTCCGCACCGACTCCGTGTTCGCCGACTACGATCGCGCCGATGCGCCCGGGTGCGCACTCGGCGTGTATCGCGACGGGCGCATCGAGTACGCGCGGGGCTACGGGATGGCAGACCTCGAGCACCGGGTACCTATCGCAACGCATACGGTGTTCGACCTCGGCTCCACCTCCAAGCAGTTCACGGCGGCCAGCGTCCTGCTGCTCGCGCAGGAGGGGAAGTTGTCTCTCGACGATGACGTGCGCCGCCACGTGCCGGAACTGCCGGCCTACGGCACCCCGATCACCATTCGCCACCTGCTGAATCACACGAGCGGGCTTCGCGACTACATCGGCGTGCTTTCCATGGGCGGCATGCGCTACGACGACGTGACCACGCCCCAGGATGCGCTCGATGCGATCGTGAGGCAGCGGCAGCTGAACTTCGAGCCGGGCACGAAGCACCTGTACAGCAACTCGGGCTACTTCCTGCTTTCGATCATCGTGGAGCGCGTGGCCGGCAAGTCGCTGCGCGACTTTGCGCGTGAGAGGATTTTCGCCCCGTTAGGGATGGAGCGCACGCACTATCTCGGCAGCTACGACGACGTCGTGCCCGATCGGGCAATCGGTTACGAGCGGCGTGCCGACGGGACCATGCGTTCCGACATGCCGCGCTGGATGCAGCTCGGCGACGGAGCTGTGTTTTCCACGGTGGAAGAACTCCTGCGATGGGACACCAACTTCTACGAGCCTGTCGTTGGTGGGCGCGCGCTGCTCGACTCGCTTCACGAGCGCGGCGTGCTCACTGACGGAACCAGCCTCGAGTATGCACTCGGTCTCATCCACGGCCGGTACCGCGGGCTGCGTACAGTGAGCCACGGCGGCTCCTGGGGCGGTTACCGCGCAGAGATGCTTCGCTTCCCGGATCAGCGCTTCTCCGTAGCCACGCTCTGCAACTTTGCCAGCGCCAATCCGAGCGAGCTCGCGCTCAGAGTAGCAGACGTGCACCTCGCGGCCGCTCTGGAGCCTGGGGTGTCGCCTGTCGCAGCGGAGCGAGACGCGGCGAACGGGCCGGAAGGCAGTGTCGCCGCTAGCGTGGCACAGCTGCGCACCCTGCCCGGTGCCTATCGCGACTCCGCGACACGTGCTATCTGGTCGCTGGAGCGGAGGGGCGATACACTGCGGCTCAACACGGGCATGCTGCTTGTACTTCGTCCGGTGGGAGCAGACGAGTTCGAGATCGTAGATGGACCGGTGGGCCAGCTGCGCGTGGAAAGCGAGGGAGGTCGTGTGCGCGGGCTGCGGTTCGAGTCGACCGACGAGTCGGGGAGGTTCCTGGAGCGACTCGATGTCGTAGCGCCCACGGCGGCCGAGCTGGCCATGTACGAGGGCAGCTACCGCAGCGACGAACTGCTGGCGGACTGGCGCATCACGCGCGCGGGCGGCACGCTGCGCCTCGAGCGGCGCGGAGAGCCGCCGATGGAGCTGAGGCCGCTCGATCGGGACGCCTTCGCCGCCGGATCAATGGAACTCCGCTTCGTGCGAGCATCGGAGGGGAGTGCGACCGCCTTTTCGCTCGACGCTGGCCGCGCTCGCGGCATCGTTTTCGAACGCGTTGCGGACGATGGAGGACGTCGGGAGTGAAGCGCACTCAGAGGCCGAAGCAAGGCGCGTTAGCGGCTGCTTGAAAGAGATTCCAGCGTTGATCCGACCGAAGCGCACGTGCACCAGGCCTGCCTGGCGATCAACCCCCTCGGTCACCGCCTCCATCTCCCTCAACAGCTCGCGGTACCACCTCTCCGCCTCACGAATCCTGTCCTCGAATCCGGCGCAACCCCAGATCACGCTCAGAGTGGAGTCGGTGCTCGAATCGGTCTTCGTTCGCTGCGCGCACCAGGTATTCGGATGCCGGCTTGCCGCGACCGGTGGGTTTGTAGCCTCCATGGCGCAGCATGTCGCGCACGGCTGACCGCAAGCTCTCCTCACGCTGGAGGGGCGCTGGTGCATCAATCCGAAGCAGGTCGAGGACGGCGGGCGGAGTCGCCTGCTCGCCCAGCGGGGCGGGGAAAGTGGTTATGAACGCCGCCGCGTGCAGCGAAGGGTGGTTGTCCGCGTGTAGAAGTCTTGGCCGCCTGATTAAGGAAATCCTGGCCAGCTGTTTGGAAAGTCTCGGCCAAGGCTGAGTGTTATCCCTGGCATTACTCCGCCAGATCGTCGGCAGCCGTGCGACTACTACGACCAGGGCGTACGCATTGAGCACCGTCCACCGATACGGCAGGCCGAAGACCTCAGCGATACCAGCAGCTACTGACCGTGACCATGAGACTCCTGCGTGGCAGTGCAGCACCAGGCGCCGGCGATGTAGATTACGCTGGACGAACGCCAGGATCTCCGCGCCTCTTCGCGTGTCAAGGCGCGCGCACCGTTGGTGACCGCGGCGTAATTTCCCGCATCGTCACACGCTGCGTCGAGGACCGCGATCCATTTCCTGCGAAGTCCTGTTCGAATAACCCTCGAGCAGCGGCCTGATCTTGGCCGGCCGGCGGCACTTGGTCTTGGTCTGTACTAAGACCGCCATCTACGGAGTAGCAACCGCTACTCCGTAGATGGCGCAAGTAGGTACGGAAACGATCCTGAGAAAGGCAGCTTACCGACTGGTGAATGTGCTCCCCGTGTAAGACGATGATCTGTCGCTGTCAGACGTCGCCAGAGAGCAAGGCCCATGTGCCGAACGCTGAAGCATCCCGTGTCCCTACGCAAGGTTTAGCGATCCACAGAACAGACTGATACCAGGGTCACGCGACTGCGCCGAGTGGATGCGGCGCTACTGCATGATCAACTGTCATCTACGATAAAGCTACACATACCATTGCAGTAGCCAATGCCGCACTCACGCTTGGCGTGACGATCAATCGGGTCACAGATGCCACCGAAAGTGGTGCAGTCACAGCAGGTCATATTCCCGACAGCTTGACAGGTGAATGCTGCGGCCGTGGCCGTGTCAGGCCGTCCCACGAGTAGCACGACAGCGACCATCAACGAAGCGATCAGCGAGGTTGCGAGACCACCGATCGAGAAGTAGCCCTTGTTTCGCGGCATGCGTCATACTCCAGGTCAGGAGGAATGATGAGGGACACGGGTGCTCAGCGAAAGTCTTCGTTTATAAGTGTACCGACTCTAAATCCAGTGAGTCGATTCCCTGAGAATCGAAGCAAGATCGGGCTTAGCTCCTCTGGACGTAGGTCTCGTAAGGCCCCGCTGGCCAGGTGAACGACTGGGAATGACAGTCCGTGCGTACGGGAACTTGAGATCGGTGCTGGCGCGCTCGCTAGCGCGCTCGGCGAGAAGAGCACGCT
>JAEWFC010000012.1 GCA_023389035.1 Acidobacteriota bacterium
CGCCGAGCTTTATCGCCTGGCATAGCTCCACTCTTTTCCTTGATGAAAATTCTTTTCGAACATGATCAAAATGGGGATTATACTAAGTCCAAGTAGGCGCATGCGGCTAGGACTCTCATCTACGACAGCAGGCTCTTGTCTTCGACATGGCCTATACGCATAACCGAGAAGACCCGCAGCGAGACCCGCCCCTTATCGGCTTTGCCCTCGCTCTTTCGTCAACTGACGAGTGCCCGGCCTTGGGTTGAGAAAACCACGTGTGTGAGCAGGTTTGTATACGTGTGTGCCATACGAAAAATGCCTTCGTCTTCGCCGACTCAAAACGATATCAATCTTACTCACATCTCGCGATGTAAATAAGCCATCGGCTTCGCCGATTCAAGACTAAGGTCCGCATCTTGCGATGTGGGCTACAGGTAAGCCATCGGCTTCGCCGATTCAAGACCAGGCCCGCATCTGTCGCGCGGATCGGTGATAGCAAATTCATAAGTTAGTACGTTCCGTCTGCGTTGTGCATCTACGACACTGCCAGAACATCCTCGATACGGTTGCAGGCGGTCGTGGTGCCGTTTTCGGTGAGGACGATGTTGCTGAGGCTGCGGGCGTTCGCGGCGTAGGTGTTGTCGGCGAGGATCTTTGCGAGCATATCTGCGGCGGTCTCGGCGTTGTAGCGTTCGCGGGTGATCACCTCGGCTACTCCGCGGCGGCGGCAGCGGGCGGCGTTGTCCTGCTGATCGTGGCCGTAGGGCATTATCAGGTGCGGAACTCCGGCACGCAGGACCTGGCCCGTCGTGCCTACGCCCGCTTGGTGAACGACGCACGCCGCATGCGGGAAGAGCTGGGAGAACGGTGCGTAATCAAACCCGACGATCTCATCCGTCAGCCCCGCGGGCGTTTCATTGAAAACGCCGTACAGCAAGACCGCACGCCGCCGCAGAGCCTTTGCCGCCTTGATGCTCTCGGTAAAGAAATCACGCGGGTCCATTACCGCCGCCGAACCCAGCGTAAAGACGATCGGCGGCTCGCCGTTATCTAAGAACTCTCGCTGTCCGTCGGGCATCGCACCCATATCGTCCGCACCGTCGTAAAAACAAAACCCGGTCTGCTCGGTCTGCGGCGGCCAGTCAGGCTGTTTTTCGGCCAGGGCTTTGGAAAAGAGAGCGAGATGCAGCAGCGGCGAAAACTTTCCGTCGAAGATCGGATCGTGGCGGTCGTCGTGCCCGAGCTCGCGGCGGAATTCGCGGTAGGGCTCGTACCAGGCGCGTGTCGTCCGTTTTGCGAGACCGAACATTGCACGATGAAACGCAGGCCCGAGAAAACGCAGATTCTCAAGCCACGGCATCTGCGGCGGAACCGGCGGATCTGTCGCGGAAAAGAACGATATCGGCGCGAGACTGGTGGAGATCCATTTGATCCCGGTAGTTTTTACGACCGAATCCGCCGCAAATACGACCTCACCGGTTATCAGCAGATCGGCACCGTCCACCGCCGCGAGGATGTCGTCGTACATCTGACGCGTCGCGGGCATCAGCAGGCCTCGCAGGATCGCTTCCGTCCCGGACTTTTTGTCCATCAGCAGCTTGCCGAGTTCAGGATCCTGAGGGTCGAGGTGCGGTGCCATCGGAGCAAACGCGAGACCTGTAAGCGCGATCTTTTCGCGATACCATTCCATCGCGGCGATCGTGACGTCATGGCCGCGAGAGCGGAGTTCAAGTCCGATAGCTATTTTGGGGTGGATGTCACCGAGTGAACCGAATGTGGCGAGAACGATCTTTGCCATTGGGAAAGGTCAATGGTCGGAGGCGTTCTCGTCCGCGGCTGCCTGTCGGGCCGCACGCTCTTCATCGAGGATCCGTACGCGGGCTTTCGTCTGTACACGCACACTCAGAAAGAACGCGACGCAGCCGAGCACCGCACAGACGTACATGCCGTCGGCGTTGCCGGCCCAGAAGAAGTACGCAGCCGCAAGCCCGAGCATTATCGATATCGCAATAAAGACGCGGTCCATAAATTATCCGGCCCGCTTCGCAGCTTCCTTTATCCCCTCACCGCCGAAGAGTGCACGTGCACCGGCGAGCATCCGGCGAAAGGCACGAAAGATCTTAGGAAAGAACCATACAAAGAACAGGGCAAATATGATCAGAACGATCGCGATCAGGATCGGAGCGAACACAGCGAGCAGTGTTCCGAGAAATGCGATCACATCTTCGACCAGTGAAAGCACCCAGTTGGACACGGGTTCCGGGGAAAGATTTGCACCCGCACGAACCGCCGCTTTGGTACCGTGCGACGCGAACGCAAAGCCTCCGCCGATGAGCGTCGCGGGAATGGTTATCGCCGGGTCCATATCGGAAACCGCCGCGTAAGCAACGATCGCGCCCGCAGGAACGCGGATAAACGTGTGCACGACGTCCCAAACGCTGTCGACATACGGAACCTTGTCGGCAAAGAATTCAACGATGTAAAGCCCGCCGGCGATGCCGATGATCCACCAGTTATCAAGCACCTCGAGCCCGCCGGGAAGCTTTACCCCGCCAAACCTTTGCAGCAGCCCGAGCACTGAAACTGTCGCGTACAGATTTATCCCGGAGGTCCATGCCGAACCCAGTGCAAGCGTTAATGTCGAGAACCATTCCATATAATTAGTGGCGAGTGACGAGTGACGAGTGACAAGTGACGAGTAACGAGCTACTAGTCAGTTTACTGGCCCGACCTGGACAATAGAGTCCGTCTCAGTGCGTTAAGCATCTTTCTTACTTCGTCGCCTATCTCCAGGCACTCAGCCGTTTGTTCGCGTGTACAGTACTCCAACTCCGTAGATATTACAATCTGGGTGTTCAGTTCCGCTAACGATCCTTCAGCCATGGATATGAACCGCACAAAGTCGGGAGTCGTTCTGCGGGCTTGGCCCTCCGCAATATTCGACGGGATCGAAACAGCGGCCCGACGCATCTGCGAGACCAACCCAAACTTTTCTTCATTCGGGAATTCTGCTGTCAGCAGATAAATGCCTTTAACTAGCGAAATACTCTTCTGCCAAACCGTCAGATCTTGGTAGCCGCCGATTTTCTCGCTCATCACCTAACTTTGTCGCTTTCAGCTTTGCTCGCCACTCGCCACTAGTCCCTCGCTACTCTTCACCGGCAGTTTCCAACTCGCCGCTCTCATCCCCATCCCGCTTGATACCGAACTTTTCTAGGCGGTATTGCAGGGTGCGGAATGTTAGGCCGAGCATCTTGGCGGACTTGGTAATGTTGTTGTCGGTGCGTTCCATAGCCTGTAGGATCAGGCTGCGTTCGACGTCCTCGAAATTCACGCCTTCGGGCGGCAGTTTGAACTGCAGATCGCCAGATGAGGAGTTTCCGCCGACGCCTGCGGACTGCGTCATTTCGGGCGGCAGATCGTCTACGGTCACCGTATCGTTCTCGCAAAGCAAGATCGCACGCTCGATCGCCGATTCCAGTTGCCGGACATTTCCGGGGTAATGGTAATCGGTGAGCAGCTTCTTCGCGGGCGACGCGATCTCGATCTTTCGGTCCGTGCCGCGGGTGTGCTTTTTGACAAAGTAATCGATGAGAACGGGAATGTCGGTGCGGCGTTCGCGTAAGGGCGGGATCTCGATCGAGAGTACGTTAAGCCGATAGTAAAGGTCCTCGCGAAAGCGCTGCTCCTCGGTCATTTTCAGCAGGTCGCGATTGGTCGCTGCAAGCACGCGGACATCGACCGGAATCTCCTTAACACCGCCGACCCTGCGGATCTCTTTCTCCTGCAACGCACGCAAAAGCTTTGCCTGCAGAGCGATGTCGAGCTCGCCGATCTCGTCCAAAAAAAGCGTACCGTTATTTGCGATCTCAAAAAGACCCTTCTTTTCTGCGACAGCACCCGTGAATGAGCCTTTCTCGTGCCCAAAAAGCTCAGATTCCAGCAGATTCTCGTTTATCGCGGCACAGTTTACGGCCTGAAACGTCTCATTTCCGCGAAGGCTGTTCTTATGCATCGAGCGGGCGATCAATTCTTTACCGGTACCGCTCTCGCCGCGTATCAATACTGTTGAATTGGATTTCGCGATCTTGAGGATCAGCTTTTTTACCTTGTCCATCTCAGGCGAGACGGAAACGATCTCGGTATCAAGTGCAGAGAGCTTCTTCAGAGCCCGATCGACCGTCTCGAGTAGCTTTTCGCTGTCATAGGGTTTCTGGAGATAGTCGAATGCCCCAAGCCGCAATGCATCGACCGCCGAGTCGACCGAGCCGTGTGCCGTAAGCAGAATGACGATTATCGACTTGTCGTAGTTGGTAAGCTCTTTGAGCAGGTCAAGCCCGCTCATGCCGGTCATCTTAAGATCGGAAAGAACGAGGTCGAAACGGCGGGCCTCGACGAATTTCATAGCCGCTTCGCCGGAGCTTGCGGTTGTTACGTCGTACCCTTCGCCCGAAAGAATGGTTTCCAAGATTTCCCGTTGATTCTTTTCGTCGTCGACAACCAGTATTGATTTTCTTGCCATAGGTTATAAGATGCGTATTATTTTCGATCAGGTGTTGGCATTCTTGCCGGTCTCGGATGTTTCTTCAGCGACCTGTTTCGGATCCTCCGTTTCTTTTTCGACTCCCGACTTCTCGTCCATGATGGCGTTGATCGCCCCGCCTATCAATATCACTAAAGCCGTCAGATAAAGCCAAAGCAATAGGATGATCACCGCTCCGAGCGATCCGTAGGTCGCCGCGTACGAGTCAAAGAACGTCAGATACAACCGGAATGCTGAGGATAGGACGATCCACAGTAACACGCCGATCACAGCTCCGGGAGTTATCCATTTCCACTGAAGCGGTGCGTGATTCGGGGCGAAGTTGTACAGCAGAGCGAACGCCAAGAGTAGCATTGCGAGTACGAACAGCAGTTCGAGGGCCTCGAGAATGTACGGCGATTCGACCGGCAGCACTGAAGCAAGAAACTGCGATCCGTAAACAACGACTACGAGCGTGCCGAGTATCAGAATTCCCAGACCAACGGTGAGAGCCAGTGAAGTCGCTTTTGCTACCAACCACGAACGCGTCTCTTTAAGATTGTAAACCTCATTGAGAGTGCCGCGCATGTTATCGACACCGGCTGAGGCAGACCAGAGAGTCAGCAAGATGCCCAAGGTAAGTTTTCCGCCCGAAGCGCTTTGGATAACTTCCGTGATCGTGGTCCGCACCAGTTCGAAAGCAGACGCCGGCATTACTTGGCCGAGGATCGCAAATAGCTCGCGATGCAGATTGTCATCGTCGCTTAAGATGATGCCGATCAGCGTCACGAGAAACAACAATAGCGGGAAGAGCGCGAAAGAGAAATAAAAAGCGACCTGTGCGGCATTCCCAAGAATGTCATCGTCGTTCATCTTTTGCCGCAGCCGGTCAAAGATCTCGCGGAATGAAAGTTTTTCTTTGTTCTCAGCCATCGTACTCAGACCGTGATCGACATTTCCTGAAGGTTCGTCTCAACGGTCGGCAGACGAAGTGCAAATTTCGTGCCCTCGCCGACGACTGATTCGACCTCGATCGTTCCAAAATGGCTCTCGACGATCTTCTGCACGATCGCAAGGCCCAGCCCGGTGCCCGTTTCTTTGGTGGAGAAATAGGGCTCGAAGATCTTGGTGAGGTTCTCCTCGGGAATTCCGTTTCCCGTATCAGAGATCTCAAAGCGGACGAATCGCCGATCAGCCTCTGGCATGATCTTTACGTTAAGATTACCGCCCTCATTCCCCATTGATTGCACCGCGTTGATAAAGAGATTGTTGAAGACCGAGCGAAGAAACTCGGGATCACCGATGATCTTCGGTACGTCCTCATGCTCGACGACGGCTAGCTTTATATTGTTCTCCTCGGCCTGACCCTCGACGATCCGGAGCGAATCTTCAACGATCTCGCGAGGGACAAGCGGACGCGGCTGGATGTTTGCGGGACGCGAGTAATTCAGAAAATCTGAGATCTGTGAGTTTATTCGGGCGACCTCGTCCTTGATCTGGGAAACCAGCTTTCGAAACACCTTTTCTTTTGCGGCGTCCTCCGGGGCAAGCTTTGAGCGCAGGTGATCGAGCGTAAGATTGATGTAATTAAGCGGGTTTCTGATCTCATGAGCGATCGCTGAGCCGAGCCGTCCGATGACGGCGCTTTTTTCCGCCTGCTGCAGTTGCTCCTCGAGCTCTTTTGATTTTTCCAGCTCGGCGGTCATCTCGTTGAAACGGTGAGCGAGCCGACCCATTTCATCATTACGCGAGACGGGAACGCGAAAGCCATAGTCCCCTTCTGCGATACGCCTCGCAGCGTTTGACAGGTCGGAGATCGGACGAGTAAACCGCCAGACGAGCAGAAAGGTGAGGGCCGTCGATACAAGAAATATCGCCAGCGTATATACAAGAGGTTCGGCCGCACGCCAGGCGACTTCACTCGTATCGTTTTTCAGGACCACTACGACGTAATAGCGTCCATCGCTGGTTTCAATCGGGATTGCGTGGGACTCATCATCGCGGGTCTCGGGTTCGACCACGGTGCGGGTGGGGAATCGTGCAAGGTCTGCGCCAAGCCTGGCTCCTTCCATTAACGGTGGCAGGTCGTTCAACTCCGCCAGATCCTTGAAAACTTCGGTCCCGTCTTCAGCGACCTTAGGCACGTTATCCGGATCCAGGCTATCCGTGATCTGCCAGCGCTCATTAATTATTATGACGTCGCGAATTCGGTCCCGAGCCTGCGTATCGAGAAAGGTTTGGCCGGGTTGGTTGATGAGGTCTTCGAGATATTCACGGTTCGAGGTGATGCCGCTTACACCGAGAGCGATGCCGGCCACGAGGGTCTGTTCCTGAATTTCGCGTCGCTCTTCATTCTCTCGCTGGGTCCTTAAATTAAGGTAAAACTGAACACCCAGCGTCGCGACGAGCAGGAACGACAATATGATCAGCAGTCGGCCGCGAAATGTGTTGAATAGTTCCATTCTTTGCGTCGGCTAAACAAGTGCTTAAAATTAGCTTGCGCCCCTTATCAACGAATGTTATAGTTTCCGTTAGCGATTTCGCAAAACCCCGTTAACTTTAACGTTATCTGACCTACGGGGCTGAAGTCTCCTCGTTTCACCCAAAACTTAATCACGTTCACTTGAGGTAAAGCATGAATTCTATGTATCCCGAAAAGCGTTCAGCGAAGCTATTTTTGTTTTTTCTAGTAGTTTTTTCGCTAACGTTCCCTACGGCCGCTGCTCAAACTCGTAAGACCGCTGCAAAACCCGCAGCTAAGACTACGGCGGCCAAGAAAAAGGATGCTAAGAAAGTTCCTGCCAAAACCGCTGTAACCTCAAAGAAAGCACAATCAAAAACGGCTAACTCAAAGACCGCGAAGACCTCCTCAAAGAACAAAAAGCCGACCGCCAAGGAACTGGCTGCCCAGAAGAAAGCTGAGCGCAACGCTCCTAAGAAACTGACTGCGGCACAGAAACGGGCCCAGGCCGAAAAGGAACGTAAAGAAGCCGCTCGACGAGCCGCTGCACTTGCTGAACAGCGTCGGCGTGAACAGATCGCCCGCGAGGCTCGCGAACGCAAGATCGCTTTCGAAAAAGGCCTGCGAACCGAGACGATCGCGAACATATTAAAGGATTCGACAGAGGGCGAGGACCTTCGCGTGCGGCAAACCGCTATTAATGCTTTAGGTGAACGAGCGGGAACGGTCGTCGTGATGGAGGCGAAAACCGGGAAGATCGTTTCTATGGTCAACCAGGAATGGGCCGTCCGCCACGGTTTTAAACCCTGCTCGACGATCAAATTGGTCACTGGTGTCGCCGGATTACACGAAGGCCTGATCACCGACGATGGACGCGTTACGGGAACGGTTGGAGGGATGGATCTCGATGACGCTCTAGCTCGGTCGAACAATCCATATTTCCAGCGTGTCGGTGCAAATCTGGGCAGCGATAAGATGATCGCTTACGCTAAGCGTCTCGGGCTAGGCCAGCCGACCGGTATCAATTTAGAAAGAGAGAACCCTGGAAAGCTCCCTTACGGCAACAATAACCCGCGTATATATTCGCATGCTGACGATTTTGAAGTAACGCCGCTGCAACTCGCAGTGATGGTCACCGCGATCGCCAATGGCGGCGAACGTGTTGTTCCGAAGGTCTCGAAGGCGCGCGTTGAGCGAACGTCGATGACACGCTCGGTTCGCGGCGTAATAGGTTTGCCGGACAGAAGTATTCAGGGCGTTATTCCGGGAATGATCGGTGCCGCGGAATATGGAACGGCACGCCGCGGCGTTGATGCCTCGATGGGCGTTGCCGGAAAGACCGGTTCATGCATCGGACGCGGTTCCTGGGTCGGATTGTTCGCATCTGTCGCACCGATCGAAGATCCCAAATACGCGGTCGTTGTGATAACGCGCGGACAGTCGGAACGAGGCCGGATCGCCGCAGCGATCGCCGGCCAGATATACAAAACGCTCACTTCGGAGATCAAACGAGATGCCGAAAAGACGCTTGCTCTAAAGAAGGTCAAACCCGTGCAGCCGACCGCAACAGCTGAGGCCGATGATGAAGAGGCCGATGATGATTCGCCGGAGATCGAGACTGATCCGGTCGAGCCGTCGCCCAGAAAGGTAATTGTCGCGGGATCATCCGAGTCCCGGCCCGTTAACCAACCGGTTGACCCGGCTCGCAAGATCGTGACGAAGACGACCCAGACCGCACCGGTCTTTAAGAACGTAGTGATCCCTTATTCGAAGGAAGCTGGCGGTCCTAAAGAACCTGCCAAGGAACGGCCGCGTGTGGTCGTAAACTAGATCGATTCTGTCGACCAAGATAATAAGACGCCGGCGTACTGAATGGTCGCCGGCGTCATTCTTTTTTGACCGCTTTTCCTTGACAGAATGACCGCCGCTACGGGATTATTTAGAATTCCGCGATTCCGGATCTTTGGTCGCCTTGCTCTATTTATGTTCCGGATTTTCTTGCAACTATTCACAAATGCTATTCATCAGAACTCACGCGAAACCGATGAAATTGCATTGGGTTATCGCGGTAAGAAGTAACGTTTCATAATAAGTTCGGAGGATGGGTCAAGTAATGAAAAAAGCAAAGAAGTTTTTGGGTTTTGGAATGGTGGTCGCCGCGTTCGTTTTCGCGGGTTCGACCACGGCAGCCGCACAAGCAGCGTGCGATGATGTGGATGGCTATACAGCACTCTATAACAAGATGCTCGAGGTCTATGACAAGACTAACGATGCTGCCGCGATGAAGTCAGCCGCAACATACGGCAAAGAATATCTTGAGAAGTACGGAACGTGCGAACCGACCAAAGAGGTAGCTGATTGGGTCAAGGCCCAGATGCCGACCTGGGAAAAGCGTGTGAAAGAGATCGAGGCCGATGCGAAGGTCAAAGCTCTTGACGCAAAATTCACTGCCGGGCTTAAGGCCAGCAATTGGGATGACGCCTTTTCAGCCGGCCGCGAGCTTTCGACGATGTTCCCTGACAAATCGCTCAACATCGTGATCCCGTTGGGTGCTGTCGGCCTGTACGAGTCCTACAAGAAGAATCCGAAGTACGCCGACGAGTCGCTTCGCTTTGCAAAAATGGCGATCGACAAGATGAAGGCCGGCGAGGCTTCGATCAACAATCAGTTCGGTGTTTTCCCTTATGCCTACGGCAACAAGGAAGACGCCATGAGCGAGATGACGTATGCAATCGCTCATATCACCTATTACGACAAGGGCGACAAAAAGGCTGCTCTGCCGTACTACTATGAGGTCGCTCAGATGGCGGGCCGCAACAAGACGGAGCCGCGTGTTTTTGTGACCGTCGGTGGTTACTACCTCGACGAAGCCAAGAAGATCGCAGACCAGATCCAGCCGATGGTGACCGAGTACAACGCCGAGGCAACAACCGTCGAGCGTAAGATCGAGCTTGATAAGGAGATCAAGGCAAAAGAGGCTGTTTATAAGGCATACGAAGAGCGTGCACTCGACGCATTTGGCCGTGCCCATAAGGTCGCAAAGGACACTACGGCTGCTGAAAAGCAGTATCGTGCAACGCTCTACAAAACGCTGCAGGATATCTATAAGAGCCGCTTCGGTAAGACTGATGGACTGGACAGCTGGATCGCGACTACAGTCGCAAAGCCGCTTCCGAATCCTAACTCGGAAGTGACCCCGGTCACCGATCCGACTGACGCCGACGCTGACACCACAACGTCGGCTACCGCTCCTGCCGGCAACGGCAAGACTGCTGCGGTTGCAAAGCCGTAGTTGAAAACGGGCCCTTCGACGGGCTTATTATGAAACGCGGAGAAGGCCGGGCACGTTAGCGTGCTCGGCTTTCTTTATTTCCGTACGGCGAATAGAATCTTCATCTGAGGATGAAGTACACCGATCTAGAAAACCTGCTTGGTTACCGTTTCAGCGACGTCTCGCTGCTCGAACGGGCACTCACGCACCGTTCGTGGGCACATGAAAATGGCGGTGCGAGAGGCCGAAGATCGCCAAGCCGTGACAACGAGTCGATGGAGTTCGTTGGCGACTCGGTGCTGGGAATGGCGATCGCTGAGCACTTGTTCAGGACAAATCCGGAAATGACAGAGGGTAGCCTGACGCTGATGAAACACAAGCTTGTCAGTTCGGCGACGCTGGCCGAACTCGCAGGTAAGCTGCGGCTCAATGAATTCGTGCGGATCGGACGCGGGGAGGAATTATCAGGCGGCCGAAGTAAGGACAACATAGCCGCTGACACGCTTGAATCAGTTATCGCGGCTATATTCCTGGATGGCGGATACGAGGCCGCCCGGGAATTTGTGACAAAGCTTTTTATCGATGAACTGACGGATCTGACCCCCGGAATGTCGCTCGATCCAAAGACGACTCTTCAAGAGCTGCTGCAGGCAGATAAACGGCCTGCTCCGTCGTACCAGCTACTCAGATCTGAAGGTCCTCCGCATGACCGCACCTTCTTCGTTGAGGCGGTCTGGGACATAGGACGTGCTTCCGGAACCGGGCGCTCACTGAAAGCCGCGGAAATGGATGCAGCGGCGGCCGCTCTCGTTGAGATCGCAAATAGTGAGGTTCGCGAAGCCTCGTAGTAATCTGATATATTTGAGTCAATTTATGAGCAATCTTGCCTCGGAGAAGCCGACCGACGAAAGCACTGAAAAGAAGCCTTTGGGGCCGCCGAAATCCGTTTTCCGCGAATATTTTGAATCCTTTACCGTCACGCTGATCATGGCGATCTTCGGGATGACGTTCATCATTCAAGCGGTGACCGTCCCTACCGGTTCGATGCAAAACACGATACTGGTCGGCGACTATCTGCTGGTGAATAAGTTCATCTTTTCACCGGGCGGTAATCCTCTGCCGTTCCTGCCAATGCGGGATATCGAGCGTGGCGACATCATTGTCTTCAAGTACCCAGGAGACGCGGTTAACCCCGGTTCTGATAGGGCCCGCGGCTTAGTTAAATATCAGATCAACTATGTAAAGCGTGTGATCGGGCTTCCTGGCGAGATCGTGGTTTTCAAGAACAACGAGGTTTTTGTCAACGGGGAGCCGCTAGCAGAGCACCGCATTATCGGTGATGCCGACAACGACATCTCGGCATTGACCACTCGTGAATTCGAAGAGCGACTGCCCGAAGACAAGTGGTCAGTTTACTATTCAGAGCGGAGTATGAATGCCGTCAGGAATGGCCGCAACATATCAACGTCCGATTGGGATTTCGGCGTAGAAGGCAAGCCTATTGTGGTTCCCGAAAACCATTTCTTTGTAATGGGCGATAGCCGTGACCGCAGCGATGACAGCCGCGGATGGGGTTTTGTGCCGCGCGAGCTCATCGTCGGCAGGGCAATGTTCGTGTACTGGTCTTGCGATCGTGGAGCATCAAATGGCGATATGTTTGGATGCCTTACTCATCCCAGGCTCGACCGCATCGGCAGATTTGTTAAATGAAGATCACGTTTAACGAAGAGGTTGCGGGTGCCCAACATTTCGACACGCCGATCGTCGCCCTGGAATCTACTGTCATCGCTCACGGACTCCCGTATCCTCAAAACATCGAAACAGCCTATAAGCTCGAGCGAATAGTTCGCGAGGCGGGCGCCGTTCCGGCAACTATCGCCGTTTTTGACGGCAGCCCTACGGTAGGCCTGAACGAGCAGCAATATGAGCTGCTTGCGACGTCTAGAGATATTCGAAAGCTTTCAGTTCGTGATCTGCCGATCGCGGTTGCAGGCAAGTTAAATGGAGCGACGACCGTATCGACCACTGCGATGATCGCTCATCAGGCCGGGATCAGGACGTTTGCGACGGGTGGAATCGGCGGCATACACCGCGGCGGCACAGGCGATATTTCTGCTGATCTTCCGGTCCTCGAACGTACGCCGATCGTCGTGGTCTGCTCAGGAGCTAAACTTATCCTCGATCTTCCTGCGACTCGAGAGTGGCTTGAAACCTGGGGAATTACGGTGCTCGGCTGGAAAACCGACAGCTTTCCTGCTTTTTATTCGCGATCGAGCGGGCTGACGATCGATCAGCGGGTGGAAATTGCGCAAGATGTCAGCCGGATCGTTGACGGACGGGATGAGGTTGGTCTCAACAGTGCCGTGCTGGTGACGGTACCCGTTCCTGACACGGCCGAGATGGCTGCTGAGGAGATCGAAAGGCTGCTTGCGGAAGCTCTTCGATCGGCAGCGGAGCACGGGATCAAAGGCAAGGATGTGACGCCGTTTCTCCTATCGGAACTGACCTCCCGAAGCGAAGGCCGTACGCTCAAAGCCAACATTGCATTGCTCGAAAACAACGCCCGCGTAGCCGCCGAGATCGCGAAAGCTATCGGCTAAGGGGTCGCGGCCGCGTTCACATTCATCTTTTCTTTCAGCGAATCCAACCGCTTTCTTGCTTCCGCAGCTTCATTCGTATTCGGGTATTTCGCGACGGCCTCCCTCCACGCGGCACCGTCGTAGTGGTACCGACGCGTAACAGGGTTGAACAAGAATGTGACGCCTAATTTCCGGTACCGGTCTAGACCCACATAGCTCAAATAGTACGAGTGAAGCGGTGCGCCGGAGGCGGCCATCATTCGTCGGCTCAGACGGTTTCCGGCATCGCGAGCCAGCTTGACGGCGAGATCTTCGACTAGGTCGCCAAAAAGAAGCAAAAGCGGGGCACGGAACTGCGACGTGGGGTATGTATTAAAGAAATGTACTGCCGCCTCGATCTGGTCGAAACCGTTTGCAGCGTGCACCAGCCGTGCGAATCGCTCCTCGTCCGCGGGCCTGAACTTCCCAAAAACGGCATCTGCCTGGATCCAGCCTGACGCGGGCGGCATCGCCGTTACGCGATAAAATTTCACGCCATCGGCCTCGGTGACGCCCATTATCTTGACCTTTCTGCCCATCCGCATTCGCTGGGCCGGTTCAGCATAAAGGCTCGGTCGGCTGCGAAGCACGGAGATCGACTCATCCATGACCATGGCGGTCTGGCCGATCTCCGCCGAGCGAACGGTCGTAGTACGACGTTTTTGAGCGTCGGCAATGGACGCGAGGGTAAGTATAAACGCAACTATAGTGAGGAAATTACGCATATCCGTATGATCTTGTTTTAGACTCTATTAACGTTTCGCAGCTCGCAGCCGGTTAGCTGCACCTGCGTGATGAAAATGGCAAATGGCAATAGCGAGGGCGTCGGCGGCGTCGTGCGGCGTGGGGACGCTCTTTAGCCGAAGCAATATCTTTACCATTTCGCCGACCTGATGTTTCTCGGCATTTCCGTGACCGACAACGGTTTGTTTTATCAGCCGCGGTGCGTATTCAGCTATCTCGAGCGAGCGCTGCTCGGCCAGCAGCAGGACGACGCCGCGAACCTGGCCCAGCTTCATCGCGACCTTCACGTTGACCGAGTAAAAGGCGTCCTCGACCGAGACCACATCCGGGTTATACTGCTCGATCACCGCCGCAACGCCGTCGAATATGGTCGCGAGGCGTTTCGAGAATGCGAGTTTCGGGTCGGAGCGGACCGTGCCGAAATCCACCGCCGAATATCGCGAGCCCGAGCCTTCGACAATACCCCAGCCCAGCGTTTCGCTCCCGGGATCGATTCCTAAAACACGCATTTACAACAGAAGGGCGATCAGGTCGTGATGAGGATAACCGATGTATTTTCACGAAATCAAGCCCGCTCGCGGCCCGAACCATATAGTTTGTAAATCGATGCTATAAACATTATGATTTCTGAGAACGAAGCAGGTAATAACGCACAGCAATGAACGTCTCTGCCACGGCTATCCAGCCGCTAGAATCAGTACGTATCCTACTCGCTGACGTGATCGACTACGCCGGCCTTTTTCCGCCGTCGCAGTTGAGCATGCAGGAGGCCGTGCTGAATTTTGCGACGTACAGGATGAGCAATTACGGATGGATGCTGGGCCGCTTTGTTACGCCCGCATCGCGGCTGACAGAATTCATGGACCACGCCGGAGACTTTGTTTCTCGTGATCCCGCGGCCGAACGTTGGCGTCTGAGCGTGATCGCGGGCGAGGACATCAATCAAACCTTCAAGGAGATCCGTGAGTTTCAAAGGCTTTTTCCGAACGGTGTCGTGATCGACACGCTTGAGGTAAAGGCCGCCACCGCCTCCAAGATCGAAAATACGGTCAACGGTGTTCCCGAAGGAATAACAACCTATTTTGAGGTGGCACCGGGTCGAACGTTCGTCGAACTGATCACGGCACTGGCCGTCAAGCGGCAGCGGGCGAAGATCCGGACGGGCGGCGTCGTGGCCGAAGATTTCCCGCGGTCCCGGGAGATAATACGCTTTGTACGGACGTGCATGGCCGCTAACGTGCCGTTTAAGGCCACTGCAGGCCTCCACCACCCCATTCGGTGCTATAAACCGCTTACGTACGCCGAGAACGCTCCGCGAGGCACAATGCACGGCTTTCTCAATATGCTGATGATGACGGGCTTCGCTCGCGAAAGCTATCGAGTAAGCATGCTCGAGGAAGTGATGGAAGAGGAATTCGAAGAGGTGTTCCAGTTCTCAGAGCTTGGCGTTAAGTGGCGAGAAGAGCATTTTCTCAGCAATTCCCAGCTTGATCTGCTGCGTCGCCGCGGCATGTTGTCGTTCGGATCGTGCTCTTTTGATGAACCGATAGCAGATCTGCAAGGCCTTGGACTGCTATAGGCGGATAAACAAGTATCCGCAGGCAGAAACCCGCGCGGTAGCAAGGGTGTTGGTGGAAAGCAGACCTGTTAGAGTGATCGGACAAAGATTCCAAGAACACCCTCCCTACGGGTCGGGTTTCCGCCTGCGTGGTCGGCGAACCCACTTGGGTAGCAAGCGTGTAAAATAAAGCGATGTACGAGATAAATGAAACACACGACCCGAACCTGAAAAGCTGGGTCGAATCCGCCAACGACCCGAATACGGACTTTCCGATACAGAATTTGCCGTTCTGTGTTTTTGAGGATCCAAACCTGTCGATTAGAAGATGTATCGGCGTACGAATCGGTGACAAGGTGCTTGACTTGGTTGCGACTAACGCTGGTGGATTTCTATCAGATTCGTATCCTGACCACGTATTAGAGGCCAACGTCTCACTCAATGTCTATCAAAATTACGCGGAAGAATCTTTTCGTTCGGAATTGAGACAAAGGATCACTAAGTTACTCTCAGATGATCATAAGGCTGAGGCTGACGGAGTAGAAGCGTTTCTTTATAACGCGAATGAGGTTAAGTTTCATAACGCGTTTAGTATCGGCGACTACACCGACTTCTACTGCTCGATCTATCATGCGACGAATGTCGGGTCGATGTTTCGGCCGGACAATCCGTTGATGCCGAATTACAAATATATTCCGATCGGTTATCACGGGCGGGCTTCGTCGATAGTTGTTTCGGGCACGGATATCAAGCGGCCGAAAGGGCAGAACCGCAGCGACGCTGAGAAACCGCCGGTGTTTATACCAGCGAAGAATCTGGATTACGAGATGGAGCTTGGGTTCTTTGTCGGCAAGGGAAATGAGATGGGTTCGCCGATAGATATCAAAGATGCCGAGGAGCATATTTTCGGCGTTTGCCTGGTGAACGACTGGTCCGCGCGAGACATACAGGCATGGGAATACCAGCCGCTCGGGCCGTTCCTAGCAAAGAACTTCGCAACGACGATCTCGCCTTTTGTGGTGACGATGGAGGCACTCGCACCGTTTCGCACGCCGGCCTTCGAGCGCGATGCGGACGACCCGCAGCCACTCGCTTATTTGTTCGACGAGCAGAATAAGAAGTTCGGCGGGCTCGACATCAATCTCGAGGTCTATATCCAGACCGAGAAGATGCGGAACGAGAACATTGAGCCGCACAAGATATCGCGCTCGAACACGAAGGACCTCTATTGGACGATCGGCCAGATGCTGACGCACCACGCCTCGAACGGCTGCAACCTGCAGACGGGCGACCTGATGGCGACCGGAACTGTTAGCGGCAAAGAGAAAAGCGAACGCGGCTGCCTGCTGGAGATGACATGGCGTGGAACCGAACCGCTCGAGCTTCCGTCAGGCGAGCAGCGCCGGTTCCTCGAAGACGGCGACGAAGTGATAATGAAAGGCTACTGCGAACGCGAGGGCTTTCGCCGCATCGGCTTGGGAGAATGCCGCGGACGCATCCTGCCGGCTGACTAAAAAAGAGAGCGCAGAAAGCAAGAAGTTAATATGGCCGGTTCGGCGGAGATGAAGTCTGATTCCTCAGTGGCCTCCGTGAACTCGGTGGCAAATACTGATGTGCATCGAGTGGTTGGCGGATCGACTACATTTTCGACCGACTTTCTCGCAATCGAAGAACCGCTGGAGATTCGCCTCGGCACGTCTACGAACGGTAAATACACTCACAAAGCACTGTCGATAACGATGCGGACACCGGGCGATGATGCCGCGCTTGCCGCCGGTTTACTCTTTACCGAAGGCATTATCTCCAATAGGGCCGACATTTCGAGCATCCGCCATTGCGGGCGGTCGGCCGATGGGCGAGAGCTCCAGAATACGATCGTCGTCGAGCTTTCGACCGATGTCACGGTCGACGTGAAACGCATCGAGCGTAACTTTTACACGACCTCCAGCTGCGGTGTATGCGGAAAGAGCTCGATAGAGGCTCTCAGAACCGGTGTGAAGCCGTTGGCGGTGGATGTACCGGCTTCGATCGATCCGGAGCTTCTGCGTGGATTGCCGGCGAAGCTCGTGGCTGCACAGGCCGGATTCGCCAGGACCGGCGGGCTTCATGCGTCGATCCTTTTCGACAGAAACGGTTCTATGACGGCGATCGCAGAGGACGTAGGCCGTCACAACGCCCTGGACAAGGTTATCGGCACTGCGTTTCTCGAGGGCAAATTGCCGTTGAGTGAAACTGTCCTGCTGGTTAGCGGTCGAGCAAGTTTTGAGCTTGTGCAAAAGGCTCTGATGGCGGGAATTCCGGTGCTTGCTGCTATCGGAGCGCCGTCCAGCCTGGCGGTAGATCTGGCCGCGGAATACGGTATGACGCTGGTCGGATTCCTGAACGACAAGCGTTTCAACATCTATAGCGGCCCGCAACGCATCTCTTCAGTAACGTGACAAAAAAGACGGACAATCTGAAGGTTACATCGCCCGCCGAATCCGCGGCAGGGATGAAGGCCGTCACCAATGCGACACGGCAGGTGATCGGCAAAATGGGCGTCGTCCGCGGCGTTCGCGGATTGCTTAACCTCAATCAGTCCAAGGGTTTCGATTGCCAGTCGTGTGCGTGGCCCGATCCCGAGAGCCATCGCACGGTCGCCGAATTTTGCGAGAACGGTGCAAAAGCGATGGCCGACGAAGGGATGACGAAGACCATCGGCCGTGAGTTTTTTGCACGCCATTCGATCAGCGAGCTCGCGGCTGAGAACGACCACTGGCTTAACGCACACGGCCGCCTTGCGGAGCCGCTAATTCTGCGGGAGGGTTCGGATCATTACGAGCCGATCACCTGGACAGACGCGATCTCGCTGATAGCTAAGCAGTTAAACCGGCTCGCGTCGCCCGATGAGGCGATCTTTTACACCTCAGGCCGGACGTCAAACGAGGCCGCATTTCTCTATCAGCTTTTCGTGCGGCAATTCGGCACGAACAACCTGCCTGATTGCTCGAATATGTGCCACGAATCCACCAGCGTGGCCCTCGCAGAATCAATCGGACTCGGGAAAGCGACCGTAAGGTTGGAAGACTTTGAGAAGACCGATCTCATCCTAATAATCGGCCAAAACCCCGGAACTAATGCACCGCGAATGCTCACGTCGCTGTCAGCGGCGAAGGCGGCCGGTGCCAAGATGATCGCAATAAACCCTCTGCCGGAGGCCGGACTCAAGGCATTTAAGGACCCAAACCCGCAGCACGGAAACCCGCTATCGCTTATCGGCGGAAAGCCCGTAAAGCTTGCGGATCTCCATTTACCGGTACGCATCGGCGGCGACATGGCTGTGCTGAAGGGGCTGATGAAGGTGCTGCTTGAGGCCGAGCGTGCGGCACCGGGAACGGTCTTTGACGGCAAGTTTATTCGCGAGTTCACCACCGGTTTTGATCAAACAATCTCGATGCTCGATGCGACCGAATGGCCCGATATCATTGAAATGTCAGGGCTTACGCGGACGCTGTTTGACGAGGCCGCGGCGATGATACTGTCTGCCCGATCATTCATCACGTGTTGGGCGATGGGCGTTACTCAGCACACAGATGCGGTCGCTACGATCCAGGACATCGTAAACCTGCACCTACTGATGGGTGCGATCGGTAGGCCCGGCGCCGGGCTTTGTCCGGTGCGGGGCCATTCTAATGTGCAGGGCGATCGATCGATGGGTATATGGGAACGTATGACGCCGGTCTTTCGCGAGAATCTCGAGCGTGAGTTCGGGTTCCAAACACCTGCAAAAGATGGTTTTAATACGATCGAAGCTATCGCCGCGATGCGTGACGGACGGGCGAAAGTATTCTTTGCGATGGGCGGCAATTTCGCCGCCGCGTCACCAGAGACCGAGACGGTCGAGGCAGGGTTGCGAAATTGCGATCTCACGGTCCAGGTGATAACCAAGCTCAATAGAACGGCGTTGTCCCCGGGACGTATGTCATTGATATTGCCATGTTTAGGGCGGTCGGAGCGTGACGTACAGGCGAAGGGCGAGCAGTTCGTATCCACCGAAAGCACGATGCTGAACGTGCAAAAGTCGCAGGGAATATTTGAACCGGCGTCACCGGAGTTACAAAGCGAGCCGTGGATAGTGGCCCAGCTCGCAACGGCGACTCTCGGTGACACGACGACCGTCGATTGGGAGGCGATGGCCGGCAACTACGACCTGATCCGCGATGCCATCTCGCGAGTGGTGCCGGGATGCGAGAACTATAACGAGCGTATTCGCCCCGCCGGCGGTTTCTATATGCCTAATCCGCCGCGTGATCGAAGGTTTCCGACCGCGAGCGGAAAGGCCGTGTTTGCCGCTAACCCATTGGAAAAGCTTGAGTTGCCGCTGGGCAAGCTGATGCTGACGACGATCCGATCGCATGACCAATTCAACACGACGATATACGGTCTGAGCGATCGCTATCGCGGGATCGAGGGCTCGCGGTACGTGATCTTGATGAACGAGGGGGACATCGCGGAACGCGGGCTGTCGGCGGGTCAACTGGTCGAGGTCATTAGTGAATTCGACGGCACGGTGCGAAGCGTAAGTGGTTTTGCCGTAGTGCCTTACGCGATCCCGAAGGATTCCTGTGCGATGTATTTTCCGGAAGCGAATCCTCTGGTGCCGCTCGCAAGTTATGCAAAACGAAGCTTTACGCCAACCTCCAAATGCGTGATCGTGACGGTCGAGGCGGCGTGATGGAGATCACTCCGTACATACTTATCGGCGGCAGGTCGGAGAGATTCGGGCGTGATAAAGCTCTCTTTACGATCAGCGGCGAATCGCTAGCGATGCTGGCGGTAACTGCTGCAGAAACGGCACTTGGCGGTGTTGCGGCACGTTTTGTGGCGGCTCGAGTCGATCAATTTCCGCAGCTTTCGCAGCGTGAGACGATCGGGGACATGTATCCCGGACGTGGTGCCGTCGGTGCTGTACATGCCGCTCTATCAGATGCGAAAACGGAATGGATCTTTGTGCTAGCGTGTGATCTTCCGTTCGTCACGGCCGAGTTTATCGGGCTGCTAACAAGCAAACTCGCGGACAATATCGACGCGGTCATTCCCGAAGATCCAGCAGGCAGGACGCAACCTTTATGCGGGTTTTACCACGTTGCGGCGTGCCGCGAAGTCTTTGGATATGCGGCAAAAGGTTCCGGTAAAACGCCGTCGTTATTGGCCTTGATCGATTCTCTCAGGTCGCGAGTGCTCTCGTTTAATGAGTACAAAATGCTTTCCGGCGCCGAGCGGATCCTGCAGAACGTGAACACCCGCGACGACCTTGCGGGCATCGAATGAACTTGACCTTTTATGTTCGCCGCGGCCGTGTGGCACAATTGAAACGATGGAGCTAAGACTCGACAAATTTCGCGAAGAATGCGGTATTTTCGGCATTTTTGGCCACGAAGAGGCCTCAACGCTGACCCAGCTTGGGCTCTTCGCCCTGCAGCACCGCGGACAGGAAGCTTGCGGCATCGTGACCAGCGACGGCCAGGACCTGCACCAGTTCAGGTCGATCGGGCTGGTCGCTGATGTGCTGAATAAGGACGTGTTGCGAAGCCTAAAGGGCCGCAGTGCGATCGGGCACACCCGTTATTCCACCGCCGGACGCAATACGATCAAGGAAGTACAGCCTTTTTCGGTCACCTGCCAGCACGGCCAGATCGCGATCTGCCACAACGGAAACCTGCCATTTGCTCAGGCAAAACGCCGTGAACTTGAAGAAGCCGGTGCCATATTCTCATCAACTTCGGACACCGAAACCATACTCCATAGCATTGCCCAGACGCGTACGGGCGATGTGGTCGAGGCACTTACAAAGGTGCTTGTGCAGACGGAAGGTGCGTTTTCATTGCTGTTTTTGACACCTGAGAAGCTCGTCGCGGTCCGCGATCCACGGGGGTTCAGGCCGCTTGTTCTAGGGAAATTGAAGGACGCCTGGTGCGTAGCCTCGGAGACGTGTGCGTTTGACCTGATCGACGCCGAATTCGTCCGCGAGGTCGAGCCGGGCGAGATGATAATTGTTGACAGTAATGGGCTTCACTCCGTTCGGCCGTTCCCTGACAGGCCCAAGGCAGTGTGCACCTTTGAGCACGTTTATTTTTCACGGCCCGACTCGACCATATTCGGCAGATCGGTCAATGAATCACGGCATAAAATGGGCAAACGGCTCGCGATGGAGCACCCTGTGGATGCCGATATGGTGGTGCCGGTGCCGGACTCAGGCGTCGCCGCTTCGATCGGGTACGCCAAGGAATCCGGCATCAATTTTCGCCAGGCGATCATCCGAAATCACTATGTCGGACGGACCTTTATCGAGCCGTCGCAGTCGATCAGGTCCTTTGGCGTCAGGCTTAAACTCAATCCTATCAAGGACTTGATCAAGGGGCAGCGAGTGATATTGGTCGACGATTCGATCGTGCGCGGCACCACCTCAAAGAAGATCGTGCAGATGGTGCGCGAGGCCGGAGCGGCCGAGGTGCACATGCGTATTTCTTGCCCGCCGACGCTTTCGCCCTGTTATTACGGGGTCGATACGCCACGGACGGCCGAGCTTATAGCCGCCCAAATGACGGTCGAAGAGGTCTGCAGATACATTGAGGCCGACTCGCTGGGCTATCTGTCGCTCGAGGGCATGCTCGAGGCGATCGGGATCGACAGCGGCGCCAGCTGCAATGCCTGCTGGACCGGAAAGTATCCGACGCTGATCGCGAACGGAAAAGCTGCGGACGCCTCAGATGTGTCAATCTGACCCGTTTCGGCGAATTGTCTGTGTGTCATTTTTTTCCGGGCGGATCATTTTGACACATTCAGATCGCGCATATCTTGCAAACCGCGCATATCGCGCAGGTCGAATTTCAACCAGCTCCGATCGCTAGCCTTCACTCACAAACGACCCTCCGGACGCGGCTCCGAAGTTGATGTAAAACTTCAACTCGCGGTCCGATCCGGGATCTGCGGAACTCATGGAAATTTCGGGAACCGGGGAATTTTACTGCAGCGCGAGTTCGGCGGAATTATCGGCGCCGATCGACTTCAGGTGCGCGATGACATTTTGGATCAGCCACTCGGGTGTCGAGGCTCCGGCGGTGACGCCGACGCGTTTTGCACCGGCGAGGTCTGCGGGGTTAATGTCAGCCGCGGTCTCGATCAGAAAGCTCTTCTCGCATTGCTCTTTGCATACGGCGTGAAGCTTGACGCTGTTTGATGAATGAGCCGCACCGATGATGTAAAACGCATCGACCATTCGCGCGAGCGCTCGTGCGGCGTCCTGACGGTCGCGAGTCGCTGAGCAGATCGTGTTGACCACTTCGACCTCGTCATCGGTCTTCGATTTTACGGCCTCGGCCGTGTCGAAAAATGTCTTCAGCTTGATGGTTGTCTGCGATACGACTAACGGTTTTCTGAGCCGCGGAAGCGATGCCACTTCGGCCTCGTCCTTGATTATGAAAGCGTGGTCGGGAGCGTAGCCTTTGACGCCGATCATCTCGGGATGTTCGGGGCTGCCGACTATGACGACGTGGCGGTCGGCCGCGGCCGCACGCGAGGCCAGGCGCTGAACGCGCGTGACGAACGGGCATGTCGCATCGACCACCTTGCCGGCCTTTTCCTTTAGCTCTTGCTCGACCTGCGGCGTGACGCCGTGTGCACGGATGACGGCGGTCTGATCACGCGTGATCTGGACCGGCTCGGCGACGGTCGAGACGCCCTCGGTCGCGAGCCGCTTCATTTCCTGCTCATTATGGATCAGCGGGCCGAGCGTGCGGACGGTCTCGCCCTTTTGGACGGAGTCTTCCACCATCTCTACAGCGCGTTCGACACCGAAGCAAAATCCGTATTCGTCAGCCAGCAAAACTTCCATAACTCTTAATTCGTCACAGAGAACGAAGTAGTTTTAGTTTACCAGAATCGGAAAAGAGTTGCAGGGCAGTTTGCACGTGCGTTTTGTGCGATAATCGTTGGAAATGAATGGAAGGCCGCCCGAAATACCGCCGCACAAGCTGATCTCCGCTCTACGCGGCTACGATCTGCTGCCGGCGATCGTCTTTCTGCCGACGCGTCGGAAGTGTGACGAATCGGCATCGGAGGTCGCGGGCGACCGCAGCCAAAAGACGGACGCCGCGAAGTTTGAACGCCGCCGCGAGATGTTTGAGGAGTTTGCGATCGACAGCCCTGAGGTGCGTCGGCACAAGCATGCAAAGATCCTGGTTCACGCGGGCGTCGCGTCGCATCACGCCGGTCATATTCCATCGTGGAAACTCCTGATCGAAAAGATGATGTCCGCCGGATTGCTGAACGCGATCTTTGCGACATCGACCGTCGCAGCGGGTGTTGATTTTCCGGCGCGTACGGTCGTCATCACCAACGCCGATACGCGAGGCAATGACGGCTGGCGGCCGCTTTCTGCGAACGAGCTGCACCAGATGACCGGCCGCGCGGGCCGCCGCGGAAAAGACCTGGTCGGCTTTTGCGTGCTCGCACCGGGACAGTTTCAAAATCCGAAAAAGATCGCCGAGCTGCTGCGTTCGCAGCCCGATCCGCTCGAGAGCAAGTTTCGGGCGACGTACACCAGCCTTGTAAATCTGCTCGACGCATTCGGCAGTTTCAGCCAGGTGCGTGAGATCGCGGAGAAGAGCTACGCCTTTCAGGACACGGTTCGCCAGATCACTGATATCGAAAAGCGGCGGGATGCCGCGGCGAGAAAGCTTGAGACGAACCTCTCGGCTGCCGGTATCGAAATGACGGCCGAGGACCTGAGAGGTTTTGAGCGGCTTACCAGTGCACGCCGCCGCGTGGACGAACGGCTGCCTGCGACGCGAGCCGAGATGCGTTACCGCTGGCTCGAGGAAAATGTCACGGCGGGCCGTGTCGTCACCCAAGGCCGCAGCGGGAAGCGGCTGTTCCTGATAATCAACGTCCGCGGCGATGCCGTTAGCGCGATGCGCGATGACGGCGACGGCCGGTCGTTCCCGCTCTCGCGTGTCAATCGAATCTATAAGAACACCTACAGCCTGAAGGAAGCCGCTATCGAGCAGGCTTTCTTTGATACGCTCGAGGGCAAGAATAAACCGCTGGACGAACCGAAGATCTCGTTCCAAAAGGACACGGATGAAACCGGTGCGTTGGTCGATTCGCTGATCGAGAGCTTTATACCGCGGGGACTTGACGAGGAAGCCCGCGCGGGCGTTTTGGAAACGCTGTGGCTTTCGGCGAAAGACGCCGGCGAGATGGAGAAAGCGGAGCGTGACCTGCAGCACCTGCGGCAGATGATCTGGCGGCCGTTCGACGAACGCGCACGCGTGCTCGATCATTTCGGTTATATCGATTTTGCGACCGAGAAAGTTACGACGACCGGAAAGTGGCTCGCGGATGTTCGCGTCGACCGGCCGCTGCTCGTGGGTGAAGCGTTGCGGCACGGGATATTTGACGGCCTGGAACCGGAAGCCGTTGCCGGCCTGATGGCCGCGCTCGCCGCGGACCCCGACAGGAACTACGGCGACCTGTACCTGTCGGACTCTTTGATGGACGCGGTCGCGGAGCTGGAGGATATTATTTACGAAGTGTCGAAGGCGGAATGGAAGTTCGGCATCGAGCCCGCCGAGGAGATCAATATGTCAGCGGCGGCGGCAGCCGAGCATTGGACACGCGGCGGCACGTGGAGCTCGCTTGTCGCAAAAACGCAGGCTGAGGAAGGCGACCTGGTGCGGCTGCTATCACGCACCGGCGAGGCCCTGATGCAGATAGCAAGGCTCGAAGGTTCAAACCCCGAAGCCGCATCGCTCGCACGTGAAACGGCCGAGATAATGCTGAGGGAGCCGATCAGGTAACGAAGGGCCGGTTAAGATGGTGTGCTAAGATTTCGCTATGGATCTGATATCGATAAGGGAGAAAGTTGCGCCGATCTGCCGTAAAAACGGGCTTGCGATGCTTGGCGTTTTCGGCTCGGCCGCTCGAGGCGAAGAGACACCTGAGAGCGATATTGATATCGTCGTCAGATTCAAGAATCCCGTGAGCCTTATCGATCTGATACGACTCGGAGACGATCTGGAAAAAACGCTCGGAAGGCCGGTCGATCTGGGAACGGATGACAGTCTTCACCCATTGATAAGAGACTCGGTGATGGCCGATCTAAGAATTGTTTATGAAGGCTGATCTTGGAAGAGGACGTATTCGGAACATCTAGTTTTAATCGATGAGAAAGTGGGCGGCACGGATCGGGGTTGTGTTTTTGCTGGTGATCGTGGTGCTGGTGGCGGCGGCGTTTTGGAGCGATTCCGACACGGCGGTGCTTACGCGACATGTGTCGAACGAGTCGGCAACGACGCTAAAGGCGGACTGGAAGGGAACGCCGGTCGACCAGCGCGGCCGTTTCATGAACGACGAATTTCCTTTCCTGCCCAAGACTCGCGAGCTTCTGCGGTGGCAGCTGAGCGAGAACCCTTTTGAAGCCGCGAAAGAGGCCGATACGTTTCGCCTTAAGGTGCTCGACCCGAGCGGATTCTTTGCGAGCGACACGGACGGCATGATCTGGCTCGGCCACGCATCGTTCTATATTCGCCTGAACGGAAAGGGAATTCTAATCGATCCGATCTTCGGCACTCCGCCGTTCGTAACGCGGTATACGGAAGTGCCGTCGCCGCTCGAGCAGATCCGCCGCGTCGATTACGTACTGCTGACGCACGACCACCGCGACCACACCGACGAGACGACCCTGCGTGCGATCGCGGAAAAGTTTCCGCAGGCAAAGTTCCTTGCGGGGCTGGGCAGCGAGGATTTTTTGTCCGGCTGGATCACGCCATCAAATCCGACGACAACGACAGGCTGGTTTCAGGAATTTCCGATATCGGACGCGGACGTTCGCGTTTATTTCCTGCCGGTCAGGCATTGGTCGCGGCGCGGGCTGACCGACACCAACATTCGGCTGTGGGGCGGCTACGTGATCGAATCGGGCGAGACGACGATCTACCACGGAGGCGACAGCGGCTACGGCCGGCACTACCGCGAGACGGGCGAGATCTTCCCGGAGATAGACTTCGCACTGATCGGCATTGGTGCGTACGAGCCGCGATGGTTCATGGAAGCGAATCACAACAATCCCGCGGACGTGATCAAGGCGTTCACAGACATGGGAGCACGAACTCTGGTGCCGATGCACTACGCGACGTTTGACCTCTCGGACGAGCCGCCGTCAGCTCCGCTCGCGACACTGAAAGCCGAGGCAGAAAAGGCAGGTTTGACCGACCGCGTGCGTGCACTTAACATTTACGAAAGCATTTCCATTCCCTGACAGTTCCACTTGATCGCCACGCATGTCAAAGAAGAAAAGAACCCGGCAAGATCAGGCAGTTGCCGCTGCCGAGATCGCTGCAGAAACGACGGTCGGCCGCGATGACGCCGGTGGTGCGACGGTCTACTGGATCGCCGCGGGGCTTGCTGCGCTCTCGCTCGCGATCTACCTGCGGACGATCTGGTTCGATTTCGTATTGATCGACGACGATTCTTACGTAACTGATAATCCATTCATCGCGAACGGGCTTTCGCTGGCAAGTACGGTCTGGGCCTGGACGTCGGTGCATTCATCGAACTGGCATCCGCTGACCTGGATGTCGCACGCAGCGGACATCAGTATGTTCGGGATGAACGCGGGCGGGCATCATGCGGTGAATGTGATCCTGCATTCGCTCAATGGCGTGCTGCTGTTCGTTTTGCTGCGGAGGCTGACGGGAGCCGTCTGGAAAAGTGCGCTGGTCGCGGCGATCTTTGTCGCGCATCCGGCGCACGTCGAATCGGTCGCGTGGGTCTCGGAACGAAAGGACGTGCTGAGCACGGCGTTCTGGCTGGGCTCGACGCTGCTGTATGCGGCGTATGTCCATGGCAAGGGAAGGACGAACATGCTTTGGGGTTCGGTGGCGCTGTTCGCGTTGGGGCTCGCTTCAAAGCCGATGCTGGTGACGATGCCGTTCACGCTGCTGCTACTCGACATATGGCCGCTGCGGCGTCTGGAAAGCGTGAACTTCTCTAGCGTCTTGCCGCTCGTGAAAGAGAAGCTGCCGTATTTTGTGTTGAGCGTCATCTCGATCGTACTGACGATCGTCGCACAAGGCTCGAGCGGTGCGATCCAATCGATGGAGCGATTCGCGATAGGCGACCGCATCGCGAATGCTCTTGTCGCTTACGTGGAATACATCGGCATGTTCTTTGTCCCGGTGAATCTCGCGGCGTGGTATCCGTTCGAACCCGGAGTGCCGATCTGGGCAGCCGCCGGTGCGTTGCTGGTGTTGATCGCGATCAGTGCAGCCTCGTTGTGGCAGATTCGCGAACGGGGGTTTCTATTCGCCGGCTGGTTCTGGTTCGTCGGGACGCTCGTGCCGGTCATCGGGATCGTGCAGGTCGGCCGTCAGTCAATGGCTGACAGATACACTTACGTTCCATATATCGGGTTGTCGATCGCGGTGGTCTGGCTCGCGGCCGAGCTGATCGAACGGGTGAAACTAGACCGTCGTGTCGCCGGTGCCGCGGCGGGAATTATTGTGATCGCGATGACCGCGGCCGCGTACGTGCAGACGGGATATTGGAAGGACAGCGAGACGCTCTTTACCCGCACGCTGGCGGTCACCGAGCGAAACTATTTTATCGAGCACAACTACTGCTATTACCTGCAGCAGCGTGAACGGCTGAGCGAGGCGCTGAACTATTGCACGGCCGCGATCGGGCACGATCCGAACCTGGCCGAGGCGTACAATACGCTCGGCTCGATCTATCTGAAACAGCAGAAGTTCGACGACGCACGAGAGAATTTTCGCCGAGCTATTGAGCTTCGGCCCGGATATTCGCAGGCTGCCGCAAACGCCGCGCTTGC
Source organism: Acidobacteriota bacterium (assembly GCA_023389035.1). Taxonomy (GTDB): domain Bacteria; phylum Acidobacteriota; class Blastocatellia; order Pyrinomonadales; family Pyrinomonadaceae; genus OLB17. The sequence continues at coordinate 28,028 of JAEWFC010000012.1, forward strand.
GGCCGCGGGATCAGGCGATTTCGATGCCGCGTTGGCCGTGATCGAAAGCGGATCGGCGAACGACCGAGACGGATTTTTCACGGGGCCGCGATCTTTTGAGATCTATTCAAAGACCGGCAGCGAAGCGATGCGGCAGAAGCAATATTCCGCCGCTATCTCGCTGTTTACAAAGGCACTTGCGGCACAGCCGAGATCTCCCGAGATCGAGCGCAATCTAGCACTGGCACAGCACCTTTCGGGGAATTCTGCCGAGGCGATCCGAATTCTGGAAACGGCGATAAAAGCCGGAAGCTCGACGCCCGAGATGCACAATTCGCTCGGCCTGATCTACGGCGAGACGGGACGGCCGCAGGAGGCAGCACAGCAGTTTCAGCGGGCACTGCAGCTGAACCCAAATTTCGAGCCGGCCCGCAACAATCTGAGGATCGCTCTGGGCCAATAACGTGCCTGCATTGACCGCACGGACGAGCGGGCTTAACATCATTCCACCGACCTACAGATGCTGAATGGAAAAAAGATCGTCGTCGTGATGCCGTCGTACAACGCCGCAAGGACGTTGGAACGCACGGTCGCGGAGATACCGCGCGACATCGTCGACGAGATCTTGCTGGTCGATGATGCGAGTTCCGACGAGACGGTTGAGATCGCGAACCAGCTCGGGCTGACGGTGTTTCTGCACGAGCGGAATTTCGGGTACGGCCGCAACCAGAAGACGTGCTATCGCGAGGCATTGCGGCTGGGGGCGGACATCGTCGTGATGGTGCATCCGGACTATCAGTATTCGCCGAACCTGATCGTTCCGATGACGGGAATGATCGCCTATGGCGAGTACGACGTGGTGATCGGGTCGCGGATCCTTGGCAAAGGAGCGCTTGAGGGCGGAATGCCCGTTTACAAGTACATCTCGAATCGCTTCCTGACCTTGTTTCAGAACATACTGCTCAATTTTAAGTTGTCGGAATATCACACCGGATTCCGTGCATTTCGCAGGGACGTGCTGGAGCGGCTGCCGCTCGAGGACAACTCGGACGATTTTGTTTTCGACAACGAGATGCTCGCACAGGCGGTGTATTTTGGGTTCAGGATCGGCGAGATCTCCACGCCGACGCGATACTTTGCTGAGGCGTCTTCGATCAACTTCAGCCGCAGCGTACGTTACGGGCTTGGGGTGCTGGCGACGTCGTTCAAGTTTCGGTTTCACAGGATGCGGTTGGTCAGGTCGCGGCTGTTTCACGAACGCGGCCAGCGTCTGCTGCAGGATTATTACACTGAGATCGATCGGGATATATCGGACGTCGAGACCTCTCGAGTGAAAGCTAACTAGGAGCACACAAAATGAAACGAAGGGATTTTATCGGGACCACTGCTGCGGCTGCGGTCGGGACGCTGTTGGCAGCGGGACGCGGCTTTGGGCGTGAGGGCTCGCAGGCGTTCGCACTGGAGGAAGTGGGCGTCGCGGACCTGCAGGCGATGATGACGCGTGGGGAAATGTCGGCAAAGGACATCACGGAAGCGTACCTGCGTCGGATCGCTTCGGTGGATAAGAAGGTGAATTCGATGATCGAGCTGAATCCGGACGCCGTCAGCATCGCCGAACAGATGGATCGCGAGCGAAAGGACGGCAAGGTCCGCGGGCAGATGCATGGCATTCCCGTCGTTCTCAAGGACAACATCGACACCGCCGACAAAATGAAGACGACCGCGGGCAGCCTGGCACTGCTGGACGCCCCGACGCCGAAGCAAGATGCTTTTATCGTTCAGCGGTTGCGTGACGCCGGTGCGGTGATACTCGGCAAGACGAACCTCAGCGAATGGGCGAATTTTCGCGACAACGATTCGATCAGCGGCTGGTCAGGACGCGGCGGGCAGACACGGAATCCTTACATCCTTGACCGCAATCCGTGCGGATCTTCGTCGGGTTCGGCGGCGGCGATCGCTGCGAATCTGGCTGCTGTCGCGATCGGAACGGAGACGGATGGCTCGATAGTTTGCCCTGCGTCGATCAATGGCATCGTCGGGCTGAAACCGACGATCGGGCTCGTTTCGCGCAGCGGCATCATTCCGATCGCTCATTCGCAGGACACGGCCGGGCCAATGACTCGGACGGTCGCGGATGCGGCAGCTGTGCTGAACGTGATAGATGCGGCCGATCCGCGGGACGATGTCACCGCTCGCAAACGCGAGCGAGTCGACTACACAACATATCTGAAAGCCGACGGCCTGAAAGGCGCGAGGATCGGCGTCGCAAAAAATTACATCGGACGGCGGAAAGAGGTCGACCGCGTGATGAATGCGGCGTTCGAGACGATGCGTAAGGCCGGAGCAACGCTGGTCGATGTGACGATAGATTCGATAGGGAAGTTCGGTGCGGCGGAATTTGAAGTGCTATTGTATGAATTCAAGACCGACCTCGAAAAGTATCTCGCCGAACGCGGCGGCGAGTATAAAACGCTGGCCGATCTGATCGAATTCAACAAGGACAACGAGAAACGCGAGATGCCGTATTTCGGGCAGTCGATCATGGAACAGGCCGACAAGAAAGGGCCGCTTACGACAAAGGAATACACCGACGCTCTCGCACTCGCAAAGCGGCTGACGCAGGCTGAGGGGATCGATCTTGTGATGGACCGCGAAAAGCTCGATGCCATTGTCGGCCCGTCCAACGCACCGGCGTGGCTGATCGACACGGTCAATGGCGATTGCGGCAGCGGATACGTTTCGAGCTCGTCGATCGCGGCGGTCGCCGGTTATCCGAATATTACGGTGCCTGCCGGATTTGAACGCGAACTGCCGATGGGAATCTCGTTCTTTGGCAAGGCGTTCTCGGAGGGGACGTTGATCAGGATCGCGTATGCATTCGAACAGGCGGCCAAGGCCCGGCAGAAGCCGAAATTCCTGACCACATACGTCTAGATCGGATGGCCGATGCGGATCGCGACCAGGCGAAGACCGCTGAGCGTAAGGTTCTCATCGACCAGATCGAACGATTCGACATCGCGACTGAGCAGGCCCGCAAAGCCGCCGGTCGCGATCGCTTTTATCGGGCTGCTGCCGGGATTCGCGGCGTAGTATTCGGCACGCACCAGTTCGATCAAACCTGACGCCATTGCGGCATGGCCATTGTAAACCCCGGACATTATCGCGGCATCGGTCGATCGCTGCACGACGCCTTCGGGCCGCTGAATGTGCACGTACGGCAGCTTTGCCGTACGTGAATGGAGCGACGCTGCCATCGTCCCCATTCCGGGTGTGATCATGCCCCCGCGAAATGTTCCCTTGGCGTCGACCAGATCGATCGTCGTCGCCGTTCCAAAACTGCAGACGATCGCCGGCGGGCCGTACAGCTCCTTTGCGGAAAACGCGCTCACCAGACGATCCGCGCCAAGCGACGACGGCGGGTCGTAATCGATCGGCATGCCGAGGTCCAGCGTGTGGTCGACAAAGACCGCCCGCACCTTAAAAAGTTCGAGGCAGACCTCGGCGATGACATCGTTCAGTTCGGGAACGACCGAGACCACGATAGCGGACGTAAATTTCAGCTGGATGAACGTTTCGTCGAGAACGTGAAAGCGGTCAAAGATCAGCTCGTTCGCGGTGTAATCGAGCTTTGTGGCGACGGAGAATTTGTGGATCAGCGAGATGCGGTCAAATATGCCGAACTTGATCGATGAGTTGCCGATATCAACCGCGAGAAGCATAAGTAAAAAAACCAAAAGGCGAAAAATGGAAGGTAAGCCATTTTTCGCCGATCAGGTGTGAAATTGCAAATTGAAAGTTAGCCTTGCAGCGGTAAGCCGTCGTAAACGACATCCCAGCCATTGGTCTTGCTGGTGCGGAGACTGCGCGTGAACCAGTGCAGCGCGGCGTGCGGGTCGTCGTAAAGCTGTACTGCAGGCAGATGCTCACGCGGGTCGACGCGGCAGATGGCGGCACCGACAGGAGCACTCTTTATACACAACAGGGCAACCATGTTCTCCTTCTGGAGAATGGCCGTACGGAGCATGACGTTGTCATTATCGGCATCGAAATCTTCGAACGCCGCGAGTTCGTCGTCGAAATCTACGCCTTCGTCCAGCTCTGAATCAAAATCAAATTCGTCGTTCATACGCGTATATTGAAGTTACACGGTTAGGAGCCAAAATTCAATAGTAACGGTTGTTAGTGGTCGGCCCGCAGGTTCTGCACGTCGCCCGCCTGAATTACCTCGGTTTGGCCGTCGTCGGTCGTGACACGAAGCGCGCCGTTCGGCTCCAGGCCGTCGGTCACGCCTGTGATGGTGCTGCTTTCGGTGACGACGCTGACGAGCTTCCCGGAGAAATACGTCGAACGCTGCTGCCATTCGCTGATGATAGCAGCGGCACCATTCGGAGATGAAAGCGTCTTGTAATGGCGTGAAAGGTACTTGGTCAGATGGATCGCAAGCTCGTTGACGCCGGGGATCTCGCCTGAAGGATCTTCGGCTTCGATGGACGTAGCGATCGCGGCGATCTCGGGCGGCAAACTGGAGCTGCGGATGTTGACGCCGATACCGACTATGACGGCGATGCCGGTTGGTGATTCCGTGGTTTCCGCGAGTATCCCGGCGATCTTACGCTCGTTTGCGAGGATGTCGTTGACCCATTTGATATCGGTCTCCACGCCGAATTCACGCAAGGTGTCGGCGACAGCGACGCCTGCCATGAGCGTGATCAGCGGCAGATCGTGCATCGCCAGCTGCGGTTTCAGGACGATGCTGAAATAAAGCCCGGCGTCCTTGTCGGAGACCCACGTACGCCCTCGCCGCCCGCGGCCGGCGGTCTGATGATGTGCGACGATGCAAAGGCCTTCGTCAGCACCAAGCTTTGCCTGATTCAATGCCTCAGTATTCGTTGAGCTGACAGAGTCGTAGAAGAGAATGTTGATCTTCATGAGGAGATGAGGTGGGAGTTGTCATATTTATGCGGGTTTCCAGAGTGAATCGGTGTAGAAATTCGTGTCGTCAAAGAAATCGCCGATAATGCGGAAGCCGCTTTCGGATGCAAGCTCCTCGATCATCGAACGCGTGTATTTTTGTGAGATCTCCATAAATATCGGCTCCCACTGATCGAAATCGATCGTGCGGCCCAATCCGGGGAAACTGACGGTCTGCTGCTCGCGGCTGATCAGGTACGAGCGCGCGGCACACTCGATCGGCCGGTACTGAGCGTAATGCGAGAATTTTGAGACGTCGAAGTCGGCGCCGAGCTCGCGATTGATGCGTGTCAGCAGATTGAGGTTGAATGCGGCGGTCACACCTTTCGGGTCGTCGTATGCAGCGATGATCACGCGCGGATCTTTCTGCATATCAAAGCCGATGAACAGCATATCGTCGGGGTTCATCACATCCCGAAGATTCCGAAAGAACGAAAGGGCGGCCTCTTTCTGAAAGTTGCCGATATTGGAACCAAGGAACATCAGTACCTTTCGCCGGCTGCGGCTGTTTTTGAGCGAGCCGAGCACCTTGAAATAATCGCCCGTGTGCGGAGCGATCTTCAGGCCGGGGAACTTTGCGTGAAAACGGCTTTCCAGGGCGTCGTTGGCTTCCTTGGAAATGTCTATCGGGGAATAGGTCAGCTCGAGATCTTGGGCGAGAAAGTGGTCGATGAGAACGGCGGTCTTTGCACCATCGCCGGCACCGAGCTCGATCAGGTCAAGAGCGTCAGCCCCGTCGGTAAAGGCTTCATAGATCGCGTCGGCCTGCTCGGTAAAGATCTTCAGCTCGGCACGCGTCGGGTAATACTCGGGCAGCTTCATTATCTCCATGAAAAGCCGCGAGCCTTCATCGTCGTAAAAGTAGCGTGACGAAAGATGCTTTGGCGTCGACGTAAGGCCGGTGATGACGTCTTCAGCAAACTGAGAAAGTTCCGGTGAGCCTGTTGCGTTCATATTATTTTGCGAGCCTAATGCCCGTGAACTGCCACCGCAGATGCGGGTGAAAAAAGTTGCGATATGTCGGCCGGCTGTGGCCCTCCGGCGTTACGACCGACGACCCGCGAAGCACCATCTGATTGATCATAAACTTGCCATTGTATTCGCCTACGGCTCCATCCGGTTTCGCGAATCCCGGATAGGGCAGATATGCCGAGTTTGTCCATTCCCACCGAAGTCCCCACGAGAATTTGTCCTGTGCGGTCTCCCACTCGAACTCGGTCGGAAGCCGCATCCCTTTCCACTCGGCGAAGGCGGCAGCCTCGTAGAACGAGACGTGGCAGACCGGAGCGTCCGTCGGCAGCTTTCGCAGGCCGCCGAGCGTGAAATAATGCCACTCGCCGTCGCGGTCGTGCCAGTAGAGCGGGGAAGTCACGCCTTCGCGATTGACCCAGTCCCAGCCTTCGGAATGCCAGAGGCGGTGATCGCTGTATCCGCCGGCTGTGATGAATTCGAGAAATTCGCTGTTTGTCACCAGGCGTTCGGCGATCGAGAAGTCGTTTAAATAGACCTTGTGGCGGGCCTTTTCGTTGTCGAAATAGAAACCATCGCCGTTGAAGCCGATCTCATAGATGCCTTGGTCGACGCTGACGAACTGGCCGCCCGCTGACGCAGATGACAATTCTTCGGGGGCGTAGTCCTGACGATATGCGGGGAACAGCGGATTTACGCTGAGAGTGTATTTTAGATCGGTGATGAAAAGTTCCTGATGCTGCTGCTCGTGATTGAGGCCCAGGATAACTAATGGTTGAAGGTCATCGGAGACGTCGTCAGATTGGAGCAGTTCGAGCATTGCGGCGTCGACGTGTTTTCGGTATGCAAACACGTGAGCGACGGTCGGGCGGCTGAGGTCGCCGCGTCGGTCGCGCGCGGTGCGGTCGCCGAGCGTGTTGTAATAGCTGTTGAAGAGAAAGCCGAAGTTTTCGTCAAAGGCCTTGTAGCCCGGCACGAAGCTTTTGAGGATCATCTCCTCAAAGAACCACGTCGTGTGTGCGATGTTCCACTTCGGCGGCGAAACGTCCACGCTCGGCTGCGGAATGTAATCTTCGATCTCGAGCGGTTCGCAGAGCGTCTCGGTAAACGCTCGAACGCGGGAAAAACGATCCGCGATGTCGAGACCGGACTCGGCTTGCTGAACTGGGTGCATCGTTATATTAAAGCAAAATCGTGCCGCAAACCCAAGAAGTTTTCGTGAGGTAAACTTTGAACGTTCAAGGCTTATCGATCTTAAGCAGGGCTTCGGCGGCGATCTCGGCGAGATAGGGATCGGGGCTTGATCGATGCTGTTCCAACAGTTTCTGTGAGGACCGACTGCCGATCGCTCCGAGAGCAAAAGCAGCCTCACGACGCGTGTCGTCGGCGTCAGAACGGTTCGTCAGGACGCGGGAAAGCGTGGCGACCGCAGTGCTAAAGGCCGGATGTTCGGCGGTGATGTCACGGCCTTCGGCAGATTTGAAACGCGTGGGTAAGAAATTCTTGGGCGTTACGACGTAGCTGTCACCGGTGATCAGGATCTGGGCGATCATACCGATCGAGCGTGCTGCGGATCGGCGAATGAACTCGTTGTCTTCGTTCGGCCGTGCGTTCAGAATGATCGTGAGTGGAGCGACCGCAGCCGGGTCGCCTATCATTCCAAGAGCTGCGACGGCGGCCGCGCGGACCTCGAGATCTCGGTCGCGGCCGGCGGTGTTGATCAGCTGAGATATCGAATTTTGTGCTCGTGATCGGCCAAGGGCGTAGGCGGCCTCTTTGCGGACGAACGCGTCGCGGTCAGAGAGCAGCGGAAGCAGAGCTGATGCCGCCTCGTCGGGCGGCAGAAAAACTGCGGAGCCGGCAGCGGTCGCACGGACGATCGGATCGGCGTCGCGAAGAGCCGGAACCGCGACTCGCGAAGCTTCCGCAGTGGCGAAATTTCGAAGTGAAAAAAGGGCGTCGCGTTTTTGTTCCGAATTGCCGCCGGCGATCGCCGACGCGTAGGCTGTGAGATCCTGTCCATGGACATTTGAGCCCAAGCCGGACAGGATCACAATTGCCGCGAGAAAAAATGCCGATCGGAGTTGAAGCCTCACGCGAATAGGCGAATGCGAGTAGCCTGCCTGCTTTCCCATTCACCGACCTGACGGGCACGCTGGTTCTCGTAAGCTCCTGAAAGAGCCTGAATTATATCTTCGGGTGATGGGGGTGATGTTCGTAGACTTCGCGGGTCGCGTGTGGAGGAACGGTCGGAAACGGAAAAGGGAAGTTTATCTATATCTCGGGGCGAAATTGTCTGCTTAGGTTTGACCATCGTGGTGCCTCCAGTTTTCGGGGCAGACGGTCGAACCACAGCTCGATGGCTTAAGTCGGAACCGTCCGCACTAGAATTTTTCTCATCATTAAAACTTTCGTGTGATAAAACTCCTACCTTTACGGTCCCATCAGGATACCATATGTTCGCCAGACGACAAAGCGTTTTTTCCTGCTGTCGAGGACGAAACCGGCTACATGAAAACTTGCATCGCTGCCGAATTTTAGCTATAAATTTCACAAATGGCCCGCCAGAGAAAATTTCTCGCCCTTATTTAGCCACCACCCGTTCGCGGTGCGTGGCGTCAATCTCATAAATTCTCAATCCAGGTATATACCGCTTAGGTAGATAGAATTATCTCTATCCGCTAAACTAGCTAGTTTTACGCATTTTAACGTTATGGACGAAAAGTATTTCGCACGAAAGATCGAGGCTAAATGGCAGAAGAAATGGGCCGAATCCAAGGCATTTGCTGCGGCGGAAGACACGGAAAGGCCGAAGTTTTATCAGCTTGAAATGCTGCCGTATCCTTCGGGAAATCTTCACATGGGCCACGTGCGGAATTACGCGGTCGGCGATGCGGTCGCGTGGTTCAAGCGTTTGAAAGGGTTCAATGTCCTGCATCCGATCGGATGGGATTCGTTCGGCCAGCCGGCTGAGGACGCTGCCGTAAAACGCAAGGTAAACCCGCGGGACTGGACGGAAGAGAACATCAAGGTGATGCGCGGCCAGCTGCAAAGGCTGGGCATCAGCTACGACTGGTCACGCGAGATCGCCGCCCACCGGCCGGATTATTACCGATGGGATCAGTGGTTTTTCTTAAAGATGTACGAGATGGGCCTGGCGTACAAGAAAAAGACGCAGGTCAACTGGTGCGAGATCGATCAGGCGACGCTCTCGAACGAGCAGGCGAGCGGCGGCCTGTGCTGGCGCTGCGGGAATCCGGTCACGAAGAAAGATCTTGAGCAGTGGTTCCTGAAAACGACCGCGTACGCGGATCAACTGCTCGATGATATGGAAAAGATCGAGTCAGGCTGGCCGGCACACGTTATCAAACGCCAGCGTGATTGGATCGGCCGTTCGGAGGGCGCGTATGTAGATTTCAAGGTCCGGCGGCCTGGAATGACCGGAAAGCTGTCGGCGCCTGCAGAGAATGAGAATGTCGTGCGCATCTTCACGACACGAATCGATACTATCTACGGCGCGAATGCTATCGTCTTGGCGGCAGAACATCCGATGATCGCGGAGTTCATTGATGGAATGTCGGATGAAGTTGTGGCGAAGATCGATGCGATCAAGGCCGAGAAACTGCGCCCGACGGATCACGAAGCCGAACCTGAGAAGGACGGCATCGACACAGGCCTGGTCGCGGTGAACCCGTTCAGCAACGAAGATATTCCAGTGTGGGTCGGGAACTACGTGATGATGGAATACGGCACCGGCGCGGTGATGAGCGTTCCGGCACACGATGAGCGGGATTTTGAGTTCGCTAAACGCTTCGGGCTGCCGGTCAGGCAGGTCATCTCGGAACCGCACCTGGTACACGAGCACCACACGATGCAGGCACTTGCGCTGGAAGAGCCGTATGTCTCGGGCGGCGTGCTTGTTCATTCGGATTTTTGGAACGGCAAGCCTTCGGATGAGGCCAAAGCCGAAATGACGAAGTACGCCAAGCTTCACGGTTTTGGCGAGCCCGCTACAACGTATCGCCTGCGTGACTGGGGAATTTCGCGACAGCGTTTCTGGGGAGCTCCGATCCCGATCGTTTACTGCGACGAATGTGGCGCCGTCGCTGAAAAATACGAAAATCTGCCGGTCGAACTGCCCGAGAATGCACCGATCACAGGCACCGGCGAATCGCCGCTTGCAAAGGTTGAAGAGTTCATCCGAACGACCTGCCCGAAATGCGGCGGTCCCGCAAGGCGTGAGACGGACACTATGGACACGTTCCTCGATTCGTCGTGGTATTTCTTCCGTTATCTCGATCCGCAAAATACGTCCGAGCCTTTCAGTAAAGAGGCTGCGGCGTATTGGACGCCGGTCGATCAGTACATCGGCGGCGACGACCACGCCGTGATGCACCTGATATATGCGCGATTTTGGTCGAAGGTGATGCGTGACCTGGGCTTGGTCGATTTCGACGAACCGGTTCATCGCTTGCTGACTCAGGGAATGGTCGTCGGTGAGACCTTCTTTGATGACGCGAGCGGCAAGCGTATTTATTATCCGCCGAGCGAAGTCACGGTCGAACGCGACGCTAAGGGCAAGATCACGGCGGCACGGTCAAAGGACGGCACGGAACTGAAATACGCCATCGAGCGTATGTCCAAATCTAAGGGCAACGGCGTCGATCCGGATGAGATGGTCGAGATCTACGGTGCCGATGCGACGCGGCTTTTTGTGCTGTTCGCAGCCCCGGTCGATAACGAATTGGTCTGGCACGAAGCCGGCATCGAAGGCGCCGTCCGGTTCCTGCAGCGTGTTTGGCGTTTCGTTCACCGTTGGGAAAATGTGTCTGTCAATGGCGATCAAGCCGCGAGTGAACCGACCGAGAGGACCAAGAAGCTTCAGCAAAAGACGCATCAGACGATAAAGCGTGTCGAAGAGGCTCTTGAGACGCTGCAGTTCAATACGCCGGTCGCGGCACTGATGGAATTGACGAATGCGTTATATGAATCGGGGATCGATCCGGAAACGGCCGAGCCTGGTGAAAAGGCCGCGGTCCTGGACAGCATTCGTTCGCTGACATTGATGCTGACCCCATTTGCTCCGCACACGGCGGAGGAACTTTATTCCGTGCTCGCGAAAGATGACTCGGGAATGACAACTGCCGCGGCCCGTTTTCCCGAGTATCGGGCCGATCTCGCGACCGCTGATGAGATCGAGATCGCGGTGCAAGTCAATGGAAAATTGCGTTCCCGTGTGTTCGCGTCGCCAGAGGCTGGATCGAGCGAGCTTGAAGGGCTGGCACTTGCAGACGCAAAGGTTCAGGAACACACTGCCGGCAAACAGGTCGTGAAGGTGATCGTCGTGCCGCAGCGACTGGTAAATATCGTAGTTCGCGGCTGAAACTTAAGTGCCTGAAAGTGCGATGTTTAACAGCAGAACCTTGATTGTGTTTTGCAAAAAAACTAGAATGAGAAAGCTCGAGACCGCAAAAGTTCACCGAATCTTTGTTCTATATTTTGGTTAGATCTCCCCTCATCTGACCAGGCATGCGGCCGAATAACCGATGAAGGAGTGCCAGCTCTGTAAAAACTGCTACACGGACGATGTAGCCACATGTCCGAAAGACGGGATGCCGACGATGCACACCATCGCCGGCGAACCTGTTCTGGAGGGCAAGTACCATCTCGAAAGCCGCCTGGGACAGGGCGGAATGGGTGTCGTGTACAAGGCTCGACACGCATATCTGAAAACACAGCTCGCGATCAAGATAATCTTACCTGACCTGGTCGGTAATGATCCGCAGCTGGTCACAAGATTTCGACAGGAAGCACTTGCCGCCGCAGCCATTCGCCATATGAATGTTGTGGCGGTAACAGATTACGGCGTCATCCAGGGTTCCATCCCGTTCCTGGTGATGGAATACGTCGAAGGCGAGGCTCTTCACGACCTGCTGACACGCGAAAAACGGCTAGAGCCGGAAAAGGCGTTGGAACTGATGTCGGCGATATGTGCGGGCGTCGGGGCGGCACATCATCAGGGAATCGTTCATCGCGATCTTAAACCGCTGAACATAATGATCTGCAGCGATAAGCCGACGATCGCTCAGGCGGTAAAGATCCTCGATTTCGGCCTCGCGAAGATCAAGTCGGGCGAGCTGCTCGGTTCATTTATACAGGCTCAGACGACCGGGCTGATGGGCTCGCCGTACTATATGGCGCCCGAACAGTGGGCTGACGACGAGCCTGATTCGCGTTCAGACATTTACAGCCTCGGCGTGATGCTTTACCAGATGCTCGCAGGCGATGTGCCGTTCAAGGGGTCGTCGATCCCGGCGATAATGAAGAAGCATATAAGCGATCCGGCGCCGCGTTTCATCGAGATGGGCGTGAATATCGCACCCGAGATCGAAGCCGCCGTTCTGCATACGCTGCAAAAGGATAAGGAACAGCGCACGGCATCGGTCGAGGAGATGATCCGCGAGTTGCGGGAGGCCGTTTATCCACCCGGGATCGGCATTCACACGACATCCGGCGGAGCACTGCCGGTTTCATCGCTTAACATTCGCACTAATCCGCCGCAGTCGCAGGTTTACGTAGATAATGTTCCGGTCGGCCAAAGCCGCGATGACGGCTGGATAACGCTGAACGGCATTCAGAGCGGGAATCACCGCTTGCGCGTGTCGAAGTCGGGCTATAACGATTGGTTCGCCGAGGTGATCTGCGACGGTCGTCCGCAGCAGGTCATCGCAGACCTTGCCGCTGGTTCGCAGGGATCAGGTGCCGGGCCGACGGTCGCTTACACCGGAAATATCTCACAGCATACGCCGCAAAATCTGTCGTCGACGCTCGGCGGCGATATGCAGAAAACGCAGGTCCAGCAGATGCACTCGACCGGTGAGCAGCAGGTCAGCGTTGCGTCCCAACCTGCTAAAAAGTCATTTCTTTCGCCGTTAGTTCTCGGGATAATCGCTGCAGTATTGCTCGGCGGCCTGGGCGTAGCAGGCTTGGGCGGTGCGTTCATGATGGGTTGGATCCCGACCGGCGGCGGGACCGAGGTCGAGCCCGGCAATGGCATCGTCAGCGACAGCCCCAGCCCAGCACCGGTACAGGACGTTTCGCAGCCGACCAAAGCCGATCTTGCGATGATCGAGGGCGGTACGTTCACAATGGGCCGCAATGACGGCGGTGATCTCGAAAAGCCGGAGCATCAGGTCACGGTCAAGAGCTTCATGATGGACAAGACCGAGGTGACCAATGCCGAGTTCAGGGAGTTTATGACGGCTGAACGATATCAGCCGAAGACCGGCGAACGGTTTCTCGCACACTGGGTGAACGGTAAGCCGATCGGCGGTGAAGAAAAGATGCCTGTTCGTTTCGTGAATATTGAGGATGTCACTGCCTTTGCGGCATGGCGATCGAAACGAGACGGTGTTAAGTATCGCCTACCGACCGAACAAGAATGGGAGTACGCGGCTCGCAACGGAGCGAAGCAGAACCTGTATCCCTGGGGCAATGATTTTCGGGCAGAATGTGCGGTGGTCGATCGCGGCGGTTCTGATCCGGAGCCTGTAGGAATGACATCTTGCCCGAACGATGCTGGGGTGCAAGACCTGATCGGCAACCTGCTCGAATGGACAAGCAGCGATCCCTGGGTTTACCCCGGCAGCCCGCTCACGGTTGACGCTAAAGGCGAGAAGAAAAAGATGGTCCGCGGCGGCAGTGCCGAGTACAAGTCGACCGGAGAAAATGCAGCCACAGCGACGTTTCGAATCGAAGCCGTGATGGAGATACGAGCTGCCGTCTTAGGTTTTCGGCTTGTTCGCGATCCTTAAGCCGAACGGTTAACGAGAAAAAGAAAAGCCCGTCGTGCCAGCGACGGGCTTTTCTTTTGTGGGAGACAGAAGGCGACCTGTGGGAGCAGGAAGCTGTTCCGGACTATTGAGCGAAAACTCGGTCTGCCATCACGTTTGACGGCATCCGGATATCATCGCGGTCGCACACCGCGTCGACGATCTCCGGATCGAACTGCGTACCAGCGAGCGACAGCAGGTGATCAGTGATCTCGTCCTCGGCCAAATTGCGAAGCCCGTTGCCGCGGGACGCAAGACGCTCGTATTCGTGTACGACGCTGAGAATTCGGGCAGGTACGGGTATCTCATCACCCATGAATCCGTTAGGAGATCCGGTCCCGTCGAAATGTTCCCCGCGATATTGGAGGAGGGTGAAAACGTCTTCAAGCTCAGGCACCTCGGCGAGGATCGCAATGGCTCGCTCAACGCTTCCGGCGACGCGGTCATGGCCGATCTCAAGCAGGGAGCCGATGGTCGGCATGTTTGCCGACATCTCATAGAAATAGGCTGCCGTCCCGAGCGTTTCGAGCTCGGCCGCGACAAGATTGAGGCCTCTTCCGACCTTTACCGCTCGGTCGCGCATGGCCTCAGCACGTTCCGCCGATCCGGAATTGCGACTGTGGACAACCTCGCCGGCCAGCCTCACCATCGCGTCCTTCATGCTCTTTAACCGCAGCTGGTTCCGTTCATTAGTGATCTGGAGCTGTCGCTGGGCGCGCATCGTTTCGTAGTGCTGCAGCGCACGCCGTGCGGTCTGCAGCAGCTCTTCGTTCACCCACGGCTTGGTGATGTATTTATAGACAGCACCGGAATTTATCGCCTCGACGAGGGCTTCGGCATCCGAATAGCCGGTCAGCATTATACGGACCGTCTGCGGCCGCATTTCTGCTGCCTTTTTCAGGAACTCGATGCCGGTCATTCCGGGCATTCGCTGATCAGAGATGATGAGCGAAAAGTCATGAACGGAAAGCAGATCGATCGCGTCCTGCCCGGAGGCTGCCGTTGCGACATCGTAGTTCGCACGGAAAAGCCGTTCGAGCAGGCGAAGGTTTGCGGTCTCGTCGTCGACGATCAGGATCTTGTAACGGGTTAATTCTTGAAACATCGTTATTGTGGGATATCGCTGCTGTCAGCCTGTGGACATTTTTTCGGGAGAACGACGGTGAATTCGGATCCCTTGCCGGGTTCCGAGACAACGTCGATGCGGCCGCCGTGGCGTTCGACAATTCCGAATGAAATGGAAAGGCCAAGGCCTGTTCCCTCGCCGACCGGTTTTGTCGTGAAAAAGGGGTCGAAGATCTTGATCAGGTTCTCGCGTGTGATGCCGACGCCGTCATCGGTGACGCGAACATAGACATTCTCGCCATCACAAGACGTCGCGATGGTAACCGTCCCGCCTTTCGCACCGAGCGACTGGGCGGCGTTTACGAGCAGGTTCGTCCACACCTGATTCAATTGAGCTGAATATGCCTCAACGATGGGAAGTTCGCCGTATTCCCGCAAAAGGCGAACATTCCCACCGCTGAAGTACCGCGACAACAGCCGAATGGTGGAATCAATTCCTTCGTGAATATCAGTAACCTTGAACTCAGCCTCATCGAGCCTGGAAAATGTCCGAAGATTTTGAACGATATCACGGATCCGTTCGGTACCGCTGCGGCAGTCTGAGATGATCGACACGAGGTCTTCGCGTGTCGTCTCATATTGGATCTCGTCCTTGATCGCACGCGATTGGGCAGCGATCTCAGGCGAGAGTGGTTGTGAGTCGTAAAAGGCGAGCAGCCTCAGCAGATCGACGGTGCACTGTTCCAAAAGGTCCAGGTTTCCGTAAACAAAGCCGACCGGGTTGTTCAGTTCATGAGCAACGCCGGCAGCAAGCTGCCCGAGGGAGGCCATTTTTTCGCTGTGAACTATCTGTGCCTGCAGCCGTTCCATCTGGGCCTTACCGCGAAGAAGTTCTTCGTTGCGGGCCTCAAGGTCGAGCTTGTATTGTTTAGCGTTCTTTAGGAGAGCTTGGCGTTCAAGTGCACGCTCGACAGCGAGCTGCAGAACTTCGGGTTCACAGGGCTTGATCAGGTAATCGAAAGCACCAAGGCGGACCGCATCAAGTGCCCGTTGCGGGCGGTCGACGCCTGACACCACCAGAACGGCAGTGTCGGGATAGGTTTCGATAACCTTTCGGAGGAGTTCGATGCCGGAAAGTCCAGGCATCATCACATCAGTGATAACCAGGTCGTAGGGGTTTTTACGCAGTTCACCGATCGCATCGATGACGGAACCGACCTCGTCGCAGTCGTAACGCATCGAAAGGCATCGCTTGAAAACCTTTCGAACGACTGCGGAGTCGTCAACGATCAGAATGCGGCCGAGGCTTTCGATCGCCTCGATCTCATGAGAGATATCCGTAGCCGGCAGCTGCGAAGGATAGTAGGACGATGTTTGCGGGACGGTGTTCGTCATGTTTTGAAAGCGGCCGTGTAAGAATCAGACATTCTGTTGGGAGCGGCCGCAAAGACAATGGCAAACGTTGTGCCTGAGTAGGCGGAAGCTATAAACCATTGGAATCATTGAGTATTATCAAAACGTATGCGGCCGCGAAGCTGCGGCATGGGGAGAATTAGACCGCTTCAAAGATCGAAACGGGTATATTCTCCCCAGCTATAACGGGATGAAAGCGGGCGTTTTTTCTTTATCGCGGCTTGGGCTAGAATCTTTCAGGCATATGTAGCCCGGACCATTCTCGCGACAAATGGACATAATCCTTGCAGAAGAGCGAAGCGACGGCGTCGCGGCGGCCGAACGTACGTTTAGCCAGCCGCTGATCACCGTCGGGCGAAACGCTGCGGAATGTGAGATCGCGTTCCCGAGCGAGCAATATCCGATGGTCTCGCGTAAGCATGCCGAGCTGCGTTGGCACGATAGCCGCTGGATATTGATCGACCTGAATTCGAGCTACGGCACCTACCTAAACGGACAGCGAATTTCTTCACCCGTTCCGATCGATCCCGCGAGCCGCATTCAGTTTGGCGTGGACGGGCCTGTTCTGAAGGTCGTGTGGTTCGAGATAACTGCTGAACAGCCGGTATCGACACCGCAGCCGATCGCGACGCCGAAAATAACACCTGCGGCACCTGCGAATCGGCCGGCGCCTCCGCCGAAGCCGGCAGCCTCGCCTGCGGCTCTGATCCAGCAAGGCTTACCGCCTTTTAGCATTAACAAGCCCGAGATCTGGCTTGGCCGCGAGCCCGCTTGCGAGATAGTTTTTGACGCGTCTTCGGCGACGGTTTCAAGGCGGCATGCGTCGGTCCGGTCGGTCAACGGTGAATATCTGATCGCGGACAATCAGAGCTTTAACGGGACGCTGGTGAATGGACAAAGGATCGCGGCCGAAGTTCCGCTTTACGATGGTGACGAGATACAGCTTGGAATGGGCGGTCCTGTTCTGCGTTTTGCGTGTCCGGGACGCAAGGCGCCGGCCGGTGCCGACCTAGCGAGCCAGCGCGTGCAGCCTTCGATAAATATTCCGTCAGGCGGCGACGGCGTTCCGAAGACGATGGTCCTGCGGATCGACAAGACGCCGCCGATGATACGAACGGCGGCCGGTGCCGAGCCGCAGCTGATAATGTCGACCGCGTTCGACGATAGCGGTGTGCTGAAGATCGGCCGCGACAGTTCTAACCACATTCGTCTCGACGGGCTGCAGATGTCAAAGTTTCACGCGAAGCTCGTTCGATCGTCAGGGGAAATATCGATCGAGGACCTCGGTTCAACGAACGGCGTCTTTGTGAACGGTGCGCGCGTGACGCGGCAGGCTGTCACGCCGAATGATGACATTCAGATCGGATCGTTCCTGTTGAAGGTCGGTCCGGCAGGCGGAGTAAATGTTTTCGACACGCGGTCAAAAACCCGTGTCGACTGCGTCAACATCACGCGCGAGGTGCGAAACAGGCTCGGCGGCGGTCGAATAAAGCTGCTCGATGATATTTCGCTGTCGATACAGCCGAATGAATTTGTAGGACTGCTGGGGCCGTCGGGTGCAGGGAAGTCGTCACTCATCGAGGCGCTGAACGGCGTTCGCCCGGCGGGCAGCGGGTATGTTCGCATCAATAATCTCGACCTGTACCGGCATCTCGATTCATTAAAGCAATCGATCGGATACGTTCCTCAGGAGGATGTCATCCACCGCGAGCTGTCGGTCTATCGAACGCTCTACTATGTTGCAAAACTGCGTCTGCCGCGTGACGTCTCGTCAAACGAGATCGCGCGAACGATCGATGAAGTGCTCGACGTTACTGGGCTTTCCGAACGCCGGGACGTAGCGGTCTCGCAGCTTTCCGGCGGCCAGCGAAAGCGTGTGTCTATCGCTGTGGAACTGCTGACCAAGCCCTCAGTGATCTTTCTCGACGAGCCTACATCAGGGCTCGATCCGGCGACGGAAGACAAGATTATGCGGCTCTTCCGGCAGATCGCAGAATCAGGCCGGACCGTGATAATGACGACGCACGCGATGGAGAATGTGCGGTTATTCGACAAGATCGCGGTGCTGATGCGCGGGAAGCTGGTTTTTTTCGGAAAGCCCGACGACGCGTTGAAACATCTGAAGGCCGCGAATTTTAAGGAACTGTTTGACCGTCTTGAAGAGCCTGTCGAGCGTGCGGTGGCCGAATCAGGCGAAGGCCAACGACAGGCCGCGACCGAACGCGTCGCCGAGGAATGGAAGCAGAAATACCTCGTGACGCCGCAGTACACCGAGCTGATAAGAAAGCCGCTGAATGAGCTTGAGGCGCAGGACAAAGGCGTGAAGAAAAAGAGCCGGCTCGGGATATTCGGCTCGATCCGTCAGTTTATTACACTGTCGCGTCGATATGTTGCGGTGCTGCTCAAGGACAAGCTGAATCTCGCGATCTTGTTTCTACAGGCACCGCTGATCGCTCTGATGACCTTTTTCGTAATGGGCCGCGAGCAGCCGCGCGATTTTGTATATTTCGTCCTGGCCCTCGTTGCGGTGTGGTTTGGGACGAGCGTTTCCGCCCGCGAGATCATTCGCGAGAGGCCCGTCTATAACCGCGAGCGTATGTTCAATCTTGGGCTGATCCCGTATCTTGCGTCAAAGCTTTTGGTGCTCGGCCTGATCGTCTTTCTGCAGTGTGCGATGCTCTTTGTGCCGCTGAAGCTCGCGGACCTGCTGGGCCTGATGCCGATGCCCGGTGAATTTGCGGGTATTCCGCAATTCTGGACGATGCTGCTGACCGCAAGCGTCGGGATCGGTCTGGGCCTGCTCGTTTCAGCTGTAGTGCGGACCCAGGAGCTTGCGACGAGCCTCGTGCCGCTGATCCTGATCCCGCAAATACTGTTCTCGGGCCTCGTCGGTGTTCCGCAGGGCGTCAGCAAGGTCGCGAGCCTGACAATGCCGGCGGCGTGGTCGTTCGATACGATGAAGCGATTCTCAACGCTTGAGACGCTCGAGCCTGAAGGCGCTGATCCGCGTGACGGTACGCAGGGCCTTGGGCTGTACAAGTTCATCGAGAGTGAGAACGACAAGACACTCGCAAAGGCCGAGCGTGACATTGCTGATTACAAACAGCTTTCCGGCGGGCAGCCTGCCGTCGACGAAGAGGGCAATCCCACACCGCTCGCAGAGCGTCTAAAAGTACCTGAGATCAAGAAATTGCCGAGCGATCTGAGCCCTTATGTGACGTTCATGCACCCGTGGATGAACGAGATTTTGAATCAGATCGTGCTGATGCTAATGTTTGGGATATTGTTCATACTTACGCTGATCGTGCTGAGATTAAAGGATATCCGCTGATCTTAGACCAAAGTTTATGAAAGCAATCGTAAAGAATTTTGCCCTGCTGGCCGCATTGGCCGTCGTTTTCTCATCGCTCACCGGCTGCGGTTCAGACACGTCGGGTTCGGCGGCAGGGAACCAGACCGGCTCGGCCGGCAATGCCGCGAGCAACGCAGGCGACGACGGTTCGGCTTACCCGCAGCTCGCGTCAAAGGTCGCGGATTTCGAATTTACAACGCTCGACGGCACCACAACGAAGATCTCCGACCGAAAGGGCAAAGTGCTGCTGCTGAATCTATGGGGCGTTTGGTGCATGCCGTGCCGTGAGGAGATGCCGCACCTGGTCGAAATGCAGAACAAGCACCGCGACGCCGGTTTTCAGGTGCTTGGGCTGAACGTTGGCGACGATTGGGGTGAGCCCGAAGATCCCGAGAAGATGAAGAAGTTCGTCGCCGAGATGAACCTCAACTATGAGATCGCTGCCATTCCGGAAGAGATGACGAATGAGATCTTTCGCATTTCGCAGGGACAGGCCGTCCCCACATCGCTGCTCGTCGATCGCGAAGGCAGGCTCCGCGGAGTGTTCGTCGGTGGCAGCTCTCGAGTAGTCAAAAAGATGAAAGAAACGGTTGATCTGGTCGTCGCCGGAAAAGCGACAGGAAACGTCGCAAAGGAAGGCGGCCCCGCGGCGTCAAACTCCTCAGAGGGCGAAAAACTGGAAATGATCGAGATCGATCCGAACACCGGCGGTCCGAAAAAACAGCCTGAGGCTTCGAACAAGCAATAGGGCTCGACGAAAAAATGCCTTTGGGGCGCTGAGGAATGCCTCGCGTCCCTTTTTTGTTACACCTGATTCACTCCGTCAGGGATCTTCGGTTCGACGAGGAGGGTTTTGAAGCTGGCTAGGGAAACGAGGCCGGGTGCGGCTCCTTTTGGCTTGTTGACGAACTTTTTTTGCGTGTAGTGAACGGCGGCTTTTACCTGTTTGCGGCCTTGGGAATAGAACGCGGCGAGCTGTGCGGCTTCGAGTAGGGTCTGATTAGGTACCTCGCGTTTGCCGCTGTCGCGGATGACGACGTGCGAACCGGGATAATCCGCCGCGTGCATCCAGGTGTCTAATGATCTCGCAACGCGGAGCGTAAGCTGATCGTTATCCTTCGCCTTTTTGCCGACCAAGATCTCAAAACCATCGGACGACATGAAAGTGCGATAGCCGCTGCGTTCGTCGTTCGAGTGTTTCTTTCGATCTCCTCTCGCCCGATCGCTATCGCCGGCTGTTCTGACGCGGCCGGGCGCCGGGCCGGACGATTCCAACGCTTCGATGTTTCGGTCCGCGATGTGCCCTTCGGTCTCTGCGAGGCGTTCGCGTAGTTTTGTCAGCTCACGTTCCGTTTCTGCGAGGCGTTTTGCGATCTCGTCGGCTGCGTTGCGTGCCTTGGTGTAGCGGCGGAAATATTTCTCGGCCGCGGCTGATGGCGAATCGTTCTCGTCCGCTTCTATCCCGATCTGCTTCTGCTCTTCGTCGAAGTAGTCGGTGACCACCCACGAGCCGTCCTGCCGCTTAGCGTTGCCGATATTTGCGAGCAGCAGATCGCCGAATCGCTTCCAACGGTCGGCGTCGCCGTGTGAGGCCAGGTCCTTATGCAGATTCGCGAGGAGCTTTTCCTTTCGCTTGATCTCTGAAGTGATACGCGACCGGGCGTTTCGTGCGAGCTGCCGGAACCGGCGTTCGGACTGCTGTTCGAGATAGTGACGGTCGAGCTGCTCGGAGAGCCATGCGGGTTGCTCGTGCTTAGCACTCGTGCGGACAGGAGTGTCCGCGCTTCGCCGAGGAGGTGAGTAGGTGTCGCCGATCTTTTGGCCGCCGCCATTCGATTCGCGAGCGGTCGCGATGATCTTGCCTTCGTTATCGAGGAGGAAAAGATTTGCTGAGCGTCCGGTAAGCTGCACGGCGAGAATGTGTTTTTCGCGTTCGCCCAGTTCACTCAACCCGTTGAAATGCAGCAGCAGCACGCGTTCGCCGTCGATCTGCTCAACGGCCTCGATGGCCGATTCCGAGAGGCGTTTCTTCAGCAGCTGATGAAACGGCAGCAGGCTAATGCTCTGTTTTTCCAGATCGCGGAGACGGCGGCGGATCAGATAGATCCGAGGTCTCGCGGGTTCGATCGATATGAACAGCCAGCGGCCGTCGGCGAGGTGCAGATCGGCCGCTATTTCAAAACGCGATAGCGGAAAGATCCTGCCGAAGCGTTTTCCGACGATGGTGCTTTCCAGCTCAGCTTGTATCGCACGAAGCGTTGCGATGTCCACGCAATAAAGTTAACGGAAAATCACAGCTGATACGAGCTGAGTAAATTTTTCTTGGTTTGAGCTAACAACGTTGCCGAACCTTGCGTGGAATATGTTCACGCAAAGCCGCGAAGATCGCAGAGAAGATCGATCTGCGTCTATATCTCACGGATGAGCAGGGTGCCGGAGACTATTTCGTGGACCGCACGCTTTTCCTCTGTGAAGAGCATCGTTAGGAATCCGGCACCGCCAAATGCCAGCGAGAGCAAATAGACCGCGGAATTTACAGCCGCCTGATGCACGGTCGGGTAAACGTTCGCGTCAGCATCGATGAGCTCCAGCGAAAAGATCCGCATCCCGAATGTCTTGCCCCAAACCGCGAGCGACGCGGTCATATAAAGGAAAAGCAAAATGCTGAGCGAGGCCGTGATTGTGAGCACACCTGCGAACGATGCCCATGTGCCGCCGCTAAGCATCAGCGGCGATAGGATGATCAGCGTGCCGAAACCGGCGATGATAAAATCGAAAAGACCTGCTCCGAACCGCATCGAAAGCGGTGCCAGGTCATCGATCTCCTGAATTTGTTCCTCGAACTCCTCAGCGTATTCGGGCTCGGCCGGCGGTACCTCTTCGATCTTTGCGGCAATGGGTTCGGCCTTTGCGGGCTCAGTGAAGAGCTTTTCATCGGGCTCGATGCCATCGACGATCATGCCTAGCTTTTTCGGCTCTTTCTGCTGCAACGGCGATTCTGCCGGTGTCGGGATCGGCGGAAGTTTGTTGGTATCGTAATCCTTCTTCTCGATCCGCAGTGTAGTTACAAGCTTTGGCTTTGGAGCAGCGATCGGCTCGGGAGCGGGCGACTGCCGCGGTGTGCCGTTCGGCGTCACGACCTCGAACGGGAACTTTCGCACGGTCGCATCGTCGGCCTTTGCTTCGACGGGCTCACTTTCGGTTACGAGGAACTGCCGGCGTGACCGCTCAATGCGGTCGATAACGGATTCGAGCCGCGGATTAGCATTCTCGCGCGATTGCGGCACCGACTCGATCTCCATCTTCAACGCATTCGCGCCATTCGTTGCCGGCTGCTGCATGCTGACGGCCATCGTTGGCTGCGAAGCGGGCCGCTCAGCGACGGCCGCGCCGGAACGCTGACGGACGGCATTCTGGATCTGCAGACGCCAATCAGGAAGTGTGGGGTTCTTTGCCTGGAAATCTACAAGCGTCTTACTGGTGTGCTTTCTCGGGAGTTCGGTCGTCATGACCTTTGGAGCCGGAGCAGGCTTTTCTTCCTGAACTTTCGCTACGGGCTCGGAGACCGCACGCGGCGGTTCTTGTTTCGCCAGAAAGTTGGGTCGCGGCGGTTCGCTCGGAAGCCGCTTTACCGACAGGCCGCCGGAATTTGAGGTGATCTTGGTCTCAAGCTCCTCGCGGACCGTGTCGTTCATCATGGCTCCGCATGTAAGACAGATGGACAATGTGGGTGCAAGTTCGCGTTTGCAGACCGGGCACGTCATAGGCTTTCTATTCCAGCTAAGTTGTCAGTGAATTTGTGCGCGTTTAGGAACGAATCTGGCTGATGGTATCAGAATCTACTTTAAGTAGTCAATACTAAAGCGCACAAAACCTTGGCGCTTACGGTCTTTTCAAAATTCGAAGATCATTCTAGCGGGTCGAGCACGTCACCGATCCGTCTGCGGCCGGCAAAACCGGCATCGGTTTCGTGCCACCATTCTATAAATCCCGGCTCGCCTAACTGCCAGCACAGCAACACGATACGGCCGTCCATCATGGACGGGAAGTCGATCAGGCCGCGTTGATAATCCTTAAGCTGGACGCCTGCGTTCGTGATCTCGGTCGTGAGCTTGCCGACATCGTACAGACATTTTACGTAACGCGTTCCGCCTGCCATGCCGCCGCCAAATGTCGAGGCCGCGGCCGCTGCCCGTGCGGCATCGCGATACGTGTCGACCTGCAGGTATAGCTTCCGGATGGCCTCCAGCTTTGGCACTATCGCCGGAAGCAGATCATTGGCTTCGTCAACCGTGAACAGTTTCATTGGTCGTCGTTCACGCGTACAAAGCCGCCTGGTTTGCGTTCGGCCGGGGTATCGAAAGAGTTGGTCGTGTGAATATTACGGTTGTGCCTGCCCGAATTCTCACGGCCGCCGCGAGGGTTCTCGCCAAGCGGATGATCGTCAGGTGCGAGAAACGAAGGCACCTCGTATTCGCCGCTCTGCGTGATGTCTTTGCGGATCAGCTCGGCGATCTCGCCAAGATCGATAAAGAAATCGGCGACGTCGATCAGCCTGGGTGCGGTGTTTGAACGAAAGCCGGCGACCTCAACGCGACAGCCTTTATACGCCACGGCGTTTATGGCGTAAACGAAATCTTCGTCGCCTGATACAAGCACGGCCGTATCGTATCGGCCTGCAAGGCTGAGCATATCTACGGCGATCTCGACATCAAGATTCGCCTTTCGCGTGCCGTCGTAGAAGGTCTTGAGCTCTTTCTGCACTACGCGGAAACCGTTCCGCCTCATCCACAGCAGAAAGCCCTGCTGCCGTTCCGCCCCTGCGTCGACGCCCGTGTAAAAAAAGGCACGCAGCAGCCGGCCGTCGCCCAGCAGTATGCGGAGCAGCTTGTTGTAATCAATATCAATCGCGTGAAAACGGGCGGCGTGGAACAGGTTGTTACCGTCGATGAAAACGGCAACGCGTCCGCGATGTCCAAATTTCCACGACGAACTTGTTGTCGTGTCGAATTGCATTATGTTGACCCCTAATAACTTCTAGAGGCCGAAATGCGGGTGGGTCTGACGAAGCTCGTGCGGAAAAAATCGTGCCGGATCGCCGGCTATTCTAAAGTTTTGAAACAAAGAGCAATACAAACACCGATAAGATGATGCAATAAACAGTTAACTAACCGCTTCGTATAACGCTGATCCCGGATGTCGGCCTTTATACAGTTTGCATTGCGTAAAGCTTATGGTCAAGCAATCTGGTTTTGGACGTGCTAACATTTGGTGTTTCGCGGGCGGCCTTTATGAACCCTGAAAACGAGGATCTGCAGGAAATGTTGCCGGACGGCATGGCGGTCGTGGAAAGCCCGATCGGCTTTGATCCGGCAAGCCTGGCAAGCTGCGAAAAGTGCGGCCGTGCAAACCCGCCGAACCGCTCGGCGTGCATGTACTGCGGAGCTGCGATAGGCGAAAGTGCAGCAATACCGTCAACCGACGACGAGCTGCTCGAGAGCTGGCAGAACGGATACAACGTCGTTCTTTCCGCAGGAGCCGAATCTGCCGCCGGCGGGCACGCTGACGCTGTGCGGTCTGCTCTGCAGCGCGGATCGTCGGTCCCGGTCGGGCGGTTTGCGTCGGAATCGAAAGCTGCTGCGGCGATAGAGGCTCTTGAACGGTCGGGAGCTGGTGGGCAGGTCATCTCAGATGAGGAACTTGGCGCTGATCGCCCTCCTGTCCGTGCTCGTTCGATCCGATTTGTGAATGACGAGGTGCAGGTCACGGATTTCAACACCGGCGAACTGCGTAGCTTTAACAAGAGAGATCTCAGACTGATCGTCTCCGGCGTGCTGTTTGACGACCGCACCGAAACGTTTCAAAAAAAGACGCGCACTCGCGAAGCAAAAGCCGAAACGACGACCTCAGTCTATGATAGACCTGTGGCCGACATTTATTTCAGCGGCCACGACCTCGGGTATCGGATAATGACCGCGGGATTTGATTTCTCATCTTTGGGCGACAGCATGAGCTTGATCGCGGGAGAGAATCTGGAGAGGTTGGTTCGGGAACTTGCAGCTTGCGGCAGCGGCCTCCGGTTCGACGAAAGCTACAGAGACCTTAGACACCACCTCGAAGAGATCTGGCCGCTCGAGGAGCACACCGATCATCTCGGTAAAATGCATCGCACGATCGACCGCAAGGGGAAGACCACCGTCGCCAGCCGCAGCAATTCGCGTCAATTTACAAAGTACTCGCGGCTGCAGGCCCGCCTTTCGCTATGAAAAGAACGAATCGGCCAAATGACCGGCGCCCGAATGAAAGGCGCGACCGGACCGAACGTCGGGACCAGCGTAAGCCGGCCGAACGCAGTGCCTCGCAAGATGCGTTCATCTTCGGGTTTCTTCCGGTGGTCGAGCGGCTTCGGTCGCGGCCCAAGAGCGTCGGCAAGATATTTGCGATCGATGGTGCGACCGAACATCGCCTTCGGGAGATCGCCTCTATAGCACGCGAGAACCGGATCCCCTTCGACAGAGTCTCGCGTGAGGCTCTCGATCGAATGGTCGGGCCGGACGCAAATCATCAGGGGATAATCGCCACCGCACTGCCGGTAGATTACGCCGATGCCGATGAGCTGCTCGACAATATTAACGCCGAAAGCCTTTTCGTGATCCTTGATGGTGTCGAAGATCCGAGAAATCTCGGCGCCATCCTACGCAGTGCCGAGTGTGCGGGTGCGAATGGCGTTTTCATTCCCGAACGGCGTGCGGTCGGGTTGACCGATACAGTGGCAAAGTCGTCCGCCGGTGCCGTCGAACATATCAAGGTTGCACGAGTCGCAAATCTCAACAGGCTGATCGAGGAACTCAAGCAGCGGGACGTTTGGGTCGTCGGTGCGGGCGGTTCGGCAGAAACGTCGTACACCGATTGGGACTGGACGCGGCCCACGGCGCTCGTGCTAGGCGGCGAAGGTTCGGGGCTTCATCGTCTGGTCGCGGAAAACTGCGATGTGTTGGTGAAAATCCCGATGTATGGAAAAATAGAATCTCTGAATGTATCGGTCGCCGCAGGCGTTATACTTTTCGAGGCCCGTCGCCAGCGAGGGCTCTAACGGGATCAGATCTTATGTTTTGTCCGAAGTGTGGAACAAAAAATCCTGACGATGGTAAATTTTGCCGAAGCTGCGGTGTCGATCTCGGCAACGTTTCGGCTGCGCTGAATCCAAAAAAGCCCGTGGAATTTCGTCTTGATCTCGGCAGCTTTGCAGGTGACTGCGGCACTGAAGACGAGGCGGATAGCCGTCGCCGAATGGACCCGGCGGAGGTTTACGGCGACGCGGTCAAAGCGATCATTTCCGGTATCGGGTTCGCGGTCGTTGCGGTCGTTCTTTTTACAACCGGCGTGGCGGGCGGAAAGGCGTGGTGGTGGGCGATGCTCTTCCCCGCGTTCACCTTTTTTGCCAAGGGAGTTTCAGACCTGCTTAAATCGCGTAAAATGGAGCAGGCACGGTATAGCGTCGCCGCGAACGCGAATCCCGCGATGCCGGCAGCACCGTCTGTAAACGCACTACCGTCAACGCCGGCCGATTACATCTATCCCGAATCAAAGTTCAAGACCGGCGATCTCGTGCCGCCGAGCGTAACCGACCACACTACACGTCAGCTTCAGGTAAATGACGAGGGCGAGACAATGACGCTCCCGAAAGACCGAGCCTAACGCCTTACCACCGCACGTGCATTCCCGACATTTCCGCTCGAATCGAATACCCGCAAGGTGATGACATATTCGCCTGCCGCAGGCAGCGGCACGTCCACCGTGTACCGCTCTTCGGGGCTATCCGATATCCCGTCGTCCGGCACAACCGAGATCCAATCGCCGCCATTTACGCTGAACTCAGCCCGGGTCAGATAGCTTGACGGGTCTGACGCTGAAAAGACCGCACGCGCCCTATCGCCTGTCACCTGCGGCTGGCCTTCCGACCGCACGATCGGCTGTGTGTTATCAATGTCGAACGGCTCACTCACACGCTCGCCTGTCCGGGACGAACCGACCGGGTTCGAAGGCGAATCCTTCGCGACGATCTTTAACAGATAACGGCCGTCGGGCAGCGACAATCCATCCAGCGAAACGAACGTCTCCGAGATATTGCCGCGAAGCAGCTTAAACTCGGCGTCGCGTACCTCCTTGAAGTAAACGTCGTAGATCAATTTGTCGCCATTGCGGTCTTCGGCAGTCCACTGAAACGCACGCGCACCGCGTTGATATACGCGGCGCGGCTGAATTATCTGGACGGGCACACCGAATTGAATTGGATCCAACCCGGAAAGCTCGATATTCGGGTCGATCTGCGGGACCGGGTTTGCGAGCAATCCGATGTTTGCCGGCAGGATGTTGATCGACTGCACTTCGGGTGCGATGTTGCGGCCGGCAAACGCAAGGCTGACCTCGCTGAGTGCAGGCGCGGTCGAGCCGCTTTGCAGCGTGGCCCGCCACTGTATGTATCTTGCACGCGGGCTTTGTACTGTTCCCCGCGACGATCCCGAGACCGGGCCCCAAGCGCTCCATGTCTCGTTAGGTTCCTCGGTATTTCCGCTTCTGCTCTCGAGCCTGACATTGCCCGCGGACCTCCACCAGAGCGATCCCCAGGCGGATGTGGCCTCTGCGTCTAAAACCGCCGATTCGTACACGCCTGTGCTCTGCGATCCGGGGCCCATACGAAAGAGAGTGCCTTGATTGCTGGACGCCGCATAGAGTTCGTTCGCAGTCCCAAAGATGGTCGAGATCTGGTTCGCGTCCGACTGCAGCACGAGAGTCTCGCGTGCGTCGTTGCCGATGTTGTAAATGCGGCCTTTGTCAGATGTGCCCAGCAGAACGCCGTTGCCTGATCTGTGAGGGTAGATGGAGAATCCGCTGACCGTCGGCGACGACCATAGTATCTCAGGGCCGCCATCATTCGTTATACGGTAAACCGCCGAGCGTGCACCTGTAAGGTCGTATTTGCTCTTGACCGCTGCGGGCGGTGCGGGAGCGGCCGGTTTATCGATCTTTACGGTCTTGCCCGCTGCCTGATCAGCCGGTTTCGGGGTTGCGGATGGCGTCGCTGCGGATGCCGATTCACCTAGAGCAAGTGCATAGATCGAACCGTCCGGGCCTAAAGCTATTTCGTGGATCTCGCGAAGCGGGGAATCGAGCAGGGCGAAGGGTTTGCCGTCGCTCCCGAATCTCAGTACCAGACCGCTGGCGTCGGTTCCCGCATATAGGTTGCCGGTGTTGTCCGCGACCAGCGTGATGATGTGCGACTCGCTGGTGTCAAACATCAGCGAAGCCTCAGGCGTGGCATTTGCCGAGCGCACGCGAAAGATCTTTCCGCCTTCGCCCGTGCCGACCGCCAGGCTGCCGTCAGGCATCATCGCCATCGACCAGATGTACTTTTCCTTTGGTTCGAAAAATACCTCGGGCTTGCCCGCTGCGTCGAAACGGTAAACCTTGCCGTCAGGTGACGTCGCGGCAAACAGCTCGCCGCCGCGGCCGATAGCAAGTGCCGAAACGTTCAGCTCCGCAAGGTCGGCGAACAGAGCTCCCTTTCCGCCGGCAACTCGGTAAATGCGCCCTTCGCCGCCCGTGCCTAGAAAGATGTTCCCGCTCGGGTCGATCGCCGAAGACCAGATATAGGGCTGCTCGGTCTTGTATATCTCCGCAAAGGCCGGTGCGATCGAGATCGTTCCGTTCTCGTCGATCGAAACGCTCCGGGCGTCGCCCTTAAGAACGTCTGCACGCGTGTTGACGGTCCAGATCGACGTTTGGCCGGCAGCGGCGAATACAAATGCGGTGGATGAAAGACAGATAGCAAGGAAAAGATTTTTCATGGGCAAAGCGCGACAGCCCCGGTCGTGGGCCGTCTTGTTAAATGATATTAAAGTATCGCGATGGAAAATCACATCGGAGGGCAGCAAAGCGTCATCGCTTTGCCTGATTTGCAGCAATGCGGTCAAGCACCTCGACCGCGTCGTCGCCTGCCATAAACGCAAGCGCGTTGCGCAGCTCCTCAGCGTCGCCGGTTATAAGCCGGGCACTGCGTTCACGGGTGAGATATGCCCAAAACCATTCAGACATCACGATCAGGCGATTCCTGAAACCGATCAGGAAGAAGACGTGCAGGAACAGCCAGAACATCCATGCGATCCAGCCCGTCAGCTTCAACCCGAAGACATCTGCGATGGCCTTGCTGCGGCCGATGGTCGCCATCGAGCCTTTATCTACGTATTTGAAAGGCTCCCGGGCTTTGCCTTTCAGATCACGAAGGATGTTTGCAGCGGTCGCGTCGCCCATCTGCATCGCCGCGGGGCTGACGCCGGGGACAGGTTGGCCGTCGGCCTGCTTGATCGACGCCATGTCGCCGATCACGAAAATATTGCCATGGCCCGGGATAGTAAGGTCCGGTTCGACAAAGACGCGGCCGGCGCGATCGGTCTCACCGCCGAGCAGCTTGCCGAGCGGTGATGCGGCGACGCCCGTTGCCCACAGCACCACGTCGCACGCGATCCATTCCTCGCCGACCTTTACCCTGCCGGGCTGAATGTCAGTAACAAAGCTCGACAGTCGCACCTCGACGCCGAGCTGCTCAAGCTGCTCTTTCGCGCTCTCCGAAAGATCGCTCGCGAATGTGCCGAGCACTCGGTCAGAGCCTTCAAACAGAATTACGCGGGCCTTTCGCGTATCGATCGCCTTGAAATCTTTTGCAAGCGCCTGACGTGCGATATCGGCTATCGCTCCGGCAAGTTCGACGCCTGTCGGTCCGCCGCCGACGACGACAAAGGTAAGTTCATTATGTACGCCGGTGAGCGATGCCTGTCTTTCGGCAAGCTCAAATGCGAGCAGCACGCGGCGTCTGATCTCGACCGCGTCTTCTAATGTCTTAAGGCCCGGCGCGGAAACTTCCCATTGATCGTTCCCGAAATAGGCATGCCGAGCACCCGCGGCGACTATCAGGTAATCAAAGGGCACGAGCGTGCCGTCATCGATCTGCACTGCATTGCCTTCAGTATCAAAGCCGGTCACCTCGCCCATTATCACCTCGATGTTCCTGGCGTAATGGAGTATCCGGCGAATAGGCGAGGCGATCTCGCCCGGGCTGAGCACAGCCGTCGCTACCTGATAAAGCAGGGGTTGGAAAACGTGGTGATTCTTGCGATCGATCAGCGTTACATCGACCTCGGTATTGGCCAGGGCCTTTGCCGCCCAGAGCCCGCCGAAACCGCCGCCAACTATCACTATCCTTTTTCTGTCAGCCATAGCTCGCCCCGGAAATCATCTTTTCTCTAGCCTAACATCTAAGACGCGTCATATCTGCCCGATACATATAAAAAAAGGGCAGCCCCGAAAGTTTCGAGGCTGCCCGCAGATCTGCAATTGCTATGGCCCGAGCTAAGGTAAGCGGCTGCCGGCCGACATCCGCCGATGAGGTGGTTTACGGCTAACCTACGCCGTAGACCACCGCCGAATTGGAAAAGTTTGACACCGAGTTAGTGGCTTTTGCCCGTACGCGGTACTCATAAAACTGCCCCGGCTGCACCGGAGCGTCAGTAAACATTTGTTTCTTTGTGGTGGCGTGCAGCGCCCACTGAGCGGTGTCACCGTGACGCCGCCATATCTCATAGACGACCGATCCCACGCGATTGTTTCCCTTGAAACTCAGCTTGTTAACGCCGTTTGAATAGCCAAAGGCCGAAACGTCGCTCGGGTCGTTCGCCTTGTAAACCTCGGCGGACGTATCACGGTAATTGAAACCGCAAAGGTCAAACTCAGGCCGCGGGGCCCGGGCTGCGACCAGCGTGTTTCGCGTCTGCGCAAGCAATTCCGTAAGCTGTTCGCGGCTTGCGTTCTTTACGCTGACCGCTGCCTTTCGCTGGCTTGCCAAAACCGCAGCCTCGCTGATCTGGTCCTGAAAGTTTGCCGGCAGCGGCCCGATCGCCGTCGCAAGCTGCGTCCTGATGGCGGGGTTGACCGCCGTAAGCTCAGTGCCCCCGAGCCGCGTCAAAACATTCTGGGCAAAATCTGCCAGCTCCGAATCCGATAATCTCCTAAAGTCCATTGTGGGTATTTACTCCTTGTTATATTTCAAAATCGGTCACATGTGTTGTGCCGTAAAAACAAGGTAACAAACATCCGTTGCATCTGTCAAGCGCTATTTCATCTGTGAGACAAAGTTATATTCTCGTCTCGAAAATATGTCAAACCCAACTCTCTGAGAGCGTCTCGGCCTGCTGAAGAACTAGGTCAATAGCAGCCTCGGTCTTGTCTGGCGGATATTTATATTTTCTGAGGATCCGCTTCACTAGCAGGCGGAGCCTTGCACGAACGGTTTCGCGTACTGACCAATCGACGGTCGTGCTCTTGCGTAGGTTCTCGGTAAGTTCTACGGCGATCTTCTTAAGTGTTTCGTCGCCAAGCTCACGGACGGAAGCTTCGTTTTCGGCAAGAGCATCGTAAAAGGCGGTCTCGTCCTGGTTTAGTCCAAGCCTTTCGCCTTCCTTAGCGGCTTCGGCAAATTCCTTTGCCATCGCCACAAGTTCCTCGATGACCTGCATCGTTTCGATCGCCCGGTTGTGGTACTTATTCAAGGTCGAGATCAGCATCTCGGAAAACTTTTTGCTTTGGACGATGTTGGTTTTCAGTCTTGCTTTGATCTCATTCTTGAGCAACCGCTCCAGCAGCTCAACCGCAAGGTTTCGCTGCGGCATGAGCTTCACTTCTTCGAGAAATTCATCCGAAAGTATTCCGATGTTGGGCCGATCGAGCCCGGCGTATGAGAAAATGTCTAGCACCTCGTCGGACGCGACCGCTCGGCTTAGTATCTGCTGGATCAGTAATTCCCGCTGTTCGTTCTTGAATTTCTTTGCAGATTCCCCGGGCTTTCCGATGAAGGCCTTCACCGCCTGGAAAAAGGCTATCTCTTCTCTAAAGCCTATCGCCTCATCTAACGTCGAACACAACGAAAAGGCTTTCGTCAGAGCCGTCACACTGTCGAAGAATTTGTTCTTTCGGTCCGGGCCGAGCCCGAGAATATGATCGGCCGCTTCCGGCAAAAGCGTTATCGCCTCGGTTTCAAAATCCTGGTAATCAAAGCCGTGAAACATTCCGCGGATGATAGTCAGCTGCTCTTCGACGATGGGCAATGCTTTCTCGGCGGCGTCATTGTAAAGATCGCCTTCGGCTCCGGCCTCGGTGAATTGCTTCATCGCTGCCTTGAGTTCATGGCCGATGCCTATGTAATCGACCACGAGACCGCCTTTCTTATCGCGAAAGACGCGGTTTACGCGGGCGATCGCCTGCATCAGGGAATGCCCTCGCATCGGTTTGTCGATGTAGATCGTGTGCAGGCTCGGAGCGTCGAAGCCGGTCAGCCACATATCGCGAACGATGGCTATTTGGAAATCGTCGTCGGCGTCCTTAAATCGCTTTTCGAGATCTTTCTTAACCTGTCGAGGGTAGATATGCGGCTGCAGGCTGGCCTTGTCGCTTGACGAGCCGGTCATGATCACTTTCAGAACGCCCTTTGTCGGATCGGGATCGTGCCACTCAGGACGCAACGCTATTAGTTCGTTATAAAGCCGTACGCATATCTCACGGCCCATACAAACGAACATCGCTTTTCCGGGGCCGGCGGTCGTCTTAGACATTTCTGTCTGTCGGGCCTCGAAATGCTTGACCAGATCAGCGGCAATCTTCTTTAGGCGTTGCTCTGCACCGACAACCTTTTCCAAGGCCGCCCAGCGGCTTTGGTTGCGTGCCCTCTCGGTTTCCTCATCGTCTTCCGTGAGTTCCTCGACCTGCTCATCGAGCGTCGGCTGCTCATCTTCTTTTAGCTCTAACTTCGCAAGCCTGTTCTCATAGAGGATCGGAACGGTCGCTCCGTCTTCCTGGGCCTGCTTCATATCATAGATATCGATATAGGTTCCGAAGACCGCTTGCGTGTCGCGTTCGAGCATCGAGATCGGCGTTCCGGTAAACGCGATAAACGATGCATTAGGGAACGCAGCGTGCAGATGATGTGCGAATCCGTATCTCATCTGTCCCGTCTTTTGGTCGATGCTCGGGTTTAGGCCGTATTGAGTTCGATGAGCTTCGTCGGCGATCACGACGATGTTTGACCGGTCGGAGAGCGTCGGATACTTTACTTCATTTTCCAGCAGGCTAAACTTTTGGATGGTCGTGAAGATGATACCGCCCGAAGGCCGGCCTGCAAGAAGATCGCGCAGCTCCTGCCGGGTCTCCGCCTGTTTTGGATTTTCACGCATCAATTCGCGGGCATTTGAGAATGTCGCGAAGAGCTGTCCGTCCAGATCGTTGCGGTCGGTGACGACGATGATAGTCGGGTTTTTCATCTCGGGTGCAGTGATCACCTTTCCGGCATAGAAAGCCATCGAGATACTCTTTCCCGAACCCTGAGTATGCCACGCTACGCCGATCTTGCCTTCCTCTTCAGGCTTCGTCGCCTCCAACGTTTTCGCGAAGGCTTTCCTCACCAGATGAAACTGGTGATATGCGGCGATCTTCTTTATGGTTTCGCGGTCTTCCTCAAACAAAACAAAGTCCCGGACATACTCAAGCAGCAGCTCGCGGGCAAAGAGCCCGCGGACAAGCGTTTCGGTTTCCCTGCTCTCGCCCAGCGGGTCAAGCTTTACTCCGTCAATGGTTCGCCATCTTCCAAAGCGTTCATAATCCGCCGTCAAACTTCCCACGCGGGCTTCTCGCAGGTCAGCGATGACCAGCAGCTCATTAAAAACGAACAGGTCCGGTATTTCTTCCTTATAAGTTTGAAGCTGCTTGTACGAATCGTAGATCGTCGTATTAATATCCGCCGGGTTCTTCAATTCCAGGACCGCCAACGGCAGGCCGTTGATGAAAATGATGATGTCGGGCCGCTTCGTGCTCTTTGGGCCGCGGATGGTGAACTGGTTGACGGCGAGGAATTCGTTTCTGTCCGCATTCTCAAAATCTACAGTGCGGACAAAGTCCGCTTTCGTCTCGCTGTCCTCCTGAAACTGCACCTTAACACCGTCGCGAACAGTGCGGTGAAATTCGCGGTTGTTCTGTATCAGCGAAGGAAACTGCGGCCGGGTTATCTGAGCGACCGAATCCTCTATCGTAGCCGCCGGAATGTTCGGATTAACCCAGCCGGCTTTTCACCAAATCGACCGAACATAATAATCAGTGGTCAAACAAGAATTGAGGCTGGCTAGTATTTTTCGAGGACATGGAGGTACTCAATCGTTGAAGTAGCTTTGTGATTTCGGCTTTCGGTTTTGTCGGCTTTGAATCGCTGATATTGCTGCTCGATAAGGTCGTAACGCCCGTAATTCTCCATAATCTTTCGGACATCGCCAAGACTCATAAGGCCTTCGTTATTGTACGACAAGAAGATGTATTTGAACTTTGCTTTCTCCACAAGATCGCTGAACACGTTTGAAACTTCGTTCTTGATACACCAACGCGACCGCTCATACGAACGGAGTCCGGTCTTACCCGCAGGCTTGAAGCGGTCGTAAAGGGCGATTGTGTTCAACATATGGTAGTTCGCGCCATATTGTCGATGATTGTAGGGCGGGTCCATATAGAGAATGTCGCCTTCGATCTCGTCAATCAGTTCGTTCGCGTCTCTGTTATGAACTTCGTGCTCAGATTCGTTTATTACATAATCCGCCGAATAGAGCCACATATCCTTCTGCGCCGTCTTCTTCAAGTGCTTCAAATAAGCACCGTAAACACTCGCGGTATTTGCCACGGCATCAGCAGCCTCTAGCAAACTCGTGAGCAAGAAATAATACATTCCGTCAGCTATCTTGTCGGTCAAACGCCACTCTTGAATCTTTTGCCTAATCGCGTCAATCCTGAGGCCATTTTCGTCGCTGAAATACTGTCGACCGCTTCCACTACCGGCACAATAGTTTTGAAAAATGAAGCCTTCTTTTCCCGGAAGATAATTCAACTCGTTCAGATACGACACATAATCCATCTCCGTATGGTTTCCGATGTAATTCTTGTTCAAAATGTAGCTGTAATACTCGACATCGTTTGCAATTATTTTTTTGGAATCACGTTTGAAAGCACGACCGACCGCACCCGTCCCAGCGAAAATATCGCAGATAACCTTTCCTTTTGCGCCACCCGCTACCTTGTCAATCGAGGACGTTAGGAAGCGAGACAATTTGAATTTCGAGCCAATATAATTCATCAGAAAATTATTCCGCGTTCGACAGCAATATTATGAAGCAGTTGACTTTGTATGTCTTCGTCCCCTGTGTCTTGTGATCGTAATCGAACGTGACCTCAATTGGGTCCTGTAAATCTATGTCGTCAATTGTTTGGGCGATCGTTTCGATTGAGACGTCTTCATCAAGGTAAACAACGAGCAAACGGCTGTCCGCTCCAAATCGACCTTCATCCTGATATCTATAGAGATACGCGGCGACATCATCCGGGTGATCAATCGCGTGCTTCTTCCAAGTCTCGCCAAAATCTCTTCTAAACTCAGAGGTCGGACTCTTCGCGACCTTTTGGTCGAACGACACGCCATCAATAAAAAAATCCACGGACCTTCGGTGATTCAGTGTCGGTAAGATGTTCTTGTTCTTTTCGAAAATGAGAGTTTCGATGAAATCATTCCGAACGGTATTGATTTCTTTGATTCGGCGATACTTGACCGCAGCTACTTTTACCTTTTCGTCCTTCTCAAAACCTGAAATGCCTTCCGAGTTCACCCGCTGAACAAATCCATCAAAATCTCCCTGCGAAAATGGCCAAGCAATCTGCCCGAGTTTAACTTTCTCCCATTCTTCCATTAGCAGATTCATCATATTGTGTGAATCTTTTCCTGACTGATATTTCTTTGTGCGGGTGAACATCTCGCGGATAATGGGAAGGCTCGCATCATAGTCCCAATGCTCGACAATCTTGGACCAAATCTCTGCGTTGCTGATTTCAACCCTCGTCTGACCTGCGGACTGACCACGTTTCATCACACGGGTCGGCAAACCGAACCCCTTGACCTTTTGTAGTTCGAGAAGGAACGCGAGTGCCTGAGCGGAGTTTCCGAAGATCTTTTTGGCGGAGTCCGTTGAGAAATTGTTCTTGATATCCATTGGCTGTCGATCCGAAAGTTAGCCCTCTTTCTTAAAGACCAAAATATATTCGTGCTTGAAAATAAAGTAATCGCTTCGCAGAGCCCGGATTTTCCAAATACCATTCTGGCCGATTTTGCCTCGATTACCTTCGATGTTTTTGACGATTATTCCTTTTAACTTTACCTTGAAGGAACGCTTAATCATATCCAAGACGTAGAACCCAAGGGGAACTACCTCGCTATTCTTGTAAACGTCACCAATCACGACACCGAAATATCGATTCTTATCCAAGAAGGTCAAAGAGTTTTCGCATACGTCCTTGAACTTCGACAGGAAAGCTTTGAGGTCACCAATGCGCGACATATCCTCAGGGTCTTCGGTGAATTTTACAATGTCCATATATGGCGGATGCATAAGGACAAATTGAACCGACGTAGTCCCTAATTTATTCAAACCTTGCTGAACGCAGGCCTTGGACGCCACCGGATCGGCTGAGTTACATTTACCGATAAAATATTCTCGTTCGTTGGTGAACAAATCGACCTGGGCGGAAACATAATCAATCATTTCCGGATTGATGTCTAATCCAATGTATCGCCGGCCTAACTCTTCACATTCAAAGAGCGTCGTTCCGCTCCCCATAAACGGTTCGAAAACAACCTCGCCTCGTTTTGTATACCGACTTAAGAGCTGATAAGGAATCTGCGGAATAAAGTTTCCGTGATAAACGTTCTTGTGTTTACCGGTTTTGCCGCGTTCATTAATCAGCCAAAGCGAGTCGGTATTCACGTCCGACTCGCGCCAATTTTCAAGATCAATGTCATTAAATTTTGCCATTGGAATTAACGTAACACGCACACGTCACTCGTCACGGGGCGTCCGAATTGCCAGCGGGGATCGCCTTCGAGCTGTGCGTTCCACCAATCGGAAATATTAAAAGGCAGATTGGCCATTATGTAATTGGCTCGAAGGTCCGGGTGCTGGTTCCGAAGGAACGTGTCCGCCGGTTCCTTGCCCAAATTGAAATCCATCCCGCGGATGGCAAGGTTCATAGCCACCAGCCGCCACGTCGTCGGGTTCGATTCCTGCCCGTAGATGGAAATGTCACCGAACCGCCCGCCGTGCGATTCCATGAACTTTTCCGACTGGACGAACATCCCGCCCGAACCGCAGCACGGGTCGTAAACCTTCCCGGAATGCGGTGCGAGAACCTCGACAAGGACCTTTACGACCGAAGCGGGCGTGTAAAACTGCCCGCCCTTTTTCCCTTCGGCATTGGCGAACTGCCCGAGAAAGTATTCGTAAACCTCGCCGAGCACGTCTTTGGCTTTGTGCCCGTTCCCGGTCAGGCCGATCTTTGAAACTTCATCGACAAGCTCGCCCAATTTGCCCGGCTGAAGCTCGGTCCGGGCAAATCGTTTATCGAGAAGCCCTTTGAGCCGCGGGTTCTCGTTTTCGATCTCTACAAGAGCGTCGTCGATATATTTGCCGATCGTCGGCTGCTTTGCACGCTCGCGTATCCATTCCCACCGCGACATCGCCGGAACCCAAAATACATTCGCCTCGGTGTAATAGTCGCGCTCCTCCAGGTCTATTGCCCTGGTAGCCTCGTCCTCAATGAAATATTCGTCGTCAGGATCAGCAAAGCGTTTCTCGAGCAAAGCCCGGTGTTCACCGAACGAGTCGGAGATGTACTTAAGGAATATCAGCCCGAGCACAATATGCTTGTACTCCGCCGCGTCCATATTTGAACGCAGCTTATCAGCAGTTGCCCAGAGGGTTTTCTTTATTTCACTGTCCATATACGGGATCAAGGTAAGCGTTGGCATTTTAGCATGAGGTGGAAATTTGGAGGAACGCGTCAGTTTGGGGTTGGTTGGGCGGGGGGTTGGGTGCGTGTGGGTAAATGGTTGTGGTAGTTGGGGTTACGGGGATTTGGGTGCGTGAAAGTTGAGGGATGTTGGGCGATCGGGAGTGTTTTCTGCGTGGGTTTTGGGGTTTTTGGGGTGGCGTCGGGGTTTTGGTGCGTGGTGTTTGGGTTTTGTTGCGTGACATCGGGTGTTTTCTGCGTGACTAATTAAGTTTGTGACGCGGAAAAGTGTTTTTTCTGCGTAACATTTTTGTTTTGTGACGCAGCGAAGGGTGCGGGCTGCGTGGAAATTCTTAAATGTGACGCAGTATTTGAGCGGTTTTGCGTAGCGGAAGCGATCCGGCGGGTAACGCAGGAGTTCCGGCCGCGAGCGGAACGATTCCGGGAGCGAGCGAAAGCGGTTCGGCGAGTTGCGCAGGGGTTCCGGCGGCGAGCGGAGGCGGTCGGGGGACTGGCGGGCGGTGGTTTTTAGGTGCCGATGTATTTTGCGTAGAGGGCGCGGGCTAGGGTTACGTCGTCGGTGCCTTTGATAATGGCGCGGGCGTCGCGGAATACGGTGATCTCGCGGCCGTCGATGGTGAAACGGACGAGGTATTCGTTCTGGTTGACGGCGGTGTGAAACTTTATGCGGTCGGCGAAGGCGTCAAGGTCGAGAGTGACGGGTTTAGGCGGTGCGATCTGCACGGCGTCGCGTCCGCATAGGACGGCAGAGAACTCTTTTGCGTCGGCGTCGAGGAATTCGTACTTGTGCCGGCCGCAGCAAATGCATTCCGGGTTAGGGGCAGAGAGCTTTATCTTTCGCCAGTCGTTTTGCCAGATGTCGATCTGCATCAGCGATCCGTGGACCGCGGCAGTGTCGCCGACGATCAGCTTTACGGCCTCGGCGACCTGCACCGCCGAGATGCTGACGATGATCGGCATTATCACGCCCGCGG
The DNA here is from genome assembly GCA_023389035.1 of Acidobacteriota bacterium. Taxonomy (GTDB): domain Bacteria; phylum Acidobacteriota; class Blastocatellia; order Pyrinomonadales; family Pyrinomonadaceae; genus OLB17. Next base: position 67,519 of record JAEWFC010000012.1, read on the forward strand.
TATCGCAGGTCGGCGTGCTGCCGGCATCGGGCATCTCGTCAAAGATGCAGCGAAGACATGGCGTCGCGCCAGGCATCACGGTCATCGTCGTGCCGTAGCCTGAGACCGCCGCGCCATATATCCACGTTTTCCCCAGTTTCACGCACGCGTCATTGACCAGATAGCGGACCTGGAAATTATCGCTGCCGTCCAGCACCAGATCGCAGCCGTCGATAAACGATTCGATATTGGAATTGTTGATATCCGCGACGATCGGTTCGACCTCGACACCGGAATTTATCGCGGCGATGCGGTTTTGCGCGGCGACCGCCTTGGGCGTGCGGTGCTCGGCGTCTTCCTCGCTGAAAAGCGTCTGCCGCTGCAGGTTCGTGTACTCGACAAAGTCGCGGTCTACGATGCGGAGCTTTCCGATGCCGGCACGCGCCAGCATTTCGGCGTGAGACGACCCCAACGCCCCGCAGCCGATCAGCAAAACTCGCGACGCGGCAAGCCGTTTCTGCCCGTCGAGGCCGATCTCCGGGAACAATATCTGCCGGCTGTAGCGTTCGTAGGCGTCTTCCATCTAATCAAATAGAAACCCGAGGATGTTTGAAACGATCGAGTCTTCGTCGCGGCCCTTTTCATAGCGTGCGCTGCCCGTTCGCCGCTCGAGCGTTGCCATTCGCCGCTGATCGTCGCGGAGCTTTCGGCGTTCGTCCTCGATCGACATCTTTTCCTTTTCACGTGCACGCGAGAGCCCGCCCTTGTTTATGAACTCGATGATCTTTGGCAGCTCGTCGGCGTCAAACCATACGCCGTGAGCCTTGCACATATCGATGATCACGCCCGATGACCGTGCAAAGTTGCTGCGGTTCATCAGGTCGCCGCAGTCAGGGCAGGGAACATACGAGATTGCCGGCGGATGTGCGTGCGGGTGTGCGTCGCTGCCGATGAAATTTAGCACGGATGCCTGGCTTTCTGTGTCGGCACAGATCGTTTCAAAGGTTTCAGAGGCCGTCCAAAAGCCGCCGCAGCGTTCGCATTCGCGAACTGCGACCGTATCGATCAAGAGCGACTGCAGCGGCCGCTTGCATCGCGGGCAATCGCCGCCGGCCTCGTCGATATTCACGGAAACGCCGGCCGCCTTTGCACCGCAATGCGTGCAAAATTTGGCACCGACGAACATCAGCCCGAGACATTTCGGGCAGCCGACGGTCTTGAGCCGGGTTTTGCAGAACGCGCATTGCGTTTTGTCGCTCATCACACCGGCGCCGCAGTTTGGACAGTTCAGTGCTTCGGGTGTCAGGGGCTTTTTCATTAGATGGGCAGGTCCGTCAGCGGCCCGCCAGGCGTTTCTCGGCAGCGGTGAGCATTGCTGCGGTGTCGGCGTCGTTTCCGGTCCATATCTTAAACTGTTCTGCAGCTTGGGCGACCAGCATTTCGAGACCACCGATGGTTTTGCAGCCCGCGGCACTCGCTTCCCGGAGCAAAACGGTCTCTTGTGGATTATACGTCAGGTCGTAGACGAGTTTCACGCGCTCGAGCTGCCGTGCGGACGCGATGGTTTCGCTTTGGTGCGGTCCTTTTGTGCCGATCGGCGTCGCGTTTACAAGTATGTCGGCCTCGAACGGCTCGTCGGAAAGCGTGCGGTGTTCGGATCCGAACTCTTGTGCGATCGATCGTGCCTTTGCACCGTCGCGCGCGTACACCGTAATGCGTGCCCCGGACTGCGTCAGAGCATAAACGCACGCACGCGCCGCACCGCCTGCACCGACGATCGCAACATGCGGATCCGATATCGACTGCAGATGCGGGAGCAATGGAGAAAGAAAGCCTGCGGCGTCGGTGTTGTATCCGATCAGGCGGTCATCTCGTATCGCGATGGTATTCACGGCTCCGATCTCACGCGCCGTCGGGTCGATCTCGTCGAGATGCTCGAGTATCGCCTGCTTATGCGGATTAGTTACGGCGAAGCCCCGGAAATTCAGCTCGATCTCGCGTGTCGATACGCTGACCATTCGCCGGATGAAAGATTCGAGGTCCGCGACCTGCAGCGGCAGAAAGACCGCGTCGAGCTTTGCGGCACGGAACGCGGCATTCTGGATGTAAGGCGACATTGAATAGCTGGTGTCGCCGGCGATCACGCCGTAAACCGCGGTTTGCGGTGTCAGGTCGCGGACGCGATAAACGTCGATCAGGTCTTCGGCGGTGATCTGTCCGGGTGCGGCGGCGTTGTCTTCGTCAAGCGAGGCGTATGTCATCGCGGCGCCGTGGGCAGGACCGAGTATTCTGGTCCATTTTCCCGGTTCGCCCATCGCGATCGGGACAAGCTGGCGGGAATCTTCGCGCGCCTGGCCCAGCATTTTCCAGATAGGGATAGCGTCTGTGATGTCGGCGGCCGCTATTGCGACCTTATAGACGCTTGCCAGCGAGCGATCGAACATCTCGTAGCGAGGCAGAGCTTCAGGCGGCAATGGCGTGAACTGATGCACCGATGCGGTGACGCGGTCTGCAGCGAATCCCGTGCGGCCAAGGATGTCGGGTTCGTGATCCACCAGATGATCGCCATCGGGAATGCGATTGCGGAGCTTTATCCAAAACTTTATACGCTCGGCGAGCGGAAGAACGCGGCGGCCGCCCTGTTCGCTCGGGCGATATGTGAAAAGATAGCTCGGGCCGATCTCGGGAAGGGAAGCGATCGCGTCATCCAGGTCGCCGGGCCGCAGATGGTCGAGGCGTATCTCGATAACATCCGCCAGAGTTTCGGCACGGCGGACCTGCTCTAACAGATCAGCGAGGCCTGCCGGGCAGATCGAAATGCAGATCTTTCCATGATCCATTAGGTTCGCGGATGGTCGGTCGAAGGCAGATTGACGACAAAGCTAAGTCCCGCGATAAGGCAGGCGATCGTGCCAAATGCAGCCGCGACCACGACAAGCGTTTGCCCGCTCTGTTTGACGCCGATCGCTGTCAGTGCCCATGCAATGGCTAACGGATATAAGTAGTTCGATAGACGATATCGGATGAGAACGCCTAGAGTTGCGGCGAGCGCGATCAGGGCGACGCCGGTCCATGTCCACGCGGACGGCGATAGCTCTACATTGAAATACTTGAGCGAGATGGCAAAATTAACGAGCGTTGCGGCCGTTACCCAACCAAAATACACGCCGAAGGGTGCTTTTGCGGCCCAATAATCGCTTAATCCGGAATAGCTTTGCAGGTCGCGATTGATGAGAAACAGCGTGAAAGCAAGGCCTGCGATGATAGCAAGACAAAGTGCGATCTGGTCCTTATGCCAGAAATAGATCCAGCCGCAATTGAGAAGGGCTGTCACAATGTAAAGAATGCGGACGCGGCGAAACCTGTCGAGATTCTTAGGCAGCAGCTGATATATGCTGAATGCAGCGAGCCCAAGATAAATAAGGCTCCAGATCGCAAAAGCATAGCCCGCGGGCGTGATCGGCGTCGGATATTTATCCGAGATCTCGGCGGGCGTTACGCCGCCGACGCGGCCCGTCGACGCAAGTCCGTTGAAAATGATCGTACCGATGGTCGCGACCAGGACAAGGATAGACAAAAGGCGATCATTTCCGCTTTTAGATTCAGTCATATTGACCTGATTGTATCAATAAAAGGCCGAAAAAACTTGAGTTTTGGACGTTTTCGTATAACAATTACTCAAAACGTAAAGTTTTGTAAATCGACTTTACGGACCCTATTAAAGCTTTCCAACTATTTAGAAGACTCGGGCGTCTTATGTAGGTCTCTGGCACCGTGATTGCGTTAGAGATAAGCGACGCACTTTCCTTCTTCCCCGGTTGCGTTAATTTTGGAAGAGGAAACGGATCGAAATGAAAGTATTTAAGCAATTATTTTTGATGATGTTCATGGTGGCGGGGCTGTCCTTGGCAGTGTCGGCACAAAAGGGCCCGCCGAAAGGCGGTGATCGGCCGCCGAAACAGCCGCCGGTGATCAAACCGGGCGATAAACCGCCACGCGATACCAATCGTCCTCCCCGCGATCCCAAAAAGCCGGAGATGAGTTGGTTTGTCAGTAGGGAAACGGAAGAAACTTCGTTCGCAGACTAAAGAAAAGAAAGGAAAGGCGGTTCGATATCGAGCCGCCTTTTTCATTTTGAGGTCAAGGACATTGAGATCTCGATCATCTCAAGACGAGCGGCCCGCGTTTCACGCAGTTTTGTTACAAAGGCACGCCGATCGAGTTCGATCGCTCCCATTCTAACCGCGGCAGTTCGCGCATCCTCGGTCAGATCGAAATGCGGCGAACTGTGAGGCTGAAACCATTCCCGACGCAATCCGATACTTTCCGCAAATTCCAATAGTTCACTCACAGAATCCGCGATCATGTGGCAAGATCGTCCGTGCCGCCATCCCCAATCGGTCAGATTATCAACGTAAACCGCCATTTTCGAGAAAAAGAAAAGCATCGCTTCGACGCGATGCCATGAATAATACTGGTGCCGTCTAGAAGATTTGAACTTCTGACCTATCGCGTGTGAAGCGAGTGCTCTACCACTGAGCTAAGACGGCACAAAACTAGATCGATGGTGATTCTGCGTTCGCGGGGCCGGAATCGCTGGCCTTGATCGAACCGATCGACGAATCAGTGTAAAAGAACCTGGTTCCGGTTGCTGACACACCGGACGGAACCTGCGGTTCGGCGGTCACGGAGTAGAATGCGGGCTGTGCATCTGTAGGTTCAGTCACGCTCATGCTGAAACGATAGCCGTTAGCTACAGGTGCATCGGAGGCAAACTGTTCGTCCATGCCCGATGCGGTGACGAGCTGCGGGAAAGTCGCGAAGCGCCCCTTGTTACGCGAGGCGTATTGGGCCTGATAAGTGCGGATGCGGTCGAGTGTCTGTGCGGCAGAAGCCTCATTTCCCGAACGGATCATCGCGCCCCACGCGATAGCTCCGACGCCTATCAAGATCCCCATGATCGCGATAACGATCATCAGCTCGATCAGGTTGAAACCGCGTTCGTCGCGGATGCGTTTACGAAAAGCTGTCATATTAAATTTTGAATCTACCTCTCCGCAGTATGCACGAGTATTTGGTCTGTTAGGTTCCAAAAGTTTAGACGCTTTGCGTTCGAAATTCAAATAACTCAGTGAGCGACCGGCGCACGAGATGCACACCACCAGCCGTATCCGGCATCCAAAAGACGGATAAGTTTAGAGTTCTCAGCGGCTATGCTTTCCTGTAAACTACATTTTTGGGCATACGATGCCCGCTCGAAATGATGCGAGATTGGATAACAGCAGAATCACCCGCCGAGCCGCGGCAGTCGGCCATTGATGAGCCGGTAGAAAAGATCGCCGAACTGCAACGCGCGATCGGAACGGTCATTCGCGGTAAGGCGGAGACGGTAAAGTTTGCGTTGGTCGCATTGTTCGCCGGCGGACATCTGCTGATCGAGGACGTTCCCGGAATAGGGAAGACAACACTTGCAAACGCTCTCGCTCGTGCCCTGGACCTGTCTATTCAAAGGATACAGTTTACGTCGGACCTGATGCCTTCGGACGTTATCGGGCTGTCGATCTTTGATCAGCAGATAGGGGCGTTCGAATGGCGGCCGGGACCGATCTTCGCGAACATAGTCGTCGCCGATGAAATAAACAGGGCGACGCCAAAAACGCAGTCTGCCCTGCTTGAAGCGATGGCCGAGGAGCAGGTCACGGTCGAAGGCGTGTCGCGCCTGCTTCCAAGGCCTTTCATGGTCATCGCGACGCAGAACCCGTCAGAGCATCATGGGACGTATCCGCTGCCTGAATCGCAGCTTGACCGGTTCATGCTTCGTGTTCATATGGGATATCCCGGCGCGAAAGAGGAAAGGCAGATACTTCGCGACAGGGTCGGCACAAACCCGCTGGACCACATTCGCCCGGTCCTCACGCAGGCAGACGTTGTCGAGATCCAGGACCGTGTGTCGAAGGTGCGGGTCGATGACGCCCTGATCGACTATCTGCTGGATATCGTCGAAGGCACGCGGAACAACGATTCGCTCGATCTGGGTATCAGCCCTAGAGGTTCGCTCGCACTTTTCAGGTCCGCACAGGCACTCGCCTTTCTATCGGGCCGTGATTACTGCATCGCAGACGATATTAAACGCCTGGTATTTCCTGTTTTCGGCCACCGCATCATCATCAGCTCGCGAGCTGCCGGACTGAAGAACCGGAACCGCGAGGCCGAAAAGACGCTCGGCGATATCCTGCAAAACGTTACCGTCCCGATCTAGCCTGCATTCGCGATGGGCATTTCCGTTCTTAGACAGCTCTTCAGCATCCGCGATATTCGCAACGCCGCGATGGGGCTTGGGGTCGTGATCGGCGGTCTTGCTCTTGCAAGTTTGACGGTGATCGCTCATCGTCAGGACAATGCTCGTCTTGCCGGGATAGCAGCCGCACTATCACTAGTATTTGTTCTGCTGATCCTCATCTTCGTTGTCCCGCCGCTTGCACGCAGCGCGAGTCGTGAAGCCTCACAGCTAAACTTACCGTTCGAATTCACCCTTGGAGGAGCAGTGATGGTCGCGATGATCGCGATCGTCGGGTTTTCCGCATGGAACACGGGCAACAATCTGCTGTTTCTCGTATTTTCGTTCCTTATAGCTGCGATGGTGGTCGGTTTCATAACCGGAAGCCTGACGTTGAAACGGCTGGACGTGAAGATGCGATTTCCTGAGACGATCTTCGCGGGTGAGCCGACAGTTGTTCTCGTCGGACTGCAGAATCGCAAGCGTTGGTTTTCAAGCAATTCGGTAATTGCCGAGGTGCGCGGCACCGAGCGCGAGGAATCGATCGCCGCAGGTGACCTAAAGCGGCTCTTGCCGGAATTTATTGCGAAACGCCTATCAGGGCCGCCGGTCGTCAGAAGAACGTTGGACTATTTTATCCGCGTACCGAGGCAGAGTTTTATCGAGTCCCGAGCGACGCACATATTTGAGAAACGCGGCCGCTTGTTGATAAAGGACTTTGAGCTTTCGACCCGCTACCCTTTCGGTTTCTTTCGACATCGTCGACGGCTGCCGGCACGCGAGACGGAGTTGATCGTCTTGCCCAGCGTTGAGCGAATGCCGCACGATGTTCCCGACCTTGATCTTGAAGCAGGCAATCTAGCCGCGGGAAAGAAAGGTTCCGGCCAGGAATTGCTTGCCTTGCGGGAATACATCGTTAACGATGACATGCGACGCGTTGACTGGAAGGCAACTGCCCGTTCGAGACGCATTATCGTTCGGGATTTTGCTGCCGAGAACGAAATGCGGATCACACTCGTCTTCGACCCGCGAATGCCGGAAGGCCGACGATCGCGAATGCCGCTTCGATTAAAGCTTGAAGCGGAACAAGACGGGCGAGACCTGCTCCATTCCGAGCGCTTTGAGAATGGTGTCAGCCGGGCGGCTGCGATCCTTTCGCACTTTTCCGAGGAACAGGCAGAAACGCGGCTCGTAGTCGGGGACGATGTCGGGCCGTACGGCATGGGAAGCAGGCATTTATATGATTCACTGAAGCGGCTCGCCCTCGTTGCACCGACGTTTGTTGATCGGCGGGATCCGAAACCGCCCGGCAACGTGGTTCGCGATCTTTTTAACGAGGCGGACAAGAGCCACCATTTCGTGCTGTCATCGTTTCCGAGTTCCGCGTTTCCCGATGAAATGACCTCTAACTCGAGATTTATACGCTATTAGATACTGCTTTTGTCATAAAAACGCGTATCGTGGTGTATCTTGGTTGAAAAGCATTGATCGATGCTGAAAATGAGAGATTCTTCGGAAATCTTTGTGGACTCGATGTCCGAACAAACATCGGCTGCGGCGAAAGAAACCATTGTGTTTGAGGAGGCATTTTCGCTTCACCATCGAACTGTCTTTCGCGCGGCGCGGTCGATCGTCCGCGATGCGGGATTGGCCGAGGACATCACTCAGGAGGTGTTCATTCGATTGTATAAGCACAAAGACGATCTTCCGGACATCGAAATGCTGAGGCCGTGGCTTATCCGGGTAGCATTGAACCTCGCTAAGAACACGGTCAGGGGAAATATAAGGGCGAACACCAGGGACGAGAATTACGTCAAAGAAACAGTAGAAAACGCGGTAATTTCAGTTGAATCGGAGTATGAACAAAAAGCGGAACTTAGTGAGGTGAACCGGGCCTTATCAAAGGTCAAAGAGCCGCTTCGCAGCTGTCTCATCTTGAAGCAGCAAGGCCTGACCTATCGTGAGATAGCCGAAAGTCTTTCACTGAACGAGACCAGCATCGGAACGTACGTCGCACGAGCAAGGGCCGAATTCATGCGTTTTTACGGAAAGGTAGGTAAAGAGGTTTTATGAGCAAAGAGTGTGTAGAGATCGGAACGATCCAGGCGTTTCTTGACGGCGAACTTACGCCGCGTGAGACGGCTCAGGTTTCGTCACACACCGCCGATTGTGCGGATTGCTCGCAATTGCTCGCCGAAGCGGAAGAGCAGAATGCCTTTGCATTCGCCGCACTCGATCGCGAGATCGATGTGCTTGTACCTACACACAGACTTTGGACACGGATCAGCGATTCGATCGAGGTTGAAAAGAGCCGGGTCTCGGTCTGGACAAGGATCTATCAGGGGTTCGCTTTACAGTTGGCGACGCCGTCATTCGCAGCGATCGCAGGCTTGGTGGTCGTTGGAAGTCTTGCGTACGCAGTAATAACGATGGAACGCGGCACAACCGATCTTCCGGCTCAGGCCATTATTACCGCGGTACAGCCTATTCAGACCTCCGAGATCGCCGACGCCGCGCCGTCGGATCCTGCACGCCCGATTCAAGAGGCGGCGCCGGAAGCGCCACGATCACGACCAGCGGCCACGCAGGTGAGCTACTCTGATCACTCGCCGGAAAACTTGCGGAAGATAGTTCGTAATGCGAACCTCCCGCAAAGAAATACGCCGAGGGCGGAATATCTAAACTACGAATACCTACCCGGAGAGGAAAGCTATATCAAGACGATCAGCGAACTTGAACGTACCTCAGGACGGAATTCAGCATCGCGTGCATCCGAGCAGTTTGCGTTTCAGCGTGACCTTGCCGTCGTAGACGATTCGATCAAGAAATTGAAGGCAGTGATCAAGAAAGATCCGCGTAATCAGTCAGCAAGACAGGTGCTGTATTCTTCCTACCAAGACAAGATCGACCTGCTAAATTCGGCGGCAAGACGAGACGAATTGATGGCAAACTTGCAATAACCATCGCTAGTTGAACCATATATGAAAATCGTTGTGCAAAAGATCGTAAATTTGGGGCTCGCAGTGTGTTTCGCTGCAGGACTCTCTGTTGCGATCTTGGCTCAGCGGCCCGGCGTTCAAGTCTCGGCCGTTCCTACGCCCAGAGCTAACGCCACGCATGAAAAGGCATTAGGCGTCGCATCGAACGTGAACGTCAAACTTTGCGTTTCCGAAGGGACGCTCAAGGTTAATGGTTGGGAGCGTGATGAGGTACGAGTGTTTGTTCGCAACGGACGCGGCATCGAAATGAAAGTGCTGGAACGCACCGCGGATCAAAAGCCTAATTGGGTGTGGATAGTGAATGCACCGGCAGCGGGCGCGGCGGCGCCGCGATCGCAGTGTCTTGGCGGCGAAACGGTAGAGATCGACGTGCCTGTCGGAGCGTCGGTCAGCATGGAAGCCAGAACTACCGGGGCGACGATCGATACGGTTAAAAATGTGTCTGTTAAAGTGCTCGAGGGCAGCATCAATATTCGAAATGTGTCCGGAGGCGTCAAGGCAGAGACCTATCAAGGCGATGTCATTCTGGAAGGTTCGGGCGGGACGATCTCGCTGCAAACGACTACCGGGAATATCGTAGCGACGGACGTAGTGCCGGGAAATATCGGCGATATGATGCAGGCCAAGACTAGCAGCGGCACGATCTCGCTGCAGCAGGTGAGACATCGACAGATAGACGCTAATTCTATTACCGGATCAGTGAGTTTCTACGGGTCTCTCTTACCCGGCGGTATTTACAATTTCAAAACATCGAATGGCGAGGTGCGAATGTCCCTCCCGAAGGAAACATCGTGCACGATCACGGCGTCGTACGGTTTCGGCTCGTTTAATTCGGCGTTAGCAGTTGATATCGTGGAAGAGCAGATCACTCCGGGTGGAAAGCGGATAGTGGCCAAGATCGGCTCCGGAGAGTCTAACGTCGCTGTCACTACCACGAGCGGAAGCATTGTCATCCGAGAGAGCAATTAGAACTCACCAAGTGTTCTCCCGGTCCTCTGTTCAAAAACGTCGCTCATCGACGGCGTGCCTTCATCCCGGCTCACGCGTTCAACACGCCACATTGGAATAAAGTAATCGCTCATTGCAAGGTAAGGTTCCCCGTTAGCGATGGACGAGCACCAGTCGTCAAAATAGCCGAGATCGATAGCTCTAAGAGATATTCCGGCCTGGCCTATCTCGTCTAGCAGCCCGAGGAGTTTCTCGCGCGGGGAATGAAGCACGACGATCACGCTCTCGCCTACATTTATTTTCATAATTTGGCCTGTTCAGGTGTAAGGAATTTTCAGTTTGCCAGCCGTTGGCTTAGTATCGAAGAAAGCTTTTTTGGCAGGCAGATCAATGTATATCAAACTCGTCGAGCTTGAGGATATCAAATCCCATGCCGATGCAAAATTTGAGTTTTCCCGCGGTTCGACCGCGATCACCGGCGACAACGGTGCAGGGAAGACGACCATCATCGAGGCGATCGCCTGGACGCTGTTCGACGTTCTGGACTACAAGAAAGACGATTTCGTTCGCCGGGGTGCGAAAAAGGGGACTGCCAGGGTCACATTTGAAAGCGGGCTCGATGAACGTGAATACACAGCGATACGCGATACCGGAACCGCCTATTTTATATATGATCCGCAACTCGGGATGCGTGTCGCCGATAAGAAGGAAGAAGTCACTCGATTCCTTTGGCAGCATCTTGGCGTCGAACCGGGTACCGATCTCGAATCGCTTTACAAACACGCGATCGGCGTTCCGCAGGGTACTTTTACTGCGATATTTCTCGCTACAGCAGCCGAACGGAAGAAGACCTTTGATACCTTGCTCAAGGTCGAAGAGTATCGTCGGGGAGCTGAGGAACTGTTGAAGACCCAGCGATTTATCGAGGGCCAGATAACTTCGGTCCGCGAAAAGATCGCACGGTCCGAGGGTGAGCTTAGTCGAATCGATTTTCTCGAGGCCGATCTTGCAGAGTCTAAGAAACAGGCAGCAATTTTCGCGGAGCAGCTTGGAACCTTTGAGCGCGAGGCCGCGGATGCGGATCTCCGTGTCGCTGAACACGAAAAACACGCGGCGGCACACCTACAGGCGGTTCGCGAGTTTGATACCGCTAAAGCTGAACTAGATCGTCTCGAGCTTGTGCGAACTCAGCGAGAGGCTGAGCTCAATGAGTCGCGTATGGCCGTCGAGAAGATCGAGACTGTACGAGCGAGTGCTGAAAAGCACACGATCGTGCTTGGACGGTTGATCGAGCTCGAACGGGAACGTGCTGAACGAGATCGGCTCATGTCCGAGCTTCGAAAGATCGAGAAAGCTGAGGAAGCAGTTCGTTCCGATGAGAAGATCGCACGAAATAAACTCACTGAGATCGAATCCGCGCACCGCGAGATCGCTGAGCTGCGTCCGAAAGCCGCGGAGCAAGCTCGTATCGGGCTTGAGCTCGAGGCGGCACGTCGAAGCTTAGCAGCGGCACGGGCTTCGGCCGACCAGCTCACGTCGCTTGATGTGCAGCTTGCGGGACTGCGAGAACGATTTGTTCAGAATCGTCGACAGCTGCAGGATGTAGAAACACGTATTCCGGAAGCTGCTCGGGTTGAAGAGTTGTCAACTATCGAGTCCTCTATTACGAACGCGCTCGCGAATCTACGGGCCGAACTTGACCGCGATGAGCGTTTTCAAAAGGAGATCAATAACGGTATCTGCCCGATCCTCTCAGAACGTTGTCTGAACCTCAAGCCCGGCCAGACGTTAGAGGGATTTGTCAAAAGCCAATTCGAGGACCTAAGATCTCAGATCTCGATGCTGGAACTTCAAAGCAAGGAAAATGCAGCCCTGCTTACATCAGCACGCGAAGCAGCGAAGATCGTTTCTCAGGCCCCGATCTTAGAACAGCGTAAAAACGAGATCGAGCTGGAAGGCAAGCGTTTACGGCAGGAACATGACAACGCCTCTGCGGCTTCTAGAGATGCTGTCGAGCTCGCGGATCGGGTTTATGAATTAGAAGGGCAACTGCGGTCGCTTGATAATCCACGAGAGCGTGCCGACCTTCTAGAAAGGCAGATCACTGCGGAACCGGACGTTCGCCATCAGTTATCGGAAACAGAAAAAAACCTCGAGCGGCTTGAGAGTGATCGCCGGATCCTCACAGAGCAAACGGAATCTTATAAGGATCTCGACACGCACTGGAGCCTAGCGATCAAAGAGCGGGATGACACCGCTGAGGCGCAGCGCACGTTCCTCGTATTCGAAACTGCTGCAAAGCTTTTGCAGTCGCGGGAGCGCGATGCGGAAAAAGCCGCTGCTGAGTACGAGCGATCTGTAGAACGATCAAAGGCTGCGAGCGCAACCTTGGAATCAGCGGCCGCGGCTTACGATGGAGAGCTTCATACGGCTGCGAAGACAGCTCTTCAGGCCGCGGAACGCGGGATCGCGGAGACATCTGTTCGGCTAGAGAACGCTGAGAAACGTGCACAAGACCTCCATGCAGATCTTGGCAGGCTTTCGGAAGTCCGTGCAGCACTGATCGAGGACCGGCGGGAATTTGAAAGGCTCGAAACGGTATTGGAGACTACCGTTTTTATTCGTGATACGCTTAAAGATGCCGCACCGCTCGTTGCCCGAAATTACGTTCACCACGTCTCAGCTGAAGCGAACATGATGTTTCGCGAGGTATTCGGTAATGCGGAATGTTCACTCCGATGGCGTGAAGATTACGGGATCTCAATGGAAGAGGGCGGGCACGAACGGCCGTTCCAGAGCCTTTCGGGCGGCGAACAAATGGCGGCGGCATTGTCAGTGCGTCTCGCGTTGTTGAAGCAGCTATCCGATATTCGGATCGCGTTCTTCGACGAACCAACAACAAACATGGATGCGGGCAGACGCGAAAATCTCGCGATGCAGATCGGTGAGATCCGCCATTTTGACCAGCTCTTCGTTATATCGCATGACGATACGTTCGATGGCTATATGGATAATGAACTCCGTATCGACAGCGAAAGATTGAGATCAGTTTCTGTAATGGACGCATGAAGGAAGTAACAATAGTTTGCGACGGATCAAGCCTTGGCAATGGACGCGGTAATCCACGTGCCGGAGCGGTGGCCGTGCTGGGATTTAAGGGCCTTTGGAAGGCGGTCGGGAAATATTTAGGTGCCGCGACCAACCAGCAGGCAGAGATCGCCGCGGCGACGATCGGTTTGGAAAACCTGAAAGAGCCTTGCAAAGTGAAATTGATGTCCGATTCGCGCTATGTCGTAGAAACGATGGGAGGGACGTGGAAGCGTAAAACAAATCACGAATGGTGGGCGAAGCTCGACAAAGCTGCGTCGATCCACCGCATCGAATGGAATTGGGTCAAAGGCCATAACGGCCATGAGGTACAAGAGATCGCTGACAAGGCCGCCCGCACGATCGCGGAAACAGGACGCGTCGATCAAGAGATGCTTGAGGACGCGGTACTCGCTCTCGGTGTAAAGGAATTTTAACAGTCAGTTCGCTCAATTTTCTAATGGATCTGGATTTCGAATCAAAACGCTGGGTACCCGTGTGCGACTTTTCGCGTGCGGGATTTCGCGTTTTGGTCTCGGTTTTCTTTTGCTTTGTTTTGTTTTCGACCGCGTCAGGCCAGCGTGGCGGTTCCGGTTGGGTATGGCAAAACCCGCTGCCGCAGGGAAATCAGCTACACGCAATACACTTTGCTGAAGATAAACTTAACGGGATTGCGGTTGGTGGTGACAGTACGCTTCTTCAAACCGACGATGGTGGGTTTACCTGGCAAAGTCAGTTGTTTACCGTCGACGTATCATTTTCAGCCGCCTACGTCAGGGACAAGAAGAACGCACTGGTCGTTGGAACGCGCGGAAACATCTTTTTCACTAGTAACGGCGGTAAACAGTGGAAAGCTGCAACGGTGGACGCCCGCGACCATCTTTACGGGGTCACGTTCCCAAACTCGGCGAGTTCCGTCGGCTACGCAGCGGGAACGTACGGCCGTATTTTGCGAACAGATGACAGCGGCCGCATTTGGCGATCAGTCGCCTCGGGGAGAGACGAGCATTTCATTCAGATCTCCGCGTTCGATCGAGACCGCGTTGCCGCCGCCGGTGCTAGCGGCACTGTGATGGTCTCTGTAGACGGTGGTCAAAAATGGCAGTCGAACAAGCCTTGTGGCACCACTGGGATTAACGCGATCGTTTACCCGGCCGAAGAGTTGATCATCGCAGTTGGCAGGACAGGCTGCGTTGCTCGCTCGGACGATAACGGCCAGACGTGGCAGCGGGTCAACATATTCTCCAGGGCGGACATTCTATCTGCATGCTTTACCGACGCGAAACGCGGATCAATGTCGGATTCCAATGGGCTGGTGTGGTTGACCGGTGACGGCGGGGTAACATGGCTGCCCTTCAACGTTCGGACTAACCCAAAGCTTTTGTCGCTGCACTTTTCAGATGAATATACCGGTTGGGCTGTTGGCGAGAACGGGCTGATCGTCCGAACTGACGACGGCGGATACAGCTGGCAGCGGCTGCTCGTCGGAGGACGTGACGATGTAAACGACCTCGCGATGTTTACCGACGAGATCGGTGTTGCGGTCGGTTCAAACGGTCGGATCTGGATCACCAATGATGGCGGAAGAGACTGGCTGCCGGTGTTCACCGACACAGACCGGACGCTCAACGGGTTGAATTTCCTGACCGATGAAAAGGGTTGGGTCGTTGGGGATGGGGGCACCGTTCTTCGGACCATTAACTCCGGATCCAGTTGGGGGAAAGGTATCTCGGGTATCACAGACGATCTGTTTGGGGTTGCGTTCGTTTCGGACCGTGTTGGATTTGCGGTCGGGGCGAACGGAACGATCATCAAGACCACAACCGCCGGAGCATATTGGACACGGATCGAATCAGGGACAAAGGCGTGGCTCGAAGATATTAAGTTTCTCACGCCTACGCATGGCGTCGCGGTCGGCGATCGAGGGACCGTTATCGTCTCTCTTGACGGAGGAGAAACATGGTCGCCGGTAAAAACGAATCTGACCGAGAATCTGTATTCGGTGAGTTTTTACGACGACAAGGTGGGATATGCGGCCGGTGCAAATGGGATCATCTTACGATCGGACGACGGCGGCTTGTCATGGACCGATCAAGAGGCGCCACTTCGAGCGAACCTTTTTTCCATTCTTGCCGTCGGGGAGAATGAAGCATTGGCGGTCGGTGAATTTGGAACAGTGCTCGTTACGACCGACGGCGGGGCAAACTGGGAAAACCAGCCAAATATAACCACCCGACTTTTACAGGCCGTCTCCTATCGCGGAGGGTCGCAGCTTTGGGTCGCAGGCCGAGGCGGAGCGATCTTGAAACGTACGCGAGCTCTTTCGCCTTCAAAGATCGTATCGCCGAAACTTCCACCTACATTCCGCTATGCTCCCGTCAGACCGCGTCCGCAACCTCGTAGGCCGCTCGTGACGGTCCCTGATGACGGCGATATACCCGCGGCAAAACCAACGCCTGAAGATAACGGAAAGTGAGAACCGTCACTGCGTAACCAACACCGAGATCCACTCGCCAAGTTCGTCGATCCGGTAGTCCCGAACGCGTTGCGCGGCGAGAGCTTCTTCGATCATCGGTTTTTGTTCTACCAGAATGCCGGAAAGAATAAGATCACGCGCGGTCACGCCCAATAAGGTCGGTAGGATCGGGAGAATGACGTCAATGGTCAGATTCGCGAACACGACGTCGAACCGCCCCACTTTCTCTGAAAGCGTCCCTTCAAAAAACTCGATACGGTCCGAAACTCCGTTCAGCTCAGCGTTTTCTATAGCGATCGCAACAGAATCTGCATCGGTATCACATGCGACGAGCCGAAGCGTTGACGCGACTTTGGCGGCAGCGATAGCCAGAACTCCCGTCCCGGTGCCGACATCGAGAACAGTGTCACCGACGCGTACTGTCTGACGCACCTTTTGAAGGCAGAGCCTGGTAGTCTCATGGGTTCCGGTTCCGAATGCCATATTCGGCTCGATCAGTATCGGGATGCCGTCGGATTCGACGAGTGATTCCCAGGGTGGTGCCACGACGAAGCCGCCAACAAGTGTAGGCTTCCAATGCTTTTTCCATTCGTGAAGCCAGTCTTCGTGTTCGACGGTCGACCGATTCACGGAGATTACGGACTCGGCCGGAAGATCATAGACCTGCATTGCATAGTCGAGTTCTTCCTTAACCCGGGGTTCGTCAGGCAACT
Source organism: Acidobacteriota bacterium (assembly GCA_023389035.1). GTDB lineage: Bacteria > Acidobacteriota > Blastocatellia > Pyrinomonadales > Pyrinomonadaceae > OLB17. The sequence goes on from JAEWFC010000012.1 coordinate 83,998, forward strand.
CCTGAAAATAGCCAAACACAACGACATTCTCACCCAAAAGTTTTTTTAGATGATTAATGGACGTGCCGGCTGCGTCAAGCGAATTCAAAGCAAACTCGACCGCCTCGGCAGCTTCCGCGGCGGCGGTGACTTCAAGTGAATACCAGGTCTCGGCGTTATTACTCATTTGCCGGCCCGCCGTTCTTCTATTCCCATGTCGTCCAGGTCTTTTTCCTTGTTACGCCAGTCTTCAACGACCTTGACGAAGAGCTGTAGATGCACATGGCGGCCGAGGAGTTTCTCGATATCCGCCCGTGCCGCCGTTCCGATCTGCTTTAGCTTAGCTCCGCCTTTCCCGATGATTATGCCTTTCTGCGAGGGGCGTTCAACGTAGATCGCACAATAGATCTGTACCTGCTCGGGATCGCTTTCATCCCAGCGTTCCGTGACAACCCCGGTTACGTAAGGTATCTCTTCACCTGTACTCGCGAGGATCTTTTCCCGCACCATTTCGGCTGCTATCGCACGCATCGACTGATCCGTCAGTTCATCGTCGGAGAAGATCTTCTCACCCTCCGGCAAATGCTTTACGACCATATCCAACAGATCGATAACTGCGTCGCCTTTTAATGCAGATGTCGGGATGATCTCGGCAAACTCATGCTCGGTTGCATAAAATTCCATCAACGGGAGCAGTTCGTTCTTATTCTTGATCTTATCGATCTTGTTAAGCACCAGGATCGTCGGCTTAGCGGCCTGCTTTACCAGGTCCAATACGAAACGATCGCCGTTCCCGGTCGAAACGCTTGCATCGCGGATCATGACGATGACGTCGACGGACAATAACGCGTCGTGAACTGCGGACATCATTCGGCGATTCAACAGGTATCCCGGTTTGTGTACGCCCGGTGTATCTACGAGCACGGCCTGGCCCTGGTCTGAAGTATAGATCCCCTGGATCCGATGACGCGTCGTTTGAGGCTTGTTGGAAACCGCGGCGATCTTTTCCCCTACGATCCGGTTAAGCAGAGTCGATTTGCCGGCGTTCGGCCGCCCGATCAGTGCGGCATAACCGCTACGAAAATTGGCGATGGACATTGATAAAGACGTTAACAAATAAGGCGAAATGAATGAAGGCCGGAACGTCAGTGCCGGCCTTCGATGCAAGAACTATACGATAGCTTACTGCTCTTTAATGAGTCGGGCCTTTGCTGCGATCGCTTCATTATGGGCGCCACCCGCTACGGGGCCGATCTTGATCGCGGCGTCATAAATGCCGATAGCGTACGTGGTATCACCGTAGAATTCATAGATCTTAGCGAGCGCCACATAAGATAGCGAGACCAGAGCGGGATCGGTCCGCTGAGCAGCGGCGATACGGATCACATTTTCAAATGCTACTTTTGCCTCGACCAGCAATTCCCGCTGTTTTGCCTGCTCGCTAGGATCGTCGAGTTCGGCCGCCGAGAGACTCGCAACTCGACCGATATTGTAATAAACACGGGCTTCTGCCGGATTCTTGTCGAGCAACGCTTTAAGGTCGGCGGCAGCCTTCGCATAGCTCTTCGCAGCGATATCTTTGTCGATCTCGATCAGCTGCGTCGTGACGGGATTTTCGACAATAATAGTTTCCCCCGGCTTCGTCTTTCGAGCCTCGCGAGCGGCGATAGCCCTTTTACGAGCGTCGGCGAATTGCTCGTAGCGGCCACTCTCTTTCGCGGCGTCGAACGAGAGGAGCATGTCCTGCATTGAGGAAGCGATGTTGAAACCGGAGTCCTCGACACCCTTCAGCTGATCTGCAAAATAAAATACCAGCAAGGCCCCTTTTTCATAATCTTCGGATAGTCGAAGTATGGTCTCATCGGCCTGTGACTGTTTGAACCGTTCAAGCTCGGCAGACACCTCGCGTTTCTCTGCGTCTGTCTTTTTGAGATCTATGTTCTTTCGGCTCTGCTCTGTCGCGATCCGCACACGGAGATTCTCCATCTGCTTAGCGTCGATCGCGGCTACCAACGATCGGGATATCGTAAGGTAAACATCCGGTGAAACTTGAGGATTCTTAACGCGATGCTCATCGAGCATCTTTTTGACGGCATCCCGGATCACTGCTACGTCTTTAGACGAATTGATGACCAACGGGTCAATGACAAACTGCAGGTAAGCTCGTCGCACTTCCGAAAGAGTGATGTCGCTGTCGGGCGGGACGACCGCATAATAATCGTCCTTAACGTTCATAAAGACGACGTTCCCGGTCGGTGCCAACATCTCAGGGACAATGAAGAATCGGCGTTCACGCTCGCGCCGTTCGTTAGATACGAGGGTCGTACGTTTGGATCCGGTGCGCTGAGTCTCGGTCCTGACCGTCTCGATGTAATTCAATTGCGGGCGAGTCTGCAGATAAGTGAGGAGTTCGCTGACCATTTCACCGGCCGATCTGCGTAGCGCAGTGTCTGACGCAGCCTGGTAGAGCCTTACGTATTCCGGAAGATTCGCCGAAAAGGTCGAAGCACGATAAAAGTCTCTGACTAGAGGAGCAAAATCGAGGACGTCAAGCAACGCCCCGGGGAGATCACTGGTAACCACCGGATCTGCGAGCTCGGGAGCCGGCGATAGAGCATAAGCCATTGCGACGAATGAGGCCGTGATATCCGCGTCCGACATATTTGCGTGCCGCCGCTTGTGCTGCTGAACAAAGCTCGATATACGATCACGAAGCTTCGGGTCCAGCTTTGCAAGGTCGCTCCGCAGCAACTCGCGAAACTTTGTACCTTCAGGCGAAAGAGGAGGGTTCAGGACGGGAACCGTCTCACCTGATGCTGTGGTCGTCCGCGCTGCCTCAAGCGTTGCAAGGACAGCCATTACACGTTTGTCAGGCTCAACGCGTACACCGTAATTCGAGAGGTCGAATCCGACGGGCATCTGAGCACTGACGCTCGAGTACAGCATCAAGCCGATGATCAGCAATAAAGATCTTTTCATTGGATAAACAAGCTGAGACAAACTATCGAAAACCGCAGATGGTCTTATAAAGCGATCAAGTTTTCTGCACGCAACGAATATTGATGTTTTGCGCAATTCCTAAGATGCCCACGCAAAGGAAAACGGGGATAAAGGACGCTGATCCTTTACCCCCGGATTTATGGCCTATAGACCTTGATCAATTGTACGAAGCGAGAGCGTCGGCCTCTGAATCGTACACGTCAAAAACGGTCAAAAGCTTCGTAATTGCCAGCAGGTCCTGAATCTTTTGGGTCAAATTCAAAAGCTTAAGCGTGCCACCTTCCTTATTTACAGCGGTAAAGCTCGAGACCAGCTCACCGATGCCGCTCGAATCGATATACCCTACGCCGCCGAGATTGAGAAGGATCTTATTCTTACCTTCGCCGAGAAGACGGCGGATGGCGCTTCGCAGTGCGACACTACCTTCACCGATAGTAACCTTACCCTGAAGATCTAGGATCGTTACGTCGCCCGCCTGGCGCTCCGAAATGGTGATATCAGACATTTTTCTCTCCTACTAATGTTATTTAAATGTTGTGCAAAAGCCGATTGTAGCCGTAACCCAAAAGATTGTCCATGAATCGATCAAGATTTAATTATGCTTGACCATCGTCACTTTCATCCCGCCGCCGTCTGCTTCCGTCCATTCGACAACGTCCATAAATGACCGCATAAACAGTATCCCGCGGCCCGTCGCTTTAAGCAGATTTTCCGGATCGGTTGGATCAGGTATCTCGTCGAGCGTGAATCCGCTGCCGAAATCCCGGACCGTGATCTCTAGCCCATTTTCCAGTTTTGCGAAAGTGAGCTCAACGCTCTTTCCTTCATCAAACCGATTTCCATGCTTAACGGCATTGGCTACAGACTCACGTACGGCCAGATCGATCGCCGAGATCAGATCAGAACCGAATCCGTTATCGCGCGCGAAACGCTCCGCACTAAGGGCGGCCTCATCGACGGATTCGATCCGTGTCGGCAATATCAACTCTTCGGTTATCGGCACGTTAGTCCTTGTAAGTTATCGGTTTTACAAGGTTTCTGTCAAGACAAACCGCCTGCCGAACGGGTAGAATTGAAAATATGAAGATCAGGCCGGCAATAACGGTCCGGGGCGACATCGAACTCCCGGGCGATAAGTCGATATCACACCGTGCGGCCATGATCTCAGCGATCGCCACCGGATCGAGCCGTATCGGTAACTTCGCGAAATCGGCGGATTGTGAGTCGACCCTTTCCTGCCTTAAAGAACTTGGAGTTAGGATTTCGCGGAGCGGATCCGAGACAGTTATCGACGGGAGGGGTAAATACGGCTTAATTGCACCGTCTGTCCCTTTGGATTGCGGCAACAGCGGGACGACAATGAGGCTTCTCGCGGGTATCCTGGCCGGTCAGCCCTTTAGGTCGGAGTTGATCGGCGACGAGTCGCTCAGCAAACGGCCAATGCGACGTGTCATCGAGCCGTTGGTAAGAATGGGCTGCGACATAGCGTCGCACAATGGAACGGCACCGCTGCAAATTATCGGGTCGCGACCGCTGTCAGCGATCATGTACGAAATGCCGGTAAGTTCCGCTCAGGTCAAGTCGTGCGTACTGATGGCCGGATTATTCGGGGACGGGACCACAAAAGTCACAGAGCGAACCATGACCCGCGACCATACCGAGCGAATGCTTCTTCGTTTCGGGGCTCGCATAACCGAGACCGTCACGGGCTCCGAAAAGAGCATTTCGATCGAAGGATCGTCCGAACTGCATGCTGCAGAGATCCGGATTCCGGGAGACATCTCAGGTGCGGCATTCTTTGTAGCAGCCGCCGCGGGGCTGGTCGGTTCGCATGTAAAGATCAGAAATGTTGGCCTCAACCCGACGAGGACCGCATATCTCGATGTTTTGAGGCGGATCGGCGCAAACTTTGCGATCAGCGATACGGATGATTCTTCCGGGGAACCGGTTGGGACGCTAGACATATTTGGACGTGATCTAGGGCCCTCGGACACTCCAGAACTTATCCACGGCCAGGACATCCCGAATTTGATAGATGAGATCCCAATACTTGCCGTCCTAGGTACAAGGTTGCCGGGCGGGCTCGAAGTTCGTGATGCCGCTGAACTAAGAGTAAAGGAATCGGACAGGATCGCCGCAGTTGTAGAGAATCTGACGCGCATGGGAGCACATGTCGAGGAGTTCGCTGACGGTTTCCGTGTCTCTCGTTCGGAATTGATGGGAGCCGAAATAGAGTCTTTCGGCGATCACCGTATCGCGATGGCTTTTGCCGTCGCCGGATTGTTTGCGCAGGGCGAGACCAATATATTACGGCCGGAATGTGTAGCGGTTTCGTTTCCGAATTTTTTTGACCAGCTTGATCGGGTCGCTATTCGATGAGCATTCAGAACGCAAAGGGAGAGCAAACCAGAATTGTCCTGACGGGCTTTATGGGCGTTGGGAAATCCAGCGTCGCAAGGCATCTGGCAAGCATGCTCCGCACACAAAGGGCGGATCTTGACCATTACATCGAACGCTCTACACATCGAAAGATAGCCCAGATCATCGACACCGACGGGCTCGAGCGATACCGAGCGATAGAAACAGAGCATCTGATCAGGCTGCTCGCGGAATCGGACGCTCAGATCATTTCGCTTGGCGGCGGAACCTGGACCGTGGAGCAAAACCGTGCCCACATCCGCTCATGCGGCCTCACGAGTATCTGGCTGGAGTCAACCTTCGACCACTGTTGGCAGAATATCCGGAATTCCAGAAAGGATAGGCCGCTTGCTCGTGACAAAGCTGCGGCACTTGAGCTTTTTGAGTCCCGCCAAGGCGTTTATTGCCTTGCGGATTGGCATTTCATCATCCGTCCCGAATTCAACTCTTACGAGATCGCTGAACAGATACGCGAACAGATCTTTGGGTAGTAACTGTTAAAAATACCGGTTGAAATTTTTTGTGAATTAAACCAAGATAGTTCAACCACATTCATTCTTGCCTGAAGTCTGGGCTATTTTTGTGAGCTGATCGCGAAACATTGTGTTGTTTTTCGGTCTTATTACACGAGTTCACGTTTCGAAACTGGAGGAACAATGAGAACAAGGTTTTTAACATTATTTACTATCGCAGCTGTGGTCTTTATGGCCGCGTGCGGAAAAAGCGACGCGGATCTGCAGAAAGCGGTGCAAGACAAGCTGACGGCCGATGGAGTTAGCGGAGTGACCGTTGCTGTGAACGATGGCGTCGCAACGCTCTCCGGTGAGGTCGCCGACATCACCGTAAAGAACAAAGCTGCCGCGTCGGCAGGTGCTGTTGAAGGCATTAAGTCGGTCACAAACAACACCACGACCAAACCGCTTCCGGTTGCGACGCCGGCCGCCGCGGATCCTGCACTCACTGGCAAGATCACTGAAAACTTGAAGAAGGCTGGCTGCGGAACTGCCTCAGTTTCTGTGGTTGGCGGAAAAGTGACGGTCACCGGCGAAGTGCCGAACGCGAAGTATGCTGAATGTATTCAGGTGATCAACCAGTCAGGGATCACTGGGATCGACAACCAGCTCAAGAGAGGCAACTAACCAAGGAGGAATGAACAATGTCAGCACAAGAGAAATATCAAACGCTTCTTGACCTTGCCAATCAAAATGGTACGACGTACGAGCTCAGCGAGGGCGACGGCGGAACGCTGGTCGTTACCGGAACCGCACCTAGCGCGGAAGCAAAGCAGCAGCTGTGGGACGAGTACAATCGGCTTGACCCGGATTTCCGGTCCGGCGATCTGATCCTTAATATCCAGACCTCGGAAGCTGCGGCCGGTGGCGGAATGCATACCCACACCGTCGTGTCCGGCGATAACCTGTCAAAGATCGCCAAACAGTACGGCATCGAATGGAAAGCGATCTGGGACCACAACCGCGACATCTTGAACCATCCCGATAAGATCTATCCGGGACAGGAATTGAAGATACCGATGTAATCCGAGATATCCGATAATTCAAAATGCGTCGCCGGCATCACTGTCAGCGACGCATTTTTAATTGATTGGATCTGTTAACGATCCGGCATCTCAAGATCATTGCTCAGCTTAACGAGTATATCGACCGAATGATTTGTGTACCGATTGATCCACCGGTCGTAGATCTCGCGAATTGGCACGGCGTTCAGGTAATTCCACCTGAATCGTCCATTCTTTTGTGTGATCAGAAGTCCGGCTTTTTCTAATACACCAAGGTGCTGCATCACCGTGCAGCGGTCAATGTCGGTGAAATGATCACAAATATCTCCGGTCGTCCGTGGGTCGTCTTTCAATAGGTCGAGGATCTCGCGCCGGCGCCCGTCAGCTAATGCTTTGTATATCAGATCGTCATCTGAGCCTCTTGACATGTTATAAAACTGTAACATATACTCAGCGCTCTGAAAAGTCGAATGATCTAAGGAGCTATTGAAATGGAGTTAAAGTTCAAGGTACAGACGAAGATCCAAAAGCCGGTCGCAGAGGTGTTTAATGCGGTGTACAACCCGTCAAAGCTCAGCGGTTATTTCACAAATGGCGGGGCAAGTGCTCCGCTGGTGGAAGGCACTACGGTCGAATGGGCATTTGCAGATAACCCCGGCGACGAACAACACAAGTTCCCGGTAGTGGTAAAAAAGGTGGTGCACAACGAACTTATCGAACTGGAATGGGAAGGAGCGAAAGGGCTTGATACGCATGTCCGGATGGAATTTGACGCGGCGGGAGATGACACGATCGTGCGGATCAGCGAAAGCGGCTGGCGCGAAACACAGGACCACCTGAACAGCTCGTATATGAACTGCATGGGTTGGTCGCAGATGATCTCCGCACTGAAGGCGTATGTTGAATACGGCATCGATCTGAGAAAAGGTGCGTACGGCGGGCTTTACAGTGCCGGAGACAACCACGGCACAGCGTCGGCCTGATTCGGCCCATTATGTCGCAGGGACATCGTTGACGTAATTTGTTACATTTCACGTAATGTCTCTGGTCACTGACTATGTCGTTATCGGCAGCGGAGTTGCAGGCCTTCGTGCGGCGATCGCTCTTGCCGAAAGCGGTGCGAATGTGACCGTTCTCACTAAGGACAAGGCCAGCGAATCGAACACAGAATATGCGCAGGGCGGCGTCGCCGTTGCTCTTTCCGAGGACGACGACGCCGAGTTGCATGAGGGTGACACTCTCATCGCAGGTGCCGAATTGTGCGATGGACCGGCTGTCGAGGTCCTGGTATCAGAGGGCACGCGATACATTAAACAGCTCATCCAGTGGGGCACCGAGTTTGATAAGGAAGGCGGCAAACTCTTATTTACCCAGGAGGCTGCCCATTCGCGTCGCCGCATCCTGCATTCGCATGGCGATTCAACGGGTGCGGAGATCGTCCGGTCCTTGATAGCCCGTGCACGCCTTGAGCCGACTATCAACCTTCATCCATTCTCAAATACCGAAAGCTTGCTGATCCGGGACGGAAAGTGCGTTGGCGTTCGTTTCCTAGACCCGATACTTCGAAGCCCTCGCGAGATCTATGCTCGGGCCGTTGTGCTGTGCACCGGAGGGGCGGGCCAGCTTTATCTTCATACTACTAATCCGCCGGTCGCGACCGGCGACGGTATGGCGATGGCATATTTTGCGGGAGCAGATGTGGCTGACATGGAATTCATTCAGTTCCACCCGACAGCCCTGAGTATCGAAGGGGCTCCGCGCTTCTTGTTAAGTGAGGCGATGCGTGGCGAGGGCGGCGTGCTGCGAAATGTGCTGGGCGAGAGGTTCATGGCGCGATATGATGAGCGGCTAGAGCTTGCCCCGCGGGATATCGTTTCGCGATCGATCGTTGCGGAAATGCGGCGGACGGGATCGCGGCACGTATTTCTCGACATGACGTCGCTGGATCCGGAGTTTCTCAGGGCCCGCTTTCCAAAGATCGATCTTACATGCAGACAGTTTGGGCTCGATATCACGAAAGAGATGCTTCCCGTTGCGCCGGCGTCGCACTATTGCATGGGCGGCGTGCGGACGGATCTTTGGGGGCGGACGACGGTGACGGGGCTTTACGCCGCGGGCGAGGTCGCTTGTACAGGCGTTCATGGGGCTAACAGGCTTGCGTCAAATTCCTTGCTTGAGGGGCTTGTGTTCGGGGCACGCGCGGGCGAGGCCGCTCTTGCTGACAAACTGGAGGCTGCGCTGCCAGATGATCTGACGCAGAGCGTGACCGGCGAGATCGGCGGATCAGAGATCGCTACCGCGGTTAGGAAACGCGTAAAGCGAGTGATGTGGGAACGCGTCGGGATACTGCGTGATCGCAACTCGCTGCGGCGGGCGATCCGCGAGTTCGAGCAGATCGAGGCCTCGAAGCTCAGCACGTCATCCCGAAACTTCGTCACACTCGCTTTGCTTGTTTCGCGAGCGGCGCTCTGGCGTGAGGAATCTCGCGGCGGACACTATCGGTCAGACTTTCCGGATCGACGCGACGAGTTTCGCGTGCATTCGATCCAAAACCGATCGCGTGAGATATCGTCGAGCGCCTCGATCGATCTCAACGCTGATAACGCTGCCGGCGGAATTACTGCGTAAGAATTTCCGCTCTGCGGTGTAACTGTGTTAGAAATAACGAAATCCTTTAGGACAATTTACGTGAGATACCGCCCGGACGATCAAATATGAGCCAATCCGCTACGACTCTTAACCTTGCATCAATGGTCTCGCACCACGCGAGGCTTGCCCCGCAAAAGGAAGCCATCGTTTTTGGCGATAAGCGAATGACCTACGGCGAGCTTGAAGCGATGTCGAACAAGGTCGCGAGCGCGCTCGTTAAGATGGGCATCGGCCACGGTGACAAGGTCGCGTTGAACTGTCCGAACCTGCCTTATTTTCCGATCGTCTATTACGGTATTCAGAAGGCGGGAGCGGTCGTCGTGCCGATATGCGTTTTATTCACACCCCGCGAGATCGAGTATCAGCTCAAGGATTCCGACGCGAAAGCCGTCTTCGTTTTTGAAGGCACTGACGAGCTTCCAATGGGGAAGAGCACGATCGCGGCCTTTGAGCAGGTCGACACTTGCGAGCAGCTTATCGTGATGACAAAAGATCCGGCCGCTGCGTCGCCATTCGAGGGATACAAGACCCTTGGCCAGACGATCTATGCGGAATCTGCGGAGTTCGAATGTTATCCGACGGCCCCGGACGACACGTGTGCGATCCTTTACACCTCCGGCACGACCGGCCAGCCGAAAGGTGCCGAGCTCACGCATTTCAATTTGTTCACGAACGTTACGACCACGTATCTGATCCACCTGCCCGTACTCAATTTCACTGACGAGCCTCAGAAAACAGTGCTGATCACGCTGCCGCTTTTTCACACGACTGGCCAGACCGTGCAGATGAACACGAACATCTACGGCGGCAACCGCATCGTCCTGCTGCCTCGCTTCGATCCGAAGGCGACGCTCGACACTATGGTCGCGGAGCGTGTCAATTTCTGGGTCGGCGTGCCGACGATGTATTGGGCTTTGCTGAAATACGCTGACGAGACGGGCTACGACATCAGCAAGATCAAGGACAATATGAAGGTCTGCTCATCGGGCGGTGCACCGATGCCAGTCGAGGTAATGAAAGCATTTGGCGAGCGATTCGGTGTCCGCGTATTAGAGGGCTACGGCCTTTCGGAGACCTCGCCGCTAGCTTGCTTTAATCATTTCGAGCGGCCATCGAAGCCCGGTACGGTCGGGCAGGCGATCGCCGGCGTTGATGTGAGATGCGTGGACGAAAACGATGTGGAGGTTCCGCGTGGGACTCGCGGTGAGGTTGTTATCCGTGGAGCGAACGTGATGAAAGGCTACTACAAGCGGCCCGAGGCTACGGCCGAAGCCTTTAAGAACGGTTGGTTTCACTCAGGCGATATCGGGATCATGGATGACGAAGGCTATCTTGCGATCGTCGATCGGAAGAAAGATATGATCCTTCGCGGCGGCTACAATATCTACCCGCGAGAGCTTGAGGAAGTGATAATGACGCACCCTGCGGTCTCGCTTGTGGCCGTCATCGGCGTGCCGGACGACAAAATGGGCGAAGAGGTCAAGGCGTACCTCGTGCTGAAAGAAGGGGCACAGCTTTCCGATGCGGATTTCATCGACTGGTGCAAAACGCAGTTTGCGGCGAATAAATATCCGCGTTACGTAGAATTCCGCGACTCGTTGCCGATCGGCAATACGGGAAAGATCTCAAAACTTTCCCTCAGAAAGGAGTTGAAGTAACGGCTTTTTCGATGCTTCGGCTCAAACTCTTAGTCATCTTTGCGTTCGCGGTCGCAGCCGCTGCGGGTGCGTGTTCAGACGCGGCGACCGGCGAGCACAAGATCGCGTCGGACACCTCGTACGAAGCATCGCTTTTCCGTCAAAACTGTGCGATCTGCCACGGAACCGACGGCGAAGGCAAAACTCTCGATGACGGCACGGTCGTCCCATCGCTGCGGGCCGGCGAGTTCAAGAAGACCACCGAGAACGAGATCTACAACCAGATCGCCGACGGCGGGAATGGAATGCTCGCCTTTCGCCGCCAGCTAACCGATCGCGAGATACGACTCCTCACCGACCTCGTCCGCACAAAACTCCGATCCGCCAAATGATCTTATCAGCTCACTAAACCATTTAATGGGCTCACTAAATGATTTAATGGGCCCACTAAACGGATTAAAGGGCCCGCTAAACGGATTAAAGGGCCCGCTAAACGACTTAATGGCCCCGAAAGACGCGTGTTTTCGGTCGATAACTGCGATAAACTCATTGCGATGCGAATACTTATAACCGGTGCGAGCGGTCTGATCGGCAAGGACCTTCAGAAAAAGCTGGCGGCGAGGGGCGACGAGCTGCTTTTGGCGTCGCGTTCGGAACCGCGGGACGAGCGGCACATTAAATGGACGGTCGAGGAGGGCTTTCGCGAAGAGGATATGCCGCGGCTTGAGGGGCTCGATGCGGTGATCCATCTTGCAGGTGAAAATGTGGCGGGGCTGCGGTGGACGGAAGAGAAAAAGAAAGCGATACGCGAAAGCCGCGTCGAGGGAACCCGCCGTCTGGTCGACGCTCTCGCGCGATTAGAAAATAAGCCAAGAGTATTCCTGGCGGGCTCGGCGATCGGTTTTTACGGCGACCGCGATGATGACGTGATGACGGAATCAAGCCCCGCAGGCGACAACTTCTTCGGCGAGGTCTGCCGTGCGTGGGAGGCGGAATCGCGCAGGGCAGAAGATCTCGGCATCAGGACCGTGCTTCTGCGGACCGGGATCGTTTTGTCAAAGGACGGCGGTGCATTAGCGACGATGCTCACGCCATTCAAGCTCGGCGTCGGCGGCGTTGTGGGCAGCGGAAAGCAATGGATGAGCTGGATATCGTTCGAGGACGAGATCAGGGCGATATTGTTCGTGCTTGAGAACGAGAACATCCGCGGAGCCGTGAACCTTGCATCCCCAAACCCCGCGACAAACGAACAATTCACCAAAACGCTCGGCGAGGTGCTTTATCGGCCAACGTTCCTTCCGCTGCCTGAGTTTGCCGTGAACCTTTTATTTGGCGAAATGGGCGACGCCTTGCTTCTTGATTCTACGAGGGTAATTCCGAAGCGGCTGCAGGATGCCGGTTTCGAATTCAAACATCCCGAACTAAAGCAGGCGATCGAGGCGGCTGTAAAGTGATCTTATCTAAGCAGGACCGGACGGCTCGGGGCGCAGTCTGAATCAAATGGCGCGATCTGCAGATTGAGCGTGTAAGGTCCGTCGGCGACCTCGTCCGCGACGTAGACCAATTCGGTGATCGTGCTATTAACCCGCGTTTCAGAGTTCACTTCAAAACTGCCTGCATCGACATTCCAAAACAGCCGGTGGTTTATCAATGCCCCGTCATCGTAGAGCCGGTCGATCGAGGGGAGATCCACCAGCAGGTGCCTAAAGCCGTGTTCGACGATGAACCGCATTGCCTCCTCTGCGAAATATGGCGGTATGCGAACGCTGTCCGGATCGTCGGTGCCGTAATGACGCGTGAGCTTTGCGGGATCGTTCGGAAGAGTGCGAACGATCAGAGCCTCTGGCGTTTCGGTTTCGCTGTTTACGGCATTGATCGATGTTTCGAGCGCCGTGCGGGTTATCAGCGGCTCGTCGCCGCGGGGATCGGGAGTGACGGAAACCAGTACCGCGGGGATAATTACGTCGCGAAGGCAGTCGCGGATAGATATGCGTTCATGAGTGATGTGGCCGACACATTCGGTGTGCGTGCCGCTGCAGTGCGGGATAAAGGTGTACTGCTCAAAATTTACGCTGCCGCCTTGGCGTGTGTCGCCGACGAGCGAACCTGCACGTACGGGCTCGGCCTTTGCAGGATCCACGCCGTAAGCATTCGGCTGCGGACCATTGAATCTTAGCGGGATGGAAATATCGATTGCTTTCTCGTTCATCTCTACCCCGTGAAACTGCGGCGGATCTCGCCCGTGAGTATTGCCGAGACGATCACGAAAAAGAGCTTTAGCCCCGTGCCGACGATAACGAAGATAGGTAAAGCGATGAGCGATGCGACTATCGGCCGGTATTCTTTTCTCAGTAGCCATCCGACGGTCAGAAAAGCCGCGACGGTCATCGCTACCGACCCTACGAACGAGAGCACGATATAAGCCCCCATTCCGTAATTTGCTTCTGATTCGTGAAAGCCGTTCAGTGCGAGCATCAGAAAGAAAAAACCTGCAACGCCCGCGGCGACGTTTAGCAGAAATACGATCAAGGCAGTGATTACTTTTGCGGCCATCGAACGCATTTTCTCAAACTTACGCACCGCCGACAAAGACGGATGCAAATTAAGAAAGGCCGCCATGCTCAGAGATCTTTGTGCTGCTTTCGGGCGGCTTCGGGCGATCGGAAAAGTATCAGAGCTATCGGTGACGGTACGATGTTGAGATCGGGCCGTCGGAGCATCATGTTATCCTTAGATCGTTGTGATCAAACAAAGTGCGGGGCTATTAATTTACAGGGAAACTGACGCTGGGCTAGAGATCTTTCTCGTTCACCCGGGCGGGCCTTTCTTTGCAAATAAAGACAACGGAGCTTGGTCGATCCCAAAGGGCGAGTTCGACGGCGAAGACCCGCTCACGGCTGCCCTGCGCGAGTTCGAAGAAGAGACTGGTTTAAAGATCGCCGGCGAATTCTTCGCGCTAAAGCCGATCACGCAGCGAGCCGGCAAGATCGTCTACGCGTGGGCGGTCGAGGCCGACTTCGACGCCGACGCGATCCATTCCAACTCCTTCGAAATGGAATGGCCGCCCCGCAGCGGCAAAAGAGCCACCTTCCCCGAGATCGACCGCGCGGCCTGGTTCGATCCTGAAACCGCCAAACAAAAGATCAACCCCGCCCAAGCCGCCCTCATCACGGAACTAGTAACGCGAATCTGAAATCAGTCGTCAATAAGGGTCAGCAGGGAATTCTCTTTTATTGCGATCTCGCACCCGGCAAGGACTCGTTCGGTGACGGGCCGACGCCTCGATGCCGATGACCGCCGGTTCCCTGAAGCCGGAATAGAACTCCCGGACCCGCTCAAGATCGTGCTTCAGATCGATCGTTTCTGTTTCCCCTGTCCTCGTATCGCACCAAGCTGCAGTCTGCTGATGCGGATGTAAATCAACTCCGATGTACAATGTCATTACGGTTTCTCCTGTCAAAGAGCGAATTCTTTATCTTATCGACATTGATTCTACTCAACGTCGGGAGAAACCGTCTTTATAACATCAGGCCAGACACCGTTTCTACTGCTTAAGAGAACCCCTAATTTTCTGGTCAAAAGACATCTTGCTTTCCTCGACAGGCAATTTGGCTTTAAGCAACGTTAGGATCCTTTCGTCTTTACAGGCGTAATCGATCGCGAGTTTTCCGCGAACATCCTTCGCTTGCGGGTTGGCCCCACTATCAACAAGCAGCCGTGTTATAGCGTGATCGCAGTAAAGAACGGATGCCATAAGAGGCGTTTTTCCGATATCCGTTGTCTGGTTTACGAAAGCATTGCTTTCTAATAATAATTTGACGCCCTCATAGTTTCGGGCGTCGATGGCAGCAAAGAGCGCGGTGCCCGTCACGGTCTTGAAGTTAACGTCCGCACCCGCAGCGATGAGTTTCAGTGCAATGTCGTTGTGATGAAGCCAAACTGCTGAACTCAGGGGTGAACTGCCGTTAGCATCGGCGAAATCCAGTGTAGAAACTTGCGACAAGACCCGATCGACATCGCTAACGAATCCTGAATTGATCGCCTCGATTAGAATTTGTTCATTATTATCACCCCTACCCGGCTTTTCTTTTATCGTGACCTTGATCAGGCGATCGACGTCCTTTCCTGGACTGTAGTGGAACTGTTCTCTCCACGGATTACGCATATAAAAGGCTCGAAAAAAACCCGTCCTCGGAGGGAATAATTCGCCAATGGCCTTTTGCTGTGTCGGAGTATACTCATCCCGTTCTCCCAGTCCGACCTTGTCAAGCTTTTTACGTCGTTCAAGATACTCGCGGTCAGAAAAGACGGTTATGTCGAGACTCAGATCACTAGCCACGCCAGAGAGCGTCCGAAACAGCGCGCTGAGATTTTTGCGGGTGAAGTGTTCTTCCGCAAGGAATACGTAAAGTTGCTTGCAAGGCCGCTTTAGAGAGTCTTCCAGCGGATGCGTGATCTCAAATGGGAAATCTAAAGGTTCAGGGGCCGCTGCCTGACCATGCCCGACAATAGCAAAGCATGTAAATATCAACAGATTACAAATGATGATCCTACCAATTGACCTGGAAGATCTCTCTTTCTTTGCTTGGTTCATGTCTGGTTCCTCCAATCCAATTTGATTACCTTCTGCAGTCGTTGTCGATCCAGTTCTGTAATCTGGCACTAGCCGCGTCATCACTAAATAGTTGGGGATTATTTTCTCTGTACTCTTTCTCCCAAGCAAGATCTCGCAGAGCATTATATGGCATGTAATTCGCCGGTGCACTCGGAAGTGATGGCTCCTCAATTCCGAAGCGTCTACCCATAGCGATATGCCCTTCTTTAAAGATGGAATGTAAGATTTCGTGAAACATCACCGCCCCCCGTGCATGGGAAGTAGATGAGTATTTAGGATGATTAAAGTAGTCATCGTAAACATAAATCGTACCGTTTAATGTTTCAGCCAGTGCTCCCGGGCGTTTCCATTCTTGAAGGGTTATTTTCGATCCCGCTATTACACCCAGTTCAGTCAACGTCTGGTTTAGGGCCTGACTTCCCGTGGTAGCGATCACAAATTTCTGATCACCTGCATCTACCGGACGGCCTTCCATGTGCAGCAAGACTGCTAACAGCCCTGCACAATTCTTCGAAGTCGATAGGAATGACTTCAAGTCGTCACGGGGATCTATTTCCACGAGTGAGGAATCAACTTTTGCGATCGCGGGTGATGTCACTCCCGAATCAGACATGTCGATCATGTCGCTGCCCGCCCGAACCTCGATGTAGGCGAGTTCCCCACCCTTCACTGTCTTTCCTTTCTTCTTCTTGTCAGGCTTACTGGTTGAGATCAATGCCACGCTCATCA
>JAEWFC010000028.1 GCA_023389035.1 Acidobacteriota bacterium
CTTCACTCATTAGAGCTTTGAAATAATGCTTTCGTTCACATTATTTTGAAAAAAAAGCAAATCTTTTTATTATTCATATTTATTCAACAAATAAATTTATACTAATTTCATGTAAAACTATCTATATTATTAATAATTCTTATTTACTTTACCAATCTATTAATAAAAATACATAGAATAAAAGATTTATTCTGTCTGGTTATGGTATTATAAAAGAATTGAAAATGTATTGTAACTGTTGTAAACAATGATAAAAGGAGATGATTTAATACCTGAATGGTAGTAATTATTTCAACAATTAGCAATAACAAACTATGGAGGTCCTATTAAATTGAAATCTACCACTAGAGATTCAAATTTTGAATTACTACGTATTATTTTAATGTTTATGATAGTTCTATTGCATTTAGGAACTTTTGGTATTCAAAGGGCTATAAATGTAAACTTAGATCTAAATGATTACGATCAATTTTTTTATCATTTGTTACGTTCATTTTCTATTGTTGCTGTAAACACATACGTTATTTTAAGTGCATATTTTCTATGTACATCTACTTTTAAAGTATCAAGGCTTGTCAGATTAGTAATTGAAACAAGTTTTTTCGCAGTCATAATGTTATTACTTAATATAGGTTTTGATATAGTTTCATTTGATTTTGTCAATTTAAAACAATCTTTATTTGCAGTATTTTATAGAGAGTACTGGTACGTAACTGTATTTTTTATTTTATTGTTAGTTTCTCCTTACTTAAATAAGTTAATCAATGTAATAAGCAAAAAGGAGCATTTAACTATCATTATTTCAACATTCCTAATCTTTTGTATTTGGGGATTCTTTATAAAGATAGATAATTTCGGTATTGCTAATGGTTACAGTGTTATTTTCTTTATATTCCTATATTTCATAGGAAGCTACATTAGGAAATACAATTTTGTAGCAATTAAAATAAATCATAATCTTTACCTATTACTCTTTATTCTATTGGGTTTAATTAATGTTTTTATTATTCATGCAGCATTAAGTAAAGGTATAGCATATGGAAAATGGTATAACTACAATTCACCAATCATAGTTTTAATGAGTTATCTATTTTTTAAATATTTCGAAGGGATTAGTATCAATTCAAAAGTAATTAATTTCATTGGGAAATATGTTTTTGGCGTTTATCTTATACATGAGTTCCCTATTACAAGACAAGCTTTATGGATTGATAGTGGATTTGTTACAAAGATTTTTGAATTAGAGACTAAATTTAAAATGCATTATTTTTTTGCTACGAATATTATTATTTACATAGTATTATTAATTATGGCTATAATTCTTGGGTATGTATTTAATAGACTTTACACATTCTTCTATCAAATTATTAATATAAAATATCAAAAGTAAAGTAGCGTTAGTAAAAATCATTAACGGATTAATAGAATAGCCTCTATCGTTTTAGTATAAGTGAAAACGATAGAGGCTATTATTTTGGTTAAATATATATATATAAAGCTACAATGACATGAAAAATAGAATGACTGATATAAACATACCTATAGCGGCACTAATTTTGGTCGAAATAAAGTAAACATCAGTAGGCTCAGGATCAACAACATCTAAGCCATGTGACAAATGAAAGAAAATCATTTGAAGGGATTTATTTTTAAGAAGCAGCAAACTAAAGCTAAACAAAATAAATGATAGTATGAAAATATACCAATACCCTTGTTTTTCATAGTATTTGCTAAAAGCTATCTTTACTAATAAATTAGGGTAAAACGAAAACTGTGATTGACTCGAGATTGCATTATTATATGTTATTATTGTCGCTCCATCATAGGGTTCACCCGATTCATCATACGCAAGCAATCCATTGTTTGGTGGTAGTTCCTTTATTTTATACGTCGTGCCATTTGAATAAGACACGGTGTATTGCGTCAGTTCTGCATTCGGTACGATTGTGTAATTGTGATGATATAGCTCTACTATTTTACTCGTTTCCATATCCACTACTTTTATGTCTGGACCGTAAAATGACGTTAATATTGTTAGTGATCCATCTTGCTTCGATATTTTATAATCTCGACCTTGGACGTTAATTATATCAGTAGTGTAATAGTTAATAGCCCATATCACTACTACTAGTAGGACTAACGCTAAGCCTACTAGCTTTATTTTTTTCGCATTAAGAAATTTAACGTTTAAAACCTCCTTATTTTGTTTTTACACTATTTATCCCACTCTAAAAACTCAATTCGATTACCAAAAGGATCGTGAATAAAAAATCGTTTCACACCCTCATCTATTCTATGCTCATCATCAGTAATGTTAATATTGGAAAGTTTCAAATGTGTGCGTAGGGTATCTAGCTGATCTACTTCGAATGCTGGATGCGCCTTCGTTGCTGGTACGATATCTTCTTGCACACCGATATGCACCTCATGTCGCCCCACTTTAAACCATACCCCGCCTCTAGCCTGTAGTGCTAGTGGTTTTGGAATTTCAGTCCATCCTATGATGTCTTGAAAAAAAGCTCTAGCCTTTTCCTCGCAGTTTTTTGGTGCGGCAAGCTGAACATGATCTATTCCTTTAAACATATATCCCACTACTAATCACCTCAACATTTTTGTAAATACACCTAAATTTTACCATAAAAAGATAGAGCACTAACTAACTTTTATTATTAAGTTGCAAATAGATCTAATAAATATTCATCAGCCTACTCTTATAAGTAATTTTATAGTATATTTTAACTATCTATAT
>JAEWFC010000020.1 GCA_023389035.1 Acidobacteriota bacterium
CTCATGACGAGCCTGTAGTCGGGTGTCTTCGGGTTCATCCTGGCACCCGGCCGCGGCAGAAACCGACGATCGCAGCCCCGTCGATCTCCGATCGCGGGCGGCGAATCCGATGAGACAGGGACCGTGCAGGCGAGTCCGCGCCGCACCGAGGAGGCCGACGCCTGTCTCGACCGCCTTCTCGCCGAGCTCGAGGGACTCTCAGCGAGCTGGGTAGTCGGGGTCGGCCGGAGCAGCACTTCCCTGCTTCGCGCTGTCGCCGGTCTCGAATCGGCGTCGCATGCCGCCGAGGTCGCGTCGACACTCGACGTGCGTGAGCGTTCGTTCTACCGCTCCTCGGATGTGCGGATTCGCGGGCTGCTGTCTCTGCTGACCGAGGACTCGCGGCTCCGCGCCTTCGCCGAGGGAGAGCTCGGGCCTCTGCTCGGCGAATCAAGCGTTGGTGGCGGCCGCCGAGACGGAGATCTGCGTTCGCCCACGGATTCCGCGGACGAGGAACTGCTCGATTTCCTCGAACTCTATCTCGCCCATGGTGGGAACAAGTCGGCGATGGCGCGGGCCGGGCACCTGTCCCGGCCCGCACTCTACGCACGGATCACGCGTCTGCAGGACCGCCTCGGCGTCTCACTCGACGATGCGGAGTCACGAACGGCCCTGCACGTGGCGCTGCTGTGGTGGAGGATGTCCGGCTGAGGACTGGGCTGGCTTCGGCCAGTCGACCTGTGAGTCAGTCGAAGAGGGAACGGATCGTGTCGGTGATGGGGATTCCCCGTTCGGCCGCCTCGGCGCGGTTGGCGTAGCGACGATCACCGGGCTGGCGATCCATCCCGGCATCGCGAAGCATATCGACGAACTCACGCACCCGACCCAGATAGGCGTCGTTGCCGCCGCGTTCGGGGTCGATGACGATGAAGAGTTGGCCGGTGCGGAAGGTGTGGGCGCCTTCGGGAGCCTCTGAATCGATCTCGTAGGTGAAGGCTCCGCCGGTCAGCCCCGCCGCCAGGGTTTCGATCATGAACGACAGCAGCGCACCCTTGTGCCCGCCGATGGGACGGATACCTCCGCCGTCGAGGATGGCGTTCGGATCCGTGGTGTCCGCGCCGGTCGAGTCGACTCCGGTCCCGACCGGAACCTCCCGACCTTCGGCCCGCAGCAGCTGCAGGTCACCGTGGGACATCGATGACGTGGAGAAGTCGAAGACGATGGGATCCGCGTCAGCCACGGGCGTGGCGAAGCCGAACGGATTCGTACTGAAGACCGGGCACGTCGCCCCCTCGGGGACGACGGCGAGCTTGCCGCTGGCGATCATCCCCATCGCCACACGACCATCGCGGGCAAAGGCTTCGAGGTCGGGCCACAGAGCACTGAAGTGATGGGTATTGCGCAGGGCGATGACAGCGACGCCGGTGTCACTGAGCGCCTGATCGATCTTCGGTCGCGCCTCGGCGAGTGCGGGCTGAGCGAAGCCGTTGCGTCCATCGATGCGGATATAGGAGGGGCCGACAACGTCGATGTTCGCCTCTGCGGCCCCATCCGCCCAATCGCGGGTCAGAGAATCGAGGTAGCCGGCCACACGGAAGACACCGTGACTGAGAGTACCGTCGCGTTCACAGGTGGCACAGTTCGTCGCCAGCACATTCGCAACCGCCGGGGAGGCTCCTGCCGCAGTGAGCTTCGCCTCGATGGCCGAGACAAGGTCTTCGAAAGAGATTCTGTCTTCGGCTGAGACTTCCCCAACTGAGCCGTTCTTTCCGCTGGCATTCATTCAAGCGCCCTTCCCGCATCACCGCGTACGACACCGATTGTCTGACAAAGTTCCGACCATCTCGGAGCGACGCCTTCAATGTAACTGTTCTGCGTCAAATTATCGCATATGTGTCGCAAATCACGAACAGTCGCTATAAAGTGAATTGTATGACACTTGACGGTCAGAGGTGTCGCTTCGCACCGACGCGAAGTCCCGTCGATACATCCGGCACCCCGGTCCGGCGACCGTACCGGGGCATGACAAAGAGAGACTACGATGTCCAAAACCAGCCAGATCATCATTGCCATCGTCGGGGTCATAGTCCTCGCGCTCGTCGGTGGCTACTTCGGGGCCGGCTTCCGCTCGGGCTCCGGGGCAGGCGGCACCGAAAACGGTGCGTGGATCCAGAAGATCAAAGACCAGGGCGAACTGCGGGTCGGAATCGCCTCGGCACCCCCGATGACCGGTGAGCAGGAGAACGGCAAGATGGGCGGTCCGAACGTCCTGCCGCTGCAGAACCTCGCCAAGGAGATGGGTGTGAAGTTCACCCCGGTGGCCGCCGAGTGGTCGAAGATGGTCTCCGGCCTCCAGGCCGACCGCTTCGACGTCGGTGCGTATCTCGACGCCACCTCCGAGCGGTCTCTGGCCATCCAGTTCACCGATCCCGTCTATACCTATGAGGGAGTCTGGATCGTCAAGGCCGACTCCGGTCTGAAGTCCACCGAAGACATCGTCGATTCGGGCAAGGGCATCGCCGTGGCCACCGGCACATCGTATGAACGGCGGGTCGAGGACCTCGGCGTGGACATCGTCAATGCCGAAGCGATTCCGCAGTCCATCACGGCGATGGAGGCCGGACGTGCCGTCGCCGCCTTCGGCGATCTCCCGACTCTCGCCGATGCCGCGCAGAAGAACAAGTCCCTGAAGATCGTGCGTCCCAAGCCGGTCATCTTCAAGAGCGATTCGAACTACGGGGTCAGCCCCGACATCGACAACCGTTCGCTGCAGGTGATCAACATCGCGATTCAGAATGCGAAGAACGACGGTTCCTTCCAGGCCGCTCTCGACAAGGCCGGAGTGGTGGACCCCAACGACCTCGGCGATCTTGAGATGAAGTGATCAGCAGGTTCGACGAGGAGTCATCATGAACTACCAATTCGACTGGACCGTCGTCACGAGCAACTTCCCCCGACTGTTCGACGGCCTGGTGCTCACCCTCGAGATCGCAGTCATCGTCATCGCGCTGAGCATGATCCTGGCGATTCCGGTGGCATTCCTGCGGATGTCGAATATCGAAGTGGTGCGCTGGCCGGCCCAGCTCTACAT
>JAEWFC010000025.1 GCA_023389035.1 Acidobacteriota bacterium
CGGTGCGAGCCCATCTGAGTTCTCGCCGAGTCGAGGCGCCACGGGTGGTCCGTGACCGCGAGGTCCTCGGCGAGATCCGCACCGTGCATGCCGACAATCTCGGCGTCTACGGCGCCCGCAAAGTCCATGCCGAACTACACAGGAAGGGTATCGGCGTGGCCCGCTGCACCGTCGAACGATTGATGAAAGCTGATGGGCTACAGGGGATAACGAGGCTGAAGACACGCAGGACCACGCACAGCGAGGGGGCCGAAACTCCGCAGCCGGCAGATCGTGTCGAACGGCAGTTCACCGCGGCGGCGCCGAATGCGCTGTGGGTGGCCGACCTGACCTACATCCGCACCCACTCGGGGTGGGTGTATGCCGCGTTCATCCTCGATGTCTTCTCGAGGATGATCGTGGGCTGGCAGGTCTCGACCACCATGCACACCGACCTCGCCCTCGACGCCCTGGACATGGGGTTGTGGGCCCGCTCGCGTGCCGGCCAGGACGTGGCCGGGCTGATTCACCACTCCGACCGCGGAGTGCAGTATCGAGCCATCCGTTACACCGAACGCCTCGCCGAAGCCGATGCGGTGACTTCGGTTGGCTCCAAGGGCGATTCGTACGACAATGCGATGGCCGAGGCGTTCAACTCGCTGTTCAAGGCCGAATGCATCCGCAACCCAATAATGCGCCCTCGAGGTGGCTGGGGCGGTGTCGGCGAGGTCGAGATCGCCGTCGCCGAGTACATCGACTGGTTCAATCACCGCCGCCTGCACGGCGAGATCGGACACGTCCCACCCGTCGAGTACGAGACCACCTACTGGTCGACCCACACAGTCACCAGCTACCGTGAAAACCCGGTCCCGGCAACCGCTGGAACCAACTAACCGAGCCTCCAACAAAGCCGGGGCGATTCAACCGTCTTCTGGCCGTCGACGTTGGCCCGGCGTGTCGGCAAGTCCTTCGAGGATACTCGCAGTAACGAGGTGTGCCCGCACACCATTACGCACCCGTCGCATTTCGTGCGAACGACTGAACAAGACCCCCGTGCGGAGTGGATTAACGTCGACTGGGATCCAACGCCAACCGCCTAAGGTCAACCCGTCCGCCGCATTCGTTGGCCAACGGCGGTGTCGCGGCTGGTCATGGTGCCGAAGGGATCGGTGAGAGGGTGGGCGGCGGTCTCGGTTCCGGTGCTGCCGTTCTGTTTGAACCAGCCTGCGAGTAGGGCGGGAAACCGCCACCGCAGGACACACGTCTTGAGTGCCCGGAGTGGCCGGGAATACTCACACCGTGCCTGTCTGCCAGCTTTGGTCTGCCAGGCGATGAACTCGATGACTCCGCGTCAGCGCGAACGCTGCGTATCCGACGAGCCGACGTACTACGGGTCAGCGCGGTGCACCTACACTCAGGCGTGCCCGTAACTCGTCGCGAAGGCTCACGCGTCACCCTCACCGCGGACCCAGCCCACTTGCCCAAACCTGAAGAAACGACGAACCTTTGTGCCTGCCTCGCACTGTTCGCCGCGCTCCTGGGCCTGATCCCGGTCACTGTTGTGTTCGCGTTCATTGCGTTCTCCGAAGTCCAAAGACGGCCGTACGAACGCGGCGCCGGCATTGCGATCTCGGCGCTTCTCATCGCCATCGTGGAGATCATCGCAACCCTCATTGCGCTTCGACACTTCGGCCTTCCACCCTTCAACGGCTAGGGGTACGTGAGTGGCAACACTTATGTCACCTCACCGTGAGAGGTGTTTGTAGTGTGGCGGCTACGGGAGCGACCCAAGAAGCGGAAAATACGCTGTCTCACGAACCCTTTCACTCGTCTTAGTTAACTGGTAACGGGACGTGTTGAAGTGGGACGAGTCGACCTCGAAGCGATGAGGGAAGCTGAGCGACACGTGGCCGGGAACGCCTACATCCGCCTGCCGGTAGCTGAGAATGTCCCCATGGACGCTTCATCTATCGTTGCGGCAATCGCCGCCGGCATCGCCCTCGCCGCGTTGTACTTCACCTGGCGCCAGGTGAGCGCCGCCGAGGAACAAACCGCCCTCCAACGTCGGATACACGAGGATGCTGGGCAACCATATGTGTGGGCTGATATCCGCCCTCATGCCCAGCACGCCTCGTTCATGATGCTTGTTGTAAAGAACGATGGGCCGACCGTGGCCACGAGTGTCTCAATAAGTATCGATCCGCCATTTCCATCGGAATGGTCACGAGACGGTGACAACGAGAGGTTCGCGAACAATCGACGTTTTGCATCGTTACCGCCCGGACGAGTGATGCAGTGGAACCTCGGGCTGCCACAGAATATCTTGCCATCGCCCGAGAATCCGGTCAACGAAAAAGGCCAGTTTAAGATCACAATACCATTCGATGGGCCATATGGACCCATTGATCCCTTGACGTACACAATCGATCTTAGCGAGTATCGCTGGGTGGCGAAAACAACGCCAGGCACGCCGATGAGTATCTCCAAATCAGTGGATGACGCTTCGAGGGAATTGAGCAAGGCTATTAACAAAGTGGCAGAGCGGATCTCATAAACTAGCCACCCCTCTCGACCCTTCCAATGTCTATATCAGAAAAGTCGATGCACTACTCATCGTCAATCTGGTCAGATGACTGACGAGCCCGTAGTTCATCGCGACGTTGCCAGATCAACCGGTTGAGTGCATCGTTATCCCGGAGCATCCGCTGTGGGATAGGCGCCGGAAGCGAAACAATATCCAGGAACTCGCGCAGTGAGACAGGAACTGGGGTCGGCTGGTTAGTCCATCCACCCAACAGGTCCGCGATATCTCTAGTGTGCGTTGAGTAGAGCTCCCCGAGTCCCTCAAATATCGCGAGATCGCTCATCCTTAAGGGCACCGGTGGCCTTATGGAGCCTCGCAGTTCCTCAAACGGCGCTGCCCGAGTGCGCCAGTCTAACTGAACCGATGTAATGCTAGATATACCGTTGTCTGGCACCACAACATACGGGTAAAACACAGGGTTATCCTCTATGCCAAACGACAGGCGCTCTCTAGCTAGCTTCGCCGTCGAAACGATCTGTTTGAACTTTGTTGATACAAAGGCCGAGTCCATATCCTCGTTATAGGTTGAGAGATCCGCCAAACCTTGCGCCAATCCAGCGCTAAGGTGGTGGTTGGTGGCGTCGAGAATGATGCACGCGCGGCCGGCTACGAGCATGAAATCGCAGACTGAAGGCGTTCGCCCCGCGCCCGACCACTCGGCCTGCATTTCGGTCTCGGAAACCAACCGACTAATCTTAGAGCTGTACGAGGCAATCTTCTCCAAGATGTCGCCAGCCCTCCGCTCAAAGGCGTAATTCATCGCTTGGCTGAAAGTTTCAGACAAAGATCGTGGAGCGACAGGACCGAACGAGAAGAATGTTTGCCAGTAGAGCTGTGCGCCAAAGAATCGGTCCACAATCCATTGATATCGCAGGGCGAATACTGTCTCTTTGCCTCGCCGAAGAAAGGGTCTTTCAGTAAAGACGTAGCGCTGATTTGTAACAGACCCCTGTGCGCGATCGTCGCGAAGTCGTCTTTTAAACTGGGTCGGTTTGTAAGCCATATTGTTGAAGACGAACTCCACCGCGACTTCGGTTGCTCCAGATCGAACTAAGTCCGCACGATCGAACTCGAACTGTCCGGCTAAGATTCTCTCGCTCACGATCTGCCCTACAAGCATCACGTCGAGAAGCGGGACTTTGTTGGCCAGCTCGAACGCCTCCGCAGGGTTTGATCCAATCCGCGGGTCAGTTACTCGATCAGGCCAAGGCTGGAACCATAGGTCGTAAGTGGAGGCCTTGATCAACTCGATTTTGACGGGTTCGTTGCTGAGTAGGTTCGCCATATCGTTCAGGGCGTGTTGCCGAACCGCTACGACAGTCTCGTCGGAGGTGTACGCCTCGAGCGCCGCGATCTGCGCTCTGTACTCGGCGGGATCTGGATTCGCCAGCATGTCGAGGGGGTTCTGTTCACCAGCGTGCTCACTCGTAATCGACATCACGAGTTCAAGAACGTCAACAATCTCAATATCTCGTACACCGCTGCCATCGACTTCGGAACACGCCTCGAAAGCCTCGCGTATCAGCTGTGTCATCGATCTCGGAGGAACGAGGCGATGAGTCACTCCCACCTTAGTTGCCAATTGGGCGGCCCACTCCGTGCCGGCCTCCGCAAGCATCGCTCGTTCAACACGCGATTCCGACCAGTCAGTGGTGGTTGCGACATCGAGTCGAGACTGAATTGCGGCCAGAACATGAAGAGCGGATGCCTGCGAAATCTGGCCAAGACGCTCGGCCCGCAGGGTGTGACTCAAGGCAGTCAATCCGGCATGATCAGAGATGATCGGAAATACTGGCACCGGTTGTCCACTGGTTACTCCACTAATTTCGGCAGCACCTGCAGTCGTCCTACGCGAACCGTCTGAACGAGCTTCGCGGCGACGTTGTTTCGTCGTCTTTCCTGTCCGAGGGGTCCCGCGCTTCTTTTTCGACATCATTGCCTCCATCTAGGTGTCGACCGTAGCCTGATTGTTCGAAACCACAAGCTTCTGAATGACGCTGGCCACGAGTGCATCCCAGGCTGCGCAAGCTCAGGCATCAGCGTCAAACATCGATACATATCGGGCATAGGTGGCGGCAGAAGCCACCGCATGTCGCTCGATGGTGGCAGGGGAGTAGCCGAGAGTGTCGGCGAGTATCGCTGCGGGTGCGAGCTTGGTGAGTTCATGTAGGGTGCCCAACCGGGCGGCCCGGGTACTGAAAGTCGCCTTCAACCGGTTCCGTAGGTGAGTCGGGTTGATGTGTCGGCCTGGGACGTAGCCGCGCAATACCCAGTTAGTGGCCGGGTGCGCGGCGGTATTCGCGAGGTCTCGTTCTCCGGCGAGGTGGCGGAATGGTTCGTCGAGCGGGGCCGGCAGGGCTATGGCGATGGCGCCGAGTGTGACGGTCACGAGTTCGTCTGAGACTATGACGTGGTCCCAAGTGAGTTTGACGACACGGTCGATCTGCTGGCCGAAGACAAGCACCAAGATCGCGGCAGCCCTGTCTCTCGGATTCAGCTCCGGTTGATTCGATGTAACGCCATCGACGGCATCCTGCTGGTCCTCGACGCTCATCTTCGAGCTGCTTCCGCGACGATGAGGTGTCATCGTTAGGTCTGCGGCGACCAGCTTCATTTTGATCGCCCACGCAAGGAACCGGATGGCGAACTCTCGAGTGCTCGGGCCTTCGGCCTGCCATGCGTCCAGGTCCGCTTGGGATAGGTTGCCGATCGAGATGTCCCGGTAGGAGGCCGACAACACCGCTCGCCAGGAACTCTGGAAGCCGACCCGGAACACTCTGCATGAACGCATGTGTAGCGCGAGAATCTCTCATCTGTTTGCGTTTACCGATGCTGATCTGCAGATTGCGCTGCTGGATCGCCACAGTGCAGCGGGCGGCGATGCTGAACACGAGGCGGCTACTGCGCTGGTCGCGCTCGTGGAGCTGGCGATGCCTGAGCTGGCGCGCACCGAAGTGGTGGAACGGTCGTATCTGGTGCGCAGGGTGCAGCGCTACGTCGGGCCGCTCCCGCAGGGGTGGGACACGATGGACGAGGCCGACCGTGACCAGTTCGTCTGTGATCACTGGCTTGCAGTTGAGGAGTCCCACGAGCTCGTCGACGGAGACGACTTGACCCTGACCATCCTGGGCGGTCGCCAGTGACCGCGAGTCCAGCGACGCCGCCCGCTCCAGGGGACGGGATACCGGCGAGGCCGCCGGTAGGCTCAGCAGCACCAGGCGTGCCCACCGAGCGGGCGGACGACAGGAGAGGACCCCTCATGGCCGTCGACATCGACGAACCCGCATTGCTGCGCGCACTCGGAGAGGCGATCACGGCCCGGCGTGAGGAACTCGGACTCAGTCAGCGCGCCCTGGGCCTGGAAGCCGGTGTCGAGCGGAACATGCTGCGCGGGGTGGAAGACGGGTCGCGCCGCGCGACAATCATCACTCTGGCACGTATCGCCGAAGCGCTGAAAGTGTCGGTCTCCCAGCTACTGCACCAGATCGGGCACTGACTTTCCGCTGAGATCGATGCAGGAGCGTCGCGCCGTCATAACACCAGATCATCCGTGTGAAGCGGTGTGGTGATCGGCGCTATGGGGTGGACAGAGCTTGCGCTTGGTCAGCAATCGCGGCCAAGGTACGTGAATGGGCTTTCCCCCATGCGGTTTTCAATCGGGATGACTCGCCAGGTGCGAGTGGCCCGGCCGATCAGGCCGGCGATAATCGTTGCGATGCCACGATGTCGTCGAGGTCAACGACGTGACGTTCGGGATCGTCGGTGACTCCAGGGGTTGCGACAGGGTCGTCGGTCGCGCCCACCAGGTCGTCGTCAGCGAGTAGCTGGGCCGCTGTGAGGCCGAGGTGGTCGCCCAACGCCCACAGTGTTTCGAGCGTGATGTTCTGGCCGCGTTCGCATGGTGCTGCAATGCGGAATCCCTTCCTCAACGCGGCGGCGCGAGCTAAGGGGTCCGGACCGGCTCATAGGTCATCGTGGCCCGTCATCGATCAAGCCCAGCAGCAACGGAGAGACATGAGTATGCTGAGTATTTATGCACTTGGGTTGCCTTGTGCCGCAGTCCAGAGCGTGAACTATTGATTACCGACATACGTGGGAGCCACACCGACTGGCAACACCCATTCAGAAAGTGATCGGAGACGGATGGGCAGGCTACTGGTCACCGGTGCTGCCGGCTTTATCGGGAGCGCGGTCGCCCGCCGTCTTCTTGCCGATGGCCACGATGTCGCAACGATCGACAATCTGAGCTCGGGTCACGGCGACAACATCCCTCCCGGCTGCACGGCAGTTATCGCTGATCTGCGGGAGCGAGCCACTCTGGCCGCGCTCGGCGGCCAACGTTTCGATGCCATCTACCACCTTGCAGGGCAGAGCGGCGGCGTCCCGAGCTTTGAAGATCCAGTCTACGACTTGCAGGCGAACGTGCAGTCGACGCTCCTGTTGCTCGACTATGCCAAGCGCACCGGCTGCCCGACCGTTGTGTATGCGAGTTCGATGGCCGTGTACGGAGACCCAAGCAGACTCCCAGCGGTAGAGGACGACCCGCTAGATCCCAAGACTTTCTACGCCGTTGGGAAGGTCGCGAGTGAGTCGTACCTTCGCCTCTACTCGGAACAAGGTCTCGCGTGCACGGCTCTGCGGCTAAACAACACCTACGGACCGGGCCAAGACCTGTCCAACTTGAACCAGGGTATGGCGAGCATCTTCTTAGGTCAGGCGCTTGGGTCAAGGCACATCGTCGTCAAAGGAAGCCTGAGACGGATCAGAGACCTCGTATTCGTCGGCGACGTCGTGGACGCCTTCGTTGCGGCGGCCGATGCCGCCCGTCCTGGGGACTTTCAGATCTACAACGTTTCAACCTGTGTGGGCACGAGCGTCGACGATTTGCTCACCATGATTACCTCGGCGCTTCCGTTCGATGTTCAGGTCGAAGTCGAGGGAAGCACTCCGGGCGATCAGCAGGGCATTTACTGCTCGTTCGAGCGCATCGCCCGAGACCTCAACTGGGCCCCACGTGTTGAGGTCTCTACTGGCATTCGCCAGATGGTCAGGTGGGCCCTCGGATCATTCGCCGGCGCAGGCGACGGGAGTATCTAAGGTGAAGGTTGCGGCACTGGTGGCAGCCCGGGGCGGGTCAGAACGTGTGATTGGGAAGAACACGAGGGCGTTCGCTGGCAGCACTCTCGTGGACATCAAGCTCGCGCAGTTGCTCCGACTGGGCAGTATTGATGAAGTCGTAGTGAGTTCGGACGACGACAGGATAATGGAGATCGCCTACGGCTACGGGTGCGCCGTTCGGCGTCGACCAGATCATCTAGCTTCGAGCACCGCACCAATGAGCGATGTCTATCGTTACATGGCAGATGAGATAGACGCCGACGTCATTGTGTACGCGAATTGCACGAGTCCCTTGGTGCGCGATGAAACTGTCGAGGCTCTCATCGGGTCGTTTCTCAACCTCGACCCTGATCACGACTCGATCAATACTGCATCTGTCGTTCGCGAGTTTCTGCTGCTAGATGGAGCGCCAATCAACTACGACCCACAAGACCAGCCTAGGTCGCAGGACCTTCCGAACATCGCAGCCTTGAACTTCGCAGTGAATGTGATCCGCCGAGAAACCATGATTGCTCGAAGCAACGTGCTCGGAAACGCGCCGTGCATACACGTCCTGGACCAGGTAGAAGGCATGGACATTGACACTCAGATCGATTTCGACGTGGCTGAGTTCCTCTATGATTCCAGGGGCGGTGAGGACTATCTCCGCCAATCTTGACCAGACCGGCGCTAACGAGGAGGGACTGCATGCACTCATCGTCTGGCCGGCAACATTCGCCGGATACAGGGCGGCGGCGGCGGACGAACTGATCACGGGCGCCCTAGACGTGAGAGCGCGCCTGCCGCTGCCGTCAATGCACTACTTCACCCTCAGGCAACTGGTAGTCAGGGTCTACGCCGGAGAAGCGTTTGTAGGATCGCAGGACGACGGATTCCGATTCTCGAGGGACAAGACAAACTGGGTGTGGCGCGAGTCCGACGTGACTCAGGTGATCGTTGTCGAGTCACCGCTGGAACGCCTTCTCGAACTGAAGGAGGACGTCAGAGCCCTCTGCGGCATTGGTCGACATGCGATCCACACCACCGACACTGATGAAGAGCTTTATTGCGTTTGGGACGCAGCCCGACTCCTGCATCGCACAGGCTTCCAACAAGCCGAGGTGTGGTTACGATGAGGAACCACTCGACTGTACTACAGCCGGTGCGGTCAGTTGCCTGGCGTGGACGCTGTGCCCGCTACCTATGGCAGAACCCAGCGGAGCGAGCGGCGATTGAGTCTAACGAAGACCTCAGCGACCTGCACAAAGGAAAGCGTTGCTTCATTCTTGGGAATGGCCCCTCGCTACGGGACGATGACTTGTCTTCGTTGGTCGGCCAGGTCGTGTTCACGGTGAACAATCTCCTAGCTTCAGAGATTGGGTCACCTGCGCCGTCCTACCATGTCATTTCCGACCGGCGCTTCTTCTCGATGGAATCTGAATCGCCGTCGGATCGCTGGATGATCGATCGGCTGACTGACATCGTTAGTGTCGATGGGACTGGCGACCCGCGTCCACCGACAACCTTTGTGCCCAGTTCCGAGATGGGGCGCCTCGAAGGTTTCGTATTGGGTCGTGGCCATGACATTCGTTACTTCTGCAATCCGTACTATTTCTCGGACTACTACCACCTCGCCACCGACCTCACTCGCGTGATTCCGAGATTCAGTTCGGTGATCCAGCATGCGGTCGTGATTGCCGTGTTTCTGGGGTTCGATGAGATCTATTTACTCGGCTGCGACACGACCAACATTGTTGCCAATGTTCAGACGGCTTTGGATGAGAGCGTCGACTCAAGCTACGCCTACGAGGTCTCTCCAGAGGTCGACAGGTGGCTTCGTGCTCAGTATCTCAAGCGCGATATGGAACGTTACGCCGAGTCATTCCTCGAGGTCCTTGTCGCGTTCCGTTTCATCGCCGACTTCTGCCATCGGCAAGGGGTCAGGTTGGTCAACTGTTCATCAAAGACCGTTGTCGACTCCATTGCCCGCGCCCGCCTGCGAGACGTGCTGTGATCCTTTCAGTCGTGATGCCGGCGTTCAATGCCAGCTCGCACATGGAGGACACACTCCGCAGCGTCGCGCCACTGCTTGGCACAGCCGCTGAGTTGATCTTCGTGGACGACGGATCTACGGACGATTCAGTTGTGCGGTTCAAACATCTCCAGGCAGAGGTACCTCTGGCGAACTCGCGCCTGATCCAGCAGGCTCACGCTGGCGTGAGCGTTGCGCGTAACACCGGACTATCGGCTGCGACGGGAGACTACGTCCTGTTCTTGGACAGCGATGACTGGGTTTCAGAGGAGTTACTGGACGCGATTGATGCTGCGGTGGGCAGTCGTACCCCCGACGTTTGCTGCTGGGGTTGGGACATCGTGACGGCGACGGGCGAGGTTCAACGGCACTACTTCGACGTACACCCTGTCGCTCCCTCGGAGATGACCGGCGTCGAGGCGCTGCGTCGCCGAACGGTAGACAGGTCGCTGCGACTATGGACGTCGAGTGCCGCGTACCGCCGGAGTTTCGTTGAGGAAGCTGCCCTCCGGTTCTCACCAGGCTGTGCTGTCGGTGAAGACCTCGAATTCGGCTACCGCGCGCTTCTCCACGCGCGCAGCGTCTCCTTTATTCCGCGGGTACTTGCGGTCTATCGCAAGCGGTCCACCTCCATGACGAGTTCGCCGTCGGTGGAGCGCTTCGGCAGTGTTTTGGCACTGCGAAGAGTCTTGCGGGAGTTGGAGGCAGACGGCCGTCCAGAACTTGAAGGAATCACCGAACACTTTCGGCGCAATAAGGAACTCGTCAACTACTTCTACACGCTCAAAGCTTGTCTGCACGCCAGGAAGGCACGAAGTCCAACGGTGTTCCTCCGCGAGATCGACGGGAGATTCCCGAGTCTGAACGCTGAGGTACGCAGCGCAGTGCGCGGGAGTCCCGGTGCAACCCTCTTCGAGTGGCGTCTCTTCGCGACCTCTCCCATGTGTTGGTGGACGTGGATTCGGATCCATCGCCGGATCGACCGTCTGCTTCCGCCGAGACTTAGGTCAAGCGGACCTACTGCAGAGAAGCGCCGCGCCTCGCTACTCGCAGGCTGATGACCCTGGGTTGAGCCTTGCGGTGATCAGTCGGAGTCTTCGAGTCTCTATTGGGGTCAGAGGGCCGAGTACCTGCGA
Organism: Acidobacteriota bacterium; assembly: GCA_023389035.1. Classification (GTDB taxonomy): domain Bacteria; phylum Acidobacteriota; class Blastocatellia; order Pyrinomonadales; family Pyrinomonadaceae; genus OLB17. The sequence continues at coordinate 10,829 of JAEWFC010000025.1, forward strand.
CTTGAACTCAAGCCACGCGAGCTCGAATCGCACGCCGGCCTCGATCGCCCGCGGGAGGTTCGAAACGTCCTCCATCGAGAGCACAACCTTCCGAGTCTCGACGCTGTCGATGAGGCCTGTGAGGGCAGTAATGAATCGGACTGAGTTCGACGTGACAGTTCCACCAAGCGTTGTTGCCAGGCCGGCCTCCTGCGCTAGGCCGAACGCGCGCCGCGCAATTGCCTCGACAGTAGCGCCGTCGACCTCCACGGGGCCCAGGTTGAGTGAATCGGTAAGGTCTGTGCGACCCAGCACCATTCGGTCAATCCGCTTCATCGCAGGCGCCTGCAGGATCTGCGGCAGTGCCGACATTCCGGCGACAGACTCGATGTTGATGGCGAGGTGCGGCAGTTGAAGACCGGAAGCGTTCACCTCGTCGGTGACCGCCCGCTCGAACTTGGTTGCGGCAAACGGGGACTCGATCATTGGCGCGACGATGCTCCGTGCCCGTAGATGCAGAGATTCCCTGATGTCGCGCACGGCCTCGCATCCACCGACTTTGACGGCCAGCCAGAGATCAGCGTCATTTGCGATGGCGGCGAGCGCCTCTGCATCGACGCTTGAGGCGCCTTCTGCCTCAAACTCGACCTTGAGGTGCGATGCACCTTGTTCCCGGACTGCATCTAGCGCGACATGTAGCTGATGTTCGAACAAGCCCGTCGATCTCCCTCGTTTCGATCCCACAGTGTATCGGCGGCCCAGCGCTCGATGTCTGAGGATCGCGCCTCGCGAGTCGGCACAACAGATGCAATGGGGGCGACGTGGATCGACGAAGAGCTGGCGTCGTCGCATCGGCCGCCCGGACTGCCGACTAGCCGTAGACGAGGGAGCCAAAAAGTGCCGCCTGAACGATGGCGTCTGCATCTCTCGCGTCGATGGTGTCGGCATCGTGGGTGCGGACAGCGGCGGCGATCCTACGACGCTGCACATTCGGGATCATCGCTGCGCCACTGACGATGGAGTTCACGCCCCGGGCGATCGTGTCCAGAGTGATCACGTGTGAATTGCCGGAGATTTCCTCGACAGTCGCTCGCGGATCACTGCTTCAGCGATAGTCGGTACAGGTTGACCAGTAGCCGATGCCGCCTTCAAGTGCGCAGGTGTAAACGTCGGCCAAGAACTCGGTGCGCACCGTGATCCGCGTTGCCATGATAGACCTCCTTGAACTTCCAGTTTGGGCTACATTACGTCACTGGTGACGAAATATACAGCAGCGCAACAGGTTTCGCCGATAATTTACCTTATGTCAATCTACACTTGTCGGGGTCGACTAGTCGCACTTGACATCATTACTACTACTACTACCTCACGCTTGCAGAGTGGCAACCACTCATCTCGTGGATCTCGTTGACGCGCACAAGCATGCGTACGGAGTCAGCGATGCCGAACTGGCTCGACGCATCGGGGTTTCCCGGCAGAACCTGAACCTGTGGCGCACGCACGGCGTGCGCGGGCTACCGGCTCGCGCGACGTTGGAAGGCATCGCGTCGGTAATCGGACGTACATACCAGTCGGTCCTGGAGGCGGCGCTGCGTGACGCCCAATACCTCGACGGTCCGTGGACCACCACCGCCGACCATTGACTGGATCCAATTAAGCACCTCGACTGTTGGTAGGGCGAGCCCGCCTCTAGCGATACCCGAGCACAGGACGCTCATACCGGTCACCGTAGCCAGTGGGTCCGCTGTTACTCGGTGAACTCGGTTTGGATCTGTCGTGCTCAGGCAGCTGTGATCGCTAGGCCGGAGGGGGTGGTGGTGTGTCGGTTCGGTGCGTGTGGTCTGTCCACGTCGTCCCGTCGAACCATCGGAGGAGGCTTTGTGCCCCGTGAGGGTCTGGGTACCAGCCGGCGGGGACAGATGTGGGTCGGGGAGGCGGTGGGACCGTTCCTGACGCGACGGCGTTCTCTGCTGCTTTCGCTGCAGCGGCGGCCGCGGTTAGTGCTGCCGTTTGCTCTTTGATGGCGTCGATTTGCTGCCCGAGGAGACGGTTCTGTTTCTTGGCGGCCCGTGCACCTTTGGCTGTTTTGCGGGCGATTCGTTCTTTGTCTGATCGGTAGTCGACGGCGCCAGCGGTGCTGACGGACATGATCTTGCGGGTGAGGCCCATGGTGGCTTTCTCCTCAGTGGGGTGGTGCGACGAGCATAATCTGAGGTCCTGCTCGTGCTGCCTGGTTTGCTTCACTGCGCGTGAGAGTGGGCGGCGTCTAGTACGTGCGCGCGCAGTCCATCGCCTTCTGCGCCCCTGGGTCGGTGACGTTGACATCGAGGACGCGGCGTAGGTCGGGGAGGGTGGTCTCGAGGCGGGCTGTCGATGTGACCGGTGTGAGGACCGCGTTCTTGACGGCAAAGACGTCGTCGCGGGATCTGATTTTCCCGTCGGGAGTGGCGATTTCGCCGGCGATGTAAAGGGTGTCGCCGTCTTGGTATGCGCTGGTGTTGATGAGCTGGTAGCCCTCGGTGAAGGCTGCGTTGATTGTCGCTAGGTAGGTTGGCGGCGCGGGTTCGCAGCCGGCAGGTTTCGGTGTGGTGGTTCGGGGTGGTGGTGCGACGCGCGACGGCGTGGTCGTTGTGGTCGAAGTGGGTGATGTCGTCGTGGTGGTCGTAGTTGTGGACTGCTCTGCCGGGGTGGATGAGGTGGAGGCTGGGGCCGCGGACGAGTCGCTGTCCTCGAGGCTTGAACCGATGAGCCCGATGATGAGCAGGACCGCGAACACGGCGCCTGCACCGATCGCGATCTTCTTGCCGCGGCCCATCGGCTGTTTGGGCGGGGACGGGCTGATGAGAGTGGGGTCACCCGATGCCGTCTGAGACGTGACTGCTGGGGCGTTGTAGTTGTAGTTGTCAGTCCATTGCTGGCCGTCCCACCACTGTTGCCGTCCGCTGCCGTCGGGAGCCGGGTACCAGTTGGGTGGTGGTGGGTTCGTCATAAAAATGTTCGGCTCTCTCGTTTTGGTTGTGGCACAGCTACCTCGGGCCGCGTCGTCGGAGACTTGCCGCGCGGCTGGAAGGTCCAGATCGGACAGTAGCGCACCTGTGTCATCAGTCGGCACTGCTTGCACCTGCGCAAGGACGACCTACTACTGGATTAAATACAGCTAGCGGACGGAGGTGGCAACGGGCTCAAGGAGGAACCGGCACGACCGCTTCTCGTAGCGGT
>JAEWFC010000011.1 GCA_023389035.1 Acidobacteriota bacterium
GAGCTGCTCGTTGATCTCGTTGGCGACGCCGTCCTCCTCGCCGCCGACGACGCCGATCTCGACCTCGAGGACGATCTTCGCGGCCGCGGCCTTCGCCAGCAGCTCCTGGGCGACCTGGAGGTTCTCCTCCAGCGGCACCGCGGAGCCGTCCCACATGTGGGACTGGAACAGCGGGTCCTCGCCACGCGCCACCCGCTCCCGGGACACCTCGAGCAGCGGGCGCACGAAGCCGTCGAGCTTGTCCTTGGGGCAGTGGTCGGTGTGCAGCGCGATGTTGACCGGGTAGTTCTTCGCGACCTCGGCGGCATACGCCGCGAACGCCAGCGAGCCGGACACCATGCACTTCACCGACGGGCCCGAGAGGTACTCCGCACCGCCGGTCGAGATCTGGATGATGCCGTCGGAACCGGCGTCGGCGAAGCCCTTGAGCGCGGCGTTGAGCGTCTGGGACGACGACACGTTGATGGCCGGGTAGGCGAAGGACTTCTCCTTCGCGGCGTCCAGCATCTGCGCGTAGACGTCAGGGGTGGCGATGGGCATGGGGATCTCTCCTCGGCACGTGCGGAGCAGGTCACCCCCACCCTAGTCCGGGATCGGCCCCTGGACACCCGTGGCCCGAACCCTCTCGCGCGGGAGGCCCGCGCCCCGCCGCACTCAGCCGCGCCCAGCCGCGCCCAGCCGCGCTCAGCCGCGCTCAGCCGCGCTCAGCCGCGCCAGGCCGCCTCGCCGGAGAGGTCGGCGTGCGTCCGCACCCAGGCGTGCATCGCTATCGCCGCGGCAGCACTGGCGTTGATCGACCGGGTCGAACCGAACTGCGCGATCGAGAAGGTGCCGTCACAGGCCCCTCGCGCGGCCTCCGACAGCCCCGGCCCCTCCTGCCCGAAGAGGAAGCACACCTCGCGCGGGACCTCCATCGTCTCCAGGTGCGCGGAGCCGGGGAGGTTGTCGATGCCCAGCAGGCGCACCCCACGCTCGTGGAGGTACGCCGCCAGCGCGGGCACGTCGGCGTGGTGCCGGACGTGCTGGTAGCGGTCGGTCACCATCGCACCCCGCCGGTTCCAGCGCCGGTTGCCGACGATGTGCACCTCCGCGGCCAGGAACGCGTTGGCGGAACGGACGATCGTGCCGATGTTGAAGTCGTGCTGCCAGTTCTCGATGGCGACGTGGAAGGCGTGCCGCCGGCTGTCGAGGTCGGCGACGATCGCGTCCATGGTCCAGTAGCGGTAGCGGTCGACCACGTTGCGCCGGTCGCCCTCGCGCAGCAGCTGCTCGTCGTACACCTCGCTCCCCGGACCAGACGGCCACGGCCCTTCCCACGGGCCGACGCCGACCTCGGGCGGCCCGTGCGGCATCGGGTCGTACGGCGCCCGCTCCTGGTAGTCCTCGGGGTCCTGCTCCTTCTCGGCCATCGGGGCACAGCGTAAGGGCACGACAGTTAGGGTTTGCGCGTGATCCTCGACCTGCTGCAGCCGTTGCTCCTGGGCATGGACTGGATGGACCCGCAATGGCTGCTCGAGCACTTCGGGGAGGCTCTCTTCTGGCTCAGCCTCGCCATCATCTTCGTCGAGTGCGGGCTGTTCTTCCCGTTCCTCCCCGGTGACACGCTCCTCTTCGCGATGGGCCTCTTCATCGCCACCGAGCAGATCGACGTGTTCCCCGGCCCGCCCTGGGTGGAGCTGCTCGTCGCCATGGGTCTCTTCGTGGGCGCCGGGATCGCCGGCAACGTCGCGGGCTACGAGATCGGGCGCAAGGTCGGGCCGCCCCTCTACGAGCGGGACGGCCGGGTCCTCAAGCGCAAGTACTTCGACCAGACGTCGGCCTTCTTCGACAAGCACGGCAACAAGGCGCTGGTCATCGGCCGGTTCGTGCCGTTCGTGCGCACCTACATCACCGTGGTCGCGGGCGTGACCCACATGGACCGTCGCCGCTTCGTCTTCTGGAGCCTGGTCGGCGCGGTCTTCTGGGTCCTCAGCATCACCCTGCTGGGCTTCTTCCTCGGCGCCGCGTTCCCGGCCCTCGGCGAGCAGATCGACAAGGCGATCCTGCTGATCCTGGCCTTCTCGGTCATCCCGATCGTCTACGAGTGGTGGCGGCACCGGCGCACGAACTCCCCCGAGGCCGAGGACCGCGACCACGACGGCCGGCCCGACCGCGACATCCTGGGCCAGGACGTGGACTGAGCCCGGGATTGAGCCCGGGCTGAGCACGGGCAGAGCACGGGCTGGGCCCGCGCGGCGTCAGCGCGCGGCGGCCGCGTCCAGCTGGGCGCGGGTCAGCACGGCGTGGAGCCGGAGGCCGACGTCGGCGAGGGGGTTCTCGCCCTCGGGGGAACGGTCGATGGCGCAGACGACGTCCTCGACGACCGCGCCTGCGTCGCGCAGCGCCCGGGTGGCGTCGCGCACGGCACCACCGGTGGTGATGACGTCCTCGACCAGGGTCACCCGGCGCCCTGCGACGTCGGGCCCCTCGGCGAGCTTGCAGGTGCCGTACTCCTTGGCCTTCTTGCGCACGAAGAGTGCCGGCAGCCCGGTCCTGGCGCTGACCACCGTGGCGATCGGGACACCGCCCAACTCGAGCCCGCCGAGCAGCTCGGTGCCCTCGGGGAGGAGGTCCACCATCTCGGTGGCGACGCGTCCGAGCAGCGTCGGGTCGGACTCGAAGAGGTACTTGTCGAAGTACGTGTCCGCGACCTGGCCGGAGCGGAGCGTGAACTCCCCCGTCAGCCGGCAGACGGCGTCGATGTCGGCGGCGAGCGCGGCGGCGAGGTCGGCGGGCGAAGCAGGGTCGGCCGTGGTGTCGGGCATGGCGGCGAGCCTACTCAGCCGCGCCGCTCCCTCGACTCCAGGTGGCCGAAGGCCACCAACCGGTCATCGGTGTGGAAGAGCTCGGCGCACGTGGTGAGCGTCAGCAGCCGCGGGTGGTCGCCCGGTCCGACGCCACCGGGGTCGGGGTTGACGGGCCGGGGCGCGACCACCCACGTGTCGGTGAAGTCCACCGTGAGCCCGTCCCCGGCCGTGTCGAGGACGTAGGTGTAGGTCCACCCCGACGTCTCCACCACGACCTCGTCACCCGGCTGCAACGACGGCATGTCGCGCAACGGCTCGCCGTGGGTGACCCGGTGCCCGGCCAGTGCGAAGTTGCCGCGTTCCCCCGGCCCGGCGGCCCGCCGGAAGTGGCCGAACCCGGCCGCCAGCACCCGCTGCGACGTACCCTCCAGGACGGGTACGGCGTAGTCGTCGCCGAAGGCCGGGACCCGGACGACCGCGGTCACGTCGCCGTGCTCGGTCGCGGGCGCGCCCGCACCGTGGTCCCAGCCTCGCTCCGCCCGGTCGACGAGGTCGCGGTGGACGCGCTCGGCCTGCCAGGTGGTGCCCCAGGTCTGCCAGGCCAGCCAGCCGAGGAC
>JAEWFC010000034.1 GCA_023389035.1 Acidobacteriota bacterium
CAACTTGCCTTACAGCAGTACAAAGAACAGCAGAAATTAGAACGAGAGCAACAGAAAACAATGAAGTTTAGAGGGATGAGCCGATGACACCTGATGAAAAAAAGTTATATGCACTGATGGCAGTCGCAGAACAACAGCAGAATTTAGTTAATCAGGCTGTCAAAGAGCTTCAAATCACGAAAGAACACATTCAAAGCACTATTGCTGGGCAAACCCACCATACTGTATCAAAAGCGGTAAATGAGGGCTTACAGGACGGTACAGCAGAACTTATTAAGACCGCTAAAGCACTTGGACGCTTGAAAAACTCGATTGAATCAGCCAGTGATCAATTTTCATGGAAGTTAATCACCACTTTCTTAGGTGTTTTTTCAGTTTTCATACTGACTATGACATGGTTATTTGCATCTTATATTAAGCCTTTAGAGAATATTCCAAAGATCGAGAGTTTAAAGCAGCAAGGTATTCAGTTTGATATTCAAAGTTGTGCCGTTGGAGAAGAGTCCAAGCCTTGCGTCCGAGTGATGAAAGAGCAGTGTGGCTATGGGAAGCATGGGGATTTATGCGTTATTGACCCCAAATAGCTGAATCTGAAAATGAAGGCTCTAAGCACTCATTTATAATTTTTATTATGTTTAAAATTAGTGGAAGTTAAGGAAATTATTATGTTAAAGCAATCAAGTTTAGAAAGAACAGAGTTTAAGGAAGAAGAACTTGCGCCCATTAAAAAGCTTGATTTGAATGATTTGAAAGTTCCTATGCCTAAAAACCTTGATCAGTTACTGATTTGGACATCCGAACTTGCTCAATATAATTATGCTCAATTCCTTGACCAATCCGAACAGCTAAAACTTGTTGATGAAGACAACCTGGAAGAACAGGCGGAAATCAGTCAGAAGCTTAGGTTCTATAGAGGTAATGCGCTTATAGAAAACCAAATCAAAGATTTCTATTTGAAAAAGTTACTTGATCAAGGGGAGGCAACAGTCAAAGGTTATATTAAAAGTCCGACTAAGAAAAATACCCGATATGCTGTAATTTCTTATCATGACTATGATTTTGTAAGCTTTGCTACTCCAGAGATTCTTAATAAATTTCCAGCCGATCTCATCAATTTCGTGCAAAAGGAAACACCTAAGACATTAGCGGACATATATCCTGAAGAAGCCGTGTTCTTATCAGCTATCAAAAAATTTATAAAACCTTTTAAAGAACAGTATAAAAAATTGGCTGATAAGAACAGGGAAATTAAGGAGCACAATACAGTTGCTCATAAAATTTATATAAAAATTAAAAATAAGGAAGCAACTCTGCAAAAGCCAACAGAGTCAAAGCCTAAAGAATCTAGTCCAAAGACTACTGAAAATAGTGCTGTCCCAGTAGAGATGAAGCAGGGAACCATTCAGAAAAATATGGCTCCACAAGAAAAGCCACTTACTGTGATTAAGAAGCGAAAATTTGCTTTAAACAAGGATAAGTAACTTGTAATGTAAAATTCTAAACAAAAACCCCTCTAAGTCTTGCAACTTAGAGGGGTTTTCAAGTAAATTCAGCGGTACGCAGTTATTTGATGCTACAACATCAAGTAACGAAGATCATAAGGTTTGACGACCGTTATGATTTCACCAAAAGGCTTGTACCTGAACTCTATTTTCACAATAAACAGTGTTTATATCAAGCCTCAAAATGATAAGTCTTCGTTAATTCGTGTTTTAAACCATCAAATAAGCATCCTAGATCGAGCTTTGCCCGCTTCTGCGTGTCCGTTTTACGGTCGGCATGCATTACGTGTGGTAGGAATAAGTGTCACTGGCGTATTGTAGCTATAGTCGAAAGGCTAAACCGCTTACAGGGGAACTTCACATAGGCGGAGCGTTGGGAGTAGTTACATAGGACTTGTTAAGTTGCATGTTGGGGAAACCCTCGCAGAGATACAGGCAATGTAACGACAGGGAGCGCGTGGAGCGAGGTGCAAGACTTTGAGTCCTTGTCTGCATAGTCAGCAAAACTATGTGCGGATACGACCGATATACGTGGCTCCGAAGCCAAATATATACAGGTAAATCGGCAATACTTAGGGGATAGGTCATTTTTTTAAATGACTGCCCTTAGGGTGAGTATTGCCGAAACTCTCTCAACCGTTCACCAAAGCCAAAGCACGAAGTGCGACGCTTTGGGGGCGAGTTGAGAGAGTGAGAACATTTTCTTTTTAGGAGGTTGTTTAGTGGAGGTTTACATTTTTAGCTTATTTTTTGCTTAGGCTATTTATGATTTTTTATTGCTTTAATTATTTCCATTCTTGCTTCTTCAATATTTCCCCAACCGTTAAATTTCATCCATTTGCCTTTTTCTAAATCTTTATAGTGTTCAAAGAAATGTTTCATTTGATCTAATTGAAGCTGAGGAAGGTCATTCAGATCTTTAACATTGTCATATAGGGGGGTGAGCTTAGAATGAGGTACAGCAATTATCTTTGCATCAATACCTGCTTCATCTTCCATATACATGACTCCAACAGGGCGACTGCGAATTACTGATCCTACAGCAACTGCATGTGGAGCTATTACAAATACATCTAATGGATCACCATCCTCACTTAATGTCTGAGGGATATAACCGTAATTAGAAGGATAAGACATTGCTGTACTTAGGAAACGATCAACTAATAATGCATCATATTCTTTATTTACTTCATACTTGATGGGTTTAGTATTTGCAGGGATTTCTATGATGCTATTAAAGTCATCTGGCGGATTAATACCTGCTTTAACATTTTTAAAACTCATTGTTTTACCTTCTAATATTTGAACTATTAATGATTTGTAAAAAATTGATAGGAAAGAATTCCTAGCACAGTGAAGATCAGTGAACCAATTACATGAATGGCTATTGTTGAGATAGCATATTCAAGCTTTGAAGCTTGTAGCAATTCAACAATTTCAATTGAAAATGTTGAAAATGTCGTTAAAGCACCGCAGAAGCCTGTAACAACAAATAATTTATAATTAGGACTTATTGAACTGTTTGAAAAAAATGATACAGCTAACCCTATAATGAAAGCACCGATTAAGTTAACAATCACTGTTCCAAATGGAATATTTTCAAAAACTCTATTAAATCTCAGACTTATGCCCCAACGAAGCCAGGCACCAATTACAGAACCGAGAGCAATTGATAAAAGAGAAAAATACATGTCTGCTCCTAGTTATGAGCAGCAAAAGATATATAAATAACTTTATGAAGGGAAAACATAGCGTAGCTCCATTTTGTAAAAGCAGAGCACGCAACTACGTACCCTGCTTGAGGGAAACGTAGGTATCATCAGCCAGAATTGGCGGTTTGTATAAGGAGGATAGCCATCTCCTTTAAGCTGAAAATTTTAAGCCTATAATTTTAAATATCAATTTTTTTTTTAAAAGTTGTTTAATTCTAAGATTTTTTACGTTGATTTAGAGTTTCTTGTCCTAAATCCTTCCAAATTTTCCATTTCATATCATTTGGGTCTATTTCAGCAGTTTTAAGCAGAATTCCAAGTAATTCGGCTGGGTCACGCTGATCTAGGTTAGCAATTTCAAAAAGTGCGCCTAATTGAATGAGATGACGTGTACGAGCTTTACGTTCAGCTTCTTTTTCTGCATTCAGTAATTTTCTAACTGCAACTTTTTGCTTATTTGCTCGATCTATGGCTTTTTCAGCTTTGATCAAGGCATTGATCTTTTTCTCTTGGTCGGGTGTTCTGTACTGAATTTTGGCTAATTCAAGTAAAAGTTTTTGAGCATCACTAGGATTCTTTAAAGCAGAAATATAGGTGATTTTTTCAGACAGCCAATCATTATTCATATTCAATTCCATTAATTCAGATACCGCAAAAGCACAGGCTCAATACTCAAAGAACGATAACAAAATATTTACGTTCGAGTAACGTAATTTTGTTAAAGTCGTTCTAGAGATTGTCGCCTGTACTTCCATCAAAAATTTGATGGCGCGCTTAGACGTTTCTCAATTTCATTGAGAAACCTAAGCACGTTAGGGACTTCATCCCTAAAACCCTGAAACTTCTTTTTTCCTTCAATTCAAAATTGAAGGAAAAAAGAAGTACCAAAGCTAGGAGCAATAGCATGCAACTAAAACAGGTATTGGGAAAAATCAAAGATATTACTTTTGGTGTGATCGCAGCACCGTTACTTATCATCATTATGCTATGGGCTTCGATACTTGATCAAAGAGCATTTAAGAAAGAATGGAACCGAAAAAAAGAACAGGATAAACCGTAATGGCGATAGCTCGTTTAAGTGTGAAAGTCGGTAAGGCAGGCAAGGCAGCACCGCATGCCGAATATATTGAGCGGGACGAAGAAAAGAAGCTGAAACAAGAACAGGCACAATCAGATCTTGAACATAGTGACTATGGGAATATGCCGAAATGGGCTGAACATAATCCGATCACCTTTTGGCAAGCAGCCGACCTTTACGAGCGTAAAAATGGCAGTACCTATCGAGAATATGAAATTGCCTTGCCTAGAGAAATGAATGCCGAGCAACGTCTAGAACTGGTTGAGGATTTCATTCAGTCTGAGATCGGCTCAAAATATCCGTATCAATTTGCGATTCATAACCCTAAAGCAATAGACGGTAAAGATCAGCCTCACGTTCATCTCATGTTTAATGAACGTCTGCAAGATGGAATCGAACGAGATCCGGAGCAGTATTTCAAACGCTATAACAGCAAAAATCCTGAACGTGGCGGAGCTAAAAAGGACAATACCGGTAAGAGTTACCAGGAACGAAAAACTGATATTAAAGACCTACGCCAAAGATGGGAAGATTTATGCAACAGCCATTTAGAAAAACACCAAATTGATAGCCGTATTGATATGCGAAGCTACAAAGAGCAAGGCATAGAGAAAGAACCTGAAAAGAAACTATTACCAAGCCAAGCCAAAGACCCTGAAATCAGGGAAGCATTACAACAGTCACGTACAGCCTATAAAGAGCTTGAGCAACTAGATTTAGGCGACCCTAAAAAAGACCTGAAAGAACTCAAAGATAGCCCAATTTCAGACAAAGAAATTAAACAGGGTATTGAGAGCTTTAAGGCTGATTTTGATAGCTTCAAACAACTTGCCTTACAGCAGTACAAAGAACAGCAGAAATTAGAACGAGAGCAACAGAAAACAATGAAGTTTAGAGGGATGAGCCGATGACACCTGATGAAAAAAAGTTATATGCACTGATGG
>JAEWFC010000037.1 GCA_023389035.1 Acidobacteriota bacterium
GTTCCGGCGCCGCCTGCCGTGCCCTGCGCCAGGGCGAGACCGGGCGCGCAAATCGCGACACCCGCGGCTAAGGCGAAAGCTGCAATGCGACGGGCCGGCCCCCGCGGACTCGACGTCGTCACAGCGATCACGGCAGGCTCCGCGGCTGCAGCGCCATCAGCCGGTCGCCTTCGACGAAGCCCGGCAGGCTCGCGCTCGGCGGCATGCCCTTGCCAAAAGCGATCGCCTTGAAGAGCTCACCCATCTCCGCCTCCGATATCAGCCGTTGCACCGCCTGCGCCTGGGAGAACCAGAGCCGCTGCTCGTCCCGCGGCAGCGCATCGAGCTCGTCGAGCAGTCCGCAATTGAGCAGGAACCTCGCCTGCGACGTGTAGCCGAGCGGCTCGAGGCCGGCGGCGACGCCCGCGGCATGCAGCCGCGAGAAATCGACATGCGCGGTGATGTCCTGCAACCCTGGCCAGACGAACGGGTCGGTGAGCGAGCGATGCCGGAAGTGGCTCATCAGGGTTCCGCCGACCCGCTGGGGATGGTAGTACTCGGCAGCCGGAAAGCCGTAGTCGAGCAGCAGGATCGCGCCACAGTCGACGGCCTCGGCGATGGAGGCGAGCCACGCGCCCTGGCGCGGGCAGAGCTCGGAACGGTACGGCAGGTGCCAGGCCGCCGCGTCGACCCCCAGGTCCTCGACCATCGCCCGGAGGCCGTCGTCGGCCGACCGGCAGGACCAGCACAGGTCGCCATCGGTGGCGGCGACGCCCGCCTCGGCTAGCTCCCGCCCATCCCATTCGAAGGCGCGCACCGGCATCGCATCCAGCAGCTCGTTCGCCACCACGACGCCGCGCACGCCGGTCGGCGCCGCGTCCAGCCACTCCACCCGGTCCACCATTTGCGGCAGGCGCGCTGCGATGCTCTTGCGCTGCAGCCGGCGCAGGTCCGCCGACAGCTCGACGATCTGGTAGCGCAGGTCCTGGAATCCCTGCCGGTCCAGTGCGTTCAGCAGCTGGCTCGCCAGCGCGCCGCTGCCGGCGCCGAACTCGACCACCCGCGGCGCGCCGCCGCAGGCTGCGAGCCAGCTGCCGATCTGGCGGGAGAGCGCCGCGCCGAAAAGCGGCGTGAGCTCCGGAGCGGTCACGAAATCGCCGCCCGGGCCGAAGACCGGCTTGCCGTTGCTGTAGTAGCCGAGGCCCGGCTCGTAGAGCGCGAGCTCCATGTAGCGATCGAAGCGGATCCAGCCGCCGGCGCGCTCGATCTCGCCGAGGATGCGACGCGTGAGCGCCTCGCTGATGGCGGCGGCGTCCGCCGCCGGCTGCGGCAACCGGTCCGGAGACGGCCGGGCGCCGCGCCAGCGCTGTGTTTCGTCCATGCGGCATTTTCTCATTTCGAGGCGGCGCCGGCGCGCGTCCGGGCCGGTCGTCCCCCAGGAGACGGCACGCGCAGGCAGGCCTTTCGCGTGGCCCGGCGACAGCCAGTGCCGCTCCACGGCCATGCTACAGTGCCCGCCATGCATGCTTCGGACGCCGCCTCCCCGCAGCCGCCGGCGGCCGCGCCGGCTTCCAGGGTCGCACTGGTGACCGGCGCCGCCCGGCGCCTGGGTCGCCACATCGCGCTCGCGCTCGCCCGCGACGGCTGGGATGTCGGCATCCACTATGGAGACTCGGAAGCGGAGGCGCATCGGACCGCCGCGGAGGTGCGCGCCATGGGCCGCCGCAGCGTCTGCCTGGCGGCGCGGCTGGACGATCCGGAAGCGACGCTGCGACTCGTCCCGGAGCTCGGCCGCATGCTCGGCCCGGTCCGGGTGCTCGTCAACAACGCGTCGCGCTTCGTCCATGACGACATCGCCACGGTGGACGCGCAGTCGCTGCAGGCCCACCTGATGCCCAACCTGGTCGCGCCGCTGCTGCTATCGCGCGCCCTGCTCGAGCAGCTGCCGGCGCAAGCCGCCCGTCCCCGGACCGGGGCGGCCGGCGAGGCCGGCGGGGACGGCGACGCCGAGTCGGTCGAGGGGGTGATCGTCAACCTGCTCGACCAGAAGCTGTACAACTTCAATCCCGACTTTCTTTCATACACCGTCGCCAAGGCCGGCCTCGCGGCCGCGGTGATGATGCTTGCGCAGGCGATGGCGCCGCGGGTGCGTGTGGTGGGGATCGCACCCGGGCTCACGCTCCCGAGCTACCTGCAGGACGACCTCGCCTTCCAGCGCGCGCAGGCGCGCTTTTCGCCGCTCGGCCGCTCCAGCACGCCGCAGGACGTTGCCGCCGCCGTCGCGTTCGCCGTGGCCAACCGCTCCATCACCGGCACGGTGCTGCAGGTCGACGGCGGCCAGCACCTCACCCGGCTGCCCCGCGACGTCAGCCTGATGCCGGCAGACCAATGACCACCATGCCGAATGAAGTGTTGACCGAAACCGACCTCCCGACCGACACCCGCCGCGCCGACCACGAGGCCAACAAGCTTTCGAAGCGGCTGCATCGCCTGGTGGGCCAGGCGATCGCGGACTTCGACATGATCGGCGAGGGGGATCGCGTGATGGTCTGCCTCTCCGGCGGCAAGGACAGCTTCGCGATGCTGGACATCCTGCTCGCCCTGCGCGAGCGGGCCCCGGTCAGGTTCGACATCGTGGCGGTGAACCTTGACCAGCGCCAGCCCGGCTTCCCGGCGCATGTGCTGCCGGACTACCTGGCGCGGCTGGGCGTGCCTTTCCACATCGAGACGCAGGACACCTACAGCACCGTGAAGCGGGTGATCCCCGAGGGCAAGACGATGTGCTCGCTCTGCTCGCGCCTGCGCCGCGGCATCCTCTATCGGGTGGCGGACGAGCTGGGCGCGACCCGCATCGCGCTCGGCCACCATCGCGACGACATCCTGGAGACCTTCTTCCTCAACCTGTTCCACGCCGGGCAGCTGAAGGCGATGCCGCCCAAGCTGCTGTCGGACGACGGTCGGCACGTGGTGATCCGGCCGCTCGCCTACGTGGAAGAGCGCGACCTGATCGCCTGGTCGGCGCTGCGCGAATACCCGATCATTCCCTGCAACCTTTGCGGCTCGCAGGACAACCTCAAGCGCCGCGAGGCCAAGGCGATGCTGCGGGAGTGGGAGAAGCGCTACCCGGGCCGGGTGGACACGGTGTTCGCTGCGCTCGGGCGGGTCGCGCCGTCGCATCTGCTCGACCGCACCCGCCACGACTTCCAGGCGATCGGCCGGCGGGCCGCTCCAGCGGCCGGGCGGCGCTGACATGGGACGACCCCCACGCTCACTTCGTTCGCTGCCCCCCGAGGGGTCGAGTCAGCGCCTTCGGGCGGCCAGGCGGCGCTGACATGGGACGACCCCCACGCTCACTTCGTTCGCTGCCCCCCGGGGGGGCGCGTCAGCGCCTTCGGGCGGCCGGGCGGCGCTGACTTGGCCCGTTCGCCCTCGATCGTTGCGCGGGCCACGCGGCTGGCACGCATCCTGTGGGTGATCCGGCGGTTCGGGCTGGACGAGCTGGTGGCCATCGGGGCGGCCAGCTCGATGGGCTCGCTGCTCGCGCTGCGGTTCGCGCGCCTGATGCGCCTGGGCACGCGCCGTGAGCCGCGCGGGGTACGGATGCGGATGGCCTTCGAGAGCCTGGGGCCGATCTTCGTCAAGTTCGGCCAGGTGCTGTCCACGCGACGGGACCTGATGCCGCCCGACATCGCGGACGAGCTCGCCCTGCTGCAGGACCGGGTGCCGCCCTTTCCTGCCGAGCTCGCCATGGCGGAGATCGAGCGCGGCCTCGGGATGAAGATCGAGCAGGTCTTCGACGACTTCGAGCCCACGCCGATCGCGTCCGCCTCCATTGCCCAGGTGCACTTCGCCCGACTCAAGGACGGCAGCCCGGTCGCGGTCAAGGTGCTGCGGCCGGGCATGGCCGACGTCATCGGCAAGGACCTGGACCTGCTGCGCACCGCGGGGGCGCTCGCGATCCGGGTCTCGGCCGACGTGCGCCGGCTGCGGCCGCTGGAGGTGATCGACGAGTTCGACCACTACCTGCACGACGAGCTCGACCTGATCCGAGAGGCCGCGAACGCCAACCAGTTGCGGCGCAACTTCGCCAACTCCGGGCTGCTGCGGATCCCGCAGATGTACTGGGACTACTGCCGCACCAACGTGATCGTGATGGAGCGGGTGAGCGGCATCCCGATCAGCCAGGTGGACCGGATGCGGGCGGCGGGCATCGACCTCGGCAAGCTCTCCCGTGACGGCGTGGAGATCTTCTTCACCCAGGTGTTCCGCCACGGGTTCTTCCACGGCGACATGCATCCCGGGAACATCCTGGTGGGCGACGAGGGCGAGGACTTCAATCGCTACATCGCGCTGGACTTCGGCATCGTCGGAACGCTCTCCGAGTTCGACAAGAACTATCTCGCCCAGAACTTCCTTGCCTTCTTCCAGCGGGACTACCGGCGGGTGGCGGAGCTGCATGTGGAATCCGGCTGGGTGCCGCGCAGCACCCGGGTCGAGGCGCTGGAGGGAGCGGTGCGCGCCTGCTGCGAGCCGGTCTTCGACCGGCCGCTCAGCGAGATCTCGCTCGGGCTCGTGCTGATGCGGCTCTTCCAGGCGTCGCGCCGCTTCAACGTCGAGATCCAGCCCCAGCTGGTGCTGCTGCAGAAGACCCTGCTCAACATCGAGGGATTGGGTCGCCAGCTGGATCCCGACCTGGACCTCTGGGTGACCGCCAAGCCCATCCTCGAGGTCTTCATGAGCGAGCAGCTCGGCGTTCGCGGCATGATCGACCGGCTCAAGCAGGAGTCCCAGCGCTGGCCGCAGCTGCTGCCGCAATTGCCGCGGCTGGCGCATGCGGCGCTGGAGCAGCAGGCCCGGCCGCAGCGCGACCCTGCCCAGGAGGCCCTGCTCGCCCGGCTGATCGCCGAGCAGCGCCGTACCCAGCGTTGGATCCGCATCTTCGCCGTGCTGCTGCTGGCGATTCTGCTGGTACAGTCGTGGCCGTGGCTGGCCGGCCTGCTCCGACCGTAGCCGGTTCCATGCCCCGGCCGGGCGCGGATTGCCTGCGCTGAGCCAGCCTCCCCAGAACCTGGAAGCGCAACCTTTCTCGCAGGAGTAGGCACCGGATGTTGATCGTGCTCGTCGCGCTGTATTTCGCCCTGACGATCGCCATTGGCCTGTACGCCTCGCGCCGGGTGAAGAGCTCCGCCGACTATCTCGTCGCCGGCCGCAGCCTGCCGCTCTACATGAACATCGCCACCGTGTTCGCGACCTGGTTCGGCGCCGAGACGGTGCTCGCGGTTTCGTCGACCTTCCTGAAGGACGGCATGGGCGGCGTGGTGGGCGACCCTTTCGGCGCCGCCTCCTGCCTCATCCTGGTCGCGATCTTCTTCGCGCGGCCCTTCTACCGGCTGCGGCTCGTCACCATCGGGGACTTCTACCGCAAGCGCTTCAACCGGACGGTGGAGATCGGCACCGGCGTGGCCATCACGCTGTCCTACCTCGGCTGGACGTCGGCGCAGCTGGTCGCGCTCGGCATCGTGATCAACACCGTGTCCGGCGGCGCGATCACCCTCGCGCAGGGCACGGTGATCGGCGCGGTCATCGTGATGGTCTACACCATGTTCGGCGGCATGTGGTCGATCGCGCTGACGGACCTGTTCCAGACGACGGTGATCGTGCTGGGACTGCTCTACATCGCCTGGCTGCTCGGTGACATGGCGGGCGGCTTCGGCGCGGTGATGACAGCGGCGCGGGAGGCCGACAAGTTCGACTTCTGGCCTGCCTTCACGCTGCGCGACTGGCTCGCCTTCCTCGCCGCCTGGGCCACCATGGCGATCGGCTCGATCGCGCAGCAGGACGTGTTCCAGCGCGTCACCTCGGCCAAGGACGAGAAGACCGCGATGCGCGGCACGCTGATCGGCGGCACCTTCTACCTGATCTTCGCCTTCGTGCCGATGTTCATCGCCGTGTCGGCGCTGCTGATCGACCCGGAGAAGGTGCGGGCGGTGCTGGGCACCGACGACACCGACTTCCAGCTGATCCTGCCGCAGCTGATCCTCGATCGCACGCCGCTCTTCGCGCAAGTGCTCTTCTTCGGCGCGCTGCTTTCGGCCATCCTGTCCACGGCGGCCGGCGCGCTGCTCGCCCCCACCGCGGTGCTGACGGAGAATGTCATCCGGCCGCTGGTCGGCGCCCGGATCGCGGACCAGTACGTGCTGCGGCTGCTGCGGGTGATCCTGGTGCTGTTCACCATCGGCGTCACCATGTTCGCGCTGCTGAGCGAATCGTCGATGTACCAGATGGTGCAGAACGCCTACAAGGTGACGCTGGTCGCGGCATTCACGCCGCTCGCCTTCGGCATGTTCTGGCGTCGCGCGACGCCCCAGGGCGCCCTCTTCTCGATCGTGCTGGGGCTGCTCGGCTGGATCGCGGCGGAGCTGGCCGCGCCCGAGGCGCTGCTCCCGCCGCAGTTCGTCGGCCTCGGCGCGGCGATCACCGGCATGCTGGTCGGCTCCCTGATGCCGGGCCTGGTCGGCGGCCCCGGGCACCCGGAGGTGGTGGACGCCGCGGCCGGCGAGATTCTCCTCAGCGAGCAGCGA
Organism: Acidobacteriota bacterium; assembly: GCA_023389035.1. Taxonomy (GTDB): domain Bacteria; phylum Acidobacteriota; class Blastocatellia; order Pyrinomonadales; family Pyrinomonadaceae; genus OLB17. The sequence goes on from JAEWFC010000037.1 coordinate 6,561, forward strand.
GAAGCCGGAAGTCGTTCCGGTAGTCGCGCAGCGAGCTGACCAGGTGGCGCCGCTGCTGCGGCGTGGCGAGCGATAGCACGCGGGCGGTGAGGACGTCGCCCGGGCTCGGCGCCGCCGCCTGCGCTCCGGCACGCCCGCGGACGCCGTCGCGGGCGCCTTCCGCCGCCTGGTCCTGCTCCCTTCCGTCCATGTCGTCGAACAGCCCCACCAGCACGCTGCGGGCACGCCGTTCGGCCTCGGCAGGTGCCGGCTTCTCCAGGGCGAGCGCCTCCAGCAGGCCCACCACCGCCTTCTGGCGCGCGAACCGCGCCCGCCACCATCGCTCCGCCTGGTCCAGCGAGGCAGGCAGGCTTTCATGGATCGCGGCCATCTGGATCTCGCTCGCTTCGCCGAGGAACGATTCGGTACGCTCGACCAGGTTGCGATAGCGCACGGTTGGGCGCCTGGCGGGGTCCGCGGGGTGATACTTCTCCGCCGCCTTCTCGTTCGCCCGTGCGATCGCGCTGCGCAGGTGGGCCAGCTGCTCCGGGCGCAGGGTGACCGCCAGCTCCGCCACCGCGGGGGCGAGCTGCCGTGCGAGCGGCTTCCAGCCGTCCACCAGCTCCCTCCGCCAGGCGGCAACCTGCGTCGCGGTCACCGGGCTGCGCACTTCTTCCTCGATCCGGCCGAGAAATCCGGCATACACTGGCAACAGGTTCTGGCGATGCCAGCGCTGCAGCTCGCCCACGTGCCGGGTGACGAGCGCCTCCTGCTCGTCATCCAGCGCAAGGTAGCGGTCGGCCTGCCAGGTCGCGAGGCGCGGCAGGTTCTCGTAGCCGAGTTTCAGCGTGGAGCAAGCAGCAACACATAGTGACAAGGCGAGCAACGCGGCTACACGAACGGCCCTGCCCGAAAGCCGCGTGGTAATCTGGCCGCCCCCCGGCCGGGGCAGCAATGTCATCGGTCCCAACTCGATATCCGTTCCCCTCGTAAGATTCCGCCGAGAGTATCGCCGCAATCCCCCCTCCATGAACATCGTCATCCTCGCAGCAGGCATGGGCAAGCGGATGCACTCCGACCTGCCCAAGGTGCTGCATCCGCTCGCCGGGCGCCCGCTGCTCGGCCATGTCGTCGATACCGCCAGGAGCCTCGGACCGGCGAAGCTCGTCGTGGTGTACGGCCACGGCGGCGAACGGGTGCGCGCCGCCTTCGCCCACGGGGCGTCCGATTCCACAATGGCGGACGCCCCAGCCGCAACCGGGCCGGCGATCGACTGGGCGCTGCAGTCGCCCCAGCTCGGCACCGGCCATGCGGTCGCCCAGGCCATGCCTTTTCTCTCGGATGCGCATCCGACGCTGGTGCTCTACGGCGACGTGCCGCTGGTCGCGGCACACACCCTGCGGCGCCTCGGCGAGGCGAGCCGCGGCGGCGAATGCCTTGCGCTGCTTACGGAGACGCTCGCGGATCCCAGCGGCTATGGCCGCATCGTACGCGAAGGCGACCGCGTGGTGAGGATCGTCGAGCAGAAGGACGCCGACGAGGCAACGCGGGCGATCCGCGAGATCAATACCGGCATCCTGGTCGCCCCCACCGGCCGCCTCAAGGCCTGGCTGGCCGCGCTCACGAACGACAACGCCCAGGGCGAGTACTACCTGACCGACGTCATCGCCGCGGCGGTACGCGACGGCATCGCGGTGGAAACGGTGCAGCCGGCCGCACCCTGGGAGACCGCCGGCGTCAACAGCAAGACCCAGCTCGCCGAACTGGAGCGGCAGTTCCAGCGCAACGTCGCGCTCGGGCTCACCGAGGGAGGCGTCACGCTCGCCGATCCGGCGCGTATCGACGTTCGCGGGCGGCTCCACTGCGGGCGGGACGTGTTCATCGACGTGGGTTGCGTCTTCGAAGGCGAGGTCACCCTGGGAGACCGCGTCCGAATCGGGCCGAACTGCGTCATCCGCGACGCGATCGTGGCGGACGATGCGGAGCTCTTGGCAATGAGCCATGTGGACGGTGCCCGCGTCGGGAAGGCCGCACGGGTCGGGCCGTTCGCCCGGCTGCGCCCCGGAACCGACCTCGGCGCGGAGAGCCACGTGGGCAACTTCGTGGAATTCAAGAATGCCCGCATGGCCGCCGGATCCAAGGCCAATCATCTCGCCTACGTGGGCGACGCCGAGATCGGCGCGCGGGTGAACATCGGTGCCGGCACCATCACCTGCAACTACGACGGCGCCAACAAGCACAAGACGATCATAGAGGACGACGTGTTCATCGGCAGCGATACGCAGCTGGTCGCGCCGGTGACCGTGCGGCGCGGCGCGACGCTGGGTGCGGGTACCACCCTCACCCGCGAGGCGCCTGCGGATGCGCTGACCCTGAGTCGCGCGAAGCAGCAGACGGTGCCGGGCTGGCAGCGCCCGGTTAAGAAGAAGCGGCCGGACGAGCAGGAATAGCAGGACGAGAACATGTGTGGAATCGTTGGTGCGACCGCCCGTCGCAACGTCGTGCCGATCCTGATCGACGGCCTGCGCAAGCTGGAGTACCGCGGCTATGACTCGGCCGGCATCGCCATCCTGAACGGCTCGATGACGCGAGTGCGGGCCGTCGGCAGGGTGTCCGAGCTGGATGCCCGCGCCCGTGAGAAGGGGGCGGATGCGCCGGTCGGCATCGCCCACACCCGTTGGGCCACCCACGGCGGGGTCACTGAGAGCAATGCCCACCCGCACATCTCGAGCCAGGGCGACCTGGACGTCTCCGTGGTGCACAACGGCATCATCGAGAACCACGAGATGCTTCGCACACGGCTGCGCAACCTCGGCTACGAGTTCCAGTCGCAGACCGACACCGAGGTGGTCGCGCACCTGGTGCACTCGCTGGTTCGCGGCGGCCTCGACCTGTTCGAGGCGGTCTCCAGGGCGGTCGCGCAGCTCGAAGGCGCCTATGCGCTCGCTGTGATCAGCAGCCGCGAGCCGGACGTGGTGGTCGGCTCACGGCGCGGCTCGCCGCTGCTGCTCGGCGTCGGCGCCAACGGCACCGGCGAAGGCGAGAACTTCCTGGCGTCCGACACCTCCGCCCTGCTGCAAGTCACCAAGTTCGTCGCCTACCTGGAGGAAGGCGACGTGGTCGAGATCCGCGCGGGCGGCTACCGCATCCGGGACGCCGAGGGCAAGGACGTCGTCCGGGAGATCGTGGAGAGCCAGCTCTCCGCCGACGCGGTCGAGCTGGGCAGGTACGACCACTACATGCAGAAGGAGATCTTCGAGCAGCCGGGCGCAATCGCCAACACGCTCGAGATGGTGCAGCATGCACGGTCGCTCGCGCCTGGACTCTTCGGCGCGGACGCAGAGGAGGTGCTCGGGCGGATGAAGCAGGTGCTCATCATCGCCTGCGGCACCAGCTACCACGCCGGCATGGTGGCCCGCTACTGGCTGGAATCGATCGCCCGGGTGCCGGTCAACGTGGAGATCGCGAGCGAGTACCGCTACCGGGATCCGGTCTCGCTGCCGGGCACCCTGGTCATCACCGTCTCTCAGTCCGGCGAGACCGCGGACACCATCGCGGCCCTGCAGCATGCCAAGGCGCAGGGGCTCACCGACACCCTCTCCATCTGCAACGTGCCGGAGTCCTCGTTGATCCGGCAGAGCCGTCTGCGCTTCCTCACCCGGGCGGGGCCGGAGATCGGCGTCGCGTCGACCAAGGCGTTCACCACCCAGCTCGCCGCCCTCTTCCTGCTGACGCTCGTCATCGCCAAGATGCATGAGCGGCTCACGCCCGCCCGCGAGGTCGAGCTGCTGGCCCAGCTGCGCCACCTGCCAGCCGCGATGAACAATATGCTGGAGATCGAGCCGATGGTGAAAGCGTGGGCGCTGCGCTTCGCCACGAAGCATCACGCGCTCTTCCTCGGCCGGGGCGTGCACTTCCCGATCGCGATGGAAGGCGCCTTGAAGCTCAAGGAGATCACCTACATCCACGCCGAAGCCTACGCCGCCGGCGAGCTCAAGCACGGCCCGCTCGCGCTCGTCGACGCCAGCATGCCGGTGGTGGTGGTTGCCCCCAAGGACGCGCTGATCGAGAAGCTCAAGTCCAACCTGCAGGAAGTGCGCGCCCGCGGCGGCGAGCTCTTCGTCTTCGCCGACCGCGACACCCGCATCGAGGAAGGCGACGGCGTGCACGTCATCAACCTGGTCGACCACGCGGGGCCGCTGTCGCCGATCCTGCATGTCGTCCCGCTCCAGCTGCTCGCCTATCACGCCGCCCTAGCCAAGGGCACCGATGTGGACAAACCAAGGAACCTGGCAAAGAGCGTCACCGTCGAATAGACGGTGGCGCTCTTTGCTCGCGGCTGTGCGCAGAGAACTAAGTCGTTAACTCGTGAACATAGTCGATTACTCAAGAATAAAGTCTCTACCGGCTGCTAGATTGGCTGAGCAGGACGATTAGTCCCTGAACTTCACCCTAGGGCGGGTTAGGGGCTCGATTCCGGTGGCGCAAGCGAATTGGGCGCTTCTAGGCTACAGTTGAGCGAGGGTTCGTTCGCCCTGCCGACCCTTTAGTTATATCGTCGCGGGTGTCGGCGGAGCCTGTGCCCTGTTCGAGGTCAGCGGCTTGGACAGGTCGCCCCTTGCCACGGCTCTGTACTCGGAAGTCGCCGTGCAGCAGCAACGCCTCGGCCGTCAGTCAAAGCCGGCGCTGGTGCGAAGCGACGCTGACGCTAAAAGCGCTTCACTACGGTACACGTCCTACGGACGTTTCTCGGTTTGCAGCGCAGTTGCCCGCGTCATGCTCGGCCGCGTGCCTAGCGGTTCATCGATTGAGAACGACCCAGGCCGTAACAGCCTTGAGGCAGATGGTTACCACCGACGGGCAATAGGCGGCGCGTTCAGCTTACTTGCTCCAATCACGCTTGCTCGCAAAGCCACTCTGCGGCAGAATCGTCGACGCATTGATGACTGAACACTCTGGGGCCTTGATTTGCATCGGCATCGGGAAACTCCTGATACGGGATGCTTCGTTCGGCGTACCCTGCGAACGGTGTAGTCGTAGCATTGACGAAGATTCGGCCTCATGAGTTGAGAGACTTGTGAGGCTTTTGCTTTTGGCGGCGTTCTCTTTCAATAGACGGCGCCAAGCACCGGAGAGCCTTCGAGGCCCGTAATCTTCGCCGCATTCACCCCTGTACTGAATAGAGAGACATGCTGACAGGCGAAATCCGCTCTCAGATAGACGCCATCTGGAATGCATTCTGGTCCGGCGGCATCTCAAATCCGATGGAGGTCCTAGAACAAATCACATACCTTCTCTTCATCCGGCGCCTTGATGACGCGCACACACTGGAGGAAAGCAAGGCGTTGACGCTCGGCAAACCCATTGAGAATCCGGTCTTTCCTGCCGGTAAGGACGAGAAAGGACGCGACTACCAAGACCTGCGCTGGTCACACTTCAAGAATTTCTCACCGGCCGAGATGCACAGGGTGGTCGGCGAGCACGTGTTCCCCTTCCTGCGTCGACTGGGTGGTGCGGGCAGCAGCTATGCGCTGCACATGAAGGACGCGCGCTTCACCATCCCCACGCCGGGCCTGCTGGCCAAGGTGGTGGACATGCTGGACCACGTGCCGATGGAGGACCGCGACACCAAGGGCGACCTCTACGAGTACATGCTCGGCAAGATTGCATCAGCCGGGCAGAACGGCCAGTTCCGCACGCCGCGACACATCATTAAGTTAATGGTGACGATGACCCAACCCACGCCGAGAGATGTCATCTGTGACCCAGCCAGCGGCACCTGTGGCTTCCTCGTGGCGGCCGGCGAGTACTTGCGCGAACACCACCCCGGGCTCTTTCGTGACGCTGCTGCCCGTGCCCATTTCCACAAGGGGATGTTCCACGGCTACGACTTCGACAACACGATGCTGCGCATCGGCAGTATGAACATGGCCCTGCACGGAGTCGATGACCCCGACATCCGCTACAAGGACTCACTAAGCGAAGAGCATGCGGGCGATGAGGAGAAGTACAGCCTCCTGCTTGCTAACCCGCCCTTCGCGGGCAGCCTAGACTACGAGAACACGGCCAAAGACCTGTTCACCATCGTCAAGACCAAGAAGACAGAGTTGCTCTTCCTGGCCCTGTTCCTGCGGTTGCTGAAACCCGGTGGCCGCGCCGCCGTCATCGTGCCGGACGGGGTGCTGTTTGGTTCCAGCAAGGCACACAAGGAACTGCGCCGCATCTTGGTTGAAGACCACAAGCTCGATGGCGTGGTGTCACTGCCGGCCGGCGTCTTCAAGCCGTATGCCGGAGTTTCCACAGCCATCCTGCTGTTTACCAAGACCAACTCGGGCGGAACGGACCACGTGTGGTTCTACGACATGCACGCGGACGGTTGGAGCCTGGACGACAAGCGCCAGCCGCTGTTGGATGGGCACCGCCTTGGGCCTACGCCCACATCTCCCTTGAGCCCGGCCGAACACGCGAAGAACAACCTGCCCGACGTACTTTTGCGTTGGGCACATCGCGAAGGAAGCGAAAGAAGGCGCGCGCGCACCGAACAAAGCTTTTGCGTTCCTAGGGAAGAACTCGCGGCTCAGGGCTATGACTTAAGCCTGAGCCACTACAAGGAAGTTGTGCACGAGGAGGTCGAGCATCAAACCCCTTCCGCTATCTTGGCCAAGCTCAAGCAGTTAGAGACCGAAATCCAAGCGGCGATGGAGGAGCTAGAGGAGATGCTCCGATGACTACCTTTGTGCCGCTCGGGGAAATCGTTGGCCCGGCAGCAATAGAACGTGCGGGTACTCGAAATCTCACGGTCCTATCTATGACAAGTTCGAAGGGTCTTGTTCCTCAATCGTCGGTATTCAAGAAGCGAGTTGCAAGCAGGGACCTAGCAAACTACAAGATTGTTCGCCCAAACCAGTTGGTAGTAGGCATACACATCGACGAAGGGGCTGTGGGATTCTCTGGTGCGGAACAGGTAGGCATAGTAAGTCCCGCTTACACGATTTGGGACTTGCAGAATCCAGCTTCGATTCACGTTCCATATCTTGAGCGATTCATTAGGTCACCACGCGCACTGACGTACTTCGCATCGAAGTACCGAGAGACGGCAGAGCGGAGAGGTAAGCTAACCAAGGACCAGTTCCTTTCCTTGAGTGTGCCGCTGCCTGACGTCGCGATGCAACGCCGTATCGCGTCCATCCTCGACAAATCTGACACCTTGCGCATCAAGCGCCGCGAGGCCTTGGTTCAACTCGACCGCCTCGCACGGTCGATTTTCTTGGAGATGTTCGGGGACACCAGGAGGAGGCGCTGGCCTGTCGTACGCGTTGAAGAAGTGGCTGCCAGTTCTGACGGTGCAATCCGCACGGGGCCATTTGGAAGCCAGCTGCTGCACAGCGAATTTGTCGACGAGGGCATTGCAGTTCTTGGCATCGACAACGCTGTTGCCAACGAGTTTCGATGGGGTGAGAGACGCTTCATAACCGAGGCGAAGTACCGGACCTTGCGGCGCTATACGGTGAAGCCTGGCGACGTTCTCATCACCATCATGGGCACATGTGGTCGCTGCGCCGTCGTCCCGGACGACATCCCGCCTGCCATCAATACCAAGCACCTCTGTTGCATAACGCTCGACAAGACCAAGTGTCTGCCGACGTTCTTGCACTCATACTTTCTCTGGCACCCAACTGCGCGGCATTACCTCGCTCAAACATCAAAGGGCGCAATCATGGATGGCCTGAACATGGGAATCATCAGGGCGATGCCTATCGTCACTCCACCGGTTTCGCTACAAGAGGAATTTTCTGCCCGGCTGGACGCAATAGATGAGTGTAAGGCAGCATCCTCCTCTGCCGTCTCGCAGGCAGAGGCGCTGTTCACTTCCGTTCAGCACCGCGCCTTTCGGGGCGAACTTTGATGCAGCAGCAGAACATTCCCATTGGCACCCTCGTCGACATGTACAGGCGGGGCGAACTCCGCCTGCCCGAAATCCAGCGTCACTACGTCTGGCGTGCCACTCGGGTGCGCGACCTACTGGATTCGCTCTACCGTGGCTACCCCAGCGGCTCCATCCTGATGTGGGAGACCGACGAGCCCGTACCCACCCGCGACTTCGCCATCGCCCAGGACAGCAACGCCTTCGCCGGCCGCAAGCTGCTCTTGGACGGGCAGCAGCGCCTAACCTCGCTGACGGCTGTGCTCAGCGGCTTTCAGGTGCAGGTGCGCGGCCGTAAACGGCCCATCGACATCCTGTTCAACCTGGACCACCCCGAGGGGGCGCCGGCCTATGACACCGAGGTGACTAGCGATGAGGACCCGCCCACCGCTTCCGAAGACGAACTGACAGACGAGGCGGACGAGGGCGAGGAGGAAGCCGAGACTGAGGGGCGCACCTATGAGGACAGCGCTTTGCAGGCCAAACTGAACCGCCGAACCTTCGTTGTGTCTAGCAAGAGCCTGGCGGCGCTGCCCAACTGGGTCTCGGTTACTGAGGTGTTCGGAACTGCCAACGACGCGCAGCTGCTAAAGAAGGCCGGCATCACGTCGTTCGACGACCCGCGCTTCCAGCAGTACTCCGACCGGCTAAAGAACCTGCGCGCCATCAAGGACTACCCGTACGTGGTGCATGTGCTGGAACGGCGCATGAGTTATGAGGAAGTCACCGAAATCTTCGTGCGCGTAAACTCGCTCGGCGCAAAGCTGAAATCGTCCGACCTAGCCCTGGCACAGATGACGTCGCGCTGGCCCAACCTGCTGAAGGAGCTAGAGACATTCCAGGAGGAGTGCGAGAAGAGCTACTTCACAATCGACCTAGGCCACCTAGTTCGCGCCATCGTGGTGTTCGCCACGCAGCAGTGCCTGTTCCGCAGCGTGGCTAGCACATCCGTAGACAAGCTCAAGGCTGGCTGGGCCGAGGCGCAGGAGGGGCTTCGCTTTGCCATCAACTTCCTGCGCAGCAACGCGGGCATCGAGGATGAATCGCTGCTGTCCTCCCCGATGTTCTTCCACGTCATCGCGGCCGTGAGCCGTCAGAAGGACAACAAGCTGAGCAGCGACGAACAACGGCAACTGCTGCACTGGCTGCTGGTTGCGAACGCGCGCGGCCGCTACTCGCGTGGCTCAACCGAGACGCTACTAAATGAGGACCTGGCCATCATCTTCCGCAGCGGCGATATCGCGGCACTCATCGAACCGGTGAAGCGCCAGTTCGGTCGCCTGCACGTCGAACCCAGCGACCTGCAAGGGCGCGGGGTAAACAGTCCGCTATTCTCGCTAGCGTACCTGGCGCTGAAGGCGGCAGGCGCAAAGGACTGGTACAGTGGCCTGGGCTTGTCGCTCACCCACCAGGGTAAGCTGCACTTTATCCAGTGGCACCACGTCATTCCCAAGTCGCTGCTCAAGGACAAGGGATACGAGACCGGTGAGATTAACGAAGTCGCCAACATGGCGTTCATCACGGGTCAGACGAACCGACGCATCAGCAACAAGGAAGCTGTCGCTTACCTACGCGACATCGTGACTAAGCAAGGCATTGACGCGCTGAAGAGCCAATGCGTGCCTACGGACGAAGGCCTGTGGGCAACTGAGCGGTATCGAGACTTCCTTACGGTGCGAAGGGAGGCGCTCGCTGAGAGAATGAACGCCTTCATACGAGAGAAGTCGGGGACATGAGCAACTTCGCCTTCCTCCAGGGCGAGTGGGCGTCGGTGTTTGAAGCTGCGCGAAAGGCGGAAGAGAATGTCCACAACGACGCGCGAAGCGCCTGCTTTTACGCGCGCCGCGCTCTGGAACTGGCGGTGGCTTGGCTCTATACCCACGACAAAGCGCTCAGGCTGCCCTATCAAGATAACCTGAGCGCGCTCCTTCACGAGCCAACCTTCAAGCAGGTAGCGGGGGACCCCGTTTTCACGAAAGCGCGTCTCATCAAGGATATGGGCAACCTAGCTGTGCATAGCACCAAGAAGGTGGCTACAAGGGACGCGCTATCCGCCACGCGTGAGCTCTTTCATTTCTGCTTCTGGCTTGCGCGAACATATGGCCGGGTCGGACGACCCGAGCCAGGATTAGCCTTCAAGACTGAACTCCTGCCCCAGGCAGAGGAAGACACTACAATCACGCGTTCTGCTGAGCGACTGCAGAAGCTTGGGGACCAGCTACGGGAGAAGGATGCCAAGCTGTCGGAGCTGCTGACCACTCATGCCGTTTTAGACAAGGAGTTGCAGAAGCTTAGAGAGGAGGTCGCTGCGGCAAAGGCGGCAAACAGCGCCGTCCCTGACACCCATGACTATTCTGAGGCCGAAACGCGTAAGGCGTTCATCGACCTGCTGCTGAAGGAGGCTGGTTGGCACCTTGAGGCGACGAGAAACTTCGAAATCGAAGTGACCGGCATGCCTAATGAGGGAGGGCAGGGCTTCGTCGACTACGTTCTGTGGGGCGACGATGGCAAGCCCTTGATGCTCGTGGAGGCAAAACGTACCACGAAGAGCGCACAAGAGGGGCAGCAGCAGGCCAAGCTCTATGCAGACTGCCTCGAGAAGCAGTATGGCCAGCGCCCTGTCATCTGCTACTCCAACGGATATGAGCACTGGATGTGGGACGACGTGTTCTACCCGCCACGCTCGGTGCAAGGCTTCTACAAGAAGGATGAGTTGATGCTGTTGGTGCAGCGTCGTAGCTCACGCAAGAGGTTGGCGGAGGCTGTCATCAACGGGTCCATCGTGGAGCGCTACTACCAAACACGAGCTGTGAGGCGCGTGAGCGCAGCATTCGAGGTCGACGAGCAGCGGAGAGCCCTGCTTGTGATGGCCACCGGAAGCGGAAAGACACGAACAATCATCGCCCTAGCCGAACTACTGATGCGCTGCAACTGGGTCAAGCGCGTCCTGTTCCTCGCCGACCGCGTGGCGCTCGTCAACCAGGCCGTGAACGCCTTCAAAGCTCACCTGCCTGACGCGGCGCCTGTGAACTTGGTGACGGACAAGGTAACGGAAGGCCGAGTGTTCGTGTCCACCTATCCCACGATGATGAATCTCATCGACGAGACCTTTCAGGAGCAGCGCCGGTTCGGGGTTGGGCACTTCGACCTCGTAGTCATTGATGAAGCGCATCGCTCGGTGTACCAGAAGTACGGTGCCATCTTCCAGTACTTCGACTCCCTCCTGGTCGGGCTCACCGCGACGCCAAAGGATGAGATTGACCGCAATACCTACGGTCTGTTCGAGCTGGAGAACGGCGTCCCGACCGACGCGTACGACCTAGACCGCGCGGTAGCTGACGGGCATCTCGTACCTCCGGTCGCAATCTCAGTACCGCTGAAGTTTCAGCGGGAGGGGATAAAGTACAAAGACCTGACCGAGGAGGAGAAGGAGCAATGGGACGAACTCGAGTGGAACGAGGACGGCACCGCGCCAATCGAGGTCAGTGCGGACGAATTGAACAAGTGGCTGTTCAACAAGGACACGGTAGACAAGGTGCTGGAGGTCGTGATGACCAAAGGCCAGCGGGTGGCCGGAGGCGACCGTCTCGGTAAAACCATCGTCTTCGCGAAGAACAATCCGCACGCGGAGTTCATCGAGCAACGCTTCAACGCCAACTATCCTGAGTACAAGGGGCATTTCGCGCGGGTGGTGACTTACAGGACAGAGTATGCGCAAAGCATCATCGATGACTTCTCGAAGAAGAATCAGATGCCTCACATCGCCATCTCTGTCGACATGCTCGATACCGGAATCGACGTACCGGAGGTCGTCAATCTCGTCTTCTTCAAGATGGTGCGGTCGAAGACAAAGTTCTGGCAGATGCTGGGCCGAGGAACCCGTCTTTGCAAAGACCTCTTCGGCCCTGGTGAGGACAAGAGGGAGTTCTTCGTCTTCGACTTCTGCCAGAACCTAGAGTTCTTTAGCCAGAATCCGGCGGGGTCTGAAGGGGCCACGACCGAATCGTTGACGACGCGGCTCTTCAAGGGGCGTCTTGAACTCATCGCCGAAGTCGATGCCCGCCTCGCCTCGGGGGACCAAGTCGAGGCTCAACCCAACCCGCTCGGTGCACCCGCTAGTTTGCTCAACCTGCGTCAGGACACGGCGAAGACACTGCAGGAGCGTGTCGCTTCGATGAACATGGATAATTTCATCGTCCGTCCACATCGGCAGGTCGTAGAGCGGTACGCTGACCCATCGGCGTGGCAGAAGCTCTCACCCGACGGCATTGACGTTCTTTCTCACAGGGTGGCATCCCTCCCTTCGCAAGTTAACGATGACGACGAGGAAGCAAAGCGCTTCGACCTGCTCCTATTGCGTGCTCAGCTATCGATTCTTCAGGCAAAGCCTGACTTCATAAGCTTACGACAGAAGATTCAGGCCATCGCCGTCAATCTTGAGGATGAAATGGCCATCCCAGCCATCAAGGTTGAAGCCAAGCTCATTCATGCAGTGGCTAGTGACGACTGGTGGGACGACGTCACGGTGCCGATGCTTGAGACTGCGCGCCGCCGGCTCCGCGCGCTCGTCAAGCTGCTGCCAAAAGGCCAGAAGCGGGTGGTTTACACCGACTTCGAGGATGAGTTGGGTGAAGGGGCCGTAGTAGACCTACCTCAGGTGACAGCTGGCTTGAACATGGCCAAGTTCAAGGAGAAGGCAAGGGCATTTCTTAGGGAGCACGAGACACACCTCGCGCTGCAACGCTTACGACGGAACCAGGCGTTGACACCAACCGATTTAGAAGAGCTTGAGCGCATGCTCGTTCAGGCTGGAGGAACGCAGCCGCTTCTCGAAGAAGTGAAGAGCTTCGGGCTCGGGCTTTTTATCCGTTCGTTGGTAGGGCTCGACCGGGAAGCGGCCATGCAGGCATTCAGTGAAGTCCTCCAAGGAAGCAAGTTGAACCCCGAGCAGATTGAGTTCCTAGAACTCGTCATCGATGAGCTCACGCAGAATGGGGTCGTCGTCCCAGAACGCCTTTTCGAGCCTCCGTACACCGACATCAACGCCCATGGCCCAACAGCTCTCTTTGAGGCGGCCCAAGTAGCCTACATAGTGAGTGTTCTTAAAGACATCAGCGCGCGGGCAGCGGCCTGACACACCTGACGGCCACAGCAGGCCGCCCGCGCAAGGCTCGGAGCCATAGCTACCCCCAGCGGAGGCGTGTCCGCCTCCAGTCTTGACAGGTTGGTACCGGAACCAATAGGGACAGCGTTTCAGCCGCGCCTTGCAGCTCAGAGAAGCAGAATATCCGGTGCTGAGGCCGACCCTTTGCCGCTGTCTCGTGGTCGCTGGCCCTGCTCTCATCGACCGATGCGCGCCGATTGGGCAAGACATGCCGCTCGAGCGAGCCCCCGCGCTTGCGGGGCCCCGCCCACACTTCAGTGAAACGACCTAGTCCAGTAGGCCGGAGTAGCGGTCCGACGGAGTCGGTCTTCCAATCTAGTATGCGGGGATGATGCCGGTTCTGCGAACTTGGGTAGGACTGTTGGCTGCTAGCACGGGCTGGTTGCTGCTGCGCGTCGGCAAGGCGCTCGTTGACTTTGCACGCAAACTGTAGCGCAGAGCACCATCGCTAGCCGCGACGTTCAGCCGGCTAGGCCGGCACCGCGTAAGCACCGCGTCGAGGAAGGCGGCTCAGGCCGCCTGATAGCCTCAACAGGAGGCCTAGCATAGATGCTCTTGGTATCCTCGGTCCTTGATGCCAGGGAAAAAGGTGTCTTGGCAAGCCGCCGACCGCTCCTACTGATGACCGACGAAGGCCGTCCGATGGGCGGGCGGCACAGAGGCACTCTTTGACGCCGTCATCTGGAGCACTGGATTCCGGCCTGAATTGCGCCATATGCGTCACCTCGGCATCGTACTCCCAGACAAAGCTACAACGGACGGCACCCGCGCCACTGGTTGCCCCGGCCTCTGGCTCGTGGAACACGGCGAATGGACCGGCTTCGCTTCTGCCACCATAGTAGGTGTCATCGCTGCGCCCGAGCGACCGCGAGGAAATCCTGGATTGGGTGGAACCTTCTCAGGTCAGCCGCGCCTAGCGGCCTGCGTATGAATGGGCCGCGCTTATGACCGCTTCGAGCCGCCCAAGCTCAAGCGCTTCCAAAGGTGAAAGGCAGTCGAGCAATGCATTCCTGCGCATGAAGAACGCCCATTTGCTCCAACCGCTCATTGTCGAAAGAACGTCGGAGACCTGCTCAAGATGGTCGCGCTTGAAGGCAGGATGTGCGTAGAACGCTGGGTAGTACTCCACCCCTTCTAGCTCAAGCTTGAATAGGAGATTCTCGGACACTGCCAGACGGAGTTCTGAGGTTCTGAGGCCCATTGCGGAAGCGAGCTCTGCCTCTGATACCAAGAGCCCCTGCTCCACGAGACGGCGGCGCGTCGCAAGCGCCGCCTGTTCCATCTCCGCTAGGACGCCCGCTGCTGAGTTACTACTACCTGACATCATCGGTCCAGCCCCCCTTTAACAAGCTAGCACCTCATACACGCTCGGTGACAGTCACGCCGCTCTCGCTCCGGTCCAACACGGTCAATCTCGTAGAGGCCTGTTTCCTCGGTCAGTTCAGTTAGTCTCGCCATTGCCTTGATTCTTCTAGAGCGTCTCCGCTCCCTGTACTCCAGCACTCTGGACAGCAGGACGAGCCGGCGGCCGTCCGCCGTTCGAACCACTTCACCGAGATGGCCTGCAGTGATGAGCGACTCCAGCAATGACCGGCGGAGCTTTAGAAGCACCGCCACGTCCCGAGCATCGACTTGCTGACTTGACAACATCGTATGCCTCCGTTGACTCAAACTACGCTCGGCAACCAAAGGAGCATTCGTAGGGACTAGCTGTACCCCTTCCTGGATTCAACAGGGCTCGGTAGCCGTCGCCGGCTTGGCGCTCCTTGTCCAGGTCTGCCAGCCAATCCTAGCTACCCTGGACGTCGCTCTTGCTCCGCAGCGGTTGCCGCTTTACTCAAGTCGCCCAGCCGACATCTGAGTTCCGAAAGGACCTTCGGCTCGCTGATACCGAGAACCGGGTCAATAAGTAGATTGTGGCCTCTGCAGGTCTCTGGCCAACCGTCGACCTCGTCTTCCAGGGCCAGACAGTTGCGGGGCTTCCTTCGTTGCTCCCGCAGGTACGGGACAATCGCCGTGCCGCCCGCGAAGAGCCGAACACCCTCACCAACGACGTAGGAAGAACGATTGCTATCCTGGGATGCGGACGAAGGAGTTCCTCGAGAAGCTTCATGCTTTCAAACAGCTAGTGACCAGCGGGAGACGCGATGTATGGCCCCACTTTACGCCCATCCGCACATCCTCAAGGTGAAGAGCCCCGTCAAAATCCAGCACTACGACAACCCCACCGAGCCGCCAAGGGGAACTGTTACTCACTCTACTGACTGGGTGCGTACGTGCGACGTCCCGATACGCTGGACCTTCCCAAGGTAGGCCTCTGGCTCTGGAAGTTCCTCCATCGTACGAACCACGTACCCCGTACCCGAGTAGTGACTGAACCCGAGTGCGCTGAAATAGCGCCTAAGCGAGGGAGGCGCTAGGTCGCCAGCGCCAGCTTCGGGTGAAAGGTTGAGAGCCGCCCAGCCCACGCCTGCCGAGAAACGCCGCAGCAATGCGCAGACGGTTGCAAGGCCGATGCCTTGACCACGGTATTCAGGTGCAACACTCAGCCGCTCGATAAGCAACGGGCTCGGATTCTGAACGAGCTTTCCTCCAACAACGTAGAGCGCCCGGCTCGGGCCTTGACGCCCGTCACGCCAACTGAAGAAGACCGCTTCATAAGCTCCTCGAGTTCGTGCGTCAAAGGCATCTTTCACCCAGACTCCTTGGGATATCGCCGCCACCAGGTCAACCTCGTACACCTTGAACGTGCCCACGCGGCTCGATTCATCCGTCCGTCCGTAAGCGATTATGGAACCTTCAATCTCGTGCACAAAGCGACTGGGATTCGTACTGGGCGGGGAGTAAAGTTCCCGCTGGAAGCTGAGGTCAATCATCACGACTGTAGATGCACCCTGCTCGGCCATGGTCCGGTTCAAATGAAGGGGGAGTGGGCGGACTGTACTGCTTGAACACCTCCAATTGCATTGGAGGTGCGTCTCCAAGATAAGCGCCCCCGGAGAGGGGGCGCGAAAGCGAATCACATCTACGTATCTCCTACGGCCTATCTTGCCAGACCTCGGACGCAAGCCAATCACGCGTCAAGGTCTCGTACACGTCTGCGTGCTCCCACTTCCCCGCGAGCATCGCCGCCATGCGAAGGAGCATTTCCCGCTGGCGGGCCGCCTCAACGCTCTCTCCTTCAGCCGCCCGCGAAATCTCCAGCCCCATGGCAACCGGCCGCGTCTCCGTGGTAGGGAACATGAAGCTCTTCGGAGTCAGGGCGCCTGTTAGAAGCAAGACAAAGGTCGTTGGCACGCCAAGGAAGGCGGCCACCGCATCCTGGACCTCCTTCGAGGACCTCGCGACTAGGGCATCGGCACGTCTCCACTTGTCAAGCATCGAGTACGAGATTCCCACGGAATGAGCGGTCTGATTCAACGTGAGGCCTCGAATTTCTCCCTCTCGCAGAAGTAGCTGCACGACCAGTGCGTTCCGGCGCTCGAGTTCTCCGGTGTCCTTGGTGGAGAGCTTCCGTCTCCTACCTCCCTTCTTATCCATACAGTTCCTTGCGTACGCAGCACGACGCTGCTGGAACGTATAGACACAGAGAAAGAACCGCTCCAACAGGCCTGGCCTTCAGAGGAATTCCAGCCCCTTGCTCACTAGACTGGGGCCCCCTTCTCCGATGCCGACGTAGGCCAGCGGTCTGCCCGCACAGCAGTCGAAGTACATCCTCGATTCCGTGTAGGCCTCAGCCATCGGTCAGGCCCCGTGCACCGCCAGTACAGGTTCACGACCGATTTGGGGTTCGCATCCTTAAGGTCCTTCGCCTTGCCAGAAGCACGAGGTCGCTGTGGGTCGCAGACGCTATTCGTTCGATGAGAAGAGAGTTCAGAAGTTCCTCGCTGAGGGTCGCGGTACAGGTGTAGGCAGGAACTACAAGCCATGGCTACACATCCAAGACGTCCCTTCGCTTGGACGGTCACACCGCACGTTCGGCCTGCTTACGCATCGTGTCCATCATCTCCTGTCAGACGGTGAATGGAAGGTCTTTCTCACGTTCGAGCAGGACTACACAACCCTCGACATTCGGGAGCAGTTCCCGATGAATCGTCTTGAGACATACCAAGCCGCTCGACATCTCGGAATTCGACCGCCCCGTACGGCCGACGGGACACCTTACGTTATGACTATCGACTTCTTGATAACACAGCGCGTCGCAAGCGGCGCCGTGGTCCAGCGCCCACTAACATTCAAGTACAGCCAGGACCTATCCAACCCCAGACAGCAGCAGCTCCTCAAAGTAGCGTCCCTCTACTGGCAGCGACGCGGGTTGATGCTGGAAATCATCGACGAGACCCTGTTTAACGACAACCTCATCGAGAACTACAACGCGGTTCGGGCGTTCTACCGGCTTCCCCATTCGGGTGCCGAGAGCCTCGCTCTGCAGGCCCGACTGGGGCGAACCCTAGTTGAGGCCGTCGGTCTGAAGTCTTCGCTGACACTAAGGGAGCTCTGCCAGGAGGTGGCTGGCCGCTACGGCATTGACCCCCACGCCGTCTTTGACGTCGCACGCCACCTCATCGCTAGGCGCCATCTGCACGCCAATCTTCGGCTGCCGATGCAGTTGCAGGACCACTTGGTGTGCGACCTGACGCTCCTCGGTCAGGACTCCTAAGCGTTGTGGCTCTCCCCAAGAACTCCATCCTGCTCCGTAAGCGCGACGGGAAGCGATTTCGATTGCTGGAGCTGCTGCCCTCCACTGAAGCACCAGACAACGCGTCGACTCACTTCGTTGTCATTCAACTGGACGCTCCTAGAGCGATGCCCGAACGGTGGAGCAAGAGTAGGGCACTTGCAGACATCGCATTGGCAGACCTAGTGGTCGAGGCCGAGGCCAGAGAGCCCATCAATCTCTCCTCTCTATCGCCAGCCGAAACTCGAATCTTGGAACGCAGGTGGCAACTCATCTGCGCCCTTGAGCAGTATGGTGCGGCCATCTACGACGAAGCCTTTCGTGGCCGCATCGCCTCCGAGCTCGCCAAGGCCAGAATCGCGTCAAAGCCCTTCTTCTATGACACCGTACGCCGATACCTTCAAGGCGGCGGCGGTAAGGCCAGTCTAGTCTGTAGGTACTACCGCTGCGGCGCCCCCTCCAAGGCCCGTGTGGCGAAGGCAGGCTCCCCCCAAGCCAGGGCGACCGAGGACGACTCAGCCAGGTGTCGGCGTCGCCATGACGGAGCAGCACCGGAACGCCATGAGGCGAGCGTTCTACTTCTCTCCCGTTGGCAACAACAACAAGAACCTGAGAAGCGCCTACACCTGGATGCTCCTGGAGTTCTATAGCAACGAGGTGCGAGTCGTTCCACGTCCATATCCGCCCTTGGCCAAGGAGCCAGCGCAAGGCCCCAGCAAGCCAAACAAGGTCGAAATCCAAAACTTCGATGCCGTACCGACCTTTGAGCAGTTCAGGTATCACTATGAACTGGAGGTTTCTCCTGCCAATCGTCAGACAAGGCGCCTCGGGGCGCGGTCGGCGGAGACCAAGTTCAAGCAACTTTTCACTGGCACTCTAAAGGGAGTTCGAGGCCCGGGGACCCGCTACTACATCGATGCCACTGTACTCGACGTCTACTGCGTCTCGCGCTTGAACCGCAATCGTATCGTTGGTCGCCCCACCCTATATTTGGTCGTCGACCAGTTCTCGCGCCTCATCGTCGGGATGTACGTCGGTCTTGAGCCGCCCTGCTGGGCGGGAGCAATGCTCGCCTTGTTCAATGCCTGCATCGACAAGGTTGCGTTCTGTGCCACCTATGGAGTTCCCATCCTGCCCGGCCAATGGCCGACCGGGTACATTCCGGTTCACCTCATGGGGGACCGAGGAGAGCTTGCCTCGAACCTCGCCGAGATGCTCGTAGTCGCCTTCAATCTTGATGTCGAGAACGCTCGACCCTTCGCTGGTGACGCGAAGGGGGTGGGAGAGCGAGCGTTCGGCGTCATCCAGGCGAAGTTCGGGCCGTATATGCCGGGTTATGTCGACAAGGACTTCCTCGGGCGCGACGCCGAGCCAGCCGCGCTGAGAGCGGCTCTCGACATCGTCCAAATCACCCGCGCAATCATCCTTTCGGTGATGCATGCGAACCACCGGGTGGTACGCGACTACGAGGCCTGGCCGGAAGTGGTGGAGGCCGGGGTTCCGTTCCAACCGATTGAGCTCTGGAACTGGGGCGTGAAGAACCTCCAATTCGACGGGCGGCAGTTCGACCTGGACTATGTGAAGTGGTACCTGTGGCCGCGCCATTCGGTGAAACTGACAAGGCGAGGGCTGCAGTTCCAGAGAGGCCTCTACTTCCAGGGTCATGGTATGGCACAGCAGCCTTGGTTCACTGAGGCCTTCCTTTCTGGGAAGCAGCTCGAAGCGCTGTATCACCCCCTAGACCTCGGCGAACTTTCTGTGCTGTCTCCCGAGGCCAGGACTGGCACCTTTGCTGCCAATCCCGCTCCACGCAGTAGCAGGCTCGCTTCTGGCGCGCTCTCAGAGATTGCCGCGCTTCAAAAGCAAGGTCGCATCCAGAACGCTGAAGCGTACTGGCGCACCCTACCAATCCAGCTGGGGTTCGAGGAGCAGATTCACGAGACGGTCAAAGTCGGGAAGCGCGAGACCAAGTCACACGAGGACGGTTCGCAGTCCAGGTCCGGAAAACTGAGGGACATTCGGAACAACCGCGCGGCAGAGATAACGGCAATGACCTCTGAGGCGAGCGGCACTCCTCCTGTGGATACTGTGTCGGCTAGCCCGTGGCCGAGCGAGGACGACCGCAATGACCATGGTGCAAACGCTGCCGTGCAGAACCTAATCGCGCGTCGCTTGGCGTCCAGATAGCCCACACGCCCGGACGAACGGTCTAAACCCCACTAACCACCCATCGTAAAGCATGTCATCGACCATCCAATCTGTTACTCGGCCCGTACACGCGGTGTATCGCACGTCTGGCATCCCTGCCTTGGACGGAAACCCTCTGATAGAGGCGCTACCACCAATCAAATCTGACGAGGAGTGGCTTGAGCAGCTTCTTTCTCTTCCGACCTTTGATGCGCGACAACGCGAGGCAGTCTCCTACATTCGCGGATACCACTTGGTTCAGGTTAAGGACCTTTTCGTTCCCGGAGAACAGCACCTTACATTGGGACGACGGGTTGACCAACTCATCCGTTGGGGCTACCGGAAACGCAACCCGCTCTTGCCGGAGCGTGCGGAGCTACTTCAGATGGCGTACGAGCGCGCCCAAGGAGGAGGGGCCAGCAAAGTGACCTATTCTGACCAAGCTCCCATCTGTTCCCATTCGATTATGGGCGTCTCCGGGATGGGAAAGTCCACGAGCACGGAGGCCGTGCTCGGAGCGTATCCGCAGTACATCTTTCACCCTGAACACCATATTCACCAACTGGTTTGGCTGAAGGTCGACACGCCAAAGGATGGAAGCATCCGGGAACTTGCGCTCGACACGCTTAGAGCCCTGGACCGGGCTCTTGGTACCAGCGCTGCGCGCACGGTGACCACAAGAATGGGGCCCGAGGACATCATGCATATCGTAGAGGTCCATGCAATCACGCATAACCTGGGCATCTTGGTCCTCGATGAACTTCAGAACCTCAGTGTGAAAAGGAGTGGGGGACGAGAAAGCATGCTCAACTGGTTCCAAGAGCTTGTGAATACATTCCGGCTCCCAATCCTACTTCTTGGCACCTTCAAGGCCCGTTCAGTCCTTCAGCTCGACATGCGCCATGCTCGTCGCAACGCTGCTATGGGCAGCGCTGAATGGAAGCCGCTCCCTAGGGAAGCTCTGCAGAACCGTCCATGAGAGCGTTCCGCGCAATGAAGGTGACTGACCGAACCGAGATCCAGGCCTGCAGGCCTGGTTCGGCTCGGCCGCGGAGGCCGAGACGCCCCGTGGGGGCGCTGGTATCACGCACTTTGGGCTCCCAGCGGCTGCATCACCATCAGCTTCTTGCGAACCAGGAACAGGTTGGCCAGCGCAAAGGCGGTCAGCGCCCGCGTCGTGTTCTTCATCAGCCCTCGGTAGCGCACCTTGGCGAATCCCCAGAGGTTCTTGACCACATGGAAGGCATGTTCGCCACGGGCACGGCAGCGCGAGCGCTCGCGATTCGTCGCCTTCTGGTGTTCGGTCAGCGGGTGGTGCCGGTTCTTGGCTCGGCGATTGACCCGGTAGGCGATGCCGGCATGGCGGCAATGCCGCCGGTGGTCCTCCGACCAGTAGGCCTGGTCGCCATAGAGCTCGCGCTCCCGGCCATGCAGCAAGTCGTCGATTCGGCTGATGTCGGACTCCGAAGCCGGGCCGGTCACCAGGCTGTGCACCAGCCCCGTGCGGTCCGTTCCCACGTGAACCTTCATCCCGAAGTGCCACTGCTTGCCCTTGCGGGTCTGGCGCATCTCCGGATCCCGGCTCTGGGAGGCGTTCTTGGTCGAGGGCGGCGCCGCGATGATGGTCGCGTCCACGATCGTGCCAGACTTCACCAGCAACCCGCGCTCCTCGAGCAAACCGCGGATCTCGTCGAACAGCGTCTGCGCCAGCCCATGGGTCTCCAGCAGATGCCGGAAGCGCAGAATCGTCGATTCGTCAGGCACCAGCTCGCTGCCCAGGTCCAGGCCGGCAAAGCCGCGCATCGACTCGCTGTCGTACAGCGCATCCTCCATCGCCGGATCCGACAGGTTGAACCACTGCTGCATGAAGTAGATCCGCAGCATCCGCTCCATCGGATGCGGCGGGCGGCCGGTGCTTGCCTTCGGATAGTGCGGCTCGATCACCGCCAACAGCCGCTGCCAGGGGATCACCGCTTCCATTTCGGCCAGAAACTTCGCCCGGCGCGTCACCTTGGTCTTCAGCGCCCATCCGCCCGTGGAAAGCGATGCTTGTTTCATCCGGCTGACCTTCCCTTCAACACATTGGACTGCCCGAATCATCCGCTAGTTCGGATGACTTGTGCAGACCTTCCCTAGTGCCCTTCGTGTTGCAGCCGTGCCGCCTGCGGCCAGGCCGCCGGCGACTCGGGTGCGATCAGCCGACCACGCGCGCTGCGGCAGCGGTCGGCGCTCGCGCGCCATTCCAGAAAGCAGCGACGCGCCAGCACCAATGATCGCATCAAACCCGACGGCAGCCAGGCATGCTCGCCTCCGAGGGCCGGCGGCAGCGCGATGATCGCCTCGGTCGAGCCGGGCTGGCCGCGGCGGCCCGCCAGCTGCCGCCAGCGTCGGTCCGCGCGGCGGGTCTCCCCCAGCATGGTGACCAGGACGGCCAGCCCGCCGGCGGCCCGCGCCACCGGGTCGGGCACGATGTCGGCGCAGGCACCGGGATCCTCGCAGACGGTGACCGCGCCGGCACGGCCCGCGTCCGCGCGCGCCGCCGCGCCTGCACCCGCCACGTCGACCGCGAGCCCGGCCG
>JAEWFC010000032.1 GCA_023389035.1 Acidobacteriota bacterium
CTACTGTACTCTGCCTATTTCATTTACAGTTTTATTTAATGTTTGATCGTAATATTTAATAATCTGTGCGTTCGCTTCATATGCTCGAGCTGCAGCCATTAGCTCAACCTGAGCTTGCATATAATCAACGTTGGAACGCTCTAAATACTGCTGCATAATAGCAACATTGTCGTCACCTACAACTGCCTCTGCTTCTTCACCATCTGGCAGTTTAAAGCTACCATCTCCTACAGGTATTAAGCGATTAGGGTTTTCTACACGTGATAATAAAAAGCCAATTCCGGTATCGTTCCCATCAGCAGTAAACAAGTTTCCGTTTCCACCTAATATTAACTCATCTAAGCTAACACCAGCAGGCAATACAATTGGTTGACCATTTTGA
The DNA here is from genome assembly GCA_023389035.1 of Acidobacteriota bacterium. Classification (GTDB taxonomy): domain Bacteria; phylum Acidobacteriota; class Blastocatellia; order Pyrinomonadales; family Pyrinomonadaceae; genus OLB17. Next base: position 383 of record JAEWFC010000032.1, read on the forward strand.
GCTAACACACGTTCTCCGGTCACCGTTATTAATTCACCATTCATATTAACAGAAAACTGTCCACCTCGTGTATAGCGCATTTCGTCGTTTGCTCCTAATACAGTAAAGTAAGCTTGTGGTTGATACGTGACTTCTCCGTTAGCATCAACAGACTTCCCATTACTATCGAATTGCATACCAGCAACTTGGATATTAGAAACTAACGCAAAGTCACCTTTACGGTTAGTTTGGAATAAATCTCCCTGCTGAAACAACGTAACGGCTTCCTCGGCAAATACATTACCTGTCCACGTACCTATTTGCTTCGTGTTAGACGTGTTTGGCTCTGTATATTGTAATAGCATCTCGTTAAACGAACTAAGAGGTGTAGTCTTTTGTTTGTAGCCTACAGTTTCAAAGTTAGCTATGTTATTTGTTATTGTATCATGTCTTCTTTGTTGACTAATAAGTCCAGACGCTGCTGAATAGAGTCCTCGAATCATGTTGAGACCTCCCAATTAAAATAGTTCTACTTTTTATCGGCATATTTTTATAATTTTATTATAGGTCATATAACCTAAAATAGACAAACAAGCACCTCAGCATGCCCCCCATAAGCATCTTACCTGTACTTATTTGTCTATTTGCCATTTTATTTTTTAAGCTTGTCCAGATTATCTAATAAAATGCCCGTTCCTTTAACGACACAATGCATAGGATTTTCAGCTATTAGAACTGGAACCTTTAACTGATCGGCTAGCAATGTATCTAAGCCACCAAGTAATGCTCCACCACCAGTTAAAATAACACCACGATCGATGATATCAGCAGAAAGCTCAGGTGGTGTTTGCTCTAGCACATACTTAGCTGAAGAAACAATAGACATTACAGGATCCCATAACGCCTCACGAACCTCATTTGACCGCATAGTAATCGTTTGAGGTAACCCTGTTACCATATCACGTCCGCGAATATCGATTTCTTCATAACTGCCATTATCTAAAACCGTTCCAATACGAATTTTAATGTCCTCGCTCGTGCGTTCACCGATCAATAACTTGTACTTATTTTTAATATATTTCATTATAGCCTCGTCGAACTTGTCACCTGCAACTTTAATAGACTGTGCTGTTACAATATCACCCATAGATAATACTGCAACATCAGTCGTGCCACCACCGATATCGACGACCATATTGCCACTAGGCTGGAAAATATCCATTCCAGCCCCAATGGCAGCAGCTTTTGGTTCTTCTTCTAAGTATACATCTTTTGCACCGCTACGCTCTGCAGCTTCGCGAATCGCTTTTTGTTCTACCGATGTGATGTTTGTAGGTGCACAAATAAGTATACGAGGCCTAGAATACCACTTACGACCATCCACACGGAGAATAAATTCTTTAAGCATAACCTCAGTAATATCAAAATCTGCTATTACACCGTCTCTTAGCGGTCTAATGGCAATAATATTTCCTGGAGTACGGCCAACCATACGATGTGCTTCCTCGCCAACAGCAAGTACTTTTTTTGTATCACTTTCAATTGCTACTACAGAAGGCTCATCTAAAACGACGCCCTTACCTTTTACGTGAATAGATACGTTTGCCGTACCTAAATCAATTCCAATATCCTTACTAAACATCAGGCTCTAGTCCTCCAACGAATAATGTTATAGTCTATACAATATTATGCTACACAAGTCTCAATTAATAAATAACATTATTCGCCAAAATCATAGAAATACCTTTACTTTTATTAAAATTTCTCTCATTTTATAAAATATTTCTTACTTTCTCCTTTCTTACTTCGTATTTGCAGCTGCGATCACTTCTTTTTTTCTTGGTGCTGCTTTACGGTATTTTATTTTCGTTGCTTCACCACCTCTTAAATGGCGTATTGATTTGTGAAATTCTAAAATATCTTTTACTTGTTCGGCTAGTTCGGGGTTAATTTCTGGCAATCGCTCAGTTAAATCTTTATGCACTGTACTTTTTGAAACACCAAACTCTTTGGCAATTGTTCTCACAGTCTGCTTTGTTTCAACAAGGCAGCGTCCTATTTTTATAGTCCGCTCTTTGATGTAATCATGCACACTCCCGCCTCCCTACTCGTATTAAGTTTGGTACATTATATTGAGTAGGTTTTCGTTATATTCATTGTGTCCAAGCTTATCAACAAATTAAATTAAATATATTTAAATTAATTCTATTTTTAACTGCCTCAGCATACTAACCCTTTTTTAACGCTTTTTAATGTGCTTCATAACAAAAAAAGCACGTACAAGAAGGCTTTGCCCTCTTATACGTGCTCACTTTTATTACTCTAAAATATACGCTTGTGGATTAACCGCTTGACCATTTAGACGAGCTTCA
>JAEWFC010000029.1 GCA_023389035.1 Acidobacteriota bacterium
CCAGGTTCTCCCGGATGAGCTGCACCAGCAAGGTGCGGGAATCGACGGTGACGGAAACCGGCTTGCCGTTCACTGTCAGCTTGACGGTCTGCTGCATGGAATGTCTCCTGATGAAGGCTTCTCGCGACCTTTGAAGGCCCGCGGCCGAAGCGCCGGCCGATGGCGCAACTGTACACGCTTTGGACGGGAAGCCGCTCGAAGCGAATCGTCCCGCGCCGGAACCGGCCGCGCCGCTTCCGGGAATTATGCCTTGACGCGGTCGGGAATCGCGCGAAGGTTCGCGCGGCGTGCCCGCGCGGCCTGCCGGTCCGCGCAGCCCCGCCTGCCGGTGAAGCGGAACGAATGCCGCGAACGACCGTCAGCGAGACGTTGTCGGAGGAGCAGCGTTAACTGCTTCACTGAGTCCGTCCGGACTGCCCCCTAGAGTATCTCGGCGGCTGGCCTGCGAGTCGCAATCAATCGTTACTCACGGTCTCGGGGCGCCATGAACCACGGTCTCTCTTTCGTCGTCAGCCAAGCCGTCATACTCGCTGCCCTCACCGCATGTGGCGGAGGAGGGGAGTCCTCCGGAAATCCGCCGCCCACCGGGACGATGCCGACGCCAGCGCCGGTCGAGCCAGGCACGCCGCAGCAGCCGTCGATACCGGCGGCCGAGGTCCCGGGGCCGGCGCCCGCGCCTGGTCCGAAGCCCGCGCCCGGACCCGCGCCGACGCCGACGCCCGCACCGAGCCCCAGCCCCTCGTCGAAACGGCAGGTCGGGTCCTGGTCACCGGTCGTGAACTGGCCGCTCCTGTCGATACATGCGGCCCTGCTTCCCGACGGTCGGGTCATGACGTACGGCACCGACCTCAGCCGTACGGGCGCCGGGGCATTCATGTATGACGTGTTCGACCCCTCCTACGGCATCCACTCTCCCGATTCACACCTCACGCTCGAGAACCGGACCGGGACCTATCTCTTCTGCAGCTCGCAGGTCGTCCTGCCGCTGTCCGGCGAGTTGCTGCTGAACGGCGGGGACATCGTGCAGGGCGGGCGGCTGCTGAGCCGTGGCACCGACGACACCAATATCTTCAATCCGTCGAACAACCAGCTTCGGCCCTCCACCCCGATGAAACGCCCGCGCTGGTACAGCACCACCACGGTGCTGCCCAACGGCGACCTCTACATCCAGGGCGGGACGGACGGCGAGGATCATCCGGAGATCCGGGACTCGAACGGCCAGTCGATCCTGCTCGAGGGGATCGACACGCTGAAGACGCAGCCCGGCAATGGCCACCCCTATTTCGACAACAACTACCCGCGCAACTTCGTCGCGCCCGACGGCACCATCTTCGGCTTCGATCATCATTGGATGTACCGGGTAGAGCCGTACCAGGCCGGTGAAGGCGGATTGCCGGGACGGCTGACGATACTCGGGACGCATTGGGACGTTCCCTACGGCCGCGGCTGGGTGGCTTCGTCGACCGCGGTGATGTACCGACCCGGGAAGATCCTTCAGGTCGGAGGAACCAGCAACAACGCCACGCTGATCGACATCACCGGCGCCACGCCGCGCCTGAAGGACCTGCCGCGGCTCAGCCAGATTCGCCAATGGGCCAATGCCACCGTCCTGGCGGACGGACGCGTGCTGGTATCGGGGGGATCGACCAAGAACCTGCTCGACGACCCGGCGGGACTGGACGTTGGGCAGATCGGGTACCACACGGAGATCTTCGATCCGGCGACGGAGACCTGGTCTATCGGTGCCTCGATGACGTCGAAGCGCCTCTATCACAGCGTGACGCTTCTCCTGCCGGACGGCTCCGTGCTGTCCACCGGTGGCGGATCACCCGGTCCGGTCGACAACCTGGATGCCCAGGTCTACTACCCTGGCTATCTCTTCGCGAGCGACGGCACGCGCGCTGCACGCCCGATCATCGAGAAGGCGCCGGGCGCCCTGCCTCGCGTGGTCAACCCGGGCGACGTGCTGCCGATCGTATCTCCGGATGCAGCCGCGATCCGACGCGTCACGCTGGTGAAGACCGGCTCGGTGACGCACTCCTTCGACATGGAGCAGCGCTTCGTGGAGGCGACCTTCAGCCGCAGTGGCAACACGTTGAACGTGCAGTTGCCGCCTGCGTCGCAGCACGCCACGCCGCCAGGCTTCTACATGGTGTTCGTGATCGACTCGGCCGGCACGCCGTCGGAGGCGCTGATGATCCGGATCAACCCGACCTGAGGACCGCGGGTGCTGGAGGATGTGGGGGCGGCTGCGGTTCACCGCAGTCCGCCCCTGACCTCGCCGGCCTCCACCAGCTTGGCTGCGCGAAGTGTACCCCGGGAACGCAGATTGCGCATCCCGCAGCCCACGGCCTGGCCGTGCAGCGGGAGAACCAATGCCTCTGGACCGCAGCCCGGAAGCGAGACGGCTGCTCGAGGCGCTCGACGAACAGGCGAACGGTCACACGCTTCTCCTGATCGATGCCCACGGAACCATCGTGTGGGCTAACCGGGGCGCGGAGCGGATCCTCGGATGTGACAAACGCAGCCTCATCGGCAGGCCGAGCAGCACGCTGTTCGTGCCGGACGACGTCGCGCTCGGCATCCCGGATCACGAGCTCGCCGTCGCACGAAGCCAGGGCAGCGCGGAGGACGACCGCTGGACCCAGCGCCCGGACGGCTCCGTCTTCTGGGCGACGGGCCTCACCTATGCGCTGAGGGACGAGCAGGGCGAGCTGATCGGCTACGGAAAGCTCTTTCGCAACCGCACCGACTGGAAAGAGCAGCAGGAGACGCTGCGCAACCAGCTCGCCGACCTGGAAGCGCGTGACTTGCGCAAGAACCAGGTGATCTCCACGCTCGCGCACGAGCTGCGAAATCCCCTGGCACCGCTCGCGAACGCGACTCACCTGCTGCGCGGTGGCGCCGCGGTGGACTATCCCGTCCAGCTCATCGAGCGACAGGTCGAGATGATCCGGCGGCTGGTGGACGGGCTGCTGGAGGCGACGAGGGCGAGCGCCGGCAAGGTCCGGCTGGAGCGCGAGCGCCTGGTGCTGCAGGAGGTGATCAGGCATGCCACCGAGTCCGTGCACACCCTCATCGACCAGCGCGGGCAGCAGTTCGAGATCCTGATGCCGCCGGGTCCCATCGAGCTCGTGGGCGACTGCATCCGGCTGCAGCAGATCTTCGGCAACCTTCTTCACAACGCCGCGCGATATACACCGCCGGGCGGCCGCATCTGGCTGCACGTGACGGCCGAGGCGGACGAGGCGGTCGTGCGGGTGGAGGACAACGGTATCGGCATCCCGCCGGAGACGCTTGCGCACATCTTCGATCTTTTCGCGCAGGTCCATGTCACCGACAGTGGCGAAGGCGGGGTGGGCATCGGCCTCGCCGTGGTCAAGGAGCTGGTGATGCTGCACGGGGGCACGGTGCAGGCAAGCAGCGACGGCATCGGCAAGGGCAGCACGTTCACCGTGCGACTGCCGCGAGAGGCGGCCGCGTAGGCATCGGCCGCGCGTGGCGCCTCGGCTCCCGCGTCGACGCAGCGCACGGCCTGCCCGGGCATGGTGATTGCGTGGCCCCGCCGGACAACAAGGGAGGCACCACCATGCAACTGGAGCAACTGCATGCCACCGAGGCGCGAATCGACGCCTTGATCGCCGTCATCGAAGCCGACGCGAAGCTCAGGCGCACCGCGGGCGCGGCGCTGCGACGACTGCGAGGCCTTCGCTGGGCAACGCAGAAAGTCCGAACGAGGCTGTCCCGCGCGGCCGCCCGGCAGTATCCGCGCCTCGACTGGCGCGCCCCGGAAAGGGCCGTTCGCTAGCCGGAGGTCTCCAGCCACTCGAGCACCGCGTCGCGGTCCCCGGTGAAGACGATCCGGTCCGCCTTGCGGTCGCGCTGGTACTGGTACATGGGGTCGTAGTATTCGGCCAGCAGGATGGCGATCCAGTCGCGATGCTGCTCCACTTCCCCGGTACGCTGCTGCCGGGATAGCGCCTGCGAGATCAGCGCATCGACGCGGCGCAGGCGCTCCACCCCGAGCCGCCTGGTCATCGCCTCGAGGCTCGAGCGCAGGCGCGCGCCAAAGGCCTCGAACCCCGCCTCCTCGCCCCTCGTCGCGATGAACTCGGCGCAGAGCCGGGTGACGTAGTCGCGCAGGATCCGGCTGACCCGGGCCTCGAAGCGATCCTCCAGCCAGACGACCGGCGATCTCTGCATCGCCTCGCGCAGCGCCAGCGGCAGGCCGCAGCTGCCGACGCTGCGGCCCTCGTCCTCCAGCAGGAATCGGTTCAGGCCGGCGGCCCGCTTGCGAAGCAGGTCGATCGCGATCCGGTGCTCGAAGTCGATCGGGCTCGGCTGCGGCGTCGCGCGCTTGCCGAAGGCCGAGCCACGGTGGTTGGCATGGCCCTCCAGGTCGATCGCGTCGGGCCGGGCCTCGATCACCTCGGTCTTGCCGGTGCCGGTCAACCCGCTCAGCAGCACTACCCGGCAGTCACGCACCGCCCCTTCGATCTCCTCCGAGAGGAACTGTCGCATCGCCTTGTAGCCACCCCGGACCCGCGGGTAGCGCAGGCCGGCGTCGTCTCGGAGCCACTGCGCGACCACGGCGGAACGCAGGCCGCCGCGGAAGCAATAGAGCACGCCGTCGGGATGAGCGCGGACGAAAGCCGCCCAATCGCTCAGCCGCGACTCGCGGATGGCGCCGCCTACCAGCCGGTGTCCCAGCTCGATCGCCGCCGCCTGCCCTCGTTGCTTGTACGCGGTACCGACCTTCTGCCGTTCGATGTCGGTGAGCAGCGGCAGGTTCACCGCGCCCGGGAAGGCACCGCGGCCGAACTCAATCGGCGCGCGGACGTCCAGCAACGGGATGCCGGCGAGGAAGATGGACCGGAAGTCGTCTACCAGCTCCGAAGCGACTCCCGGCGGGTCCAGGGTCGCGTCAGTCGATGCGGACGGCATGGCCCTCCTTGGCGACCAGCTCGCCGATGGGGCGAAGCTCGAGTCCTTCCGATTCGGCCGCGGCCAGGAACGACGCCTCGCCGTCCGGCTCGACCGCCACCAGCAGGCCGCCACTGGTCTGCGGATCGCAGAAGAGATTTCTCTGCGCGGCGGTGATCTCTCCGATCCGGTGCCCGTAGCTGTCGAAGTTGCGCTGCGTACCCCCTGGCACGCAGCCGAGCTCGAGGTAGTGCTCGATCCCTGCCAGCCGGGGGACCGCATCCGCCTGCAGGCGGGCGGTGAGCCCGCTGCCGTCGGCCATCTCCACCAGGTGCCCGAGCAGGCCGAAGCCGGTCACGTCGGTCATCGCGGTCACGGCGGCCAGCTTCCCGAACCGGCTGCCGGCGCGGTTGAGCCGGCACATCCAATCCCGTGCGACGCCGCGGTCGTGTTCGCGCAGGCGCGACTGCTTCTCCGCGGTGGTGAGGATGCCGACGCCGAGCGGCTTCGTCAGGAAGAGGCGGGATCCGGTCGTGGCGGTGTCGTTGCGCTTCAGGTGACCCTTCGCCACCAGGCCGGTCACGGCCAGCCCGAAGATCGGCTCGGGCGCGTCGATGGAGTGGCCGCCGGCCAGCGGGATGCCGGCTTCGTCGCACGCGGCGCGTCCACCGCGGATGACGTCGCGGGCGACTTCGGGGGAGAGCACGTTCACCGGCCAACCGAGGATCGCGATGGCCATCAGCGGATCGGCGCCCATCGCGTAGATGTCGCTGATCGCGTTGGTGGCGGCAATGCGTCCGAAGTCGTACGGATCGTCCACGATCGGCATGAAGAAGTCCGTGGTCGATACCACGCCGCGCTCCTCGTCCACCGCGTAGACTGCCGCGTCGTCGCGCGAGGCGTTGCCCACCCAGAGCGCCGGATCGATGTTCTGCGCGCCGCTGCCGGAAAGGATGACCTCCAGGACCTTCGGCGAGATCTTGCAGCCGCAGCCGGCGCCGTGGCTGTACTGGGTGAGGCGGACGGGTTCGGTCATGCGGGCGATCTCCGGATTCCAAGGCCAACCGTCAATGGTAGCGCGGGCCTTCCCGGATCAGCCGTCCTTCGCCGCCTCGTGCGGGCTCTCCACCAGTGCCTCGCGCGCGGCCGCCTCCACCAGCGATCTGGCCGTCCCACTGCCGAGATTGAAGAACTCGGCGCGGTTCGACACCTGCAGGGTGTAGTCGTCCGCGTCCGGCGCCTTGCCCAGGCGGTAGGTCAACGGCTCGCCCCCCGCGCGCGTCAGCGTCATCGTCAGCACGGGGTCCTCCATGCCGTACTCCGGCTTGGCCTCGCGCCCGCGCACCGAGACAAAGCGCAGGTCGGCTACCCGCTGCACCAGCTTGTCGACCGCTTCGGCCGCAAGGCGCTCGTCGGCGTCCAGGCCCGTCGCCACCCAACCCGCCTCGGGGGCTTGCGCCTGCTTCGCGCCGCCGTCGCTCGACTCGTCGGGCCGGCTGCCGTCCGGCCTGGCGACTGCATCCGCCTTCGAGATCCGCAGTCCCGCGACCTCGAGCGAACGGACCTCCGATTGTGCAAACGCGAGCAGCGCCTTGTCCTCCCAGTCGGATGCGCCGGGCGGCACGTCGTAGGCGGCCAGCTCGACGCTGTGGATCGCCTCCTCGCCGTCCACGCGAGCGTGGATGCGTCGCAGGCCGGGCGAAGTGCCGAGGTAGAGCGTCGCGACGGTCTCGTCTCCGGTGGCGAGGAGGATCCGGCGCTCGAACTCCCGCTCGTCCACCTTGAACCGAATCCGGGCACTCGCGCTGGTGGCAACGGGCGTTGCGCCGTGCAGGCCTTGCAGCCGCTCCAGCAGCTGCTCGACCCGCTCGCCATCGGCCGGGAAGTCGCCGGCATTGGCGATCCGCCATTGCCCCTCGGCCTTGGCGAGCACCGCCTTCGTGTCATCCGGGCCTTCGATGGTGATGCGATCGATCCGGTCGCCGCCAACCGCGATCAGCGGGGCGGCGTCGGCGGGCGAGGACAGGCCTCGGTCGAACCAACCGACAGCAACCGCCATCACCAGTTGGGCCGCAAGCAGCAGGGCCAGCAGCCTGATCGTCTTCTGCATGGGTCACACCTCCGCGAGAACCTGGTCGTAGCGCTTGCGGTCCACCGTCGCCACCCGTCGACGCCATGCCCAGACGGCGACCAGGCCCGCCAGCGCCAGCCCGTAGTTGACCGACTCCCACAGCCGCTGGTCGCCCTCGCGCAGCGGCACGAGCGTGCTGGCGAGCTGGGTGCGCCCCCGAAGCGCCAGCAGGCCGGGCTCCTCCAGCGACCAGTCGATCGCGTTCTGCAGGAAGGCGAGCGGCTTGGTGTACAGGGTATTGATGCCCTGCGAGGCGAGCTCCAGCGCCATGTCGGCGCCGAAGCTGTTGCTTGCCACCACGACGAGCCGAGCCGATTCGGGCGAGCGCTCGATCGCGCCGGTGACGCGCGGCGAGGGATCGTCCGCCTTGTCGCCATCCTGCTTCGCCGCCGGATCCCGCTCGTCCGCGGCCGGCGTCGCGAGCGGCGATTCCTTGCCCTTGTAGAACGAGTCGAAGCGTCCCTCCACCGCCACCGCCAGCAACCGCGCACCGGTGTCGCCGTTCGAAGCGAAGCCGGTTTCCGGGTGGTTGCGATAGTCCGGGACCATCTCGAGGCTGTCCGAAAGCCAGCTTCCGGGAGAGCTCTTCAGCAGCTCGGTGACGGTCCGGTCACCATTCCTGCCGGCATCGATCGTTATCGGCGAGACCCAGTTGAGCGTCAGTTGTCCGAGCGACGCCGTGACCGGGTTGCCGGGATCGAGGCCGGTTCCGCGCACGTCGGGGAAGTGCGGATAGGGCAGCATCCGGTACTCGCGAAGGGTCAGTCCGCCCACCTGGCGCTCCACCGGAATCGGCAGCGCGGCGTTCTGCGGATCGAGCACCATGGACTGGCCGATCTCGATGCCATGGTGCGCGAGCCACTCCTCCAGCCCCGACTCGTGCCTGCTCGCGTGGATGGTGCCGGTGATCTGCACGTCGAAGGGCGAGGTGGTCATCACGACGCTGCCACCCTGCATCAGGAACTGGTCGATGGCGAAGCGCTGCTTGTCGTCGAGCTGGCCCGGGGCGAGCACCAGCAACAGGTCGGCCTCCGCCGGGACCTGGCCGCTCTTCAGGTCCGTGTCCTGCAGGCGGAGGTTGTCGCCGAGCACCTGCTCCAGCCGGTTGAAGCGTTGACCGCCCGGGCCGAAGCGCGGATCGCGAGGCGCGAAGCCGCCGTCGGGCTTCACGACGGCGACGGTAGCGAGCGCTCCCGGCGTGAACCGCTGCAGCGCTGCCTCGACGCTGCGCTCCAGCGCAGCCTTGTCGAGCGTCTCGGGCATCGGTACCTGCAGCGCCTGCCCGTCGCCTTCGAGCACCATGTAGAACCAGAACGGCGTCGGGTCGACCAGGCTCGCCACCTGTGGCCCGAAGCCGTAGTCCTGCCGCAGCCGTGCCGCGAGCTGACCGCCGTCGGCCTCCGGATCCTGGAAGCTCACCGTGAGCTTGTCGCCGGCGCGCGCCTTCAGCTCCTCGAGCAGCGCCTCCAGGTCGGCTCGGAGCTCGCGCAGCGATTGCGGCAGCTTGCCGTCCGGCGAGAGGTAGGCCTTGAACGCCACCGGCCGCGTCATCCGCTCGAAAGGATTGCCGCCGGCGTCGTAGGCCGAAGCCACCTTGCGGATCGCGCGGGTGATGGCGTATTCCGGATTCTTCAGCGCGACGTCCAGATCGCCTTCGCCTCGCGCCTTCACCTCGATCAGGTCCTGGAAGCCGAGCGTCTCGAACTGGTCGCCGTAGGCGATCACCAGGTCGAAGTACGAGCTCACCAC
>JAEWFC010000041.1 GCA_023389035.1 Acidobacteriota bacterium
TCTATTGAATCTCGCTTTCGCTCGATTCGTCGGGGCAATTTTTTGGCTCATCTCGTTGTGACTTCAATAAAAAGCAAAAGCACGATGAATTCGCTTCGCTCATAGAGCTTTTTTACTCGCTGCGCTCGATCTAGACTCAATTTTCTGCATGTAATTTACGCTTATTTAGACTTCACAGCCTAAAAAGCTGTTTTTCAGAGGGTCTAAGCGCGAATTTCAGCGATTTCACTCGTAGACACTCGTTCTGTACCTTCCTATGTGAATTTGAGCTTAAATCGCAAATGAGTGCATTTAAAAGCTAAGTTTTATAGTGATTAGATAAAATCTTTACCTTTTGTATGAGGGTCATAAGAAAAAACAGGTTTTTTAGTCTTCAATTTTTCTGTATTTCTTTCTGCATTCGTCATTTTCATTTTTTCATTAGAAGTAGGGACCATATCTTGGGACTCTAATTTTTCTATTTTATTTGAATGTGGCTTTTTTTCACTGATTCCCATTTTATTCAAATTTCGCAAAACTGAACTGTAAGAAATATTGTTCGCTAGCTCAGGTAAATCAGCGTGGATTTCCTTAATTGTATAACCAGCTTCTAGCCGTTTTTCTATTTCAGGTAATACAGAGATGATGAATTTTTTAGCGCCATGTCTGGTGACCATAATGACTTCCTCTTTCTTTAATTCATGCAATTATGTGCAACTATATGCAATTAAGAGCTTTTATACGATTTTATATGAAATTATCTGCAACTATAAGCTTTTAAATGGTTTTTATTCATTTTGATGTGCAATTATATGCGTTTATGTGCAACTGAACTTTCAGTGATATTGGCAAGATGTGTAATGTTATATAACATGGCAAGCCTTGGTTATATAAATTACCCTACTTATTCGCTTTCAGCTCAACGTGACATCTTGTCCTGCGGAGCTTTTGGCATAGCCAAAATGTACTGGAAATCAAAAAAATGACTGAACAAAAAAAGCCGAAACGGATACGCCAAAAAGTAATTCAAGTTGTGGTAACTGAAGCTGAAAAAAAAGAAAATTGAAGAAAGTGCGGCCCAGGGAAATTTGTCGGCTTCTCAGTATTTGCGTGATTTAGGATTGGGTTACCAACCTAAAAGTCTGACTGATATAAAAACAATCCAGGAAATTCGCAGCCTAAAATCAGATATGAATAAAGTGGGTGGACTACTGAAAAACTTAATGAATGGGGAGCTGACTGATCCGAAAGAGATCAGATCTAAAGTAAACGGGCTGCTGCTGGATTTTTCTAAGAATCAAAATTCGATTGATCTATTCATTTCTAAAGTCAGATCAGCGATCAAGTTTTAAAAAAGTGTAAAGTGTGTGACCTTGTATAGGGGCTTTAGCCTGAATTTCGCATAAGAGATTTTATGTTAAACAGATGAATGAAATTAAAAATTAATCTTATAAATAAAAAATCCCGGCAGGATGCCGGGATTTTTTATTAGAACATTAGGTCTCTGTGTTCTTGCATGTTTTATATAGCGCCATCTTGGTGCTTATTTTTAATTTTATGGGATTTTATGAAGAAAAAATTAAATCCAATTTTCTTCTTTTGCCACATTTATCGCATCAGATTTAAGCCTTTCTAATTCTTCAAAAACTTTAGGATCAAGTTTAGGACGAACTTTTTCAAATTTAGCTTTTAATAAATCTAAACTTCTTAAGAGCATTGAAAAAATGAGCTTCTGACGACCTAAATCATTAGTTGCCTTAAAGGTGGTGGGATCAATTCTTAAGCGAAAGTCCATATTTTTACGTTTAATTGAATAAAAAATGCGCTCATCAAAACTATCTCCCCCCATTATAATCGAAATGCACTTCCATTTATTTATTGGAATATCATAAGACTTATTTTGAAGTTGAGCATTTAAAGCATCTTCAACTGCATTACGTACTTTAGATTCCTGTGAAGTTTGTTCTTCATTTAAAACCTCGCTACTTAACTCTGCGCTTAACCATACTTCCATAAATATTTCCTAGTAATTAGTTTTGTTCAACGGTGGTCTCGAACCAAAAGTTTCTATATGGTTAAGAATTTTTTCAGTTTGCAATCTATGCATATCTAACTTAGTTCCTGAAGCCTCTTTTCTATATACAGCATTATTTTGGTCAAGGAATCTTGAAAAAACCTTATCGCAGATCAGTCGAACATTGTTTAAAAGTCAGTTTTGGAATAAATATTCCAAAACAGCACTGAGTGAAGAACAACGCAAAGTTCTAAACCGTTTATTGGACGGGGGAGAAAATGGCTTTGAACAGGGTATTAGCGCTTCACAATATCAAAAGGTTACTAAAGTCAGTAAGGCAACAGCTACTCGCCATTTATCAGACCTACTTGAGAAAGAATGTATCTTCAAATTGGAAGGTGGTGGACGTAATACACGCTATCAGATTAATACTCAGTTATAGATATTCTAAGTAATAAAAAACCCCGGCATCCTGCCGGGGTTTTTTTGTATTGGTTCGCTCGGTATAACTCCTGTCGTACCTTACAGTCCTTGTGCTTATCTCTTGTTATTCTTTTATGGAACTTCCTGTTCCCGATGAGTTCATCATAGGAAAATTCACCTATCCTGGATAGCCGCAAAGGGCCGAGTTTTATGTGAGCCAAAGCGTACAAAATAGCCTAAATTTTATCCCCAGCAATTGGGGATATTTTTGGAACCTAGATCCGTATGAAATGGGCACTTACTCCGATATCGATCATTTTTTAACCAATTTTAATGGCGAAATGTTACAGATTCGCCTAAAAACTCACCAACTTATTACAAAATCCGGTTTTTGTGCTTTTTGTGATCAGGGTGGAATTTTTAAGTTATTGATTTTTAAATTAATATACAAGTGTACTTCGTATAATCGCCATTATGTTAAATGGGGGGGAATAAGACAGTAAATGCCAGTTTATTAAATTTTAAATAGAACGTTTTTTTACTAAATTTTAGATAAAAATAATCTTCTAAGTACTCAATTAGCTTACCTTCCTGTATAAGAACAAGGCGAAGTTTCAGGGTTTTATGAAATGATATTGAGTGCTTACAAAAGTATTCTAAATTCAGTATTTTTATAAAATTTTAAAAAGTAATTTTTTTCAAACAAGGATTTATATGTTTCACAATAGAAGAACATTATTACCTTTAACTCTTTTATCTGTTTTATTAGTCGCATGCGGTGGAGGGGGGGGAGAAAGTAGTCCAACGTCATCAGACACATCTGTGCCGAAGCCTATTGTAGAAACTTCTGTATTAAGTCCAGATTTGACACATGGCTATTTTGAAATTGAAAATTCTGGCATTGCTAATAACTCAACCATTAAGTTTTCACCATTTCATACAGATAGTGTGATTGAAGCATCTGCTACTAACAATAATATGTGGGATTTAGAGATTCTTACACCAAGCAATGATTTATCTGCCCATATTAATAATTTGGCGGGTCTTTATTTTTATCCTAAAGAAGATAAAGTTGGAGTTTTTAGCTATTCAGAGAATGATAAAGGACATCTGACGGTTCGATGTCAAAATTCGTGTAGTGATACATTTTCTTATAAACTTGAAAAGCAAAGTAATGGTAAAACTTATTTTATTATAAATGCAAATGGTTCTATAGCAGGACGTTTAA
>JAEWFC010000013.1 GCA_023389035.1 Acidobacteriota bacterium
GCGGTGACCTCGGCGTCGTGACGGCGTACGGCGTCCGCGGCCCGTGCGGCCACGTCGCGCAGCGACTCCCCACCCGGGAAGGTCACCGCCGACGGGTGCTGCTGGACGGTCCGCCACAGCTTGAGCCGGGTGAGCTCCTTGATGGGTCGGCCTTCCCACTCCCCGTAGTCGCACTCGAGGAGGCCGCGCTCGGTGCGCGCCCGCTGCGGATCGGGCTGGGCCCGCACGATCGCGGCCGCCGTCTGGCGGGTGCGCTCCAGGGGGCTGGTGACCACCCGCGCCAGCCGCAGCCCGGCCAGGCGCTCCCCGGCACGTGCTGCTTGCTCCTGTCCGACCTCGTCGAGGCGCACGCCGCGTTGCCGGCCGGCGAGCACGCCAGAGACGTTGGCAGCGGTGCGGCCGTGGCGCACCAGGATCACGGTTGCCATGACGCCGACCCTAGTGGCACTAGCCTGACCCTCGTGATCGTCGACAACGCGCTCTACCGGCGCGGGGTGCGCGTCGGGCTCCCGGGCGATGCGCCCGTCGGCCACCCCCAGCGCTTCGTCTGCGAGCCCGGCGAGTTCCAGTGGATCGGGCTGCACGAGCCGACCGTCGAGGAGCTCGACGCGCTCGCGGAGGCGTTCGGCCTCCACCCGCTGGCCGTCGAGGACGCCGGCGAGTCCCACCAGCGGCCCAAGATCGAGCACTACGACCACGTGTTCTTCCTGGTGCTCAAGACGCTCTGGTACGTCGACGAGCAGGACGCCGTCGAGACCGGCGAGATCAACATGTTCGTCGGACCGGACTTCGTCATCACCGTGCGCCACGGGGCCGGCAGCGACCTGGCGACGTCGCGCCGGGACCTGGAGCTGCGCGCCCAGGTGCTCGAGCACGGTCCGGCGGCGGTGATGTACGCCGTCTGCGACAAGGTCGTCGACGACTACGAGCGGGTCGGCGCCGAGCTCGAGATCGACGTCGACGAGGTCGAGGAGTCGGTCTTCGCCCCGACCCGCGG
Source organism: Acidobacteriota bacterium (assembly GCA_023389035.1). Lineage (GTDB taxonomy): Bacteria > Acidobacteriota > Blastocatellia > Pyrinomonadales > Pyrinomonadaceae > OLB17. The sequence goes on from JAEWFC010000013.1 coordinate 998, forward strand.
CAACGACTCCGCGCGGATCTACACGCTCAAGCGCGAGCTGGCCGAGGTCCGCCGGGCGGTCCTCCCCCTGCGCGAGCCGATGCGCAGGTTCGCCAGTGGCGGCGTCGCGGGCATCACGGACGAGGCCGCGACGTACTTCCGGGACGTGGCGGACCACCTGCAGCGCGTCACCGAGGTCGTGGACACCCTCGACGCACTGCTCTCGACCGCCTTCGACGCCTACCTCGCCCGGATCTCGGTGCAGCAGAACGACGACATGCGCAAGATCTCCGCGGGCGCGGCGCTGGTCGTCGTACCCACCCTCATCGCGGGGGTGTACGGCATGAACTTCGACCACATGCCCGAGCTGGGCTGGCGCTTCGGCTACGCCTACGCCCTGATCCTCATGGGTGGGGTCGCCGGCCTGCTGCTCTGGTTCTTCAAGCGATCCGGGTGGCTGTGACCCCGGTCACGGCGTGAGCACCCCGGCCGAGAGGAGAACGAGGGTGGCACCGCCCAGCAGGATCCGGTAGCCGACGAACGGGGCGTAGGACCTCGTCGAGACATAGCGCAGCAGCCACGCGATCGCGGCGTACCCGACGACGAACGAGACGACCGTCGCGGTGACCGTCGGCCCCCAGCCGAAGTCGTTGTGGCCGTGCGGGATCTCCTTCAGCTCGAAGATGCCGGCACCGACCACCGCGGGAATCGCCAGCAGGAACGCGTAACGCGTGGCCGCCTCGCGCTCGAAGCCGAGGAAGCGACCCATCGAGATCGTGGCGCCGCTGCGGGAGACGCCCGGGATCAGCGCCAGGGCCTGGGCACAGCCCATCAGCACCGCGCGACCCAGCGTCATCTCCCGGATCGACCGCTCGTTGCGTCCGACCCGGTCCGCGACGCCCAGCACGACACCGAACACGACGAGGGTCGTGCCGATGATCCAGAGGTTGCGGAAGTCCCGCTCGATCACGTCCTTGAAGGCCACGCCGAGGATCACGATCGGCAGCGACCCGATGATGATGAACCAGCCCATCCGGGCGTCGAGCTGCCCGCGGAGCTCGGGCTTGCGCAGGGACAGCAGCCATGCCTTGCCGATCCGCCAGATGTCGTTCCGGAAGTAGATCAGCACGGCCAGCTCGGTGCCGATCTGCACCACCGCCGTGAAGGCGGCGCCCGGGTCGCCCCAGCCGAAGAGCTCGGGGAAGATCCGCAGGTGCGCGCTGCTCGAGATCGGGAGGAACTCGGTCAGCCCCTGGAGGATGCCCAGCACCACGGCCTTGAGGAGGTCGATCACGGTCGGGAAGCCTACGTGCGCGCGGGTCACGGCGAGCCGCGGGCACGCCGGGCGGGCGCGCTGACTACCCTGCCCTCATGCAGCAGCGCGCACTCGGCCACACGGGGCTCAAGGTGTCCAGGCTGGGGCTCGGCACGATGACGTGGGGCCGCGACACCGACGAGCACGAGGCGCGCGACCAGCTGATCGCCTTCGCCGAGGCCGGGGGCACGCTGGTCGACACCGCGGCCGGGTACGGCGACGGTGCCAGCGAGCAGCTCGTCGGCAGCCTCCTGGGGGACGTGGTGTCCAGGGACGAGGTGGTCCTCGCGACCAAGGCCGGCATCTCGCGTCGCACCGGGGAGCGGGTGGCGGACACCTCGCGCGGCACGCTCCTGACCACG
>JAEWFC010000014.1 GCA_023389035.1 Acidobacteriota bacterium
CGGCGTCCTCGAGCGCCTCGCGCAGCAGGTGCCCCTCGGAGCGGCGCCGGAAGAGGGCGAAGGCGGCGACCAGGAAGAAGAACGGCACCATCAGCGTGCCGTAGACGAGGAAGAAGTTGCCGACGCCGGCGCTCGCGGCCGTGTTCCAGATCGCGTGCGTCACCACCGCGGCCAGGTAGCCGGCGACGGGCGCCGCCAGCCGCACCCAGCCCACCCGCGAGGAGACGGCGATGCCGACACCGATGCCGATCATGGCGGTGAACGTGGGGTGCGCGAACGGGCTGACCAGGCAGCGCATGATGAACGTGCCGGTGAGCGCCTCGGAACCGCCCGGGCCCATCCCCTCGGTGCCGTCGTAGGCCGCGGCGAGGTAGATGATGTTCTCGGTGAAGGCGAACCCCACGCCGACCATGCCGGCGTAGACGATCCCGTCCAGCACCCCGTCCAGCTCGTGCCGTCGCCACCACAGCATGAGCAGGAGGAAGATCCCCTTCGTGGCCTCCTCGGTGATCGGCGCGACCAGCTTGAGCGTCCCCAGGCTGGACACGCCCCCGAAGGCCCCGATTCCCTGGAGCACGAGCGCCGCGGCGGTCGCGACGAAGGCGCCCCACACGATGCCGGCCACCATCAGCGACTTGGGCTCGGGCTCGTAGCGGTCCAGCCAGAGGAAGCAGCCCACGAGCGGACCGACCGGCACCGCCGCGAGCATGGTCGCCAGCAGCAGCGAGCCCGGGCCCCCCGAGAACCAGATGACCAGTGCCATCACCCCCGCGCCGACGAGCGTGAGGAGGGTGACCACGACCGTGAAGGCAACGCTGTCGCGGTGGTGGACGGACATGGCCGGAAGCCTAACGGCTGGCAGCGGCGCTCCCTGCTTTCCGACGTGCCGTGCCCGCGCCCCCGGACGTATGGTGAGGGTGTGTCTGATCACAACGCCGCCGAGACTGCCGTCGACGTGACCGAGGAGCCCAGCGAGGCCCTCCACGCCGAGCTCAACACCGAGTCGCACGACCCCGCCGTGCCCCCGGCCTACGCCGCCTTCATGCGCACCGGCTGGGGCGACCGCGAGCTCGACCTGCCGCAGCACCCGGTGGCCGACCACGCCGCCGCGCGGCGTACCCGACTGGCCGAGGCGTTCCCCGGCGAGCGGCTGGTGCTGCCCGCGGGGACCTACAAGGTGCGCGCCAACGACACCGACTACCGGTTCCGTTCGGACACGGCCCACACCTACTTCTCCGGCAACCAGACCTCCGACGCGGTGCTGGTCGTCGAGGACGGCGAGCACGTCCTCTACGCGCGGCCCCGGTCGAGCCGCGACACCGACGAGTTCTTCCGCGACCGCCAGTACGGCGAGCTGTGGGCCGGTCGCCGGCCGTCGCTGAAGGAGATCTCCGACTCCCTGGGGCTCGAGGTCCGCCACCTCGAGGACCTGCCGGCCCGGCTCGAGTCGCGCGGCAAGACCCGCGTCCACCGGGGCGTGTCGTCGTACGTCGACGGGCTCGTCGGCGTGGACGACGAGCGCGACGCCGAGCTCGCCCGGGTCGCCAGCGAGATGCGGCTCGTCAAGGACGAGTGGGAGAAGGGCGAGCTGCGCGAGGCGTGCGACATCACCACCCTCGGCTTCGAGGACTCGGTGCGCGAGTGGGACCGGGTGCTGGAGTTCGGCGAGCGCTGGATCGAGGGGACGTTCTTCCGCCGCGCCCGCGCGATGGGCAACGACATCGGCTACGACTCGATCGTCGGCGGCGGCTCCCACGCCACGACGCTCCACTGGATCGAGAACACCGGCCCGATCGAGCCCGGCACCCTGGTGCTGCTCGACATGGGCGTCGAGGGCCGCAACCTCTACACCGCCGACGTGACGCGCACGCTGCCGGTCGACGGTCGCTACACCGACCTCCAGCGCGAGCTCTACGAGCTGGTGCTCGCCGCCCAGGACGCCGGCATCGAGGCCGTCCGTCCGGGCGTCCCCTTCCAGTCGATCCACCAGGCGTCGATGACCGTGCTCGCGCACGGGCTCGAGGGGATGGGCCTGCTGCCGGTCCCCGCCGAGGAGGCGCTCGACCCCGAGTCGAAGGTCTACGCCCGCTGGACCCTGCACGGTACGAGCCACATGCTCGGCCTCGACGTCCACGACTGCGGCCGGGCCGCGCCGGAGTCCTACGCGCAGGGCGATCTCGCCGAGGGCATGTGCCTCACGGTCGAGCCGGGACTGTACTTCCAGGAGGACGACCTGCTCGTGCCCGAGGAGCTGCGCGGCATCGGCATCCGGATCGAGGACGACATCCTCGTCACCGCCGACGGTGCGGAGAACCTCTCCGCCGCCCTCCCCCGGGCCGCGGACGACGTCGAGGAGTGGATGGGTTCCCTCCGTTGATGCCGCGCTAGTGGACTGTCACCACTTCGACGCGGGGCGCTGCCGGTCCTGCACGCTGCTGCAGGTCCCGCGCCCACGCCAGCTCTCCGACAAGGAGGCGCACGCCCGTTCGCTCGTCGACTCCCCCGTCTGGCTGCCGACGTTCGCCGGCGCCGACTCCGGCTTCCGCAACAGGGCCAAGATGGCCGTGGGTGGGACCGTCGCGGAGCCGACGCTGGGGCTGCTGGACCGTGGCTTCACGGGTGTGGACATCCGCGACTGCGGGCTGCACACGCCGGGGATCCGCGCCGCGCTGCCGGTGGTCGCCGCCTTCGTGACCCGCGCCGACCTCACGCCGTACGACGTCGCGGCGCGCCGCGGCGAGCTCAAGCACGTGCTGCTCACCGAGTCCCCGGACGGCGTGCTGATGCTCCGGCTGGTGCTGCGCTCGACCGCGACCGAGGCCCGGGTGCGCAAGCACCTGCCGTGGCTGCTGGACGCGGTGCCGTCG